>JAKFUG010000014.1 GCA_021732785.1 Planctomycetaceae bacterium
GACAATCACATAGCGTTTTGACCGCACTGCTGACCATCAGCAGGTATCGTAAACTACGATTCGGCACGATGTTGCGTTGTAATCTGCAACCCGTTAAAGAAAGCTCCCCGATTAGGACTCGAACCTGTGTCCGAGCGTTTTATCCGAAGGGAAGTTACATTGATATTATGTCGCTACTCCCGCACCTGTTGCGACTTGCAACGATGATCAACACAACCGCGATTCTATTCACATTGGGGTTGGATTACCAACATCCTCCCCACTTTCCTCCCCAACGCCCGTTTATTGAGTTCATAGGCGTAACCGTTCACGGGTCGGTGAGCAGTGAGGGGGCGTTGCGGTGGTGGAAGTGGGCTTCGACGGTCTGGGTGACGAACTCGAACACGTGGCGTTGTTGCTGTCGGCAGGTTTCGATGGTCGTCAGCAATGTCTCGACGAAGCGGCTGCCGGCGGGGCTTTGCGTGCCGAACGAGAGTTTGCGCCAGATCACGGCGTGCCGCAGCGACCGCTCGGCCGCATTGTTCGTCGGTTCCACGCCTTCGATGTCCAGGAACGTCCAGAGCCAGTCGCGATGATCGTAGAGTTCGCGGCACATGCCGACGAGTCGTGGGTTGGCGCTGAAGACGCCGCGCAGCAGCAAGCCGTCGATCTCGTCGCGGATCGGTCTCATCAGGCGCTCGAAGCCCCGACGGGTGAGCGTCCCGTCCCGACAGCGCGACCAGTGCCGAAAGAGTTCTTTGGTGGGTCGCAGCAGGTCATGGCCCAGGCGTTTGGCCTGGTGATCGTCGCTGTCGATCAGGGCCTGAAAGTCCCGTTTCAGATGGGCCCAGCACCATTGCAAGCGGCCGCATCGCCAGTACATCTTGGCCCGGTCGCAGCCCATCACGCCGGTGAAGGTCTCGCCCAACAGTTCGCGGATAGTCGTGGCGGCGCGGCTGCCGCGGAGGGCGAACACCGTGAAGGTGCTGGCGACGAACGTCCACAGCCAGCTTTTCACCGGGCCTTCCTTCGTCGGCGATTCATCGCCATTGAGCCGCGGCTGTGTCGGCAGCGCGGCGACCAGTTCCTCGTACGCCGGCTGGAGCGCCCGCGTGGCGATCGTCTGCTGCTTGACGGTCAGCGCGGGGCAGCAGGGGATGTTCAAAATCGACGTGACAAACAGCGCCGTGCGGCGTTTGCTCTGTCGGAAACAGGCCATCAGCAGCGCGACGAACGCGATCAGTTTCGGCCCCGATTGACCGCGCGGCACACCGGCGGGGAGCGCGGCGCACGTCGTGTTGCCGCAGCCGGAACAGCGCAGGCGATGTTGTTGGTATTCGGTGACCAACGGCTTGATCTCGGGCAGTTCCCAGACCTGATGGCGCAGCGGTGCGTGATCGCGGCCCGAAAGTTTCGCGCCGCACCGGCGACATTCGGTCGGCTTGAGAGTGACGACATCGTCGCACTGGTCGGTGGGAATCAACGGCCGTTCGTGCTTGGCATGTCCCGGTTGACCGCCGCGTTTCTGCTTCGATTTCGACCGCGGTTTCACCGGCTTGGCATGCGGATGCTGCGTGCTGGGCGGCAACGACGAATTCTGCGGCGTCCGGTTGAGCCGGGCTTCCAACTCCGCGATCTTCGCCAGGAGAATGCGGATGATCGCCTGCGCCTCAGGCGGCTGCCGAGCAATCAGATCGTCCGTGATGAGTTCCAGCGACATCCTTATGATGTCGCCGATTTCAACCGCCCTGAAAAGAGCAATTCCCGAACAGCACTCGTCCCAGGCTGTGAACGGTTACCATAGGCGGCGTGAATGTGCGACGCTCGTCGGGGCCAAAGCGCGACGAAACTTTCTATGATCATCGTAATGCGTCACCCCGGCGGAGATCGCGGCCCGTTCAGCGTTACCCAACCCGAACTTTCATAACTCCTGGCACAGAATTTGGTGCAGGCCACTTGATCTCTTGCTTGCGATTCTCGTTTTCTTCTTTTGGTGATCAGAGAGTGACTGCCAAACGCTCGAACGCTACGGTCCATCAATGCTGTATTCCGAGAATGGATGTTCTACTTCAGTTCAGAGAGCAACTTTTGATACTCAGGATTCGTCCGAAGAAGCCGTAAATCATCGTCCTGTTCGATCGCTTGGCGAACGGACAGGCCTTTGAAAGTCGAGTGCTCAAAAGTCTTTGCAAAGTCATTATCAATAGCCTTACGAAGGGAAGTTGCTGCCTTGTTAATGTCGTCCAGTTGCGTGGCAGCATCGTTTCGCAAAGCAGATAGCAATGTCTGGTAACATGCGATGTTATAGTATGCCATTCCGACAATCCCCGGAGTCACGTTGTTGACCATTATTCCGCCACCTTTGAGTGCGCGTCCACCTGACTGCGGATTAATCTTGATGATGCGTTCGTTGTCACTGATCGCGAGATTAAACAGCCGAATGACCTCGCTCGCCTCCCGTTTTCGATCTTTGGACTTCGCAATCGCTGCATAGATATTCGATCGACGCCCCAGACAACCAAAGTGATCCGGCTGAAATTTCAGTGCCGCGTCGAAATCGGCAAGTGCGTTGACCAAATCTCTTGCCTTGAACCGTTCTTCTGCGCGATCTCGAAGTTCGTATGAATGACGGTAGGTCAGCGCGGGCACGAACGACGGATCGATCCGTGCGGCTTCGGTCCAATCATCTAATGCACGTCGGTAATCATCGTCAGCGTCAGTGCTTCGACCAAACGATTCAAAGCCGCGAGCACGTGCGATTCGTACGCTCGCGTTTTGGGGTTCTAGTTCGACGGCTCTATTTAGATCGGTGATCGCGGCTGCCAAATCTGCAAGCTCAAACCGCAACTGAGCACGCTCGACGAGCAGTTTGGCCGTTTCGGGTTGGGTCTCAAGTTGCTTGAGGTGTCGCAGTCGATTCCACCGGCTGAGCCACGCCTTAGCGTAAAGCTGTTGATGCTGGTCCCACTTATCGACACCGTCACTACGAAGTTCCGCCTCGGCTTTCGCTTCGTCGCCTTCTCGCAGATAGGACTGCGCGAGCCAGATGCTGGGGAAGTTCAGGCCTCCATTCACACGGGCCAATTCACCCTGCTCAATTGCCTGCTTGGAGCGCCCTCGAAATGCCAGCCATTCTCCGAGAACTTCAGGTGACATGGCACTTGAACTCAGCGGTTGTTGGTCTTTCCAGAACATTGGCTCGAACCGCCGATACTCACTGGCGATTCGGAGATCAGCGAGCTTAGATTCCGATTTGCTGAGGCCGCTGCTGACAGACCAGATCGTCAATCCATCGCCAGACGTGGCAAGTCGGTCGATTCTGCCTTCATGGAATCCATAACCAGCGAGCACCAGGCCGAGTTGCGCGTCCCACAAATTGACTTCGCTGCCAGCTTGGTTGCTCCAACCGAACGACAACAACGACCGAAAATCCTCGGATGCGACCAAAGCCGTAACTTCTCCATGGCTGGGTGGGAACTCCTTATGGTCCGGCCATTGCTGGATGTTCCAAGAAATAATCGATCCGTCTTCGCCTGCCGATACCGCCAGAACACGGCTCTCGCCCGCGGATGCACTTATGGCCCGGACTGGGTCTTCATGGGCATCTACAAACGAAGTCGCCTGTCCGTTCTCAAGACTTCGAAAGCCAACACTGCCAGACGAAGACCCAAGGACAAGTCCAGACTCATTCGTGGAGAATACCAGTGAAGTAATGGAATGTCCGACGAACTTTTCGGCGATGACTTCGCGGAAGTCCTTCGTTGCCAGGACATTTAATTCCCCATCCGAGAAACCGATCGCAAGCATGTTGCCTGAAGGAGCAAACGCAATGCAATTGACGCTAGCGTTAGGGTGGCTCAGACGAGTTAGCTGTTTTCCCGACGCGATATCCCACTGGATGACGTCACCTGCATCGCACCCCGATGCGAGATGGCTACCGTCGGGCGATATAGCGAGAGAGGAAATCCGCACGCGATGACCAGCGAGTGCTGCCACATTGCGTTCCGTTGCCACGTCATAGACACTGATCAGATTTGGCTCGTAGTCTGCGAGAAATGCTAACCGGCCATCGCGAGATAAAGCATGAACTCTCGGCGTCGGTGGAATTAATCGCAAAGCCCGGTTGTCGTTCATCCAAACATCGACAATGACTGAACCGCGATCAAATTGGTCTGCACGCGCGACTAGTTTCGACACTGCGTCTTCGAGGTCAATCGCTCGTTCGTCGTTAATCAAATTGTCGAGCCATTCATGTGGCCTCACGATGGCTTGCACGTCTTTCGGACGGTCAAGGATTTGCCGAAGGGTTTCCTTGAGCAATGTCGTCGTCTTGAAATCTTCCAAAACGTATTTCCAGCTTGTCTTCATCCATTCGGGTATGACTTTGCGAACCGTCACGGTCATGCGACCGTCCGGCGTTGTGTGAGCACCAACCAGTTCGCTATCGATGGAGTGCCTTGTAAGGCTGCCGAATCGCCACGATGTCGCCAACTCCGGCTTCACAAGACGCAGCAGTTGATCTGAAGCAGGAAGCTCACTTTTGCGGGTCGGAAAGGACTCGATCTTTGTTGGGGCCAAGCGAGTCTCTGAACGGCTCAGAATATACGACGATTGAATGGTCACGCCTGCATTTGCCCTTGCATCCGGTGTTAACTCAGCGGCATTTTTTGTTTTCCAAACAAATAGTCCACCGTCGTTATCTTTGGTGACGAGGCTTTCGCCCTCGAACACCAACGCAAGAATCTTGCTGTTATGTTCTTTTGCTTCAGTCAGCAGCTTGAGCGGACGAACCGACCAGAGGCTTACGTTTCCGTCGTCATGTCCAGCAGCCAGGATGGTCCCGTTACCATTTAGTGTGATTCGGTCGAAGGTTCCGTGAAGCAGTTCCGGAACTTCAGGAAGTAGTGCTTTTCGATGGAGATCTGCGCCGGACTCCAAATACTCGCCGGTGTTCTTATCCCAAAGATGCAAGTCACCACTACGATCGGCAGCAGCCAGCAACGGAGGCTCGTCGCAATCGGTGAGCGCAATGGGCCAAACACCGCGAAGCGGCTTGTCTTTGTGCTTTGGGATTTGGAATTCTCGTTGTATCGAATCCGAACTGACATCCCACAAGAGAATTCGCCCCCCCAGGTCCGCAGTTGCGAAGTGGTTCCCGTCCCGGAGCGATTGCACTGCTGTGATCTTTGAAGAATGCCCGCGAAACTGCCTGGCTGATTTTCCGGAGAACAAGCCCACAGCGGTCACCGTGTGCTCATCGATATCGACCGTCAACCAGAGCGGATTCAAAGAGTCCCCGACAAGAACAAAATCGTCGTTGTCGCTCAAGTTTCCGTACAAAGATGAGACCGGAGGCGGCGCTGTGCGGTAGTAGTCCCACCAGGCCAATTTACGAAACAGAGAGAATCGTCCATCTATTGCATCGAAGGCGTCCAATTCTTCCAAGTGTTTGCGAGCCTGATCGTACTCACCCTTCTGCCGCTGTTCAGCAGCTCGGAAATAGTAGACCATTCTCGTGAAGTGCTTGGAGCGTTCTTCTTCCTCTTCCGCTCTCTTCGTTTCCGCTTCCTTTGCTGTGCGTTCAGTTTTCTCGCGTTTTTCGGCAAACTCTTTTTGTTTAATTGCCAAATCGGCTTCCTGCTTCTTCACCTTCGCATCTAAAGAAGAAGACCAAGCTATCGCCGCAATACCAAGTATGGTCACTGCGACCGTTCCAATCCCCGCCCAGAAAAAGCCGATTCTCCTCTTGGCAGATTTGATCCACTCGATTTCCTGTGGAAACAATTCGTCGTGGCGTCGCGTCGGCCAGTCTCGCGCAACTGCCAACTGCGACCGTGTTAGCCCGCTCCATCGTTCGCCATCCGTGAGATGGTCTCTGCGAACATCACGACGCCAGCGGAGCAGGTCACGACGCGCGTCCAGCCAGTCCTTGAGGCGGTCCCATTTGCGAAATAAAGCTTCATGCGCCACCTCAACCACCTGCTCCGACTGTGGGTTCTTCTCGTCTCTTAGCCGTGAAGTAAGCAGTCGTCGGGCGATGAACGTGCGTAAGATCGGTTGCGCCGCCGGTTTGATTTCGCTCCATACTGCGGTGCGGCGGACGAACTTGTCTTGTTCGTTGATGTCAACAAGGTGATTTGAAAATGTGAGTTGCAATGCACGCTGTGCGTCTTTGGAATCCGTGAGCTCCAGTTGCACTGCCAGCAATTTATCAGCGACTTGCTTAAGGCAACCCTCCAAGCGACCGAGCTTGTTTGCATACTCGTCAAAGGTGAATCGTTTGTCGTCGCCGTATTGCTCATAGAGTTCCCGAAGAGTGAAGGCAAGCAATGGTAGAGCATCATTGTCACCCGTGTCTTTCACGATTTGATCGACCAGTGTTTCTGGTTCGAAGGTGATGCCGACCTTTTCTGCCGGGCGACGGATGACATCGTAGAACCGCTCCGGATTCATCAGCGGGAGCGAATAGACATCCGTGTGTTGCTTCCAAGCAATCAGTTCGGGGCGAGTTTGAATCGTGTTCAAGAAATCGGAACGAACCGTCGCGACGCAGCGCCACGGCGAACGGGGTGATGACATCACACGGCCCAAGAAGTCAAGAAATGGGCCTGTGGGTTCCCCTTCTGTTGAGACAAGCACTTCCTCAAACTGATCGAGAATGAAGAGCGGCGTTGAACTGCTCCGCTTTAAGCTGACGAGGAGATTCTTGGTGTCGTCGATGAACCGGTCAGCAGCAGCGGCGGCGGCGTTCTCGCCCGAGATCGAGTACCGTTCTCGTAACACGCTCCATTCCGGCTTTTTCGGATCGTCTAGGGGCCAAGCATCGCAAAGGTCGACGGCAAGTTGCTCAGCCCACGTGCGGCCGCTGACACGCAAATCATTCCAGCGAAACGTCCGGAACAAGCACCATTGGCCAGTCTCCTTGGTTTTCAGCCGTGGCAACAATCCGGCTCGAACCAACGATGACTTGCCGCTTCCTGATGCGCCAACAACGTAAAGCAAACGCGGCTGGCCGACTGATCTCATTCGATTGAGCGTTTCGCGAAGTTCCTGAATCTCTTCATCGCGGCCAAAATACACTCCAGCATGGTTTTCGGTGAACGGCTCCAATCCGGGATATGGGCACTCGGTGATATCCCAGAAAAAGTCGTCGTGCGGAGCAAGCTTCGCATCCTCTAGTCCCTTCCTGAGCCGTTGCCAGACATTCTCGTCTTCGAGGTTGATGGCCTGTCGCTCAGCAACGACTGATGGAACATTGTTCGCGTCATCAATCCGAATCGGGAAAAACTCCTTGCCCATTGCTTTCGCATAAGCGAGTTCGGCGAAACACCATTTCGAGTCCATCCAATTCTTAGAGCAAAGCACGATCAATGCTTTGCAAAGTCGTAACTTACGGTAGAGCTCCTGCTCCCAGTCCGAACCAGCGGGGATGCCGGAGTCAGGATGATCGTCGCGAAATGGCTTCTCATAGCCCATGTCGATGAGCTGTTTGTAGACAATGTCGGCGGTCGCGCGGTCTTTGGTGCTATAACTGATGAAGAGAGTGCTCATCGTGTCGATTCCAAGAACATCTGCTTGGTGGGTTGATTCAAATAATTGTTATGTCGGTGAGAAGAAACTGCGAGTGTCCGCGCTTCGCTTCCTCTCTGAAATCGGCTTTGCGAGTGTAGATATCGTGATTGTTGCCAGACCATACGCAACCTGACCGTCGACGACTGATTAGCTTTAAATCAATCGCACTTGGACTGGAGATGCGCAATGAGCGAAGCAGGCCTGGAAGATCATACCGATACAGGCATGGTCGAGGAGCTTTTGGTTTAGGATCTGTCGAATGGTGCGGACCTCAACGTAGGTTTGTTCCGTTTCGCCGACGATGCCAGCGGATGCGCCGCTCTGTTCGAGAGCTTCTAGGTGCTGTACCTCGTCGCCGGTCAATTCCACGGCGAAGAGGTACGCCTTGTGTGTACCGAACGTTCCTGCCAACTGCCGATCCGTGACATAACGAAACCGGTCAGACTCAATCTCGATTCCGATTTCTTCTTTGAGTTCGTTCACAGCCACGGCGAGTGCGCCTTGATCAGGGCAGAAGCTCGAACCGCTAGGCAGGTCTCGCAAGAAGCCGTCAGGCGTCCGGCCCGGTAAACGAAACTCCCGATTGAGCAAGATCTTCGTGTCGAGGAATTCATGGCTTTGTGGGTCTGGAAAGTAAGCGCAGACGCTGGAGATGTCCGGACGTGAAACGATGAACTCGTTATCCTTGTAACGCTTCTCCGCCGTGACCCACACCTTGGCACGCAGCGAAAAACAAAAGACGACGTTGCTCGCCTGCGGAATTCGAAACGTCCACAGCAGGTCGGCAGTTTCGAGGCGATTTCCGGCCGCAACGAGATCCTGATACCAAACCTGGAACTGTGGCGAGCGCCACACAAATAGAGGCACTGATCGCTCACCCCCCCGACGCTCCGCGCCATCTCCAAGTCGCTCGACACACTGTTGGGCAAGTTGCTCAAGCGACTCGCATGGTGCGTTGAACGGAGGATCCAGTCCCTGGTTGATCTCGCTGTAGAGAACATCGAGATAGCGGACGTTCGGTGGTTCGGCAGGCCGACCGTAGAGAAGTTTGCCGGAACGAAGCCATTCACCAAGCTGGATGCCCGTAGTGATCTCGTGGGGCGATGTCGAATCGTATGGGCACCAGGCGGCAATCACATCAGCCAGGGCGAGATGCTTGCATTGCCACTCGATCCGATCAGCGTCGTTTGCAATCGACAGTTCGTCATCTGGAAACGGCAGAAACACGGTCCCGTCGAACCCCGCTTGGCGCAGGAACTCGATCATCTTTAGCTGCCAAGGCGGATCGCTTGCCGCGAAGGTCCGCGCCCCAACCAGAAAAAGTGATTTGGTCAATTCTTCAGGAGTCGGCTCTGGACTTCGAACAATCTTTAGTGGCATCCCGGCCTCTTCCGGCGACTAGAGATCGAGTTTCACGACCGATCCGACCGTCGCGCCTGTAAACCTCATTCGCATGTGGAGGCTCGATCGACATTGATCGCCCTTGTGGCTCATCATCGAACGGTATACTCAAGATACAATGGCTCGACAGTCAGGTCTGCCTTGAACGATTTCCATTCTGCCGTCGAGAGCTCGGCCGGGCGCTTTTTCTTCAGCTCTTCAGGTGGATAATTGACATCCGCAGAGACCAAGACGCGCCCTTTGCAGAGTTGCTGAAGACGATCAACGAGCGGTTGATAAAGAATCCCGTTGTAGCTCTTTTCTTTCTCCGGAATCATGGCGACGAGTTCCGGATGAGTCATCATCTCCAAACCCTTTTCTTTGACGGTCGCGTTGTGACTACAGTGGTGACTCACCTTGTAGAGAACCGTATTTCGAAGCAGATCCTCAGCCGTGATGGTCTGCGTCTGGTTTCCGCGTTTTACCTTCCATTCGTAATCGTGCCAACTCAACCAGCTTCCGACTTGAGCATCCCCCGGAAACAACAACACCTTGCCCGAAGCTTCCAACTCGATGGCCAGGACCAAGCTCGTGTTGTTGATCGCCCCGTCAAGTTGTAAAGAGAATTGGCTCGCCACGTCGAGCCATGTGTGCTCGATCTGACGATACGCTTCATCCTTCGCGAAATACGTCTGCTTGAAATAAGGGTCGCGTTTGGCTTTCTCGACAGGGATTCCCGTGTCCTTACCGAACGGTCCTTCAACCGTATTCGCCATACTCTTCTTGTTCGCGGATGCTCCCAATTGCAGTACGCCGTCAATGAAGCTCGTTAACCCGGATTGGTCGATACTGAGGTAAGTCTCCTTGGCGGCTCCCGATGACGGGTTCGATTGATTGATCGAGCCGCTCCGCGGCGGCCCGAGCACATAGACATTGACTCCGGACGGGAGTCTTCGTGCGTCGACCTTGGTGCCGGGGTTCAGATACTTGATGCCCTTCTTCTTGCCGAGCTCGATGATGTGGCTCATCGCCACTTCCGTCTCCACGCTGATCTTGCCATTCTTGTACTTAATGCCGCTCTTGCTTTTCGGCGCGGCGACGCCGTAAAACCCCAAGACGTCGCTGAGCGATGCGTTGAATTGCGCTCGGGCCGCCGCGACTCCCGACCCAAAACTCATTCCGTGGAATTGCGCCGCTTCCTCCGCCTCGGCTTCTTGCAGATGCAGCGCGGCGACTTGCAGAGCCGCGGCGCCGTCGCGCAGACGAGAATTGATCGTTACGGCCTCGTCATCCTCGGGATCCTCTGTCCATGCGAGCCAAATCTGTTCGATTTCAAAGTCCACAAAGAAATCGGGACTCTTCGTTGGATGAAAGAACGCGATGTGATCCCAGTGTTCATGCGTCGCGACCAGGACATCAATCACCGGCTTGCCGCCAGCGGCGGGCTTCAGCAATTGTTTCAGGTCGGCAATCACATCTTCAATCGGTGCGGTGGCGGACTTCGTGTTGTGCTTAATGCCGCAATCGATCAGCATCGAATAGACGCGTTCCAGGTTGTGGAAAAAGGAGAGTAGAAAGCAATCGCCAAACCCGTGCCGGTACATTCTGACCTTAACGGAATCGATCGGTTCCGTATTCATAGCCGTTCTCCGTTGTGGGCATTGTGCGAGTGGGTGAAGGCAAAGGGTCCCGCCAGCGCGCTCATCGTCTTGGTATCGAAGTAGGTTTGATCGTCTGCGCCGAGCATGCCGTGTTCGAACTGGAATTGGCGAATCATCCGGCCGCGATCGTCGATGTCCTTCTTGACGGCGTACCGCAGTCGCTGCGCATCCAGGTCGAAAATGAGCGTACAGCCACCACGAAAGATGATGTGGTTCTCTCCGCGTTTTTTGCGGCTCGTAACCTTGTCGGGGACGAAGAAGTTATTTTCATCCACAGTCACGCCCCGGCCGTTCATTCTGAAGCGCACACCCCGTTTCTGGATCAGCGTCATCACGACATGATTGACGATGGTATCGTCTGGGGTAACGCGATTGGCTAACGACACGTTGCCGACCGCATAGGTGGCGCTATTCGAAGTGAGCCGGCCAAATTCAAGGCCCAGCTTCTCTGTTACGGCCTCATTTCCGGGGAACATCAGCCCCGTCAGTTCCGAGAAAGCTTTGCGGCTGCTGCCGGAAACAAAACGCTCCTCAATATGCTTGTGGAGACCACCCTTCCCTCGGATGAGATCCCTTGTTTTCGCATAGATCCCCTGTCTGTCCGTCAAATAGCCGACCAAGTCCTTCAACTCTCGGAGTGATTTGACAAAGGCCTGTTCGTCCAGTGGATCGATCGTCGCAGGATAGAGGGGGTACAGCAGGTCTTCCACCGCCATGCTTTTGATCCCCGGCGCGCTGATGCCCCGTTTTTGAAAGGCTTCGACAAAGGCCACGCGATAGCCGTGAATGTCATCAGAGACCATGTCAAAATCCGCGGTGACAATCGCCCGCAGGTAATCGCCAAATGTCAGATCCATCGGCGGACAATAATCCAAGGCGCGGATGCAGATCCGCAGCACGTCGCTGGCCGCCTTCGACGCGGTCTTCGCCATCTCGTCGACCAAGTCCGGATGGAGTTCGCCTTCAGGAAGCCGACCGGTTCCCCCCGTCGCGATACGAATGAGCTTTTGCACGCGTGTTTGATAGATATTCAAAAAGGCGTCAAACACAGCAGCCACCAGCAGCGCACCGCGCTCATGGCATTCCATCACGGTCGCATAGGCCGACGGATCGGGAACATGCGGTTTCCAGTTTCCCGCGAGGTCGTACTCGCCGATCGCATCGCGCAAACTGCCATAACTCCCGATCGCTTTGCCAAATTGCTGTGCTAATTGTCCCAACAGATTCTGGCGTTTGAGATCGCCGCGCGTCTGTGCGATCTGGTGTCGGAGAACTTCGGGAAACGAGAAGTGCTGAAACAGGGCAACGATGTCGGCAAACGCTTCGTGAAATGCCCGCGTATCAGGATGGGTTGCGTCGATGTAGCGGCGATGCACTCCGTCAAGAATGGCATGGGTCGTCTCGTGAGCGATGATGTCATGACTTAGGCATGTGAAGACGGTTGCTCCTGGCAATTGCAACTGGGGATTCGCCGGCGCCGCGTTGAAATAACCGAAGAGCAGCGCTTTGCGATTGGGATCATAAAACGCATTCGCCTGTCGGAGAGCATGCGGATAGACCCTCAACCGTTGCACAAACTCAAAGGTCGCGCCGGGCAGCTTTCGCTTGCCGCTAGCGTCGAAGCGTGATCGGATGTTTTCCGCCCAGAGAATCTTGCGCCCCAACGCTTTCTCGAAGTTTTGAATCGTCGTCATGATCACGGCATAGACGAATTGTTGGTGAAACTGCGGGTTGCTCACGCTGGGAGCATAGCCGTCCTGGGCCAACAGATGCGGATCGTCGAGATTCACGGGTTCATAAAACAATCCCGTGGCCGGATCATAGTCGACGATCTCCAGATACTCGCCCACCGGATAGGACGCGCCGGTTTCATCTTTGCGAGGGTCCAAGCTCTCCCAATGGACTTCGTAGGTCAGTTCATTGACTTGCATCGTGAGCAAAGCGGTGCTCAAGCTGGGATCAATCGCATAGCCGCGCAGCATTCGATGCCGAGGCGCTGGTATTCCTTGCATGGTTCGCGGTCCCTTGATGGATGTCGTATCAGGTTCTCAAAGTTGACGTGAACGAGCCTGTGTTATCGCGACTAAGTGAGATGCGCTCTGACCATTCAGGGATTATCCTCTTGACAGGAAAACACTTATCCGACCGCGAGCGGCGCGTTGACGTCCCGATCACAGCTCATCAAGTTCGATTCGGTGCCAGGAAATCCGATTTGGATCCTAGGTCGCATCGTGTTCCTTTTCTTGATCACCTCTTCGGTGGTTCATCCGGAAGGCAAGAGGGCCCAATACAGAGAGGGGATTTTCGACCCAGCAAGAACATCAGGACCGAAGTTTTCTACGTCTTTGTGAATCGTTGTAATGGTTAATAGAGAGGCTTGCTGTCTGGGAATTGTAATACGAATTGATGCTCTCGCAAGCACGATCCGGAATTACTCTGATTCTGGGGACGATGCGTCCGGTTTGAGTCCATTATGCATCAGGTTTATGATCAGCGCGTCAGGAGAGCTTTGCAGCAACTGGGAGGTTGGGCGGTCGGTAGGACGGTTGCATCAACAGCATGCGCCGAAATACCGATTCATGAAGTACGGCGTCATCAGGAAGCGTGCGGTGTCGCCCAAGACCGATTTGAAGCACCTTTTGGCCCGTGTCCTTCTGCCATCGCCATTTCGGCACAAATTCCGCCGGCCACCACTTCACCGTCAACGATTCATGTTGGGGTTCCAATGCCGCATCGTCCGGTGCTGATTGACGGAGCTTCGCGAATCTATCGTCGTCCACTAGCAACCCTTTTGCGATCGCCTCGGCAAGGATCCAGTCAAAACTGTTCCGCCAGAGATATCCCTGATTGGACGGATAACCTCCTCCGACATCCCCATGCGAGCCAGCGAACCAGACTTCCTGACAGTCTTGATTTTTACCGACTTTGAACTCGTTCTGGCGAAAGAACCATCGACGTTCATCAATCGCCAACGCGTGCCGGACGACAGCGACGCTGGGATTCGTCCGCGTGTAAGGGAACGTCGCCGGTTCCCAGACCCAGCCAACCGACGATACTGTGTCCCAGACGCCTAGAAAATGCGTGTGGAATCGTCGGCTTTGCGACTCGCCCCCTGGCGAGATTTGTCTCGCAAACGTCCCGCGGAACTGATTCAGGAGCTTCCAGTAATTGTTGTCGGCTTGCTCGTCCGCCGCAGAAGGACGAGACCGAACGGACTGAAAGAGCCGCATCGCATAGGGCACGAGATTCTCGCTGCCGCGCGGCAATAGCCCGAGTGCATGCAACATAGCAGCCAGCACGCGCACCGTGTAAGCACCTCGGCTGAATCCGAAGAGAAAAACCTGATCGCCGGGTTCCCAAACGTCCATGAGGTAAGAATACGACGACTCAACAATGGCTGTTAACCCGGTCCCGAAACCGAGTCCCGCGAGAAGTGACAGCTTTTGTCCGAGGCGCGTAGCAAAGCCTGGTCCGGGCATGGTGCCGACACCGGGCACATAATGCACCCGTTGGACCTGTGGGTCTTGATTCAGCACTTGGAAGAGCCGCACAACGTTTGTCACAGTCGGACCGAACTCGTTGCTCGTTCCGTCGCAACAGATCACGATGTTACGCGGCATTTGTTGATCCAATGTGACGACAATGCACCAGCCGACCGACGGCGAAATCGTTCGCGATTCGGAATCCTCACCAAATCCGAGAGGCTACGTCAAGCAAAGCTTGTCATTCGCCGTAACACCCGTCCGGCAATCCATTGTGGTTTCGCTCCGAGACGCGAATACTAGCATGCGTCGCTTGGGCTCTGCGGCAAACCGGAATTGGGTCGTCGAACTCGAGTGTTAAGTCAGGCGTTTGATCGTGACAGTAAGCAAGACGTCCCAAGAACCTCTTTGGCACCAACAAGAATTGGCATTTGATCCACCGAAAGTCACGAATCCAAAGCATGTCCCATTGAAGCATGCACGATTTCAAAAGCTGAAGCCGACGGTCGTTTTTGACACGTATTGGCGATTCGCGGTCGAGCGTCAGGAGATATTCCTGCGACGGGCCGGTGGAAGTCTCCTACCTTGGACTGATGACCCGATTCTCCAGGAATATCGATTCACGAATGTGTACCGGGCTTCCGACCGAGTCAGCCAGTACCTCATTCGCCATGTGATTTACGACGGTGAGCAATCTCCGAACGAAGTGTTCTTCCGAACGCTTCTCTTCAAGTTTTTCAACAAAATCGAGACATGGGAGTTGCTCGTTAGGCGTTTTGGAATCCCAAGCTCCATGGATTTCAATGTGGAGCATTATAGCCAAGTGCTTTCGCGTGAGATCGAGTCTGGACGAGCCATCTACTCGGCGGCTTACATCATGCCTTCTGGCCCAAAGTCGAGTCATCACGGCCGGAAACACGATTTTCATCTATCGCTTTTATCGCAAATGCTAACAGACAACCTGCCCGAGCGCATCGTGGACGCAGGAAACTTGCAAGGAACTTACGATCTCTTGCTAGCCTGTCCCAGTATCGGACCATTCCTGGCGTACCAGTTCGCAATTGACCTGAATTACAGCGATATCCTGCAAGCCGATGAAATGGAGTTCGTCGTTCCAGGGCCGGGGGCGCGTGATGGCATCTCAAAGTGTTTCGACGCGGCCGGTGATTTCAACCCCGCAGACACTATTCGAATGGTGACCGAACATCAGTCGGAAGAATTCGAAAGGCTCGGCCTTAATTTCCGTGATCTTTGGGGACGACCGCTGCAGTTGATCGATTGCCAAAACATCTTCTGTGAAATCAGCAAATACGCGCGCGTCCGACATCCCGAAATTGCGGGGGTAGCAAATCGAACCCGCATTAAGCAGAAGTACCGCCCCACGGACGCTCCAATGAAGTATTGGTTTCCACCAAAGTGGAGCCTGAATGATGCCATCAAAAGAGGGGCAAGTCTCGATGACTGAACATAATCTCAAGGTCGAAATTGCTGTACCTGACGACTCATCCGCCGGAGCTTCCGTGGAAGTTGAGTATCTTGGGTTGGATCAACCTCGACTGAATGCCATCAGCCGGTCCGCTACAAACCTCATTGCGGCCATGTTCGACACTGCCTTATCAGCATCGCATTGCGATTGCGTTTGGCCGCTAATCGATGCTGTTTGGCCGGCGCGATCAACGAATGCTTACCGAAAGTTTCCCAAAAACCAGATCACGTTGACCCTCATGCCGCTCAGTCGTATTGGGCAGATGGAGGGAAAGAGCGGAAGCTTGGTGCTGATTGGCTGCTTTCATGATAGCCAGAACAGTGAGGTACCGTCGTCACACCCAGTCGTCGTCAAAACCGCCCCTTCTTTAACCAGCGATCTGCAGAATGAGTATGGTAACGCACTAAATATTCGGCCATTTGCCTATGAGCATAAGGACGTGTTTTCAATCCCGTTTCGGAAAGATTCTCAAGGGGACTTCGATGTGCTGTGGTCAATCTTTTCTGCGAATGCTCCGTTATGGGAAGTGGAGTCCCCAGCAGCCCTTGATCCTAGCCGCTGGAAGGTGAGAGATTTTCGCGATCTGCTCGACGATAAAAGACGACGCGATGCAGGAATAAGCGTTGAAGATAGTAGTCGATTTGCATCGAAAGTATTAAAGGCCACTTATTCAACCATGCGGAACCTACACGTCCCGTTCGGACGAAGGCAAAGTCAAAGCAAGGGCGTAATTGGCGAATACGAATGGTACCTGCGCGACTTTCCAACGAAGTGGGGCGAAGAATGGAATTCAGTATTCGGGCCAGCGACGTCGATCAGCACTCGCTTCGCCGGCCGCGAATGGGCAAATCCACTCTGGCTTCTCGAGCACTTGAAAGAAGTACGATGCGATTTTACGGTCGGAGCAGTTCACGGAGACCTTCATCCGGGAAACATCGTGATCACATCCCATTACGATCCTCGAATCATTGATTTTGGCTGGGCTCGCGATGACGCTCATATTGCAAAAGACTTCGTTTTGATGGAGTGCAATTTACGTTTCTTGTTTCTCCGTCCGCAACTAGCATCGGAAGAAGTCGACTTCATGGCCAATTGGATACAGTGGGGAGCGGGTTTACCTGATGGGCTCACACCATATTGCAAGGACCGATGCAACTTGATCCTGGAACTTCGATCACTCGCACAAAAAGCGTTGGGTGAACAAGCGGACTGGAATCGAGAGTACTTGTTGCCGTTGTTTCTTGTCGCATTTGGGCTTCTCCGATTTGCTCCACAGCTCGGAAATCAGCAAGCTGCAATTTTGTCCGTTCTCGCATTGGCAACTCACATTCGCGACTGCGGCGTTCTCAACGGCGGTGGCGGGACAAGTACAACATGA
Source organism: Planctomycetaceae bacterium (assembly GCA_021732785.1). Taxonomy (GTDB): domain Bacteria; phylum Planctomycetota; class Planctomycetia; order Planctomycetales; family Planctomycetaceae; genus DSVQ01. Next base: position 16,939 of record JAKFUG010000014.1, read on the forward strand.
ACTTTGGCGACTATCAAATCGAGGCAGCAAAAACGGACATTGTGGCCTCCGATGACCCTCATGCCGTCATCGTTCCTTTGCTGGGACTGGCAGGAGAGGTCGGAACCCTTTTGTCTGAATACAAGAAGTTTCTTCGTGACGGAAGTGCGCACCAGCGGTTCAAAGAGCAGGTCGCGGAAGACTTAGGCGACCTGCTGTGGTATGTGTCCAATGTGGCAGGCAAGTTTGATCTGCGTCTTGAAGATGTGGCTCGAAGCAATCTCGACAAGATCGGGCGCCGTTGGCCAATCTCTGGCGATGGCAGTGCGTACCACCTTCTGGATGAGAAGTTTCCTGAGCACGAACAATTCCCTCGGTTGTTTCAAATTGAATTTGGAGAGGTGGCCACGGACAAGGGCGTTCGCGTGACGATGACGTGGAATTGCAATCCCGTCGGTGATGCGCTTTCGGACAACGCACCGGATGACGATGGTTATCGCTTTCACGATGTCTTCCACCTCTCCTACTTGGCGGTGCTGGGGTGGTCGCCAATTATGCGCAAGCTCATGCGCATAAAACGAGAAAGCAGCCTCGTAACCGACGAAGTCGAAGACGGTGCGAGAGCGAAAATTATCGAAGAACTCGTCTCGCAGCTCGTCTTCACCTATGCACGCGCCCACAATTTCCTCGAAGGAGTCCATCGGCTTGACTACCACTTGCTGAAGACAATCCATTCGCTCGTCGCCGACCGCGAGGTCAGGATTCGGTCGCTAGCCGAATGGGAAATGGCCATTCTTCAAGGTTACGAAGTGTGGCGAAGCATTCGCAACAATCGGGGAGGCATAGTCCATGTTGATCTGCTTCAAAGGAAGATTGCCTTCATAGGTTCCCCCTCAGGAGTTTTGAAATGAGCGGCGGCAACACAGAGCGGCGTCATGTTTTTATCAGCCATCATCACAAAGATGATGCCGGTGTTGATGGAATGACACAACTTCTTCAAAACGCGGGTTGCGACATTCGCAATAGTTCGATTCGTGCCTTGCGGCCGGAAAACCAAGAGAGAATGAGGAACGGTATGGTCAAGGACGCAACAATTCGCCGTTGGTTACGCGCGAAAGTCTCTTGGGCAGGGGCGGTGGTCGTATTGATCGGGAAGGAAACGCATACACGCCAATGGGTCAATTGGGAGATCCAGGAAGCGATGCGGCAAGGCAAGCGAATCATCGGCGTCTGGGAGCATGGCGGCACAGAGGCTGACCTACCGCCCAGTCTAAAAGACTATGCTGACGCAGTCGTCGGATGGCAAGCAGACCGAATCTTGGATGCAATTGACGGCAAGATCAACAACTGGACCACGCCGGATGGCAAAGAGTTTCCGTGTCGCACAATTGTCCGCATAGTATGTCAGTAAATCAGGTGGCAATCCTTTGAAGCTATACTCTTATGTCGTCGCCCGCGATTTCGGATTCGCGCCGAACCCATTTTACGGATATTGCACGCTTGCGACCTGCAAGCCAAAGATTCGAGCAACAGCTCAAGTCGGCGATTGGATTATTGGCACTGGATCAAAGAGGCTCGATCTCGAAGGTCATCTTGTTTACTCGATGATTGTCTCGGAAGTCATGACTTACGACAAGTACTGGAAAAGCGAGCGGTTTCGCAACAAGCGACCATATTTGCACGGCAGTCTCAAGCAGGCCTACGGAGACAACATTTACCATCGCGACAAGAAATCTGGAAAATGGATACAAGCAGACTCGCACCACAGTGTTGAAGGTGGGCTAGCGAACGGCACAAATGTCCTGCAGGATACCGGAACTGAAAATGTCCTCATCGCGAAAGAGTTTTGCTTTTTTGGTCAATCTGCTCCTGAAATCCCTCAGCATTTCCTGAATTGGAAAGGCAACAGTATTTGCAAGAAGGGACCATCACACAAATGTTCGTTTGCTGCTGACCTTGTTGCGGCGTTCGTAGAATGGGTCCGATCTTTGGGAGTGCTGGGGTACCTCGATGATCCTGCACAGTTCCGATCGAATCAAGCATAACTATACTATCGACTAGGAAGGGATTTTTCACCGTTGTTAATATCTGGCCAAATGCGTCGCGTTTCTACACAACGGGGATTCTTGCGTGCTAGCTCTGAGTGGCGTCAGAATGAACCGAATGTGGCGGAATGCATGCAGATCTTTGCAAGCGCTACCAAATACCTCACAGTTCCCGTCAACTGTGACTAAACCAGATTCCAGAGTTCCAGGACGCGAGCAGGAGCGGAGCTATTCATCGTGCGATACAAAGCCTTCATTTCGTATAGCCATGTATTGGACTCGACGATCGCCCCCGCATTGCAGTCGGCCCTGCAGAGTATCGCAAAGCCTTGGTACGCCCGCCGTGCGATGAATGTCTTTCGCGATACAACAAATCTGTCTGTTTCTCCAGCAATGTGGCCCAAGATCGAGCAAGCCTTGGCCGAATCGGAGTACCTGCTGTTACTGGCCTCGCCGAAGGCAACGCAATCGCGATGGGTTGCAAAGGAAGTCGACTGGTGGCTCAAGAATAAGAAAGCAGAGAACGTGCTTCTCATCCTGACCGATGGCACGATTGTCTGGGACAACACTTCAAATGAGTTTGACTGGTCGCTGTCGACAGCACTTCCAGAAGCTTTAAGAGGCACGTTCTCAAGTGAGCCTTTGTATGCGAATTTTAGTGGGTTTCGCGGCTCGAAACTAACGTTGGCCAACAAACGATTTGGCGATCAAGTTGCGATGATCGCTGCGACCCTTCTAAGCAAAAGCAAGGATGAGATCTACGGGGACGATCTGCGGCAGCACAATCGAACGAAAAGAATATACCAATTCGGAGTCGCCTCCCTGTCGGTGTTGAGTACAGTCGCAATAACTGCAGGAATTTGGGCGTTTATGCTATCGATCTCCGAGAAGATGCAGCGAGACATAGCTGTGGGTGAGGCCGGATGGGCGAAACAACAAGCGCGTGAGGCCTTTAAAGCGAGCCAAATACTTGCAACAGATGTAGCGTGGGCAGCTATGGAGCGAAATCGTCCAACAGAGGCGATGCACTCATTTGCAAGGGCTGTGTATTTCGCTGAGCGGAGGCCAATGGATAATCAAGAGTCGAAGCAAAGAGTTGAGTTGGAATTGATTCGGGACTCCAAGCCTTGGTGGGTTGCGGCCGGCACTCCTGGCGAGGCCCTTTTGAAAGTTAGTTCCCCAGAACGGTATCGGCTTGGCGCATTGGCCCAACGCGCGTATGGGCTAAAGTTGATCCGGTCTCAATCGCGGTCGGATGTTCAAAGCGATTTTCTAAATGACAAAACTCGATCACTCTCGACGAATCAGCATCTGTTGTGGGATTTGAAAACAGCAGATCAAATTCGAAAACTGAAGGATACAGGAAAATGGCCAGCAGCAACGTTTGAGGATGGTAGACAGATTTTTCTGGAAGGAAAGATCGCAATCGTCACTCCAGCGTCGGCAGCCGTCCTTGAAGAATTCCTGAAGGAAGAGCACGAACTTTCGACCGCAAAAAGTAAGCAGCAACAAGCTCCCCGTCCAGTTCGGTTGATGGGGCACGAGGAAGACGTTTGTGCCGCCGCATTCGATCCTGACGGCGGCCGTGTCGCGACAAGCTCCTGGGATCACACATGCCGCATCTGGAATTCAGCAACCGGCGATGAGATTACCAAGTTAACGGGACACTCGAAGTGCGTGGCTCACGTCGAGTTCATTCACGGTGGCAAGTCGTTGATGACCTGCTCCGACGACGGTACCGCCAGAATCTGGGATCTCAGTACGGGGAGTTCTGTAGAGTTTTCTGGACATGCGGGCCCGGTTCTTTCTGCAGCTATTAGCGATGATGGGGAAAGGATGATCACAGCTTCGGCTGACCGTAGTGCGCGAATTTGGGAATTGAAGCAAGGTAGGTCTGAATCTGAAGTCGTCCTGAAAGGACATGATGATAAGGTTGTTTATGCCTGCTTTAGCCATAATGGACGACGGGCACTCACCGTGTCAGTGGACCGTGTGGTGAGGGTCTGGAACTCCGCAAGCGGAGAGTTGATCGCCGACCTTGTGGGTTCAGATTGCGGGATATTCTCTGCGGAATACAGTTCTGATGACCGTTTCGTTACTGCGTCGTCATGGAACGGCGAACAGAGAACGTGGCAAGCATCTTTCCGGGATCCCATCGGTTTCCCTGCCATGGGAAACCCCTCTCGGAATGGATCGATTTCAGGATGTGCAGGGTTTGATGGGAGCGGAACTAGTGTTGTGGCTGTGTCAACAATGCAGCCGATTCGTGTTTGGAATCTGCCGAAGCCTGATGACGGACCAATGTCTCCGATATCATTCGGGTCGAGCGATCAGCTAAGTCAATTCGCCCAACTCAGCCCCGATGGAAAGGTTGTCGCTGCGGCTGACAGAGGAACCTTTTCGAGATGGAACAGAGAAACAGGCGAATCTCTCGGCCCCGCGGTCCGTCTCAAGTTTGGAATCCGTGATTGCTTCACGTTCTCGCCCGACAGCGAATGGATTGCGGTACCTTCTGATCAGCAAACCCAGGTTCAATTGTTCAACATGCGCGATGGGCGTAGTGTTGACATCGGGCCCGCGACCGGTTTCGTTCTTTCGATCGCGTTCAGTCGAGATGGAAAGCAGCTTGCGACCGGATCAAACGATCAAATCGCGAGGATCTGGCCAAACCCAGTTATGGGAGAAAAGATAGCTACTGAGCGGACTGGGCCCAGCTTGTTTGAAGGTCACGATGACGGTATCACCGCTGTTTCGTTCAATCCAGACGGGTCGCGATTCGTCACAGCGTCTCGGGACAAAACCGCTCGCGTTTGGAATGTCGATAGCAGAAAGACAACTGCAGTACTCATCGGCCACAGTGGACCACTCAACGACGCTCGGTTCAGCACCGATGGATCTCTTATCGTGACAGCTTCGACTGATGACACTGCACGAGTCTGGAGCGCGGACGACGGCCAAGTCATTGCAATCCTTCGGCACGACAAAGATGTGAGCACGGCGGCTTTCCATCCCAACGCGACACCACCTTGGATTCTCTCCGCAACGATTGATGGGCAAGTCAGACTATGGCCATTGCAGGCAGCGCCTGGACACCACGAATACTTGAGCGAATGGGTCAAGGTATTCACTGGAACTATACTCGAAAATGGTTTACTGCGCGGTCTGGATGAACAGGAGTGGAAAGCATTGAGGATGAACCTTGCCGGCTACCGCGAAAGCCTTCCAGGAGCACCTGGCCTGCAAGTTCCTTAACACTTGGTCCACTTCATGTATGCATCCAATGGTGTCGTTTCCGGGCATCACAGGACTGCTGAACCATAGATATCCACGAGCATAGAATGTTAAGTTAGTTAAGATACTCTTGAAGTTAAACAGTTAGGCACCTCGCAAGCCGTTGAATTAGTCCGAGTAAACGGCGATTCGTGCGCTTAATAGGCCGAATCTTTGCGCTTAAACGACCGTGCTAGTTGCGCCTAATCGACCGTGTACTTTGCGCTCAATCGACCGTGGCAATTCACAGGCCGGATCGTTTATATTGTCGAACTGTGAGGAACTGCGTGCGCTTAATCGACCGTGCCCATGCATCCGTAACCTGCCGTGCCATTCATCCTCTGCTGACGCCGTTTTCGGGCGTGAAATGCGGGTTTTGTGTGCAATTTGCTCGCTTTCGGTTCGTCGGAAGGCACGACGTTTTTCCACATCGGCTGAATGTGCGCTCAATCGACCGTGCATTCAGGCGACAGGATTGATGAATTTGAAAGACTTCGACGTGAGTCCCTGAGCTTGTCGACGCCGCGGATGCCGCGGCGTTTCGAACCGCGGGTCAGTGACCATCAATTTGTCGCGGCGCAGGAAGTTGACGATCTCGTCGCCCTCAGTATTCCTCCGTAACGCAAGGGTGTATTCGGGCAGGGCATCCTCTTCGATGACCTGCCGCACATCCAGAGCGAAGTCTGAGAACCGTGAACTCGCTCCTGATTTTTCATACAACTGCCGCATGGTGAATTGCCAGCCGACTTCCTGATGTCCGGCATGTTTCCGTGCCACCCGGTACAGCCAACGCTCGATCCCGCCGGTGAGCAGAAAATAATCTTCGTGGATGGTGAGGACGCCCCCTTTCATGACCACTCCCTGAAAGAGCCAATCCGGGAGCGTCAGCGTCATGCCGGTCGGCTCGCCCGTGGCAGAGTCTGTCACCTCGGTCCAACTTTCGAGCCAATGGAACGAGGCGGCCTTCTTGTGCCCTTCAGCTCGGATGTTCGTGCGGACCGCCGAATGCGTCAGCCGATCCAGTGCTGCCCGCAGCCGCCGATAATGTTCACCGCCAGTTTGTCGACGGATCGACTTCAGCAAATGATGCGGGTGAAAGTGAATTGTTCGACTGGGGGTGAGGCCCCGATCGATCGCTTCGGTCAATTGGGTCGAAGCCCAGATCAGAATGTCGGCGTCCCAGATTGTTGCCAAGCCGAACTTGGGATTGGCACTCACCTCGACCCAGACATCACCGACGTGATATTCAATCGGCGTGAATCGTGGTCGTTTGGCCAAGCTGAAGAATGGCCGCTCCATTGTGTCCCGTTGGTCACGAATCGGGATGTCGGCGAAGTTCGCGGCGAACAGATCGGGCTGATTGTCGCCTCTCGGGGGATATCGCTGGGTCATCGTACTTCCGTAGGATCGGATCGTCGTAAATACGACGAGTCGTAAAATCGTATTTCAGGTTCGTGGGAGAACATGCTGTCCCTCCCCCGCACTGACTGCCGACTCCGAACCGAATTGAGTTTGCAAGATCGCCCGTAGCACATCGGCCATGTTGTGCCCTTGAAGCGTGCATTGGACTTTGATCCGTTGATGGAGGGACACTGGCACGTCGATCGTGAGCCGTTTAGTCGGTTCCGCAGTTCGCGCCGGGCGGCCATCGACCCAGTCATCCAGGTTGGCATGGCCTGTTGGTGAAGTGGGTTTGGTGCCAAACGCAATCTTTTTCATGGGAAGAACCGCAGCAGTTCGTCGACGAGGGCTTCGATCTCCTGAGCCGCAACCTGCATCGGTAATGTCTCCAACACGGTTTGTCCCTGGGCGGCGGATTCGGCCAGCGCGACCCGCTGACAGATGGCCGACGCCAACACGGGGATCGGATACTCCGCGAGGGCTTCGGTCACATCCCGGCCTAGCGCCGTGTTGGCGATCTTCCGATTGATCACGAACGCCGATTGGAGACTCGGTTTGTAAATCGCGACGTCACGCAACATGTCAACGATCTCTTTCGCGGCCCAGACGTCATAAGGTGACGGCTGCACCGGAATCAGGACCAGATCACTGGCGACGATCGCAGATTTGGCGACGTCATAGACCCGCGGCGGACCATCAATGAGCACGAACTCATAGTCCTGAGCCAGTGCTGGCAACTCTTTGTGGATTGAGGCCCGTGGCAAGCCCACTACGGCGAACCGGGGTTCTCCTTGGCGACACGCCGCCCAATCGAGGGCCGATCCCTGCGGGTCGGCATCGACGAGCAGCACTCGTCGTCCCTGCCGGGCGAGCGCATCGGCCACATGCACGGCGAGCGTGGTTTTCCCAACGCCCCCCTTTTGATTCAAGAATCCAATCACCCGCATGCACACCTCGTTGCAGTTCTGTTTCGACGATCCGGATATCACGCTCCGCGGCGGTGGTCAAACCCTGATCTACGACGAATCGTAAAATCGTGCGGGGTGTGGCTGAAAAGTGACACCCCGGTCAGACTTCCCGCCGAGTCGCAATTGCTCTGCCCCGTCTGTTAGTTCCGCGACGAACTGGAAACACGCTTTTACGACGATCCGATCTTGCGATTCGTCGTGCCGACGGCCTTCCGGCAATGCACTGCGACGACGATGTAAATCGTCGTATTTCCGCTTTTCCGCGAAAGCGGATTTCCGGTGATTTCACGGTGAAATCACTCCATAGCACCGCTACGGGAAGATGTCTGATGCAAATTTCGAATTATGAATGCTCATCCAGGGCCTTGGTGGGGGGGCCACTTAGGAAGGGCCTTTCGGGGTCATTTTTCGGCCTTCCCACTCATCCGCAAGGTGCTGGTCATCGCCGGTGGCGTTAACGGAATGTTGAGGTTCCGGGTGTAGGCTCGAAGAACCGGCCCGTGCCGGGGGACACGATCACCGAAAGGAGAAGTTATGCCACGCAAACGAAAGACGACTGCGACACCTGTTGAAACGCCTGTTTCCACAGAGATCACAACCGAAGTGACCGGCACCGGACCGGTCGAGCCACGCCACGAAGAGACGACACCCGCGGTCGTCGCCTCCAATCCGACGACCGAGGAACTGGTTGTCCTTACGAACAGCACCGCCGCGGATGCGCCGCCGCGGGAGTCACAGTTCGACACCACGACTCCGACGAGTTCCGTGGACGAGAGCGCGCCCGAGCCGCAAACGGAGCGGGGTCGCTTCCGGAGTTGGGTCACGGACACCGCCCGCGGTTACAGTCGACTCACGGACGAACAAGAACAGCGGCTGGTCGTCCAATTCGCGCAGAAACCGTCGGCCGATGTACTGACCGCCCTCAAGGGAGCGGGCTTCCATTACCATCCGGACTATGCCGGACAAGCGAATGCCTGGGTGCGGCAAAACGATTTCGAGGGCCGCTTGCAGGTCGACGCGATCGAGAAACTGATCGGGAGTCTGCCGCAGCGGGATTCAGCCGCGCGGTGACCGACCGTGTTTCTCGGCGAGGGCTTCCTCGAAGTACCGAAAGGCCAGCCGCCGCGTGGCTTCCACATCCGGTACGCCTCCACAGGCGGCGGCCAGTTCCACGAACGCGGCCAGCGCCGCGCCATGGAAGGGGTCGTCCAGGATGTCATCCGGTTCATCGGCCAAGCGAAGCCTCGCATTCCGCCTCTGCCGCTCCATAGTCGTCGACATCGCCGTTGTGATCAGCGAATTCGATGTCGGGGCAGGTGTCGCTCAGATGCCGCGCCAGAAAGTGAAGGCGTTGTTGCGCCTCCGCCGGAGTGGCGGCGGCGAGAATAATGGTGATGTTTCCGATGAAGCGGATCATGGGGTGAGTCTCCTTTCGTCGCCTTGCTGATCATTGAGTTCGTGAATGTCATGGCGGCACGCCTGCGCCAACGCAAGCGGAAAATCGTCGCCGGTGGCGTCGCACCAGTGCATGGCATCGGCCAGTAAGTCGACCAGGCTGGTGTGCAGGTCTTCCCCGTGGCGGTGGTGAATCAGAATGCCCCCGGCACGGGCGGCCCAGAGAGCATTCGTCATATCGGGTTCGGTCTTCATGGCTGAGCCTCCGCGTCGAGTCGGGCAAGCATGTTTCGCAGGTGCGGTTCGTAACAGTCGCCCCGCCAGGAATTGACGCCGAAGGCGATGTTGCCGCGGGCCAGCTTGTCGAGGTGGAAGACGGCGACATGGAATGGCTGCTCGAAGACGATGCCGAGCATCCGCCCGACTTCGGGATCGTGAAAGATCAGGACGTGGAACGGTGCGCCGGAGATGCCGTTGCGGTGATGTTGAATCTGTTCGATGCGGAGTTTCATGGTGAGAGTCCTTTCTATGAATGGCTGTCTTGCGTGTAGTCGAGATCGTCTTCGGAGATGTCCGGCTGGGGAAAGAGGCTCGCGGCGACATCCTCAATCACCGTCCAGTTGATGCCGTGACTCGGGTCATAGCGACGTTGAACTTCCTTCAAGACCTCCCACGCCTGTTCTTCGGTGAGGCCATCGCAGTTCGACTGGACGTCTGCGGCGGACCAGAGATCCGCGATGGTGTATTTGCGAGCAAGATGTTCGTGAAGATCACACCCCTGATCAGGCAGGAGTGGGGATTCATCGAATGATTGATGGTTGGTTGGCGTATTCATGGTGAGATTCCTTTCTCGGGTAAGCGGGCGGGCACTCTGGCCCGCCCGGTGAGGTTTATTCTTTGTTGTCGGAAGCAATGCGGATCGTCAGTCGGCCGTCGAGCGGGACGCAGTCGACCTGCACATTGAAGCCTTGCCCGTCGGCGTGGACCCATGCCGCTCCGATGCGGGTCCAGAAGCCTTTATGGCCTTTGCGTTCGCGGACGTGATAGACGCTGTGGGTCGGTGATTTGGAAGTAATGGAAGGGTTGGTTTCGGTGTTGGTCATGATTCAGTCTCCTGTAGTTTGAGTGACGGACCGCGCCCATCGCGGCCCGATGGCACGAATCTGAAAGTCGCGACAGCCGGGGCGAAGCGCACCGGTCCACGGGGAAAATTGGGGGCGACCTTTAGGGGGAGCCGATTTTCTCCTTGACCGGTCCGGCGGCGGCTTTAACGTGCCCATCCGAGAGGCCGTGTGGGACGGTGCGCTTCACCCGCTCTTACAGGAGACGGGGTCACTCGATGCCGCAACCCACCGTCCTCGTTCCCACCACGCCCATGCTCAGCGCGTCACTGCGATACCGGGCAGAGAACCCGCAGTGTCATTGGCGAGCACCCCGCCGGAACAGGATTGAGAAGCCAGTCGCATGAACCGCGCGGCCGCCTTCCGTGTCGTGGAAGTCGGTCGAGAACCCGAACTCCTGGCGGGACGCCGTGCCCGCCCCTTCGCAGAAAGCCGGTGACTGACGGAACGAACCGTGATAGACTCCACGAAACCACAAGGGCTTCCGGTCCATGAACGTGACACTGCATTTCCCCGATGAAATCGCGAGCACGCTTCAGCGTCGCGCCGCCGAGTTAGGGCAGGACGTCGAAACGTTCATCCACAAGGTGGTCATGGAAGAGTTGGCGCTGGAAGACGCGTACCCCGCGCCGCCCGCGCGATCTCACGCGGAGTTCATGGCGGCCCTACATGCGATCGTCACCCGTCACCCCGGTTCTCAGGGGGCCGTGGACGATAGACCCTTCGTTAACCAAACTCACCGACTGTCTCTTCCGCTTCGATCTCACTTTCCATTTCCTGCCGATGAACGTGACGGAATTGGCGAACGAAAGAGTGTGTCGCGCTACTCAACTGTTCCCGTAGGGGGCTTCCGTGCGAAACCGCCGGGAGTACCTTTTGAGCGGACCCCGACGGGCGGCGATGGCGATCTCGAATTTCAGATCGGCGAATCGTCAGTGACGCAATCAAAACCCGGCCATCTGCCCGCGTTCCGTTGCCGTTCGGCAACGACAGCCTCATACTCCGCGCGGGCCTGTCCTCGTTTCGCGATGATGGTCTTACAGTAAACGAGGCCACCGCGCTCGGCGTGATGCCAGACTCCGTTCCAGTCGATCTTGTGGTAGTGCGACATCAGTTGTCCGCGCCGCTTCGGGTTTAGATGGCACGCATGCAGAATCTTGCCCAGAAGCTGCGAAGACGTGTAAAGCGGGCCCGTGAATTCTTCATTCCTGCCGAGGGCGGCATGTGTAGCACAACTGGCGATCAGATCGTTCAGATAGTGAGTCGGTACGTCGATCCGGTTTCCTCGAATGCGTACCCCGGTGATGACGATCTCTTTGTCGGCACGCTCAACGGTGGATTTTCCATCGTTAGCCTGTAGCCCTTCCGAGTTCAGAATCTCGTCGATGAACTGGTCGATTCGCTGCTCGCGCGGATCATAGGCACCGGACACGGTCAGATCATCCACGAACCGCGAATACTTCAATCCATGCGCGTGACACAAACCGGCAATTCTCCGATCCGCCTGAGTGAAAAGATGGTCGGCCAAGAGTGGGCTTGTGATCAGGCCAAGCGAGAGATGGAATTCGTAGGTGCAAAGCTGCGTAAGGATGCCAGCGACCTTTGGGGAGCAGTTCTGACGCCGAATCAGGAAGGAACAAAGTCGATGCGCACTGAGCGATGGGAAGAAATTGTGAACATCCATTTTCAGCGCAAATCGCTGACCAGAATGTACCGAAGCGTTGGTGATGGGGCCTCGCCCTCGGATGCAACCATGATTCCACTCCGACGGAGACATCCGGCGTGAGAAAAGCGATTTTTGCAGGCGAAGTTGAATCAAACGGTACCGCCGTTTGATTGAAATGATGTTGCGAATCGCTCTTTTGGATGGATCACCGATCTTTCGAGGATCGAGGATCTCCAATTGGCTTACACAATCGGAATGCTCACGAGCGACTGCTTCCAACTCGGACCTCGATACACCGAGGACCTGGGCGAGTGTGGTGACACTCTGAATTCCCAGCATCACGCTTGCCTCTCGGTGAGTCGCCGCTTTATCGCGGCATCGATCTCTTTTTTCCAGATCGATTCCAGTCGCCGCACCGCGGGTTTCAAGGATTGAGGAATACGCTCGTGCTCCTGATCTCGCGTTGCTGCGTACATGTAGAGGTCGATCCGCCACGCCTCGAAAAACTTGTTGAGAACGGAAGTCGTGGGAGCTGCTTCGCCAATCTCTAAATTACGAAGGTGGACGTGCGAAATTTTGACCTCGTCTGCGGCCTGCCGTTGCGACAGACCAAAGAGGCCTCGCAGCTCTCGAATTGATTCACCAATACTTATCATTGCGGCCTTCTGCCGGTTATGGGGATGGTTGGGACGTGCTAAGGTGCCCCCGCCTTTAAGATGTAAACCGCGTGTGCTGTCAGTGCTGAGGCACGGTCGATTGATTCCTCAGTCCCTTGAGCGAGCAGTTCCATCACTTGGGACCGGAGTCCCCCCAGCACGTCCCATGTAGTCCCGTCGAGATCGTCGACAAAGCTGAGTTCCCGCCAGAACCGCGCGACCGCACGGCCTGTGGATTCAACACTACCTTTCGTCTCGACAGATGTCTTCTTTCCAACTTTCATTGTGCAAGCTCCGGTAAAGTGGGACCGCGTTGAGCCAACGCACAACCATGTGCATTTCAACTCAAAGCTAGACCACTTGAGCAGAAGCAAGTGCAGCACTTACACCCTTTTCACCTCGCCTCACCCCCTTCCGCGACCACGTCTCCCGTCAATCGCGAGAATCACGTCGCTGAAGCCGCTTCGCCGCGGAGCCACAAATGCGGCGGAGCGGCGGCGGTGCGGTGGATGACACACTGGTGAGGGGGCGGGAGTCGCCACCTTGTCCGGATTACCGAGCGACATCAACTGCTTGATGCCGTGTAACTCTCCGCCTTTCGCCGGAGAAACCTTCCCGCAGGGGAAGGGACCGAAGCTCTCAAAGACATCTGCGGAGAATGGTAACTATAGTTGGTCGGTGCGCCAACCGACTATTGGACAAAAATGGAAACTTTATTTACCACGACATTTTGGCCCGATGATCGCATGTCATCCACCGATCCGCGCTGCCTTGACATAGAGGGGTTACATGAGGCAGGCTCGCACTCGATGGACCAGCGAGTAGTCGAATGAAAGGGCAATTCAAATGGAAGACCCGCTTTTTGCGGTCAACCGCATCCGCGAGATTTTGACGTCGGTCGAGAGTTGGAATCAGCAAGGGAAGCTGGCTGCATTTGCAGCGACAACGCGGCTTCTGGATGATCTCGACGAACACATCACCGAACTAGAAGAACTCGGCGATTCAAGCGGTGTACGAGATGCGGGATACGCTTCCGAACACGCGGCAGGCCTTTACGGACACATCGCCGCAATATGCGGCTGCGGCCCCGACAGGGGCCATGATGTCGATCAGCATCATGTTTGGGCTATCGCTGATCTGGGAGCGATCGAGCACGGAATCACTCCTGCGTGATCGTTGCCAGCGACATGCCCCGCGCGGGTGCTTTGCTCATTTGTGTGATCCGCCAACGGCGAGCGAGAAACAGTGTCGCTCGGGTGATGTGTTCCCGTGAGGATCTCACGCAGCAGCCGTTCTGGAATGCGTTTGTGGACTCGTCGAAGCGCCGCAACAAAGTCGCCCATGCTGGCGAAACCGTCGGGCCGAACGAAGCGGCGGAGTCGGTCGAGTCCTGCCGCGCTTTGGTCCGTTGGATCAAGGTCGCATCCAACTTTCCTAGCCGCGAATCGATCTACGCGGGACGGGGAGAATGAGGGTAACCCAGAAAACCGGTGACCGAACTTCGGAACCGTGTTAAACTGGGTTTCATCATCAGGAGTGAGGATCAACCCATGAACATTAGCTTGCCCTTGTCGGCAGATGTCGAAAACATCCTGATTCGTCGGGCCGCGGCAGCGGGGAAAGAACTTTCGGTCTTCGTCGCCGGTGTGGTCACGGAGGCTGTTGTGGAAGAACTGGAACCGGCTCCTCCTACGGAATCAGCCGTCCGTCGGGCGGCTCGGTTCCGCGAACGTCTCGAAAGTTGGACCGCTTTGCACCCCGTGCTCGACCATGTGATCGATGACAGCCGCGAATCGATCTATGCCGGGCGCGGTGAATGAAAGTCCTCGTCGATACGAACGTGTTGCTCCGGATCGCGCAGCCCGGTCATCCGCACCGCCCCGCAGCCGCGGAGTCCGTCGTCCGGCTGATCGCGGCCGATTGGGAACTCTGCGTGGTGCCGCAAGTCTTGTATGAGTTCTGGGTGGCGGCCACGCGGCCCGAGCCGGTGAATGGCCTCGGCATGGATTGCACCGCGGCCGAACTCTCCCTCGACGAACTCGTCCGCGATTTCCGCCTGTTGCGTGACGAACGGGGCGTCTATGGCTTCTGGCGGTCCTTGATCGTCACCCATCAGGTGCAGGGCAAACTCGCGCACGATGCCCGGCTCGTCGCGGCGATGCAGCGGCATGGGCTGACCGACATACTGACATTCAACAGTGCAGATTTCGCGCGGTTCACCGGCATCCGCGCTTTCACTCCGGCTGACATCCTCGCGGGTCAGCTCCCCACCTGAGTCGGAAACGGTGTGGCGTCGGAGCGACTTACCCCTGATCGCCGCCCACCAATCAGGTCGATGAGCGTTCCCGATGGCACTCGATCCGCCTTACTGCGATGTGATTGTGCAGCGTTGCGAGCAATTCAGCGGAGAGTAAGGATGTACGGACTTCAACCCTATCGTCCTTGCCTAACGACCAAGCTCACCTGCGACGGCCCGCTCAGATGGCTACACGTCATGAAAAGCCTACACGCGGGCCGGGTCAGGTGAAGCGACTGGTTCGGCCTCGGGAACTTGCGGTTTGGCAACTGGTCCGCTGATTACTGCAGCACCTAGTTCGACGACGTGTCTTCCTTTGATGCAGTCGCCGTCGTAGCTGTATACTCCCGCCTCAATCCTAACCGCAGCTAGGGCGAGCGCCCGTCCCGATACGACTGGTGTGCCCTTATCGAGATCCTTCCACCGGGTCGCCAACGCGGACAGTCGGCTCTCCAAATCCGACGGGCGCGGGTTCTTCTCGCACTCAACCGTGCGGAACCAACGGGTATCAGTTCGCAAGGTCGCGTAGGCAATCCCAGCCTGGTAGTGCTCCGACGATCGCGACTTCGGGTCGAGAAAAGTCATCAGACCCGACAGAGCAGCGACCCCGAAAGATACGATCCCAGCGACGAGCGAGAGCGAAGATAACGAAGAAACCCCGGCTGCAGCGGCGAGCACGGTTGCACTGATCCCTAAGTATAGGTGGAGGTGGGTCGCAAGCCGCGCTTCCTCATTGTGGGCTGCATGGCTCGTCATGCAGTCATCTTCGATGCGGCACGCCTCCGCCCTAAGCGCAGCGACGAGCTTATCACCTACAGCCGCTTGATTGATCATTCGTGCCCTCCGCTTGCACCGCCGAACAGGTATACGACCGCCGCAGCGCGGTAGAAATTTAACCGCACTTCGACAGCGTAGCAAGAACCAGTCACTTTCTATGAGCCAGCCAGGGCGACGAGTTGCGCTCATTCGCTGATTGACGGCTGATGTTACACCGCACTTGGCCTCCATGCTAGACCGCACAATTGAGATGCCGGCAAACGCAACTCCGGGGCGTTGCGGGGCAAGGTCTCCCCGTCTTCTTGTCGCCCAATGAGTGTTGCGATCAAGCGACCGTCAGGCGGGTAGTATTGACAGTAGTATCCGCGCGGTTTTCGACGTGTGGCAACGGTTGCCTTGCCATTCGGGTTCAGGGCGACTTCCTTCGATCGGTTCTCCCGAAGCGCAGCTCAGGAACCGCTAATCGTTCTGTGCCAGACTTCGTTCCAAAGGATCGCGAACCCGCACTGTGCCATACCTTCGCCCGCCCGTTGCCATACGCGGGCGGGCTGCGTCTGGACGAACTTCTGGTCCGCGCAACAATGAGCGCAGGCACCGGAGCATTCCGCCACTGAACGCTCACGCCGCCTAGTCCGCTGGCACGCAGGCCGATGATGACAGTGACCTGCGTCCGCCAGCGGGAAGAAAGTGCCGAGCGGACCACCGGCAAGCTCTATTGCGACGTGTTGATCGATTTCAAGACATGGCGACGGCGCGCGTCCGCGTCCTGTCGCGGCATTAAGGGAAAGTTTACCAGTCTGTGGCAAAGTCGATTCTGAGACGAGCATTCAGCGGGAGGACAAATCGCATGGTCACGGCAGTGGAAAGAGGGCAGGCGACTCCTACCGTGGCGTCCGCTGCGAAACGCGTCGAAGAACTGCTTGACCTGACACTCCCCCTCGACGTGCAAGTCCGTTTTCAATTCGGTTCCCTGGGCAATCCCGCCTCGCCGGAAACCCATCTGCTGCTGACCGGGACCTGCGGCGTTGGTGACGACGTGCGTCAGGATGCCGCGGGGTTGGCGATCATTCGTGAATTCGTCCTGGCAGCGAAAGAGCACCGGGTCGCCGTCCGCACCGGCGATCTCGCGGGCTGCAACAGTGTCAACGCGGATTCCCCGCGGGACGCCTTCCAAGTCGCGTTCGCTTATCTTCGTGCGCACAGCGTGTCGGAGATGACCCTCGCGCCGGTCGAAAAGATCGTGCAGGATGCTCTCACATCGACCGGACCAACAGCGCCATCCAGTCCTGTTGTCAGCCCGCAACGATGATGGGCTCCCGACAGCGTGTCCAAAACTCGGACATCCCGTCACCAGGCGGCCAAGAGAACTGAAAGGCTTCGCGGTTTCGGTGGCAGCAAAACGTTGCGGGTTCACGAACCGCGGTTCAGGGTTCGTTAATCCTTCTGTGTCAGAATTGATCCCGAAGGAACGCGAACCGGCCCGCTGCCACACCGTCGCCCGCCCGTTGCCATACTCGGATGTGCTGGGTCTGGACGAAACTTCGGTCCGCGCCAGAATGAGAGTATGCTCCGGATCATTCAGAATCAGAACGCCGCCGCGGCCCAGTCCTATTACTCCCACGCCGACTATTACAGTGAGGGGCAGGAGTTGATCGGGGAGTGGGGTGGCCACGCCGCGGCGAAGTTGGGACTGTCCGGGGAGGTTGACCGACTCGCCTTTCAGGCCCTCTGTGAGAATCGGCATCCGCAGACTGGCGACCAATTGACGGCCCGGATGAAGGCCGATCGGACGGTCGGCTACGATTTCAATTTCCATGCCCCCAAATCGGTCTCGGTCGTCTACGCACTGACGCGCGACGAGCGGATTCTGGAAGCCTTTCGCGCCGCGGTCAGCGAGACAATGCAACTGCTGGAACAGGATGCGAAGACCCGCATCCGCAAGCGGGGGGAAATGGCCGAGCGGACCACCGGGAATCTCTGCTGGGCCGAGTTCATCCATTTCACCGCCCGGCCGGTGAACGGCGAACCCGATCCCCACCTCCATGCCCACAACTTCGTGTTCAACGTCACGCACGATGAGACGGAACGGGCATGGAAAGCGGTCCAGTTCCGGGAAATCAAGCGGGATAGTCCTTACTACGAAGCGGTGTTTCACGCCGGTTTCGCGGCCCGGTTGCGCGAACTCGGCTATGACATCACCCGTGGAAAGAAATCCTGGGAAATCACCGGTGTCGAACCGGCGGTGATTCGCGGCTTCTCCCGCCGCACCGCCCTGATCGAAGAACTCGCCCGTGACAAAGGGATCGTTGATCCCCTCGAAAAAGACACGCTGGGGGCGAAGACACGGGAAGCCAAAGCCCCCCACCGCACCACCACGGAGTTGCGGGAGGCGTGGTCGGCCCGGCTCACTTCCGAGCAGCGACAACAAATCGCCGACATCGGCTGTGCCGCCCACCGGGGTGTGGTCGCGGCCCCCCGCGTCACCGCCGCGCAAGCACTGGGCCATGCAACGGCACATGAATTCGAGCAGCAATCCGTCATCCCGGCCCGCCGCTTGTTGGCGACCGCCTTACGTTATGGCGTCGGCGACGTCCGACTGCATGACGTGGAAACAACACTCCCGCAGACCGATCTGATTGTCCGCGACTGGGAGGGCCGCCGGATGGCCACCACGCGCGAAGTCCTCGCGGAAGAACGGGCGCTGCTGGCATTCGCGCGGGATGGGCGGGCGACACAATCCCCGCTGAACGACCATTGGCAAATTCAACGCACCTGGTTGAATGCCGGTCAACAAGCCGCTGTCCGGCAAATCGTCGCGGCTCCGGATCGCGTGATCCTGCTCCACGGGAAAGCGGGAACCGGAAAAACGAGTTTGATGCAGGAAGCGGTCGCCGCCATTGAAGCCGGGGGTCACACGGTGTTGACACTCGCTCCCTCCGCGGAAGCCAGCCGCGGCGTCCTGCGGGCCGAAGGATTCGAGACGGCGGAGACTGTGGCCCGGTTTCTGGTCGATCCGAACTTACAAGCCGCGGCCTCTAATCAAGTCATCTGGATCGACGAAGCCGGATTGTTGGGCACGAAGACGTTGGCCCAGGTCTTTGCGATGGCCGAGAGAATTCACGCGCGGGTGATCCTGTCCGGGGATTGGCGGCAACATCGGAGCGTCGAACGCGGGGCCGCGTTGCGGTTGCTCGAAACCGATGCCGGTCTGAAACCAGCGACGGTCCATTCCATTCAACGCCAGCGCGGCGCGTACCGCGAAGCCGTGGCGAATCTGGCGAGTGGTCAAACGCTGAAAGGCTTCGAAGCCCTCGATCAACTCGGCTGGGTGCAGGAATTACCGGCCGGGGAACGCGAAGCGCGCGTGGCCACCGAATATCTGGCAGGTCTCGACCGGCGGGAAGAGACGCTGGTCATTTGCCCCACCCATGCGGAAGGAGATCGTTGCACCGCGGCCATTCGTGAGAAATTGTGGGAAGCCGGTCGACTCGGTTCCGACGAGAAAGAAATGTTGCAACTGGTGCCGAAGCATCTCACGGTCGCGGAGCGGGCCGATCCCGTGAACTACGAAACCGGCGATCTCGTGGTGCTGATGCAGAACGCTCCCGGCTATCGCAAAGGTACACGGTTGGCGTATACCCCCGCGCTCGATTCACTCCTGCCCCAACTGGCCGAAAAAGTACAGGTCTTTCGACCGGCGAAGTTGCCTGTGGCCGTGGGTGACAAACTGAGATTCACGGCGGGCGGCACGTCGCTGGATGGCCATCGACTCAATAACGGGGCCACCTATGACGTTGCCGGGTTCACGCCGACGGGCCAAATCGTTCTAAACAACGGGTGGAAGATTTCAGCCGATTGGGGGCATGTGGCCCGTGGGTTTGTATCGACTTCGCATGCGAGTCAGGGACGTTCGGTGGATCGCGTGATCCTCTGCCAATCGGCCCAATCGCAAGGAGCGGCCAGTCAGGAGCAGTTCTATGTGTCCGCGTCTCGTGGCAAAGCGAGTTGCCTGATTCTGTGCGATTCCAAAGCGACTGTCCGCGATCAATTAAGCCGCTCCGAAGTCACGCTGTCGGCGATGGAGTTCGTTCGTCACCAGCCCCGCGCACGGCAACGGGCGCGGACCGATTGGTGGAATCGGTTGACCAGTTACGTGCGCACGCTCCATGAACATCTCGCCCCGCGACTCTCCCGCGGTGATCGGAGTCTCGCCTATGTTCGATGAATCTTCTTCTCTCGGAATCCACTTGCGGCATCCGGTGTCGTCCACCACTGACGACGAACGAGACTTGAGCGCCTTTGCCAATGGTCGCATCGGTACGAAGCCGCAACTGACGATCACGTTTCGCCGCGTGTCGGGAGCGTCGCACTCCTTCGCTTACTCACACCTCTATGCCATCACCACCGAGGCCGAAGCCGGGGGTTTCGTCGCCGAGTTTTCCCAACATCGCGTGCTGGTCGAAGGGCGAAATCTCCAACATCTCTTCCGGGTGTTCTGCGATCACAAAGTCCACACCATTCAGGAAACCAGTCCGTCGCAAGCGCTCGGAATGGAAGTGGATCAACCCGTGGTGCTGTCGATTCGCGTGCTGTCACTGGAAGAGTCGGACAGGGCTCGATAAGGCCGTCGACATCCGGCAGGGAAGCCGCGGCGACGGTGCGTCTGACGCGCCGTCGCCGACAAACAAAAAAACGCTCGCGGGAGGTTCGGATCTCCCGCGAGCGTTCCGCGTGGAAGGCGGGTTCAATCGTTCGCTACGGCTCGGCACGCGGGACAGAGTCCGCAAGAATTCGCCATCGGCAAGTCGAACGCCGGTTTGATCTTGGTCCAGCCTTCGCGACGGGCTTGGCCTTCGGTCTCGATTTCCATCCCGGCATCGCATTCCGTGCAAGTCAGACTGAAGACGGGCGTCATCATGGCGGACGGTGCATAGTCGAACGCCATTTCGCACAAGTCACACACGACGATTTTCGCGACCGGGGATTCGTCGCACGAAGCATCGACTTCCATCGGCGAGGCACAGCACGGACACACAAGAATGGTCATGGGAGTTTCTTTCGTGAACTTGGGAACGAAGAGCGAGAACAAGACCGCGAACCCCGGCCGTCGTCACCGACGGCCGGGTGAACGAACTGGCAACCTATTCCGCCGGTTGCGGCTGCAACCCGTGCAGGAAGTCCACCGCTTTCGAGGCATGCGAAGCGGCCGAGAACACCGCCCGCTTGTCGTCCTTCAAGACCTTCAGCCACGATTCGATGTAACTCGCATGGTCCTCGCGAACTTCGGGCGTGATCTGCAAATCGGCACACAGGAATGCCGAACCAAGTTCAGCGACCAATTCTTCCATCGCGTAGCCTTCATCGCCCCAGCGTTTTCGCCCGAATTCGCGGTTGAGCCGCGACGGATGACGAGTCAGATGCGTCAATTCATGGCAAAGTGTCGAGGCATGACTTTCGGCATCCCGAAACGCCTCGAACGGAGGCATCCGGATGTAGTCACCATCGATGGAGTAGTACGCCCGATTTCCGCCGGTGCGGATGTCGGCTTTCGTGTTGGTGAAGAACGTCTCCGCCCGTTCGATCCGCTCCAGTTTCTCCGTTGGCGGGTTCACCGTTGCAGAGAAGTGCTGCGGCAACCCTTCGCATTGGTCCGCACAGAAGACCGTGTATTCCTTCAGGAACGGAATCTCTTCCTCGGTCTCCTGCCCGTCCTCGGTCTGCTCCTTCTTCTTGAACGTCGCGGCGTACACGACGGGCGATCCCTTCTCGCCTTTCTTGACGTGCCCCCCCAATTCCTTCGCCTGCTGGAAGGTCAGCCAGAACGGCGACACAAACCCGGCGTCCTCAGCCGATGCCCACAACATCAGAATATTGATCCCCTTGTACGGCGTACCGTTGTGCCGCAACGGACGGGTAATGCGTCCGGCAGCGTGCTCGGCGTTCCACGGCTTGAGCCAGGGGCGAACCCCGTGCGAAAGCGCTTCGACGATGGAATCGGTCACGCGGGTGTAGATGTCAGTGGGGGCGGTCTTGGTAGCGGCGGTCATGCGAAACTCTCCCTGATTGAAAATGAATCTGTCCGTGAGCCAAAAGCTCATGCTTTTTGGCGGACGGAACAGAGGCCCAAAAACACGGGGGGAGGGCAGTCCAGAGTGCGAACGCGGAGGGGCACCCGGTCTGCACAAGCGACGCCAGGAGTGCGGAAGATCGGGGAGGGAGCCGCCTTCGTAGCGAAGCCTTGCTCTTGACGGCCCTGGGGGCAGAGCCCCACTCCAATCAACACCGCGCCGTCAGGCGACCGATTCAGGCCAAAGGCCGTCCGCACCAGCGGGCCGGAAGGGCGACAGCGTCGGGACTCCGACCGGAGCGAACAGCGGAGCCAGAAGGAACGCGACGGCGATAGCCGGGGTGTCCGATTCGACTCGACAAGCCGTATCATCGCCTTTATTGTAACCAGAAGCTTCAGGTTACAAATCACCGCGGTTCAAACGATGCAGAAGCCAAGAATCTCGGGGAATTTCCGCAAAGCCTGCCTGATCGTCGCGAAACACTGTTATGGGGCTAAAGGCGTCTGGGCGTATGCGACATTCGCCTTCATCAATCGGAAGTATTTCGGCAATCGCCTCCCTTGGCCGCACATCATTTGGGGGCTGACGGCACATGGGGCTTGCCTCGCGTGGGCCAGTTCTGCACGGGATCGGTCGCGTCCCCCCGTGATCCTGCTGCATCCCGCGCTGCTGAAGAAGATGGAAAAGGAAAACCCGTGGCAGATTCCAACCGCCTGGCTGGGGCCCTCGCTCGTCTTCGACGCCTTGCTGCACGAGTGCATGCACGTGCATATCGAGTACAACTTGGGAGGGCAAGACGGCCGCAGTTCCCACGATTGCCGTCGTTGGGTCCGGCAGGTCAATCGGCTCGCGCGCGAACTGGGCTATGCGGGGGTCCGCGCCGGGGGCACGAAGACGGTCCGCGTCCCGGATCACTCCGCGCCTCGCACCGTCCGCGGCAAGGTGGCCACCAAAGTGGTCCGGACCACCGATAGCAACATTCCCTATCCGGCGGTCACCGGCTTTCCGATGGCCTTGCGACGTCACATGGGCGACGCGGACGAGTATTACAGTTGTCGCAAACTGCCACGCGGAGCGCCGAAGCTGGAGACCTTCACGCCGAAATTCGCCGAGTGAATGGCCGAGGAAACACGGAGTCTTACTTTATTCTTCCCAAGCCAGCGGCGATCCGCGATGCAGAAGTCACGCAGGTGCGCAACAGCGCGGGAGGCAACCGTCGAGCCTGTGTGGCTTCGATCTTGAGCGGCACGGGGGTCGGCAACCTCTTCAAGAAAGCGCAGCGCCGCCAGACGACGATTCCGACCGGAGGCCGCCGCACCAGCCGGCCGAAAGGGCGAGAGCATCGGTACTCCGACCGTAGCGAACAGCGCAGCCGGGGGGCCGAACAGAACACAACCGACTCGGCGTCGGACTCCGTGATCACGTCGTCTATTCAGACCCCGGCTGTGCCCCGATTGCAGGCACGAAATCAGTCCGCTCCCCAAGGGGAGCGGACTGACAGGAATACCACAGCGCTGTGATCGTCAGGCGATCACGTTTTTTTGAGACCGAGATGTTTTTTGGCCCGCATCACAACGGTCCGGGCATTGGTATCTGTGAGGCCGAGCGATTTCGCAATCGCGGTAATGGACTCCCCGCGCAACAGCCGTCGCACTAACAACCGCCGATGCTGCCGATTTTTCGTGTGCGCGTGCAGTTTTTGCAAGATCAGTCGGTATTGAAGCCGCCGTTCTTCCCGAGCCGCGATCTCTTCGGCAGGCCCTTCCCCGCGGGCGGGGAGGTCCGCGGGGGAGACGTCGATTTCCCGGCGTGTCGCGCCGCCGAGCGCGCGCCCGCCTCTTTCCCGAATGTCATCCCACCGGGCGAACTTGAGCATGCCGAGAATCACAGGGTCCAGTTTTTTTGACATTTCCGTGTTCCTGTTTCAAGGGTTAAGTTCGGCCCCACAACGGGCCATCGAGCCCCTCACAGAGGGCGATGTAGAGATTACCGAGCATGGTCTGGGCGGCGCGATCGGTCCGGCGATACAGGTCGTATTGCTGCACAATCGCCTCGAACCGGGCCTCACGTTGGGCCTGCGTCGCCAACACGAAGTGCGTCCAACCATCAACTCCGCAGTGGGCGTTCATTTGCCGCCGCGTCACCACGAGTTGAAACGTCTCCCCGCGGAACTCCGGATCGCCACCGCATTCACCCCCTGCGGCGGCGACGTCGAGCGGCTTAGTCTCGATGTCGATGACGAAGTCGGTCACCCCGCGGAGGGCGTGTATCGGAAAATCGATAACGCCCGGTCCGCGATAGACGACCGGCCACTGCAAGCGTTGTTGGAAGGCCTGCGCTGCGGCATCGGTGACCGGCGTGTCGACGCGAAACGTCGTCTGGCCGAGCAGGTCATCCACGTTAGTTGACCGACCGCGGAACAGGCGTGGGCGGCGGAGGGCGATCGTCACCTCCGCCCGATACGAGAGCGAGGACTCCCCTTTCATCGACGACCCGTTGTTGGTCGGCGGGATCAGTTTCAGGGTGCCGCTGAAGGATGGTGGCTCGGTTTCCATGAGGGCGATTCCTTAATTGAGTGAGGAGCGTGAGAGGTTCGTTTTACCCACTCAAGAATCGCGTCTGACTCGACATGACCAAGGTCTAAAACAGGCTTTACATCGTGAAATCCGCTGTAATCCGCGGTGACCGCGGTTGCCCACCGCGGCCACCGCGGTCGCAGTCCATCGGAGCAAAGCCGCGCAGTGCAGACTGCTGCTAAGGAGATCAGAGACGGAGATCAGAAAGCACTTGCGTTCCGGCTGGTTTTGTGGCAGACAAAGGGAGAGTGCACCAACCGAATCGTCCCCATGTCACAGGAAACTCCGCCAACACTGGCCTCCGCGAAAACCCCACAGCAGATTGCTGCTGATGCCGTGGGCAAGCTACGTCGACTCCACATCGAAGTCGATAAAGTCCGCATGGAAGATCCATCCAAACGATTCTCGGAACGCGTCATCGCCTTAATCGACTATGCCCAGGCATTGACCGAAGGCGTGGCGAGTGGCGCGATCCTTGTCGGACAAACAAAAATTGCGGAGAGCCTGTTGGAGGTGGTTGCGGAACTGGATGCGTTTGGCGAATATTCCTTGGCGAGTAATTGCGGCGGGATTCTCAGCGGGATATCGGCCTGTGGGATCACTGCAGAGAATTGTCCGCTCGGCGGTCGGCGGATCGGGCCGGGTCATCCTTGAGCCGGTATCGACGCGTATTTTCTCTGTGCCAAGCTGCTCATCATGAAGGGTTACCGTGGACAACCCGGACATCTCCCAGTACGGCGAAATCACACTTGCGATTGAGCTAACTTACGACTCGGAAAACAGCGATCTAAGACAGGTTACGCTCAAATATCAAAAGTTTGTGTATCGCTGGATCCGGAAACTTGTTTTCGACGGAAAAGCCAAAGTCACAACTCGCGGGGGCCAAAAATCTCCGATGCGCGTGGCTCGCGCCCTCATTTCCCACTCTCTTGGGAAGAAATGGGATGCACACTTGCTGGGTGAGCGTTGCGGTTACCACTACATCTCCGGTATCTGGGCGGGTTTACCAGATAAAGATGCGAACAAGACGCTGCTCGACATTTTTGGCACTGGTCCCGGTTGTTTGTACAATCTCTTTGACCCCGACTCGAAGCCCTTGCAGTTCCATGCGAAACACCTTCCATCCCATGCCGTCCGAGTCTTGGTCAAGACGGCTGTGGACGATGATGATCAGTTTGCCGACGCGAGTCCGGCTCTGCTCTGCCGAATCGTGAAGGGAATCGATCCCTTCACCGGCGAATTTACCGCACAGAAATTTGACGGGCCCTTGTACGCCAAGGACGTTCGTTTCGGAGAATATTCTCCCCCCGTCGCAAACGAACCGCCCTCACAAAAAACTGTCGACGAGAAAGAGGAGGGAACTGTCCCGCCTACTCCACACGACGAATTCTCCCCGGAATGCGTCTATGGCAACATCATCAGCGAGATCGAGCGTTTACTCCGCCGCCGCCCGGTGTTGGCGCAATTTCTGGAGCACGCGACCGATGGATTGATCGATCCGCGGGCCGGTTCGCCGCAGCTCGCGGCGGCGGTGAAGTCCCGTGAGTTTCCCCTCGGTAAGTTTTTGGCCAGCATCGTGCGCGAACTGGAAGAGTTCTCGGGAAGCGTCGCCGAATGGCAGGCGCTGGGAGAAGTCGCCGGGGGCTTGGTCGTGCTGGCGATCGACCGGAAATGGGTCGTCGAGCACAAAGCCAATGCCCGTACGGCGAGCGCCGAGTTTTCCGCGTATGATGAAATCTTGCACCTCGGTGAGGGGCGAGAAGTGAATCTCTTGCACCTCCTCACCTGCGCCCTGGCCGATAGCCTCGCCCGGCTCGAAAACGTGTTTGGCAAACCTTCGAGCGATGGTCGGCGTCTCCCGGACGTCGCTGTCCGCGGTCGTGGTAACGAGCCCGTTGATCTCGACATGGAAGCGCACTTGCGGATTCTGGATTTCGTGCTGCAACCAACGAAGAAGATCGAGGCGAACGATCCGCAGCTCGTATCGCTGATGCAACAGTGCCGAGAGATTGTCACCGCGGCGTTTCAGGAAGGGGCGCCCTATTACGCAACGGGAAAGACCTACCAGCCTCACATTGAGTTGCTACGGAACGAGTTGAAGCTCGTTGATGTCCTCCTCTTGTTCCCCAGCGGGGGAAAGCCCAATTCGCTGCTACCTGACAACGCTGTTGTGTTGCGGAATTTGGGAAGAATTTTCGATGCCGTTCGAACCCGGACCAGCTCGCCCTTGCCAGGAAAATCATCCGACTCATGACCACTTCCCCGCTCTTTCATCCCAAGCTCTACCCCGATCTCCGCACCGATATCGAACTGAAAGCGTACGATTCGTGGCCGAAGGCCCGACATCGATTTGACGAGCCAAGCGTGAACGCCGTGGAAGCGGCGATCGCTTCTGAGCGGCCCCTGCTCATTCGCGGCGAACCAGGGATCGGCAAGAGCCAGTTGGCCCGCGCCGCGGCGCAGGTCTTGAAGGTGCCTTTCCTCTCCTTCGTGGTGGATGAACGGACGGAGCGGGATGATCTGTTCTGCACGTTCGATGCGGTGGCGCGCCTCGCTCAGGCACAAGTCAGCGCTTTGGAATCTCGCGAGCCTCCCGCAGAGAGCGGGAAGTCGCGGAAGGACGCGGACCCGCCGAGCGACTGGCGGTCGAAATTGGCGGAAGAGAATTTTCTGGCCCCCGGTGTGATGTGGTGGGCTTACAATGGGACGATGGCCGCCGGACAGGCCGACCGTTTCACGCGGGCTTGTCGCGAGTGCCCGCAACCGGAACTGGTCCCCTGGAAGCTGGATGCGAAGGCCCCGTGCGGCCCTGTGGTGCTGATCGACGAGATCGATAAAGCGGATCCGGCGATCCCGAATGGATTGTTGGAATGCCTTGGAAATCGGGGGTTTTCAATCCCCCGTCTGGGCCAAAGGATTCGCCTGGCCGACGGTGCCCCGCCGCCGCTGGTGATTTTGACCACCAACGAAGATCGTGAATTACCACCGGCCTTTCTCCGGCGATGCCTCGTCCTTCAAATGCCCTTCCCGGAGAAACAAGAGGCAGCGATGTCGTTTCTGTTGGAGAAGCGGGCGCGCGTGTACTGGGAACCCGCGGACGTGAGCGACACGGTCTGCAAGCTCGTGGCCGAGGAGCTTTGGAAGGCCCGGCAAACCGCCGAGCGGGAGGGCCAGCCGCTGCCGGGAGCGGCCGAGTATCTCGATCTGCTGCGCATACTGGTGCGACTCCATTCCGGTAAAGAGGACGAGCAGAAGACCGCGCTCGGGAAGATTCAAGAGTTTGCGTTGAAGAAGCATCGGGACGCCACACGATGAGCAAGCGACCCGCGATCGGTCTCGCCGACCTGCTCGATTTCGCGCTCGGTCCGCACGGTCTGAGCGATGCGACAGCGGAATTGTTGGGTTACGAACGGACAGCAGCACGCGTGCCGGAACAGGCTCACACGCAGCCCCCGATCGCGGCGGGAATTCGTCTCGGCGACAGCCCGGAGTCAACAGTCTCCGCGCGGGAGGTGGTGTTTCCCGCGGAGCGTCCCCGTTTGTCGTTGTGGCAGGCCGTCACCGCGAAGACATTTGCCGTCGAGCCGGTCTCGGCCGAGAAAGTCATTCGGCTTTCGGAGGCCGAACTCTCTGTCCCGACCGACAAGCCGGGTCTGAAATTACTCCCCCTGATGCCATGGTCGCGACTGGCTCCCGTCGTCAAACGGCCTCTCGGAATCTCAGTGTCTGGGTACCGCGTGGACCTCCCCCGGTGCCTGCGGATGGTCAGTGCGGGGCAACCATTCACGGTCCTCCCGCGACTCCGCCGGACGGTGTGGGCCGCGGAGGCGGTCCTCTTGTGGGATCGGACCGCGGAGATGTGGCCGTTTACTGAGGATGTACGGTGGCTGCTAGAGCAGTTGCAGCGGGAACGAGGCGGGAACGGCTTGCGGATCATCCGTGTGCGGAGCAGCGTGCCCGACATCCGCGACTTTCATGCGTTGGCACCGGCCACGCCCATCCTGGCGGTTTCCGCGATGGGGCAGTTCCTGAAGGACTCGGCGCTGCAGGCCACGTGGGCGGACCTGGGCCGCCAACTGGTGGCGCAAGGCCATCCGTTGTTCGCCCTCAGTCCCTGTCCGCGCCACCGTTGGCAACGAGCGCTGGTCCGCATCTGGCCGACGGTGGTGTGGGATCGCCACCCCCGCCCGCCGCGCCGAGGGGGGATGACTGCCGGACCGAGGCGGAAACCGCAGTCCACGTTAGTCGAACGGCTCCTGGTCCACCTCGCTCCCGCTCCGCGGATCGATTCCCCGCTCTTGCGGGCGGCACGGGTCGCCATCGGCCCGCCGCACGATGCCGGGACCGAATGGGAAGCGTGGTTTCACACCACGGGCTGGTTTACCAATGACTGTTTTGGCTCGTCGCCCGGCCCCGCCCAGGACCAACGACTGGTCGCGCGGCAACGGCTGGTCCGCCGTCAACGCGCCTTGGCTCAACGGATCGCCACGGCGATGCGGACGCAATTCACGTTGTCCAGTGCGGTGAACGCGCTGGAAACGGAACTACGGTTGGCATGGAGTGGCACACTCGACGAGGATCACTTGGCGAAGGCAAAAGCGCTGTTCCAGCGGGTCGTAGCGCATCTCCGTGAGATCGCCAGGGAGCCGGGAGGACGAGAAGGCCGCGAGTGTGGATTGCCGGTCTGGTGGACCACGATGGATCAGTGGATGATCGCGAAGATCCGGTCCGAACCGACCCTCCAAGACGGGATGGCCCGAGGGTTGGCGCTGGCGCACACCTGGCTGCAAGCCGATCAGGTGCCGCTGTCCGCAGGGATTGATCGGGACGTGTACGCCGAGGAACTCCGGGCGGCGGGACGACGCGTGCGGAACGCCGCGGCCCCGGAAGCGTATCTGCTCGGCGTGACGGTCGACCCCCAAGCTGGGCCGCACGTGTCCTTCTTTCCGGCGAAAGACGCACAGCGACCACCGTCTCCATTGGGGCGGGTCCTGGTGGGAGGAAGTCGGCGCGTGCAGATCACGGAGTTCGACACAGCAGTGCGCAGTGTAAGCCTGCAACTCGATGGTGGTTTTCATCGCGGTGTGGCGGTGGAGAATCCGGTTGCGTTGCGGATCGAGACGTCGCACGCGCAGCTCGATTTGGCGCCATTTCGGCGTCCGGCGTGGGCAAAACGGTTCTGGCATGACCGATACGGTCTGGCGGCGGAGTTCGTGATTGAGGATGTGCCTTTCGTATTACGGTGGATCCCGCCAGGCCAGTTTTTAATGGGATCACCAGAATCAGAGCTCGGAAGACATTTGAACGAAGGCCCACAACATTTAGTTACAATCACGAAAGGATTCTGGTTAGGAGAAACAATAATATCACTTGCTCAACATGCTGTGGTTCACAAGCAGGCTACTGCCGGTAACAATAGACTAATGCGACCTCTGGATACTATTGACGCGGTGTCGGCACAGCATTATGTCAGCTCTCTCAACAGACGTGTAACTGGCTTACAACTAACACTTCCAACGGAAGCTCAATGGGAATATGCCTGCCGTGCAGGCACCACAACAGCATATAACAATGGAACAGAGTGCACAGTCCTGGAAGGAAATGATCCGTCATTAGATATGCTGGGATGGTACAGGTGCAATATTGATAAAGACGCGCATATTTACGGAACCAGATACGATGTAAAGCAGAAAGCTCCTAATGCTTGGGGGCTCTATGATATGCACGGAACGGCGGAAGAATTGTGTATTGATGGCCTTCGTGACTACACAACGCTTCCTCAGGTCGACCCAGTCGGCGATAAAATGCAGAACATACTTCATGCAATTCGTGGTGGCTCCATTAGAGCGGAAGCTAGTGGGTGCCGTTCTGCAACCAGATGGTACGATCTCCCTAGTGAAAATAATTCGCGTGTCGGCTTCCGAATCTGCTTCAACCCTGCTTCGCCTGGCCGCGAATAGCCGATTGTAATTGACCATTTCTCCCAAGAACATATCAAACACCCAATACCGCTGCGCCGCTTCCAGCTCCATTTTCGTTGCTAATAACGTATCCACACTTACTGCGAATACACTCATGGAACAGGTATATACAACGCTGGAAGTTATCCCCAAGGCCTATCCTTGCTGGGCTGACGTGTATGGTGAGGACGAATCTGGCATATTTGCTGAATTCTGTTTGTCAGGAGTATCCTTTGCGTGGCGTTGGATCGTACCCGGTCGATTCCGTATGGGTTCATCGGAGTCGGAGAATGGGCGCTGGTCTGATGAAGGTCCAATTCATGAAGTGACGGTGACAAAGGGGTTCTGGCTGGGTGAAACGCCGGTGACACAGGCCCAGTGGGACGTTGTGACAGAGATCAATCCCAGTCGTTTTCGTGGTAAACAGCTTCCTGTCGACAGCGTGAGTTGGCATCAGAGCCAAGAATTCGTTGAGCGTGTGAATAATCTGGTTCCAGGCTTGCCAGCGACGTTGCCCACGGAGGCCCAGTGGGAGTACGCGTGTCGGGCGGGGACGATGACGGCGTTCAATGACGGTTCGGACTGCACAATACCGGATGGCTATGACAAGGCGCTCGACCAACTCGGATGGTTCGATGAGAACAGTCGGGGACAAACACATCCAGTTAAAGGAAAACGCCCCAACGTATGGGGGTTATATGATATGCACGGCAATGTTTGGGAATGGTGTCGCGACGGCGCGCGCGCGTATGCCGAAGTAGAACAGATCGATCCGGTTGGTACACGGACCGTAGCCTTGCAAAAAGTGGTCCGCGGTGGTTGCTGGAGGAACTCTGCGCGGAGCTGTCGGTCGGCGTACCGTGGCGGTGGCGCGTCTGGCCGCGACTGGGGCATTCGGGGCGTACGATTGTCTGTAGGTCTGGATACCGCTTAATGGCTGCGGAACAGCCAAGAACTTCCGCCGCGAAGCAAGCGAAATCTGGTGGAAGGCACTTGCAGGGCTGTACGCCGCGGGAAATGTTCCTCTTACCAGCGCGCTTATCGCTGTGAAAGGAATTGCATCAGCGCATCTTTCGGCAACCACGCCGCGGCATCGAAGCCGGGGGCGGTTTGCCACGCCGCCAACCGGTACGCGCAGCCGATCCGCTGCGGTGCGGACAAACGCCGTTGCAGCTTCCGGCGGAGCACCGCGCGAACGGCGTCGCTCTGCGGACTGGCGAAGCGCCGTTCCTGACTGGTCTGGCCACAGCGACCATACTGAATGCCGACGGTCCATTCGTCGAGCAAGTCGCGGCCGAGTGTGATCTGATACCGGCGGTGATGATTGTGCTCCGCGTGGTGAGCTTCGAAGGTCATCGTCAATAAATTGTTTATGGATGTTCCTCTTTCAAATGGCTGTGATGTTCGGTGTCCGCTGGTTCAACAGTTTTCGTCCATCGGGTCGCAATGATCCATCCGGCGCGAGGTGGCGATAGAGTGTCTGGCGGGTGATGCCGAGTTC
Organism: Planctomycetaceae bacterium; assembly: GCA_021732785.1. GTDB lineage: Bacteria > Planctomycetota > Planctomycetia > Planctomycetales > Planctomycetaceae > DSVQ01. Next base: position 48,618 of record JAKFUG010000014.1, read on the forward strand.
GGCACAGAGGGCATTCACCTGAGTTTCGGGCTGGCCCATCGCCGCCATCGCCAGGCGCAGCCTGGTGGTGGTCATTTTGTAGGGGCGACCACCGCAACGGCCTCGCGCGCGTGCTGCCGCGATTCCGGCTTTCGTGCGTTCCACGATCAGTTCTCGTTCAAATTCTGCGAGGGCTGCGAAGATCGAAAAGACCAACTTGCCATTGGGCGTCGTGGTGTCGAGGCTAGCTCCGTGACCGGTCAGCACCTTGAAACCGATCCCGCGCGAATTCAGATCGTGGACGGTATTCACGAGATGCCGCAGGTCACGACCGAGACGATCCAGTTTCCACACAACGAGGGTATCGGCGTCGCGCAAGGCTTTGAGACACGCGGCCAGTCCGGGGCGATCTTCACGTTTGCCGGAGGCGGCATCCTCGTAGAGATGTTGCGGTTCGATTCCTGCCGCGCGTAACGCATCCCGTTGCAGATCGGTGACCTGACTTCCATCCGCTTTGCTCACCCGCATGTACCCGACCAGCATGGTTGCCTCAATTGGTTAACACCACTTTCAGTTTTCCTTGTCACAAAAACGAGCGGTTAAGTGACACGAGACCGCGGCACGCAGCATGGTGCCGAGGGTTGTCACAATTCCTGTCACAAAAACTACGTCTTGTAAACCGGTTTGTTTGGCGATTGTGTGACAGCAAACTCACTGGACTCCGCTCCGCGGTGGCGAGCATCGAAAATCCTCGTTCCACGATTTCCGGCGAAATCTCATTTTTCTGCCGCCAGGCTGCCACGTTTGCCGTTTCTCGCGCGAGTGTCTGTGTCGGAACTCGGTGCGGCTGACTCAGAACGCGATTCACTCGCGATGAGCAACCCCCGGACGCCCGCATGTGTTGTGCGGGCAGGTTCCGGACGGTGGTTCTGGGAAAAAGAAAGAGGTGCAGCATGGGTCTGTTCGCGGTGGTTGATCCGTTGTCGATGTTGGTGATCCAGTTCCTCGTCACGTTCTTCGTGACGGTGGTCGCTGGGGGCTAGACAGTCGCGCACGGGAACCGGGGCGGTCCTTTCGATAGGACCGCCCCGGCACTCCCGGCTCTGCGGCGTGGATATGTTTTTCAATCCTCTGACTCGGAGAAATGACACATGACCTTTGTCAAAGTTCTGGGGACGCTCCTGCTGACGCTGCTCTATTGCGTGTCCCCAATCGACGTGATTCCAGACATTCTGCCGATCGCGGGGTGGGCCGATGATGGGGCCGTGATCGTCTGGGCCTGGACGACGATCGGCAAATTGCTCAACGAACCGACGCCGACATAACCGTTGCCGGTTCACACGCCCTCGCGCGGGGGACAACGGTTCGTTGCTCCCCCGCCCTCATTTCTTCGCAAAACCGGGCGAATTTCGTGCAGCGCGCATGTGGTGAGCGGACGCCACACGAGTAGGAGCCCTTCCTTTCCGGAGTGTTCGAGATGACTGAACAGAGAACCAAGGAGTGCCCGAAATGTGGCGGCAAGGCGACGAACAACCCTTCACACAACGGAGCGCATGCCGGACATGTGCTGCACCAGTCGCTGCACTCGGGCCATCCGCTGATGATCGGTCTGGGCCTGTTGGCGGTCGCCTGGCAGGGGATGAAACACCACACCTTCACCTGCCGCGAGTGCGGGCATCGGTTTCGCGGGTGGTAAAGGGACTCGTCTGAAGGCAGTCGAGCCTGTTCCCGGAAGGAGACGATCTGAGCGTCTCGGATCAGTCTCCAGGAATCAACATGCCCGGCAGTGTGGCTTCGAAACCGCACTGCCGGGCCTCTCGCATCCCCGTTGTATCGGAGGAATCTCATGAGTAAGCTCGGCGAGGAATTTGCGGTGAAGTCGGCGCTACTGGGCTTCCAGGAACTCCGCAATATGACGAGCTTTGAACCATCGAATGTGGCGGACGACATTCGCCGTTCAGTGACCGACCCGCGGCAGGACCTTCAATATCCCATGGCTCCCACGACAGCAGCCACACCGTCACCGATTCAGGAACTTGAACAACAACAGGAGCGTTAACCGTGGTCGCGCCAGTCTTGTTTCTCATGAACCGCGGGACAGCGATTTTTACTCTGATCCGAACCGCATGGCGGCCTGTGCTCGGCAAGCTCTCCGGCGGGAAATACCGCTGGCTGCGTCGCGGCTATCAGTTGCAAGCGGTGTTGGTCTGGATCAGCGTCTTCGGCTTGGTCCTGGTGACGTTTCTCAGTAATCCGATCTTCGGCCTTCTTCTGGCGGCGATGCTGGTAGCCCTCTTTCGACAGCGCCGGAAAACGGCGGATTCCGAGTATGGCTCGGCCCGGTGGGGAACGGTCCGTGATCAGGTCGACCGCGGTTACCTCTGTGGTCGCGCCGGTCTCGTGGTCGGTCGGTTGCTGCCGGAAAGAAATGCCGCAAAATTTCCCGCCGCACTGGCCGCACTCTGGCACTATCCCCGGCAGGCCGACGAACTGGCGGTGCGTGTGTTCCGCAGCCTGCGGTCTCGAAGGTCACCACGACCGCTCATCGTGTTGCCCGAACGGGAGATCGTTCATACATCAGTCTATGGCCGCAGCGGGTCGTCCAAGACCCAGGGCCATGTGATTCCCAATTTGTTCCTGGACCCATCGGGCGTGATCGCGGTGGATGTGAAAGGCGAACTGGCCGCGGCAACGGCCCGTCAGCGGGCGGAGGTCTTTGGTCACGATGTCGTGTGCATCGCGCCCTTCGGCGGCCAACCGGAAGGATTCAAAGCCGAAGCGTTCAATCCCCTCTCCGCGGTGAACTTGAAGTCACCCCACTTGGTGTCGGATGCAATCCACTTCGCGAAGGCGCTCATCCGCCCCGACCGACACGATCACAATCCGTTCTTCATCAAGACGGCGATCGTGGTCCTCGATGCGGTTCTCTCCTTCCTGTTCTGCCATGCTGCGCCCTGCGACTGCACGTTACAGAAGCTGCGGGAAATCACGGTCGATCCCGTGAAGTTACAACAACTCGCCGAGTTAATGCAGCAATCGAACTTCGCTGGAGGTTATCTCCGCTCCAAGGGGCAACAACTGGCAGCGCTCACCGGCAAAACACTCTTGGATGTCTTGGCCACGCTCAATACGCAGCTCTTCTGGATCGATTCCCTCGCCATTGAACAGGCCACGCTGTGGACCACGTTTCCGTTACAAAAACTGCTCGATGGCCAGATGACGATCTACCTGATTTTCCCTACGGATCGAGTGGAAGACTACGGCCCGCTGATTCGCGTCTGGATCACAGCCTTCGCGCATGCGATTTTCGCGGAAGGGATCGGAAGGCCCCATCCGATTCGGTTCTATTTCGACGAAGCAAGCCTCCTCGGCCGCGACATGCCCGTGTTGGAACGGATGCTGACTAAGGGGCGGGGGTACCAGATCAGGACGAATTTTTATTGGCAATCGGTGCAACAGATTCAGGAAGTCTTTCCCGAGCATCAGGCGCAGGTCTTCCGCGAACAAATGTCGGTCGAGCAATTTCTGGAAGTCGCGACCTATCAATCCGCCAAAGAAATCAGCCAGTGGATCGGCCAGACGACAATCCGTGTCGAACAACAGTCCCACACGAGCGGCTGGTCGCAATCCGAGACGACGAGCGTCCAACCTTCCTGGTCCCGCAGTTGGTCGGACAGCACGACAGTTAATCAACAGAAGACGGGGCGGGCACTGATTCAGCCGGAAGAACTGCTGCAACTTCCTGCCGACGTCACGGTGATCCTTAAGCCGCAATGTCCACCGCTCCTGGCCGAGAAACTCCAGGCCTTTCGGCCCGAACAGCGCACGGAACTGGAGCAGTGGCCGAGTGGAACGCTGCCCAGCCCCATCCCACCGCGGCGACGGGTGTGGGGGATCATAGTGATCGTCCTGTTGGCCGGAGTTCTGTTCTGGGCCGCGTGCTCCCACGATACCCCGTAACGATTTTCCCTGTCACTCCCTCGTTCTGCATATGGAGTCACCCGATGTTGACTGACATGCCGTCCCAATCATTTCCGCTGGAGGGGATCATTCCCGATCCACAGCAACCGCGGCGGACGTTTGATCCCGCGGAGATGGAGACCCTGAAGGCCTCCCTGGCCGCACACGGTCTCTTGCAACCGATCGTCGTCCGCCGCGACAAAGCCCGGCAATATTTCCTGATCGTCTGTGGAGAACGTCGCTGGCGGTGTGCCAAAGAACTCGGGTGGACTGAAATCTCCTGCCGGGTGATCAACCGCGAGCTGACTCCCGCCGAGATCGTCGTCCTGCAACTCACGGAGAATCTCCAGCGACAAGACCTCAATCCCCTCGATGAAGCGCGGAGTCTGGAACGCTTGCAGAATCTTCTCGGCTGTTCGCGGGAGGTGTTGGCAGAGCATGCGCTCCGTTCGACGGCCTCGATTTGCCGCTCGTTCAAATTGCTGGAACTGCCACCGGAGGTGCAAACGTTGATCGAACAGAATCGGCTGCCGGTGAGCATCGCGGCGGAACTGCATCGCTGTTCTGATCCGATTTTAGTGCGGGAACTGGCCGAACAAGTCGCCGCGGGCCAATTGACGCGGAGTGAAGTGACCACCCGCGTCCGCCAAGCAACCCCCGTGGGGGCGACAAAACCGCAGCGGCTGTCCCTGCCGCTGGCAACAGGGATCACCCTCCAACTTCCGTCTTCCACGTCGCTGGAAGAATGTGAGGCGGCGGTTTCGAAATGGCTGCGGCGTTTGAGGCAAGCCAAGTTGACGATGAGTGACATGACCGCGTTCGCGGAGTCGTTGCGAACGGCTGCCGCAACACAGCACTCGTAAGCCACGCAGGGAAGACAGCTATGTCAGTGTCTGACGCAGTCGTGACGGAACTATCCGAGCGTGTGACTCGGCTCGAAAGGGAATTGGCCGCGCTGCGCACGGTGGCAACCCCCGCCCTCGTTTACACGGTGGCGGAATTCGCGAGTCAGGTCGGCCGCGCGCCTTACACCGTCCGCGAGTGGGCGCGGCAGGGCCGCATTCACGCCACCCGCCGCGCCACCGGCGGCGGTCCGTATCAACCGTGGGTCATCCGTCAGGAAGAACTCGTCCGCTATCAACAATGGGGCCTTCGCCCCGCCGTGCCGTGAACAGGAACCCTCTGTGGGAATCAATCTGACAATGAGCGAACAGCAATTGGACCTGCGACTCCAACGGATTGAAGAAGCCTTGCACTTATTGTTGCAACAACGCGTGGTCCGGAACTTCTACTCCACCGCCGATGCGGCGCAATTGTTGGGCAAGGCCGAATTCACGGTTCGCGAATGGTGCAGAAGGGGCCGCGTGCAGGCCGTCAAACGGGCCTGCGGCCGGGGCTCCTCCCTCGAATGGATGATCCCCCACAGCGAACTCGAACGTCTGCAAGCGGAAGGCCTACTCCCCGCCAAACACTGAGGCCAGTGCCGCTTGCTGGGCATTCGGCAACAGGTGCGTATACCGCTTGCGCATCTCTTCGGTGGTATGCCCCACCCACGCGTCGATCATGCGTTGATCGATGCCGCGACTGGCACAGTTCGAAATGAACGAGTGCCGGAAGACGTGCCAACCTTTCAGTTTCGCCCACTTGCTGCCAGCGAGCACCGTGTAGAAATAGTGCGTGGCCTCGCCGACCGTGAGCGGTTTGCCACCGTGCTCAAAGGTGTGACGGCCGGAGGTCTGCGGAAGCCACGCCTGCATCACTTTTCGGAGTCGCGGTGTGAGGGGCACAGTCCGCGTTGTGGCCTTTCCTTTGGCCCGCTTCTTCTCGCGGATCAAAACCGTTCCGGCCTCGAAGTCGAAGTCGAGGGCTTCGGAACGCATGAGTTCACTCCGTCGCGCCCCCGTGTGGGCAGCGAAGACCAGCATCGGCGTAAACCAACTCACGGGTTGCTGCTCGGTCACGAAGTCGAGAACGGCTTCCACTTCGCTGGTGGTTAGATAGAGGCTCTTCCAGAGGACGGCCTGTTCGGCCGCGGTGAGTTTTCCGCGGGCGATCTGCCGTTCGATCTCGACCCACGTTTGAAACTTGGACTTCTGGTTCAGCTTGGGAAAGCGCAATCCGCGATTGGGGAACTCGCGAGGGACCTTCCCGGTCCGTCGCAACCACGTCCACAGACTGCTGAAACTCGCCAGTTCCTTCCGGATCGTGACGGGATTAATCAACCGCTCCCCGCGCCCCGTTTCCTGGCCCCGGCGTTCCACGTACCGCTGGAGATCGTCAAAGGTCAGCCGCTCGATGGCGAAGGCTTCGCCCAGCATGCGGGCCACGTGCCGGAGATGAATCCGTAGCGTGCCGATGGTGTTGGTTTCCAGGGATCCAGCGGGAATGGATTGGAAGAATTCCGGAATGACCTTGCCGAGCGTCCGTGACGGCGGCGGAAGCACCAGCGGTGTCTTCTTTGGCGTCCCATCGTTCATGAGAAAAGTCGGTAGATCGACATCGGTGGGGAGGTCGACCTCCCCACGTTCGAGCATCTCGATCCGGCGATTGACGGCAGCGAGCCGTCCCATGGCCACCCGCTGATCGGTCGTTTGGAGCGACCGCTTGAAGGTCTGGCCACTGATTTCGAAGACGACCCGATAGGATTTCCCGCGTTTGTCGAGCCATGCCATGAATCACGTTCTCCTGTTCGATTGTCGTAAACACGTCAATCGATGCAGGAGCAGCGTAGGCTCAATGACCTCCCCAGTTTCCTCCCCACTTCACGTTGCAGGAAAGAAAACGGACTCACAACACTCGTCGTAAGTCCTTGCAGAGAAACAGCGTTCCAGCTTCATTCTGAGGCCGGAACCAGCTCCCCGATTAGGACTCGAACCTAAAACCTAGCGGTTAACAGCCGCTCGCTCTACCATTGAGCTATCGGGGAATGGCCGAGGCGGGTCGCCTCGGGAAAGCACAGATTTAGACGAAATGCAGAGCCGTTGCAAGCGTGAATCGTTCACGCGGGGAGTTTCGGAGGCCGAAGGGAGTCGCAGCCATACTCGTGCGATCCCATGAGTATGGCGTAAACAGCGGGTTGCATTGCGTAAGGTATTTTATGTCATGCTGTTGCGTTGATCTGCGAGAGTTCGCCTGTCGTGGTTTGGTCACGAATGGCAATCGCCATTGTTAAAATCCGCGAGGTTTTGCATTCCTGCTGCCGAATGGGAAACAATCGCGGAATGCCTCGGCAATTTCTGGTGCGTGGCTTGGACGAATCGAATTCCATGCACGTCATTATGATGTCTGATGACGAGACACGATGTGATGTCGTTTCAATTGGAGTTGTGCATCATTCTCCTGGCCTTCGAAACGCGTCCGCAAACAGGAAATGCCTGGCAGTCGCTGTTGTTCATAGAGCAGTCGCATTGGTGGGTTACCTTGCCGCGCTGGGGTCGTCCTCCGCGGTGACCGGCACAAATTGCACAGCGTCGAGGATGACGTGGCCGTCGGTGCCGGTGTTGCTGATGGTGACGCGGAGGCCGTTGCCGGCGTCCGCATTGATGACGCCGATCGAGGTGTAGCCGCCTAATCGCGGAGCCTTGCGTTGGTCGACGGTCGCGGTCCTGGATTCTTTTCGGTTGCTGATCGTCACGGGCACATTGGTCGCGCGGTTGGCGTTGGCCGTGTAGTAGATGCGAATCTCATACAGTCCCGGTCGCGGCAGCTTGGGGGTGAAGATCCCCTTCTTTTCGCCCTTCCCTTCATTGCTGTCATGGATATAGTCGCCGCCGACAAAACCACCGACCGAAGCGCTGGATGACCAGCTTCCTTCGAGTTGTGCGTCGGTGTTGTCGACCACAACGCCTTCCATCTTGGCCGGATCGAGTCCCACTGCGGCGACGGCATTCCGCACCGGCCCTGTCCATTCGAGGACTTGCCCTTCCGCGAGCAGGCGTTCACGAAGCTTCGCATAATCGATATCTTGCACTGCGCTCTGGGCGTCAATCGCCATGACGGCAGCCGTGGCGGCAGATTGTCCCAGCACCATGAAGACCGGTTCCATGCGGATCGACCCATAAGCAATGTGCGACGCCGCCAGACAGACGGGGACCAGCAGGTTTTCGCAGTCGGTTTTTTTCGGTCGAATCGAACGGTAACTGACGCGATACGGCGACACACCCACCTGGATATCCCCTTCGTTGCGGACCAGACCGTCGGTGGTGACATAACGCTGGCAGTTGTGCGAATCCATGTTGTAGGCACCCAGACCAACGGGGTCTTCGGGGATGACCTTCTGCTGGCAATGCTGCTGTGACATGACGTATTCGGAGATCATCCGCCGCGCTTCGCGGACATACATCTGATGCGGCCAGTTGTCGCTGTCGACGAATTCGTCCTTCGCCAATCCGAGTCGGGTGAATTCCTGGCGAATCTTCTCGGGAACACGCGCATGGTTGGCCAGCGTGTACATCAGGCCGAGTTGATAACGCTTGTGCTCTTCGAAGATCCGCTCGCGCGTGTTGTAATCGGCGTCCGGATAGGCGTAGTTCGCACCGATGTAATCGGTGCTGATCGCGAAGTTATTATTTGTGTCGGTCTTCCGGTTCGGCATCAAGATCGGATTCCAGGGCGAGCGCGTGTCGCCGGCGTCGCAGTTTCGCAGGACGAGTTCGTACGTTTTTTCGTCGTAGCCTTCGGGCTTCCACCACGCGCGGCGATTGGCGGGAATATCGGTCGTACACATACGGAAGTTATAGGCCTGCACGCGATGATCGCCGTCGCCATCGTTGCCGGGCGGTTCGGCTTGCACGAGAGGTAATAAACCGCTGCTGCGATCACCGGGTTTGACGAAGGGATCGACGGATTTGATGAACTGGTGACTACGAGCATGGCCGACTTGAATGCCATTCAACGTCTCACCGTGGACCTTGTTCGCTTCGCGGCCGACGTGATATGGCACGCCGGCTTTGGCCATCAGATCGCCTTCGTAAGTCGCGTCGATGAACATTTTGCCCACGAACGTTTTGCCGGACTCCATGCGGAGGGACTGGATGCGATTGCCGGTTTTCGTGACGCCGTTTTTCAAGTCGAGCCGTTCGCCGAAGACGATTTCCACACCGGCTTCTTTCAGCCAATCGCGATAGACGGCTTCGGCGACATGCGGTTCGAACATCCACATTTCGGGTTCACCGGCGGTCACGCGGCGGTTTTTGTAGTCGGTCTTTTTCTCAAGCGTCCATGCAGCGTCGTTTTCGTAATGACGACCGATGCGGCGATAAAACTCGCGCGCGAGTCCACCGATGGCAGCCTTGTTGCCGATGTCGGTGGCCCCCAATCCTCCGGACGTCAGCCCGCCGAGATGCCGGCTCGATTCGATGAGAATGACCGTCTTGCCCATCTGCTTGGCTTGAATCGCCGCGATGGCACCGCCGGACGTCCCGCCATAAACGACGAGGTCATAGCGGGCCTCTTGAGCCAGCAGCGGAGCGGAACAGCAGGCCACGGCCGCGATCGTCATCCAGTGCGATAACATCGAATCGTTCTCCGGAATCATGGTGAGCAAACCTGTGTGGCCGCATGATACCATGCGAACGCAAAAGCGTCTCTTCGCGATGGCAATGCCGATGGATGTTCTGAACCCGTGGATGCTCGCTGGAATGGCAGGGGTGCTCTTGCCCGTGCTCATTCACCTGCTTGCGCGGCGACGCTTGCCCATCATCGATTGGGGGGCGATGCAGTTCCTGCAAACATCCCCCTATTCGCGACGCTCGTTCTCCATTGATGACTGGCTGTTGCTGTTGTTCCGCATGCTGGCACTCGCATTGCTGGCCGTGGCATTGGCGCGGCCGTGGATTCGGGGAAATCTTCTCGGTTGGACACGGTGGTCGCCGCCACGCGATGTCTCGGTGGTGATTGACGGTTCGTTCAGCACGGCCGTTCCCGTTGATGGCAAGCCGCTGCATGAAGAATTGCGGAACCGCGTTCGATCGCTGATCGGCGGCTTGTCGGCCGGGTCGACGGTGCAACTGTTCGATGTCCGTGACGCGGTGGTTCCGCTGATGCCGCATCGCAGCGCTGCAACATCGGCGACGACAAAACTGCTGCAAGAACTGCAACCGCCGACGGGAAGTTCGAATCTCCCGGCAGCGATTCTGATTGCCAGCCGCGACTTGCTCGACACCGGCCATGTTCACCGCGATGTGATCGTGTTCGCCGACGATCAATCGCGGGCGTGGCGACCGGAAGATCTTGCCGCGTGGAGTGCCGTCGATGGACAGTGGAAGCAAGCGGCGGTCCCCCCGCGAGTGTCGGTGATTTTGAGTCGCCCACGGGAAGATGCGGTCGCTGACGTCGGTTGGGAGCAAGCCTCCATCGCGCGCGAACGGTTGGTGCCCGGTCAAACGGTGACGGTTCAGGGACAATTGAAGAATTGGAGCACGACGCCGCAACAACGCCGCGTGGGATGCCTGCTCAACGGGCGGCCGATCGCAGAACATCAAACCACGGTCCGGTTGCCGCCGGGGTTCACGACACCGGTCTCGTTTGAAGTCCGGCTGCCGACGCAAGGGCAACACGCTCTTTCCTTGCGATCCGAAGCCGACGCCCTGCCCGGCAACGATCATGTGGAATTCGTGGCCGAAATTGTCACCGGCGTCAAAGTTTTGCTGGTGGATGGAACCCCCGCGGACGATCCGCTGCGCAGTGAGATCTTTTTCGCCAAAGCCGCATTGGAGAACGCGGCCGATACAGGCGGGTGGGTCAATCTGACAACCATGCCCATCGCGGAACTAACGGCAGAGCAATTGTCCGCTCAAGACGTGGTTGTGCTCGCCAACGTTTCCCCGATTGATGCCGAAAAAGTCGCTGCGCTGGAACAGTTCGTCACGCATCGTGGGGCCGTGATTATGACGCTGGGCGACCAGAGTGCCATCACCGACGAAGAGCGATTCACCGAATGGCGCGGATGGTTGCCGGTCGCGCTCACGCAGTGGCATGATCCCGCCGCTGCGGGCACGGAAACGCATGTCGATGCCGAATCACTCACGCTGCCGTGGCTGGAGCGCTTTCGACCGGAACGGGGCGGCGAGTTGTGTGACGCCGCCTTTCGCGGATGGTGGTCGACGTCGTTGCCAGCCCGCGAGGACGGCGGCAAGCCGCAGGTGCTTGCGCGATTCGCGAATGGCGATCCGTGGCTGATTTCCGCGCGACACGGAAGGGGAACCGTTGTCGTGGCGACTTCCACGCTGGATGCCGACGGAAACACCTTGCCCGCGCGGCCCGATTATGTGGCCTGGCTGCATGAACTGATCCTCGCCATGTCGGAGCCCCCGCAGCGCCGCAATGTGGGCGTAGGAGAAGTGATGCACCGGCAATCGGCAACGAACGGCAAGAAACCCGTTGAATGGTTCGATCCGTGGGGAACTCCGCTCGTAGTGGAAGAAGCGGGGATATCGTCGCTGGCACGCTGGCCAGGAATCTACGTGGTCGCAACGACCGACGAAAAACGGGCTCGTGGAATCGATCCACAATTACTCTGCGGTCGCCCGGACGTGGAAGTCTTCGCCGCCCAGTCCGATGGCGCGGAATCGGACCGGACACCGTTAACCGATGCCGATCGCGCCACCATTGCGGCGGGACGTCCGCTTCGCTTTTACGACAGTGTCGACGATTGGCAACGTCACCAGGCCGCCGACGCCCCGCGCAGTGAACTCGGCTGGTCGGTGCTGTGGTTCGTGTTGGGGCTGCTCATGACCGAAAGCCTGATCACGCGCCGGCGGGCAAACCGGGCCGCTCCCTGAATTCGATTTCAGGTCGTTGACGCGTTCGCCGCTCCGGCGTTTCTGTCTATGGACACGACCCTGCCGTCCAGGATTCTGTCAAAGCGACCGCAGATTCATCTCCCTTTCAGGTTTGGGTCGTTAAGATCGCGAACTTCGACCACCGCGGGCCCTGCCCGTCATGTCAGGATTCGATGCGATGCGTTTTCTTTACCGCGTGATTGCGTTCTCGATGGTCCTCGGATCGGCCGCGTATGCGGACGACGTCCCGGCGGGGTTACAACCAATCGGCGGACGCTGGTTTGTGAAGGCTGGGGAAAAGCCCGTCTACTATTACCGCGACGCCCAGCGGTACGTCGATCTGTTCTCGTATCACACGAAGGATTCGAATAAGGACGGGATTGATAACGTCCGTTTGAGCCACGACAGCCAGTTCCTGATGATGGACAGCCAGGGATACCCCAATCATCCCACGGCGGTCTTTCCCAACACCGGCAATCCCAACACCATCCGTGTGCAGAATTTTCATTTCAAGCTGCCGCTGGTGCCGAAGAAGGCCGACACGATTACCCGTGTGCCGATGGGGCCCATCGGCACAGCCATTAACGGCGTTGTTTTTTTCAACCCTTTCGAAATGGGGGGGATGAACGCCGTCGAGGGGTATTCCGAAGTCTGGCTCGACTCCTGCTGCGGACACCCGCAACAGTCCGGTGTGTATCACTACCACAAGTACCCGAGTTGTGTGAAATCGCCTTTCCCGGATGACGGCAAGCAACACTCGCCGATCCTGGGTTTTGCCTTTGATGGATACCCGCTCTACGGCCCGTACGAGGAATCCGGTGTGATGGCCCGCGACCTGAAAGGCAACCGGGCGCTCGATGTCTGCAACGGTCATGAAGACGCCGAGCGCGGTTACCATTACCATGTCACGCCGGGCCGGTTTCCCTACATCATCGGCGGTTACGCGGGGGTGGTCGAACGATCGAATATTCACGGACCGCCGCGATCACAAGTCGGGGCAATTGAGAATAACGCCGAGGGTGAAAGCCGCCTCGAAAAAGTGATTACCACGGTTCGGCCCGGTACCGCATCCCGCGGAAAGACGCACACGATTCAGTTTGCACTCCATCCTGACAATGCCCGCCGCCCGCCGGTTCCCGACGGCAAGCCCATCTGGGTTCAAATCGGTCCGTTCGATGCCGCGAATATTGTCCGTCAGGGAAACATGGTGACCGCCGAATTCACAATTCCCGATGACGCCGCCGTGGGCGTTCTGCTGGATTGCCATCTCGAATTTGAAGACCCGCGCGGTCGTGGCTCGGTGGTCTTCAAGAAGAACGACGTCTTCCGCGTGGTCGAGTAACGCGGCGATTTGAATCTACTGTTTTGCCAAACCTCAGGAGAGAATTCCATGAAGCGCGTGGTGTGGACTCTGGCCGTGTTAACCGTCGCCGGTGCGACGGCCGTAATGGCTCAACCTCCCGGTGGTCGCGGCCCCGATGGTCCCGGCGGCGGACCGGGTGGACAAGGTGGCCCGGGCGGTCCCGGTGGCGGACGCCCGCCGCAACCGATCGTTGAAGCCCTGGATGCCGATCGCGATGGCGTGATCTCCGCAGAAGAACTCAAGCATGCTCCCGCGGCGTTATTGACGCTCGATAAGAACAAAGACGGCAAGTTGACGGAAGATGAAATCCGTCCGATGGGTGGCCGCGGTCCGGGTGGACCCGGTGGTGGTCCGGGTGGACAAGGTGGCCCCGGCGGCGGTGGCCCTGGCGGCGGACCCGGAAACTTCGGTGGTGGTCCCGGCGGACGTGGTCCGCAAGAGGGCGGCCCCGGTGGACGGGGTGGGAATGCTCAAGGCCGTCGTCCGGAAGGCGAACGCGGTCCGGGTGGACCCGGCGGTGGACCGCAAGGCCGTGGTCCGCAAGGGGAAGGTCCGGATGGACCGCCGCCGCCGCCCAATCCGGAACGGATGTTCGAGCACGCGATGGAATTCGACGCCGACAAAGATGGCAAACTCAGCAAGGACGAATTGAAGAAGTTCATCGACGACTTCGCGGCCATGCACCCCGGTCCTCCCGGCGGTCCTGGTGGTCCTGGTGGTGAAGATCGCCCCGGTGCCGGTCGCGGTGGTCGTCCAGAAAGCGAACGTCCGGAACGTCCTCGCCGCCCGGAGTAACCGGGTGGACGTCTTCGCCCTGCGTTCGGAACTCACCCCGTGACCGCGCGGGTTGCCACAACCGAGCCTCCCGGCTGCGAGGAAGCAGCCGGGAGGCGACGCAACCTTGACGTGCAAGACGGCCCCCTTCACGATACACCCAACCTGGGTGACATCGTGAAGGGGCTTTTGCTTGAACGGCGTGCGGTTCGCGATTCTCGGCTGCGGCCGCATGGGGCGACATCACAGCGAGCAACTGCTCGCAGACGGCCGCGGACACGTCACGGCGTTGTTCGATGCACATCGCTCGGCGGCCGTCGGATTGCAGCAATCGCTTTGGCCGGAAGCGCGAGTCTCGGACACGTTCGCGGATCTCATCATCCGCAACGACATCGACGCGGCGATCATCTGCACGCCGACCGCAGAACATTTCCATCAGGCGACCGAATGTCTGCATCTCGGCTGGCATCTTCTGTGCGAAAAGCCTCTCGCCGCGACCCGCAGTGAAATCCTCGCGCTCATGGCCGCCGGAGAACGGGCGACCGCACGCAAGCAGGCATTCTCGCTCGGTTACCAGCGCCGGCATACCGCGCTGTATCGCACGCTGCGGCGGGAGGTTCAATCGGGAAAATGGGGGCGGATTCGGGCGATCGTGTCCCACAATGTCGAAAACTGGCAGCCGACCATCCCCGGCACCTGGCGCGATGATCCGCAGCAGAACCCCGGCGGCTTTCTGACCGATGCGGGCAGCCACAAACTCGATCAATTGTTTTATGTCACCGGCCTGCAACCACGCGAAGTTTTTGCCCGCAGCCAGACCTGTGGCAGCCATGTCGAAATCGTGACGAGCGCTTCGGCCCTGCTGGAAAATGATGTGACGGCCACGATCGATTTCATCGGACACGCGCAGTATCTCGGCGAAGATCTCGCGATTCACTGCGAACGCGCCGACCTGATGATCCGACACGGCGAATTGTGGATCGGCCGCAACGGAACAAGAGAACGCCTGCCGGTCGACGAACCCGATTCCAACCCGGTGGCAAGTTTGCTCGACACCATTCTGAACGGCACCGAAGACCGCTCGCCGCCGTCCGCCGCCCTGCCCGTCTACGATTTAACACAAGCGATGTTGCAATCGAGCCGCGAGAAAAAGCTCGTGATGATCGATGAGTGATGAGACGGAATGAAACCACCTCATCACTCACCATTCAGCGATCATCACTCTTGCCCGGGTCAGGTAATGTGCGCACCGCGGGCTTCGACATACACGGCATAGACCGATGTGCTGGCCGTCATGAAGAGACGGTTCCGCTTGGTGCCGCCGAAGCAGACGTTGCTGCAAATCTCCGGCAGCTTGATTTGACCGATGCGCACGCCTTCGTTCGGTTCAAAAACGTGAACACCATCGTAACCATCGCCCACCCATCCGGCACTCGCCCAAATGTTGCCATCGACATCGCAACGGATGCCATCCGCAAACCCGGCTTTTTCTGTCTCGCCATGCCCATCGTTGAAAGTCAATTTCATCGACGCGAACTCTTTACCTTTCGCCAGTTTCTTCTCTTCGACGATGTCCCACACTTTGATGTTCTTCGGTGCTTCGTCGTAGTGTGATGCCCCGGTGTCGGCGACGTAGAGCTTTTTGTAGTCCGGCGAGAAGCAGAGGCCGTTCGGCTTGAAAATTTCGTCGGTCACTTTTTCGATTTTCAGCGTCTTGCCGTCAATGCGGTAGACGGCTTCCTTCTGGTAGGGCTGCTTGGAATTGTTCGCGGCTTTCTCCCCTTCGTAGTTCATCAAGCTGCCATAGCCCGGATCGGTGAACCAGATGTCTCCGTTCGGATGGACGGCCCCGTCGTTGGGCGCGTTGAACGGTTTTCCGTCGAACTTGTCGGCGAGGACGGTGATGCTGCCGTCGTATTCGTAACGGACGACGCGGCGGTTGCCGTGTTCGAAGGAGATTTGCCGTCCCTGAAAATCGAACGTGTTGCCATTGCTGTTGCCGGCGGGGTGACGGAACGTGCTGACGTGGCCGTCTTCTTCGAGCCACCGATGCTGCACGTTATTGGGGATATCGCTCCAGAGCAGATATTTCCCGACGCCATTCCAGGCCGGACCTTCCGCCCACAGCATTTCGTTGCTGTGATAAATGCGCTGAATCGGCGTGTTTCCGATGGCGTATTTCTTGAACCGCGGGTCGAGAGTGACAATGTCGGGGTCGGGATAGCGCACGGGTTGGCTGAAGGGACCGTAATCGCGCGCTAAGGCGGACATGGCACTCATGCCGATGGCACCGGCAGCGGCGGAAAGAAACGAACGGCGGGGGATCGAAATCGACGACTGTGGTTCACTCGCTGACGGAACGGTTTGCAGTACGGACATGGTGGCTCCTCAAGATCGCGAATCCGGAACGCTTCCCCGGTGAAAGAAGAGAGTGACGCGGGGATGCACACGGTATCACACCGAGAGCGGCTGGAAAACGCATCTGAAGGAGTCGATTTCACTTCTGGCCCTCTCGAAAACAGGGTGCAACCACCCGTTTTAATGGGTAGAAACCATTGCATTCATGTCTTGGACAGCATTTTTGGCACCCAAGATGCAGCGTAGTCGGAGGGTCGGCGTTGAGGCAGGCGGCGTGCGCGTTTTTTGTGCATGTTGCCCGGGTTTGTGCCCGCTTAATTGGCAGGACATCGCGAGGGTCTGGTTGAGACCCTTGCTTGCTGATAGAATTCTGTGGCGGTTGTCAGAAGAAACTGAGTAAACTGCTGATGAGTGCCGCAGTCGATTTGATCGGAGACGAATTGCCGTGCAGACAAGGACGCTGCCCCCGCCATCCGTGCGAGACACCATGACTTCGCCTGCGCACGCTGCGACCTCGGCTCGAACCGGTTCCCAGATTCTCGATGGGATGATCGGGCACGCACCGGCGATGGCGGAAGTCTACCGCTTGACGCACCAGGTCGCGGCCACCCCGGCCACGGTGTTGCTGCTTGGTGAAACCGGTACGGGTAAAGAACTTGTGGCCCGCGCGCTCCACGAGCTAAGCACCCGCAGTTCCGGACCGTTCATTCGCGTCAACTGCGGGGCGCTCAGCGAGAGCTTGCTCGAAAGTGAACTCTTCGGCCACGTGAAAGGGGCGTTCACCAACGCCTTTGAAAATCGCACGGGCCGGTTCGAAGCCGCACACGGCGGCACAATTTTCCTCGACGAAATCAATTCGATGAGTTTCACGCTGCAAGTGAAACTGCTACGGGTACTGCAGGAGCAGGAATTCGAGCGCGTCGGTGATTCCAAAACCATTCGGGTCGATTGCCGGATTGTGGCCGCCACGAACCGCGACCTGACCGATGAAATCGAAGCCGGGCGCTTTCGGGAAGACTTGTACTATCGGCTCAATGTGGTGCCGATTTATCTGCCGCCATTACGGGAGCGTGTCGACGACATTCCGCTGCTCGTTCAATACTTCACGAAGCGTTACGCCGCGGCGATGGGACGCACGATCCCCAAAATTTCCGACGACGTTTTCACGCTGCTGAAATCGTATGCCTGGCCGGGGAATGTTCGCGAGTTGCAGAATTATGTCGAACGTTCGCTGGTTCTGTGTTCCAACGAACTGATCACTCCCGATCTCTACCCGCCGCATACCCGCGGGTTGGCTCCGATTCGGTTGGGGCGAGCCAAGGGAGGATCGCTGCAAACGATGTGCAGCGAACTCGTCACCCTCGGCATCACCGAAGCGGGCGAAGATTCATCCGAAGTTCACGAACGCGTGGTCTCGCTGGTGGAACGCGAGTTGATTCTGCAAGTGCTTCGCACGTGCCAGGGCATCCAGACCAAAGCCGCCACGCGCCTGGGGATTAATCGCAACACGCTGCACAAGAAAATCGAGGACTATCACCTCGAAGGCGAAGCCCGGTAACGCGGCTCACCACGACATCGATTGACATCGCTTCGGTCTCACCGAATGATGAACTCGATGGAGATCTTAAGGTACAAACGAATTGGATTTGCTGCCTTCGCGGCGATTCTTTTCGTGTTCCCGGCCTATACCCTGTTTATTCGGCGAACGCATCCTTCAAGCCCGCCCCCGGACGGTGCTGCGCCACAACCGGCCGTGATCAGTCCAAAACCGAATTTGATCAAGATTACGCCATCGCTCTCTCCGATCGAGCCATTTCAACAGCAGAGAGACCGGCTCATCGCGATCCACCGCCCCATGGAACCACTGCAACCGGGAGACTGGTTGGAGTCACACAGGGAGGCCGGACAATCGTTTGACAAATATTGGGGAACGGAACGAAAACCGCGAGTGGATGCCCATCGTCGCCTCTTGGTTGTTCCCATCGGTGATACCGACATCTTCCAACTTGAGATTATGCAGCGAGCTGCGGAGTATCTCAGCGCCAATTTTGGCTTGCCGGTCGAAATTCTCGATGTAGTCGATGTGACGGAGTTCCCAGCGGAAGCCCGACGGGAAACATCGTTAGGGTACGGTGAGCAATTGCTGACTCGGTACATTCTCGATCATATTCTCCCGCCGCGACGTTCCAACGATGCTCTCGCCGTCCTCGGCATGACTACACGCGATCTGTGGCCCGGTAAAGGATGGAATTTCGTCTTCGGCCAAGCGTCGCTGTCGAATCGCGTTGGCGTCTGGTCGCTTGCGCGTTACGGTGACCCCTCGAGGGATGAGGCTACCTATCGGCTGGCACTGGAACGGACGATCAAAGTCGCGTTGCATGAAACCGGCCACATGATCGGCATTCCGCACTGCACGGCTTACATGTGCTGCATGAACGGCAGCAACCATCTTGGTGAAACAGACCGTCAGCCCATCGAATTCTGCCCCGAGTGTCAGGCGAAAATCTGGTGGGCGTGCCGGTACGATCCGGTTGCTCGCCTCAATCGCCTCGCGGAACTCGCTCGCGCTGACGGGTTGCAAGACGCCGCAGAATTCTGGGACGCAGAAGCGATATTGCTGCAAGAGAACGCTGCCACTCGGTGAATCCAAAAAGGGCGGATCCTTGGCGAGCGTCCGCCTATCTGGCACCATACGGGCATGGACACGCCGCACGACGAACCGATGGCCCCGCCGCGGGATAAGCTCACGCTCGACCAATACCTCAAGCGCGAGGGCTGGACCGGCACGGGCGGGCAGGCCAAGTATGTGATTCAGGAAGGGATGGTCCGCCTGAACGGTGTCGTCGAAACACGGCGTCGGAAGCAACTCGCCGTCGGGGATCTCATCGAGTTTGAAACCTACCGTGCGACCGTCAAGGACGCGGATTTCACGTAGCGGTATTGGTTTTCCTGCGCCCCGAAACCATCCAACGAACATCATCAGGAACCAAACCGATGAGCAGGGAGACTGCCCGGGTCTTCGCCGCGCTTCTTTGTCTGGGGATGATCCTTCCCGTTCGACTTGAGTCGACCGAGACACCGAATGTCGTCATCATTTTTGCGGATGACATGGGTTATGCCGACGCTCATTGCTTCGGCGGAAAAGAGGGGCTCACCCCGCATCTCGATCAGATGGCGAAAGAAGGCCGCAAACTGACGAGTTTTTATGTCGCGCAGGCGGTCTGTTCGGCTTCACGAACCGCCTTACTCACCGGTTGTTATCCGAATCGCGTGGGCATTCTCGGGGCGCTGGGACCGCAGTCGAAAAACGGCATCCACGATGACGAAATGACCATCGCGGAAGTCCTCAAACCGCGCGGTTATGCCACCGCCATCTTTGGGAAATGGCATCTCGGACATTGGCCGCAGTTCCTGCCGACGCGACATGGCTTCGATCATTATTTCGGCTTGCCGTACTCGAACGACATGTGGCCGAAGCATCCCACCGCGAAGTTTCCGGATCTACCATTGATCGAGCGTGATCGGACAGTCGAATTCAATCCCGACCAGACGTTTCTGACCACGTGGTACACCCAGCGGGCCGTGCAGTTTATCGAAGCCTCGCGCGACAGGCCCTTCTTCCTGTATCTGCCGCATGCGATGCCGCATGTGCCGTTGTTTGTCTCGGAGCGTCAGCGCGGCCGAAGCGGGCACGGCGCGTATGCCGAGGTGATTGCGGAAATCGACTGGTCCGTGGGGCAGGTTCTGGAATCATTGAAACGCTGCGGGATTGATGATCGCACGCTGGTCATCTTCACATCCGACAACGGACCGTGGCTGTCTTATGGCAATCACGGTGGTTCCGCCAAACCGTTGCGGGAAGGCAAAGGAACCGCATGGGACGGCGGCGTCCGTGTCCCCTTCATCGCCCGCTGGCCCGGCAAGATTCCCGCGGGAACCGAGACCGCGGCGTTGGCGGCAACCATCGACATGCTCCCCACGGTCGCGAAACTGGCGGGAGCCGATCTGCCGTCGCAGCGGATTGATGGTGTCGATATTGGTTCGGTGTTGATGTCGCCGACGCCGGTAACA
Organism: Planctomycetaceae bacterium; assembly: GCA_021732785.1. Taxonomy (GTDB): domain Bacteria; phylum Planctomycetota; class Planctomycetia; order Planctomycetales; family Planctomycetaceae; genus DSVQ01. The sequence continues at coordinate 68,904 of JAKFUG010000014.1, forward strand.
TCCCCGCGCGAGAATTACTATTTCTATTGGGGACAGGAATTGCATGCCGTCCGCAGCGGACCGTGGAAGCTGCATCTGCCGCATCCCTACATTACCGTTCCGGAACCGGGTCGCGACGGTCAACCGGGGAAGGTCGTGGGCGTGAAGACCGAACAGGCGCTGTACAATCTCGACGACGACATCGGCGAAGAGAAGGACGTTGCCGCGCAGAATCCCGATATCGTTCAACGGCTCACTCAATTGGCGGAAACGGCGCGGGCCGATCTCGGCGACGCGCTGCAGAAACGAAAGGCAACGAATGTACGACCGGCCGGACAATTCGTTCCGTAACAGTCGAACGATCGATTGTGTGCCACGGCCGTGTCGGCCGTGCTTCGTGGGAAAACGTTTTGCACCATCGCACGGCCGACACGGCCGTGGCACACCGCGATCGCTGCTGGGATTGGGTGTCGTCCTCGGCATGCTGTTGTGCGCATCGCCGACAACGGTCGTTGCGGCCGAGCGGTATTTTGGCGTGTTTCGCGATGGTGCCGTGGCTGTCGATGCGGAAATTCGCGATTGGAACGATGTCGGAGCCGTCCCGAAACTGGCGGATCGAGAATTGTTCGCGGCGAACAACCCAGTTCAATGGATCATCGATCGTCAACAGCCCGCGCCGTCGATTCCAGATAGTTACGTGGAGTTCTTTGGCGGCGATCGGCTGGCCGGCGAAGTCGTCGGCTACCGCGCTGGAGCGGAATCTCCCTTCGACGCTCAGCCGCCGCATTTGCTGGTCCGAAGTGCGGGCGAGGTTCAATCGCCGGATGAACTGCAAGCGACCGTCACGCGGGTTGGTCTCGAACGTGTCCGGCGAATCATCTGGGAGCATCGCGGCGCAGGAGCATACCGTCCGGCAACGGTCGTTTTACGCAATGGCGGCGAAGTGACTTTTCGCAGTGTTCGCTGGACCGATGCCGGGGTGTCGCTGCTCACCGAACAAGGCCTGCGGTCGATCCCGTGGAGCGATCTCGCCGAACTTCATTTCCCGCAACAGGACGAATGGCAGACCTATGTGGAAGCCTTGACCGTTCTCTCGCCGGATTTGAAAAGCCCGCTGCTGACCGTCGAAACCGCGGACGGACATCGCTGCACGGCTTCCACGTCGCGGATGCAGGCCCGGCACTGGGGCGACCGCAATCGTCCCGAGGCGTGGCTGCATCTACTGCAACCGGAATGGGCCCTCGATCCGTTGTGGATTCGTTATCGCACCTGCACTTCGTGGACCGCGTTTCTCCCGGAAGAGCCGCCGTTATCGTGGATGTCGCCTTCTTCGATCGAACAGACGTCGGTCTTCAGCAGCGTGTGGTTATGGCAGCCGAACCGGTCGACTTTGGGGGAACGGTTGAAAGCGAAAGACCGCGAGTACACCAGCGGATTCGGCGTTCATGCCTCCACCGATTTGAAATTTCTGCTACCGGCTAGTGCGAAAGGTTTCCGTTCGTGGGCGGCACTCGATCCGTCGGTAGGTCAAGGGGGCTGCGTCAATCTCGCGGTGATTGCCGATGGCAGTCGCGGGCTCTTTCAACGAGACACGCTGGTCGGTGCGCAAGATCCCATCGACACCGGCTGGCTCAACTGGAATCCAGGCAGTGTGAAATCGTTGACCCTGCGGGCGGACATGGCTCGCGACAACCGTCCCGCCAAGGCCGATCCGTTCGACATTCGGGACATCACCAACTGGTGTGCGCCGACGCTGCAGCTCGATCCGCTGACTTTGGCGAAAGACGTTGCCACGGCCCAGCAGCGACGGGGGGCGGTGTTGCCCGGTTGGTCGTTGTCCGAAGTGGATGCAGCGTCGATCCTGTCGAAATCGGTGTTCGATAGCACCGACACGCGCGACCTGCGCTTTCGCAAAGTGCTGCGAACACGCGATCGGTTCGTGATCGCTTCCCGGAGCATAAAGGTAGGTGCCGATCATCGATGGCTATCGCTCGCGATCAGCCGCTTCGCCGAAAACACGGCGGCATCCACGGTGCAAATTAAAATCGATGGCCGATCGGCGGGGGAATTTGAAGTCCCGCTGCGACAAGGCCCGATCGATCCCGATCCCCTGCTCGTCCCCGTTCACGATTTTCAGGGACGCACCGTCACTGTCGAGGCCGTATTGTATTCACCGACGGAGACCTCGTTTGTTGACTGGCGCGGGTTGGCGCTCACAACCGAGCGGCCAGGCGTACGGCAACTCTTTGAAGATGATGAGGCCCTCGTGAAAACGCTGCGTGCCGACCGGCCGGTCGTCGAAACTGCTACCGAACCGGTCTTCTCGGGGAAAATCAGTTTGAAAATGAATCCCGGCGTGGTGGAGGCACCGCAGTACTTTGAAGCCCCTGCCGCGGTGGTGGAATTGCCCAAACTGGGTCAGTACCGTTTTCTGGTCTTCGCGTGGCAAGGGACTGGTGAGCGATTGGTGCTGCGCCTGGCTCACGAAGGCCGCTTGGGGACCAGCATTGCCGAGGGGTTAATCGGCCGTGGTGCAGCGGCCCGCAATCGGCTGCGTCGCCGTTCGATTGAAGACCGCGGCTTGCGTTACGGATTTTCGTACGACATCGGCTCGCAAAAGCCGGAAGAGTTGCCGCCGTTGAGATTGGAGCGGGCCGTGCCCAAAGACTGGCGTTTCGAATCGCGCGATTTGTTCGGTGATTTTGGATCGCTGCAACTCACCGGCCTTGGACTGGAATGTGCCGAAGGGGGCAGCGGATACTTCGATCATCTCTATCTGGCACGGACGCCGCAGGATGTCGATTTCCTGCGGAGCTATCGCGTGGCGTCCAAGTCCCCGCCGCCGAATCCCGATCCGACGTATGCCCAGCGAGCGATTGTCCCGGCCGATTGGGGGCCGATGGTGGCCTCGTTTGCTCCGGTCTTCGCCATTACTGAAGCGGCACACGGTTTGGTGGAACTGCGCGAACACATGGGGCAAAGCGGTGCATGGCAAACGCACCCACACGATCAGCAACGGCCCTTCGTCTTCCGCACGGGACTGCATCTCCCGGCCGATAAACCGCAACAACTTTCTCTGCGGGTCTCGCATCTTGCCGACAAGGACTGGTCACTCGTTGTGAAGGTCAACGGCGAAGTGATTCATCAGGAATTGATCAATACGGCCCTCACCCGTCCGCAGCGGGGATGGGCCTCGATCCGGGTCGATCTCTCCAAATTCGCGGGCCAGAAAATCCTGCTGGAAGTTCAGAACGCCTCCAACGACTGGTCCAACGAGCACGCCTTCTGGAAACGAATCGCGCTGGAAGACCAGTAATCCCACGGCCATTCAACACTCGGGACTTCCCCTATCATCCTGTGATGACGATCTTGAATGACAGCGAACGATAACGATTCCACGCCGGCGATGATCGACGAGGTCTACCGCCTCGAATCGCGGCGAGTCTTCGCGACGCTCGTACGATTAATCAAGGATTTTGACCTCGCGGAAGAAGCCCTGCATGAAGCCTTTGCCACGGCGGTGGAACGCTGGCCGATTGAAGGCGTCCCTGCCAATCCCCGCGCGTGGCTCGTCTCGACGGGGCGTTTCAAAGCGATCGATACGCTCCGTCGTCGCGGACGGCTGAATACACTCAAGGCAGAAGTCGCGGAACGGTTCGAGAATGTCGCCAGCACGAATGCCGCTCGCGCCGACGATGAAATTGAAGACGATCGGTTGCGGTTGATCTTTACGTGTTGCCACCCGGCGATCGCGCCGAACGTGCAAGTGCCATTGACGCTTCGCGAAGTCTGTGGGCTTACCACGGAAGAAATCGCGAGTGCGTTCCTCGTCGCCCCGGCCACCATGGCGCAGCGCATTGTCCGCGGCAAAGCCAAAATTCGTGACGCCGGTATTCCAATCTCTCTTCCGGACGAAAAAGAGCGTCCGGAACGTCTCGATTCTGTCCTCGCGGTCATTTATCTCGTCTTCAACGAAGGTTACTCGGCATCATCGGGGGAATCGCTGACACGAGCCGATCTCTCCGGAGAAGCTATTCGACTCGGCCGTTTGCTCGTGGAGTTGCTGCCCGATCCCGAGGTCATCGGTTTGCTCGCGTTGATGTTGTTACAGGAATCACGACGCGCAGCGCGGGTGACATCCGATGGTGATTTGATCCTGCTGGAGGATCAGGACCGGACCCGCTGGGATCGGCGGGCGATTGTGGAAGGACAAGCCCTCGTCGAGCGGGCGCTCTCCACGCGGCGGTTTGCGACTTATACGATTCAGGCCGCGATTGCTGCGGTCCATGCCGGCGCGTCATCCGCGAGCGCGACGAACTGGCCGCAAATTGTCGCCCTGTACGATGCGCTGCTGTCGATCAATCCGTCACCGGTCGTGGAATTGAACCGGGCGGTGGCCGTCGCGATGCGCGACGGTCCACAAGCGGGGCTGTTGATCATTGAGGGGTTGCTGAACCACGGCCAACTCGCCGATTACCACCTCGCGCATGCGGCCAGGGCCGATCTCCATCGGCGACTGGGAAATCTGGCGGCCGCCCGCGGTGCTTACGAGCAAGCCTTGTCTCTCGCGCAGCAGGAACCCGAACGGCGATTTCTCCGAAGTCGTTTGTCCAATTTGTGATTCGTCGCAATTTCAGTCGTTTTCACACCCGCAGGATGGAAAAATTTCCGCAATTGTCGAATCGCGTGGCGATCGTTCGACTATGTGGCAATTGCGGACATATTTCAGACGAAAATCGGCTCCTTGCTCGAAAGTGAAATTTGATGCGTCCACAAAAAGTGCGTCCGTTCCTGTGGTACAACGGCCAGGCCGAAGAGGCCGCGAAATTCTATGTTTCGCTGTTCAAAGGCTCGAAGATCAACAGCACTGCGCCCGGGCCAAATGGCACCGTCATGGTGGTAGAGTTTGAACTCGCGGGTACGCAGTTTCTCGCGCTCAATGGCGGGCCGCAGTTCCAATTCACGGAAGCGATTTCGCTGACCGTCGATTGTGACGATCAGGCCGAAATCGATGAACTGTGGGAAAAGCTTTCCACCGGCGGGCAGAAAGTGCAATGCGGCTGGCTGAAGGACAAATACGGCCTGTCGTGGCAGATCGTTCCGTCGATCCTGCCGAAACTGATGTCCGATCCGGCACGCGCGGGCCATGTCATGCAGGCGTTGATGCAAATGACCAAACTCGATATCGCCGGGTTACAGACCGCATACGACAGTGCCGTCGCACAATAATTCGCGGCGTGTCGCCATGGACGATGGATTTTCCTCTGTCACCAGATTTGTGAGGTTTGCCCATGCACGCGGAACCGCGGTCGGAACATCAATGGTTGCAGAAGTTGGTCGGCGAGTGGACCTTCACTTCCGAATGTGACATGGGCCCGGACCAGCCCAGGATGAAAACTGAAGGCACTGAAACGGTTCGGTCGCTCGGCGGGCTCTGGACCATCGGTGAAGGGGCTGCCGGAACAGCCGAAACGGGAAGGTGGTCGTCCATCATGACGCTGGGGTACGACCCGAAGACTCAGCGTTTCGTCGGGACATTCATTGCCTCGATGATGACTCATCTGTGGCCGTATAACGGCACTCTCGATGCCGATCGCAAGGTGCTCACGCTTGATTCCGAGGGCCCGAGTTTCACTGACGACGGAAGCATGGCCAAGTACCAGGACATCATCGAGTTCATCGACGATAACCACCGGACGCTTTCCTCACGCTTCCAGCTTCCGGATGGCACCTGGAAGCATTTCATGACGGGCCACTATTACCGCAAGCCATAACGTTCAACATCAAGTTTCCCGGAGAGATGCGATGAAATACATGCTGCTCATCTACAGTGCCGAGAATGGCTGGACCCGCGAAGAATGGACGCAATGCACCGTCGATTCCTCCGCCATCTGTTACGAACTGGCGGCGAAGCGGCAATTCCAGGCGGCGGCACCCTTGCATCCCGTGGCGGCTGCTACCACGGTGCGGGTTCGCGAAGGAAAGAGCCTCGTCACCGCCGGGCCGTATGCGGAAACGACCGAACAACTCGGCGGATATTACATCATCGATGTGCCGAATCTCGACGACGCCATCGGGATTGCCAGTCGGTTGCCCCCGGCGAAAAAAGGCACGATCGAAATCCGCCCGGTGTTCGAACTGGACGGAATTCCGTCGGGGCAGAACGCATCGCATGAACAAGGCACAAAACGGCTGATGCTGTTGAGCTACGACGACGAGCAATACTGGAAAGAGGCGGGCGAGGAAAAGCACAAAGCGGCCATGCAGGAAGCGCTCGCACTCGTTCATCGCATCGACGCACGCGGTCAGTATTGCTCCGTCGCGCCGTTGCACTTTTCGTCCACGGCGACGTGCGTCAAAGTTCGCGATGGCAAGCGATTGGTCACCGATGGCCCCTTTGCCGAGACGCGGGAAATTCTGGGCGGATACTACATCGTCGCCGTCAAGAGCGTTGATGACGCCGTGGAGATTGCGACGCAGCATCCGGGTGTTCGGGTGGGGGCGGTGGAAATCCGGGAGATCTATGAATTGCCGCCGGTGCCGCTGCCCGATGCCACGGAAATCATGAGCAGCCGCGATTTGCCTTTTCCGCGGGAAGCGGTCTTCGCCGCCATCGCCGATCCCACCCGTTTAGCCCAATGGTGGGGCCCCGCGGGCTTCACGAATACGTTCGACCAGTTCGATTTCCGACCGGGTGGCGATTGGAAATTCGTGATGCACGGTCCCAATGGTGTGGACTACCCAAATCACAGTGTGTTCTCGGTCATCACTCCCCCGGAGCGAGTTGAATTCGAGCACGTCTCCGCGCCGAAGTTTCGCATGACGATGACGCTGGCGGAACTGCCGAAACAACGGACGCGCCTCGTCTGGCGGATGAAATTCGCCACGGCGGAACTGCGCGATCAGATCTTCAAAATCGCGGGGAGTGCGAACGAAGAGAATTTCGATCGACTCACCAAAGAGCTGCAATCGGCGCATTGAGAGAAGATCGTCCGGCCGTCACTTGCGGAGAATCGATCGTGATTTATGTTCTGTATGCTGTCGGAAGTATCGCCGCCCTGATGGGGTTGGTCGTGCTCATTGCCGTGCTGAGGTCGAGCAACTTTCGCATTGCGCGATCGCAGTTGATCAACGCCTCCCCGCACAAACTTTTCCCGTACATCAACAATCTCCGGAAGTTTCAGGAATGGAATCCGTACCGCGATAAGGACCCCTCGGCTCGCAATGAGTTTTCCGGACCGGAAGCCGGGCCCGGAGCGGTGTTTCGCTGGATCGGTGATGCCAACGTGGGTGAAGGGATCATGACCATCGAGAAGAGTGTCCCCGACAGTGCCGTCCATGTGGATCTGGAATTCCTGCGACCATTTCCCGGTCACAATGCCGTCGCGTTTACACTGGAACCGCAATCGGATGGAACCGTTGTCAGTTGGAGCATGGCCGGTCGCTATGCGTTGGTTCCCAAAATTGTGGGCCTGTTCATCAGCATGGATCGCATGATCGGTGGTGATTTTGAAGCCGGACTCACCCGGCTGAAAACGCTGGCGGAAACCGGCGCAGTTTAACAACCGAAGTAACGTCCCTTCGCCCGATCTCCGACCTCGCACCTCTCTTTACGAAAGCAGACCATGTCCTTGCCCGCCATTCATCCGTACCTGAACTTCAGCGGCCGTTGTGACGAAGCCCTTGCGTTTTACAAGCAAGCCATTGGGGCCGAAATCCAGATGGTCATGCACTTCAACGAAAGTCCGGAACCGTGTCCGCCGGGCGCGATTCCCGCGGGATTTGAGAAGAAGGTGATGCACGCCAGCGCCAAGATTGGCGATTCGATTCTGATGGCAACCGATGGCTGCGATCCCGGCACGAAGTTCGATGGCTTCACCCTGAATCTAACCGTGAAAACCATCGCCGAAGCCGACAAAGCCTTCGCAGCGCTCAGCGACGGCGGCCAGGTTACCATGCCCCTCGACAAGACGTTCTGGTCGCCCCGCTTCGGCATGTTGAAGGATCGCTTTGGCGTGAGCTGGATGGTGATGGTTCCCGGTGAGATGCCTTAATCGACTCCGGTTGATTCGGGAAAATGGTTCCCGATTTCCCTGCGTAATTCCTGTGAAGGACGACATCATGAAAGTGGCGGTCTTTGTCAAAGCGTCCAAAGGCTCCGAGGCGGGCGAGATGCCCACGACGGAACTTCTCACCGCAATGGGCAACTACAATGAAGAACTTGCCAAAGCGGGCATCATCCTTTCCGGAGAAGGATTGCACCCGAGTTCCAAAGGGGCGCGGGTGCGCTTTTCGGGCAAAGACCGCACGGTGATTGATGGCCCGTTCACCGAGACCAATGAACTTGTCGCCGGGTTCTGGATGTGGAAGGTGAACTCCCTTCAGGAAGCGGTTGACTGGGTAAAGAAGTGCCCTAATCCGATGATGGAAGATTCCGAGATTGAAATTCGGCCGGTCTTCGAAGCCGAAGATTTCGGCGAGGCGTTTACCCCCGCGTTGAAGGAACAGGAAGCCGCCGTGCGGGCCACCGCGCTGGGATTGAATGCTCCGACATTTCAAGCCGGTCGCGCGATGACCATCGTCGGCTTGAACCAGACCTACACCATGGAAACCCGGAGCGGCATTCCCCAGCAATGGGAGCGCTTCGTTCCCCGCATGCGGACCATCCCCGCGGCCGATGAGTCATGCTATGGCGTCTGCTGGAACACCAAAGAAGATTGCGCCTTTGATTATCTCACCGGCGTGGAAGCGACGGGGACCGTTCCCGCCGATTTCGCCTCCGTGAAATTGCCCGCGCGGCGTTATGCCGTCTTTTCCCACACCGGACATGTGTCGGCGATCCCGAAAACCATCGACACGATCTGGGCGAAATGGGTGCCGGAATGCGGGCTGAAGATGGCACACGCCCCCTGTTTCGAGCGCTACACGGAAGACTTCAATCCGCAAACCGGCATGGGCGGCACAGAGATTTGGGTGCCGCTGGAATAACGTGCTTGTTCCACAAGATGATAGCAACGTCTTACGATTCGCGGTGGGTAAAAGAACGCTTGTTCACGGCTTCGACCCGCAAGAATGCCACGACTGTTAAGGTAATCCGCTGTTGTCATTCGTCCAGCCATTGGGGACAATAGGGAGATCGGCCGCGTGCCGATGAAATCAGCGGAAACGCTGTGTCTTCGTCCCGCCCGCCTCCTCCCGCCCGAATGACGCCATGCTGTTACGCCGCTTCACTTACGTCATTTGCCTGCTGACCCTCGGCACAGTCGAAGTTCTCCTTGCGGAAGAAGCCGCACCGGCACCGGAACAAGTGGAATTTTTCGAAAAGCGGATCCGTCCGCTGCTGATTGAAAAATGCCTCAACTGTCACGGTGAAAAAAAGCAGGAAGGGGGCCTGCGACTCGATTCCCATGCCGCGCTGCTGAAGGGAAACGAAAGCGGTCCCACCATTGTCGTCGGCAAGCCCGAAGCCAGCCGGTTGATCAAAGTCCTGGCGTACAGTGCCGATGATCTGCAGATGCCGCCGGCGGGGAAACTTCCCGACGATCAGATCGCTTTGCTGACGGAATGGGTCAAGCGCGGCGCTGTTTTTCCGGCATCCGGCAAGCCAGCGACGACCGCGGCAAGCGACCCGGCAGCGCATTGGTCTTACCAACCGCTGAAGTCGGCCGTCGTTCCCGATGTGAAAGACACGGAGCGTGCCCGGACGGCGATTGATCGCTTTGTGCTTTCCAGGCTGGAGTCGCAAGGACTGACTTTCGCACCGCCGGCAGAGCGCGCGACATTCATTCGCCGACTGTCATTGGATTTGCTCGGTCTGCCTCCCACGTTTGCGGAAGTGCAGGAGTTCGTTGCGGACACGAGCCCTGATGCGATCGATCGGTTGATCGAACGTTTGCTGGCCTCGCCGCATTACGGGGAGCGCTGGGCCCGCTACTGGCTCGACATCGCCCGTTACGCCGACACCAAGGGGTATGTCTTCACCGAAGAATCGCGGTACCCGTATGCGTATACCTATCGCGACTACGTGATCGATGCCTTCAACGAAGACAAATCGTACGACCGCTTCGTGAAGGAACAGATTGCCGCCGATCAGTTGGATCTCGGCGACGATACGAAGGATCTCGCCGCGTTGGGATTTCTCACAGTCGGTCGTCGGTTTTTGAACAATGGGCACGACATCATTGACGACCGGATTGATGTCGTCACCCGCGGGTTGATGGGACTGACCGTCGGTTGTGCGCGGTGTCATGACCACAAGTACGATCCCATTCCGACGGCGGACTACTATTCACTGTACGGCGTTTTTCAGTCATCGAATGAACCCGCAGATTTGCCGACGATCGGCTCGTCGCAAAAGCGATCCGATTACGAAAAATTCGCTGCGGAATTGGCGAAACGCGAAAAGGCCGTTGCCGAGTTCGAACAGCAGGCCTGTGAAAAAATCAGTGCCGAATGCCGGACCAAGGTGACGTCCTATCTCGAATTGATCGCGCGCCCGACGGGAGAATCTCCCATTGCCGCGGCCCGGTCCTTCGTCAACGGCGACCCGCGCCCCGGTGTGGTGCGACGGTGGCAGGATTTCCTGAAAGAACGGACCAGGCAACCCGACCCGGTCTTTGCACCGTGGCATCATGCCATCAAAGCCGCTGCCACCGATTTCGCACCGGCGATGGCGGAATGGCTCAATCAAGCCCAGCAACCGGGCAAATTCGATGACGGTGCCGAGCGGATCAATCGCCGCGTTCGGCAAGCGTTCCTCGAAGAACCACCAACGACGTTCGTCGAAGTGGCTCGCGTTTACGGTCAACTGCTCACGGAGATCAACCGCGACTGGCTGTCCCACAAGACCGCTCATCCGGAGGCGACCGCCCTGCCCGACCCGATTGACGAAGAACTGCGGCAAGTGCTGTACGCGGCCGGAACGCCATCAACGCTTTCACCAGAGGACGGCAAGAAGGTCTATGGGCGCGATGACCGCGACAAGCGCAAGAACCTGGAAAAGCAGATCGAAACCTTGAAAGCGACGTCGGCCGGTGCCCCTCCCCGGGCGATGGTGATGAACGACAATGCCCAGCCGTTTGAACCGCACATTTTCATCCGTGGCAATCCGGGACGCGGCGGGCCGAAGGTGCCGCGACAATTCCTGGCCCTCGCCGCGGGCCCGGATCGCAAGCCGTTTCAGCGCGGCAGCGGACGGCTGGAACTCGCCGAAGCGGTGATGTCGCCCAGCAATCCGTTGACGGCCCGCGTGATTGTCAATCGCGTCTGGCAGCATCACTTCGGCAAGGGGTTGGTACGAACACCGGGAGACTTCGGTATCCGCGGCGAAGACCCCACGCATCCCGAACTTATCGACCATCTCTCGCGGCAATTGATCGCCAATGGGTGGTCGTTGAAGTGGCTGCACCGACAGATTCTGACATCGGCCGTGTATCAGCAGTCGAGTGCCGACAATCCCCTGGCGCGGGCGGTTGATTCGGAAAATCGATTGCTGTGGAAAATGCCTCGGCAGCGGCTTGATCTGGAAGGGATGCGGGATTCATGGCTCGCGGCGTCCGATCGGCTGGATGACGCCATGTATGGCCGCCCGTACGACAGCATCACCGATGCGAACAGCCGTCGCCGGACCGTTTACGGAATGGTCAATCGAAACGATTTGCCGAGCGTCTTCCGGTCTTTTGATTTTGCCAATCCGGATGCCAGCGATCCGGAACGCCCGCAGACATCGGTGCCGCAGCAAACATTGTTCGCGCTGAATGCTCCGCTGGTCCGTGAACAGGCCCGACAGCTTGCCGCGGAAACGGCCGGGCAAACCGATCCGTCCGCCCGTGTGATCGTGGTTTATCATCGGGCTCTCGGACGAGAACCGACGACCGAAGAACGGGAAATGGCCCGGCAGTATGTCACGCAACCGGGTGAGGCCGGCCAGTTCTCGCCGTGGGAACGCTTCGCGCAGGTGTTGCTGCTGACAAATGAGTTTTTGTTCGTGGATTGAGTGGACGGTTCTGACAGTGATTCGCCATCGGGAATGACATACCGATCTGATTTCATGACGACGGTATGAGAAAGAGGGTGCGGTGATGTTCAATCTTCAAATGCCCTTCACGCGGCGCGAATGGTTGCGGCGATCGGGAACGGGGTTGGGTTCGCTGGCACTCGCGGGCGCACTCGCCGATGCGTACGGCGTCACGCCGGCGGCCGATGCCGCCGTCTCGCCGATGCTGCCGCATCAACCCCACTTTGCTCCGCGGGCCAAGCACGTGATCCACGTGTTCTGCAATGGCGGGCCGTCGCACGTCGACACATTCGATCCAAAGCCGAAGCTCAATGAATATCACGGCAAAACGCTGCCCAGTCAGAATCTACCCACCGAACGGAAGACCGGCGCGGCGTACGGTTCGCCGTACAAGTTTCAAAAGTATGGCGAGAGTGGCATTGAAGTCAGCGAGATCTTCGCCAACGTCGGACAATGTATCGACGACATCGCCGTGGTCCGGTCGATGCACGCCATCGTGCCCAATCATGAACCCAGCTTGATGCTTATGAACTGCGGTGACGGCACGCTGGTCCGCCCGTGTTTTGGGGCCTGGGCCACTTACGGATTGGGGACGGAGAACCAGAATCTCCCCGGTTTCATTGCGATGTGTCCCAATGGTTTGCCGATCACCGGTGCCCAGAATTGGCGGTCGGCTTTTCTCCCCGGCGTGTTCCAGGGGACCTACATCAACACGCAGCATACGCAAATTGAAAAGCTGATCGAGAACATTCGCAACGATGTCCTTCCGCGACCGGAACAACGTAAACAAGTTGATCTGCTGCAGGCGCTCAATCGCCGACATGCCGAAGCCCGCGGGGAAGACCCGGCACTGGAAGCGAGGATTCAATCGTTCGAGCTTGCTTACCGCATGCAGATGGAAGCGACCGACGCTTTCGATATCTCACAAGAACCCAGGCACATTCAGGAAATGTACGGCGAAGGCGTGCAAGCCCGGCAGTTGCTCATCGCCCGGCGGTTGGTGGAACGGGGCGTGCGCTTCGTGCAGCTTTGGCACGGTGAAGGCCAACCGTGGGATAATCACGACGACATTGAAGTCAATCATCGCCGATTGGCCAAGGAACTCGACCAACCGCTGGCCGCATTGCTCAAAGACCTGAAGCAGCGCGGCCTGCTGCAAGATACCCTCGTGTTGTGGGGCGGCGAATTCGGTCGGACGCCGACGGTGGAATTGCCGCAAGCGGGTTCCAACGCCGGCAAGATCAATGGCCGCGATCACAATCACCACGGTTTCACCGTCTGGCTGGCCGGGGGCGGGATCAAAGGCGGGCAAGTCTACGGCGCGACCGATGAATTCGGCTTTCAGGCGGTCGAGAAGAAGGTTTCCGTTCACAATCTTCATGCGACCATGCTGCACTTGCTGGGTTTCGATCATGAACGGCTGACCTACCGTTTCGCCGGTCGCGATTTCCGCTTGACGGACGTGCAGGGCGAAGTGGTGAAAGACCTGTTGGCATGATGCCGACGGACGAGCCACCGCCGCAGATTTCGCCCAGACGTCGCCGAACCGTGCGATTGATGCTCGGCCTGATCAGTGTCGGTGTACTGCTGCATTTGACGGTTCGCGATGCGTGGGAATGGCCAACTTCCACGCTGTTTTATGCGCTGCCCCGCCCGCTGCTGGCGATTGCGAGTTTACTCGCCGCCGGATTGGCCCGACGATTGTCGCAGCGCGAATTTGGGGTTTCCCTTTGTGTCGCGGCAATCCTGTGGGGTTGGGTCGGTTATCGAGACGTGCGCTGGACATCTCCTAAAGTTGTCTCATCCGATGAGCGGCCCCTTCGGATCGTGCTGTGGAATGCAGCGCATCTGGCGCGCGGCCGCGCCGTTGTCGCCGCATCCCTCCAGAAATGGGACGCCGATCTGATTGGCATCGTCGAAGCGGGGCCCACCGGCAAGCGCGATCTCGAAGACTGGAAACGCCTGCTGCCCGGCTATGAAATTGCATCCCCGCAGAGTCAATCGTTGATCCTGGCGCGGGGAAAGATTGAACTGCACGACAAAGTGTCGCTCGGCGAAGACAGTGACGCGATGCCGGCCACGGTCACGCTCCATGAGCAAACGTTCGACATTGTGTTGGTTGACCTGCTCAGCAATGTTCGTCTCAGTCGAGCAGCGCCATTACGCCAATTGGTCCGCACGTTGGATGACGCCCCGACGCGACCGCAAATTGTGATGGGGGATTTCAACACGCCGCCGGAATCGGTTGGGTTCGATCCCCTTCGCCGTCAGTATCGAGACGCATTTGATGTGGCCGGTGTGGGATACCGTCCCACGTGGCCGTTTCCGGTCCCGTTGCTGAAGCTGGATTACGTCTGGGTTGGTTCCAATATCATTGTAGAACGATGCGAGCATCTGTGGACGACCGCAAGCGACCACAAGCCGGTCATCGTCTCCGTCAGAATCGCTACAACCCCTACCGCATTACCAAATTCTCGCAACCCATAAACACGGACTACTATCAAGCAGGACGCATGGCCGCGTACACTTCGTTGACACCGAAACTGCGAGCGGAGCGGGCCTTGTGCCAAACCTACATCAAACCACGGGTCGTGCGCTGGAACTGCTGACGAAAGGGCTGGCCCCTTTCTTCGAGCAGCAGATGCACGACGTCTTTCGCGACGACTGGGTGGATGTGGCCCGTGCCAGCTTCCGTCAGGATCGCGCCGTCAGCGTGCTCACGCAACTGCCGCTCGACGAGTGGGATGCGCAGGCGCTGTTGACCGTGATGTGGGATCAATGGAATGCCGTGTTTCGGCAGAAGCTCGGTTTGTTTGAGCGCAGCCTGGTCAGTGAACTGCGGGAATTCCGCAACCGCTGGGCTCACCAAAGTGAGTTAACCGACGACGACTGCTACCGCGTTCTGGATAGTGCGCAACGCTTGCTGCACGCCGTGAACGCTTCCGAAGAATTGCTCGTCGATCTCGACCGAATGAAGCTGGATGTTCTGAGAGAACGCCTGAATCGACAGGTTTCCGACGATGTACGACGAGCCAAACAAAACCATGCCCGGTGGTTCGAAATCGCCGTCTACGCCTTTTGCGGCATGACGATTGTCGCGGCGTCATTGATCGTGCTGGCGAATCACAATCTGCTCTCGGCGTTGTTGATCAGCGGCTTTACGGTGGTCACGTTCCTGTACATTTCAATCGTTCGTTTGCGAACGAACGAACCGATCCACGGCGTGCATGAGTGTCCGAAGTGCCGCAAGATCATCTACAACGAAGTCTGCCCGTATTGCGAAGCCCCGCCACCGTCGTCGTCGATTATTCGTCGTGGTTCCTCGACGATCTTGCCGCCGTTCAACGAAACGCCGCGGACTTTGGTCTCGCAACGCCGTGCCTAGTGCTCCGTCACGTCCGGGAATTCGGGTCGTGAGCCACTGGCTCCGCCAGTGTCTTTCTTCGATGGAACGCACACCGTTCAATGCACTGGCAGAGCCAGTGGCACACGAAAATCAGGCCGTGACAATCCACTGGATTCGGATGTCATTTCGTCATTACGGCGCGGGGATCATCTGCGTGACCGTTCCTTCGGGACTGACCTTATAAACCGCTTTTTGATGCGGATCCGCGACGAGCAATCCGGTAGCTTCGCTCCATGTGAGACCGACCGGATTCTTCCAGGGTTCTCCCGCGGCGAATTTCTTCGCCTCGTTGCCGTCGATCTTCCAGAGCGTCTTCGCATACCCGTCGATGACGAACGGAGTCCCGGCTCCATCGAACGTCAGATGATGTGAGAACTGAAACGGCCGCCCGCTGACCACCACTTCACGTTGCGCAAAATCGGGCGAGAAGCGAATCACGGCGTCTTTTCCGTGACAGACCGCCCAGACGCGATCTTCCTTGTCGACGGCCATCCCGCGCACGGCGGCGAGTTCCGTCATAATTTGCGGTTCCCCCCCCGCCGCGGGAATCTTGACGATCCGCTGGATTTCGATATCCGATGACAGGATCGATCCCTCCGCCGTTACGGCGAGCGTCATGGGAATTCCCACGGATCCCTTCGTCAGCGGCTGCGGTTTACCGGCGTCATCGAAGCGATAGATTTCCCGCATGGAAGAATCACCGGCGAGGAGTTTCCCGTCGCGATCGATCGCCAGGCATCGCACGGCATTCAGCGGCGTCCGGAACTTCTTTTCGCCCTGAAAATAGAGTGACAGTTTTCCGTCCGCGAACTGCCACACGCCGGGCAGATCGCGGTCGGCAATGAAGATGCGACCATCGGGTCCAACGGCGAGGGCGAGCGGATACTGCATCCCCTCGGCCGCTGACAGTACGGAGGCAAAGAGAGAGAGAGCTACCGTCAGAATTGCAGCGAGTTGCTTCAAAAGTGTCATGTCCATTCCAATCGTGCCATCACAGAAGAGATTTCCGATGCCCGGTCGTGCTGTTTATACACGATGCGCCAACACGAAGGCAGCCTGACGATTTCGTAGCCCATCGGGATTCCACTTGACCGATTGGCCGTTCTGCAATATGAGCGAGGGGCTTTGTTACTTCCTCGGTGGAACTCGCACGATGTTTTCATTGATTCCAGGCCGGAAACGCCAGTTGCAATCCGCACAAAAAGCGCTCGAACACGTGCGCAGTGCGCTCAATGTCCCGGTTTCCGTCAAGCTCTGGGACGGGTCGAAAGTTTCGCTCGGCGAAGAAGAATCGCCCTTCTCCATCGCGGTGAATGGCCCGGGCACGATTGGCTCGCTGATTCGCAAGCCCACACTCGAAAATGTCCTGCGGCATTACGCCTGCGGTCGCCTGGAAATCGAAGGGGGCGATCTGATTCAATTCGGCGACACCGCCCGCGTGCCGAATTCAAAAGCCCGATTGAAGAAGCTCAACAAGTGGTTCCTGTTCCGGCAGATGCTTCCCTTCGTCTTCGCCGGTGCCGATGCCGCCAAAGTGACGCATGAATTTGCCGACGGCGATGTACAGCGCAAGGCGGGAGAGAACGAACAGAATCGGGATTACATCCAGTTTCATTACGATCTCGGGAACGACTTCTACGCGCTGTTCCTCGACAAGGAAATGCAGTACTCCTGCGCCTATTTCACCGACTGGGACAACACCATCGACCAGGCTCAGCGCGACAAGCTCGACATGATCTGTCGGAAGTTGCGGCTCAAACCCGACGAATCATTTCTGGATATCGGCTGTGGCTGGGGCGGCTTGATCTGTCACGCGGCCCAACACTACGGCGTGGCGGCGCACGGGGTGACTCTCTCGCAAGCGCAGTACGATTTCGTGCAGGCCAAGATCAAGCGGCTCGGGTTGGAAGATCGGGTCCTCGTCGAGTTGCGCGACTACTCGTCGCTCGAAGGAACCTACGACAAGATCGCCAGCATCGGGATGTTTGAACACGTCGGGATTGCGAATCTCCCGGCTTATTTCAAGAAGCTGTACTCCTTGCTGCGGGACAAGGGCATCCTTCTGAACCACGGCATCACGCGCGGGGCCAAGCCCGACCGCAAAGGCTTTCGGAAGCTCCGCCCGGAGCACAAATTGATTGCCAAGTACATCTTCCCGGGCGCGGAACTCGACCACATCGGCCATTCCGTGGAACTCATGGAAGCCAGCAAATTTGAAGTCCACGATGTCGAAGGCTGGCGGGAACACTACGCCATGACCACCCGGCACTGGTGCCAGCGATTGTCGGCCCGAAAGGAAGAAGCCATCGCGATGGTAGGGCCGGAAAAATATCGTTTGTGGGTGGCCTATCTGGCGGGCGTGTCATTCGCTTTTCTCGACGGCTCACTGCGCATTTTCCAGGTCGTCGCCTCGAAGCACGCTTCCAAGGGCCAGTCCGAATTGCCTGCCACGCGCGCGGATCTCTACGCCGCGTGATGCGATGGGAATGCGGAGCGCCGCTCTTCTTTTAGCAGCAATCTGATAGACTCGGGTGTCGAATTCACTCAGATGTCAGGTTGTCACGATCGTAAGACGGGGCCATGAGATGCGCTGTTGGTTTGCCAGCATCGTCTGCATCGGGATGCTGCTTTCGAGCCTTTCTGCTCAGGCAGCGCTCCCGAAGTTGGCACCACAGGAAGCGGGCTTTGACGCGGAAACGTTGGCCGCGATGGACCCCCTCATTGCGACGGGGATCGACGACAAGAAGATGCCCGGATGTGTGGTGTGCGTGGGCCGTAACGGAAAAATCGCGTGGCAGAAAGCGTACGGCAACAAACGGCTTGAGCCCAAGCCCGAACCGATGACCATCGATACGGTCTTCGACATGGCCTCCATTACCAAATCGGTGGCGACCGCGACCAGCATCATGCTGCTGGTGGAACGAGGCAAACTCGCCTTGTCGGACAAGGTGTCGTCCTGGATTCCCGAATTCGCGATCAACGAGAAGCAGGACATCACCATCCGCGAGCTATTGATTCATCAGAGCGGTTTGCTCGCCGACAATGCCATTTCGCATTACCAGAACGGTCCCGCGGAAGCGATGCAGAAGATTTATGCCCTGCCGCTACTCAATCCCGTGGGTACGAAGTTTGTCTATTCCGATGTGAACTTCATTCTGCTCGGCGACATCGTCCAGCGCGTCAGCGGGCAAGCGGTCCACGAGTTTTCGCAACGGGAAATCTTTGCACCGCTGGGGATGCGTGATACCGGCTATTTGCCGCGTGAAGAATTACGGTTGCGTGCAGCCCCGACCGAGCAGCGCGACGGTCATTGGATGCAAGGCGAAGTGCATGACCCGCGGGCGTTCAAGCTGGATGGCGTTGCCGGGCATGCCGGGCTGTTTTCGACTGCCGACGATCTGGCCATCTATGCGTCGATGATGCTCGGCCGCGGAAAACTGGGCGACACGCGGATTCTCGATCCACAAACGGTTTCGTTGATGACCGCCAGCAATCCGGTTTCGAGCGGCGTTCGCGGACTGGGTTGGGACAAGAAGACCGGCTACTCGATCAATAAGGGCGATGCGCTGACCGACTCCGCTTTCGGCCACGGTGGTTTCACTGGAACCGTATTGTGGATTGATCCGGAACTCGATTTCTTTTTCATCTTTCTCAGCAACCGCGTGCATCCGAACGGCAAGGGGTCGGTGAATCAACTCGCGGGAAAACTGGCCACGATTGCCGCCGGTGCGCTCAGGAAAGCGCCCCCGAAATAACCCCGCATCGTGTCTCACGGTTTCGGTGTCGCACCGCTTGCCACGCAATTGCACACGCCGGTGCGAAAGTCACTGCCCAATGGCAATTTTGCGCGGTACACCGCTCCGCGACGAACGAATCGCAGCGTGATCCGATCCCCCGGATGGCAGTTCGACGCATAGTCCTGCAAATCCGTAAACGAGCGGACGGTCTGGCCGTTGAACGAGATCAGGAGATCTCCGCGGCGAAGTCCGGCGTGAGCGGCAGGGGAATTGGCGACCACTTGCGAAAAGCGCACCCCCCCGCCTTGCGAGTGCTGACGTTCATCCACGAGGACGCCGAGACAAGACTCCTGTTCGTGTCGCACGCTGATTCGCGATCGCCGCGTGCGCAGTTGTCGAATTCCGGCCTCTGAAATCGGCGCATCGTCGGTGAGATGCAGAGCCAAACTGTCGAAAGGATAGATGCGTGCCAGATACTTCAATCCGTCATCGCCGCCGAGCCAACGCGAATCAAAGACGATCATGCGTGCCTGCAACGGAAGCTGCGACTCGACGGCGGCTCCGCGCGGATTGGCCTGGGATTCTGCCGTCTGGTCCAAGTCTCGCACGTGCGCCCCCAGCGGAATGAGATAAGATAGCGCGCGGGCGTGCCGCAGGTTGGCGTTCGCGTCCAGAATCGACTGCGAATTCTTCGCCAGAATTCGCAGAGGATGCCGGCTCAATTCTTCGAGCGTCGATTCCGCGGCCTCGCAAACGACGGGGTCCGAAGACAGAAAAAACTCCTGCAACAGCCACAACATAGCTTCCCGGCGAACATCGTCCGCATCGACAATCGCCGTCGCTAATGTCGGGATAATTGATTTGGCGCGCGTCAACAATTCGCCGGTCGCCGCATCGCGCACGACTTCCCGCGGGCTGCCCAGTTGGTCGAGCAACTGCCGATTCGAAAGTAATGACGGTTCTTGGGCGGTGGGATCGGGGACAAAGACGATCAGAACGATCGACGTCAGAACAATGACCAGTCCCAACCACCGCCAGGGCCAGCGATCCATGCACCGAACTCCCCACGCGACAGGAAGTCCTTATGCTGCCATGATCCGCCGCGAAATACCAGCACTCTTTGGGAACGGCAGTGGGCGGTCGTATCCTCATTTGATGGCCGACAGCGTGGAAAGCACCCCGGCTGCTTCGGAGCAGCCGGGGTGCTGGCTTCAACTTGGGACTCGACCCGATGGGCTGAGCGCAGGGCGGCGAATCGCGGGGCGGGGCGAATCAGAACGACTTGACGAACGCGAAGTAGTAAAAAATCAGCCCCGTGACGGATGTCATGGTGATATCGACCGCCGAAGCCCAACCCAGGAATTTATGCACGCCACTGTGGGCCCCCGGCGCGGGCGGATACCCAAAACCGCGCAATGCGGCGGCGATCGTCACCGCCCACAAGAATGGCGTGGAAATCGCGAAGATCAGATGAATCCGCAGAACGGTCCGCACCTGCGCGAATTGTTCCGAAGTCAATTGCCTCTCGGCCGATGGCTTCCTGACGACCGCTTCCCATCCCCCCTGTACGAAGTGAAGATCCACTTCAAACAATGCGACGGCGATCAGCAGGATGCTGCCGAGCAGCAACTGCAGCTTGCGATGCGTTCCATACTGGTGCCGCACCTTGACGGCATACAAACTGTAGAGCAGGATGGGAACAATCAGAACCAATGCTACGACCACAAAGTCGAGCATGAACGAAGCATGATTGCCAAGAAATCCGTCGCGCAACATGAAAGAATCCACTACGACCGCAATGACTGCGATGCGGTCCCCTGCCGAGACAAAAACAACCCGCAAAGTTAGCAGATTTATCGACTACGTCCAACGCCGACGGTTTGGCGGCGAAAGCCAGTCTTGATAGTGAGAAAGCCTCTTTCATGACGAAGACTTCCACGCCGAGGTGGGCGATCTTGATGCTGATGGCAACCAATTTCGCCCACACCGAGCCACCCATTGCTGCGGAAAACCGGGCCGTCATGCAAGCGGCCTGGAAGAAATCGATCGACGAAACCACGACGGCCATTGCCAAAACGCCCGACCAGGGAGATCTTTTTTCCCGCCGCGGCGACGCTTACTTTTTCTCGGGGGAATTCACGAAAGCCGTCGAGGATTATTCCACGATGGTGAAACTCGATCCCGCCTTGGACACGTCCCATTGGCGGCGCGGGATTGCCTACTTCTATACCGGCCAATATGCCGAAGCCGCGGGACAGTTTGAACGGTACCACTCGTTCGATAACGTCGACCGTGAAAACGGCATCTGGCGGTATCTTTCGCAAGTGAAGGCGCTCGGTCGCGAGAAAGCCCGTGCCGGACTATTGAAGTATGCGAAAGATGACCGCGAACCATTTCCCGCGGTGTACGAACTCTTCGCGGGCCGGACAACACCGGAGGCGATTTTGCAAGGAATTGCCGCCGCGCCGCTTTCCGCCGCCGCTCGCGAACCACGCCTGTTCTACGCGCACCTCTACATTGGCTTGAACGAGTTCATCGAAGGCCGGGAAACGTCGGCACAGGAACATCTCGACAAGGCGGTTCGGAATACATGGGCTCCCACCGCCGGCTATGGCCCGCATTACATGTGGGAAGTCGCCCGCGTTCACGAAGAGCAACTTCGCAAGGCTGCGGCAGAGAAACCCAAAGCCCCGTGAGGCATCACAACGCCGTCTTCATACGGCGTCGATGCTGGTCGCGGAGATCAGGACACGATTCAAAATCGGTGTGGTCGTGTCGATCTCGGCGAGGAGTTGCGCTAGATTGACGTCAGGGTCAATTAGCACCACGTGTCCTTCCACGCAGAGCCCTTCGGGGCAGCGATGCACGACCAGCGAACAGACATTCAACCCCGGGTGAGATTGAAGCAGGTCGATCACCGTTCGTTCGAGCGGTCGCTTGTCCGCGAACGGAACCGGACGATCTTCTGTTGCCGCGGACACGGGCATGGAAGGCAGGGGTGACTTTCGGGAAACCATGGCAACATCCTTGGAGCATGAGCACGAACTTTCCGCAGCCCCCGTCAGCGTAGCAAGCGTTTGCTTCCCGACACAGCAAATCCCGCGCAATCCGTAAAATTCGCGCGATCTTCCGGATCTTTTGCTGTGCATTCTGCCAGCGTGAATCGTTGCTCAGGCGATCACGTTCGAGTGGTCTTTTGGACTGGATCACAAATCGGTTCGGGTCGCTCTTCCTTGCCAAAAAATGAAAACGATGTTCGACACTTATCTTATTTCCAGAAAAAGAGATGCAGACAGAGATCGCCCGGAATTAGAACGGAATCAGAAGGCCGCCGCGGATTCAAGTTAATTGTGAACGATTTGGACGGTTTTAATCTGGAACCACAAGGGATTCGTCAATCTCAGGGGGCAAGGAGATGGTCAGCACTCAGTCGTCACCACGCAGCATGGGACCGACTTCACACCGCACTCGGCATCGTATCGTCGAGGATCAAACTCGACCTTCTGTTGCGTCTCACGGTGAGTTGGATGCGTCAGAATGGATTGCGAAAGTCGACCAATTGGCCGCCACAGAGATCGCGTTCGTCGATCACCCGTTTTTTCGCCGCCGCAATGCTCAGACGCTCGTCGAAGCGCAGCGTCCTGCGGAGTTAGCAAGATCGCCCAAGGTTCGTTCGGTCGGACCGGGCATCGCTTTCATGCCCGAGCTTGTGGGGGCGGCACTGCTCACACATCCCCAGGAGCGGTATTTATTTCTGAAGCTGAACTATTTGCGGTTTCGTGCCGAACAGACCCGTCGTAAATTAAGACCACGGCAGCCAAATACCTCATTGATTGCCGAGATTGATTCATTGTTAAGTGAGGCGCACGCCATTCGCAATCACATTGCGGAAGCCAATCTCCGGTTGCTGGTCGCCGCCGGGAAGAAGCTGTGCCATTCACTCGATCAACTCGGCGATCTCATCGGTGAAGGTTTGATTCCCTTGCTGCGGGCGATCGATTTATTTGATGTCGATCGGGGCTTTCGGTTCAGCACGTATGCGACCTGGGCGGTGCGCAATCAAATGCTCCGGATGCTGCGTAAGCAGCGGGCATTGCCGGAACTTGCGCTGACCGATGAGCTGGCGGGCTGGCAGCACATTCCCGACCACCATCCCCCGGTGCGTGACGAATCGACACCGATCAAACACCAGAGCTTTGTGACGCGATTGATTCTCACGCTGACGGAACGCGAACGGCAAATTGTGCGGGCGCGCTTCGGCCTTGATGGTGAGCCCGCTGGTCAAAGTCTGGCCGAGATTTCCCTGCAAATGGGGCTGAGTAAAGAGCGGATTCGCCAAGTGGCCATGAAGGCCCTGGAAAAGATGCGGCTACAAGCCGAAACGGAGGGCGCCCGGTTCGACGAAGATGAATTCAGCGTCCCTTGATGTCATCCGTCCGATTCGACACCTTAGAGCGAGTGATGATCAGGAACACGAAGGGCAAGGAATGTCGAAAGCGTTGGTCTTTGAAAGGCGGGTGCTGTTACCCGTCTCGGCGAAAGTCGCTTTCGACTGGCACGAACGGACGGGAGCCTTTCAGCGACTCGCGCCGCCGTGGGAGGCGATGGAAATCATTTCGCAGACGGGGGGCATCAAAGATGGCGGTCGAGCCGAACTCCGCATGCCGGTAGGGCCGTTGAAGCAAATCTGGATCGCTGAGCATTCCGGTTATCGGTACGCCGAGCAATTCCGCGATACCCAGGTGAAAGGCCCCTTTGCCCGCTTCGAACATACTCATAAATTCACTCCGCAGGATCGTGAGACCTGCTGGATGACGGATCACATCGAATACGAACCGCCGTTGGGCATCGTCGGCCGTTGGTTCGGCGGACCGATCATCCGCAAGAAACTGGATCGGGTCTTTCGGTATCGCCATCACATTACGAACGCGGATTTGACCGCGATTCGTGCAACGCGGGAGAAACATAACATGAAAGTCCTCATCACCGGCGCGTCGGGTTTGGTCGGCAAAGAATTGGGCCCTCTGTTAACGACCAGCGGCCACGAAGTCTTTCGGCTGGTGCGATCGAATCCCTCGGATGCCAACGATATTCCCTGGGATCCCGCCAAGGGTGTTGTTCACAAAGCGCGGCTGGAAGGTCTCGACGGGGTCGTGCATCTCGCGGGGGAGAACATCGCCGGCGCGCGATGGAACAACGCCGTCAAGCAGCGCATTCGCGACAGCCGCACCGTCGGGACACGACTGCTCTGCGAAACCCTGGCCTCCCTGGAACGGAAGCCCAAAGTTCTGGTGTGCGCATCGGCCATCGGGTTCTATGGCGATCGCGGCAATGAAATTCTGACCGAACAGTCTTCGGCGGGTGAAGGGTTTCTCGCCGACGTTTGCAAGGAATGGGAAGCCGCGTGTGAACCGGCCCGCGCGGCGGGGATTCGGGTCGTGAACCTGCGGATCGGTGTGATCCTGACTCCCAAAGGCGGCGCCCTTTCAAAAATGCTCTTTCCCTTCCGTATGGGCGGCGGCGGGGTGATCGGCAGCGGTCGCCAGTATTGGAGCTGGGTCGCCATTGACGATGTGATTGGCGCGATTCAACATTGTCTCACGCAGAATGAAATCACCGGCCCGGTGAATTGCACGTCTCCCAACCCGGCTACGAATTACGAGTTCACGAAAACGCTCGGAGCCGTGCTGCATCGCCCCACAATTTTTCCGCTGCCGGGCTTCGTGGCGAAACTCGCGCTCGGTGAAATGGCAGACGATTTGTTACTTGCCAGCACGCGGGTGCTGCCAAACCAACTGCAGGCCACCGGTTATCAATTCCGTTGCCCGACGCTGGAAAGCACGCTGCGGCACGTCCTCGGTGCATGATCCAGGTAGGGTTTGCCGAGTCTTCGAGGCGAACCTCTTCTGTAACGTTGTGGTTCGCCTCGAAGACTCGGCAAACCCTACGACTACTTTTTTGGTCCAGTCGGAAACGAATGCATTCTTCGGGCGGCGCCGTTAACATGACGCAACGCTGATTCGTTCTTCCCACCTGCGAATACGGAGCATGCACGCATGTCGGCACGCCACGGTCAGACTCGTCGAGACTTTCTGCAACGCTCCCTCGCCGGGGCCGCCGCCTTGTCGTGGTTGCAACCGGCACACTGTCTGGCTCAACCGAGTGAAACCGTCCGCCATGCGAGCTTCGGGGCGAACGGCATGGCCGGAGCCGATCTCAACGCGATTGCCAGCCATCCCAACGTGAAACTGGTGTGCGTCGCTGAGGTCGACGAAGCCCGCGCGAACGATCTGCGGAAGAAATTCCCAGACACCCGCGTTTACCAGGATTGGCGGGTGATGCTCGACAAAGAGGCGAAGAACCTCGATTGCGTCAACGTCTCCACGCCCGATTTCATGCACGCGCCGATGGCGATGTCGGCAATGAACCGCGGTCTGCACGTCTACTGTCAGAAGCCGCTGACGCACGACATTTACGAGTCCCGCCGCCTCACCGATGCCGCGCGGGAGAGAAAACTCGTCACGCAGATGGGCATCCAGATTCACTCCGCGATCGAATACCGGGCCGCGGTGCATTGGATTCAAGCCGGTGTCATCGGCCCCGTGAAAGAAGTCCACTCCTGGAGCAGTAAAAAGTGGGGCGATCCGTCACCGCGACCGGATAAATCCGATCCCGTCCCGGCGTCGCTCAACTGGGACCTGTGGCTCGGCATGACCACCGAGCGGCCTTACATCGGCGACGGATACTATCACCCCGGCAACTGGCGGAAGCGGCTCGACTTCGGCACGGGCACCTTTGGCGACATGGGCTGCCACATTCTCGACCCCGTCTGCAAATCGCTCGAACTGAAGATCGCCCGCACCGTGAAATCGGTCGGCAACGGCCCCAACGAACACAACTGGGGGAACGATGTCGTCGTCGAATACGATTACACGCCGACGAAATTCACCGATCCGGAAGGTCTCAAGCTGACCTGGTACGACGGTGACAAACGCCCGTCGAAAGAAGCGGTCGCGGTTCTCGGCGACATGGAACTGCCGGATCAGGGTTCGGTTTTCATCGGTCCCAAAGGGGCCATGTTGTTGCCGCACATTGCGTATCCCACGCTCTATCCGGGGGACAAATTCGCCGATGTGAAAAAGCCGGAGTTGGAAGGGATCAACCACTGGCATTCGTTCGTGGACGCCGTCCGCGGGATGGGCCAAACCTCCGCAAACTTCGATTACGCCGGCCCGCTGACCGAAATGGTCTTGCTCGGTGGTGTGGCGACGTTCTTCCCGCAGAAATCGCTGACGTGGGACTCCGCGAAGTTGCAGTTCCCCAACTCAAAACCCGCCACCGAGAAGGTCCGCCGCCCGTACCGTAAGGGGTGGGAAGTCGACGGGTTGAGTTAACTCAACCCGCTTGCGCTTTGCGTGATCCCAGCGCCCGCGCTCCATCCCGCGCTCCCCTTCGCGGACTGCGGGTCGCGGCTAAACGATGTGCCTCCTTTACAGCGTGACATAATCAGGAATCATGATGTTGCACCGATTCGCCATTCTCGCCGTGGTTGTAATGATATCGTCCACCCTCCGTGCGGCCGAACCAACCCCACTCGAACTGCTACAAAACGCGAAGCGCGTCGTCTTTCTCGGCGACAGCATCACCGCGGCGGGGCCGTATGTGGCGAATGTTGAGGCGTGGATGCTCACGCAGAAGTGGGAGCGGCGGCCGTTTGTCATCAATGCGGGACTGCCCAGCGAAACGGTGTCGGGGCTGAGCGAAGACGGCCACGCGGGGGGCAAATTCCCGCGGCCTGATTTGGCGGAACGCCTGGACCGTGTGCTGGCCGTTACCAAGCCCGACCTGATCATCGCCTGCTACGGCATGAACTGCGGCATCTATCTGCCGTTCGATGACGCCCGGCATCAGCGGTACGAAGCCGGTTTGAAACATCTGCGCGAGAAAGCCGCTGCAATAGGGGCGAAGGTGATCCACATCACACCGCCGTTGTACGATGACCAGCGGTCGCCGAAACCGTTTTCGTACAACGAGGTGCTGGACAAATACAGCGATGGTTTGCTTGCCCATCGAGCCGACGGTTGGGTGGTGATCGACCTGCACCACCCGATGACGGCGGCGGTGAAGGAACACCGTGTGAAGGACCCGCAGTTCACGTTCCAACCGGACGGTGTCCATCCCAACGCCGACGGCCACTGGTTCGTCGCCCAGCAGTTCATTCTGGCGTGCGGTGACGCTGCAGCGTGTATGTTCGCCACGCCGCAGGAAATGTTAGCCGCCCACGAAGTTCCGCAAGGTGTACTGCCGCTGGTGCAACAGCGCTCCAACATCCTGCGCGATGCCTATGTCGCCACAGCCGGCCACAAACGCCCCGGTGTCGCGGTCGGATTGCCGCTCGATCAAGCCGAACAAAAAGCCGCGGAATTGACGAAGCAGATCGGGGTGTTGCTGATGACGAAGTAGGACGGTACCTCAGGGGGATGTCCGTCAGAAGCATCCTGAATCCATTGTACTTGGTGAGCGGCGTGTTACGGGAGTCATACAACATGAACAGCGCCAACGGTCACGATGAACGCATCGCAAAAATGACGTTTGCGTCCGTGTACCCCCACTATGTTGCCAAGGTGGAAAAGAAAGGCCGGACCAAAGAAGAACTGCATCAGGTGATCACCTGGCTGACGGGCTTCAACGAAAAAATGCAGCAGAAGCAGATCAAAGACAAAGTGACGTTTGAGCAATTCTTTGACCAAGCCACGCTGAACGCCAACGCGCACCTGATCACCGGTGTCATCTGCGGCTATCGGGTGGAAGAGATTGAGAATCCCTTAACGCAGAAGGTCCGATACCTCGACAAGTTGATCGACGAATTGGCGAAAGGCCGAAAGATGGAAAAAATCTTGCGTGCAGAATGAGCTGGTCCATGTCTGCCTGATTCGTTCCCCGGCGGCGACGCGTTCTATCGCTCCCAATGCTGGCTCCTTTCGACGGCACGTTTCCAATCGGCATAGAGGCGGGATCGCTCTTCGTCTGTGCCCGCGGGTTGGAATTCCGCATCGCAGGCCCAGTTGCGGCGCAGGTCGTCCAGGCCGTTCCAATAACCCACGGCGAGTCCCGCGAGATAGGCCGCACCGAGGGCGGTCGTTTCCTGCACCACTGGGCGGCGGACGAGCACGCCGAGTTGATCGGCCTGGAATTGCAGCAGCCAGTTGTTGGCCGTCGCGCCGCCGTCCACACGCAGGCCTTTGAGCGGAGTGCCGGCGTCGGTTTGCATCGCTTCGAGGACATCGCGCGTCTGGTACGCCATCGCTTCGAGTGCCGCGCGGGCGATGTGCCCGCGCGTGGTCCCCCGGGTGAGACCGACGAGCGTGCCACGGGCCTGCGAATCCCAGTACGGGGCTCCGAGACCGACGAATGCCGGGACGAAATAGACCCCGGCGTTATCGGGAACGGACTGCGCCAGCGACTCGGTTTCCGCAGCGGACTTCACGATACCGAGACCATCCCGCAGCCACTGCACGGCGGCCCCGGCGACAAAGATCGACCCCTCGAGGGCGTACGTCACCTCGTCGCCAATCTTCCACGCAATCGTCGTCACCAACCCCTGTGTTGAAGCGACCGGCGTGCGGCCCGTGTTCATCAACAGGAAGCAACCGGTGCCGTAAGTGTTCTTCGCCGTGCCCGGTTCAAAGCAGGTTTGTCCGAACGTCGCCGCTTGCTGATCGCCGGCGCAACCGGTGATGGGAATCGCCCGGCCGAACAAGCTCGGATCGGTTTCGCCGAGCAAACCACTGGACGGCATGACGGTGGGCAACATCGCCCGCGGGATGTTCAACGCCCGCAGCAGTTCGTCGTCCCAATCGCCAGTGTGAATGTCGTAGACCATCGTGCGACTGGCGTTCGTCGCATCGGTGACATGCCGCTTTCCGCCCGTCAGTCGCCAGAGGAGAAACGAATCGACCGTGCCGAACAGCACATCGCCGCGTTCCGCCGCGGCGCGGGCGCCGGAGACCGTGTCGAGCAGATGGGCGATCTTGGTCCCCGAGAAATACGCGTCAATCACGAGCCCCGTCTTGCGGCGAACGGTGTCTTCCAGGCCGTCCGCTTTCAATCGTTCGCAGCGGTCCGCCGTGATGCGGCTTTGCCAGACAATCGCCGGGGCGATGGCTTGGCCGGTGTGCCGATCCCAGAGAATCGTTGTCTCCCGCTGATTGGTCACTCCAATCGCCGCGATGTTGGCCGCGGTCGTTTTGGCCTGTTCGATGGCCCCTTTGGCGGTGGCCAACTGGCTCGACCAGATGTCTTCCGGATCATGCTCGACATGCCCCGGCTGCGGATAATGCTGCGGGAATTCCTGCTGCGCCATGCCAACCGGACGGCCATCGTGACCAAACACAATGGCGCGACTGGACGTCGTTCCCTGATCGAGGGCCAGGACATATTTCGACATGGTGATGACTCCCGGATGTGCGTCGTGATGATCGTTAATCCTACGCTTGCCGCTTCGCAGATGGAACGCCGCTCCATTTGTCATGCCGCCCTTCGCCACACTTGCGTCTCGCCACCGCAGGCGGTGCAATTGTGGCTTCGGAATTTGAAACGGAGCAAAATATGGGGCACCTGAATCACGTCCGACACCCGCTGGTCGAGCACCACTTGGCGCGACTGCGCGAACGGACCACGCCGCCGCCGGAGTTTCGGCAGTTGGTGCATCGGCTGGCGATGTTGCTGGCGTACGAAGCGACGCAGGACTTGCCGACGTCGCCCGTGAGTGTGGAGACGCCGCTGACGATGACGACCTGCCAGACGCTGGCGGGGCGTGTCGGGCTGGTGCCGATTTTGCGGGCCGGGTTGGGGATGGTCGATCCGATCCTCGAATTGATTCCCGATGCGGAGGTGTGGCATCTGGGGGTGTATCGGGATGAAGCGACCGCGCAGCCGGTGGAATACTACAGCAAGATCCCCGCGACACGGCCGGTCGATGTGGCCCTGGTGCTCGACCCGATGCTGGCGACCGGGGGTTCCGCGGCGGCGGCATTGACGGTGCTGCAAACGTGGGGCGTGAAGCGCATCAAGCTGTTGTCGATCATTGCGGCCCAGCCGGGCGTGGAACGGATCTGGTCGGAGTTCCCCGACGCGCAGATCCACGTCTGCACGGTCGATCCGATTCTGAACGATCACAAATATATCGTCCCCGGACTGGGCGACGCCGGCGACCGCAGCTTTAATACGCTGCGGTAAAGTCGCCCTGTCGCTGGGCGACAGGGCTACCTACGAATCTGGACTCTCAACTCTTGACTGCCTTCTCCTACGAACTTCTCGCGACCGATCCCGCCACCGGGGCCCGCGTTGGCAAATGGCATACGCCGCATGGAACGGTTGACACTCCCGCGTTCATGCCTGTCGGCACGCTCGGCACGGTGAAGGGTTTGACACCCGAACAAATCCGTGCGACCGGGGCGCAGCAGGTGCTCGCGAACACGTATCACCTCGCGTTGCGGCCCACGGCCGATGTCGTCGAAACGCTCGGCGGGCTGCATCAATTCATGCAGTGGAATGGCCCGATTCTCACCGACAGCGGCGGGTTTCAGGTGTTCAGCCTCGCGAAACTCACAAAAATCAACGACGAAAAAGTTGTCTTCCGGTCGCACATCGACGGCAGCCTGCTGGAACTCAGTCCCGAACGGGCGGTCCGGATTCAGGAACAACTCGGGGCGGACATGATCATGTGCCTCGATGAATGCCCGCCGCATGATGCCCCGCCGGAGAAGATGATCGCCGCCGTGGATCGCACCACACGATGGGCCCAGCGCTGTCGTGAAGCGCAGGTGCGGACTGATCAAGCGCTGTTCGGAATTTTGCAGGGGGGCACTCATCGGGAAATGCGGGAACGCTCCGCGGCCGGGTTGTTACCGATCAATTTCCCCGGATACGCGATCGGCGGGCTGAGCGTAGGCGAAGCCCCCGCGGAGATGTATTCCACACTGGATTTTACGGTTCCGCTGCTGCCGACCGATCGGCCGCGGTATCTGATGGGGGTCGGTCGTCCGGTCGATTTGCTCGAAGGGGTGTTACGCGGCATCGACCTGTTTGATTGCGTCATGCCGACGCGCAACGGCCGCAATGCGACGGCGTTCACCAGTGCCGGAACGGTGAAACTGCGGAATCTGAAACACCGGACCGACACCGGCCCGCTCGATCCGGAATGCCCATGCCCGGTCTGCACGCGGTTCAGTCTGGGATACCTGCGGCACCTGTTTATCGCCGAGGAAATGCTGGGGCCAATTCTCGTTTCCTGGCATAACCTCACGTACTATCAGACGTTGCTGCGGGATCTCCGAGTGGCGATTATCAGCGGGACGGCGGCGGAGTTCCGGACGCGACAACTTGCCCGCTGGGGCAGTTCTGTCTAAACTACCCGCTTCTCGCGCGCCGGGCGGAAGTCCGCACGGCGTCAGGGAGTTCCGATTTTGATCGCGGCCGCATGACCGATTTCCGGTCGACGTGCCGCCATGAAATCGAACACATCGAGGTGTCGCACCCGCGGCGCTCCTTTCGTCACGATGACATGTTGACCGGGGTTTTTCCCTTCTGTCACGTTCATTCCGACAATGGGTCGCCGTCTAATGCGACGCCCCGATGGTCAGTGAGACACGGGTGAAATCGACCCGGTTGCAGGATCAGTCGGATGCTTGGCGGATTGGATTACCTGACGTTGCTGGCAGATGCCGAAAAGGCGCAAGAGCCTTCGTTGTGGGCTTTGTCGCCGCCGATGCTCGCCATGATTGTCCTGGCGTTTTTGCTGCTGGTCATGCCGCAGCGGAAGGAAAAGCAGAAGCGTCAGGATTTTCTGAACGGCCTGAAACAGAACGACCGCGTGGTCACGATCGGCGGAATTATCGGGTCGGTGGCGAACATCTCCCCGGATCGAAAAGAGTTCACTCTCAAGGTCGACGATTCCACGCGGATCAAGTTCCTCCACTCCGGCATCGCCAGCAAGGTCGAAGACGCGACTTCCGAAGGCACGAAGGCCATTTAACCCGCCGGCATGATGCCGCGGCCGGCCCGAACTGGTGTGCGACCAGACGGGCCGGAATCAGTACCAGTCACGCACAAGCCGAATTGGAACGGACGCATGGACGGAATGGGAATGGGCCTGCTGCTGGCGCAAGCGGCAGGTAATAAAGCTGCCGCACCGGGTGTGCCCTGGCAGGCTTTCGCCACGATCGCACTCGTGTTCATTGTCCCCTTCGTGTTGGGGCAATTGATCGCCACAAGCCTGAAACTGAAGGAATTCGGCTTCAAGATGGGAGTGGTGCTCTTCAGCATTTTCCTGTCGGCCGCTCCGTTTGTGTATCAGGCCATGCTGGGCAAACCGATGTCGAAAGCCATTTCGCTCGGCATCGATCTCGCCGGGGGAACCAACCTGATTTACGCCGTCGACCACGTCAAAGCCAAGGCGGATCAGAAGGTCGTCGATAATGCCACGCTCGACAAGATGGTGGGGGCGATCATGCGCCGCATCAATCCGGGTGGCACGGAAGAACTGACCGTGCGCCGCGTCGGCAATGACCGCATCGAAGTGATTATCCCCGGTGCCGATCGCGAAGTCGTCGAACAGAAAAAGCGGCAGATCGTCAACCTGGGCAGTCTCGAATTTGCGATTCTGGCCAACCAGAAGGATCACGCCAACGAGATTCGCATCGGGAGTGAAATGCGGCCCGACCAGAACAGCCATTTCCGCGATGGACGGCTGGTATTGAGCTGGCGCGATGTCGCCAAAGGTCAGGTGGTTAATGCGTCCGGGGCCGATCGGACCGCCACGCGCGAAGTGGAACGCGTCATCGACGGCGAAAAAGTCAAAGTCCGTCAATTTCTCGTGGTGCATGAAACGCCGGAGAAGGCGGTGACGGGCCGATATCTGACGCACGCCCAGTCGCAAATGGACGAAAACGGCCAGATGGCCGTCGGTTTCAATTTCAGCGCCCGCGGCGGTCAACTCTTTTCGCAACTGACGGAAAAGTACAAGCCCGATAAAACGGAAGGATTCGAGCGCCGGTTGGCCGTCTTGCTCAACGGTGAAATTCAAACCGCCCCGACCATCCGCACGCGCATCGGCGACCGTGGACAAATCACGGGCAACTTCAAGCGGGAAGAAATCGATCAGTTGATCAGCGTGCTCAACGCCGGGGCGCTCGAAGTTCCCTTGATTGAGCAACCCGTCAGCGAGTTCACCATCAGTCCGTTGCTCGGCGTCGACGTGCAAACCAAGGGGATGCGGGCGATTGTCATCTCGGCGATCGTCGTGCTCGGCTTCATGGGAGTGTACTACCTGCTCGCCGGGGCCGTGGCGAATCTCTGTTTGATTCTCAATCTGATTACCGTCGTGGGCGCGATGGCCCTCATCGAAGCGACGTTCACCCTGCCCGGTTTGGCCGGTCTCGTGCTGACCATCGGGATGGCGGTCGACTCCAACGTGCTGATTCACGAACGCATGCGGGAAGAACTGGCCCGTGGTGCCAGCCTTCGCATGGCGATCGAAAACGGCTTCGACAAAGCCCTCTCCGCCATCATCGACGGCAACGTCACGTCGCTCATCACCGCCGTGATTCTGTACATGATCGGCAGCGATCAGATCCGCGGCTTCGCGATTTCACTGTTCATCGGTCTGACGCTGAGCATGTTCTCGGTTCTGTACTTCGGCCACATGTGCTTCCAGATCATCGAACGGAAGAAGTGGGCCCGCACGCTGCACATGATGCAGTTCATGGGCGAAACGAAACTCGATTTTCTAAAGACGCAAGGGTATGCGTTTGCGTTGTCCGGAGCCGTGATTGTCGCGGGGTTTGCGGCGTTGTTTGCCCGCGGGGTAAATAACCTCGACATCGACTTCACCGGTGGCACGATGGTCACGTTCGAATTCGTCGATCCGCAAAAGACCGAGGACGTTCGTTCCAAATTGAGCGAGAAATTCGGTTCGACCATCAGCTTGGAGCGACTCGTGCTCGCCGGGGAGCAAGCCGCAGCGGAAGGCGGGCATCGCTATCGGGTTCGCACAACGGAAAAAGTCCAGGCGACCGTCACGAAGTCCCTGACGGAAGCCTTCAGCGACAAGTCGATGGCGCTCCTCCGCGTGACGCTGGACCCCGCCGAAGTGACGGCGATTCCAGCCGATGCCAAATCGGAGGACGGCGGGGAAGATCGTTTTGCAGGCGGCTCGCAGGCGACGTTGAAGTTCAGCGGAAGCGGCCTGAGCACCGCGACGGCAGCGGCCTATCTCGCCGATGAACTGCGCCGCATTCCTGGTGAAAAGGAAGGCAGCTCGAAATACGACGCGGCGGCAAGCTTAATCGATATCGCCGGCAAGACGGCGGCACCGAAAGATGCGGCTGCCACCACGACAACGGAAAAGTTTGTCGAAATGGATGCGAAGGCGATTGGGCAAGTCGCCCCGGCGGACTTCCAGTCCGCCATCACCGCCATGGCGACGAAGATGACCAGCAACCCGGCATTCGAGGAAGTCAACTCGTTCGATACCTCGGTCGCCACGGAAACCCAGCGCGATGCTATCCTCGCCATGCTTGCGAGCCTGGCGATGATCGTGGTGTATATCTGGTTCCGTTTTGAAAACCTCTACTTCGGTTTCGCAGCGGTCGTCGCGCTCGCCCACGACGTCCTCGTGACCCTCGGCAGCGTTTGTCTGGCAGCTTACCTCAGCAACACGCCGATCGGCACGATCTTCATGTTCGATGACTTCAAGGTGAATCTCGCGCTCATCGCGTCGTTGCTGACGATTATCGGTTACTCGATGAACGATACGATCGTTATCTTCGACCGTCTTCGCGAAATCCGCGGCCGCAACCCAGACATCACCTACGACATGATCAACCTCAGCGTGAATCAGACGCTGTCCCGAACGTTGCTGACCGCCCTGAGCACATTCCTGGTCGTGGTGATTCTCTACGTCTTCGGTGGCTCCGGGATTCACGGCTTTGCGTTCTCGATGATCGTCGGTGTGATCACCGGCTGCTACAGCACGGTCTACATTGCGAACCCGGTGCTGTACTGGCTGATCGTTCGCCAAAACCGGAAATCGGGTGCCGTCGTTAAGCCTTAGCCTGTCGCTACGACTGCTCCGTAATTGGGAAGTCGTTCTCAAGAACTGAGGCGACGCTGTTCAAACCGTTCGCGGTAATGAACAGCGTCGCTTTTTCGTTTCGTCTTGTAGGAAAAGCCGTTTCACAACGGAATCTCTCGCTGAACGGCGAATCGGGACTATCGCGTCCCTTCGGCAATGCGCGGCCGATCTCTGCTCTTTCTCGAACGCGCAATCCCCGCCTGGCTCGCGATCGTCGGGTAAAGTTCCTTGTCGGCTTTACCTGTCTGTCGTGTTCAACAGAGCCATTCCATGCTCCTTCAAACGTGGCTGAAATCGTTCGGAACCTGGATGACGGGGACGCAGCCCCGGCGGCAAACTCGGGGAGCACGGCTTCCGTCGAATCTGGCTCAGGAAATCCGCACGATGGAAGCGCGGGTGTTGCTGACCGCGACGGCACCGGACGCGTTGGAGAATGCTCCGGCCTTCGATCCCGCCTCTGCATCCCTGTGGCAGACGGTGGAGTCATTCCCGCAAACCGCGGCCCGCGGAGTCAACGATCTCCATCTGGCCGATTATACCCCGCTCGTGCTGAACGAGTCGGCGGTGCGACAGACGCTCGATCGGGCACCCGATGAAGCGAAGTTCAACTTTTCCGTGAATACATCGAATTTCACGCTGGCCGACCCCGAGGGACATCTGGAACGGTTTGCCATCTTTGAAACCAGCGTGATGGCCCCCGAACTGGCGGCTCAGTTTCCGGAGATCAAAACTTATTCCGGTCGGGGAATCGATGATCCCACGGCCACCGTGCAACTCGATCTGACACCGCAGGGTTTCCACGCACAGGTGTTGTCCGCGAATGGTCGCTGGTATGTCGACCCCTACTCTCAGGCGAATCACGATTACTACGCCAGCTATTTTTCGAAGGATGCCATCGCTTCGAGCGAAACCAAGGCTAAGCTGCAGTCCGATCTGCCGCCGTTAGCCGATGTCGTGCAATCGGCGAATGCGTCGGCCGCGAATGCGTCGTCGGGGGAGACACCGCACGTTGCCGCCCGCACGGGGACGCAGTTGCGAACGTATCGCACCGCCGTCGCAGCGGACGGAGAGTACACCGCCTTTCACGGAGGCACGGTCCCCTTGGCGCAGGCCGCTATCGTGACGGCCATCAATCGGGTGTCGGGAATTTACGAGAACGAACTGTCGATCCGCCTGCAACTCGTGGCCAACAACTCGTCGCTGATTTACACGAATGCAGCGACCGATCCGTATACCAACACCGATCCGAACGCCCTGTTGACCCAGAATCAGACGAATATCGACAGCGTCATCGGCAGCAGTAACTACGATATCGGCCACGTCTTTACCACGGGGGGAGGCGGGTTGGCGGGACTCGGCGTCGTCGGCAATAACAGTAACAAAGCCTGGGGCGAGACCGGACTCGGTTCACCGACGGGCGATACGTTCTATGTCGACTACGTGGCTCACGAAATGGGTCACCAATTCGGGGCCAATCACACCTTCAATGTCTCGGACGGCAATCGAAACGCCGGTACGGCTTACGAACCGGGGAGTGGTTCGACCATCATGGGCTACGCCGGCTTGTTCGGAGCCGATGACCTGCAGGCTCACAGCGATGCCTATTTCCATTCGGTGAGTTTCGACGAGATCATCAATTATGTAGATAACGTCATCCCGCTGGTGGGCACGCGCACCAGCACGGGCAACACCGTACCCACAGTGAATGCGGGGGCCGACTACACGATTCCCGCCAGCACGCCGTTCAAGCTCACCGCAACGGGAAATGATTCCAACGGAGACACCCTCACTTACAACTGGGAAGAGCGCGACCTCGGTGCCGCGCTCTCGCTGGCCGCTGCCGATAACGGGACCAGTCCCTTGTTCCGGTCGTTCAGTCCCACAACCGATCCCTCACGTACCTTCCTGAACCAGACGGACCTGATCAGCAACACTACAACCCGCGGGGAAAAGCTCCCCACGACGACTCGGGACCTGAATTTCCGCGCTACAGTTCGCGACAATCGCGCGGGCGGCGGCGGTGTCAATACCGACGATATGGTCGTGCATGTCGTCAACACCGGGGCCGCCTTTGCCGTCACCTCTCCGAACACCAACATCAGTTGGAACGGTGGGACGACGCAAACGGTGACCTGGAACGTGGCCGGTACGAATGCCAATGGCATCAATGTGGCGAACGTCCGCATTCTGTTGTCGACCGATGGCGGGAACACTTTCGGGACGGAGCTGACTGCCAGTACGCCGAACGATGGATCGGCCGACATTGTTGTCCCCAACGTCAATACAACGCAGGCCCGGATTAAAGTGGAAGCGATCGGGAATGTCTTCTTCGATTTCTCGAACGCAAATTTCTCGATTGCCGCGAGTGCCAACCAGTCGCCGGTCATCAATAATCAGACCTTCAGCGTGGCAGAGAACAGTTCCAACGACGCGAGTGTCGGGACCGTGAGCGCGAGCGATCCCGACGGCGGCCAATCGTTGACCTACGCCATCACAGCGGGCAACGACAGCGGTGCGTTCGCCATCAATAGCACGACCGGCGCGATCACGGTGGCCAACGGATCGCAATTGAATTACGAAGCCACTAACAACTACGCCTTAACCGTCCAGGTCACAGACAACGGCACGCCTGCCGCGTCGGCCTCGGCCACCGTCACGGTGAACGTGACCAACGTCAACGAAGCGCCGACGGCCGTGTTCCTCAATGATGGACCCAATTACGGTTTCGACGAAAACGCGAGCACGGCGTCCGATGTTTTGTTGAGCCAAATTCTCGTCAGTGATGATGCGCTTGGAACCAACACCTTCAGCATCACAGGAACCGATGCCTCCGTCTTCAAAATCGTCGGCAACAATCTGTATCTGAAGGCCGGCACCGTTCTGAACTATGAAGCGAAGTCTCTGTTCGTCGCGAATTTGAACGTCGATGACGCGACCGTTGGCGGGACACCGGATGCGACGTTTGCCTTCGACGTCTTCCTCCGTGACGTGAACGAATTCAATCCCGTCGTGCAGTCACGACAGTTCCTGATTGGGGAGAACAGCGTCAACGGAGCGATGATTGGGACCATTGCATCGACCGATGATGACACATCCCAAACGCGGACCTTCGCCATCACGGCCGGCAACACGAACAATGCGTTTGCCATCAATCCGAACACTGGCATGCTCACGGTCAACAATTCCGCCGCGCTCGATTATGAAGCGATTCAGCAGTTCAATCTCACGATTACCGTGACGGATAGCGGCAGCCCGGCCCGCACCGGTTCGGCGGCGACGACGGTCTTTCTGGCCGATCGCAACGACGCTCCGAAAGTGACTCCGCAGAATTTCATGATCGGAGAAAACAGCATCAACGGGGCCTTCATCGGAACCATCGCCTCGAGTGACCAGGACGCGGGCCAAACGCGCACGTATTCCATCTCCGCAGGCAACGTGAACAATGCGTTCGTCATTAACCCGAACACCGGTGTTTTGTCGGTGAACAGTGCCGCGGCACTCAACTATGAAACGAACCAGCAGTTTAATCTGACGATTCGGGTTGTCGACAACGGCGACCCCGCCGCGGCGGGAACGGCCCCCGTGATCGTCTTCTTGAAGGACGTCAATGAATTCACGCCGGTGGTGCAGTCGCAGCAATTCCTCATCGGAGAGAACAGTGTCAACGGCGCTTTCATCGGCATGATCAACGCGACGGATGGTGACACGGCCCAGACCCGCACCTTCGCCATCACCGCGGGCAACACGAACAATGCGTTTGCCATCAACCCCACGACC
Organism: Planctomycetaceae bacterium; assembly: GCA_021732785.1. Classification (GTDB taxonomy): domain Bacteria; phylum Planctomycetota; class Planctomycetia; order Planctomycetales; family Planctomycetaceae; genus DSVQ01. Next base: position 107,954 of record JAKFUG010000014.1, read on the forward strand.
GGTGCGCTGTCGGTGAATAATTCGGCCGCGCTGAACTACGAGGCCGTCCAGCAGTTCAATCTGACCGTCACCGCGACGGACAACGGTTCACCGACACGGGCCGGTTCCGCCACGGTGACCGTCTTCCTGGCGGATCGAAATGATGCGCCTGTCGTAACACCGCAGAACTTCCTCATCAGCGAAAACAGCGTCAACGGGGCTTTCATGGGCACGATTGCGGCCACCGATCAGGATGCAGGCCAGACGCGCACGTTCTCGATTGTCGCCGGAAATACGGACAACGCGTTCGCCATCAATCCGACAACGGGCGTGCTGACCGTCAACAACTCTGCCGCTTTGAATTATGAAGCGGTTCAACAATTCAATCTGACGGTAAGAGCGACGGATAACGGATCGCCAGCGGCGGCGGGAACGGCACCGGTGATCGTGTACCTGCGAGATGTGAATGAAGCCCCGGTTGTAGCCGCGACGCAGTTCCAACTCCTGGAGAACACGCCCAACGGAGCCTACATCGGGCCGATTGCATCCACCGATCCGGATGCGGGGCAAACGAAAACGTACTCGATCGTTTCCGGCAATACGAACAATGCCTTCGCGATCAATCCGACAACCGGCGTGCTGACCGTGAACAACAGGTTTGCCCTGGACTACGAGACCACGCCGGTGTTCAACCTGATTGTCCGCGTGACCGACAACGGCAACCCCGCGCTGTCCGGGCAGAATGCCGTCACCGTCTACCTGCGGGATGTGGTGGGCGCAAAACCGGCCGGAGCCACACCGATCCTGGGTCACGATACGACGACCGTCGTCTTGCCAACGGTCAAGAAGTCGGGCCTGCGGTCGTTGTCGGATTTCCTGAAACGGTCTACGTAAACCGGGCGTGGGTTGCGTACAGATTAGCCAAACGCCTTTCGCAACAGTTCCAGACTTTTGGGGATGGCGGTCGCGGGGGCTTCTTTCCCTTCCATCTCGAGGGAAACGTAGCCCCGGTAACAGTGCTTTCGCAGAATCTGGGCGACGCGGGCATAGTCGATTTCGAGTGCGTACCATTCGCCGCCGCCGAAGTACGTCTTCGCTTGAACGAGAGCCGCGCGGGGTGCGAGAGCGTCCATTTGTTCGTACATGTTTTCGAGGAAATTGCCTGTGTCGAGCGTGGCCTGCAACCACGGAGATTTCAGCGCATCGAGGACGCGAAGCACCCCGCTGGCTTCGCGGCCTAATCCCCAGTGATTCTCCAGACCCATCACCACGCCGAGTTCCTCCGCCTTCGGTAACAGCGCTTCAAAACTGCGGATGACCCATTCGAAGCCCTGATCGTCGGTCATTCCGGGCAAGCGGGGTTCGATCCCTTTGTTGGCCATCAGTTCATCGAAACTTTTGCTCGTTCCCCAGCGGCCGGTATTCACACGAATGGTGGGAATGCCAAGTTCGTACGCCAGTTCGAGACACCGGGACGTATGTTCGATGTTGGCCTTCCGTTTTTCGGCATCCGGGGTGACGAATCCCTGATGCGTGGAGAAGCCCATCAGGTCTAACCCCAGCGAGAACGCCCGCTGCTTGAGTCGTCGGAGCAACGGCCGGTTGACTTCTCCACCTGCGGCTTTGGCCGCTTCCACCATGTGGACATGCAGAATCTCGACACCGTCAAACCCCATGTCGGCGGCTTGCTCGAAACAGGTTTCCATCGGCGTCGGCGCGCCTTGAAAATGCCAGAAAGAATACGTCGATACACCAATCCGGTTTCGTTGTGGGCCAACGGGCTGATTTTGTTCGGCTTGTGCCATTGCGACCGGAGTCATGGCCAGTCCCCATGCGGCCGCGTTGAGCATCGTTCGGCGATTCATGGTCATGTCTGTGGTCCCTGATCAATAAAGAAGTGCGGCTACGCGACGGCCCCGGTGGTGTTGACGCAGTCCATGGTTGCTTCGACACGGAACCGCTCGCGGATGAAGCTGTCGATGGGATTGTGCGCGGCCGAGACCGTGCCGGCGATCATCAGCCAGGCGGCAATCAAAAACTTCCCGCTCATCGATCATCCTTCCGTGCGATCCCTCGATTCTCGTCAAAGCCCCGCACGGATACCAGTGGTCGGTTGTGCCGAAAAACTCGCCGCGCGATTTATCGTCAGGTCGATTCCGGCGCTAACGCCGACTTCACACGATGAGGAACCGCAGGATGAGTTTCATGGGAAATCTTAATCGCATCCAATTGAGCAAGCGGACATTCGCCAACCCGGCGGGCGTCGATGACAAAGAGTCGGTCGGCGAGCGCTCGGGCTTCCTCACGGCTATGGGTCACATGCAATGTCGTTAAACCCCGATGGCGTTGAATGGATCGTAATAGCGCGCACAATCGATCGCGGGTCGTTTCGTCGAGTGCGGTGAGCGGTTCGTCCAGAATCAGGACGTGCGGCTCGAATGCCAAGGCGCGCCCTAATGCAACCCGTTGCGCTTCGCCGCCGCTGAGGTGCCCGACGCCGCGGTCCAGTAGCGGTTCGATGCCGAGCACCGCTGCGAGCTCGGCAACGCGTTTCCGAATCAGGGATCGATCGACACGACGGATCCGCAGTGCAAATTCGAGATGCTCGCGAACCGACATCGTGGGGAACAGTGCGAGATCTTGCGGAACATAACCGATTCCCCGATCCGCGGGCTTCGACGATGTGACATCTACACCGTCGATGAGCACCTGTCCGCGGGACACGGGCCGTAATCCGCAAATGACTTCCAGAATGGTCGTCTTCCCCTGCCCGGTCGCACCCATGAGAACGGCATAGCCCCCTTGAGGAACCGTGAACGTGATGTCGTTCAGCACGAAGGAACCGCTGCGAACCGTGACGTTGCGGAGTTCGATCATTGCCGGACCTCCGCCCCCAGCAACCGCACTATTCCCAGCACGAACATGGCCGCGAGAACCATGAGCAGCGAGACCGCAACCGCCGCTTCGAGTTGACCGACGCTCAACTCCAGGAAAACGGTTGTGGAGAGGACTTCGGTCCGCATGCGCGTCGCACCGGCGAATACCAGAATCGGCCCGAATTCGCCGAGGGACCGTGCCCAGGCAATGGTAAACGCCGCAATGAGCCCGCGCCAGGCCTGCGGAAGCACCACTTGCAGGAAGGCCTGACTTCGACGGCAGCCGAGGGTAAGTGCCACCTGCTCGGCCCGGGGATCGATCTGATCGAATGTTACCCGCATGGTCTGCACCGCGAAGGCACACGCCACCGCGAATTGAGCGAGAATCACCGCCGGTTGACCGTACGTGACAGGGAAACCGGCACGCTGTTGAAACCACATCTCCAGATTGGTGCCTCCCAGCGGGAGATGAAACAGAATCAACAGACTCAAACCAATCACGAGCGGTGGCAGGACGATGGGGACATCAATCGCCGTATTGATGAGCCAGCGGCCGGGGAAATGAAAGCGCGACAGCAGATAACCGAGCGGCGTGGCAACCCAAACGGAGAGGATGGCCGAGATGGTGCATGAAATTAGCGTCAACCGGATCGCAAATTGAATTTCCGGCTTTTGCAAGGCAGCGACAAAATGCGATGGCGATGTGAACGCGATGTCGGCGGCGAGCATCGAAACAATCAGCAGCACATAGCTGCCGCCCAGTCCCCCCATGAGGGTGAGAAACGGCCAGTCGGAACCGGCCTTGTGGCTGCGGAATACCACGGCACCGGGTTGCGGGACGGAGTGGGGATCTTGCATCGAGCCTCCGCCCCCGCTACTCACGCCACGGCTCGCCATCGATCGTCTCAAAACCGAATTCGCGATACCGCACCAGACCTTTGTCGCGCGCACTCAGGTACCGTGCGAAGCGGAGGGCATTTTTTGGATGGGCACTCGACTTCAGTACGGCAACCACCACCCGCGAGCGAATCGCCTCCAGTTCGGGAACCGCGATGCCTTCCAGACTGTCGTAATCGTGGAGTACAGGGCCATAAACGATACCGGCATCGACGGAACCAATTATGACATCGTTGGCCACATCGTTCACGGTCGTTTTGAATACCGTCGTATGTTGCTCCAGGGCCTCCCACTCCCCGCTGGCAGAGAGTGCCGCTTTCGTCACCTTTCCAATCGCGGTGGCGTCGGTGTTTCCCTGGGCCAGACGGACGTCAGCGCGCAACAGATCCTTCAATGCTGTAATCCCCAGCGGATTTCCTTTCTTAACGGCAATCACGACGCGCATTTCGGCCAGCGGAAATTCGTCGGCGATCAGTTTTCGTTCTCGAGCGATTGTCAGAAAACTGTCGTCCGCAGGGAGATAGAGGTCGCCGGATTTCGAGACTTCCGCCGAGGCCATCAGTGTCTGCGAGGCACCAAACTGCACCTGAATTTCTTCATGGTATTCCCGTTCGTAATCCTGACGGATCGCTTCCACCACGCCCTTGTTGCTGGCCGCGCAGTAAATGAGGATCGGTTCTGAAGCGACTTCCGTTTTAGTCGTGTTGGGTAAAGCCGGCCGTTCTTTCAGGCTGAAAATCAGAAGGGCCAGCAATCCCAGCGAGGCGAAGATGGCAATGATCGGCCCTGTGGAAGAACCCGTGCGGAATCCTCGATCTTGACTCCACGGAGTATTGGCAATTCGCCGCATGGGGGTGCATCAGGCAGAAGGAAAGATTTAATTACACGACGACGCCGGTGGAATTGACCTGCACCTTAATCGTCCCCGTGCTGCTCAGTGTGGGCGTGAGACTGTCGGCGACACGAATCGTCAGGTCATATGTCCCCGGAGGCACGAAGAAGAGGAGCGATTGCGTGGTTGTGATCACCCCTGTCGTGGAATCAATCACGAACGCGTCGCGCAGCGTGCTATTACTCGACACGTTGGTATAGACGGGCGGCCCGCCCCCATCCGGATCGGTCGAAGTCACCGTGCCGACCACGGTCCCCGCGGCCGCTCCGGTCTTCACTGCAAACGTGGCGGGAACGATTGCCGGCGGCTGACTGACCTTCGTCAAATTGACCGTGAGTTGAGCGGTCGATGTCAACGCGGGGTTGCCGTTGTCTGTCACGGAAATCGTGAGATTGAACGTCGGCGTCGTGGCAAAATCGAGCACTGACGATGTCTTGACCGCGATTAACCCCGTGGTCGCATTGATCGTGAACGCATCGCCGGTATTGCCCGCGGTGATCGCATAGGTCAGCGTCTGGCCTTTGTCCTGATCGAAAGCCACGGTGTTGTAAGCCAGAACGGTGGTTCCCGCGGCCGAATGCTCGGGAATCTTGACGGTGGCGTTGTACAACAGCGGCGCGTCATTCACGTTCGACAGGGAAACAACAAGCGAAGCCGTTGAACTCAACGCGGGATTGCCATTATCCGTGACCTGAATCGTCAGGTTGTAGAACGGCTCATTTTCAAAGTCGAGCCCGGCGGCATTCGCAACGGTAATTTGCCCGGTCGCGGCGTTGATCGCGAACGTGTTGTTGCGATTCCCTGCGGTAATGGCATACGTCAACGTCTGGCCGGCATCCTGATCTTTGGCGATCAGGCTGTAATTCAGCACATTGGTCCCGGCAACGGAGTTTTCCGGAATCGTGACGGCGTGGTTGTAGAGCAGCGGCGCGTCATTCACGTCGGTCAGTTTGATACCGAGTTGAGCCGCCGACGTGAGCGCGGGCGTGCCGTTGTCGGTCACAGAAATCGTGAGCACGAATGGCGGTGTATTCTCGAAATCGAGTGCGGCCGAATTGTTGACCGTGATCTGCCCGGTGGTCGCATTGATGGCAAACGCATTCGCGGTGTTCCCGGCGGTGATCGCGTACGTTCTCGTCTGCCCGGCGTCCTGATCTGCCGCAATCAGGCTGTAGTTGAAGACGTTCGAGCCGTTGGCCAGATTTTCGGCGATGGAGATCGTGTGGTTGTAAACGCGAGGGGCATCGTTCGCATCGGTCAGTTTGATGCCGAGTTTCGCCGACGAGGTGAGCGCCGGATTGCCGTTGTCGGTGACGGCGATCGTCAGCACGAAGGGCGGCATGTTCTCGAAGTCGAGCGCGGCGGAATTGTTGACCGTGATCTGCCCCGTCGCGGCATTGATGGCGAACGCATTCGCGGTATTCCCGGCGGTGATCGCATAGGTCAACGATTGGCCGACGTCCTGGTCGGAAGCGATCACACTATAATTGAAGACGTTCGTTCCATTGGCGAGATTTTCGGCGATGGCAATCGTGTGGTTGTAGACGATCGGGGCATCGTTCACGTTGGTCAGCTTGATGCCGAGCAGCGCCGAAGATGTCAGCGCGGGATTGCCATTATCGGTAACGGAAATCGTCAGCACAAACGGTGGCGTGTTCTCGAAGTCGAGCACGGCCGGGTTATTGACCGTGATCTGGCCGGTGATCGCATTGATGGCGAAGGCGTTACCGGTGTTTCCGCCGGTGATCGCATAAGACAGCGTTTGGCCAACGTCCTGATCGGTGGCGATCAAGGCATAGTTGAACACGTTTGCCCCCGCGGCGGTGTTCTCGGCCAGTGAAATCGTGTGGTTATAAAGATGCGGTGCATCGTTGACGTCGAGCAGTTTGATGCCGAGTTTCGCGGAGGACGTCAGGGCGGGATTGCCGTTGTCAGTCACGGAGATCGTCAGCACGAACGGTGGCTTGTTCTCATAATCGAGCGCCGTCGTATCGTTGACGGTGATGTGTCCCGTCGCCGGATTAATCGCGAAGGCATTGCCGGTATTGCCGGCGGTGATCGCATACGTCAACGTCTGGCCCGTGTCCTGATCGAAGGGGATCTGGCTGTAGTTGAAGACGTTCGTTCCGTTCGGCGAGTTTTCGGCCAGTGAGATCGTGTGGTTATAGACGATCGGTGCATCGTTCGCGTCCGTCAGGAAGATACGGATCGAGGCGGCGGTGGAAAGGACCGGGGTGCCGTTGTCGGTGGCGGTGACGGTCAGGTTGAACGGCGGGTCATTCTCGAAGTCGAGTGCGGCCGGGTTATTGACCGTGATCTGTCCGGTCATCGGATTGATCGCGAACGCGTTCTTGGTGTTCCCCGCGGTGATGGCATACGTCAGCGTCTGGCCAGCATCGGTATCGGTGGCTGCGGTGTAGGGAACCACGGTTCCGGCCGGGCTGTTTTCGGTCAGGAAGAGGACCTGGTTGTGGAACGTCGGGGCGACATTCGCGAAGCCGGAGACTTGCGAGCCGACGCGCACATGGCCGCCTCCTTCCGTCACGAACTGAGCGAAGAAGTTGCCGTTGATATCGTCGACAACAATCGGTGCAACAGTCCCGCCGTTGACGGTTGCTGTCGCGAGACCAGCGTTTGCCGTCAGACCGACCGTGCTGTTCGTAGTGGTAATTGGCCCGGTCACCCCTGTGTTGCCGCTGCCGAAGGTCACGGCACCGGCGTTGGCATTGGCACCGTTCGTCCATGTCGGACTACCGAAGACGTAGTTGCCGTTCGCGAGAACCGTCATGCCGAAATCACCGGTCCTATCGAACGCCGTGGAGCCGATGAGGCTATTCGCCGCGGTGACCGGCCCCGGTGTTCCTGTCAGACCATTGCCAATGGTCACGGCCCCGGCCATCGCGGCGGCTCCGTTGTTCCAGACGCCGCTGGCAACGACGTAGTTCCCATTCGGTAAGGCAGTGACGCCATTAAAGCTCATCGCTGGTGACGAATTGGTTCCCCCGACGTAATCCTGGTTCGTGCCGACCAGACTGTTTGCGAATGAAACCGCGCCAGTCATTCCTGTTGCGCCGTTGCCGAAAGTGACGGCACCTTGGTTGTTGTTCCAATTGAAACTGTTGACGACATAGTTGCCATTGGTCAATGGCGTAACACCGCCCACTCCGACAATGTCGTTCGCTGAAGTCCCCACAAGGCTGTTGGCGGGAGTGACGGCTCCGCTGACCCCCATTGTGCCATTTCCCCAAGTCGCGGCACCCGCATCGACGATGGCCCCGTTGTCCCATGTGTCGCTGCTGACGACGTAGTTGCCGTTCGTGAGGGGGGTCACACCATTGGCGACGCCATTCGCGCTGAGAGTGCCCACTCGATCGTTGGCCGTCGTCCCCACCAGACTGTTTGCCACGGCGACCGCACCGACGGTGCCAGTGGTCCCATTCCCCCACGTCACCGCTCCGGCGTCGACAATCGCGGCGTTGTCCCACAGGGAGCTGGACACAACGTAATTTCCGTTCGTCAGGGCAAGCACACCATCGCCGACGCCGGGAAGGAACCCGACCGCATCATTGATGGTCGTGCCGACGAGACTGTTCGCGGCGCTCACAGCCCCCACAATACCGGTGGTTCCGTTCCCCCAGGTGACGGCACCGGCCTGAGTCGCCGCACCGTTCGTCCATGCGGTGCTCGAAACCACAAAATTTCCGTTGGTGAGAGCCGTGGCGGCGAATGAACCGACGAAATCATTCGCAGTGGTGCCGACGAGGCTGTTGCCGTTATTGAGCGTCCCCGTGCCGCCGGTGGCTCCATTCACCCACGTGACGGCCCCGACATCGAGAGCCAGCGCGCTATCCCACCGGGCGCTGCTGACCACGAAGTTTCCATTGGTGAGCGCGGCGACGCCATTTTCACCGTTGAACGCGGCGCCGACGCCATCGCCAGCTTTGATGCCCAGCAGACTGTTCGCCAGACTGATGGGTCCCACCACGCCGGTTGTTCCGTTCCCCCACGTGACCGCCCCGGCCCCGGTCGCCGCGCCGTTGGCCCATGCCGGGCTGCTGACAACGTAGTTGCCATTCGTCAGCAGCGTGACGGCATTGTCGCCATTGAGATCCGTCCCGACCCCGTCCAACGCGCTGGTGCCGACGAGGCTGTTACCCGCAGTGACGGCACCCGTCATCCCGGTGGTACCGTTCGCCCAGGTGACCGCACCGGCAAACGCATTCGCGCCGTTAGACCACCCGCCGGATACAACGACGTAATTGCCGTTCGTCAATTCCGTGACACCGGTCCCGCCATTGAGATCGGCACCGGTGCCATCACCGGCGGTCGTGCCCACGAGGCTGTTCGCGGCCGCGATTGCCCCGCTGACACCCACGGTGCCGTTGCCCCATGTCGCGGCTCCGGCATCCACAGCGGCGGCGTTATCCCACAGCGACGCACTGACGACGTAGTTGCCATTGGCCAACGCGGTAATGGCACTCACCGCATCGCCGTTCAAAGCGATGTAGCCTTGACCGACGAGATCGTTCGTAGTGCTGCCGACCAGGCTGTTCGCGGCGGAAACGGTGCCGTTGATGCCGTTGACGCCGTTACCCCAAGTCACAGCCCCGGCATCAACGACGGCGGCGTTATCCCACTGGCTGCTCGCGACCACAAAGTTGCCGTTGGTCAGCGCCACCACACCATCGCTGCCGAGGTGATCATTCGCCGTGGAACCGGTCAGCGTGCTGATGAGCGTGCCATCGGCACCATTAAAGAGATAGACCGCTCCAGCGTCCTGCCCCCCGGCATCATCGAACGGCGATGTGATCACCACATTGCCAGTGTTCAGCACGACGACGGTTTGACCGAACTGGTTTCCGGCCGCGGGATGGGGATCGACGAATTCGGAGAACGCCGCGGCGAGCAACACCCGCGGTTCCATCATACGAACATCGATTGCCAACGCGGATCGCAACCGGGCCCCGCGCGGACGTGCCTGACGCAGATTTCTCGAACCCGACAGCCAATTGCGGAACGAATTCAACCAACCGGTACGGAGCATCGGCACACTTTCACACTGATGGGCATCGAGAACACTGTCAAAGTTCGCGCGGGCGCAATTCCAAGCATGACCAGCATACGTCCGTTGACCAACCTCGTGCAATATGGAACGACGGAGTTCGGAGGTGTTCCAGAGGGCGTAATTTGCACGATTTCCGCTTCAGAAACCGTTCTTGTTCAGGATCATGATGCCTGCGAATTGTCGAATCCCGCGCTGCGGATTATCGTGGCGAATGCGTGCCTGTCGTGCGAGTTTCCATTTTCCTTTCGCGGATGTGATCGATGTCTGTCCCGGCACCTCAACTGATTGAACGGCTGGTGAACCTGCTGGACCCGAGCGCCGACGTATTTTTGAACGTCTCCCGGGAAGAAGCCCTCGCTCGACTGGCCACGGGCGACACGCAGCAGATTCTGGGGATTGAAGGGCAATTCGCTCTGGTGCAAAAGACCGGGAAAGTGATTCGACTGGCCCGGTCGATCGGTCGTCCGCTGCGATATTTCATCGCCAAGCACCACGCCGGACCGATTCTCATTGTTGCCGACCGCATCGACGCCATCGCGGGGTATTTGAAGCAGGAAGGTTTGCTCGAACAATTTCATTCCAGCTACACGCGCATGGTCCCCGCGCATTATCTCGTCGAACTGGCACTCGTCGGCTGTCCCGATCCGAATCCGTCCTATCGCCGTTATTTCACGCCCGAGCGAAATCGCTGGTCGACGGATCTCGACGAAATCGGCCGCCGGTATCTCGGCGCGGTGAAAGACGTCCTGCTGAAATGGCTCGACAAAATTCCGAAAGCGGAACCGTTGGGGGTGATGTTCTCCGGCGGGATCGACAGCGGTTCGATCTTTCTGATGCTGCATCACTGCCTGCTCGAACGGAAGGAATCTCCCGCGCGGTTGAAAGCCTTCACGCTCGACGTCGGCGGCAGCGGGGCCGATCTCGTTCAGGCGCGGGAGTTCCTGCGGTCACTTAACAAGGAGTTCTTTCTCGAACCGGTGGAAGTCGCTCCAACGGCAATCGATATTGATGCGACACTGAAAGTCCTCGAAGACTATAAGCCGCTCGATGTGCAGTCCGCGGCGATGGGATTGGCATTGTGCCGGGGGATTCGCGAACGGTATCCCGACTGGAAATATCTTGTCGATGGCGACGGCGGCGACGAGAACCTCAAAGATTATCCGATCGAAGAGAACACGGAACTGACGATTCGCAGCGTGCTCAACAACCCGCTGCTGTATCAGGAAGGCTGGGGCGTCAACGCCATCAAGCACTCGCTGACCTACTCCGGTGGGCAAAGCCGCGGGCATGTGCGGTCGTATGCACCGGCGCGGCAGTGCGGTTTCTCCGGGTTCAGTCCGTACGCCTTGCCCAGCGTGATCGAAGTCGCTGAAGGGATTCCGTTCATCGAACTGACCGATTGGCAGCACGACAAGTTGTACGCGCTGAAAGGGGAAATCGTCCGCCGCGGAGTGAAGGCGATCACCGGTGACGACATGCCGGCCTTTGAGAAGCGCCGTTTCCAAAAGGGAACCGTCAGTGACGATGGTTTCCGCCAGATGTTTCCTGCGCATGCGGCTGAATACCGTCGGCGCTTTGATCGGGTGATGCAAGGGTTCAATTGAGTGGGTGGTCAGTGGTCAGTGGTCACTTTTTCAACCGCTCATGGAGGGGCGATGCAGCGTCGACGGCTTTGGTTGTTTCGCGGGATTGCTCTGTTGATGAGCGCCGTGGTGGCGCTCGCCGGTGCGGAAGTTGCCGTGCGCGTGTGGCAAACGGGGAAACGCGCCGCGGCCAAGGTCGAAACGAAGCCGGATGCCAACGGTTGCTTCCCGGGTTACGACACGCCCGGTCGCAACTACGAATCGCAGGAAAACTTCCCGCCGATGGTGTTCGATGCGGTGACGTGTTATCGCCCGGAACCGGGACATGTCGGCCGCGGTGCGAAGATCAACGCGCAGGGATTTCGATTTCACAGCCGTGTCGACGAAACGCCGCCCGAGAACACCTTCCGCGTCTTTGTTCTTGGCGGCAGCTTTGCTTATGGGGCCGGTTGCCCCGATGAAGCGACGTACTTCCGCGTCGCCGAGAATCGACTGCGCGAACAGTTTCCCGATCGTCATATTGAAGTCGTGTCCGCGGCTTGCGGAGCCTTCAGTTCGTTGCAGGAACATCTCACGCTCATCACGCACGTAGCCCGCTGCCATCCGAATTTAGTCGTGTTCATCACAGGAGCCAATGACGCTTACTTCGCCACCATGGGCCAAAGCGTTCTGGAAGGGAACGATTTTCTGGCGTACGGGGCGGCGATTCAGGGGTGCATTGATGGCGAGATTCTGCCGCGCTATTACCACGGACAAGTCTTTCGCGACCCACGGGCCCCCTTCCCGCCGCTGTATGAAGACTACACCCTTAAAGTCCGGTGGGTGTTCGATAAGGTGGCTTACGGCGCGACAGGGAACCCGACGCAGCCCCTCCCGCCAATGCGGCCCATCCCGTTCAGTACCGCGGACGATTTTTTGTATGTGCAGAAATTGAACGCGGCATGGGGAAAGATGGAATCTGTCCCCACGCTGTTGTTGCTGCAACCCATCATCAGCACCACGGCCAAACCACTTCATCCCGCCGAAATACAAATTCGCGACAGCCACACGAAAGAGTTTCACGGACTGCTGGGCTACGTCCACGATGAGATTCGCCAGAAAGTCCAGGCCCAGTCCGATATTCACTGGCATGACCTGAGCGATGTTCTTTCGGCGATGACGGACAAAGAGTGCTTTTTCGTCGATTGGGTGCATGCGGGGGAAACGGGCCAGCGAGTAGTGGGAGAACATCTCGCGAAGTTGGTCGCCCCGTACGTTTCCGACAGCGCTGCGACGGTGAAGGAACGCGTGCCTGAAACGGACACGCCGAAGGAAGAACTCGCCCCCTGACAGTCGCGGCTCGAAAATTGGGTCAACAAGCGGTATCGAAATGGACGATGCGCCCCACAGGGAACGGAGTCCAATCCCGCGGGGGTTTAAGATGCGTCGATATTGCCGATGGTGGAGTCTGGCGATTCTGTGCGGGCTGTTCAGTCATTCTGTTCACGCCGCGAATCCCGCCCCGTTAGCGACGCGATTCGCGTCCAATGATCGCGGCAACGTTTCTGCCCCGGCCACGACGCCGGCTGTCAACAAAGCGACTTCAGCCCCTGTCGGACCGTCGAAAACCGCAACGCAACAAGCGTTTGGCGACCGAATGCAGGCCGCACAAAAATTCCAACTGCGGCAACAACAAGCCAACAACGACCGTCCGAAACCCACGACCTGGCAATTGCAAAATCCGGCCAATCCGCAGAACAATTCGCCGACCGAAATGACCGGTACCATCGCCCCGAATAATTACTTCGGTTCCCAATTCCACGATTGGAGCAACGTCTCCCATCCAGAACCGATGACACAGTTGCCGTTCAATCAGAACTTTGTGCCGACGATCGATCAGTCGAATCTCTACACCGCCCCGAATTCTTATTACGGCGGACAGTTCTCGAATTGGAGCAACATCAGCACGGGCCAGCCGGAAATGAATCCGTTCGGCGGCTGGAATTATCCCTGAAACGGGACGACGATCAGAAATCAGGATTGGGAATCGTTGTCACTCGACGCGTCCCGATTCGCTGTTCATGATGGCGGGACTTCTCATGGAGGCCTCGGTCATGCCCCTCAATTCCTTCACGCTCGTTGCCGTTGCGACGGGAGTTTTCGTCGCTTTGCTCGGACTCCAATTCTGGGGATATCAGGCCGGCCGACGCCACAAGAAAGCCCACACGGTTATTCCGTCAGAAGCCGCGGCGGTTGTGGAAGGGGCCGTGTTCGCCCTATTGGGGTTGCTGCTGGCGTTTCAATTCAGTGCGGCGGCGGGTCGCCTGGAGACGCGCCGACATTTAGCCGTTCGAGAAGCGAACGCCATCGGTACGGCCTATTTGCGGTTAGATCTGCTCGACACCGAGTCCACGACGGCCATGCACGGACTCTTTCGCGAGTATCTCGAATCGCGCATTCATGCGATTGAGGCCAAAAACGACATCCGGCTGGCTCTGCAGGCGTACCGCGAAACGGAATCCCTGCAGCAGACCATCTGGTCGAACGTGATGGCATTGAGTCGCGACAAGCCCGACTCGGTGCGGATACTGCTGGTCTCTGCGATCAATGAAATGATCGACGTGACGACCGAACGGAAAACGGCCGGGCTGACCCATGCCCCGATCACGCTGCAGTGTTATTTAATTGCGCTCGCCATGGTCGGTGCGTTCATCGCCGGCGGTGCCATGTCACGGTCAGAGCGGCTGCCGCGGTTTCACATGCTGATCTTCGCGACGGTAATTGCGACGACGATTTTCATGATTCTCGATCTCGAGTACCCCCGCCTCGGCTTGATCCGAATCGGAGTCGCCGATCAGCCCATTTACGATTTACGGGAAATGATGAAATAGCCAAGAAATTTCCGGCGTTCCCGAAGTTTGAGTGCATTGCGGGAACGACAAGACCGTCTTGATCCGCGAGCGGACATCGAAACGATTCCTCCGCGCGTCCGTCTGCATTGGCATCCCGTGGAATTCTGTCCGAAAACGCGAACACCCCGACAGTCGGGGACTGTCGGGGTGTTCGATCCCTCCATGATGATTGCTCCGCACTTATGCGGCAGCGCTGAGTTCCATCGGTTCGTCAGCCGTATCGTCCACCACCAGATTGCCATCCACGGTCACTTCCGGCAGCGAATCCCAGTTTTCGACGAAGCCCTTCAGGTGCTCGGCCCGCGTGGCATGTTGCAGTTTTCGCAACGCCTTCGATTCGATCTGGCGGATGCGCTCGCGCGTCACCTTGAAGATGCGGCCCGTTTCTTCCAGCGTGTAGCTGTAGCCGTCACCCAGACCGTAACGCAGCTTGATGATTTCGCGTTCACGGTAAGTGAGACTGCGAAGCACATGCTCGATCTTGCCCTTCAGCATCTGCTGCATGGCGGAATTCGCCGGACTGGCCTCGTTATCGTCTTCGAGGAAGTCGCCGAAGCTGCTGTCTTCGCTTTCCCCAACCGGCGTATCCAGGCTGACAGGATGCCGCCAGGTCTTCATGATCCGTTCGGTTTCCTCGACGGTCATGCCGACGGCTTCGGCGAGTTCTTCCATGCTCGGTTCGCGGCCGGTTTCCTGGCGAATCGCTTCCGATTTCGCTTTCAACTGCGAGATGCACTGGAACATGTGGACCGGGATACGGATCGTGCGGGCATGATCGGCCACGGCGCGGGTAATCGCCTGGCGAATCCACCACGTGGCATAGGTGCTGAACTTATAGCCGCGGCGGAACTCGTACTTCTCGACGCCGCGCATCAGACCGGCGTTGCCTTCCTGAATCAGGTCCAGAAAACTCAAGCCACGGTTGCGGTACTTCTTGGCGATCGAGACCACCAGTCGCAGATTGCCGCCGGAGAGTTGCTGCTTGGCACGCGTCCATTGATCGAACTTCGCCATGACCGCGTCGACACGGGCACAGAATTGTTCGGGTGTTTCATAGACCTGGTTCGTCAGCTCTTCGAGTTCCAGCCGCGCATTGTCGGCTTCGCGAATTGCGGCGGGCGTCCGGCGAGTTTCCAGATCAGCAATCTGACTTTGCAGCTTGCGCATCCGGTCGGCGATCAGTTGCATCCGGCGCATCACTGGTTGCATGCGCTGCGTACGCACGCTCAACTCTTCGCAGAGCGTGGCCATTTTGCGGCGACGAACCTTGATCCGCGATTCGGCAGCGGCCTTTTCCAGCGGCATGACATCCACAGCCCGCGTAATGGCCACATCCGCGGCGTTTTGTTCGAGCAAACGCAGCAGCGTGGGAACGTTGTGCGGCATGCGGCCGAGGATTTGCTCCTTGCGACCATTTTCCGTTTCGGAAGTCCGAAGGGTCCGCTCGAACGGCAGTTCACCGTTGATCACTTTTTGGACGATGTCGAGCGCGATCCGGCAGGCAAAATCCGATTCCACCATTTTGCGGCGGAACCACTTGCGGCAGAGTTCAATCTGCTTGGCAAGAAAGATTTCCTTGTCGCGAGCCAGGAGCGGAATGCTTCCCATTTGGCTGAGATACATGCGAATCGGATCGCGCGAAGACGACGCCGGTTCCGGCTCGACCATCGCGGCGGGAATCCGGTCGAGCGGCAGATCGTCCGGTTCCGGTTCGTCGACAATATCAAACCCCTCATCTTCGAGGGCCAGCATCAGGTCTTCCACCATCGCCGGTTCGCCTCCCTCATCGGGAAGGTACTGGTTGAGTTGCTGAAAGGTGGCGTAGCCCTTTTGACGGGCGGCGGACAAGAGGGGCTGGAGTTCTTCAAAGAACCGGTACATACCAAACTTCCTTGTTTGGGAGGCGGGGAATCGGGCACAAATTGACGAGCAGAGCGGAACGACCGCACGGTACGGCGTTTCGCGGAGTCGGGGATCAACACCAGATACAAACGAATCGGTGTTGAAGAAAGTCGTCGCTATCCAATCCGACGACGGGGCTGCTCGCAACGAGGGGGAGCGCCTTGGTGTCTAACCGGTTTCAACGGTCCGGGAGCCAGGCCAAACTGACCGCGATTTGACTGACTGCGATATGACGGGGCATCGTGCCCGAGAGAGGCTCGCATCGAAAGCATCCTTTCACTCGTTGCGAATCCGACGTCGACGATCCATCGTCAACGGAATTCGCGAATGCTATCACAACTTCCCAACCGGCGCTCCACGAGTTTTCCGTTTACGAAAAAAATCCGCCAGTTTTTTCTCGGGCGGGAACTGACGCCCTTTTCAGGGAACGAACTCGGGGTCGACGATGTTGAAGCCGGTTTACCCATGTGGCTATACTCGGAGTCTGTTCAGCCGCTCGTTACTGCCGAAACAATGATCCCTGGTAAGACCGCCAGTTGCTCTGGTTGTCGACCTCTGTCGAATGAGACCGTTCATGACCGCTGACGTTGCCGCGATTGAATCTGCCGAGAAAACCGCCGCGCGTGGACTCAAAGGAGTGGTTGCGGCCGACACCACCATTTGCGATGTGGATGGCGATCTCGGCAAATTGATTTATCGCGGCTATAGCATTGATGAGCTTGCCGTCAGCAGTTCCTTTGAAGAAGTCTCGTACCTGTTATTCAAGGGCAACCTTCCCACCCGACCGCAACTGGCGGAATTTAACGACGTGCTCATCGGTCACCGCGAGCTGGAAAAGCCGGTGCTCGATTTCCTGAAGAGTCTGCCCGTCAGTACGCCGACGATGACGGCGCTGCGGTCCGCGGTTTCCGTCTCCGGCGCGTACGACGACACCGCCGAGGACGACAGCCCGGAAGCCAACTACACCAAGTCCATCCGCATGACGGCGGAGATGACGACGATTGTCGCCGCGATTCGGCGACTGCGCGATGGTCTCGAACCGATCTCCCCACGATCGGACCTCAGCCACGCCGCCAACTTCATGTACATGCTGAATGGCACCGTCCCGTCCAAAGACGCGGAACGGGCGATGGACCTGATTCTGATTCTTCACGCCGAGCACGGCCTCAATGCCAGCACCTTCGCCGGCCGGGTGATTGCCGCGACGCTGACCGATCTTTACTCGGCCATCACGGGAGCGATTGGTGCCTTGAAGGGACCGCTCCACGGCGGGGCAAATACGGAAGTGCTCCACACGCTCCAGGAAATCGGCTCGGTCGAAAAAGTCAAACCGTATGTCGAAGCCACACGGGCAAAAAAAGGCAAGTTCATGGGGTTCGGTCATGCGGTCTACAAAGTCGAAGACCCGCGGGCCAAGCATCTGAAGGAACTCTCGCGGAGGCTCAGCATCGAGACCGGCGAACCGAAGTGGTACGACATGTCCATCGCGATGGAAAAGGAAGTCAACGCCGTGATCCATCGCTATTGCAATGTCGATTTCTACTCCGCCAGTCTCCAGCACTACATGGGGATTCCCGGCGACCTGTTTACCTGCGTGTTCGCCGCGAGCCGCATTGTCGGGTGGTGTGCCCACGTGCTGGAACAACTCAGCGACAACAAGATCATCCGCCCGTCGTCGAATTACATCGGACCGGCAGAACGGTCGTACGTCAGTATCGACAAGCGCTAATCCGCTCGCGCTTTGCAAGATCCCAAAGATCGCGATCTATTAGTCCTGCAGAGCGCAAGCGTGGGTCGCAACCACTCCGGCCGTAGCGGTCGTGCATGTCCTGGCAGTGCAACTCGATCCGCGATTCGCAAATGGTCGATGCTGAACGTGGACCCTGCTTTTCTCGGTGTCCGTCGGCTTCGAGGACCCTGCCATGCGGTTGACCTGGGCGATTGTGACGGTCGTACTCTTGAGCGGAGCCTCCTCCGCCTGGGCGCTCGATCTCTTTGTCGACAACGCAAATGGTAGCGACGCGTACGATGGATCCGCGCCGACCATCCAGACCACTCTGTCCGGACCGCTGCGAACCCTGCAACATGCCGCCGAACTTTTGCAGCCCGGCGATGCCATCGTGATCGCCAACACCGGGAAACCTTACTTTGAATCGTTGAACTTTGCCGGGCGGCGTTTCAGCGGAGCGGCAACGCAACCGCTGATGATTCGAGGGAATGGGGCACAACTCTGCGGCGTCCGCGTTCTGCCGACGGCGGCCTGGCGGTTAACGGAATCCAGCCGGTGGCAATTGAATTTCTCCCGCAAAGGTTGGGGCCGGCTCTTTCAAGACGGCAAGGCCTACCCGGAATACCTGCCCGCCGCGGGCGAAAATCTGCGAGAGGCGCTCCCCGCCGGTTATTGGGGACAACAACAGGGGTTGGTTCACGTCCATCACGCAGCCGGCCGCTTGCCCTCGGAAAGCGAGTGGACTTACGCGGCGGTGGATATGGGAGTGTCGCTGGTCGATGTCAACTTTGTCGAGATTTCCGACCTGGAAATCTGGGGCTTTCGTGTCGACGGCATCAATGTCGACAGCCACTCCCGTAACATCGTGCTGAAGAACGTGACCGTGCGTGACAACGGCCGGGCTGGTGTGGCGGTCGGCAGTTCCGCGAAGATCGCACTCGTCGGTTGCAAGCTGCAAGACAACGGCCGGTATTCGATGATCATCACCGAAGCCGCCGGTGCCAGCGCCGATGACGCGACCGACTTCGGCGGCGTGGAACCCACCGTGACTACGATCGCACGATAGAGCATGCACTCCAGGGATCGGAATGCCTGAACTTCAGGCGGGCTTTGCATC
This sequence comes from Planctomycetaceae bacterium, assembly GCA_021732785.1. GTDB lineage: Bacteria > Planctomycetota > Planctomycetia > Planctomycetales > Planctomycetaceae > DSVQ01. Next base: position 126,885 of record JAKFUG010000014.1, read on the forward strand.
GGCAGCGGCGTTGACCTCACGCAGGGTCATCCCTGAACGCACGAAGTAGACGAAGCCGATCAGCGTCACCGGAATCCATTGTGCCAGATGGTAATAGACCGACGCGGCAAAGACGGCGGGCTGGTCGTCGACAAAGACTTTCAACACGGTCATGAAGCACAATTGAATCACGCCGAAATATCCCGGCGATGACGGCACCGTGACGCCAAACGCCGTCACGCCGACGACAAGGCACGACACCGCCCCACTCACGTGGATGCCGAAACTCCACAACGACAAGTGGACCATCGCGGCATTCAACAGCCACTGCGCAAGCGATGACAGCACGATTCCGGTCAGCAGTTTTGGTTGCTTCAGCGACGCCAATCCCGATGCTCCGGCCTCCAGCGTTTCGGTCAGCTTGCGCCGCAATCCTGCTGGCAGCAAGGGAACCCATGCGAGGACAGCCTCGAACTGCCGCACAAAGGGTCCGGTCCAGATGACGAACGCGATTGCTCCCATCATGAACACGGCGGCAATCGCGGCGAACACCATGGCCGTCTTGTGAACCGATGCGTTCAGACCGGGCACGAACAAGAGTCCCCCACCAAGAATGAAGAGCACGGCGATGATGTCGAATATGCGCTCGAGTATCACGCTCGACAGCGCCGCCAACGGTGTGACACCCTGTTTTCGCGAGAAAACATAAACCCGGATAAAGTCCCCGAGGTGTGCCGGCAAGACATTGTTGAAGGCAAAACCAATCATCACCGGCGGCAGCAAATCTCGCAGAGAGTGAAAGTCGCCGACAGGTCGCAACAGCAGTCGCCACCGCCATGCTTTGAGCAGATAGAACAACGTCAGACACAACCACATGGGCAGTAGTGTGATGTAATTCGCCTCGGCAAACTCCGTTCGGATCTGCTCCAGCCCCTGTTTATCGCTGAGCATTTCGCGCGCGGAATACCACAGGCAGCCCAGCGAAACGGCAATGCCGAGGGCTAATTGCCAAACGTGGTGCTGCGATTTTTGTGGTCCCTCCGATGGTGCGGTCATCGGGGGGGCTTTCGTCCGGCGAGACGATGGACCGCCGCCCATTCTTCCGCGGTGACGGGTTGAATCGACAAGCGCATGCCGCGCTTCATCACCAGCATCCCTGCCGTGACCTCGTCGGCCTCCAGGTGCTCCCGCAACACCGGCGTGGGAAACTTTTCGAGCAACCGGACATTCACCATCACCCAGCGCGGGTTATCGCGCGGGCTTTTGGGATCGAAGTAGTTGCTCTTGGGATCGAACTGTGTGGTATCGGGGTATGCCGCCTGCACGACGGTCATGGTGCCAAACACACCCAGCGGCGGTTCACTGCTGTGGTAGAAGAGCACGCGATCGCCGACTTGCACACCATCTCGCAGATAATTGCGGGCCTGATAATTCCGCACCCCATCCCACGGCGCCGTCTGCTCCGGCACTTTGACCAAATCTTCAATACCGAACGCCGACGGTTCGGACTTGAAAAGCCAATAACCCCGCGGCGGTGACTTCGGCATGGGATCGACTCCTTGCTATAACAGGAAGTGCAGTACAAAGTGAGGAGTGAATCATGAAAAGTGCGGAGTGACAAAAACGAAAAATCTGCACCGTGACACCCGCTAAACGGCAAGCGAACGTTGTGCGTCCTTCTCATTCTGCACTTTTCGCGGCTAACTTTGCACTCTCCGATTTCTTGTTGGTCACCACGAAAAAGGCCACCCTCTTTGTGGGAGGGTGGCCTCGAAATTCAATTCCGGATCGACGGACCACTCGTTACGGAGCCTTGCCGGGCAGCTTGCCGTCCTTGATCAGTTCGCCGAAGGTCTTGCCGTCGGCGTTCTTTTCAGCTTCCGCCTTTTTCAAGCCTTCGGTGATCTTCGCGGCGTCCATGACGTTCTTTTCGCCGAGCGCCTTGCCCACGGCCATGCCGTAGTCGTTACGATTGGTCTTCTTGTCGCCGAAGTGGCAGACGTTGCACTTCACCGTGTCGGCCTGGGTGACGAGTGCCGGGTAGGCTTCCTTGAAACCACCCATGTACTTGGGACGAGCCTGGGCGTCTTGTGCCGTGACAACGAACACGAGGGCCGCCAGGACGGCGCCGCACACCAACCATGTGCCATTCTTCCGCATGAACCGTTCCTCTCAAAGTGTGTGACGATGACGGTGCGGTCTCACGGCGGAGGGACTCGCCCTCAGCACCGCCGACCCCGGTGACGGTCACATTCCAAGCGTGCTAACACCGTCGACAACCGGTAGCATTAGACGTACGAATCCCAAGTCTGTCAACCGATCCCGACTTCAAAGATCCGCCCCAAGTTGTTGAGAATTCATTCATATCGATTTTAGTGCGAATCATCTTCCATTCGAGAACGCCCCTCCCCCAGCGAACTTGCGGAGACCCGAACGTGAACCTGCCGTGGAAATCTGTGAAGCAACTGGCGTGCCTGGCGCTCGCTGTTTTTTGCGGTCTGCCAGCGCAAGCCGCCCCACCGAACGTGGTGATCATCCTCGGCGACGATCAGGCGTGGACCGACTACGGTTTTATGGGCCATCCAACGATCCGAACGCCGCACATCGACCGCCTGGCCAGCCAATCCGCGGCCTTCACCCGCGGATATGGCCCGACAAGCTTGTGTCGACCGAGTTTGGCCACTTTGATCACAGGGCGTTATCCACATGAGCACAAAATCAGCGGGAACGATCCACCGAAGGGCGTCAATCGCACAGAAATGCTGCGGCACATTCGTCAATTGCCCACCATTCCCAAATGGTTGGGAGAGAAGGGTTATCAGAGTTTACAAACCGGCAAATGGTGGGAAGGAAATTACAAAGAGGGCGGTTTCACCCACGGGATGACGCACGGCGACCCGAGCAAAGGAGGCCGGCATGGCGACTTGGGTCTGAAAATCGGCCGCGAGGGTCTCGCACCGATCGCTGAATTTCTGGATCAACACGGTGACAAACCCTTTTTCCTGTGGTACGCCCCGCTGCTGCCGCACTCACCCCATAACCCGCCGGAACGATTGCTCGAAAAATACCGCACGGCGGAGCGACCGTTACCGATCGCCAAATACTTCGCGATGTGCGAATGGTGGGACGAAACGGTCGGCGGAGTTCTGGCACTACTCGATGAACGCAAGCTGGCCGAGAATACGCTCGTGATTTACCTCACTGACAACGGCTGGATTCAACAACCGGACGGCAATGGTTACGCGCCGAAGAGCAAGCGTTCTCCCTACGACGGGGGCTTGCGCACGCCGATCCTCATCAAATGGCCGGGGCACGTGACACCCGCGCGGTTCGATACGCCCGTGAGTTCGCTCGACATCGCCCCGACAATTCTGGCTGCGACCGGAGTGGATCCGAAAGAAAAACTGCCGGGATTCAACTTGCTCGACATCGCCAGGAACAGCGGCAAGACCAATCGGACGGCGTTGTTCGGCGAAGTGCTCGACCACGATGTTGCGGACATCGACAACCCCGCGGCGACGTTACAGTATCGATGGACGCTGTCCGAATCACGGTGGAAGCTGATTCTGCCCAACGCCGCCGGAACGCCGGAACGGCCGACGATTCCCGCGACCCCCGAGTTATACGATGTGCTGGCCGACCCGCACGAAACGCGTAACCTCGCCACGGAACAACCCGAGCGCGTAGCGGCATTGACGAAACTCATCAACGAGTGGTGGTCGGCGGCAAACTATAAGTGAAGATATTTTGCGATCGTTACGGCACTCTTCAGTTCTCCAGGGTGGATGCGATTCCGTCAGTCGTGAACGCCAACTGTTCCGACAATTGTTTCAGGACAACGAAATCAACGGCTTCATTGCACCCAGCAGAAATTACGATTGCAGACGGAGATTCGGTTACAGCGAGATGCATCGGCCGGGTATTGATCCAGACATCCCAACTTCGGCCCTTCCGCGTGCGGATGATTTGCTCAGCCATTTCGGTCAACTTGGAATCGATAGCATCTAGTGTCGAAGGGTAAACATCATTCAAAAGGACTTCGCAAGTCGGGCCCATTTAAGACTCCATCAACTCAACTTTGGCGCGAGCTTGTCGACGACGAGTTGGCCGACGTTCAGCGAAGCCGTTGCGGCTGGGGATGGTGCGTTGCAGACATTGACGACGAGATCATTCTCGGTGATCAGGAAATCATCGACGAGTTCGCCTTGCGGTGTCAAAGCCTGGGCCCGTACTCCCGCGGGAGCCGAGACGAGATCGGCTCCGGTGATTTCCGGCACCAATCGTTGCAGCGCGGCGACAAACGCCCCTTTGTTGAGTGACCGCCACATTTCGTAACAACCCTGCCGCCAGTGTTTCCACGCCATTCGCAGGAAGCCCGAATACGTCAGCGTCTCCAGCAGGTCGAACAGATTGAAGCTCGTCTTGTAGTAGCCTTCGCGGGCAAGCGCCAGCACCGCATTGGGACCACACTCCACACCGCCGTGAATCATGCGCGTGAAGTGGACGCCGAGAAACGGAAAGTCCGGGTCGGGCACCGGGTAAATCAAGCCCTTGCAGAGATGTTGCGCGGAGGGCTTGATCTCAAAATACTCGCCGCGAAAAGGCACAATCTGGGCCGTGGGCGTTTGACCGGACAGTCGTGTCAAACGGTCGCTGTGGAGCCCGCCGCAGGTAATGACGTACTTCGTTTCGACTTCGCCGCCGGTGCTTTCGATGATCATCCGACCGTTGCGGCGATACATCGCGGAGACCTTGGCGTTCAGCAAGACGGTCCCGCCGCGCTCGGCAATCCGTTGCGACAGCCGTTCGCAGACCTGGCGGTAGTCGATGATGCCGGCTTCGGGAACATGGATGGCCTGCACACCCCGGACATGGGGTTCCAGTTCCTTGAGTCGTGACGCGTCGATCATCTCGCACACCACGCCGTTGGCTTGGCCGCGCTCGAAGATTTTCTGAAGCTGTGGCAACTCTGAAGAATCGACCGCGACAATCACCTTGCCGCAGAGGTTGAACGGAATTTCCTCCCGCTCGCAGAACTCCTGCATGGCGAGTTTACCCTGTCGGCAATTAATCGCGCGGAGCGAACCCGGTTTGTAATAGATGCCGGAGTGAAGTACGCCGGAGTTGTGCCCGGTCTGATGGTGCGCGACTTCCCGTTCTTTTTCGAGGAGCATCAATTTCGTGCCGGGAAACCGTTCCTGCAGCCGGTACGCGGTTGCCAGCCCGATGATTCCGCCGCCGACGATGGCAACATCTGTGGTGTGCATGAGTGGATAACGCGCTCGCTCATGAAGGGTTTGACGGTGCCGAATGGTTGTTGCGGGGCAGTATACTTTGCCCAGACCGCCGAGACCATGCGGCGAGAGTTTCTCTCGACGCCGGGTGATCCGTTTGAAGAGTCGGGGCGGGGGCCCCGACCTATCATTTATCTATCAAAAACCGATCATTCATAGGACGGGGCCCCTGCCCCGTCTCTTCAAACTGTACCACCACCGGGCTTGCAACCCTTGAGCTTCTACCAGTGTTCGATTGGACCGTTGGGGACTTTGACGAGCGCGGTCGCAATCGGGGATTGTCGCTCACCATGACGCTCGCGGATTTCTGCGACCAGAGCGTGGAAGGCGTCGACCGATTCGAACAACCGAAGTCGTTGTTCCAGATCTTCCGGGATGCCGAGTTTGGCCCCGTACCACGCGGCGAATTTCCGGAACAACAGGCAACTGCGGTCGCCGTGTTGTTCGGTCATGCGGGTGAAGTGGCGGACCAGAAAATCAATCTGTTCCGCTGGCGTCGGTTCGTAGGGAACTCGCCCGGCTTCGACATCGGCAATCTTGCGGAACAGCCACGGATCGAGCAGCGCTCCGCGACCGATCGCCACGGCGGCACAACCGGTCACGCGCCGCATGTGGAAAGCGTCTTCGGCAGTCCGTACATCACCATTACCAATGATCGGAATCTTCGAGACCGCAGCCACGGTTTCCGCGATGCCGTCCAGATTTACCGTCCCGCCGAAGCCTTGCTGCCGGGTTCTTCCGTGAAGCGTAATCGCGACCACGCCCGCTTGTTCAAATCGACTGGCAAGATACGGTGCGGAGATCGATTCCCGATCCCAACCCAAACGCATCTTCACCGAAACCGGGACCGTCACGGCGGCGACCACGGCTTCCACGAGTCGACAGGCATTGTCCGCGTCGCACAACAAGCGGGCCCCCCCGCCCTGGCTGTTAACCTTCGCCATCGGACACCCCATGTTGAGGTCGACGCCCTGATAGCCGTGATCCTGCAACCACCGGGCGGCGTTCACAAGATCACGCGTTTGTCCACCGAAAATCTGCACGGAAAGCGGCGTGTCATCAGTCGTCGTTTCGACCAATTCGAGTGAGTGTCGATGCTGGGATAAGAGATGCGTGGCCAGTACGAGATCGGTGGTCGCCAGCCCCAATCCGCCGAGATCGCGCAAGGTTCGCCGCAATGCGAGATGCGTGTAACCCGCCAGCGGTGCCAGAAAGTACCGCGTTGGCATCATGCGCGGCCCGAGTCCCAGTGCGGGTTCAGGGCGGATTGCGTCCGGAGGCAATTCAGGAACAGCAGCTTCGACGGTCATTTCAGTTTCGACGATTTCGGCTCAATCTTTCGCCGCGGCCGGAAAAATCGCATCGATTCTTTCACCACCCGGGCGCGACTGGCGATCCGCACGAGCAATGTCAGTAGATAGTTCTTCCAGCCGATGACCACAACTTGACGCCGCCCGAGTGCATCGAGCGCGGAGCGCACGACGCGCTCCGGCGAATGCGACGCATGCTTCTGCAACCAACCGGCGGCTCCGGCGATGTCAAAAAACTGCGTCTGCGTGACGCCAGGGCAGACCGCGAGAATGGCGACCCCCCGGTCCTTCACTTCCACGGCCAGGGCTTCGCTGAAGTGGAGCAAAAACGCTTTCGACGAGGCATACACGCTCATGTAGGCCACGGGTTGGAATGCGGACAGCGACGACAGATTGATGATCGCCCCGTGGTGGCGTTCCAGCATGCCGGGAAGAAAGGCGTACGTCAGCGTCACGGCGGCATTGATGTTGAGTCGGATCAGTTCCTGCAGACGTTCGACCTGTGCGTCTTCCACTTCTCCGACAACACCAAAACCGGCATTGTTGACGAGGAGTTCGACCGTGATTCCACGCCGTGCAATTTCCAGCACCACTTGCTGTGGACCGTCCTGGTTGGACAGATCGCACGCGATGACTTCACAGCGTGTCGCATGCTTGGCGTGCAACTCGGCGGCGAGTTCGTCCAGCAGATCTTTCCGGCGGGCAACGAGCACGAGGTGCATGCCGCGGCCGGCCAGTTGGCGCGCAAACTCAGCGCCGATGCCTGAGGATGCACCGGTTACCAGCGCCCATTGATCAACCAACTGTTTCCACACGCAGTGGGAATCCTGATTGGTCCGTACACCGAGACACCAGCGACACCGAACGGTTGCCGAAATGTCATCGAGAGAGACGATCGAAGCGGGTCCCAACCTCCCACTGCCAACATCGTCTCGATCAACACCCGCGAAGATGGTAACAGATTTCCCGGCGCGCCAACATCAACCCGCGGTGGGAGGCGACCCTGTTTTTCTGATTCGGACCGGTGGCCTTCACACTCGGAAAGCAGAGTCGGCTTTGCGGTCTGGTAATCGCGTTCCGTGGGAATCAGTTCTTACCCAGGATCACTTTCGAGATTGCGACGCCCTTCCGCGGGTTATCGTCCGCCACGCGCGCGTCGATAGTGAAGCATTCTTTCAATAATCCCTCATTGTCGAACGACACGGTCAACTGTTCATATTTGGCAATCGGCCCATCGAGTAATTTGGCAGCATCCGCATACAGTTCGTCGATGGTCTTCGGCCGGGCGGCGCGCCCTTCGTGTTTGCCGAGTTCTAAAGTCGTTTCCACCCATTCCGTCACGGGATTGACCAGCTTGGTTCCCACTGGCTTTCCTTTGGGAATGGCCCCTTTCACAAGCCGACGTTCGCTGACTTTGTTGTCGCGGACGACGATGGTGGTGACGGATGCCGTGCCGCTGTAGAACTCGACCGTGACTTCATACGCGTAGTTTCCCGCGCAGGTTTGGCGAGCGGTTTCCCACGCTTTCTGGCTGACCGCCAATTTCTCTTTCCAGACGTCAACATCGGCGCCGAACACCGTCGAGTGCGCGTACAACAGGGCAATGAATAACATCAGGAAGACCTTGCACATGGTCGTTAATCCTTTCACATGAAGTGAGGCGTTCAGGAAGAATACCACGACCGCGATCGTCGCGATTCGTAAATCACTCTCGAATCAGGTAACGCAACCAACGTCGGCAAAGGGCGGCCAGATCCGTGCGAGAAATCAAATCCACCACGAAGGACCGTGCGCCCCATTCGCGGAACACGGGTTCCAATTCCGCGGTCGCTTTCGATCCCAGCACAATGGTTGGCACAGCGCCGTTGTGCTGTCCCGCCAGCCATGTCAAACATCCCTCCGGTTGGAAGGAAAGGTCGTATACGACAATGGTTTTTCCATCATTCATCAAGATCGCATTCAGCTCACGCAGGGAATGACAACCGCGGACCTGATGGCGTTCTGGTTGCAATTCCCGTTGCAGGGCCGGGGTCCAGAATGCCCTCGGTTCGCAAACCACAATGGTTCCCGGTGCCGTCGTTTCTTTTTTCGTCATCGGATGTTCTTCGCGATGGGAACGAAGCATCACGGCCTCACGCCGGTCAACCGGACGCGAATGTCGCGATGAATCCTGTCGTCCCATTCCGCACCAATATGGGCACTGGGATCGAGGATCGCCCCGTAAGGTGGCCCTCCTGCACGCAAGAAGCCTTTCGCGGGATCTGCAAGGTCAACCGCGATGACCCGCGGTTCCTTCTGCCACGGGGCCCAGACTACGGCACTCCGGCTGGCGTATTGCACGGCCGAGGCGACATTTTTCGGCAATGTCGCCGGTCGTTTTGAATCGGGACGCCCCGCCGATGAGGGGTCCAAAAAAATGACCAGCGGGAATTGAAGCTCCGGTTGCGTTTCCGCGACAAGCTGGCAAACTTCCCATGCCGTGTGTCCGCCCCAACTGTTGCCCACGATGGCAATCCGCGCATCCAGATTCACTGAGGTGTGCTGACGAAGATGATTGGCAATTGCCGCCGTGCCGGGCGGATTCTCGTCACCGATTTTTCCGGGCGGTGTGCCGTTCCAGTTGAAATACTCGGCGGAAATCTTTTCCGCGCGGAGATCATTCCGCAGTTGAAACATGCCGCTGTTGCCTTCCCCGCGTCGTGCTGTCCCTGCCAATTGCTGCGGCGTGGGATCGGAATCGAAACCGCCGATGAGCACCACATGCGTGAGTGGAACGGTGGCCAGGGGCTCGGCGGCGAGAATCGCACTGCCATTCGCAATCGCTCCCAGCATCAGCAGGAATTTCAGACACATTGGTCTCTCACTCCGTTGAATGAAATCGCGTTTTGTGTTCCGCGACGACGCATTGCCCGGTCGTCAGGACAGCCTCCATACCAATTGGACAAAAATCGGCAATCGTGCCCAACTTTGCGGGAACACTGGCCGCCGATGTCACGTCGATGGTAGCGTCGTTTCCGATAGCCATTCAATTCACTCGCCAATCTTGCACCTCTTCGGGAGTTGCCATCCATGCTCGCAGATTCCCTCCGCCCTGTCATGTTTGCCATTCGATTACCGCTCGTATTGGCCATCACGATCGCTTTTGTACCGATGGTGCATGCCGATGAGCCGACACCAGTCGTCAGCCAGGCCACTCCGGTGTCGAATCTCGCCTGGCTGCGGCACTCGCACGGGTTGATCACCACGGGCAAGTTCAACGGACTGGGCCAGTGGATGTTCACCGTCGGCGGAGGCTCAAAACTCGTCGCCTGCGAATTGAATCAGATGACGCGCCTGCCGAATCATGCGAACTCGATGGCGGTGGGCGGGAAACCTGAGCGGATTGTGCTCGGGACGAACATCGGCACGGTGGTGTTGCGGGACGGCGATACTCTGCAGGAAATCAAGACGCTGTCGGTGGGTCCGAAGTACAGTGTCTATGCCGTGGCCATTGATGTCGAAGGGAAGCAGATCGCCGCCTGCCGGGTCGATGGAACCGTGCTGGTCTGGAATGTCGACGATGATGACCCAGTTCATCATCTCAAGCAGTGCAGCCGCGAGGGCGAACGGATGGCCGCAATCGCGTTTTCACCGGATGGCAAATCCCTCGCGACGCTCAGCCGCTACGGTTATCTCGCACTGTGGGATCTCGAAACGGGGAAATCGCTCGGAATGATGGATCACGCGGGCGGCGAGCAGAGCACGCTGCGTTTCACACCGGACGGACACCGTGTGGCCATCGTGAATCGTGCATCGATCCGCTTGTGGCATCCGGTGTTTGAAGCCAAGCCTCGGGAGGTCATCCCACCCGAGGAAGTGTGTCCGCGCTACACGGAGAAAGAGAACGAAACCCTCGACAGCCGACCCGACTTCGGTCATGACATCCGCTTCGCCGGGATTGCGACGTTATCACCGGATGCAAAACGGATCGCGAGTGTCCTCGAAACCGGCGGCATTGCAATTTGGGATCTCAGCAGCTTGAAAGTCTTGCAGAAGTTGTCGCCGCCGCCATTCGTGGAGACGTGGGAACACCGCGGCCAATACTTCGAGCGGATCGCGTTCTCACCCGATGGCAGCAAAATCGCGGCATCCACCTCGTTGGGACATCTCGCGGTGTGGCAAGTTGAGTAACCGCGCGCTGATTTACAACGTCGATTCGGTAACGATCGCCCATTGTTTGTCGAGGCGCTTTTCCGAGACGCTCATGGCCGTGCCGAGATCCTGCGCGAAGAGCAGAATACGGTATTCTTCGAGCATCCAGCGGTAGTTTTCGAGTTCGGCATCATAGAGACCGCGTTCTCTCGCGATGTGTGCGCGGTCTTTCCAGCGCTGCCAGCGGGGAAGGAAACTCGACAACTGTTGCCCGTCGCGCGGTCCGCTGCCCGCCGTCAGCTTTTCGATCCGCCGCACGATGCCCCGCAGATAGCGCGGGAGATGCACGAACCATGTCCACGGCGTGCGAATGAGGAAACCGCTGGCGAGCAAATTTGAAAGATGGTCATGCAGGTCCCGCCGCGTCGCCTGATACCGCGGCAAATCGGTCTTCTCCCACAATCGACGAATCTGCGTGTAGGTTTCAAGTAATGGTTGCAGTTGCCGGGCCACCAAGGCGGCCGCGGCGGGAATATGCGGTTTCCCGGCGGCAACCCGTAGGCCGAACTCCGGCTGGGAGCGCGGCCACGGCGATTCCGACAAAAATGCGCGCTCGGCAATGCGCTCGGCAAGATGTTGCCGTAACGGAAACGGTTGCGGCAACGTTTGGCCCAGTAACGTCCACGCATTGATGAACGGCAAATGATCCACCTGTTGCTTCAACTCGCGCGCCATGGCGATGCTGAAGAGCCGAATCAAGCCAAACCGAAACTCATAGGCCGCCTGTACGGTGGAATCGAGCAGTCGCAAGGAAACGGTTTCGCCTCGATCGAGCAATGTGGGATAACCCGTCAACTGGATCCCCGCCCGTTCCACGGAAACTGCTTCCGGCAACGGTCCGAAGTCCCAGTTTCTCAGGCTGTCACGTGTCCAACGCGGATCGGGCGCTGCGGAAAACGTGGCGGTCGCCTTAGCGCCGAGTTGCCCGCGCAGTTCGTCGAGATCGCGACTGATGCCCAGGGAATCGCCTTTGGAATCGACGACTTCGATGCGCATCCGCAGATGATCGGGCAGCTTGTCTTCCTGGAATGCACTCGCGGGGATGACAATGCCGGTGACGTCTTCCACCGCACGGGTGATGCCGGTCAACAAGGCTCCCTCACCGAAGTGCAACCGGGCGGCAACCGCGCGGGCAACGTCGGGTAAGGGGACGAGGTCGCGCCGCACATCTTTGGGAAGGGATCGCAACAGCGCGGTCACCTTGTCTTCCAACAATCCCGGCACCAGCCAGCGCAGCCGATCAGAATCAAGCTGGTTGAGTCCCGCATGCGGCACGGTCACCGTGACGCCGTCCACATCTTCGCCCGGTTCGTGCTGATACGTGAGCGGCAGTTGCAGTTGCTGAATGTGTAACGCTTCGGGAAACAGCGTTGCGGAAGCGATCTCCGCTTCCGCAATCAGGAGATCGGCATCCGTCATGAGAAGCGATCGCGTACCGACCGTTGCGAGTTGTTGAGGCGGATGTCGGTGATGACCCTGGGCGACCGTCGCTGGCGACGCCGACTGTAACAGATGACGTTTTAAGGACGCCCCATCCAGAACTTCGGGTGGCAAGCGCGATTCGTAAAACGCGATTAACTCTTCTTCGTCGCGCAACATCGCCGGTTGACGGCTGCGAGTCTGCAAGTCGCGCAGCGTTTGCCCGAGCTTCAAATTGTGAGCCAGAAACTCCGGCGGATCGGGCCAGACGCCGTTGACCAGCCCGTCGCGCACAAACAATTCGCGGGCAACAACCGGATCGATCTTGGCATACCGCACCCGCCGTTTCGGCACGAGCGGCAATCCGAAGAGCGTGACTTTTTCGAAGGCCATCACCGACAAGGCGTCCGGATCCCAGTGTGGTTCGCTGTGCGTTTTCGTAACGAGATGACCGGCGAGTGGTTCAATCCACGCAGGATCGATGCGGCCGTCCGTCTTCAAATACCGCCGGGTGGTTTCCAGCAGTTCGCCGCACACAATCCACTTGGGAGACTTGCCGCTGAGACATGACCCCGGCCACAGCGCGGCTTTCATTCCCCCCGCGGCGAGGTACTCGCCGCTTTCCGTCCGATACGCGATGCTCGACAGATAACCGGTGAGCAGCGCGCGGTGAATGGCCGCCGAACGGGAAGGATCGCACGGACCGTCCGGTAACGGCGTCCGCGACTTGCCGGCTTTCACGCGACCGGCGTCCTCGGCACGCTGCCGCTCGCGGCGACCGCCGTCGGTCTGCCGGACGAGTTCTCGCAGTTCACGATGAATATCAACCCATTCCTGCATGCGAATCGGCGAAAGAAAATTTTGCTGACACGCCTTTCGCAACTGGCTCCGCGTCAATTCGTCTTTCAGTTTGTGATAGAAGTCCCAGAGCCGCAAATAACTCAGAAAATCGGAGTCGGGATCGCTGAAGCGACTGTGGGCTTCGTCCGCGTTTTTTTGTTTGTCGAGCGGTCGTTCACGCGGGTCCTGGATTTCCAGCGCCGACGCAATAATTAAAATATCGTCGAGACAATGTTCATCCTGTCCGGCCACCACGATGCGGGCAATGCGCGGATCGACCGGTAACCGGTGCAGTGTCCGGCCCAATTCGGTCAACACCCACCGCGGTGCTTTTTCGGTCGCTTTATTGTCGGGCGACTCTTCTTCGGCGGTGCGGTCTTCCCGGTGTGTTCGTAACGAGTGCCCGTCGGCAACGGCTCCCAGTTCGAACAGCGTCTTGTAGGCGTCGCGCACCGCTTCCAGTTTCGGCGGTTCGAGAAACGGGAACTGATCGACGTGGCCGAGACCCAGCGCTTCCAGTTGCAGAATGACCGCGGCGAGGTTGGATCGCAGAATTTCGGGTGGCGTATAACGCTCACGGCGTTCGTAGTCTTCGCGACTGTAAAGCCGGACGCACACGCCGGGGCCAATCCGTCCACAGCGACCGGCGCGTTGATCCGCCGAGGCTTGGGATATGGATTCGATCGGCAGCCGTTGCAGCTTCGATTTCGGTGAGTACCGGCTGATTCGCGCGGTGCCGGTGTCCACCACGTACCGAATGCCCGGCACGGTCAACGACGATTCCGCGACATTCGTGGCTAGTACGATCCGGCGACTCGAACCGGTTTGAAACACCAGTTGCTGTTCCGCGGCCGGCAGACGGGCATACAGCGGCAACAGTGTCGGTTTTCCGCCCGCGAATGATCGGCCTTTCAATCGCTTCATCGCTTCATGGATTTCACGCTCGGTCGGCAGAAAGACGAGCACATCGCCCGGACCCCGTTCGCACACTTCCTGAACCGCGTTCGCCACGTCTTCATCGGGATCGCGATCCTCATCGACGTTCGGGGGAGGATTTCGATAAACCATCTCCACCGGATAGGTCCGCCCCGAGACCGTCAGAATCGGCACCGTGCCGGTGACCGTACTAAAATGCTCGGCGAAACGTTCCGCATCGATCGTCGCCGACGTGATGATCAATTTGAGATCGCGGCGTTTGATCAACAAGCGGTGCAGATATCCCAGCAGAAAATCGATGTTCAGCGACCGCTCGTGGGCTTCGTCGATAATGATCGTGTCATACCGGTTGAGCCAGCGGTCGGTCGTCGATTCCGCGAGCAGCAACCCGTCGGTCATCAATTTGACGTAAGTCTGCGGGCTGGTCACGTCGCTGAAACGGACCTGATAACCGACTTCCCGACCGAGGGGCACGCTCAATTCCTCGGCGACACGGGCGGCAATCGTCCGCGCGGCGATGCGGCGCGGCTGGGTGTGACCGATCATGCCGTCGATGCCGCGGCCGAGTTCGAGACACATCTTCGGCAATTGTGTCGATTTGCCGGACCCCGTTTCGCCGCAGATAACGACGACTTGATTCGCGCGGATCGTTTCGAGAATTTCTTCGCGCCGCACGTGAATTGGCAGCGTGTCGTCGTAAGTGATTGACGGTCGGCGCTGGACGCGCTCGGTCAACAGTTGTCGCGCACGGTCCAGGTCGGCTTGCCACCTGGCGAGCTTTTGATCGAACGGTCGCCCGGCTCGTTCCGCATCGCTGATTTCTCGCCACTTGCGGCGCAGCCGAACCCGATCGACGAGCATCGTCTCCTGCAATGCGGCGTCATATTCCGTCAGAGCGAGCATCAAATACGATCGGGGCGAAGGAGCAATCGATTCAGACCGCGAGCGAAACCGTTTCGGAACGCGATCCGCAACCTTACAGCTTACCCAATTCGCGGACTCGTTGCCTGTCAATGGTGCCCGAAGTCCCTTTCCGTGCCGTCGATCAAGACATTATGATGTGTCATCGACAGCTCGGTCACACTTCGAGGGCGATTTCTTGCAGGACGCCGATCACGAACTGATGGTTCGCATGCGCACGGGCGACCGTGAGGCATTTGCGTCGCTCGTGGATCGGCATCAGCGGCCTCTGTATGGCTTTCTGCGAGCGCGGGTTCTCCGTCCCGATGACGCCGAAGACATGGTGCAGGAAGTTTTCATCCGGTTTTATCAGGCACGGGCACGGTTTGATTCGACGGCGCTGGTGCGTCCCTGGTTGATGGGCATCGCGCGCAATTTGCTGCGGGAGCATGTGCGACATGTCCGTCGGCGGCGCGAGGTGGCCTGGACGGAACTTTGTCTGGAATTGGAAACCATCTGGCCCCATGCCGATGTCTCGGAAGACAAACTCCGCTGGCTGCCGGAATGCCTCGTGGATTTGGGGCCGAGCGCGCGGCAGGCGATTGAGTTGCACTATCGGACCGGTCAGAAATTAACCGAGATCGCCGGTTTGTTGCATCGCAGTGAAGGCGCGGTGAAGTTGTTGTTGCACCGCGCGCGGCAGGCATTACGAGATTGTTTGAACCTCAAACAGCGTCAGGCGGAGCCCCATGAACGACGCTGAACTGCTGCAATTATTGCAGGAAAAAATGCCGGCGGACTTCACCGAAGCCGAGTTGGCCGCGCTGCGGGCGCGATGGAGCGACTCGCCGGAAATCCGCGCGGCACTTGCCGCCACGCTGGAACTCGAAACGGAACTGGCCACCGGGTTGGCCGACGTGACAATCTCCGTCGATGATCTGATGGCCCGCGCCGCCGCGCAGAAGTCGAATTCGTCGACGGGTGCATCACGTTGGTGGTCTCTCGTGGGTTTGACGGCAGTGATGTTGCTGGCGGTGGGCATCAGTGTCTGGTTTTTCCGTGGACCGCGGGGTGACTTGGACGCTCCCGAAGTCGCATCCGCCAAAACCCCCGCCGGGCAACAAGACCCGGACGCCGCCGCCGAGAAGGACAAACCACCGGTTGCCATTCTTCCCGGTGAAACGGAGAAATCGGCTCAGCAAGCGCTGGCGGCGACCCTTCCGAACGACCCCGTCCCGATGCCTGCGGTGACGCCCCCGGTAGTCGCAGCCGACGCACCTTGGGCACCGTGGTTAAACGGCGAACTTTCTCCGCTGGCGGTCAACAGTCCGCGATTGCGGGCCGACTTGCGCACGATGGGGCATGATGAACTTCCGCTGGCCGAGTTCCAGCGCTGGTGGGGTGAAGTGCCGGGGATTGCCCCCGGTTGGAATGAAGCGATCATCGGCGGTCGGCGAACGGTGCAGGTCGATGGGCGGATGCAGCTCAAAGCGCCGTGGGTCGATGACGCCGTATTGCGACTCACGCCGTTCGACCTCACCGATATGACGTTGCTGTTCGGTGACGATCAACGAGGCGTGGCCCTGCGGTTCTATCGTCAGCGCGAGCCGCACATCTGGGCGGCCTACGAATTTCAACGTCCGCCCGGCGAAACGGCGATCAAGTGGGGCGGGTTGCTCACGACCGACGGGGGGGCGTGGTATCGCAGCGGTGCGGTCACCTTTGAAGTCCGTCGCCAGGGCGGTCAACTCATTCTGTCGGCGGGGAAGATTCCGCTCCTTTCGGCACCGCTGACGGAGTCGCCCAAAGTCGTGCAACTACTGGGGCGTGGTCGCATCCGCGGGTTCTCGTGGTTGCGTGCGGAACCGTGGCCGACGGGTAATGTCGCCGAACACCCGCTCGTGCTCGACAGCGCGCAAACCGACACCGCGAAGTGGGAAATGACCAAGCCCGATGTCGCGATGATTCACGTCGAGACGGGCGGCGCGGTGCTGTTAACCGGCAATTCCAAGTCCGTCGAAGCGCAGGCCTTCACCACATTGCCGCGTGCGACACTGGTGGAGTCGATCTTTCGACTCTCCGCGGCGGATGCCGGCACCGGGGTGTATCTGGGAAATGAACAGGGCCAACCGCTGGTCCTGCTCGGAATTTGCCAGGACCGGCGGACCAAACAATTGACTTTCGGGGCGTTGCGACCGCAGGAGCGACGCATCGACTCGGATTACGACCCGAACGCTTTTCCGCCGCCGTATTGGAGTCCGCAACTCTGGTTGCGCGTGGTCGCCGGTTTGGGAACCTGCCACGTCTGGTCGAGCGGCGATGGCGTGCATTGGGGCCATGTCGCCGAGAATCCGCTCAACGATCTTCCCGGCGCGGTGCGATCCATCGGAGTGTACTGTTTCCCCGGCGAGACGCCCCGATCGATTCGTGTCGAATCGTACCAGGTTCGTGAACTGGCCGGGTTAACGCAATTTGCCGATCAAAAGGACTTGCGGAATTCGTTGCCGAGCAGCGAAAAATTGCCGCCGACCTTGGCAGAATGGCAGCCCGAAGTCGTCGAGCACTTGCCGGACGGTGTTGCCCCCTCAACTTGGATGAACCACGCGGGAGTTGCGGCGCTGACGGCGGGACCGCCCAAATCGCTGGCCCGCGAGATTGTCGAACGACTGGCCCTTTCCGAACGGTTCCACGCGGCAAGTTTTGCGGAGCAGAACGCCTTTCTCGACGATGCGGCTTCCCTGCTCGATCAGTGGCAGGACCACGACATCATGCCGTTTCGTCGTGCTTACATGCAGCGGCCGTGCATCACACCGGACGAAATGGAAGCCAACTGGTCGGCGTGGTTGCACTCGCCCGTCTGGACGCACGCGCCGGTCGTCAATCCTCATTGGCAGAATCTTGCCACGTCGCTGCAGGCGAATGCGTTTTCCGACAATCGCGACGCACTGGCGACCATCGTTCCCGATGCCCAGTTCTGGCTGACACTCGGCCACCCCGATCACCGTTTGAAACCGGAGGGTGAAGTTGTCGATCGCCTGCTGCGGTGGTCCCGCTCCATTGTCGGCATCAATGAACGACAAGACGATGCCTCGGACGTTCTGCCGCTGGCGTGGCGACACCCGCTGCAACTCACCGTAAACAAAGAAGCGTACAATGTCCGTTCCGAATTGCGTTCGGCCCTCATCGGCGGGACGTTCCCGGATGCCGGGCGCATCGCAATGAATTTCGGTGAAAACGACGGCGTCGGACTTTTGCCGGACATGGACGACGACCGCCTGTTCGTCTCGATTCCCGTGGCCATGGCGACCGCCGTCAAAGATTACCCGGCGTTCGGCGATGTGCTCCGCAATGAGTTCGGACCGACCGGAATGGTTCGGGTTCTGCAAGCCACCCGAAAAGGCGATCTGGCGACCTTGCGTGCGGCGACGATTCAGTTCTTCGGGACTCCAGCGGCGGCGGAAGCCGAGCGCGTGCTGGGCGACCGCCAGATGGCGCTCGGCGATTTTTTTGGTGCCCGCCGACGGTATCTCGACGCGGACCGCAGTGCGAACGACGATCAGCATGCCGCACTGAAGTCACGAATTCTGCTGGCAGATCGTCTGGCGGGTTCGATGGCAACCACGTTCGATCCGACCGCGGTATCCGATGCCAAACTCGACGGCGTTCCGCTCGCTCCACTGTTGCAGGAACTGCAAGCGGCGGCGGCACCGAGTTCGCCACCAGCCGTTGTCGCCCCATCGGAGCCGCGGGCACGATATCGACTCGACGTGAAAGCCAGGTTCGATGGTCAGGTGGGGCAGAATGCCGGGCGCGGCGAGTACCGGAATGTCGATGCGTTCGGCCGCCAGTTCGCGGTGACCGTTGATGTTCCGCGGTTCTATGTCAGCAATCGTTTTCAAACCACGGCGTACAAGGTCGAGGACGGTCAGCAGTTGTGGGCGGCTTCGGTCGGCAGCGATCAGGGAGAGGCCCACGGCTATCGCTTCACACCCATGAAGCCGCTCCGCATCGATGACAAGCTGCTCGTTCGGCGGATCATCAAAGGGGCCATCGAACTGGCGTGCCTGAAACCCGATGATGGCCAGTTGGTCTGGAAAATCCGCGGCGGCGATAAGGCCGATGTTCTTTCCGAACCCGTCGCGCTCCCCGGCCGGATCGGCGTCATCATCAGCCATCGCCTCGAAGACGATATGCTTGATGTGCGATGGACGCATCTTTCACCCGCAACGGGGGATGTGCTTGCCGAATTTCCGTTGATCCGATTGCGGGACGCATGGGCGGGAGAAACACCCTGCATTTTGGCGGTACGAGATTACATCGCGGTCGCCACGATCGGGGGGGCCGTCATCGGCTTTGATACGACCGGCGGCGTGAATTGGGTCCGCCGCGAATCGTGGTTACCCACGAAAGTCGACCCGCTGGCGGAAGATTTCCTCCTCTCGGCCCCCATCTTCGGCACCGATGCAAGCGGGCAATCGCTGGTGATGATCACGGCCCCGGCTTCCCGGCAGGTCATCGGTCTGGATCTCGCGTCCGGCCGGGTCCGCTGGCGGTTGGTTCGTCCGCAATTGCAAGGCATTCTGACAGCACATGACAACATCGTTGTGCTCGCCGAACAGCCGGGATTGCTGGGGGTGAATCCGGCGACTGGTGAAGTCGTTTGGGAACGCTCACTCCCCGGACGCATGACTGCGCATCAGATTGACGGCACGAAACTGGTGGTCATGGTGGAACGCGAGTCCACGGGGAACAAAGCCTGGCCGCAACTGGCGTGGTTCGATCTCGCCACCGGTTCGCCGCGCGGGGAAGGACAAATCGATGTGGAAGATCATCCCGAATGGCGCAGCGGTCCTTTCTTCTCCGTGGGACCGAACTGGTGGACGCTGATCGGCAATGTCGGCAACAAGCCGCAGCGCGATCTGGCGCTGCTTGTCCCTCTCAGCGATGCGTCTCCGGAAAATGCGACCGATCCGGCATGGGACGAGTGGCATTCGACTTTCCCAAGCGAACGACGGGCTGTGCAATCGATTTTGCCCGGCTGGCAACCGTTGGTCGCGGCGCGCAACGTCTTTACGACCCCGGCAGAGCCAGTGCGTGATCAACGCTCCGTCCTGGTCGCGAAACTGCAACGCCCGACCGATCAGGTGCGACTGGTGCGCACGGTGACGGTTCCGAAAACCGGCACCCCGAGTCTGCAACTGCGGATGGGCCATCAAGCCGGGCAACGCTGGCAAGTGGAAGTCCGCGTCGGCACGCGAACGGTCCTCAGCGAATCGGTGACGGACGAATCGGCCCCCAACGGCTGGCTCGACACCCGCATGGCGTTATTTCCGTTCGCCGGGCAAACCGTCTCGCTGCAAATTGTCTGCCGGAATCTGGACGCAAAACCAGGAGACGTCCTGTGGCGCGAGGCAAAACTGACAGGATTCGAGAATCCGTGACCCGCCGTCGAATTCGCGCGTAACCCCGACGGCTGGTGCGGCAATCATGGGTGCGTCCTTCGTCGGGGCGTGTTCGCTGTCGATTTCCTGTTCTCGACTTCGGTTCCGCATGTTGAAGCGTGTTGTCACCATTGTCATAGTGATGTGGACAGCCGCGGCGCTCACGCCGCCGCTGTCGGCACAAAATCCGCCGCCCGTCACGCGCGAATGGGAAGTCACGCCTGATTCGGAACTCGCCCTGGAACGCGGTCTGGCATGGCTGGCCCGTAACCAGGGAGCCACGGGGAATTGGGAATCGAACGACCTGGGCCTCGTCAGTCTTGGGGCGATGGCGTTTCTCTCTGCGGGGCACATGCCCGGCCGTGGGAAGTATGGCGAAACGGTCGATCGCGCTCTCGGCTACGTCATTAAAAACATGAAGCCGTCGGGGATGCTCAACATCGCCGATGCCCAGCGCGACATGTACAATCACGGTCTCGCCGCATTTGTGCTCGGGCAGGCCTACGGCATGACCGACGATCCCCAATTGGGCCGCGTGCTCGACAAAGCGCTGAAGCTCATCGCCACGACGCAATGCGAAGACGGCGGCTGGGATTACCGCGCGAAACGACAGGAACGCGGTCACGATCTCAGTCTGGTGGTAATGCAGGCCAAAGCGCTGCGGAGCGCGGTCGACAGCGGCTTCGAGGTCCGGGGCGATGTCATCCGTTCGGCCATTCGCAGCGTTCGCGAACATTACAAGGCCAACAACAACACCCGCGGGTTCGACGAACGGGCCAAAGACGGCCCCGGCCAATTCACGTACGACGGCAACCGCGGCACCCTCGCGATGGCGGCTTGCGGGGTCGTCTGCCTGCAGGAATTCGGCCAGTACGATGACTGGCGGATTGCGAAAAATCTGGAAATCATCGCCGACGAAATCCGGCGGTTGAAAACGCCCAAAGGGAACGGCGAAGTCCCGTTCGATGCCTACACCGCGTATTACGTCGGACAGGCGCTGTATCAGGTCGGTGGACCCGCATGGCGGGAAAGCTATCCGATCCTGCGGGATCAACTCGTGCAATCCCAATTGCGACGCCCCGAAAATCCCGGAGAAGATGGCTCGTGGCGCGACACCCGCTGGGTCCACGGCAAACCCGGTCATCTATACGGAACTGCGGTTGGGTGCTTCATCCTGTCGATGCCGAATCGGTATTTGCCCATCCTGCAGGAAGGCAAAATCGAAGGTCTGCGCGAATCCCTCAGTGGAGAAAAGTGACCGCTCCGCGCTCGCGCTTTGCAGACCCCAAAGCGCGATCCATGTCATCTGCGAAACGCAAGCGACGATCAAACTTAATCCCGATCTACCTCCCATTCACCACTATTCTAAATGCTTGGTTTTGATACATCGCTGTTTGCTCTCGCTGGATTGGCCGTTGCGGCCGGACCGGTGATCATTCATTTGTTCAACCGGCGGCGGTTTCGCGTGCTGCCTTGGGCGGCGATGGATTTCCTGCGGGCCGCGCTCGAACGTCACCGCCGCGTGTTGCAGGTGCGCGATCTCATTCTGTTAGCGCTGCGGGTGCTGGCGGTGGTCGGTATCGGTCTGGCATTGGCGCGGCCGTACTTCCTCGGCGGCGGTTTCGGCACGGCTTCGGGTCTGCTGTTTCTGCTGTTGTGCGGAATCGCGGCGGTCTCGGCAGCCGCGGCTGCGGTGCTGCCCGACCGCCGACAGCAGCGCTGGTCGTTGGCATCGTGCGGCCTCTCAGTGGCACTGCTGCTGACGATGTTTGGCTGGGTGGCATCCCGAACGACAGAAGAATCGGCGGAACGGTCCACCGCCCGGTCGCCAGTCCATGCGATTGTGGTGATCGACAACAGTCGCAGTATGGGTGTGGCGGAAACGGCCGGAACGCGTCTCGATCGTGCCAAACGGCGCGTGGAAGCGTTCTTCGATTCCTTGCCGCCCGATAGCCGGTTCTCGCTGATTCCGCTCGCTGGCAGTGTGGAAACGATTCCCGAGGACCCGCTCCGCAGCAAGGAAGATGCCCGGCGGACACTGGCGAGTGTGCAGTTGGTCGACGCCGCCGGGGAAATATCGACGGGACTGGAAGCGGCCGAGCGTGCCAGTCAACAAGCCGCGGACTTGCCCGTGAAACGTGTGGTGCTCGTTTCCGATTTGCAGACCACCGCATGGAAAGATTTCGACTGGTCCGCGTGGTCAACGAAACTTCCCGGCTTACAAATCGCCCCGGTGGCCGCTGAACCCGTCAGCAATGTGTGGATCTCGAATCTGGAACTCGAAGATGGCATTGCCGGGATTGAAGCTCCCGTGCGCATCACCGCGAATCTGCAGGCCGACGGTCCGCATGCCGCGACATCGGTGCAAGCGGTGCTCACCATCGATGGCGTTGAAGTCGGCAGCCAGGCGCTCGACCTTGCACCGGGGCAATCCCGCGAAGTGGAATTTGAACATCAATTCGATGTTGCCGGCGAACCGGGACGGCCGCATTGGTCGCAGGTGAGCCTCGAAGTTCACGCCGATTCCCTCGTCGCCGATCAACTTCCCGCGGACAACCGGGCCACGCGGCTGGCCCCGGTCGTCGCGGCACTCCCGGTGATCTTCGTCGATCAATACGGCGATCAGGAAGATGTCTCCCGCCATCGGATTGGTGAAACGTACGCCTTGCGGCATCTGCTGGCACCCCGTCTGGCGACGGAAGCGGTGCCGCGCCGGTTGATTCACGTGCAGCATGTCCGGTTGGAACAACTCACGCAGGAAATGCTGGAAACAGCGCGGCTGGTGGTGATCGCCGGAGTCGACACTCCCGCGTCATCCGTCGGGTTGTTGCGGGAGTATGTCCTGCAGGGCGGACCGTGCGTCATCCTCGCGGGGGGAACATTCAACGCGCGGGAATGGCAGAATGCGGGCTGGCTTGAAGGTGACGGGTTGCTCCCCTGTCCGCTGCAACCGGCGCTCAAAGGTCATCTGCCCGACACGGCCGCGGAACTTCATCCGTTCTTTGTCGACTTTGCCAGCCTGCAACACGATGACTTCCTGATCCCCGGCGAAGATCCGCAATTGATGTCGGGACTGTTCAGCGCGACGCCATTCTTCCAGGCGGCGATCGCGGATTGCTCAACCGAAACTCTTTCCGCCCTGCGCACGCATCTGGAATCGCGACTCACCGACGATCTGCGCTTCCTGCACGATTACGACGCCCTCAAACGAAACGGCACGACCGCCAGCGATTCTTCAACCGCCCTGTTGCGGGAACAATCGGAACAACGCTTCCGGCGGATGGAGCCCGCCTGGTGGCAATGGCGTTCGCCGCTGCCGTTGTGGGATCGCTCCCGATCGGCGGCCGATCTTGCCGAGCAAAGTTTGCCGCGCGTGCTGGCCGCGTTCGATGCCGATCATCTGCCGTGGGTCATTGAACGTCGCATGCAAGCCGGGAAAGTGGTGCTGTTTACCAGCGGCGTCAGTTCCGATTGGAACCTGCTGCGGACGTCGGGCGTGATGTATGTCTTTCATCGCATCCTGCATCGATTGATGGAAGAAACTTTCCCGCGCCGCAATTTTGACGCGGGTGAACGGATCGCCCTGCCCCTCGCGAGCTGGACCGATGGACGCTATGCCATCGAACGACCGAGCGGTGTGCGTGAGACCATAGCCGTCGAGGCCCTGAGCGCCGACGTGTCGGGGCTGCTCGTCCGCCGACCGCTCACCAGCGGCTTCTACCGGATTGACTCCGAAGCGGCTGCGACCAATGACGGCGACAAAACCACTCCCGCAGCGCACGCGAAAGATCTGTTCCAACTGGCCGTGCAGGCTCCGGAAGCGGAATCGCTGCCCGCGTGTCTGACTCCGTACGAATTGCAGCAGCAACTGGGGAATGCCGAGGTCCGTGTCCTCGCCGTTGACGAACCGATTCTGGTTACGGGCGGGCGACTCCGCGGGCAGGGATTGTGGCGCTGGCTCATTGGCGGCGTCCTGGGCGCGTTGCTGCTCGAAATGCTGATTGCGGGCGGCGTCACACGTAAAGCGGGAGGCGAAGTATGAACCTCACCGTAATCATTGGCCGGCTCTTGGGCTACGATGACGTCACCCAAATTGAAGGCTGGCGGCCATCGTTCGGTGCTTCGTGGGCGCATTCGTCACCGTTGCTGCTCGTGTTCGGCCTTCTCGCCGCGGCGGGGTTGTCCGCGTGGTTCTACCTGCGCATGCAGCCGCGCGGACGGACATCGCTCCGCATCGGTTTGTGTCTGGCCCGCGGCCTGGTGCTCGGCGTCTTGCTGACGATTCTGGCCGATCCGATTCTCGAAATCACCTTGGTGCGGCATCCGCTGCCCACATTATGGGTCGCGCTCGATGGCAGCGAGAGCATGGGGATCGCCGACGAACTGCCGGCCCCCATTCGTGAAGCCACCGCAGCCGCGGTGCATTGGTCGTCGAAATCGAACGACGCCGGCGACCAGCCGACGCGGGCCGATTACATTCGCTCATTTCTGACCAACTCGCAGACGGCATGGCTCAAGAAACTCGAAGACCGCTTCCGTGTCCGAACGTTTGTCGTCTCCACCGATCGCGGCGTGGAAACACTCGATCAGGAACAGTCGGCACCGCTCAGCGGATGGAAGCCACACGGTCACGTCACGGCACTGGGCGATGGTCTCGAAGAACTCGCACGGCGGCAAGCCGGGGACAATCTCGCGGGGGTGATTCTCTTCAGTGACTTCGACCAGAACGCCGGCGCTGCCCCGGTCTCGGCGGCGCGACGCTTGGGGGCACCGCTCTTCACCGTCGGCGTGGGGCCGGAATCGGCGGTCGATCTCGCCGTCGATTTGTCCGCACCGCCCACGATGAAGAAGGCGGAAGGTTCCACGTTCGTCGTCACCATCCGGCAGCGTGAACTCGAAAACACGCCAGTCACCGTCCGCGTCTTTGCCGAACCGACATCGGGAACGGTAACCACCGATCAACCACAAATCTTCGTCGGCGAACGCTCGCTGACCCTCACTGCCGCGACGCAATCCGTCGAGTTTCCGTTCAACCCGGAACAAACCGGCCGCTTCACGTTCGTCGCCGAAGTCAACGTCGTCCCCGGCGAAACCATCACGCAGAACAATCGCTCGGCCCGTGATGTCCGTATCATTGATGACTTTCTGCGTTTGCTTTACATCGAATATGAACCAACGTGGGAATGGCGGTTCGTGAAAGAAGTCTTTCATCGCGACAAGCTCGTGGGCATGCGCGGCTTCCGCACGTTCCTGCGATCGGCCGACCCCGTGGTGCGTGAAACGAATGAGCTGTTCGTGTCGAGTCTCACGCTGCCGCGCAGCGAGTTCTTCGAATCGGACGTCATCTTTCTCGGCGATTTGCCAGCCTCGGCGCTCAGCACGCGGTTCTGTGAAATGACGAAAGAGTTCGTCGAACAGTTCGGCGGCGGGCTGGTGGTACTCGGCGGGCCGCGATTCGGACCCGGTCAACTCGCCGAAACCCCGATGGCCGATCTGTTGCCCGTGGTGGTCGATCGCGATGGCCGCCGGCGCGATGAGCGCGATTTCCGCATGCAGCTCACGCCCTTGGCCGGTCAGTACGATTTCATGCGACTCGGCCAGACCGACAGCGAATCGGCCCGCGCGTGGGGCACGCTCGGAAAGTTGCCGTGGTACCAACCCGTGCTGCGGGTCGATCCGCGGGCAACGGTGCTGGCCGAACATCCGACCGATTTGTGCCGGGACGGCAAGTCCAAACAGCCGCTGATTGCCGTGCGGCCGTATGGTCGCGGCGAAGTGGTGTATGTCGGCTTTAACGAACTTTGGCGTCTGCGGCGCTTGCATGGCGAAGAGTATTACCGCCAGTTCTGGGGTCAGCTCATTCATCGCCTCGGTTTGAGCCACGCGCTCGGCGATCAGAAGCGATTTGTCGTGCGGACCGATCGCCAGCAGTACCGCAACGGTGACGATGCGGTAATTACAGTCGAAGCGTACGACAAAGATTTCCAGCCCTTACAGGAGGCCGATGTTCCGGATCGCCGGTTGGAAGCCGAACATGTCTGGCCGCAGCCCGATGAGCAGGGACGCCGGAGCAGCAATCTCTCTATTACGCAAATCCGGCCGGGTGTCTTCGGTACAAAGTTGCCGCTGCGGAATGATGGCGAACATCGCCTGCGGGTGACCGATCCCGTCACCGGCACACCGAGTGAAATTCGTTTCAATGTCAGCGATGTTTCGGTCGAGCGCCGCAATCCGGTCCGGAATGTGGCGTTGCAGCAATCTCTCGCCAGTGAAACCGGCGGCCGATCGTATGATCTCACCACCGCGCATCAATTCCTCGACGACTTTCAACCGCCGCGGCCCACCGAACGGACGATTGAAATCTTTCCGTTGTGGAATACGTGGCTCGTGTTCGTCCTCGTGATGGGGCTCCTGCTCACCGAATGGACCGTGCGAAAGGCGATCAATCTCCCATGAGTCGACTCGCGACATTGCGAAGCCGGTTATCGTCCCTGCGCACGGCGCGGGCGACGGTCCGGTGGGGGAGCGCGCTTGCCGGGGTGCTGCTGTGTGTGTTCGGATTCTGGCTGCTCGCGTTTCTCCTCGATTGGTCTACGCAACTTTCATTCGCCTCGCGGTTGGTGTTGCTGTTGGCGTTTGTCGCAGCGGTGACTGCGGCGGTGGTTCGCTGGGTAGTCCCGCAGTTTCGGCAGACCGAATCGCTGGAGAAAATGGCACTGCTGGTCGAGAAGCAACACCGCATCGACAGCGATCTGGTCGCCGCCCTGGAATTCGAATCTCCGCAAGCCGCGACCTGGGGATCGTCACGTCTGACCAACGCCGTGGTCGATTACGTCGCGGAGTTCAGTCCGGGACTGAATGTTTTTGAAGGGTTCCGCTGGCGACCGTTACCGCAACTCGTCGGCGCGACTGTCTTCGCACTTCTCACTGCCGTAGCCTTTGCGATCGTCTGTCCGGGGCATGCCTCGGCGTTCTGGAATCGCTTCTGGCTGGGCGGCGCGCATTATCCCACGCGGACGCAATTGGTCGAAGTGACCATCAACGGCGACACGATTCCGGTGTTCCATTCGGAGCCAATCGAATTGCGATTACCGCAAGGGGAAGCGATTCGCATCAGCGTGACATGCAGCGGCGAAGTTCCCCGCGAAGGGGTCGTGCAGGTGCAGGGACAACAAACCCGCGGCTGGAACACGTGGTCGCTCACCCCCGATCCTTCGGGAAAAGGGGATCTGTTTATCGCGACCGCACCCACATTGACGGAAGACGTACGGGTGTGGATCACCGCGGGGGATGCCAGCAGCGATCCAATTCAACTGACCGTGATGGCGTTGCCCATTCTCGATGTGCAATGGACCATCACGCCCCCGGCGTATGCGATGAAGTCCGATGTGGAAACCGTGCCCGCGGGAGCCCGCCAGTTTGCGGTGCTGCAAGGATCGAAACTGTCCGCGCACGTGCGATGCCTCAACAAATCGTTGTCGAAAGCGGAACTCCATCTTGGTGACCAGCGGATTGGATTGATCACCAAGTCCAGTTCCGACGGCCACACCGTGTGGGAGTTGCCGCCCGGTCACCCGCTGGAATCGATCAAGGAACCGCTGGCATTCACGCTCAGCGTGGTTGATCAAGACGGCTTATCGCCTGTGCCACCCTGGTCGGGGCAAATTCGTCTCGCGGCCGATCGTGTCCCGCGGGTGATTGCCGCGGTCCAGAGCAAAAAGATTCTGCCCACGGCGAAGCCGAAAATCGTGATCGCTGCCATCGATGACTTCGGACTGAAACAGATCCGCTTGCAAGCCACCATCTCACGGGCCGAAGGCGAAAGCACGACCGAAAACCTGGTCGTCTGGAGTCATCCCGCGGGCGAAGTGCCGCCCCTCAACGTGAAGTCGGAAACCTCGTTTGTCCTCAGCCCGTATCGGTTGTCCAAAGGGGATGAATTGCGGGTGGTGGTTTTCGCGGAAGATGACCGTGGGGAATGGCCCTCGCAAATCGGGCAAAGTGAACCGCTGATTTTTGAAGTGACGGACCGAAACGGAATTCTCGCCGGATTGCTGGAGACGGATCAGCAGTCGGCCAAACAGCTCGATGCGATTATCGAACGCGAACTCGGAATCGGAGGGAACAAGCGATGACTCGATTCGTGCAGACCGGACGGCCGCTGGCAGTCGGCGTGGTGATGATCGGGATGTTCGCCGGTGTGGCCGGAGCGCAATCCGTCGAGTCGGACACGCTCCGCCGCAAGCAGGAAGATCAGCAACGGGCGCGGACGATGACCCGCGAACTCGTCGGCAGCGTCCTCGACATTCAACTACGGCAGTTGGAGGACAACGGGCTGGAAGACATGCCCGTGTATGCCGATATCCAACTGATGCGAAAGAATCTCGCCACACTGGTTGACGCCGAAATGGTCAAAGTGGTGGAACTGCTCGCCGACGCTCAAAAGCTCCCCGCGGCCCAGCGGCAAGCGACGTTTGTGGAAGCCCGCAAGCAAATCCGTTCGGTGGTCGTGCGACTGACGGCCGAGCGGCAATCGCTGCTGCGACGTCTGCGGATGGCCGAACTCGCGGAACAGGCCCGGCGATTGATCGGCATTCAAAACGGAGTGCGGACCGTCACCGTGTCGATTCCCGAAGAAGCCAAATCCCGGCAGGAATCGTTGCTTCTGAAAACACAGGAAGACCAGCGCGATGTGAAGGAATTATTCCTGCATCTCGTGCAGACACTCGATGATGTGCGCCAGTGGGGCGGTCCGGTCGCGGACGCCTCGACCGAAGGGTTGCGAGTTCTCAAAGCGGCGGACGTCGGCCGACACGTGGACCGGGCCGAAGCCGAATTGATCGCGGCACAGCCTCCCAAAGCGATCGAACATCAGGATTCGGTTCTCAAGGGATTGCGCGATCTGCTGAAGATTCTCGAACGCACCCAGGGGGCAATCTCCAACGAGAATCGCGAAGCGCTGGATCGATTGCGGTCCGTCGTCGAGAAGCAGGAACAACTGCAACAGGAAACGAAGAAACTCGATCCCAGCCAACCCGCACCCGAAGAATTGGTCGAGAAACAAGCCCAGATTCAAACCGCCGTCGCAGAACTCGAAAAGCTCATTCCCGAAGCGCCGACAGCCGCCCGGTTGACGGAACAGGCAGAAGCCGCCGCGAAAGATGCGACGTCGGAACTCTTCGAAGGGAACCTCACCGCCGCCGTGACGGAGCAGAGCGAAGTTCTCGGAAATCTCGCAGCGCTGGAGCAGTTGCTCGCCCAGGGTAGCGACGAACCGGCCTCGGATCGCACAGCGGAAGAACTCGCCAAATTGGTTGCCGATCTGCAGCAAGCCAAGGCGAAACTCGCGGAAGCGGCACAGAAGCAAGACGCCGCCGAGCAAAAAGCGGTCGCGAACGCCAAGGACGCGGCTCCACTGGAAAAGCAAGCGGCGGAGGCCATCGATGCGGCAGAGAAAGCGGGCGACTTGCCCGCCGATGTGGAACGGCGACTGGAGGAAGCGGAGCAAGCCGCCCGTTCGGCGGAAGCGGTTCTCGCCGCCGCTGCCGGTGAAGCTGGCCCTGCGGAAGATGCCGCTTTGGCGAAAGCGGACAAAGCCCTCGACCGTGCCCAAGCCAGTGTGGAAGCCGCACTCAACGATGCCGAACGGCAAGCCGCCGCAGTGAAGATTGGGGAACTCGCCCGTGCCGCCGAAGCGCTCGAACGTGCCGCCGCGGAAGAACGGGCGATTGCAAAAGAAGCGGACGTCGCCGCGGCCGATGGTGCCGTCATGCCGGAAGAAGCCAAGGCACTGGAGAATCGTCAGGGCGATGTCGAAGCGCTGGCGGATAAACTCTCGGAAGCATTGAAGTCCGTTTCCCCTGAGACTGCCGCTGCCGTGGCGCAGGCGTCCGATGCCGCCGAGATGGCCGGGGACCAACTCGCTGCCGCAGTCAAGGAGGGAACGACTCCGGATGCCGCCGCGAAGTCGACGAAGGAAGCCGCACAAACGGCTCGGGATGCCGCCAAGAAACTTTCCACCGCGGCACAGCAACTTCGTGAAGAAGTTCGCCAAGCCGCATTGGCGCTGGCGAAAGAAAGTCAGGACCAGGCCAAACAGTTAGCCGAGGCCCGCGGTGCTGTGGAAGAGGCTTTGAACGGACCGACGGTTTCGCTTGCCGAGCAAATGTCGCAATTGCAGGCGGCTCAAAAGAAGACCGCGGAAGCCTCACGACAACAACAAAAAGCATCCGGTCGGCCAGAAGCGGCGAAGGCCATGGAACTAGCGGAGCAGATCGCGGAAGCCCAGACCGCCCAACAAACAGCCGATAGCGCCGCGGACGATCTTGCCAACGGTGCCGCTGCCACGCCGCTCAAAGCCTCGGCTCAACAGCAGGCGGTTGCCGAGTTAGCCGAAGCCGCCGCCGCTCAAGCCGCGGAGCGACCGCAGGCCCAAGCCACACCACAAGGTGACGAATTGAAGGCCGCCTTGGAAGAAGCCCAAGCCGCGGCATCGAAGGCCGCGAAAGATCTGTTCGACGGCAAGACCGCTGAGGCTGAAGCGGCGCAGAAGCAAGCCGATGCCGCTCTCGAAAAGGCGGCGAAACTGGCGGCGGCTGAAGCGACAACGGCGATGCAAGCCGCGCCGACAGCCGCCCCCGACCTCGCCGCCCAGAAGGCCGCCGAGCAAGCCGCTCGCGCCGCGGAAGACCTTGCCGGCGGCGATGCCCCCATCGCAGCGGAAGCATTAGGTGATGCGGCGGAAGCGGGAGCCGACGCCGCAAAAGAATTGGCCGCCGGTCAACCCGACGCCGCAAAGGCCGCACAAAAGCAAGCGGAAACCAAACTCGCACAAGCCGAGAAGAATCTGGCAGCCGCAGTGGCTGATCTGTCCCAAAAACAGCAGGCCGAACTCGCCAAACAAGCCATAGCCGCCGACAAACTGGCCGAGACCACGGCCAAACTCGAACCGACGGCCACCGAAGCCATCGAAGCCGCACAAGCCGCGGCCGCAACCGGCGCCTTGGCCGAAAGCGATCCCGGCGAACAAGTCGCCGCAGCGATGTCGGCCGAACGGCAACTCGAACGCGCTGCAGCGACACTCGCGGCTAAGGAACAGCAGGTGCGACGCGATCAATCGGTCGCCGAGGCGCTCGCCGCCCTCGCTGCTCAACAGAAAGATGCCGCCGAATTGCTCGATCAACAACGCGCCCTAGCCGAAGCCATGACGCCCGGCGTCGAACCGACCACGCCCGAAGCATTCAATGCTGAGAAAGCCGCGCAGGCCGCCGCCGACTTCACCGAAGCCCAGCGCGCCACCGGTCAGGGCGCTGCGGAAGTTTCCGGGCAACAGCAAGTTGCCAATCCCCCGCTGCGGGAAGCCCTCGAAATGGCCGCGGCGTTGCCGTCCTCCCAACAAGCCGCCGCGTTAGCCGCAGAGAAACCGCTCGTCGGAGAATTGAAACCGTTGCCTCAAAATGACGGGACTGACGGACAACCGATGCCGGCGGAGGGAACGCCGCCGGGTGAAGGAACGCCTGCGAATGACACGCCCGGAGAAGCCGCGGGCCAACCGGGAACACCCGCATCGGAACCGGGCATGGGCGATACGGGCTTCGTGCCGCAATCGCCGGAATTAACGGCACAACTGCTCGCCGGTCCCGAAGCCGCTGCCGCCATTCAAGCGGCTCAACACGCCCCACCGGGGACGAAGCCGCAACCGGGAAAGAATCCCAAGAACACGCCATCGACATCTGGCAAGCCACCTTCGCCACAAGCGACACCCATCGCGGAAGGAACGCCCGGCAGCGAGTTCTCTGCGCCCAAATCTGGTTCAGAGACCAAGAACGCCCCCGTGAAAGATGGAGCTATTGAAAAGCAACCGGAGAAGTCCGACCTCGGCGACAGCAAGTCCGGTAAACGCGACGGTGATGCCGATGGGACAGCGCGGAAGTTCGAGGATCAGCCCTGGTTTGCCAAGCTGCCGCCGGAACTGCGTCGGTCCATTCGGGCCGGAACACAACAGAAATCACCCCGCGCTTATGAAGAGCGTTTGAAACGCTACTTCCAAAGCGTGGATTGAGTTCATTCCCACCAGAAGCCCACGGTTTCTGAACCGTGGGTCTCTTCCGCATACCAGACAAGGAACACAAACGATGAGCGACAATCTTTCCGCGGACGACGTCGCCGCCGTGCAGCGGTGCGAGCGGGCCTACAACACACTGCGCGACGAACTGGCCAAGGTCATCGTCGGCCAGCCGGACGTGATTGAGCAGGTCCTGATTGCCGTATTCGCCCGCGGTCATGCGCTGCTCGAAGGCGTTCCCGGTCTGGCGAAGACGCTGCTGGTCAGTTCGCTTGCACAGGCGTTGCACCTGACGTTCAAACGCATCCAGTTCACACCCGACCTGATGCCCAGCGACGTCACCGGGACCGATGTCATTCAGGAAAATCTCGAAACCCGAGGCCGCGAATACCGCTTTCTGCCGGGGCCGCTGTTCGCCAACATGATTCTCGCGGACGAAATCAATCGCACGCCGCCGAAGACGCAGGCGGCGATGCTCGAAGCCATGCAGGAGCGGCAGGTGTCGGCAGGCGGTCGTGTCCACAAACTGCCCGATCCGTTCTTTGTTCTCGCGACGCAGAACCCGCTGGAACACGAAGGAACGTACCCGCTCCCGGAAGCCCAACTCGACCGTTTTTTGCTGCATATTCGCGTCGATTACCCCACGGGTGATGACGAATGGGAAGTCGCCCGCCGCGTGACATCCGGGCAACAGGGGACCATCTCGCCCGTGTTATCGGCGGATGACATTGTCGAATACCAACGACTCGTGACGCGCGTGCCGGTGAGCGATCAGGTGCTCGGTTATGCGTGGACGCTGGTTCGTTCCTCGCGGCCGCAAACGAAGGAAGCCCCGGACTTCGTCAACAAGTGGGTGAGCTGGGGTGCCGGCCCGCGCGGCGTGTTGACACTCGTCACCTGTGCCAAAGCCCGCGCCGTGTTGTACGGCCGCTATCATGCGACCATCGGCGACGTACAAGCCATCGCCGCGGGCACCCTGCGGCATCGCATCGCTCCGAACTACGCCGCCCAAGCCGCCGGGGTCAACAGCGAGAAAATCATCTCGATGCTGATGGAGAACATTCCCACCGATAAGAAGTACACGCGACCGGTGTTGGTCGGCGCGAAGTGAAGTTTCATGATTGTTTAGCCGCGACCCGAAGGGGAGCGTTGAATTTGCATCAGGCAGCGCTCCCCTTCGGGTCGCGGCTAAACGAAATCATCCAAGAGTGAGAGTCATCCGTGTCTGCCAGCGTGTTGTCCCGATACCTCGATCCCGAAGTGCTGCAACAGACGGCGGACCGGCCGATTGAACCGGCGTCACTCGTGCTGGGGTCACTCGCCGGGGGGCACAAATCGCCGCTGGCGGGATTTGCGGTCGAGTTCGCCGGGCATCGCGAGTATGTCGTGGGCGATGACCCCAAGCACATCGACTGGCGGTTGTATCACAAGCGCGAACGCTACTTCATCAAACAGTACGAAATGGAGACGAACTTCGTCTGCCATCTGCTGCTCGATGTCAGCGCCTCGATGCGTTACGGCGACGGTCGCCAGCAAAAACTGCTCTATGCGGAGCAACTCGCCACAACCTTGGCTTACTCAGTCGTCCAACAGCACGACAAAGTGTCCCTTGCCACGTTCGACGATCAGGTCCGCGGCTACGTTCCCCCCGGCAGCACGCTCACGCAGGTGGTGAAGCTGACCCAACATCTCGATGAGGTCCAACCCGTCGAGAAAACCCGGATGCCGGAATGTCTGGTGGAACTCGCCGGGCGGATGGGCCGCCGCGAAATCATCATGATTTTCAGCGACTTTTTTACTGACTTAACAGCGCTGGAACCCGCATTACAACGGCTGCGCTACGATCGTCACGAAGTGGTGCTGTTTCAGATTCTGCATCATCACGAACTGACGTTCGATCTCGACGGCATGATCAAGTTCCAGGGATTGG
The DNA here is from genome assembly GCA_021732785.1 of Planctomycetaceae bacterium. Lineage (GTDB taxonomy): Bacteria > Planctomycetota > Planctomycetia > Planctomycetales > Planctomycetaceae > DSVQ01. Next base: position 161,189 of record JAKFUG010000014.1, read on the forward strand.
AAGCGGCCGACGAAATGCTCACGCAGACGGAAGACATCCGCAAAGGATATCTCGAAGCCTTAAAACGCTTCGAGGACGAGTTCGCCGCGGTCTGCCAGCGTAACCGCATTGAGCACGTCGTCATCGACACCAGCCGCAACCCGGGCGATGCGATGCTCGATTACCTGAACCATCGCGATCTGCTGCTGCGGACGCGATAGCAGACGCTGACAAAGTCGCCATCACGCGCAGTGTAATGGCGATTGGAAAGAAAGAAGCCCGGCATCTTATGAGATGCCGGGCTTCTTTGCGTCTATTCATCGCGGAAAACGTTACGCCTTCTGCTTGGCGCGCTCGGCCTTTTCTTTGCGGCGCTTCTCGACGACTTCCGCCTGCAGGCCGCGGGGCAGCATCGAGTACTTCGCGAATTCCATCGTGAAGGTCCCCTTGCCCTGCGTCATCGAGCGAACTTCGTTGGCGTAATCGAACATGCTCGACAGCGGCACTTCGGCGTTGATCGTGCAGATGTTCATCGTCGTTTCCGTCGAGCCGATCACGCCGCGCTTGCTGGCGAGGTGACCGGTCACCGCACCCTGAAACTCGTCCGGCACTTCGACTTCGAGTTTCATGATCGGCTCAAGCAAGCCGAGATCGCACTTCGACAGCACTTCGCGCATCGCATCGAAACCGCAGGTTTCAAACGCCATTTCGCTGGAGTCGACATCGTGGTAGGTGCCGTCCTGCAGTTTCATCCGCACGCCCACCACTTCGCACTCACAGAGCGGACCCTTCACGAGTGCCCGCTGAATGCCCTTGTCGACAGGAGCGATGTATTCCTTCGGAATGCGGCCGCCCGACACTTCGTTCACGAACTCGTACGGCAGCACCGCATCTTCCGGCAGCACTTCCATCTGACCGACGACGTGGGCGTATTGGCCCGAGCCCCCGGTCTGCTTCTTGTGCTTGTAGTTGAAGTCGACCGCCTTTGTCGGCGTTTCGCGGTAAGCCACGCGCGGTGGTCCGATGATGCACTCGACACCGTATTCGCGCTTGATGCGTTCGACGTAAATGTCGAGGTGCAACTGACCCATGCCGGCGATCAGCGTCTGGCCGGTTTCTTCGTCGGACATCACGCGGAATGTCGGGTCTTCCCGGCGGAAGCGTTCGAGCGCCTTGCCGAGCTTGTCCGCACCGTCGCGCTTGACGGGTTCGATGGACAGTTTGATGACGGCATCGGGCACGAAGATGCTTTCGAGGGCGTAGTTCGTCCCTTCGGAACAGAACGTATCCCCCGAAGCGCAGTCGACACCGACCAGGGCGATGATGTCGCCGGCTTCTGCGTAATCGACGTCCGCGCGTTCGTTGGAGTGCATCCGCACCAACCGGCCGAAGCGAATCCGCTTCCCCGTGCGGGTGTTGACGTAGCTGTCACCCTTCACGATCTTGCCCTGATACAGCCGCGTGTAAGTCAACTGGCCGTACTGTTCCACCACCGTCTTGAATGCCATGCAGACCAGTGGCTTGTTCGGATCGGATGTGAGCTTGACCTTGTTCCAGGTCGGATCGCTCGGGATGCCATCGGCTGGCGGCTTCTTGTCGAGGTCGGTCGCCGTCAATTCCCGGTCGAGCGGCGTCGGCAGGTAGTACGTCACACCGTCGAGCAGTTCCTGCACGGCCTTGTTCTTGTACGCCGAACCCATCATCACGGGGGTGATCGTGTGTGCCAGCGTCGCTTCACGGATCGTCTGGCGAATGAGGGGGATCGGAATTTCCTGCTCTTCGAGGAGCATCGACATCATTTCGTCGCTCGACATCGACAGCGTTTCGAGCATTTCCTGCCGCGCGGTTTTGGCCTTCTCGGCCAGCGCTTCGGGAATGGGCTCGTACCGGACGACTTCACCGTCTTCGCCATCGAAGTAGCACGCGCGCATTTCGATCAGGTCGACAACCCCTTCGAAGGTCGACTCTTTGCCGATCGGAATTTGCAGTGGGCACGGCGTGACGTTGAGCTTCTCACGGATCATGCTGATGACCTTGTCCGGGTTCGCACCGGTTCGGTCCATCTTGTTGATGAAAGCAATTCGCGGCACCTTGTAGCGCTTCATCTGTCGGTCGACGGTCAGCGACTGGCTTTGCACGCCGGCGACCGAACAGAGCACAAGAATGGCGCCGTCGAGTACACGGAGGCTGCGTTCGACTTCCACGGTGAAGTCGACGTGGCCCGGCGTGTCGATCAGGTTGATGATGTAATCCGTCCCCTTGGCGTCCCACGTAACTTGCGTCGCGGCGGAGGTGATCGTGATCCCCTTCTCGCGCTCGAGTTCCATATGGTCCATCACCGCGCCGACGCCGTCCTTGCCCTTCACTTCGTGAATGGCGTGAATGCGGCCGGAGTAGAACAGAATGCGTTCCGACAGGGTGGTTTTGCCGGAATCGATGTGGGCGGAGACCCCGATGTTGCGAACTTTGGTCAGATCCATGATCGAACGAGAATCCTGATAGAGAGTGAAAAATCGGTGTTCGTCGCCACGGGACTTCCGTGGGAACAAAACAGTTTCAGCGATCCGTTCGCAACATGACGGCGAACGGGGAAGACAGCGGTTGAACTCGGGGGAATCGCCTTCGTCGCGATGGGTGCCGCCGTGGCAAACAACGGTGGCGAGCAAACAGAAATTCCCGGGGTGTCAGCGACGCGGCGGCAACCCGGAGTGGTTGCCGTCGTGACGGCCGTGGTGATCAGCGGCAGGGTTCCGTCCCCTCGCGATCAATCCGCGGTCCGCCACGCGATGAACATCGGCGGTGGCACTTCCCAGATCAACATGACGTTTTAACCTATCGTGATTAAGACAGACGTGGTCGACAAAAAGTTCCCGAACCGACATCATTGAGATCACACTGGAATCACGGGAAATTACCCGTGATGTGGAGCAACGAGGCGGGACTCTTGGCGAGCAAGTCTGGCAGCGCAGCCTGGAAATCGATTCCTTATCGGATTCCCGAGCACATTAAGAATAACTTTCCCGGATGTCGGGAGGAAGATCATCCCTGAGAAAAAATGATGAAAACTTGATGGATCGTCCCAAAAATGAACACGCGGACACTATTCCGCACCCGGGAAGAGGTGGGATGTGGGAGCCCGCGCACAACAAAATTCTCGATTTGAGTTTGCTGTCTGCTATACTGCGAGACTGTCGCTATGCGGCACCACGATCATGACCACGACCACACTCTCCGTTGATGCACTGCCCGTTACACGCCCCCGCGTGACCGAATTGTCCCGCGCTGCGCTGGCGGAATGGTGCATCGAACGCGGTGTTCCCGGTTACCGCGCGGATCAAATCCGCCGCTGGATTTTCGGCAAACGGGTCCGATCCTTCACCGAGATGCACGACATCCCGGCGTCGCTGCGAACCCAACTGTCCGAAGCGTTCTCGCTGTTCCCCGCCAAGATCGTGCAGCATCTGACGGCGCGCGATCAGACCGAAAAACTGCTGCTGGAACTGCACGACGGCGAATTTATCGAATGCGTCCTGATGCGCGAACCCGACCGCCGGACGATTTGCATCAGCACGCAAGTCGGCTGTGCGATGGGCTGCGTCTTCTGCGCCAGCGGGCTTCAGGGCCTGAAACGCAACCTCACCACGGGCGAAATCCTCGAACAGGTTTTGCTGCTGGATCGGTTGCTCGGCCCGGATGAACGGATCACAAACCTCGTCGTAATGGGGATCGGTGAACCACTCGCCAACTTGCGAGCACTCCTTCCGGCACTCGACAGCGTTAGCGATAAAGGCGGTCTCGGACTCGGTGCCCGCCGCATCACGATTTCGACCGTCGGCCTCCCGGAAAAAATTCGTGAACTGGCGAAAACCGGCAAGGCGTATAATCTGGCGGTGTCACTGCACGCCCCGAATAATGCGCTGCGAACGCAATTGGTCCCGGTCAACGAAAAAATTGGCATTGACGAAGTTCTGGAAGCGGCAGACGATTTCTTTGCCGAGACCGGCCGCCGGGTGACTTATGAGTATGTGCTGCTTTCGGGGCTGAACGATAGTCCGCAAGAAGCCCGTGAACTCGCCCGACGGTTGCAATCGCGGATTGCGCATGTCAACCTGATTCCCATGAACGGCGTGACGGATCTGCCGTTCGTCGAACCCACGGCCCCGCGGACGAACGAATTCGTGGCGATTTTAGAAAGCTTTGGAATTCCCGCGACCGTGCGGAAACGCAAAGGAGCGGACATCGACGCCGCCTGCGGACAATTACGACTGCATCAACTCAGCCCGGCCCCCGCGTCATCGGACGCTGTGGACGAACCGGTGCTCCGCGACGAGTAGCCCGTCGCCTGTCTCCCGGAACCTTCATTCGTGTCGACTGTGCCCATTGCGGCCCATGGAACGACGCCCTCGTTTGCGGTCACCACGCCCACCCCGGTCGCGGCACCATTCTGGTTGCCCGTCTGGTCGCTGGCGCGGCGTGAACTCGTCCGTTTCCTGCGACAACGAACGCGACTGGTCGGAGCCCTCGGACAACCGATTCTGTTCTGGATTCTCTTCGGCGCAGGATTGCACGGATCTTTCCGCGGACCGGCTGACATGTCTTACCAGGAATATTTCTTTCCCGGTGTGGCAGTCATGATCGTCCTGTTCACGGCGATCTTCTCGACGATTTCCATCATTGATGACCGAGCCAACGGGTTTCTCCAAGGCGTGCTGGTGTCCCCGGTGCCGCGGTTGGGAATTGTGCTCGGCAAGGTCTTCGGCGGCGCGACGTTGGCCGTTCTGCAGACTGTGTTGTTCCTGATCATCGGCCCGCTATTGTCGATGATCGGCCTTGCGCCGGAAATCACAACGGGGCTGACGGCAAGCAACGCTGTCTTCGTCATTGCATGGCTGGCATGGCTCGGCATCACGTTGACGGCGCTGGGCTACTGCATCGCGTGGCAAATGGATTCGACGCATGGTTTTCATGCGATTATGAGCGTATTTCTCATGCCGATGTGGTTGCTGTCGGGAGCCTTCTTCCCGGCAGATCACCACGGTTGGCTGAGTGTTGTCATTCGGTTGAATCCGCTGACGTACGGAGTGGCGGGGTTGCGGCGACTGATGTCGTCCAATCCGCTCGCCGTGGCGGATTTGCCGGCATGGCCGGTGTGCGGGACGGTCACCGGTCTGTTTGGTTTCGTGTGTCTCACCGGAGCGGTCTGGCTGACCAATCGCCAGAGCGCGCACAACGCCCGATAACGGCGACGGTGTCGTCCCCTTGGATTACTTGAATGAACGGTTCGAACAGTTTGCCCGCCAGTCCGGACGTCGCTCGTCCTGCCTGTGGTGTGCGTCCGGTCTTTCTGTGGACCGGCAGCCTCTTGTGGGGCGTCGTGCTGGTGGGTCTCGTCGTGATGTGGCAGAACCAGCGGCAACGTGATGCCGCCGCATCGTCCGACGAACGGAGCGATTCCCGTCTCGAATCCCCGGACAAAGACACGAAAGTCGTCACCATTCCCGTCAACACGGCGACCGACGGGCAGGTGATCAATCTCTCCGATCTGATGGGGCAATCGAAACCCGCGGCCGATGTGCCACTGTGGGACCCGAACGGGATTGAAGATTTCTCGTTCACCAACTGCGATGGCCGCACGGTCACCAAGGCCGACCTGCTGGGTAAACCGTGGGCAATCTGTTTCGTCTTCACGAAGTGCCTCGGCCCGTGTCCCATCGTGACGCGGCAACTGCGGACATTGCAGGACCGGTTGAAAGACGCCGATGTCCGGTTGGTGACGCTCACCGTCGATCCCATCCGTGACACCCCCGAAGCCCTGCTCGAATACGCCAAGATTAACGGGGCCGACCTCGGCAAGTGGTACTTCCTCACCGGTGATCAAACCGCAATTTACGGCCTGATCCACCGCGGTTTCCGCATGCCCGTCCAGGAAGTCACCGGCCCAACACGGCAGGAAGGCTTCGAAATCATCCACTCGACCAACGTGATGCTCGTCGATGCCGAAGGCGTCGTCCGCGCGAAATTCAACGCCGCAAAAGACGAAGACATGGTGTCGCTCCGCAAAGAACTGTTGAAACTCTCAACCCCCCCGTGAAGCCCAGGGACTGCCGTCCCTGGGAAGTTTACTTATCAATCAGCGCCGACCAAACCCACGCCCCCTCATGGATGTGATCAAGAATGTACCGGTAAACATTCTTCTGGTGCGCTCGATCCCGTATCCGCACCACTTTGCCACGAACGGCCCACAGCTTCCCGCGAAACCCGGAGTCATGCGCCACAAACGTGGCGTGTTTCTTGGCCAATCCCAACGGGATCCGGGCATCGCCGTCATCCAGTTGCACTTGAAGATGCGCATGCTGGCCGCCACAACTCACGGTGAGAATGTTGCCGCCAAGTTGCTGTAAACGATCTCGTAACGCCGCACCGATGATCGGCCGGAATACGGAATCAATGACCGCCCCGGCTTGCTTCAAGTCCTGCTGATGTTCGTAGTGGCGGCGCTCGTATTGCCCTTCCGGCGGCGGCGATTTGTAATCGCCTTCGATGTGCTCGCGGTGATGTCGCGTGCGAAAACCGCGCGGGTCGCCCGGGAGCCAACTGCCGTAGGTGGAGATGATGAGGTGGAACCAGACTCGTGGAGTCATGTTGATTCTCTTCTCAAAAACTTCCCAGGGACGGCAGTCCCTGGGCGTCTGTCACTTCACGACCATGTTCAGCAACTTTCCTGCAACATACACCACTTTCACGACCGTTTTCCCAGACAACTGCTGTGCAATCGCATCAATCGCATTCGCTGCGGCTTCGATGGTCGCTTGATCCGCGTCCTTCGGCACCGTCACCTTACCGCGGACTTTCCCGTTGATCTGCACCGGGATTTCCATCTCCGCTTCAACTAACAACGCGGGGTCATACGTCGGCCACGGTTCGTATGCCAATGTGGTGGTGTGACCCAGCAACTGCCATAACTCTTCGGCGAGGTGCGGGGCGAACGGGCTGAGCAACAGCACGAACGATGACAACACGCTCTTCGGGCGCACGTCGTGGCTGGTGAATTCATTCGTGAACTCCATCATCCGACTGATCGCGGTGTTGAACTGCAATCGCTCGATGTCGTCCGTCACCGCTTTGATCGTCTTGTGCAGCACGCGCAACTGTCCCGGCGTCGGCGGCACGTCCTGCACGGCGTCAGCGAGGCGAATGTCATCGGCCCGGTCATCTGCCACGAGTCGCCACACGCGGCCGAGGAACCGGAAGATGCCGTCGACTCCCGCCATGCTCCACGGCTTGGTCGCTTCGAGCGGCCCCATGAACATCTCGTACAGCCGCAAAGAATCGGCCCCGTATTCCTTCACGACCGTGTCCGGATTGATCACGTTGCCGCGCGATTTGGACATTTTGTAGGAGCGGGCGTCAACTTGGATCGAAGGATTATCCTTAAGGACCCAGGTATCACCACTTTTTTCGACTTGGGATGCATCAATTGGAGCGTACCTAGCCGCCGTATAAACGCTCGCGATTTCCACCGTAGGAACCGGGACCACCGATGTTGTGCTCCATTTCAAATCCTTATCTTTAATGGAGAGCCATTCGTCGGTCAGTGGATGTTTCAATCCATTGAACTCCATCTCGCCGAGGATCATCCCTTGATTGACCAACCGCGCGAATGGTTCGGGACACGTCACATGCCCGCGGTCGAAGAGGACTTTGTGCCAGAACCGCGCGTACAAGAGGTGCAGCACCGCGTGCTCGGCCCCGCCGATGTAGAGGTCCACCGGCAACCAGTATTTTTCCTTCGCCGGATCGATGAAGCGGTCGCTGTTCTTGTTGTCGCAGAACCGCAAGTAGTACCAGCAACTGCCGGCCCATTGCGGCATGCTGTTCGTCTCGCGCTTCAGCTTCGTGCCGTCCGCCGCGGTGGCGTAGAGCCAATCCGCCGGGGCCTTCGACAACAACGGCTCGGGCGTGCCGGTCGGCTGGAAATCTTCCATCTCCGGCAACCGCACGGGCAAATCGGCATCGGTCACCGCGCGGACCATTCCCGTCGGCTCGCCATGACTATCGAGTTCATGCCAGATCGGAAACGGCTCACCCCAGTACCGCTGCCGTGAGAAGAGCCAGTCGCGCAGGCGATAATTCACCGCCTGCTTGCCGAGGCCTTGGGTGGCGAGATCGGCGGTGATCTTCGTTTTGAACTCGGCAGTGGGGAGACCGGTGTAGGGACCGGAGTTGATGGCCGTACCATACTCCCCGAAGGCCTTCTTGAAGCAACCCGGCTCGATCCTATAAGACTGACGGAGTTGCACGGCATCGTCTTCGGAAACCCGGTCCCCGTGAAGGATTCGCCGCTCGATTTCGATGTACGAAAGGAAGTCATCCTGCATGATCTCGCAACTGCTGACGACATCCTTAACGGCATTCGCGAGCTTTCCTGGATCATCGCCCACGCTGTGCCAGCTATGAAATGGCCCCAACATGTCGACGTTCGCGATTAACCAGGCATCGGGAGGCGCCACGACGGGAGTGACGTTGATTCCCATCGCATTGGCGAACTCCCAGTCGCGTTCATCATGCGCGGGGACGGCCATGATCGCGCCGGTGCCGTAGCTGATGAGGACATAATCGGCGATCCAGACGGGGACGCGTTCGCCGTTGACGGGGTTGATCGCATAGCCGCCGGTGAAAACGCCGCTCTTTTCTTTTGCGAGATCGGTGCGGTCGAGATCGCTCTTGAGCGACGCTTTCTGACGGTATTCATCGACCGCGGCGCGTTGGGCTGGCGTGGTGATGGTGTCGACGAGCGGATGTTCCGGCGCGAGGACCATGTAGGTCACGCCGAACAATGTGTCCGGGCGGGTGGTGTAGACGCGGATGACGTTGGGTTCGGGGGTGGTGGGGAAACCGGATTTGGTCCGCACGCTTTTCCATTCATCACTTCCCAGGGACGGCAGTCCCTGGGCTTCCGGCTGGCTCTTGACTCTCGACTCTTGACTCTCGACTAAGAAATCCACCTCTGCACCAACGCTCTTGCCGATCCAGTTCTTCTGCAACGCCTTGATCGATTCCGACCAGTTGAGTGGTTCCAATTCGTCGATGAGCCGTTCGGCGTATGCGGTGATACGGAGCATCCATTGTTTCAACCGGCGGCGTTCGACAGGATGGTTACCGCGATCGCTTTTGCCGTCGGCGGTGACTTCTTCATTCGCGAGGACAGTCCCGAGAGCCGGGCACCAGTTCACCGGGGCTTCGTGGATGTAGGCGAGCCGGTTCGCGTCCTGATAGTTCCGGACGGCGATGTCCCCCTGCGAACGCACGTCCGCGGGGATCGGCAACTCGGCGATCGGTCTTCCCTTGCCGACGCGCCGCTCACCGTCCGGGCCGGTCCACGGGTAGTTCGGGTCGTACCACGTGTCGAAGAGCTGGAGAAAAATCCATTGCGTCCAGCGGACATATTCCGGGTCGGTGGTCGCGAGTTCGCGGCTCCAGTCGTAACTGAAGCCGAGCATTTTCAACTGGCGTTTGAACGTGTCGATGTTTTTGAGCGTGGTGACCCGCGGATGGGTGCCGGTCTTGATGGCGTGCTGTTCCGCCGGGAGTCCGAAGGCGTCCCAGCCCATCGGATGGAGCACGTTCTTGCCGCGCATGCGATTGAACCGGCAGACGATGTCCGTCGCCGTGTACCCCTCGGGGTGACCGACGTGCAACCCGTCCCCCGACGGATACGGGAACATATCGAGGACGTACAGCTTCGGTTTGGACGGGTCGAACTCGACGCGGAACGTCTGGTTCTTCTCCCAAAACTGTTGCCACTTGGGTTCAATCCGTTGAGCGTCGTATCGAGGCATGGGGAGGGTCTAGTGCTAAGGGTCAAGTGTCAAGTGCCGAAGACGGACGGCTTGCCGTTTCGCGCCCCGGGGTGAGAACAGACAGCGTTCTCCCACTTTCGGTTCACCAGGTGGACCGCGGAAGACTGTCAGTGTAAAAGTATGGGGCGGGAATTCCAATTGGATGCGATTCCCGGACCATGCGCTCGATCGGTCTTCCAGAAGAATGATTGACGAGCCCGAAGCGCAAGCGCCGGGTTTTTTGATCGAAAATTCACCCGGCGCTTGCGCTTCGGGCTTGTGAAAGATGTGTGATGACCGTTCCCGTTCTTGAAAACGTTGCCGAATGTATTTCCCCGTCGCTGGTTATTATCCGTGAGGCGCTTGATAGCAATCTGCGGAACATGATTGCGATTGCCGGTTCCGTCGATCGGCTGCGGCCGCATTGCAAGACGCATAAGATGGCGGCGGTGACGAAGATCGAACTGGCGCTGGGGATCACGAAACATAAAGCCGCGACGTTCGCCGAGGCGGAAATGCTTGCCGACGCCGGGGTGAAGGATATCTTTCTCGCCTACAACCTCGTCGGCCCGAACATCGACCGGGCGGTGAAATTCCGCACGAAGTACCCCGATGTCGCCTTTGCCGCGACGGCCGATGATGCGGCAATGATCACGGCGCTCAGCAACGCGATGAAAGAACCGCGCGGCTGGACAGCGAAGATGGGCGTGGTCCTCGATGTCGACACCGGGCTGCATCGCACCGGCGTGAGCGATCCGTCGAAAGCGGCGGCGTTGTATGAGCAGATCATCCAATCGCCCGGCCTGGAACCGTGGGGGTTCCATGCGTATGATGGCCATAATCACCAGACCCCGTTTGAGGAACGGACCGCGGCGGTGCTGAGCGGATTTGAACTCGCCCGCAAACTGCGTGATGATTTCGTGGCCCGTGGTTGGCCGGTGCCGAAGATCATCTGTGGCGGCACCGGATCGTTCCCTGTCTTCGCGAAGTTGACCGATCCCGCGGTGGAACTCAGTCCCGGCACCTGCGTCTTTCATGACACCGGTTACGCCACAGCGTTCCCCGAGATGCACTTCGATCCCGCGCAGTGGATCATCACCCGCGTCATCAGCCGCCCGACGGACGATCGTTTGACGTGCGACGTCGGCAACAAAGCGGTGGCGTCCGATCCGCCGAAGGGGAGCCGCATCTTCTTCCCGGACCTCCCCGACGCGGAGCAAGTGCTGCACAACGAAGAGCATCTCGTACTGCAAACGCCGCTCGCGAAAAACTACAAACCCGGCGATGTGCTGCTGGCGATTCCCAAGCATGTTTGTCCGACCAGCGCCCTGCACAAATGGGCGTATGTTGCCGAAGGGGGCCGCGTCACCGGCCAATGGGACGTCACTTCGCGCGATCGACAAATCACGATTTAATCTTCTGACCGTCACAGTCCGGAGCGCAAGCGACGGATTTTCCTCACGATCTCGACGCCAGTAATCCCGGCATGGTATCTTTCCAGATATATGCTCGCGGGTTGATGGGTGCGTCGCAAGCTCCTCGCCAGCGAGAGGGACAGCTCAATTCCCTGACTGGCCGACTTTGATGAAATGGTTTTCGTGGATTTTCGCCGTCGTCGCCGGGTTCGTTCCGACGATGGGATTGGCTGCCGACGATGATGGCCTGGCATTCTTCGAGCAAAAAATCCGCCCGGTGCTGGTTCAGCACTGCTATAGCTGCCATTCGATAATGGCCCGCGATGCGAAAAAATTGCAGGGGCAACTCTATCTGGATTCCGCCGACGGGATTGCCGCCGGTGGCGAATCGGGAGCGACGCTCGTCAAAGGAAAGTCGGCCGAGAGTCTGTTGCTCAAAGCCCTGAAGTATGACGGCATGGAGATGCCCCCGAGCGGCAAGTTGTCCGAGGAGATCATCGCCGACTTTACGAAGTGGATCGACATGGGGGCTCCCGATCCGCGGAAGGGCGATGTGCCCGCCAAACCCAAACGGGAGATCAATCTCGAAGACGGCAAGAAGTGGTGGGCGTTCCAGCCGCTGCAAAGTCGCCATCACGCTCCGCGTGATGGCGACTTTAAGACCATCGACGCCCATATCCTCGCGGCGCAGCAGGCCAAGGGTCTCACACCCGGCAAACCGACGAGCAAAGATAAACTCATCCGCCGCGCGTATTTCGATCTCATCGGGTTGCCTCCGACGCCGGAACAGACGGCGGCATTTGTGAATGATTCATCGCCGAACGCCTTCGAAAAAGTGATTGACGAGTTGCTGGCCAGTCCGCGGTATGGGGAACGCTGGGCGCGGCACTGGCTCGATGCGGCCCGGTTTGCGGAAAGTGGCGGATACGAATTCGACGGCTTTCGTCCCGGAGCGTACCACTATCGCGACTGGGTGGTCCGCGCGCTCAATGCCGACATGCCGTATGACGAATTCGTGCGGATGCAATTGGCCGGTGATGTGCTGCATCCGGACGACATCGACGCCGCGGCGGCGACCGGGTTCCTCGTCGCGGGTCCGTATCCGGGGCAGATCACGGCGAAGACGGTCGAGCGGATTCGCTACGATCAACTCGACGACATGATGATGACCATCGGCGGGTCAATGCTCGGGTTGACGCTGGGTTGCGTCCGCTGTCACGAACACAAGTACGACCCGCTCCCGCATCAGGATTATTATGCCGTGGCGGCGTCGTTCGCCAAGACCGCGCACGGCACGCGAACAATGGACTTGGATCCGGTCGCGACGCAAGCCGCCGTGGAAAAACATCAGGCGGAGCATTCCCCGCTGGTCGCCGCATTGAAGGCGTTTGCAGAAACGGAACTGCCGAAGCGCTTCGACACCTGGCGCGCCACAGAACTCGTGAAGCAACCGGAAGCGACATCGTGGCAGACGCTCGAAGCGACAACACTGGATGCCGAACGCTCTTATCTGAAAATGTTGCCGTCGGGAATTGTGGCAAATGATGGATTGATCAACCCGGGCACCAAAGTCCGGCAGCGCGGTCAGCGTCGCAATGTCGCGAACGAAGAACGGTACCGCATCACATGTGAAACCTATCAGAAGAATGTGACGGGGCTGCGTCTCGACACTTTCGCGGACAAGTCGCTGCCGCAACGGGGACCGGGCCTGAATGGGGATGGAAGTTTCCAGCTTGCCGAGATCAAAGTGACCGCGAAGCCTCTCGATCCGGCAGTCAAAGAGGCTCCGGTGGAGCTGAAACTCAAGCCGGTGTTTGCGGCGCTCGAAGATAAGGATCAACCGCTCAGCAACGCGGTGGATGGCAAGCCCGCCACGGCATGGGTGGTACGGACGACCGCCAAAAAGGACAACGCTGCCGTCTTCGAACTGGAAGCACCGCTCGCCGGGTTTACGAACGGCACGGAACTGACCATCGAGTTGAAGTTCCGCGATCTGGGCATGGGACGCATGCGGTTCTCACTCACCACGGAAGCGGCCCCGGTGACGTGGGCCGGCGATGTGGCACCGCAGCACGTGAATGAAATCCGAGCGATCCTCGCAGCAAACGGCAACACGCTGCCCGCTGCATTGCGAGAACCGATGACCCGCTGGTTCGCCCCGTTTGATGTCGAGACGGCGAAAGTCGTCAAGACCGTGCATGACCATGCGGCGGCATTTCCCCGGCCGAATTTGTCCGAAGTCTACACCACGGTCGCAGGCGGGCAGGACGTCTTTTTTCTGCGTCGCGGCGAAGTCGATAACAAGCAGGACAAAGCCGAACCGGGCTTCCTGCAAGTTCTGATGCGTGAAACAAACGACAAGACGGTCTCAGCCACAGCGCCCATGGTGGTCGACCCGCGCGTCGGTCTGGCGAACTGGATGACCGATGTCGAACACGGTGCGGGTCCGTTGTTGGCGCGGGTCATCGTGAATCGCCTCTGGCATCACCACTTCGGCGAAGGTCTCGTCGGCACGCCGAATGACTTCGGTGTCCAGGGCGACAAACCGACGCATCCCGAACTCCTCGAAGGACTGGCAACGGCCTTGGTCCAAAACGACTGGAAACTGAAGCCGTTACACAAGCAGATCATGCTGAGCGCGGCGTATCAGCAATCGCACGAAGTGGACGCCGAGAACATCAAAAAAGACCCGGCGAACCAGTATCTGTGGCACTTCCGTCCGCGGCGGCTGGAAGCCGAGATCATTCGCGATTCGCTGCTGGCCGTCGGCGGCAATCTCGACCTGACGATGTACGGCCCCAGCGTGCTCGACAATACCACTCGGCGCAGCGTCTACCTGCGGGTGAAGCGGAGCGAGTTGCTGCCGATCATGACGATGTTCGATGCCCCCGAACCGACACAAAGCATTGGTGAGCGCGTCGCAACGACGGTCCCTACGCAGGCGCTCGCGATGATGAATTCGCCGTTCGTTCGTCAGCAGGCCGAAAAGCTGTTCGCGCGAATTCGTCCCGCTGTGGACACACCTACCGATGTCACGATTGATCGCGCGTACCAAATCGTATTGGCCCGCGCGCCGCACGAACACGAGCGATCGCGGATGCTGGCCTTCATGGAATCTCAACGTACGAGTTTGGGCACCGATGCCGCAGCCACCGAAAAAGCCCTCACGGAATTTTGCCACGTTTTGTTGTGTCTGAGCGAGTTCGTGTACGTCGATTGAAAGCCGCCACCATGTTCAACACATCTCCGGAAATCATGCTGCCTTCGCGACGGCGGTTTCTGCGCGACGCCGGGTTGGGGTTTGGCTCGCTGGCGTTGGCCAGCATGCTGCATCGCGATGCGCACGCCGACATCGCCGCGGCCGATCCGCTGGCGTTGCGGCCGCCGCATTATCCGGGCAAAGTGAAGTCGATTATCTGGCTGTTTATGACGGGGGCGCCATCGCAGGTCGATACGTGGGACTACAAGCCCGAATTGCAAAAGCGCGACGGTGAGGAACTCGCGGGGGCCGATCCTAAAACCGGGTTCTTCACGACCAGTGGCAAATGCCTGAAGTCGCCGTTTGAATGGGCGCAGCACGGCGAATCGGGATCGTGGGTTTCGGACCTGTTCCCGCACTTGTCGAAACAGGTCGACAAGATGTGTTTTCTTCATTCGATGTATCTCCGACAGAACAATCACGCTCCGGCGTCGATTGAATTGATGTGCGGCACCAATCGCCCCGGTTTGCCGGCGCTCGGGGCCTGGATGACGTACGGTCTCGGTTCGCAGAATCAGAACCTGCCGTCGTATGTTGTCCTGCACGACACGCGACCGCGGGGCGACGATCAAATCTGGTCCGCCGGTTTCCTGCCAAAGACGTACCAGGCTCTGGCGCTCGATGCCCGCCGCAAAGAATCGGTCGACAATCTTGTCCGCGACGGCAAACACAGTGACGCTCAACAACGGGCGCAGCTCGATCTCATCAAATTGTTGAACGAGGATCATGCTGCGAATCGCCCCACTCAGGCCGATCTCGCTGCGCGGATCAATTCGTACGAGCTGGCTTATCGCATGCAGATGGCGGCCCCGGAAGCCCTCGATCTCACGAAGGAATCGGAAGTCACGCACAAGCTCTACGGAATGGATCAGCCGGAGTGTGCGACGTTCTCGCGGCAATGCCTGCTGGCGCGGCGGTTGGTCGAACGGGGCGTGCGGTTCGTGCAGGTCTTTGCGGGAAAAGGCGTCGGCGGTGACGGCAGCGTGAACGATGTCCCGTGGGATTGTCACACCGATGTGCAGATCAATCACCGATCGTGCGGATTGCATACGGACCAACCCGCTGCGGCGTTGCTTGCCGATCTGGAAGCCCGCGGATTGCTCGATTCCACGTTGGTCATTTGGGGTGGCGAGTTCGGCCGCACGTCGGATTCTCAAGGGGCGAAAGGCCGCGATCACAACCCGAACGGTTTCACGATCTGGATGGCCGGTGCTGGAGTGAAAGGGGGACTCCATTACGGTTCGACCGACCCGTTCGGTTACAAGGCCGTGGAGAAGAAGGTCCACGTCAACGATCTGCACGCCACACTGCTGCATCTGATGGGACTGGAGCACACCCGGCTGACTCACCGTTTCAACGGCCGCGACTTCCGCCTGACAGACGTTGGCGGCGAAGTCCTGCAGGAAATTCTGGTTTGAACAGCATGACTCGCGTGATTTACACGGGACCTACAAGCGCGGCATGGTCGCTGGCGCTTCTCTGCACGACCGTGGCGCTGTGTCCCGCCAATTCCCTTGCAGCGGAAGCGCCGAACCCGCTCGATGCCACTTTCATCCAGCAAATCAAACCCTTTCTGACAAAGCACTGCGAGCGCTGCCATAACCCCGACAAGCTGTCCTCGGGCATTCGCGTCGATCATCTCACCGCGGGAATGGAAGATCGGCACCTCAAACTGTGGGGAGGCATCCGGCATCAAATTGAATCGCTTGCGATGCCACCCGAAGACGAGCCGCAACCAAGCGACGAAGAACGCCAACAAGTGCTGATGTGGATTGAACGCGGCCTGACCTTGGCAAAGACGCGGCCCACGCCCAGGAACGGCGGCACCCGACGCCTCACCGTCGCCCAGTACCGCAATACATTGCGCGAGCTGCTACTGCTGGAAGACGACGTTGCGGACGTCCTGCCGCCGGATGCCATTTCGCGCGATGGCTTCACGAACAATCAGGAAACGCTGGCGCTATCGCCGTTGCTGTTGGAGACCTACTTCGAAATTGCGGAGAAAGCGCTGAAGCGTTCGATTGTCGATGAAACTTCGAAGCCCACGATTCAGAACTTCCGCGTCGATTTAGGCGCGGCGGTGAACCCGGCCCCCTGCCCCGACAATCTGATTCTTGGTGCCGACAGCCTGTTGCTCAACAACGCTGACGTTCTGGTCACGCAGTTGACCGCGACCAAGCCGTTCGAGTTCACGCCGTTCGTGATGCAGACGAAGTATCGGTTCATCGAAGGTTACCAGGGGAACGACACGGTCCGCGGCTGGCGGGACTACGATAGCATTTATCATTCGGTCTTTGCGTGCATGCGCGGCAGTCACGGCTATCCCAAGGGGCGGGCCTACAGCACGGTCCCCCAAGGGCTGTTGCTGCGACCGGCGATTCCCAGCGAAGAGATTTTCAATCAGGCCAGCACCTACGGCCCTCAGGCGAATTTCAAAATCTCGCTGCGGGAACTTCCCGACGACGGACGTTTTCGGGTGACGGTGACCGCGGCGAAATACGATGATGGCTTGCTGCTCGATTCCGGGACCGTCGCTCAGTCCGATGATTTGCCCGGTGCCGTTGTTGGCCGCGACTTGCAATCCGCCGCATCGGTAACGATGCCGCAGGCCGGTCTGTATCAGATCGATGTGCATCTGGCGAAGCCCGCAGAGAAATCGCAAGAACTCACGTTGATGCTGGGTGAGCGGCAGTTCATTGGCATCTTGAAACAACCCGCGTTCCTTGCCGTACGGTTGCCTGCGGGATCACTCCCTGTGAGTGCGCAGTACCCCGGAGCAGAGAAGCTGGACCGCATCACGTTCACCCCGCTTGCCCCGGAGAGCGATCTCGCGAAACGGTTCGTCCTCTTTGAAAACCGTTCGCCGCGCGTGGGTGTCCATCTGGGATTACGCCGGGATTGCGGCAGCACATTGACTCCGGTGGGAACTCCACAAACGGTGGCGAACACCGCCCTCACCAAGTTCGCATTTGAAGGCGCAATTCGCAACTTCCCCAGCCCGGATGTGGAAAAGGACAACGTCAATTACCTCGCCGGTGTTCGGGAAATCGGTGTCCGCAGTGAATATACCGATGGCCGCGACATGCCTCGCCTGATGATCCGTTCGGTCGAATTTGAAGGGCCGCTGTACGAATCGTGGCCGCCGGCGTCGCACCGCAATCTGTTCGTGGACTTCGACCGCAAAGACGATCACGCCGCGTATGCCCGCGAGATTGTGCGGTCGTTCGCCACCCGCGCGTATCGCCGCCCGGTCACGGCGACGGAAGAAGCGTCGCTGTGGGCCGTGTTCGAAAAATCGCATCAAGGTGGAGAAAGCTTTCAGAACAGCGTGAAGGATGCGCTCCAGGTTGTGCTGACGTCGCCGCAGTTTCTCTTCTTGATCGAGACCAGCCCGACGCCCGAAGCGGAACCGCTTGATGATCCCGAACTGGCGTCGAAGTTGTCCTATTTCTTGTGGAATGGCCCGCCCGATGATGCCACACGGACGTTGGCCACGAACGGACAGTTGCGGCCTCATCTCGATGCGGAAGCCACGCGGATGATTGCCGATCCGCGATTTGAACGTTTTCTCAGCGAGTTCACCACGCAGTGGCTGGCCCTCGATAAATTCCAGGTGCTTGAACCGGATCGGCAACGTTTTCCCAAGCTGACGCGCGACACCCGCACCCAGCTTCGGCAGGAACCGGTGCAGTTTTTGCAATATCTCATCCGTAACAATTTACCCGCGCGGAACTTGATTGAATCCGACTTTGTTGTCGCGAATGAAGTGGTCGCCAACTACTACGATCTCGCCGATCTAACCGAGAACGGTTTCCTTTTCACAGCGATTCCGCATCGTCAACAAGAACTTGGCGGCGTCTTGTCGCAGGCCGCGATCCTTGCCGGATTATCGGATGGCCGCGAATCGAATCCCGTGAAGCGCGGTGCGTGGGTGGCTCGCAAAATCGTCGCCGAACCACCCGACGACCCACCGCCGAACGTCCCCACGTTGAAGGAAGAACAACAGCGATCCCTGCGCGAACGACTGGAACGGCACCGCAATCAGCCCGGCTGCGCGAACTGCCATACGAAAATCGACCCGTGGGGCATTCCCTTCGAGGAATTCGATGCGGGGGGACGATGGAAAAAAGACCCGGTCGATGCCCGGTCGACATTGCCCGACAAGACCGACGTCGCCGGGGTTCGCGACCTCAAGCGTTACCTCGCGGAAGACCGGCTCGATCAGGTCGCCTTCAGCGTCCTCAAACACCTGACGACCTATGCCACCGGCCGCACCCTGACATACAATGAACTCGAATTACTCAAACGCGATGGCATGAAGCTGAAAGCCGACGGTTACCGCATGCAGGACATGATTCGGTTTGTGGTATATAGCCCGATGTTCCTCGAAAAGTAATCTACGGATTTGGTTCCCCTCGGAGCGTGATGTATGACGGGATTTCACAAGCTGGACCGCCGCGCGTTCCTGAAGGGCTGCGGCGGGGTAGCGTTGGCCCTGCCGGTGCTCGATGCGATGGGGACCGAAATCACGGCTCAATCGCCGCGGCGGTTCTGTGCGCTCTACACCGCGAACGGCATGTCGCTACCGCAATCGGCGCATGGCATTGATGAATGGAGTTGGTTCCCCACCAAAGAAGAGAACGGCGCGTTCGTCTTTGGCAAATCGACGGAGCCGCTCAGCCCGTTCCGAAAAAGCGTGAGTTTTCTCGGCGGGCTGTATCATCCCAGCGGTCCCAAGGCTGATCCGCACGTCTGCTCCGATATGTGGCTCACCGGGGCCCCGCTGCATAATCCCAAGCCGGGGACCTATAACTCCGTCGGCCTCGATCAGATGGTGGCGCTGCACACGAAACAACACTGCCGGCAACCATCGCTGGTGCTATCGATCGATGCGGGCACCGGGTTTCTCTCGCGCACCGGTACGATCTCGTACAGTCTCGAAGGCCGTCCGATTCCCGCCGAAAACAGCCCGCGGCGCGTGTTCGACCGGCTGTTCCGTGGCGACCGGAACTCGCTGCAATCGGAACGCGAAGCACTGAAGCGGCGGATCAAACTGGTGGACGCCGTTGTCGAAAGTGCCAAATCGCTGAATCAGCAACTGGGCAAGACCGACCGCGAGAAGATGGAACAATATCTCACGTCGCTGAACGAAGTCGAATCGCGGCTGATTGCGTCCGAGCGGTGGATCGATGTCCCGCTCAAACAGCAGGATTATTCGCAACTCAATCTCGACATCACCAATGAAAGCGAACCCGCGGACTATTATCGCAACATGTTCGATTTGATCGCGTTGGCGTTCGACGCCGATATCACGCGGTCGGTCACGTTCATGCTCAATCGCGAAGACGGCATGGGAATCAGCGATACGTTCCCGATTAAACTCGGTTTGAAACACACGCACCATTCGTTGTCGCATGCCGGGGACAAAGAGGGGCAACTGGCCTTTGCGAAGTATGACCGCTTCCTCAGTGAACAGATCGCCCACTTCCTGACGCGGTTGACCGAGTACCGCGACAAAGACGGCAGCGTGCTCGACAACAGCATCGTCCTCTTCGGCAGCGGGGCTAGCACCACGCATAATCCGCGCAACCTGCCGACGCTCGTTGCCGGTGGCAACAACCTCGGCCTGAAGCATGGTACCTACTGGCGCAGCGGCGAAACGCGGATGTCGAATGTGTATCTCAGCATCCTGCGTTCGTTGGAAATTGAACAGGAATCGTTCGCCGACAGCACGGGCACGATCTCCAGCTCAATTTTCAACCGAACCTGATTACTTTTCGACAATCATCGTCGTCCTCGTTGGTGATGAGCATGAAACTGCTACTGCGTTGTGTCGCGTTACTGATGTTGCCTCTTAGCGTTCACAGTGCGGAACCGCAGACGGGCACGGGCGACAAATGTGACCCGGAGATCGTCGGTCCGTGGAATTTGACGGAACTGAAGCAGCCGCCGAAAATGCGCTGGCTCACGCAGACCGGTGCGGTCCATTCGCTGCTGTATACCGGTGAGACATTTCAGGGGCACGATACCGAAGTCTTCGCGTTCTACGCATCCCCGGCCACGTTGGACGAAACGAAACGCGAGCAGAAATTTCCGGGTGTCGTGCTGATCCACGGCGGTGGCGGGACCGCGTTTGTGGAATGGGCTTATCTCTGGGCGAAGCGCGGTTATGCGGCGATCGCCATGGATCTCGCCGGGAGTCGACCGACCGATCCGGTGTACGATGCGGCCGGTGTCCCCACGCCGAACCTCGCCGTGAAGGGTGACTCACGCACACGGTTGCCGAACGGCGGACCGGGGCAAGGTCACGAAGAGAAATTCGACAGCATCGGCGGTGAGATTGCTGACGACTGGCCGTATCACGCCGCGGCGAGTGTCATCCGCGCCCATTCGCTACTGCGCTCTTTTCCGGAAGTCATTGCCGATCGCACGGCCGTAACGGGGATCAGTTGGGGCGGCTACACGACGTGTCTGGTCGCTTCACTGGATGATCGCTTCCGCGCGGCGGTACCGGTGTATGGCTGCGGATTTCTACACGAAGGGGAATCGGACCAGAAGCCTTCCATCGACAAGCTCGGCGACCGCCGCGAGGCATGGGTCAAAGAGTACGATCCGTCGAGCCTGTTGCCGCGCTGCCGCGTACCGATCTTTTTTGTCAACGGCACGAACGATGTCCATTATGTGCTCGACAGCTACGAAAAAAGTTTCCACGCGGTTCCCGGTCGCAAGCAGATGCGGATCGAAGTCAACATGCGGCACGGCCATCCGCCCGGTTGGGCACCGCAGGAAATCGGGTTGTTCATCGATTCCTTTTGTCGGGACGGCCTACCGCTCCCCGTGCCGGGTGAGATGAACACGGACGGCGATGAAGTCTCGCTTTCCTACACCAGCGCCGTGCCGTTGAAATCCGCGGTGCTGCACTACTCGTCCGATACCGGGCTACGATCGAATCGCACCTGGAAAAGTGTCCCCGCAAAGATTGGCACGAAGACTGTGGCGGCCCCCAAACCGCCCGCGGAAGCCAACACGTGGTTCATCGCGCTGACCGATGAACGCAATGCGATGGTCACCACCGATGTCCATTTTCAGCCGTGATCGTCGAAGCCGTGGCGCTGGATTCTGTGCGCGCGGCCGACTAATCTGCCCTGCATGAATGCCAAACATCTCCCGCTGTTTGTCCGACACGACCTCGACGGTTTTTTCGGACTGTTCATCGACAATCTCGTTCAACTGCTGTTGATCGTTCTTTTCTGCGGCGGCCTGTGCGGCATGCAGGGGGACGACGCAGCACTCCTGACGAAGACCATTCTGCCCGGCGCGGCGGTGAGCATTCTCATCGGCAATCTGTTCTATGCGTGGCAGGCCCATCGGCTGGCGAAGCGCGAGGGCCGCAATGACGTCACGGCGCTACCTTATGGAATCAACACGCCTTCGCTGCTGGTGTTCATCTTTTTTGTGATGGCCCCGGTGTATCGACAAGCCCTGGCGGAAGGAGCAACGTCATCCGCGGCCGCACGGTTGGCATGGGAGATGGGACTGGTGGCCTGCTTCGGCAGCGGCGTCATCGAGTTCGCCGGTTCCTTCATCGCGGAAAGCATCCGGCGACGAACACCCCGCGCGGCGTTGCTATCCACACTCGCCGGGATTGCGATCGGGTTCATCTCGATGGGGTTCCTGCTGCAAATTTTTCAGCAGCCGCTGGTGGCCATGCTGCCGCTGGCCATCGTGTTCATCACGTATTTTTCGCAGGCCCCGTTCCCGTGGCGATTGCCCGGAGGGATGGTCGCCGTGCTGTTGGGGACCGCAATTGCGTGGCTGCTGACGTTGGTTCAATGGGCGTGGCCAGCGGCACCGGCGTGGTTGATCGGCAGTGCGATGAATCCTGCCCCCATGGCCGCGGCTGTGAAATCGATCGGGTTTGCGCCGCCGCAATTCGTCGGCGGGGCATTGTGGGAGGCGTTGTCCACACCGGAAAAGTGGCTCGGACATTTGTCGGTCATTGTGCCGATGGGCTTGTTCAACATCGTCGGCAGCCTGCAGAACATCGAATCGGCCGAAGCGGGGGGCGATCGGTACGACACGCGCTCGTCCCTCGCGGCCAACGGCATCGGCACACTGAGTGCCTGTCTGTTCGGCAGTTGCTTTCCCACGACGATCTACATCGGCCATCCGGGATGGAAATCGCTCGGGGCTCGTGCCGGGTATTCGACGTTGAATGGGATCGTGATCACCGCCTTGTGTCTCACCGGCACCGTGGGCGTGGTGAGCAGCATCGTGCCCATCGAGTCCGGCATCGCCATCGTCCTGTGGATTGGCGTGATCATCACGGCTCAGGCCTTCGCCGCCATTCCGCAGCAGCATGCCCCGGCCGTTGCCATCGGCCTGTTCCCGGCCATTGCCGCGTGGGGATTCAACGTGGTGCAGGGCGCATTTTTTGAAGCTGGCGGGAAATCGATTCAGGACCTGCTTACCGCGAACATTTCGCAGCAACTCAACGGCTATCTGCTGCACGGAATGATCATCGTCGAGCGCGGGTACATCTTCACCTGCATGATTCTCGCAGCGATCTCTGCATTTCTGATCGACCGCAAGTTCTTCACCGCGGGCATCTGGTCCACCGTCGCGGCGGTCTTGGCGGTCCTCGGTCTTACCCATGCCTACCAGTTGCAAGGGAGTTCGGTCGACTTCCTCTTTATGTTTTCTGCCGCGCATCCCGGGGCGATGGAATACCGCGCATGGCCGGTGGCGATTGGCTATGGGTTGATGTCGGTCGTGTTCTTCTGGTTCGGAATCGAACAGCGCAAACGCGGTTCCCTGCCACGCATCGGGCATTGATGGCAGCGAACCGCGGGAATGCTACGACAGGCTCGGAAACGGCACGCGCGATTCCGTACCCACGCGCTGTAATGCTTCGAGCACATCCGCCCGAATCGATAACGATTCGGGCAGCGCTCCCGCGGTTACCGATTTCCATCCCGCGCTGCCGTCACTCGCGTGTTGAGTGAGTTCATCACCGATGCGGGTGAAGGAATCCACGGCGGAGAAAGAGGGAATGTGAATCGCCATGCAGGCATACTCGGCCCCCGCACCGAAGGGCGAAGCTCGTTTCTTGGCCGACGGTAACTTGCAATCGGTGAGTCCCGCGGTGAGGGCCAGCGACAAAATACCGCGGAACGCATCGTTCAAAGATGCCAACGGCAAATCAGGGTGATCCGTTGAGCCGCGCAGTGCCGTCCAGATACGGTCTTTGTGCGGGATCGCCCACCCATGCGGTTGCGACGACAACCAGGCTGTTCCCCCCGGTTGCGTCGATGTGTCAGCGCGGCCCCAGTTCGCGGTGCAGAATCCCACACAGCCCGTCGCTGTTGCCAATGCGGCAATCCCGGCAACGTCGACTTCCGGCTGGCTGTTTTTCACGACGACGAGCGCAATCCCCGTCACCTGCGCCTTCTGAATGGCGAGCATCATCGCGCGGCTGGCACCGACCTGTCCGATGCCGGTACTGCCATCCAACACCGCAATGGCCGGAGCATCCACGACCGTCAATGTTCGGGCTCGCGGATCGACATCGCCCAGATCGATCGCCGTCAGGATGTTTGCAAAACTGCTCAGCCCGCCGGTGGGGCGCTCGGCCGTTTCCGCTTCAAGAATGCGCGCGATCACCAGTTGGGCATCGGCCGCAAATTGCCCCTTCCGTGTCAGCGCTTTCAGCATCCACTCCTGCAATACGGCAGCGGGAAGAGTGACCGAGAGTGGGTGCGACATATTATCCATTTCCCTGTAATGCCGGACGATTCCAGCGCAGGAACTCAATCGGAGCCTCCGTCCGACCCTTCCACGCCAGATCGGCCAGCGCTTCGCCAATCACCGATGTAAATTTGAATCCATGCCCCGAGAACCCGGCGGCTACGATCACACCGTCGTCCTGCGGATGATCATCGACTACAAAATGACGGTCCGGCGTCAGCGTGTAAAGACAAACCGAGTGCCGATCGAGAATCGGTCGCGTTCGCGGCAAGACATTTTGGCGGAAGGCCTCCAGTCGCGCGACGTCTTCCGTTCGCCGGCTTCGATCCACAGTCGCGGGGTCATCGACGACATCGTGGCCCGTGTGTTCCGCGAATTTGATCGTGCGCCGGTCCATACTCGGGAATCCGTAGAATGCCCCATCGGGCTGCTCGATGTAGAATGTCGGCGTGCCGCGATCGACATCGTAGGCCCCCGGCTCCACTTCGTACCAGCCGACAAACTTGCGGACTACCGTCAGCGGCAGCCCCGCATCGGCGAGAACGCGACCCGTCCACGCCCCCGCGGTGATGACCAGCCGTGTCGCCGTAAATCGGCCGAAATGCGTGTCGACGTAAAGCATCGCCCCGTCACGTCCCCACCCCAGCACGGGGACTTCTCCCTGGATTTCGGCACCGGCGCGACGGGCTTCATCAATGTGAGCTTCGACACATGCTTCGACGTGCAGCAAACCCGCATCGGGCTCAAGGACAACGTGATGATCCTCCGGCAGACGGAAATCAGGAAACCGTCGCATCGCTTCCCCGGCGGTCATCGATTCCACATCGAGACCATGTTCCTGCGCGGCGCGCAAGGCACCGGGAATCGCTTCTCCCTCCGGCGGACCGGATATCAGCAACCGCGTCTTGCGAAACAGTGTCTTCGCCGTTGAGGCTTCGAGATCGGCCCACAGTTCGTAGGCCCGCCGCAACAACGGTACGTAATCGGGATGTTCAAAGTAAGCGAGGCGAATGATGCGCGTCTCGCCGTGCGAACTGCCGCGATCGTGCAGCAGCGGGAACTGTTCCAGTCCGAGCACGCGAACGCCACGCCGCGCGAGGTGATAACACGCCGCGCTGCCAAAACCGCCGACGCCGAGTACGATCACATCGTAATGTGCCCGAAGCGGCATCATGATCGCGGAGCCGGACGAAACCACGGAAACTGCGCGATCGTTTCCGGTGTGAGCCACGTCGGTTGGGCGATCACCGTCCCCGGTGCGATGCGGCCCTGTAAATCCTCGGCACTCAAGGCGACCAGCGGGCTGATCTCTATCGGTACATCGTCGGCAATGGTCGCTCCGGCGGCGCGCAACCAACTGCGATGCAGCGCCATCATGGCCGCTTGCGACGTTTCTAGCGAATCGGCCCCGGTGTTGTTCTTGACCGGATTGAATTCCGCGGTGCGGTCGGCTTCGACAATCAACGCTGCCTTGGACCACGGCATGACGTCAAAAATGAACCGTTCAAACTTGAACGCATTCGGCATCGGCGGAGTGACCACCCCGGCATCGGCCGTCCAAAACGGAACGGCCTTCCGCGCGATGTGGAACGGCAAAGCTTGCTTGTCGAGCAGCGCCCGTTCCAGAAACGCACGCTGAAAGACGTGAATCGCCGTGCTCCCCGCCCAGAATCGCAACCGGCCTCGATCGTCCGTTAACGCCGCCAGCTCGCCCGGCAGGTCGCTGTATTCGATGATCTGCGTCGCGCCGTTCAAATCGACGGCGACCCCCATTTTTTCTTCGGCGGACCGCTTCGCCACAACCTTCGTCGACATCTCGGCGTGCGTCTGCAAATGCCAGCCGAGAAGCGCGGGGTCGGCCACCACGGTCGTCGGGTTGTCGATCTGGTGATAGAACAGCATGTCGATGCCGCGGGACTTCATCTTCTCCAGCAGCCCGGCTTTGGCCATCGCCGCGAGGATACCGCCGTGGCCATCGGGGCTGAGTGCGAGTTGTCCCGGACCGGCCAGTAATGCGCGGCCCGTATCCGCATCGACCGCCGGCATGCACCCCTGGCAAAACGGCCACACATTGTCGCGATCGAGGCCGAAGCAGTTCTGTTCTTCGAGCGCCTGCAACGTCTCGGCATGTGTTGCCGGGCTGGTCATAATGGCATAGGGAATCGTCACACCGTGGCGGTGTTGTCGGGCTTTCAATTGATCGAAGAAGCGGGCGAACAACGTCTGCTGACTGAGCGCACCAATGGGCAGCAATCCCTTGGGAAACGAGATCCCCAGCCGGGTTCCCTGTCCACCCGCCACCACGACGACCGCGACACGACCGGCCCGTAGCGCTTCCTCACCGGTGGCCCGGGCCGCCTGCCAATGAGTGCGTTCGGCGTCATTGCCGGGCAGCCGAAGCAACATGCGGGGAGAGCGCGCTTCGAAGGCATTGACGGCCGTTAACACGTCGCGCGTCCGCCAGAGCTGCGCGACCAGATCCCAATCAATGGACTGGAGTTGTTCCAGAAATGTAGCGCGTTCCGTGGTCGATAATTGCTCAGCGTGCTCGATCAGATGCTCTTGTCCAGCCCGCCGAAGCAGCACGCACAATGGACTTGGTAAAGACATTCAACACTCCGCTCGCCCAATCAGAACCGTTTGCCCGGCCCGACTCAAATCCATCTCGCCGCCACCAGCCGGACCATGCAGCATTTGTCCGTGCTTCAACAGTAACAGGACGCTGTAGACGACGACAATCGTGACGACCACGCTGGCGAATTGAAGCAAACGACGCGCCCATTCGGGACGCTGCAAAGAAACGACATGCGCGATCGTGCAAATCCCGGCGACCATTCCCAGCTTGAAATAAATCATCCCTTTGATGCCCCAGCGACTGAAGAAGAACTGGGCCACGGGATTGGATTCCACGAAATTGCCATCGCGCAACAGCACGTACGTGGCAAAGATGTCGAGCGCGCTGACGAAGACGAACAGCTTCAACTCAGTCTCGGCATGCATCGGCCGGATCAATGGATGTTTTGCCAAGTTGGTCCATCCCTCGAAACGAAGCCGACCTGACAGCATCTCGTCATGGGTTTTACACTTGCGGGTTACAAAGGGCGTGTTGCCCATTCAGGTGCAGGTTCAGGCTTGGGTTTCAAGTTGCTGAAATCAGCAAGGATCGTTTCATTATTTTTTACCTGGCGAAACAGCATGTCACCCCGAGAATAAACCATATGGCCTTGATGATCATATCCGGACCAATCGGTGCCAGGCATGGCCTCGATACATGACCGCGCCGCTGGGACCTCGTCTGTGAAGTGCAATCGATTCTTGGGGACGGGAAAATCGGGGTGCGTTCCCTTAGACGACCGGCCCCAAAGAGTTCGTGGTGCCGTGAATCTTCCACCTCCACCATACGTGGTTCCTTGCGGCCAAAGCACTAGCGCATGAAGCCAGGGCGGCCGACTGATCGCCGTCCAGGCATGAGTAAAGCTGCTCCCTGAGCGACTGCCTTGATGCACGGCGTAAACAAAAAGCTTGCCATCGGGCGATAAGTCGCATTCGTCCTCGTAAATTCGCCCTTTGAACCATGCCCCGTGGGTAAAGTGATCGCCTTCGGTTTCCCAAAGAATCAGGTGGTACCAATGCGATGGCCCACGCCGCAGGATGACTGCAACCGGTACATCGCGGGCGGGGATGATAAAAAGACGTCCCATGGGCATGAATCAACAGTTTCAGAATCCAGCGCTCTTGGCAGGGCGGCGTGCAGGCGAGGAAATGCCTGCGGAATCAGCAGAGCGCGTGCGGGAGACGCGCGTCAAATCCAGCAGCAAACCTTCGAGCTTCAAAAAATACTCGTCTTCGGCAAGAGACGCCTTTTTCGCTCGCAGGTCGAGAATCTGCAATTCCAGTTTGTCGCGGCGCTGACGAATTTCGAGCGGGAGTTGGGCTTCGGCGTCGCTGGGGACGAGGTGCCGCTGATGGGCGCGGCTCCCATCGAGGGCGGTTTTATCCGCGGCGGCTTTTACCGGGTCGAGACCGTCGAAAGCATCGGCGCGGGTTCCCTGTCCGTCGCCGTTATCATCCAGCAGTGCATGTTCCGTCTGCAAGCGGCCTTCGTCCTTGTACCACGCTGCGGTCAGCCGCGATCCGGCGAGAAAGGCTTCCCACAGCGAGACCTGATCGTCCTTGTCGAGGTCCGACGACGAATCCATCAGCGCTTCGGCAAGGAAGCCCCCGAAGCGGGCAAAGTTCTGTTCGCTGCCGCTTTTCGTGGCGGAAACGATCACTCGATTGGTTCCCGCCAGTTGCGTGAGGAACGGGGCACTCGCGGCAGACGTATCGATCACCACGGTCGGTCGCTCGATCGGTTTCAGCCAGACTTTCAGATCATCGGTGGAGACATCCGGCCCGCGCAAATTGAACTTGGCGACCCGGCGGTCAAACGTTCCGTGACCGATAAGGACCAGCCACAGTTCGCGCGGCCCGGCTTGTTCCGTCGCTTTCAGGAACTGTTCGAGTCGAGCGCGGTCCGATGCCGGCGTGGTTTCCAAGCCGATGATCGTGCAATCCGCACCGGCCTTCTTGGCGGCGGCTTCCCACTGTCCCGCCCAGCGTCGAAACAACGCTTCATAGTCGGGAGTACCGGGAGCACCCACAAGCACCACAATCTCGGCTGCTCGCGGAGCTTCGTCGGCACGTGTGGTCATCGCCCCGTTCCATATCAGGACGACCGACAACCATCGCATTGCCGCCCACTGTCCCCTATTCCCTGTCCACTTCCTCATGGCAGCCCCCGTCGCCGGCGAATGGACCATTCGGCACATAAACCCACCACTACCAGCATCCAGACCAGCGGGTGATGCCACAACGGCGTGGTGGTGGCTTCGGTCAGCGGAGCTTTGAGCTGCGGCAATTGCGTCACGAAGGATTCCAGTTCGGACCACTCGACGATCCGGCCTTTCGTCCCTGTGGCGATCTCGGACAACAGCGTGCGGTTGGGTGCGACGCGCTCAAACTCGCGCGACAACGGATCGGCGGCCCAACCCGTTTTCGCATCGCCGACTGGCCGACCGTCGCCATCCACGACATTCACCGCGGCTTTCCACGCCCCGGCAGGCCGCGCACTGGTGATCGCTTCGTACAGCCCCGGTTCGGCGAGTGACGGTTCGGCGGGAATGGTGATCGGCTCGCCCGTCGGCGGGGTTAACGTCATCGTGACGGCGGCGTTGTCCTGCATGTGAAATTCCGCGTCCCGCAGCCGCGCCTGCAAGCGCACCAAAGGCGTCCCCTGCGATTCATCGGCGACCGGCTTCAATTCGATACGGCTGGGAACATCGACAATCAGCCAGCGGAGCATCTGCCGCCACGCTTTGCCGAGATCATCTTTGACGCGGAGATCATCGGACTGTTCGAGTTGCCACCGCCAGAGGTCACCCGCAAGGAGCGCCGCACAGCGTCCCTGACCGAACTGGTGGGTGACCAGCGCCGGTTGCTTCTGGCCGCGCGAATCGACGACATCGGCGATGACGCTCGCGCCCGGTTTCAGACCGCTGGTGGAATTGAGGACCATCAATCCCGCGCGTTCACGAATCCGGCGGGCTTCTTCGCCCTCGGTGGAACGAAGCCGCGCCCACGGTTGCAGCCAGCCTTCCCGCGTCAGCCCCAGATGGTATCCGCCAGTGGGGGCAATCACCGGGGCGGCATCGAGATAAACCGGCAGCGCCCGGGCCAATGGCGTCTTCTGATAGCCCCCCTGACGGAACGATTCCAGACCGCCGAGCATCAACAAACCGCCGCCCCGTTCCGAAACGAACCGTTCCAGTAGCGAAAGTTGTTCGGCCGTGAAGAACGCGGCTTCCACATCGTCGATGATCACTGCATGAAAGCGATAGAGCGCTTCGGGCGTCTTCGGAAAACCGTCGCGCAGTTCTTCGGGGGACTTGGTGTTGAGCCTGACGATCACCGGCTGGTCGTACCGTTCGGTCTCTTCGTCGGTCCGATCGAAACCGCGGAAGAGCGGGTTCGCGGCTTCGCCATCGCGGCTGCGGAATTCAAACTTGGCCTCTTTCTTGGCGATACGGATCATCGCCGTCAGATCGAGTTGATCGTCCCCTTCCAGCGCTCGCCGCAGGAACTTGTATTCCCAGTTCGGTCGCCCGGAGACATACAGCAAGCGATACGGCCCCGCGCCGCGGTCGGCGGTGACCAGTCGGACGTTGTTCGCCAATGTTGTTTCGTTTTTGCCCGCATCGGCTTCAAAGGCGACTTTGGCTTCCCCCAAGCCAGCACGCACGCGGTAGAACGTCACGCCGGTCGCCGAGGGGCGAAGCTGGAAACGAAAGACCAACGGCGTCGATTTCCCGCCGTAGGTTTGCGCCTCGGTTTGAATGATTTTGCCGTCGACATCTTCCACACGAACCGACACCGACGCGCCGGGAAAGCCCTGCTGCGTGATTTCCGCCTGCAACGTGACCGGGGCATCTTCGAACGAGGTCGTCGTCACCGACACGTTCGTGATCGCCAGATCGCGATGCCCGGCGGCTTCACCCAGAGGCACCGGATAAATCGGAGGCAGTCCGTCCCAATCGCCGGGGGCAACGGCATCGGTGCTGTTGCCATCGGTGAAGAGCAAAATCCCGGCAACAGGCCGGTCACGCAGACGTTCCTTGAGCGACCGCAACATCGCCCCAGTGTCGGAACGATCGCCATTCGCTGTCAGCGTGGAGAAGTCCGCCACGTACTTGGCGTAGCTGTCGAAGAGATAGCGGCGAACGTCGAAATCCTGTTCCAACCGCACGTGCCACGGCGCAGCGGTCGTGGTCAGAAGCGACTTCAAAGCCTCTGCGCGTGTCCCGGTCTGGCCCGGATCGGCGAGCGTCAGGCTTTGGGAATTGTCGGCCACCAGCAGAAAAACATTCGCGCCGGGGCGTGCCCGCTGGCTGCTCCAGAGCGGCTCTGTCAGACAGAAGGCCAGCAGCGCGACCGCCAGCCATTTCACAATCGCCCCGGCACCGAACCAGGGCGATTCCATCCACAGACGGCGGTAAGCCACGAACAGAATCACCGCGCACACGGCGACCAGCGCCATTGCCGGTCCGCTCCATTCCCCATGACCGAAGATCAGGCCGGCGAGAATCATTTTTCTTCCCCGCGACCGAGACGTTCGTAGTAGCTGCGGACCAGGTCGCGATAACGGGCCGGAACCGGATCGCGGTCGATCGGGACCAGGCTTTCCTTCGATTCGCGTTTGGCGACTTCTTCGGCGAGCCGCTGCTGCAACTCGACCATCGGCTCATACAGCGAAGTCTTCACGAGCGACCATTCCGGGGCTTGCGAGTGCCGCTTGGATTCCGCCCGGAGACTGCGGGCCTGTTCGCGCAATTTGGTGACTTCCGCCTGCATCGCGGGATCGGTGAGCATCGATTCCACATCGCGCAGTCGGCTCGACCATTCGCGGTATTGTTCGCTGGTCAACGGTCCGCCCGGTGACGAACCGTTGCCGCCGCCCATGCCGCCCTGATCGCTGCCGTTCTGCGGTGCACCGGGACCGGGTTGCTGTCCGCCCCGTTGCGTTCGGAGACCCGGAGCGTTGCGAGGTGTCGCGGAGTTGCCAGGGCCGTTACCGCTGCCTTGTCCGGGTTGATTGCCTCCCTGCCCCGGTTGTTCGCCTTGACCGGGCTGATTGCCTTGGCTTTGTCCCTGGCCTTTTCCTTGGCCCTGACCTTGCCCCTCGCCGGGTTGGTTGCCTTGCCCCGGTTGCTGGCCTTGTCCCTGACCCGGCTGTTGTCCGGCACCTTGTCCTTCACCGGGCTTGCCACCGGTACCGGGGGACTTGCCGCCGGGTTGGCCGGGTTTGTCGCCTTCTTGCGGGGATTCGCCCTTGCCGGAACCGGGTTGATCACCGGGTTTTCCTGTGCCTTCGCCGGGCTTGCCTTCGCCGTTGGAACCGGGTGCCCCCTCCCCTTCCTGCGGGGTGCCGTCGGCGTTGGTTCCCGGTGTCTGACCATCGCGACCGAATCCCTGCTGCAACTGCTGCGCGAGATCGGCGATCTGCGACTTGGCCCGTTTCAAGGCCTCGACTTCATTGCCGAGCACCGCTTCCGCCGCGGTGGCGATCCCTTTCTCAAGTTTCTCCAAACCTTCCCGCGCGATCTCTTCCGCCCGCTGCGCTTCGGGCACGAAACCGCGCTGGACCAGTTGCGGAATGGCGTCCATCGCCGGTTCCACCTTCGTGTCGCGCGATTGCCGGACAGCGTCGTACAACTGCTGCGACAACAACGGTTCCGCGGACTCGGCTTCCTGCACCATATCCTTCGCCTGCTTCAGCACGTCTTTCAACGCCTGCCGCTGCTCCTGAAACTCCTCGACGAGTTTTTGCTTGTCTTCGTTCTGCCGCAGCGATCGCGGATTGGGCTTGGTGCTCTCGGCGAGTTTATCGGCCAGGGTCTTTTCCTGTTCGACCAGTTGCCGCGCCTGATCGCGCAGGTCGCGCATCCCTTCGGCGAACCGGGCGGAGGTTTGCTGGCGGAAGTCCTGCTGGAGCTTGTCGAGGTCGCGCTCGGCCCGCGTGCTGGAACTGATCGCCTGCGACAACCGGCCTTCCCGCAGCGCTTCGGTGGCATCGAGTTGCCGGGTACGGGCGTTGTCGAGTTGTTCCTTGGCTTCGGAGAACTTTTCCTGCCGCTGCGATTGCGCCAGCTTGTTACGGACTTCGTCGGTATCGTGCAGTAACTGCTGCTGGTCGTCGCGCAGGCGTTTGAGCTGCCGTTGAATTTCCTCTTTTTGCGATTCCGTTTCGGCGAGTCGCAAGGCGGCTTCGAGTTCTTTCAATTTGTCATTGAGATCGTTCTGCCGCCGGGCGAGTTCCTTCAGGCGATCGAGAACCGCGAGGTCTTCCTGCTGTGCGGAATTGGCCGCCGCGGCATCGCTGCCCGACTGCTTTTGTTCATAGCGATTTTTCTTGTCCGAAAGTTCGAGCTGCTGCATCTGTTGTTCGGACGGACTGGCACTCGCTCCTGCTCCGCCACCGGCTTGTTGGCCTTGCATCACGCGGTGGTCTTTCGCCCGCAGCTTCAACAGCGATTGATACGCTGCCTGGGCGGAAGCGACGGCGTTCTGCAGCGGGTCGGCCGATTCCTTTTCATTCGACTGCAACAATTCTTTCTCGGCGGCATCCATCCGCACCACCGCCGTGGCGGCGATCGATTGCGGCACTTGCCCCGTCAGATGCGGGATCAATTCGATCAATTGCGTCCGCGTGAGCTTCTGCGATTCGGCAACAGTATTGATCTTTTCCGCATCGCTTTTGGTCCACGCCGTGCGCTCGGCCCGCTGCTGATTCCATGTCGCGGTGACGATTTGCTTCTGCTGTTGAATCACCTTTTCGATTTGATTGCCCTGCGCGCCGCTGGGACCGCTCGCTCCCTGTGGTTGCTTCTGGCCGCCCGCCCCACCCGGATTGTCCATCTGGCGGAACGATTCATCGAAGGGTCGCACCTCGGCGAAATAGAGATCGCTGGTGGCCCGCCGTGGCTTGCCGTCCCGGTCCCGGTCGACGGCGAACAGAAAGAATGACACGAGGTCGTCCGGTTCCACACGGAGGTCTTCCATCGCCGAAAGCGCCTTCGCGGCAAACGGGGCGCTGCCGCGGACATCTTTGCCGAGCGAAATCGTGATGGGATCCTGTCCGGCGGGTTGCAGCACGATGCCGACTTCATCGAGACCGTATTCGTCGATCACTTTCCCCTCGATCGCCAGTTCTTCCAGCGGCGACACGCGGACGTCCTTACCGGGGAATGCCAGTTCGAACCTGGGGGGACGATTCGGAACAATGTCGATGCGGTATTCGTCGGGATCGCGGTTTTTCCGATCGCGGTCATCGATTAACTCCAGCCGATAGCGCTGCGATGACGGCGGCGATAACGTGGCCGTGTAACGGGTGGGATCCTTCGGATCGACCATAAGCGGCAAGCGTTCGCCGCCGCGGCTCACCAGTTCGGCGGACTTCAACGCCTTGTTGACCCGGCATTTCACCGTGATTTTCGCCCCTTCCACCATCGTGGCTTCAAAAGCATTCTCGATGAGCTTTTCCGACAGGCCGGTGTATTCCGGGCTTTGAACCAGCAGATCGGAACGGACGAGTGCCGGGTAATCGAAGACTGTGGCTTTGTAGGCTTTCGTCGCGCGGCCATCGAACTGCACGGTGTAGGTGAGGTCGTGCATCACATTCGCGATGTGAGCCCCAAAGACCGGATCGTCGAGACTCTTTTCTGCCGGTTGCGTCCATTCGGGGGTATTGGCCGCATTCAGCAACACGGAGACGCGGCTCGGCAACGGTTCGGGAAAGCGGGCCAGCACCAGTAGGTTCGTGCCGCGTTCGAGTTCGACATCGCCCGGTTCAACTTTCACATCGAGCAAACGCTCTTCGGTCGCCACGCCGTTTGTCCCGGCAATTCCCGCCGCACTGGTTGTGGCCTGCGGTCGCATGGCGAAAGCGACGATTGCCCCCAGCAACACCATTTCGAGAGCCGCACCGGTGCGCGGGCCCCAGATCTTCCAGCCGGGAACCAGTGTGGGCCATTCCTCGGCGTGGGCGTGAGCCAGGGTTTCCTGAATCACGAGTTCCGACAGCAAGCCTACACGGCCGGTCGTGACATCGGGAGTGATCTCAATCGCCGTGACCAGCCGGGCATTCAGATGCGGATAACGCTGTTCGATCGTGCGGGCCGTTTCCAGAATGCTGGGAGTTCGCTGGATGGCGGTCCATTCTGCGGCGAGCAACAGTCCAAGCGCAGAGACGGCCATCAGGACTACGAGTCCCAGGCCACCCTGCGGAAACAACAACAGCAACCCGGCGGAGAATATCACCGCCGCAGCCAGCGCGGCGGCACGATAGCTCCACTGCAGGGCTTGCTTCTGCCGCTGCTGAACCGCTGCCACGCGGGCGTGAAGTTGCTGCGTCATCATGAGACAGATTCCTTAAGTCTCGACCGACGATGCCGAAAGCACGGTCGATTGCCGCCATCCGGCGAGGACCGATTCCAGGACCAATAACCCAATCGCGGCGACGATCGCCCACCGCCAGAGTTGCTGCTGATGTTCGAGTTCAATCAGTTGCTGTTGCCGCAATTGCTCGGCGG
Organism: Planctomycetaceae bacterium; assembly: GCA_021732785.1. Taxonomy (GTDB): domain Bacteria; phylum Planctomycetota; class Planctomycetia; order Planctomycetales; family Planctomycetaceae; genus DSVQ01. The sequence goes on from JAKFUG010000014.1 coordinate 196,554, forward strand.
CCGGTGCCGCCGAGGGAACCCTCGCTTTCGAGGACCATTTCACACCGTAGGCTTCGAGCTGTTCCGGCGATAACGGATCGGTGCGGCTTTCCTCCGGCGGCAAATTCACCGCGAGAGTGAGGACGTCCGCACCGGCTTGCACTTCATACAGACCGGGTTCCTCGGCAATCACGGACTCTTTCGCTTCCGCGATCCAGCTTTGTGACGAGGCATCGGGCTTCTTGATGACAGCCGTCGCCGCATCCATGGGGATCGGCAGTGCTTCTCCCACGGAAGCGGAACTAACCGCCGGGCGGTCGCCCATCGCGTGTTCCAGGATTCGCCAAAGGAGCGGAACAAATTTGGTGGACCGGGCGAGTTGGCTGTCGGCGGGTTGCCAACCGGAGAGGAAGACCCACGACCGCCGCGCATCGCGATGCCATTCGACGATTGCCGGGTCGCCATCGTCGAACTGCACCAGCGCCCGCGCACCGTCCGGCAGGTCTCCGCTCCATTTTCGGTGCTTCCAGAAATGGATGCCTGAAAAATCGGCGAACTGGGCTTCTGCAAAGGGCGCGAACCATGCGCTCTCAAAATCGATTTCGGTCCAGAGAGCGTAGTCACGCACCCGGGCTTCCTCGAAGGTCCGTTGTTCACCGGCGACGCTTTCCCATAGCGCGGTCGCGGCCTCGGCATTCGGCGGCGACAACACGACGCGCGGATGCCGTCCGAGCAACTCGCGCAGCCCCGGTTCCTGCGGCAGCTTCGTCGCCACCACCAGATCCGGCGGTCCCGCAGCCGGAGCAGATTGCGGCCCCAGCATGGTGACCCGGTACTGCGGATTCGTCGTCAGCGCCCGCTCCAGATAAAACCGCTGACCAGACGGATCATCCGCGGCGTCATCCCCCACGAAGAGCACCTGACAGGGACGCGGCGTGCGGCGCGGCAACCAGAGCAGATTATCGAATGGCTGATCGTCGCCCCGCAAAATCACGCTGCGGCCCAATTCCGGCGATGGGGGATTCGGCAGCGCCATCACGCGGCCCTGACCCGGCGGGACGAGCACTGTCAACAACGGCGGATCGTCGGTCGAAGAATCGCCCCAGTGCAACGTGAATTGCTGCATGCTCGACGCCAGATCGTTGGTGACACGAATCCGCATGCGAGAATCGGAGGCATCGAGACTCGACGCCACTAGTTGCAGACCAGCATTCGAGGGGGATTTGGCTGTCGGTGCAATCCATTCAACGGGGATGTCGGCGGGCCAGTCGAATGCCCGCAAGGCCGAGAGATCGCTGCCCATTTGTAGATCGGAAATCAACCAGATGCGTTGCGGCCGCGGCAACGCGCGACCGGCCTGCGCTTCCTGCAAGGCCTGAGCCGTCCGCACCAATGCTTCGCCCAACCGGCTACCGCGCGACGTCGGCATCAGTCCCTGAGACCGTTCGAGCAGCAACGGACCGCGGGCATTGGCTTCGAGATCGGCGACTTCGGCAAACGACATCTTCGGAACGAAGCGGTCGTCGTAGGTGAAGAACGCCGGGATGACGGACTTCGGCAAGGCCCCGACTCGCTCCCGCAGTTTGGCCATCGCGCTGGACCAGACACCGTCGCGCTGCATGCTCGCGCTGGTATCGACTAGAATGGCGAGGAATTCACCGTCATCGGCGGCAATGGGAGTGGTGGCGGGAATGCGCCAGATCGGCCGGGCAAACGCCAGCGCGATGAGCAGCAAGGCGAGAGCACGTAGACACAGCAGCGCCCAATGTTCGATCTTGCTCAGCCGCGTCATCCGCGGCGGCGACGGGCGCAGAAACATCAGCGTCGAAAAGACACGTCGGCCGCGCGGTGTCCGGCGCCACAGGTGGAACACAATCGGCGCGGCGACCGCGAGGAGGCCCGCCAGATAAAACGGCGCGAGCCAACTCATCCCGGCCTCCGATTCGTCCCGCGGTTCCGTCGATCGCGCGACCGCAGCCGCGATCGCAACAATTCTCCCAACGAATCCCCCAGCGGTTCATTCGTGATCAGGCGGCGATAGGTCACACCGAGGCGACCGCAGATTTTTTCCACCGCCGCGAGGTGTTCGGTCATCCGCGATTGATAGTCCCGCCGCAGCATCGCCGGGTCGACATACAACTGCCGCCCGGTTTCGAGGTCTTCAAACAACTCCGGCTGCTGGAAATCGAACGTGACTTCCGCCGGGTCGAGCACCTGGAAGACGAGGACTTCCTGCCCGCGAGCCGTGAGACAGCCGAGGCTCGTTTCAATGCGATCCAGCGGCGCGAGAAAATCGGAAACGACCACCAGCAAGCCGCGCTTGGTCAACCGTTCGGCGACCCGTTCCAACGGTTGACACAAGTCGGTCGCCTTGCCGGTACAGGGCTCATCGAGCATGACGAGCAACCGCCGCCAATGCCCGGCCCGATAGCGCGGCGGCAGGTACTCATCGACATCGCCCGAAAACCGTGCCAGGCCGACGGCATCCCGCTGGGCAATCAGAAAACGGCCAAACGTCGCCGCCAACGTCCGGGCATAATCGAACTTCGTGTGACCAAGGGTGCCGAAGTCCATCGACCGGCTGGCATCGAGCAGCAGCAGGCAACGGAGATTGGTTTCGTCTTCGAACCGCTTCACATAGAACCGGTCGCTGCGCGCGAGCAAGCGCCAATCGAGATAGCGTGGGTCGTCGCCGGGAACGTATTGCCGGTATTCGGTGAACTCGACGGAGAAACCGTGGTACGGGCTGCGATTGAGGCCGGTGGCAAAGCCTTCGACGACGTGGCGGGCGCGCAATTCCAGCGACTGAATCTGCAGCAACACGCGCGGGTCGACAAACCCGATCGGGTCGCTGCTGTTTGCTGCGGTCGCGGGGACGGCGGTGCTCATTGGCCCGGAGCCTTCACGGTTTCAAGGAGCCGTTGAATCACGTTTTCGACGGTGACGCCCGCGGCTTCCGCCCGGTAGTTGGTGAGGATGCGATGCCGGAGCACGGGACCGGCCAGTTTCTTGATGTCATCAACGGTGACGTGGGCTCGGTTATCGATGAGTGCCCGGGCTTTGGCGCCGAGGATGAGGAATTGCGCGGCTCGCAGACCGGCCCCCCAGCCGACGTGTTCATTCACGAAGTCCGGCGTTTTTGCCTGTCGTGGTCGGGACGCCGCCGCCAGTTGCACGGCGTATCGAACCAGGTCTTCGGCGACCGGTACCGAGCGCACGAGGTTATGAATCGCAATGACATCGGCCCCCGTCAGCACCGGTTCAATCGCCTGCCCTTTCCCGGCAGTGGTTCGCATCACCACGGCGACTTCATCCTGTTCGGGGAGATAATCGACCACCACGTTGAACATGAATCGGTCCAACTGCGCTTCCGGCAGCGGGTACGTCCCTTCCATTTCAATCGGGTTCTGCGTCGCTAACACGAAGAACGGTTCTTCCAGCGGATACCGCACCCCGGCGGCGGTCACCTGCAATTCCTGCATGGCTTCCAGCAACGAGGCCTGCGTCTTCGGCGGCGTGCGGTTGATTTCATCCGCAAGTAACACTTGCGTGAAAATCGGCCCGCGAATGAACGTCATGCGTCGCCGGCCGGTTTCGTCTTCCTGCAGGATTTCCGTCCCGGTGATGTCGGCGGGCATCAGGTCGGGGGTGAATTGAATCCGCTGAAACTTCAGATGAAAGAGCTGCGCAATCGACTTCACCAGCAGCGTCTTCGCCAGCCCCGGCGCTCCGGTGATGAGGCAATGCCCGCCAGCGAAGAGCGCGATCAGCAATTGTTCAACCGCGTGTTCCTGACCAATGATCGTTTTGGCCAGTTCATCGCGCAGCTTCTGCTTCGAGGAACGCACCAGGTCCAGTACGCGGCGTTCGTCGTCAGCGTTCGGTAGTTCAGACATGCGGCAGTCCATTGAGGTGGTCGGTGGCGGGTGATCGGTGGCAGGCAGAAGAATTCTGCATTTACCTGTCACCGATCACCCACCACCTGCCACCTGTTTCAGTGCGTCATCGCGTAAAACACAATGTTGATTCCGAGCGGATACGCTTTCTTCTCGGACATTTCGCGGAAATAGTCTTTGTTCTCGCCTTCCCGCTCCCAGCCGTCGCCGAGATCGGTGTTGTGGCAGATGATGGACATCATGCGGCCCTTGTCGTCGAAGATCCCTTTGTAATGGACTTCGCGGGCGTCCGGGCGCTCCCACGTCACCGACGTGCCATAGGCTTCAAACACGCCGATGCTGGGAATTTGCGGCTTCTCTTTCAGATCGTAGACCGCATGAAAGATTGGATGTTCGAGCGGCAATTCGAGCGGCTCCCTGTCCGGGAAAACGCGTTTGATCTCGCCGTAAAAGTTGGCGTACTCGGCTTCGCCCCAGAAGTCGTCGACCATCAGGAAACCGCCGTTGAGCAGATACCGCCGCAGCGCAACCACTTCTTCATCGGTGAAGGTCAAATCTCCCGGTTCGATGATGTAGATGAACGGGTATTTGAAAAGCTGCGGATCGGTCAGTTCGAGAATCGCGCCGTTGGGGTCGACCTTCAGCGAGGTCAGTTGCTGCAGGCGATACGAAAAATTGAGGTCGGCGTCGGGGTAATCGGTGTGCCAGCGGCCCCACCGGGCGTACGAGTTGTATCGGACGCGGACAAACGTGAAGAGATCGTCTTTAAACGGCGTGTCGATCTCCCACGTCGGGACACCGTTGCGATCGCCGCTCATCGTCCGCTGCATACGACCGCCAAATTGCGCTTCGCCGTGCGACGAAAACAACGCCGTCACCGCGGCGAGCAGCGTCAGCAAGATCCATCGCATGCGCATGGGGACGGGTTCCTAGTTCGACAAATCATCAAGGGCCGATAACGGCGGCGCGGCGAGTTCCCACAGCAAATCCTGAGCAGCGCGATACCGGGGTGCCCGTTCCAGCGATTCCAGCAGATGCCGCTTGGCGGCCAATGGTGACACTGGTATCAGCAGTTTGGCAAGCCGAAAATGGGCTTCGGCGCGATCGGGCGTGCCGAGAGCCAGCAACGAACGCCACGCGGCGATGGCGTCGTCCGCTTTGTGAAGTTGTTCGGCGGCTTCCGCGGCAGGACGATGGAGTTCCGTCAGCAACGGATTGATCGCCCGCAGGCGATGGGCCGTATCGGACAACGCTTGCCAATCTTTCGCGGCGAATTGCAATTCGAGCAACCGCCGTAGGGCCGACGACGGGGCATCTGCCACACGGATAAACCGTTCCAGCACCTGCCGCTCGGCGAGAACATCGCCCTGCTTCTGACAGCACCGGGCCAGCGGTTCATACGGACTATCGCCCCCGGCATAATCGGGCAGGAAATCGACCAGCGTCTGCAATGTCTTGCGGGCTTTGCCAAACTCACGGTGCTGGAAATCGTAGGCCGCCAGCGCATTCAAGCCGACCCAACTGGTGGGATGATCGTCCACCCATTGCTTCAACGCATTCGGATCGTCGTTGTTGACGATCGCGGACAGATCGTGATCTTCCCAATCGACAGCAGGCCCAAATTTGCGAGCCACATTTTGAGCATATTCAACAAATTGCTCGTTGAGTTCTTTCAACGGTCCATAGCGGCGCTCCAGGGAATCTTCCGCGGTCATGCCCGTTGCGAGATCGGCGAGCACTTGTCGCATGACATCAACGCCGCCGTGCTCCATCAGAAATTCGACGACGAGCGACGCCTGGAAATAAGCGAACTGCAAGTGTTGTGGCGTCTCCGGCGCGAGAAACGCCCCGCTCATCTCGTTCAGCGGCGTGAGGTCGCCTTTGAGAATCCATTCCCGATACCGCGGCGACATCCGCTGGCCCCACGTCGAATCGCCCTGCCGTTCTTCGTAGACCGAAATCCCTTCGCTGAGCCAGCGTGGCATGCGATTGTGCGTCAGTTCCAGCGTCACGACATGACAGAATTCGTGCCACAAAACCGCTTGCCAGTTCGCTGGATTTTCGGCCTGCGACGCCGGGCTGTTCGCCGTGATCACCTTGCCGAAGCAGACGCCGAGGTAGCCGCTCGCGCCGGGCAAACCGAAGGTGCGAACCGCGAAATCGTTCGGTTCGGGAAAGATTTCGACGGTGATCGGCTCCGTGATGTGATAGCCATACTTCTCACCGAGCGTGCGATGGGCGCGCGTGAGCAATTGCAGCACATCTTCGCCGTAGACGGTCGCTTCGAGGGCTTCCATCCGGACGCGGAGGCCGTCCCGTTCCAGCGTGACGTACTTCAGCAGCTTGTCGCGGAGTTCGAGCAGATTGAAGACCTGCACATCGTAGCCGTCTTGCTGATGGACTTCGTCGGCAAGCTTCCAGGCCTCGACATTGCGGCCAAGGCGCAACCAGTCTTGCACGAGTTGGATACGGGCCGGCAGGTAATTCGGATCGAAATCGAGCGCCAATTGCTGATGCGCGGCCCCTTCGGCGAAGCGATATTTTCTTGAAAGCTTGCGGCCGATCAGAAAATCAACCCGCGGATTTTTCGACCACGTGGACAACGCGGACGCGCGGGCGATTTCCGCCGCTTTGGGATCGTTTTCCAGCGTCGCCAGCACGACGCGATAGGCCCAGGCATCGGGGTGCTGCGGGTTGACCGTTTCGATCTTCGTCAGCAGTTCTTTCGCGTCGTTGTACTGCTCGGCATCAATCGCGTGTTCGACACGAAACAACAACGACGGCACGTGCTGCGGATTGATCGCGATCGCCTGGGACAACGCGCCGAAAGCTTTCGGGCGATCGTCGTTCTCCAACGCACGAGCTTGGCCGTAGAGCAAGTCGGGATCATCCGGGTGCAGTTCCTGGGCCTGTCGGAAGAGATCGGCAGCGAGTTCAAAATCCTGCTTTTCGAGTGCCAGATCGCCCATCGCCAGCCAGACATCGCGCAATTTCGGGCTCTGCTGTTTCGCGCGGTCGTAGAGTTTTTCAAGCACCGCGCGGGCATCGGCTCCTTTGGCGATTTCTGACCGACCGATAGCAACGAGGCTTTCCGGGTCGGTGTACCGCCAAGGGGCTTGGGTCGCCTGGGTTTCGATCTCGCGCACCCAAATGGTGGTGAGTTCCGGTTGACCCGCGAGCCGCGCCGACAGCAATCCGGCCTGGCGGAGACGAACGCTCCAACTGTAGCGCTGTAGTCCGGCCTGAATGGTCTCGACGGCTGGCTGATACCGACCGACCGCGTTCTCCGCTTCGGCCTTGATCAGATACCATTCTTCGCCGAAGACCCGTTTTTCAATCGATTCCGCCGCGGACTTAATGACGGCGTCGTATTCTCCGCGCCGCAGACCATCCCGCAATTTTGCGGCATCGGGGTCTGCGGCGGTGAGTTCGCCACTGAGGCCGCCGAGAAACAACAAGGAGAGAAAGAGAAGAGGTTGGCCACAGAAGGCACAGAATTCACAAAAGGAAGAAAAATGAAGGGAGAGAAAGGCTCGAACTCTTTCTATCCCTCCTGGGTCTTCTTTTGTGCTCTTTGTGCCTCTTGTGGCAAAAACGCCCTTCCGTATTCGCTGACGGATGTTTGAGGCAAGCAGACAGAACCTGCTTGCGGATCGGGCGGGCGTTGCCTGCTGCGAAGGCACCCCGACGAGTGGGGGTCCATTTCGGCAACCAAATGCAACCACGATCATGTCGACGATCCGAGCGGAACCGCTGATGGAGGCGGTATTCGCCCCTCCTTGCGAGTATAACTCCGTCCCGAACGCAACAATAGTGCCAGATGTCAGCGCAATCGTGCGAATCAATCGGCGCTGGAACTACCGGCCCAGTGAGCACAACTCCACCAGATGGCCGTCCGGGTCTTGTACGAACACCTGCACCGCCCCATCGGGTCGCGTTTTTGGCGGCGACACGAGCGAAATTCCCAGCTCGGTCAACCGCATGGCAGCGGTCTCGGCGTTCTCCACCAGGAAGGCAAAATGGTGCCCGCGGGAGTTGCTCTCGGCACCGCTTCCCGCTTTCCCGGAACCATCGTATTCCAGAATGGTATGAATCTGCGTCGCACCGGCCTGAAACCATTGCCCGGCGAAACTGAAGCCCGGCCGCAGGACTTCGTCCATGCCGAGCGCTTCGACGTAAAAGCGACGCGTGGCCGAGAGATCGCGGACCACGATCGTGACGTGGTCGAGGGATTGGACGCGAATGGGGGTGGGCATGGTGTGGTCTCGGGGAAGAGAACCCAGGGATCGGAATCCCTGGGCGTCCGGGCGTCATGTTGTGGCGGCGGTTTCGCGCGGGGCGGTGACGGACCAGTGCGCACCGTCGCGGTAAACGCGCCGGTAGAGCGTGTCGCGCTCGATGGGGTCGCGTCCGGCTTCACGAATGAGGCGGTGAATGTGCGCGACCGTCAAGCCTTCCGGCGTCTTCGCCCCGGCGTCATGGTAGATGAGTTCGTGGACCACGGTGCCGTCGAGATCATCTGCCCCGAAACCGAGCGCCACTTGCGCGATCTTCTCGCCGAGCATGATCCAATACGCTTTGATGTGGTCGAAGTTGTCGAGCATCAGCCGCGACAACGCCACCATCCGCAGGTCCATCATGCCGGTGGGTTTCGGAATGTGGTCGAGCTTCGTGTTTTCCGGGTGAAACGCCAGCGGAATGAACGTCTGGAAGCCGCCGGTTTCGTCCTGCAAGGCACGGAGTTGCAGCAGGTGGTCGATCCGATGCCTGGCTTGTTCCACATGGCCATACAGCATCGTGGCATTGGACCGCAAGCCGAGACCGTGAGCCGTGCGGTGGATGTCGATCCAACTGCTGGAGTCGGCTTTATGTTCGCAGATTTGATCGCGCACTTCGGGGTGGAAAATCTCCGCACCGCCGCCGGGCATGCTGCCCAATCCGGCATCGAGCATCTGCTGCAACACCCAGTCGTACGGCTTCTTCGTCAGGTAACTGAACCAATGAATTTCGACCGGTGTCCACGCCTTGACGTGAATTTCCGGGCAGGTTTCGTGTAGCACCCGCACCACATTGACGTACCAGTCGAACGATTTCTGGTGATGCAACCCGCCGACGACGTGAATCTCCGTCGCCCCTTGCGATCGCCCTTCGAGAATCCGTTCCCGGAGCATCTCGTCGGTGAAGGCGTAGGCTTTCTCGTCCCGCAGGTCCGCCCGGAACGCACAGAAGCGACACCGGTAAACGCAGACGTTCGTCGGATTCAGGTGGATGTTCGTGTTGTAGTACGCCGCATTGCCGTTCTTTCGCTCCCGGACCAGATTGGCCAGCCGTCCGAGCGTAAACAAGTCGGCCCGTTCGTCGAGGAAGATGCCGTCATCGAACGTTAACCGTTCGCCGGTTTGGACTTTGGCTTCAATGTCACGAATTGTGGGGGGATTGATCGTCATGCACCTTTAACCGCAGAACCGCAGCCGCCTTCACCGAAATTCCATCGCAACCGCGAGAATTGATTTTAGACGCCGGCCAGGAAATCCGCCACACGGCGGGATGTTGCAGGGGATAGCAGGTCGAAATGGAGAATCAGGAATGAGAAGACTCCGATCGAGGGCTTTGCGTTCCGCTAAGCGGCAAGCGAAGGTTGTTCGCCTCCCCCCATTCACCATTTTTCATTCACCATCCCTCATTCTCCATTTTCCCCTCCGCTCGACTCCTTCTGGCAAACCTTTCCGGTCGTAGGCCCCCGCTACGTTACGTTCAACCGGAACGGACGGCATGCCCGATACAAACCGTAGTCTCCCGACAGGTGGATTCAACCGCTTTCATCTTCGGCGGGCTCACGGAGATCGGCAAAGATTGCTGCAGCGCGCAGGGAAGCGCGATTCCGTGAACCGAGGAACAGGATGGTCTCCATGCCCCGTACGATCTTCGCTTTCACGCTTCTCACTCTCGCGTTCTCCGGATTGCATGCTCCCGTGTGGGGGCAAGTGGTTCCGGGAACGGGCACACGCTTGACGCAAGTCGGCGACGATTTCGAGGACGAGAACTGGACCTTCACGCTGAATCTGCCGAAGGCCAGCAGCAACCTCGACCGGACCGATCGGCAACCCGCGGGCTTCTCTTCGAATCAGAAATGGTTCGAGAGCATGTACCGCGGCACGCCAGACATTGTGAAGCGTGTCCCCACACCGCCCGGCGGTCTTGTGGGCAGCAAGGGAGCCATGGCACTTCGGACGGTGCAGTCGGGCGTGCCGGGCCAACTCTCCTACAAGTTTCAGCAGGACGATTTGCTCGCCAACATGACTTCGATCGGCTTCCTGCCGGTCAACCGCTCGCCGAGCATTGTCGTCCGCCTTTACCTCCCGCCGTTCGAGCAGTGGGAAAAGCGGACCGGCAGCCACTTCGGTGTCCGTTCCGACTGCGTGACCATTATCAACAAGCCATCGACTGTAGGCCGCCTGTTCCGGTCGGCCAGTTCGTCGCGCAAGACGGAAAACTATTGGCCCGGCTTCTTCATTCAGTTCAACTCGAAGCATGACAGCCAGGTGAAAGAAGACTCGGCCATGATCCTGATTCGTTCGGGAAGCCGCGGCGAAGACCTGCAAGGTCCGATGATTCGAGAACCGGGCTGGTGGACCCTCGGGATGTCGTTCACGCCGGACGGACAGGTGCATTACTACGGCAAGCCCGGTGTGGGAAACCTCACCGCGGCCGATCACCTCAAGTCCACCTTCCCGTACGGTTACACGGCGATGCAGGTCAACACATTCTTCTTCAACGTGGTGAACCAGGATGACAGCCGTTCGTGGTCGACCGAATTCGTCGTCGATGATGTGGCCATCTACGCGTTGCAATAGCCGCTGGAAGTCCGATTGATTCCGACTCGCGTGAAGCCCGGCATGTTTAACCATGCCGGGCTTCTGTTATTGGGATGCCCAAAACATGGCAAAATGCTACGTCCGCGTGTTCAGGAATCGATTTATCAGTACCATGTCAACAAAGGCGTGGCGCTCGCGAATTCTGGTGAATCCAATAGGAACACATTCGATGGCACGTTGGTTCTTCACGTTCGTATGGCTGGCATGGTCGACGAGCGGTTTCAGTGGCGAAGTCGCCGTCCGTCCGGTGGTTCCCGGCTCAATGGAAGTCCGCCTGCAGCGCCGCGTGGAAGCCCTGCCGAAATCGGGCAATCCGCAGGTCGTCGTGGAAACGCAGGTGTGGAAAGCGTCCGAGACGGCAATCGTGATCTGCGACATGTGGGACAACCACTATTGCCAATCCGCGGCACAACGCGTCAAAAACATGGCACCGCGGATGAATGCCGTGATTACCGCGGCCCGCAATCATGGCGTGCAGATCATTCATTCTCCGAGCGGTGTGCTCAGCTTCTATGCCGATACGTCGTACCGCCGTCGCTTCCAGGAAACGTCCTTGGTCATGCCGCCGTTTCCGCTGGAAAGCTGGTGTCACCGCGACGACAAACGCGAGCCGGAACTGCCGGTCGATGTGTCCAGGCAGCCGTGCGATGACCCGGTGGTCGGCCCCGCGGTGCAGGTCTTTCACCGTCAGAATCCGGGGCTCGATATTATTGGCTACGACGGCATCAGCGATCGCGGTGACGAAATCTACAGCTTCTGCAAAACACACGGCATCAAGAACATCGTGATGATGGGCGTGCATACGAATATGTGCGTGCTCGGCCGTCCGTTCGGCATTCGTCAACTCGTGCGACTGGGCTTCAATGTGGCATTGGCCCGCGATCTGACCGATGCGATGTACGATCCCCGCCAACCGCCGTTTGTCAGCCACACGCGCGGCACCGAAATGGTGATCGAGCACATCGAACAGTATTGGTGTGCGACCTTAATGGGCGAAGATCTCACCCGCATGATCCCCGGCAGCGCGAACCCCGCCCCGGTGTCTCCCTGATCGATAAAGCGGCACATTCCGCATTTGTGGAAGCCGAAACCGTCCGTGCCCGTCGGCAATCGCGTGAAGAATTGCGAGCGCTGGCGGAGGCGTCGTATGCTGCACGAGAGTCCTTGTGGATCATTTGTTTCTTGCATCACACCAATCACTCCGGAAACGTGATGACAACGTGCTGGTCGCGGATCGGACGCTTTTTCACCTGCCAAACCTTATTGGTCCTGCTCAGTATCACAACGGTCCATGCCGGGGTGAGTGGTCATCGATACGCGGGAAGTTTCGTGACCAATCTGGGTTTCCCGGCCGTCTGCACGCTCTCGTTTGATCCCGACGGGCAGCTCACTCAATGGGAATATGGGGTTCTCTTCGGCGGAGTTTACACCGGGCCTTACACCGAAGTGGATATCGGCGGGGTGACCTATTGGCGCTCCGTCGTCGCCGATGAATCCCCCAGTGGATTCGCGACCTTCAGCGGCTTTTCCGTGTTCGGGATTGTCACCACGTTCCACAATCAGAATCTCGATCAGGGGATCACCGCCGATGGGCTTTTGATTCGCACCGGCACAGTGGCCGCTCGCAAAGGGGGACCATGACGCTGTTCCCGGCCGAAGGGCATGTTTTTTGGATCACGGGGCTCTCGGGTGCGGGGAAAACCACGACCGCCCGCGATCTCGCGGAGCGCTTGCGCCGTCGGCAGCGCAACGTCATTGTGCTCGATGGTGACGAACTGCGCCGCGTTTACGGTGACGGACTCGAATTCACCGTGGCCCATCGCCACACGCTGGCGTTTCGCCATGCACGGCTTTGCCAATTGCTGGCATCGCAAGGCTTCGATGTCGTGTGCGCGACGATCAGCCTGTTTCACGATTGCCACGCCTGGTGCCGACAGAACCTGAAGCACTACCACGAAATCTATTTGCGCGTCACGATGGCCGAACTTGTTCGGCGTGATGCACGCGGCTTGTATCAACGGGCTTCAACCGGCGAACAACACGATCTGGTCGGCGTCGACATCCCCGTGGAAGAACCAATTTCACCGCACCTTATCATCGACAACGATGGCCGTCTTACTGCGGACGATGTCGCGAAACTGTTGTGGAGTTATGTCTCGAACCACGAAGGCTTCCACAGTGCAGGTTGACTGGGATTACACCGAACTGGCCGATGCGTACCTGCGTCGGCCGGGCTATGCCGATGCGGCGATTGATGCCATCCTCGAACGGAGTGGCGTCCGCGCGGGCCTGCCCATCTGCGACATCGGGGCCGGGACGGGCATCCTGACGGTCGCGCTGGCTCGCCGGGGCCTCGCCGTCACCGCCGTTGAACCGAATCAGGCGATGGCCGCGCATGGTCGTCGCCAAACCGTCGAGTGGAAAGTGCCGTGGATCGAGGCGGTCGCCGAAGCCACCACGCTTGCTGACTCGCAATTCAATCTGGTGACGTTCGGCTCATCGTTCAATGTCACTCGGCAAGATTTGGCAATGCGCGAAGTGTCCCGCATCCTGCAAAAGAATGGCTGGATGGCTTGCCTGTTCAATCACCGTGTGCTGAACGATCCGCTGCAACAGCAAGTGCAAGCCGTCATTTCGCGCGAAGTCCCGGGCTTTTCGCACGGCAGCCGTCGTGAAGATCAGGCCCCGGTCATCGCCGCGAGCGGATTATTTCATGCGGTCGAGGCGTTCGATCGTCCGGTGGTGCATCGAATGCCGTGGAACGATTATCTTGAAGCGTGGCGATCGCATTGCACACTCAAACGCCAGGCGGGCGACCGCTTTCCCGCTGTTATTGATGCCATTGCGGCCGCGGTCAACCTCGAACCGGAAGCGAGGATTGAAGTCCCTTATCAAACCCGGGTCTGGATGGCGCAGCGCCTTTAAGGATCGACGATGTCGCTGCTGTTCGGCACGAAAGCCGAAACTCTGGAACGACTCGCGCCGCTGGTGAAAACGGCGAGCGTGTTGCCGCAAGCGCGTCTCACCGTCGGTGCATGGCGACGTGATCGCAGTGGAACATTGTCGCACTTGCAACAGGCGGGTTGGCTGGATCGGCCGGTGATCGTTCGCAGCAGTGCCTTGCAGGAAGATGGCGATACGAAATCGCTGGCCGGACAATTCACCTCCGTTTCATCGACGCTCGGCGCGACGGACGTCAGCGCAGCCATTGATCGCGTCATCCAGTCGTACGATACACCGCAAGACGGCGACCAGGTCTTTTTGCAACCGCAGTTATCGAATCTGACCGTCAGCGGCGTTGCCTTCGGCCTCGACCCCATCACTGGCGGGCCGTATCTCGTCGTGAATGATCAGCGCAGCCCGCACACGGGCGACGTCACCAGCGGGATTGCCTGCGACGACGAATTGTTCTACTGGCTGAAGGCGTCGCCCTTCCCCGCCGAACCGCATCTGGTCGCGGTCATTCGCCTCCTGCACGAGTTGGAACAATTGCTCGGCACCGAGGCCCTGGATGTCGAGTTTGCGTGGGATGATGAAACACTGTTTCTGCTGCAAGTGCGTCGTCTCCTCAGTGTTCCCGATATTGAATCTTCACGACGGGATGCCGCGAACATCGTCGAGGGAATTGCCAACGCACTGGATCGCAGAGCAACGCAGTTCGTCCAAGTTCTCGGGCATGGGATTGCATGGGGAGCCATGCCCGATTGGAATCCGGCGGAAATGATCGGCATCCGCCCGCGGCCGCTGGCCAACGCGCTGTATCGCGAATGTCTGACGGACCGCACGTGGGCCGAGCAGCGTCGGCGGTATGGGTATCGCGATGTCACCGGTGTCCCGTTGATGGAAAGTTTCGGCGGACAGGCACTCATCGATATTCGTGCGAGTTTCACGTCTTTCGTGCCCGCGGCCGTGCCCGATTCCATCGCGGAAAAACTCGTCGACTATTATCTCGATCAACTGCGCTCGCACCCGGAACTGCACGACAAAGTGGAAATCGAATTACTGTTCCACTGTTGGACGTTCGATTTACAGGAACGATTGTCGGCCTTGCCAAGCCGTTACGAATTCCAGCCCGCAGACAACGATCTCGTCGCCAAAGCGCTGCGTGATCTTACGTGGCAGATGATGCAGCGCGATGCGGGGTCGTGGCACGACGATCGACAGCGCATGGAGGCCTTCGAATGCTGGCTGTCCGAGCGAGTGCAAGAGGAGCACCCCGTCACACCCGCGCAGATTCGGAGGCTGTTACGTCAATGTCGTGACGAAGCCGCGTTGGCGTTCGCCGGGTTGGCCCGCGCTGGTTTTGTCGCGGTCTGTCTGGTGAACTCCCTCGTGAATGTGGGCGTTTGGACCGACGATGAGCGGGAACGGTTCTTTCACAGCCAGCAGACGGTGTTGTCGGGCATGCACCGGGATCGCAGCCATTTACCGACAACGGAATTTCTCATTCGTTACGGCCATTTGCGACCGGGAACCTACGACATTCTCGTACCGCGGTACGATGAAGCTCCGGAACAATATCATTTGAGTGATCCCGCCATCGATGCCGCCGAGCCATTGCCATTTCCGATGAACACCACAACCACACGACGCCTGGAGAAGCTTCTTTCCGAGCATCGCTTTCCGGGTGACGCAGACGCCTTCCTGCGCTTTCTTGCAGAAGCGATTCAAATGCGTGAATATGGAAAATTCGTCTACAGTCGCGGCATCAGCGAATTGCTGCGAAGGCTGGGGGAATATGCCGCGGGCTTGGGCTTTTCCCGCGACGATTGTTCGTTCGCCGATCAATCCTTGTGGAATGAGACCGCCTCCGATGACGATTTCCCGGAACGATTACGTCGGGCGATTGCGAACGGGCAGGCATGCCATCATGCGGCACGCGGAATTGCCGTACCGCCGTTGCTGTTGTCACGAGACGAGGTGCGCTCGTTCCGCTTGCCGCGTTGTCAGCCCAATTTTGTGACGCGCGGTGTCGCCTGCGGTCCAGTGCAGGAATTGCAATCATCGAGTGAGCCGATCGATCTCCGCGGTGCCGTCGTGTTGCTTCCCTCGGCCGACCCGGGATTCGACTGGATCTTCTCCACCGGCATCGTGGCGTTTATTACGATGTTCGGCGGCGCGAATTCCCACATGGCCATCCGCGCCCGCGAGTGGGACCTCCCCGCGGCCATTGGCGTCGGCGAGGTCCGTTACCGTCGTCTGGTGCAAGCCCGTGCGATTCGGGTGGACTGCCTGCATCATCTGTTGGTCGCACTTCCATGAAACTCATTGCCGTCAGTCAACGTGTGACCATCGATCCGAAAACCGGCGAACGTCGCGATGCGCTCGATCAAGGCTGGGCGCGCTTTCTCCACGCGTGTGGATTCAGCCCGTTGCTGATTCCCAATCATCGTGAAACCGCCGAGCAATTGATGCAGCTTGATTCCCTTTGTGGCGTGTTGCTGACCGGCGGAAACGATTTGGTCGCATACGGCGGTGATGTTCCCGAGCGCGACGAAACCGAGTTGTTCCTCGTCGATGAAGCCCTCCGTACGGGTCGTCCGCTGTTGGGTGTTTGTCGGGGCATGCAACTGCTTCAATGGCACGCGGACATTCCATTACAACGGGTTGAGGGGCATGTCCGCACGCGACACACGCTGTCCTTTCCAAATGGTGCGGCCAGTGTGAACAGCTTTCACAACTGGGGAGCGACGACCACGGCTCCGGGATGGGATGTCTGTGCCACTGCGGACGATGGCGTGGTTGAAGCCGTGATCCATCGACAACGTCGGCAGGCCGGAATCATGTGGCATCCCGAACGCGAGTCGCCGTTTTGTCCGCGTGATTTCGTGTTTTTCCAACAGTTCTTTGCGGGAAGGGAAGTCTGGCCATGCGTGGATTAGTGTTAGCCGCCGGTGCCGGGCGACGGCTTGGCCCTCTGGGGGAAGATCGCCCGAAATGTCTCGTGGAAGTCGGCGGGCGTCCGTTGCTTAGCTGGCAACACGCCGCACTTACCAATGCGGGTATCAAGGAACTCGCGGTTGTCACGGGTTATCGGGCCGAGCAATTGCCGCAGGACGGATGGACTCGCTTTCACAACCCGCGCTATGCCGAGACCGGGGTGATTGCCTCACTGATGACGGCGAGAAGTTGGCTCGAAGAAGCCGATTGCATCGTCAGCTATGCGGATATCGTTTACGGTGCGGAAACCATTGCCGCCCTGCGGGATACCCTTGGCGACATCGCGATGACGTCTTATGCGAATTGGCGTGCTCTCTGGGAAGCCCGCTTTCCGGACCCGCTCAGTGATGCCGAGACCTTCGCCGCCGATGCAGAAGGTCGCCTGCTGGAGATCGGTCGCCGTGCCCAGTCGCTGGAGCAGATTGAGGGCCAGTTCATGGGACTCGTGAAGTTCACAACGAAGGGATTTGCTCTGGCCGCGCAGCATATTGATTCACTCGGCACCGCCGCCGATCGCCTGGATATGACGAGCCTGTTGCGCGGGCTCATCGAGAAAGGGACACCCGTTCAAACGCGAACGGTGGATGGTTTCTGGTACGAAGTCGACAATCAGGACGATGCCCAGTTCTTCCCGGAATGGGCCGGTCGGATGAAATGGCCCCGCAACTGACGGCCGATTCTGTTGAACACACCATGACGCACGACGACACGATGAACGCAAAACCGCCGATCATGCTCGTGTCCCCGCGCGAGCCGTCGGGGGTCTCGTGGATCATCAACTGTTTGCTGGAATTGGGCGTTCGGGTTGATCTGCAACCGACCGTCGATCAGATCTTCGGAATCGGACGACAACCGGCTTCGGCGATGTGGCTCCCCGAACCGGATGGCCGCTGGCGATTACATCCGCGGGCTTCGGCTCTGCAAAAGTGGTTGCCGTTTCTCACACGCAGTGAACGCTACACCTTCCGTCCTATCCCGCCGGTGCTGCATGTGCAGCGTTTACCGCTCCGTGATGAATCGCGCGGGCCGGTGATTCTGTTCGTACGTGATCTGCGTGATGCCCTGCACTCGCTGTACCGTCGCCTGCAGCCGCAACTGACATGGTCCGAGTTCGTGGATTGGCCGCATGCGGAGACCTTGCTCGATGCGATTGATCATTGGCGTCTGTTCATGGAAACCTGGCTGGATCAAGAGCCGGTGTTCGTCGGTCGCTTCGAAGATTACAAGGCCAATGCACAACTCCTGTTGACCAACATCCTGCGTTTCATGCAACTGGATTTTTCAGCGGACGAAATCGCGCGGGCCGCAGAGAATTCGAGCTACGCAGCAGCGGCAGCAGCGGAGCAGCGGTACCGTGAACTTCATCCGCACGATCAACAAGTGGCCAATCGCGCGGGGTTGGTGGGTGAATGGGAATCGCTTCCGGATCTCAAGCCCACGATGATGGACATCGAGCGCCGCGCCGGCCAACTCCTTGCACGATTCGGCTATCGTCTGAGCCACGAAAACGAGACCGCTGATCATTGGGACGCCTTGTCCATCAGCCGGGAGTTGTCTGCATTCTCTCGGTTCGACATTCCACAACGGATACTCGATGCCGTACCAACGGCACCGTTGCAGCCCATGCTCGATCGGTTGACTCAGTTTTCGCACCATCTGACATCCCGGCGGCTGGCCGACGCACGGCTGGAGACGGAGGATTCTCGCACCTTGCTCAGTTCGCTGGGTGAGTTCTGCACGCGGCATGACCCCACGGCGACAGTGGCGTTGCAGGCGCTGTCGCAATCCTTCACCGAGGGGTCCGCGTTTCATCTCGCGCGAATTCGGGCGTTGCTCCTCAGTCGGCGACCTTCGCCAACGGAGTAGCGGCCGGCACGCCCGGGTCGGGTGGTAGCAGCGCTTGAAATTCACCGCTCTCGATCATGCGGTCGAGCAAAAAATGCGTGCTGCCGTAGGCCGAATGAGCATGCACGTTCACCCCCGGACAATCGCTGATGGTCTCGGCAAACTTTCGATCCAGCCGGTTCTTCAGGGCGTACCAGATCTCATAGGCCGTCTGTCCATTCGTCGTCAACAATCTCTCGCGAAGTGCGGACTTTGCTACGGCATCGGTCGACCAATCGGCGGTCCGGGGCGAAAACGCCCAGACTTTGTTCGCGTGCAACCGATGACCAAACCAGAGTGCTGGATAAGCCCCGCTCGAATAGCCGAGCGTGTAGACTTCCCGCACGTGCGGCAACGACGCGACATGCTGCCGGTGCCACTCCTCGAGACTCGCGAGGTCGGGAACTTCCGGGCTGAAGCCGCCCGCAAAATTATTGAAATTCGGGTCGCGGATCCATGTGAGATTGCGCCCGCTGAGTCCGGAGACCTGCATGAACTTGAGCAGCCCCATGCTGCAGATCGAGGCCCCATCCACGTAGGCGTCCATGCCTCCATAAATCAAAAACAGCTGCGCACTGCGGGGACGCGTCAAATGGACGAATGGTGGCCCGTCCACTCGATTCCGCATCTGCTGCTCGCGAAATCTGCGGCAGATCCATGTGGATGAAAAAAACCAATCGAGGATCCGATGTCGCACGGCGGAAACCTTCTGTCTGGCAACGACGAACCGGGCATTCCCCGCACTGGTCGCCGCGTTCGTTGCACACTCATCAGTCTTATGCCGGAGGGCGGGCAATCGTCGATTGATATCGGTCGATCAGTTTCGCCAGCGACTGCACATCGCGGAATGTTTCCTCGCGAAAATCGGCTTCCTGAAATTGAAAGTCGAACCGGTTTTCCAGCAGCCCGATGAGTTCGACCACCGCAAACGAATTCAGTTCTAACCCGCCGGCAAATAAGGGCGTTGTTGCCTGAAACTGGTCGCGCGGAATGCGCATGGACAGCTTTTCGAGCATCAACTGCCGGACTTGCTCGACGATCGGATCAAGAGGATCCACCGAGGACCTTTCACGAAGAAGGGCGACGTTTTGGCCACTCAAACGCTCAACCCACGACGATCAACGCAGTCATGTTTCTTTGAGCAACGAGCGTAACGCCTGCCGATCGGGTTTGCCAGTTGACGTGAGCGGCAGTCGGTCCAGGAGATGAAATCGATCGGGAATCGCATGGGCGGGTAACCGCGTCTGGCATTCCTGGCGGAGTTGTTGTTCGTCGGTCCGTTGATCATTTGCTTGAACGCAGAAAGCGATCAACTCCACTCCGCGCGGCGTTGGTTCACCGGCCAGGACAATCGCTCTGGAAATCTGCGGGAGTTGCTCCAGGGCTTGTTCGACGTAGCTGAATGCCACGAGATATCCGTCGCGCTTCACGGAATCGTCACAACGCCCCTGAATCCGCAGATCGCCATGCTCATCGACGGCACCGACATCGCGGGTGAGATACACGCCTTGCTGATAAAAATCCGCAGGCAATTCGGGGTCGCCGTTTGCGTTCGCATATCCGGCCATTGCGAACGGATGCTCGAAACAGAGTGTGTCTGTCGCGTCTGTCTCGAGGGGATGGGAAACAAGTCGGACATGATCGAGCAGACGCCCGGAGGAGTGTCGCCGCCTCTCGTACGCATCATCGGGACTGGAGGCGGCCACGGCTCCGAGCTCGGTCGATCCGTAAACACAAACCGTGCAACCATGGCGTTCTTCGTAGCGGGCGAACGTTTCCCCGTTCATCCGATCAGCACCCAATATGGAAAGACGATAAGGCCGTTTCTGCTTGCGGACCGCGATCAGTTGGTGGGCCAGCCCCGGCGTGAGAAACACAACCGTGGGGTCAAACCTCTGTTCGGCTTGCAGGAAGGTGAGCAGGTTCGCCTGCGGAAGAATGCACACCGATGCTCCCGCCAGAACCGCTGGCAGGAAAGCTGCACCAAGGCCATACATGTGGGCGATGGGCAGCGGCAACAGCACGCGATCCGCTGCGGTAAGCTGAAATCGGCGCACACAGTTTTCCGCGTTTCCCAGCAACCGTTCCGGCGTGTAAACCGCCAACTTGGGTCGCGCCGTCGTACCGGAGGTTCCCAGATAGATGGACGACGATTTCGGCACAAACAACGTTGTGGATCGATGTTCAAGGACATATCCCAGCCCGGACGAATCACCGTTTGTTGCGGATTCCGGATCTCGTGACTGAATTGCCGTCGTGCAAAACTCCGGCAGTTCGGACCATGGAAACGCATTGCCCGTCATGGGTGTCGAGGGACGCCAGAAATAGCAGGCGCGTTCCGTTGCCAACAGATGCAACGCGGCGACCGCCGAGGCAACATCGTTCCGGCCAACCAACGCGATGACACCAGCGAGGCCCGATTCGTCGGCTGACCGCCACAACGCATCCAATCGCGCGAACTCGGCGTGAAGGGCCGCATACGTGACGGTCGTCCGCCCATCGGTCAGCCCGTTCTCGGATCGATGGACAGCAAGTCGGTCGGCGATGGACATCGAATTGCCTCCCGATCACAACAACGATCAACACAGCACGCGGATTACGGCTCGCCGATACACAGCATGTTTTCCGCCGTGCGAATGTAGAGACGTCCATCGAGGATTGCCGGTGTGGAAAGGACCGTTTCGCCGAAGGCATGCTCGTCGATCGCTTCGAAAACTTTGCCCGCGTGAAAGACGGTCGCGACGCCGTCTTCACTGATGACCAGCAGCTTTTTGTCGAGGATGAGCGGCGACATCGAGAAACGTCCGCGCAGTCGATGCTGCCAAACGGTTTCACCCGTGGTGGCATCGAGGCACGTCGCAATGCCGGTATCGTTGACGATATAAAGCCGGCCATCCACATACGCCGGCGAGGGAACGTGCGGGCCGCCCCGTTCATTTCGCCACGCGATATGCGACGCCGTGATGTCGCCGTGACCACCCGGTCGGATGGCCATGATGGGACCATTGCGGCCGGAGGATGAGAAGAGCATGCCCCCGCCGTGGACGATCATCGGAATCGATTCTTCCGAGGAACCGTTGACGCGCCAGAGTTCTTTTCCGCTAGCGGGATCGTAACTGATGACGATGTTGGCTCCGTTGTAGATCAACTCGTCGCGGTCGCCGATGTGCAGCAAGACCGGATTCGACCAGCCTGCCTGGTTGGGACGATCGTTTTTCCACCGCTGCAGGCCCGTCCGCTTATCGTAAGCGGCACACAACGAGGTGCCTTTCGTCTGGTCCTGCATGACAATGACGAGATCGCGATACAGCACCGGCGTTGTGCCCGGACCGTGCATGGTGGGAAACAGCCCCAGATCCGTTTGCCAGAGACGATTTCCCTCCCGATCACAACAAACCAGACCACTGTTGCCGAGGAACGCGATCACCCGCTCGCCATCCGTCACCACGGTCGACGAAGCATACGTGTTCTTCCAGTACAGCTTTTCCACTTCATGGGGTGACGGTGCGGAATGCTTCCATAAGACGTGACCATCGGTGCGATCCAGCGCTAACAGATATCGTTCGGGACCGGCATCGGCGGCTTCCGGACGCGGACCTTCCGTCGTGAGAAAGATCGCGTTGTCCCACACAATCGGCGAACTGTTGCCCCGTCCCGGCAGCGGCGTTTTCCATCGGGTTTCCCAACCATTGAGGAGCGCCCCGGTCGGCACGATCCCTTGTTGCGTTGGACCGCGAAAACTCGGCCATTGCTTCTCGGCATCCGCAGCGGGGAAAATCGGCCTGATCGACACATTCGCGGCATCATCGGCTTTGCCTCGGCGGTCGGCACTTTCCAGCACCTTGATGAGCAGGGCTTCGTCCGCAAACGGCGGTTTTTGTTTCTTGGCTTCGTAGGCTTCGCGAACCAACAGCAGGAACCGGTCGGCGATGTACTTTCGTTTTTCGTAGGACTGTCGCAGGAGCGGATTGGCCGCAATCGCCTCGCGACCGTGCTGTTTCATGAAGAGATAATAATTGTCGGGCGTAGCGACCCGTTGCCATTCGGCTCGGAGATCGGTGGGGATCATCGTCGCCAGGACCGCGTGATAGTCACGACTGGTCAGATCCTGATGGAGCGCTTCGAGCTGACGGCTATGCGGGTAGGGTTCGTCCGCGATGACGAACGAGGGAATCAAACACAACAGGCAGAGACATCGCATCCACGCCGGCATCGCGCCACCTCGATCAGGGTTGTTTACGATTGATCGAAGCCTATTCTACGTGTACACCCGGCGGCAAACCATCACAGCGTTGTCTCGAAGGTCTTGACCTCGACGACATCCACAGCAACGCTCATCGCGTGCCGTCCGCCGCCGACGAAGACGCCGCGGATCGGTGCGACGTCACCATAATCGCGGCCCCATGCGGCGGTCAGGTGCCGGTGTTGCGGAATGCAGTTGTTGGTCGGATCAAAGTCGACCCAGCCACGGCCCGGGCAAAAGACCGAAATCCACGCATGGGAGGCATCGGCCCCGACGAGTTTTGTCCCCCCCGGTGGTGCATCGGTCAGCAGATAACCACTCACGTATCGGGCGGCCAGCCCCAGACTACGCAGGCAGGAAATCTGCAGATGGGCAAAATCCTGGCAGACACCGCGACGCCGACGCAACACTTCGATCGTCGGCGTTTGTAACACGGTCGCCGTCGGATCATATTCGAAGTCCGTGTAAATCCGTGCGGTTAAATCGATGACCGCCGCCAACAGCGGCCGCCCGGACGGAAAGCTCAGGCGGGCGAATTCTTCGGCTTCGGTGAGATACCGCACGTAAGGCGATTCCGCCGTGAACTGCACGGCTTGACGACATTCCTGGTCAATGGGGTAACGGAGTCGATCGCGGGACTCTTCCCATCCGGGGGAAGTCTTCGGATCAATGGGCAGCGGTGGATCGCGGCGCAGCCGGCTCAGAGCCGTGACGATGAGTTGGTCGTGCGGCTGATCAAAGGCGAAGTACCAGATGCGATTGCCGAAATAGTCGGTCCACGGACGGCGAACCACGGGCTCAGGAGAGATCTCCAGTGTGAAATCTTCGCACGATTGTCCGGGAAAAGTCCCCGGTTGAAGGCAGGCTTGATTTTGCCCCAACATGACGGAATCGGAATAGCGGTACTTCGTCTCGTGGCGGATGGAATAAATCATCGCTCGTCCTCCTCAAGTTCCGGAGGGAGGCCACCCAATTGCTGCGGGGCGACCGTATGCGTGAGATACGTGTGCATGATCGCGTCGGACAGATTCATCAATTCGTTGGTGACGTTCTTTTGAAACGTCTTGAGCGCCTGTCGTTTTCGATCCCCGCCGATTTCGCAAAGTGCATCGACATCGATCAATCGCAGCCGGCCCTGCGCTTCCAGCACCAGTTGCTGTTCGTGGTTGATGGCATGCGAAGACCGCCCCGCGGACAACTGCCGGACGTGATCGGCCAAGGTGGCAAACTGAAAGGCCACCGAGCGCGGGTTCGTTTCATCGGCAATGATCAGGTCGAGCACCGGAGCCAGTTGCAGTGATGTGAGATACCGATAGCGATAAGTCATCGAACTATCGGCGATTTCGAGCATCGCTTCCAGTTGCGGCAGAATCTCGACACGACCATCGACAAGAATCGTGTTGACAAAGTGCAGAATCTGCAGACCGCGTTCGATGCGCCGACCAATGTCGAGGAAGCGCCAACCGGGACCGCGGGTCATGCTGTCGCTGCACAAACCGTGAAACGCGGAAATGCCCGCCAGCAACCGGTTCAACGGCAGGAGCGCCTGGCCGAGATCGATCACATCATTGTCGTCCATCCGAAACGTCAGTTGGCTGATGATCCGCCAGCCATCGAGCGAAATGCGATCGCGAACGATGGCCGCCGCGGCTTGCGCAGAACGAAGAGTTTGCGTCAATGAGCCAAACCGCGTCGCGTCCGTCAGGTACGAACGCGTTGTACGCCGGATTTCTGACCAGACTTCCGCTTCCACGGTCGGACTTTTCACCGCCAGTCGCTGCAGCCACTTGTCGAGTTTCAATCCCGTCGATTCGGAAAGCGCGGCGACCAGCACAGCCATTTCGGTGGGACCCGATGGCTGCAGTTCGCTGGTGAGTCGCACGACGATACAGCGCAAGTGACGCACGACCGCTTCGGTCCGTTCCATCAAGCGGCCGAGCCAGAACAGATGATCGCCGGCGCGACTCGGGAGATCATTGGTGCTCCGCTGCAACTCCAGCGTCACAGTTTGCGAATGCAGCAACGAGACTCGCTCCACGGGGCCATCCGCGAGCACCCAGACATCCTTGCTGCGCTGTCCCGCGGTGACCGACTCCGCCAGCATGTCCATCCGCGGAGCGACACGCGCCATTCCACCCGGAAGGACACGATAACCGCGTCCGCTGGAGACGGCGAAGGTCCGCAGCGTGACGTGCCACGGTTTCAACCGATCACCATCCCAGACCGGGGCGGTTGAACTTTGAATCAGTTCCTGGGCCACGAATTGTTCGGGGCGCGCGCCGACGGCTTTCCACAGCGATTGGCGTTCGACAGCGCTGAGCTGCCCGACGATATGCGGCCCCCCCAGCCAGCGCTCCGGGTGATCGAGCGGCAAAGGGGGCGCATCATCATGATTCGCCGACTCGACCCCTTGATCGGGGCGTTGACGAAACGCCGGACGAATCAGCAATTCCGAGAAGCGTTCTTCAACAACTTTTTGGTCATCGGGATCGCCACACCACCAGATGGGTGATGAGGGGAGCATCAGGTCTTCGTTCAACAAGAAGCGGCATAAGCCCGGCAGAAACGCGTGCAGCGCGGGTGTTTCGAGAAACGATGCTCCCAACGCATTGGCGAGCAGGACTTGCCCACACCGCGCGGCCTGCACCAGGCCTGCCACGCCCGTTTTCACATCCGGACGAAGATCGAGCGGATCGCAACCGGTATCGCGCACGCGACGCAAGATCATATCGACAGGTAACAGGCCACCAAGCGTTTTCAGGAACACACCATCGCGGCGAACGGTGAGATCATCACCTTCCACGAGGGCATATCCCAGATAGCGGGCGAGGTAAACATCCTCGAAATAGCGAGGACTGCGACTCCCCGGTGAGAGCAGAACGGCCCGGGGATTATCGCCATGCCGCGGCGACAATGCCTTCAGCGACTCGCGCAACGACATGTAGAACGACGCTAGCCGGATGACGTTCAGATCTTCAAAATCCTGCGGCCACGTTCGCGAGACGACAATCCGGTTCTCGACCGCGTAACCGGCACCGGAGGGTCCTTGAGTCCGATCGCTGACGACCTGCCAGGTGCCGTCGGTGCGGCGCGAGAGCTGTGCTCCGTACCAATGCAGAAAGACATTGCCCGTAGGTTGAATCCCATGACAGGGCAAGAGAAATCCGGGACTTTGAAAGAGAATGGCCGCGGGGAGCACACCGCTTTGAAACGCGCGCTGATGCCCGTAGACATCGGCCATCAGCGCATTAAAGAGCCGCGCACGCTGTTCGATCCCTGCCGACAATCGCGACCAGTCGGCCACGGGAAACAACAACGGCAGCGGGTCGAGTTCCCACGGTCGTTCCAGTTCGCGGGAGGCCCCGTAAACGTTGTAGGTAACGCCGTTTTCCCGGAAGAGTCGTTGCGCCTGCTGATTTCTTTGCGAGAGGCGTGCGGGCCCGAGTCCATCCCAACTCTGCGCAAATCGCGCCCAAGCCGGACGAAGACGACCGCTCGCATCGACCATTTCATCGTAGGAAGTGACTTCCGGTTGATATGCCGACAAGAGCGATCCGGTCGGGTGAGCGCTCACCGTACCCGGTTGTTGCATCCGCGAATTCCCATCCTGGTTGAAAACATCACGGCCGTCTCAGGTTGTCTGTCGTCTCGGGCATCCCAGAGAAAATCTCTTCACTGGGTCTTAAGCACGCCTACATTACCGGTAATGCCGACAGACCGCCATGAGAACACGGACGCCGCAGATCGAGCGTCAGTGGGTAATCACGATTTTCTTCCGGATGCGGGATCGCCATTTTTCCGGGTGTGTGACCGCCCGCGGTGAAGCGCGCGACGCGGCGCGCTTCGGCTTCATACGCATTCACCGGGAAAGTGTCGTAACTGCGGCCGCCAGGATGAACCACGTGCCACATACAACCGCCCAGTGATCGACCGCTCCACCGATCCATCAAATCGAACACCAGTGGCGTGTGAATGCCAATGAGGGGATGCAGGCACGAAGGGGGTTGCCATGCCCGATACCGGACGCCCGCGACAAACTCCCCGCCGACACCAGTCGGATGCAGCGGGACTGCTCGGCCATTGCAGGCGACGACATACCGCGGATCGGTCATCCCCGACACTTTGATTTCCAGGCGTTCGACCGACGAATCGACATACCGCGCAGTGCCTCCCGGTCCCGACTCTTCGCCGAGGACATGCCACGGTTCAATCGCCTGCCGCAATTCCATTCGCACGCCGTGATAGACCACTTCCCCGATTTTCGGCAGCCGAAACTCGAAGTGCGGCGCGAACCATTCCACATCGATGGGAAATCCGGCTTCGTTCATCTCGCGGATCACGTCGTGGAAATCTTGCTCGATGAAGTGCGGCAGCATGAACCGGTCGTGGAGCATCGTTCCCCACCGGACGAGCGGTTCGCGGTACGGTTGCTCCCAGAAGCGGGCCAAGAGCGCCCGCACCAACAGTTGCTGCGTCAAACTCATCCGCTCATGTGGCGGCATTTCGAAGCCGCGCAGTTCCACTAATCCCAACCGCCCCGTCGACGAATCCGGCGAATAGAGCTTGTCGATACAGAATTCCGCACGATGCGTATTGCCGGTGAGATCCGTCAGCAAATGTCGGAACACGCGGTCCACCAGCCACGGCGGACACGGTCCGTTTTCGGGGATCTGTGAAAACGCCGTTTCCAGTTCGTACAGGGTCTCGTGCCGGGCTTCGTCAATGCGCGGGGCTTGACTGGTGGGTCCGATAAACATCCCCGAGAACATGTACGACAGCGATGGCCGGTTGTTCCAATAACCGACGAGACTCCGCAACAAATCGGGACGTTGCAGGAACGGACTCGCTGCCGGAGTCGATGCGCCGACGACGATGTGATTGCCGCCGCCGGTTCCCGTGTGCCGACCATCGAGCATGAACTTTTCGGCGCTCAAGCGGCAGAGATGCGCTTCGGCGTACAGCACTTCCGTGTTATGAACGAGTTCGCCCCAGCTTTGCGCGGGTTGCAAATTGACTTCGATGACACCGGGGTCAGGAGTCACTTTGAAATTGTCGACGCGATAATCATACGGCGGCGGATAACCTTCAATCCGCACCGGAATGGAAAGTTTGTCCGCCGTCGCTTCAACCACGGAAATCAAGTGCAGATAGTCTTCGATGTGCGCCAAGGGCGGCATGAAGATGTGCAACCTGCCGTTGCGCGGCTCGACACACAAAGCGGACCGGATCAGTCCTCCGCCCGATTCGCCCACAGCCGGTGGAGCATCGGGGTTCAATCCGCTTTCGTCACCATCGCCGTTGCTGAATTTCGGATGATACCCGTTGCCATTGCCATTGCCGTTTGAGTAGTGCGCCGCCGATGAACCCGAAGTCCGTCGCGGGGCGGATTCCTGACGGGCAACACCGGCGATCTGCGGTACCAGACGCGTGGCTTCTACGGAGGCCGGCAAACGGTTCGCCGCCAAACGGTTTTGTTCATCGAGTCCCTGAATCGGCAACTCGACAACTTCCTCGACCAACTCGGCCCGTTCGGCCATCGGGTCGCGCTCGTGTTCCGTGACAATATCCGCCGGGGCTTCCCACGGAAGCGAATCGAGCGGCATGCGATATCCCATTGGCGAGTCGCCGGGAATGAGATACATCCGCTCCTGTCGCAAGAACCAGCGTCCGGTTTCCCACCGGTTGGCGGCTTCCAGGTTGACGCTGCGTCGCAACGGCAACGAATAACCGACCACGTGATCGAGTCCGCGTTCGAAGATCTTGGCGAGCCGCTTCCGATCTTCTTCGATCGAGAGTTTCGACTGGAACGGATCGACGTTGACCGGCAACTTCCGTTCGCGCCACAAGTAGTACCAGGTGTCTTCGTAACCGGCCTGAATGAATTCGCCACTGACGCCGAGAAGTTCGGCCAGCGCCTCCACAAAATCCTGAGCATCGGTTTCATCGACGCCGTAGTCGCGATCATCTTCGGCAATCAGCCCGGCATCTTTCCACACCGGGGCTCCATCGCGCCGCCAATAACACCCGAGCGCCCACCGCGGCAGAGATTCTCCCGGATACCATTTGCCTTGCCCGTAGTGCAGCAACGGTTTGGTCGAGAAACGGTCGGCAAGCCGACGGAACAGTTTCCCGGCGAGATCGCGCTTGTGCTGGCCCAGCGCGGCCGTGTTCCATTCGGGGGCATCGCGATTGTCGACAGCGACGAATGTCGGTTCGCCCCCCATCGTCAAACCTTTGGGACCCGCTGCGAGGCGTTCATCGACGGTATTCCCCAGCGTTTCGATCGCCGCCCATTGGTCATCGCGATACGGTTTGGTGACGCGCGGATCTTCGAGAACGCGTTGCACCCACATTTCATGATGGAAGGTGACTTCGCATTCATCGACAGCGCCGGTGATCGGGGCCGCTGATGTCGGATCGGGCGTCGCCGAGAGCGGGATGTGTCCCTCGCCGGCGAACAAACCCGACGTGGGATCGAGCCCCACCCATCCTGCCCCGGGAAGATAGACTTCGGTCCAGGCGTGCAGATCGGTGAAGTCTTGCGACGCGCCGACCGGGCCATCGAGTGATTTCACGTCCGGCGTCAGTTGGATGAGATATCCCGAAGCGAAGCGTGCGGCGAGTCCCAATTGTCGCAGCACCTGCACCAGCAACCAGGCAGAATCCCGACAGGACCCACTCCCTTTGGTCAACGTTTCCTGACTCGATTGCACCCCGGGTTCCAGCCGGATCACATAGCTGACCGAGCGATGCACGAGCTGATTGATTGCGACCAGAAAATCGACCGTGACTCCGGTGAATTGCGGGCCATTGGCGACGAAGTCCGTGAGGAGATCGCTTTCCTCGGTCTTCAAAAGGTACGGCACCAGTTGCTGCCGCAACGCTTCGTCGTAGACAAACGGAACCGTGTTCGCATCGGGTTCGAGGAAGAAGTCGAAAGGATTGATCACCGTCATTTCGGCGACGAGATCGACGTCCACCTGAAACTCGCGCGTGGGCTCCTGAAAGACGACCCGCGCCAAAAAATTGCCAAAGGGGTCCTGCTGCCAGTTGATGAATTGCTTTGCGGGCAGGACCACTTGCGAGTAGCTGATAATCGGCGTGCGGCAATGCGGGGCCGGGCGGAGTCGAATCGCCTGCGGCGACAAGTTGACCAGCCGATCATACCGGTAAGCTGTGCGATGATGGAGTGCCACCCGGATTGTCATCGGACCATTCCTGCGAGAATCGGCGCCGTAGCTACGGCGTCTTAAGGATCTAAGCTTGTCAGCGAAGCGCGCTCGCCATTACTTGATTGCGGACGGAAACGGTCTCGGACGGACGCCTTCCACGGGCTTCACCGCGAAGAACGTTTCCGAAATCGCTTCCCCGACGGCGTTGAGCCGGTTCTGAAACCGATCGATAAATTCGTGCAAACCCGAGTGCATGATCTCATCGATGTTGGAGTAATCCAGTTCCGACCGCAGCCGACCGAGGCGTTGCTCGGCCCGATTGCGAAAGGTGCCCGAAGCGCCGCCCGTAATCGACAATAGCGATTGTTCCCCACGGATCAGGCAGAAGCGCATGGCCCGCGGGAAATCACGGTTCAGAATCAGAAATTCCGCGACCTGGGCCGGTGTAATCCGACCATGTGCTTTGCGATACATCTCCAACGCGCTGGCGGATTTTAATAAGGCCGCCCATTGGTTCGCATCGATCGGAGTTCCCACATCCGTGGCTTCCGGCAACAGGATGTAATACTTCACATCGAGAATGCGCGAGGTCTTGTCCGCCCGCTCCACCATTTGACCCAAACGATGGAAGTGCCACGCTTCCGTATGCGACATGGTGGCCTGGGTGGCCCCATCAAGTGTGTAGCGAGTGAGAATGATCCGCTGAAAAAACTCGATCGGGGCGTTCAAGACTTGTGCCGGTGATGCCGAACGGAGCAGCAGGTAATACTTGTTCAATTCCTCCCACATCGGCGAGCTGATCATGTCGCGCACGGTCCGCGCGTTTTCCCGCGCCCGTTGCAGGCAACTGAGAATCGAATTCGGATTCGTATCATCCAGCGTCAGGAACTGAATGACGTTCTGCTGGGTGGCATCGCGAAAACGCTTCTGAAAATTCTCCTCATCGCCGGTGGTGTAAATCAACGAGTTCCACTGGCGTTCCATTTCCGGGCCCAGATCGAGCGCCAGGTTCAAGTTCACGTCGATAAACCGAGCGACGTTTTCCGCCCGCTCGATGTAACGGCTCATCCAGTAAATTGATTCAGCAACGCGGCTCAACATGGAAGTGGTCAGTCGTCCGTGGTCAGGAGTTGGTCGTCATGGTACCGCTTGCGGTTTCAGATCCCCGCCGAAACCCAGCCGATCGTCATTTGGCGGTCGCCGTCTGCTGAAAATCACTGACGCGCGGCGTGCCATTTTTGAGGACCCACGTATCTTTGCTCCCGCCCCCTTGCGAAGAATTCACGACCAGCGATCCCTTTACCAAAGCCACGCGGGTGAGTCCGCCGGGAACGATGTAAATGTCTTCGCCATACAGGATGTACGGCCGCAGATCGACGTGCCTCCCTTCGAGATGATCGCCCACCAGCGTGGGCACACGTGAAAGGGACAACGTGGGCTGCGCCACGTAATTCCGCGGGTTGGATTGAATCAAATCGCGATACTGGGCCAATTGTTCCTTGGAGGCCCGCGGACCAATCAGAATGCCGTACCCGCCCGATTCGTTCGCGGGTTTGATCACGAGATCAGCCATGTTTTCCAGCACATGCTGGCGCTGCTTGTCGTCACTGCATAAGAATGTCGGCACGTTCGGCAGCTTGATCTCTTCGCCGAGGTAGTACTTGATCATCGCCGGGACGTACGCATACACGGCTTTATCGTCGGCAATCCCCGTTCCGGGAGCATTCGCCAGCGCGACGCGACCGGCACGGTAAACGTCCATCAATCCCGGCACCCCGAGGGTGGAATCGGGACGGAATGTGAGCGGATCGAGGAACTCGTCATCGATCCGGCGGTAAATCACATCCACGCGCTGCAACCCGCTGGTGGTCCGCATGTGAACGTAACCATCGGTCACAATGAGATCGTGTCCCTGTACCAGTTCCACGCCCATCTGTTGCGCGAGGAAACAGTGCTCGAAGTATGCCGAGTTGTAAACCCCCGGCGTGAGGACCACCACGTTCGGTTCTTCGGCCGTCGGCGGGGCGATGTACTGCAACATCTTCAGCAGTTGTTCGGGATAATCTTCGACCGGCAGAATGGACAGCCCGTTGAACAATTGCGGAAACGTTCGTTTCATCACCTCGCGGTTTTCGAGCACGTAGGATACCCCGGACGGGCACCGCAGATTGTCTTCGAGAACGTAGACCGTGCCGTCCTTGTCGCGAACGAGATCGGTTCCCGTGATGTGGCACCACACGCCCTTAGGCGGATTGACCCCGGCGCATTGCTTCAGGAAATTCTTGCTCGAACGAGCCATGTATTCCGGGAAGACGCCATCCTTGACGATCTTCTGGTCGTGGTACATATCGTCGATGAAGAGATTCAGCGCTCGAATGCGCTGCTTCAATCCCGCTTCAATGAACTTCCACTCCTCGCTTTCGATAATGCGGGGGATCAAATCGAACGGCCAGATCTTTTCGGTGCCGGCTTCGTGACCGTAGACGTTAAACGTGATCCCCATGTTCAGCAGGGTCTGGTCGGCGGCGCGTTGCCGGCGCGTCAGTTCGCCCTCGGAAAGCGTCTTCAACCGCCAGGCGAGCAACTCCGCGCGCGGACGGGGCTGGCCTTCGACGGTAAACATTTCATCATAAAAGCCGGTGGTCTCGTAGCTGGGAAACGACACATCAATGGGCGCAGAGCCATCCAGATTCGCGGTCTGCGATCCGGACGACGATTGGGCTTGCGATTGGATTAACGACACGTTGTCTCTCCCGAGTAAGCCACTTCTGCGACGAATCCATATCCCCCTGCGCGATCATCGGGCAGAGCTGCTACGGTGATGAGCACCAAGCCTGCAATAGGGATGGTGTAGACCCGCGGACGAAAGAATGCAATCCGTATGCCGCCGGGAGAGGTTTCGATTTCGCCACATTGACAGGCAGGCGTCGCGCCAGGATTGCACGAAGCCGCTTGATTTTGTGTGATTTGGCAACACCGAGCCGTCGGCCCCCCGCACGGCAACCGGACGGATGTTGCCCGGAATCAGGGCAAATCGACGGCAACATCGCGGAGAAACGCCGCCGCCTGCTCCGGCGGAACCGCATTGATGTAGAAGCCGCTGCCCCACTCGAATCCCGCGACGCGCGTCAGCCGGGGAAAAATTTCGATGTGCCAGAGAAAATGGGGCAATTCCCCGGCGTCGAAAGGAGCCGTGTGGATCACATAGTTATACGGCGGGTCATCGAGCGCCAGGTCGAGCTTCCGCAGCACGGTCTTCATGACGCTGCCCAGTTCCTCGATCCCGCCTCGCGGAATGTTTTCGAAGTGACTCGAATGCTGCTTCGGCAGAATCCACGTCTCGAACGGAAACCGGCTGGCAAACGGGCAGATTGCCAAAAAGTTCGGCGTGTCGAGAACCACCCGCGAACCGTTCGCCAGTTCCTGCTGGATCATGTCGTCGAAAATGCAGCGACCGCGATAGTTGTAGAACTCCAGCGCCCCGGTCATTTCGTCCCAGATGGAAATCGGCACCACGGACGTCGCGATCAGTTGCGAGTGGCTGTGCGGTAATGTTGCTCCGGCTTGGGCACCCTTATTCTTGAAGATGAGGGCATGCACCAGGCGGCGGTCTTTTTTGAGGTCAACCAGACGATCGCGGTAAACCCACAGGACTTCACGAATATTGTCGATGGACAACCGCGACATGTTCGTTTCGCCGTGCGGACACTCGATGATGACTTCGTGCGCTCCGATGCCATTCATCATGTCGTAGATGCCGTCGCCGCGCTTGTCGAGATTCCCCTCGACCTGCAACGCCGGGAATTTGTTGGGCACGACCCGCACCCGCCAGCCGGGACCGTTCGGTTGGCTGCCGGGATTGCGGTACGCCAGAATTTCTGACGGTGTGGCGTGTTCGTGGCCCTCGGCGAAAGGGTCGAATTGTGCCTCCACGAATCCGCTCTCGTCGCGATGATCGGGACGCTTGGCCCGCTCCGGAGCAATGACGACCCAGCGGCCGACGATCGGGTCTTTGCGAAGTTCGGGCATAATGTTTCGATGTCTTTCCTGACGGCTTGCGTATCAATTCAAGCGCCGTTCGCTGGCAAAATTCACACCTGCCACATCAGCGATTCAAAATCGGGAGTGGGAATCTTTAACGTGATCAACCCCTCGCGCGGCAAGCGGTCGAGGCTGCTGCCGGCTTCCATGAGGTCGACGAAGAACTCCAGATTCGCATTCGGTGTCATTCGCACGGCATCCAGCGGAAGGGAGATCTCCAGCACACTCTCGACGGCCGCTTCGATGTGGTATTCCGGATAAGGGCGATGTTCGCGGAAGAACGTGCCGGTCAATCCGCCTCCCGAAAAGCCGTAAATCAGCACCTCGGCGTTAACCGGTTCGATGAACCCAATTCGTAAAGAATCGATTTCCGCAAGATCCTGTGCGGCTCTGTTCGCCGTATCCAATCGCAACAGAAATCGGTCGCGATCGAAGCCGAAATACATTTCGCGAACGAGGCTTTGGGTCACCATCGTCATCGTGCCCCGTTCGCTGCCGCTGATGTACTGTCCCGCATTGATCCATTCGAAATAAGTGCGACGGCCATCGATCTTTACCGGCAGAAACCCCTTCGGATGCGTGTGAATCGGCCGTTGTTCGCCCCGGCTGATGGGACGGTCCAACTGCGGTGGATACGGCATGCGCAGCAAAATATAGACGTTCTTCAAATGCTTCCGGAAGAGTTGATCGAACAGCGCATCCTGAGCGGACGAATGGTCGTCGCCATACCACCAATACCAGTCGCTTCCTTCCGCGATGAAGATTTCATCCCAGGCCCGGGCGAGCACCTCTGCAGCCACGTCGCCTTCGGCTTGGATGCGTTTCAGGAACTCGCGCGTCTGATGCAACAAGTCCCACGCCGTGTTGTCTTCTTCGTGGCCGATCCAGATCGCGAAGTTGTGCGCGATCCAGCTTCCCGCAAACAACTGCCCGATGCGATCGGTCGCCGGATATTCGCGGAGATAATCGCCCACGCGAACGGAGCGCACCGAGGGCCGTTCCGCGCAGGATCGGTACAACGTCCGCAGAAACTGCACGCCGCCATCGGCGTAGTATTCCCAGCAGTTTTCGCCGTCGAGAATGACCGGCACGAAGACCGGCCGCCCCTGACTTTGGGATTCCGCTGCCTGCCCAATGGCTTCCAGCTTGCCGATGAAATCGTTGACCGCCTGCGCGGCATCCATGCGCTGGTATTGGAAGCCGATGAGATCGCTCAGGGCATGATCGCGGAACACGGCCTGCAACTGACGCCCCTGGTCTTCCAGCCGCCACGGTCGGTAGAGCATTTCCGGATGACGCAGATAGCCGTTCCCATCGCGTCCCACCCAGCCATTGGTCGACGCGGAGAGAATCTCTTCATCGGTGGCGATCCACTGAATCCCCACATCGGCGATCAGCGAAATCACATCCTGCGACACGCTTCCTTCCGACGGCCACATGCCCATCGGCGGCCGACCGAAGAGTTCGGTGTGATAGGCAATCGCGCGTTGCAACTGGATGACGGCGTCTTCACGATACGATTCGAGATGCTTCGGCAACGCACATCCCGGCATCGCCTGCCGCGCCGATCGTTTGTCACACAGCAGCGGCAAAATCGGGTGGAAGAACGGCGTTGTCGTGAGTTCAACCTGACCGGACGCCATCAGTTCCTGATGCAGCGGAATCACTTCCCGCAGGACATCGAGCTGCCGCGCGAGCAGCCAGGCTTTATCGGCTTCGGTGTAGTTCTGGCCCTTTTGACGAAACGCGTTCAGATCGGCATCACGCTCGAACAACAGCGGGTGCATCCAGGACAGATTGCTCCACACCTGCAGATCGCGAAAGTCCCGATCGGCA
Source organism: Planctomycetaceae bacterium (assembly GCA_021732785.1). Lineage (GTDB taxonomy): Bacteria > Planctomycetota > Planctomycetia > Planctomycetales > Planctomycetaceae > DSVQ01. The sequence continues at coordinate 232,420 of JAKFUG010000014.1, forward strand.
AAGCGGCGGATCGCGCGATCGGCCGGTTCTTCATGAGGACCGCGTTTCTGCAACAGTTCCCTGTAACGGGGAAACGGCCGAATCATCGATTCGACGTTCGCCATGAAGAACTGTTCGAGCAGTTCCTGAGCATCGGCGGGGCTCAACGAATCGGCGGGGATGCGCGACAGATCGAGGTGCCGGTCGCTGGCTCCTTCGTGCGTATAAGCCCGGAGTTGTTGCAGCAGGCTGGGAACGAGATTGATCGTGCAGCGGAATTCCGGGACTTCTTTCAGATGCCAGGCCATCCCCCAATAATCTTTGGTGCCGTGCAAACGGACCCACGGCATCAGCGTGTCACCGCCAATACGATCCGGATAATAAGGTTGATGCTGATGCCAGACGAGTGCGAGGCTGACGGGTTGCATGAGGTGTCTTCGCGAACGAATCGGTTCCGTTTATCCGTAGGCCGGGGCGTGACGTTTCCCTTGCGCCCGTTGATAGACTTGCTCGTATTCCCGGGCGCTGCGCCGCCACGACCAATCGCGCTGCATGCCCGTTTGCATGAGTTTTCTCCAGGTGGCCTTGTCCTGGAAGATGCCGGTGGCCCGGCAAATCTGTCGCAGTAGCACATCGCTGCGATAGTCGTAGAAGCTGAATCCGTTGGCGGTCCCGTTGGCGAGATTCTCTTCCGACGCATCCACCACGGAGTCTGCGAGACCGCCCACGGCGCGGACAATCGGCACGGTTCCGTACAGCAGGCTATACATCTGGTTGAGCCCGCACGGCTCGTACTGACTCGGCATCAGGAAGATGTCCGACCCGGCTTCAATTTCGTGCGACAACCGTTCGTTATAGCCAATCTGCACGGCGACTTTCTGCGAATTCTCGCGCGCCAGCTTTTGCAGGGATTGCTCATAGCCCGGATCGCCAGAACCCAGAAAGACCATTTGCAGATCGAGATTCATCAGTTCGGGCATGCACTCCGAAATGATGTCGCATCCCTTCTGGCCGGTCATGCGCGAGACCATCCCCAGCAACGGCACTTCGGGACGAACGGGCAGCTTCATCCGTTTCTGCAAGGCCGTTTTGCATGCCGGCTTTCCTTCGCCCACGGTCGCCGCTTTGTATTGCGCGGCGATCAACCCATCGATGGCGGGATTCCAGACTTCGGTATCAACGCCGTTGAGAATTCCCACCAGATCATCGCGCCGTGACGACAGCACCCCATTCAAGCCGCAACCGAACTCCGGGGTCTGGATCTCGCGGGCATACGTTGGGCTGACGGTGGTCACCATGTCCGAAAAGACCACGGCCGACTTCAGCAGATTGAGATTGCCGAAGAACTCCATTTGCCGCCAGTTGAAGTACTTCCAGTCGAGCCCGGTGAGGTGCATGTCCCAGTGCCAGAATTGTCCCTGGAAAGCGAGGTTGTGAATGGTGAAGACACTCGCCGTTTTTTGAAACGCCGGGTCATTCGCACATTCAATCTTGAGCAGCGCGGGAACCAGCGCCGTTTGCCAGTCATTGGTATGGATGATGTCGGGCTGCCAGCCGAAGCGCCGCGCGATCTCAATCGTCGCCCGACTGAGAAAAACGAACCGCTCGCAGTTGTCCTTGTAGTCGCGATCGCCATCCTGATATATTCCAGCGCGGTCGAAGTAACCGGGCTGATCGACCAGATACACGATCACTTTCGAGTTCGGGATGGTCGTCTGCAGCACACGTGCCGAAACGGTTTTCGTGCCGATCCCGATCGAAATCGGCGGTCCCGCGACTTCGGGTGCCGGCAGCCCCTCCGGCCACTTGATCCGCTCCTGGGGGAAAAACGGGGTCACCAATGCGACTTGGTGGCCCGCTTGCGACAATGCCTTCGGCAACGACGATGCGACATCGGCCAGTCCACCGGTCTTGGAGAACGGGGCGGCTTCCGAACTGGAAAAAATGATCTGCATCCGGAACCGTCCTCAGCGGGGGCACATCACTGCGATCGAGCGGTTTTGCTTCCTGCGAAGCGAAACCACTCCAACGGCTTTGGAATCCGATCCCGACAAACTTTGCCAGATTGCCTCTTCCGTATCTTCGGCTGATTCTACCACGCCCCTTGACCGAACCGTATCGTTGCAGTTCCGGCCGTCGCATTCATTACAACCGTCATAAACTCACAATCGGGGGCGAGTCTCACATGAGCTTACGATCTACGGTACGAAGTTTTATTAGTCTGGCCATGCTCGTGTTTGGGGTCGCGCTGATGTCGTCAGCGATCTTCGCAGAAACCACCCCGCCCGCGGGATATGTGGCGTTGTTTAATGGGAAGGATCTCTCGGGGTGGCGCGGTGGAAACACGTTCGATCCGGCAAAACTCGCCGCCATGACTCCGGAAGATCGCGCAGCCCAAATTGAAAAATGGACGGCGACCATGAAAGACCACTGGTCGGTTGAAGAAGGGGAACTCGTCAACGATGGCCACGGGGATTATGCCACCACCGAAAAAGATTACGGCGACTTCGAATTGTTGCTGGAATACAAAACGGTCGCGGGTGCCGATTCGGGCATTTATCTCCGTGGCTGCCCGCAGGTGCAAATCTGGGATATCAACCAGCCGAGCAAACCCGAAGCCCCGGATCGCAACCCGAACAAGGGTTCCGGCGGACTGTTCAACAACACGCCGAAGACCCCCGGTCGCGATCCGCTCGTGGTCGCGGACAAACCGTTCGGAGAGTGGAATCAGTTCCGCATTGTGATGGTCGACAACAAAGTGAGCGTCTGGCTCAACGAGAAACTCGTGGTCGACCATGCCGTGATGGAGAACTACTTCGACAAAGAGCGCCAACTGCCGCCGCCGAAGACGGGTCCCATTCAGTTGCAGACTCACGGCGGCGAAATCCGCTGGCGCAACATTTTCCTGCGTGAGATCCCTGCGGAAGAAGTGGCGACGATCCTCGAAACGCAGGGAAAATCGCTGTCGAAATAATCGAGTCACTTCCAGCCAGACGAACACACTTCATCGACAACTTTGATGGAAGGAATGTTAACGATGCCCGATCCACTGCGAGCGGCCGTGATTGGCTGCACCGGCAAAGGGAACTACGGCCACGGAATCGATACCGTCTGGGCATCGATTCCGGAAGTGACCGTCGTGGCCGTCGCCGACGAGCATGAAGCCGGCCTCGCGAGTGCTCAACAGCGTTTGAAAGCCCCGGCCGCTTATGCCAGCTATCGAGAGATGCTGGAAAAGGAGCGGCCGCAGATCGTGGGCATCGGCCCCAGGTGGATTGATCAGCACGCCGAAATCGCGATTGCCGCCGCCGAGCACGGCTGCCACGTCTACATGGAAAAGCCATTCGTGCGAACCGGGGCCGAAGCCGATGCGGTCGTATCAGCGTTCGAGATGCGTCATCGGAAACTTGCGCTGGCTCACCAGACTCGTTACTCGCCGGTGACGCACATGGTTCGCGACCTGATCCGCCAAGGCGAAATCGGCGACCTGCTCGAAATGCGCGGTCGCGGAAAGGAAGATGCCCGCGGGGGTGGCGAAGACCTGTGGGTGCTTGGTTCCCACGTTCTCGACCTGATGCGGTTCTTCGCCGGCGATGCCGATTCCTGCACCGCAACCATGTTCGCTGACGGACATCCCGTCACCAGGGCGGATGTGAAACCGGGAAATGAAGGGCTGGGACCACTCGCCGGCGATGCCATCTGGGCGCGATACACCTTCAAAAACGGCGTGATCGGTGACATCGCCACCATTCGTGGTCGCGGCGGCAATCCTTCGCGGTTCGGTCTGCAACTTTTCGGGTCGAAAGGGGTCATTGATGTGGTCACCGGTTACCTCGAACCCGCATGGATCTTGAAGGATCCCGGTTGGAGCCCCGGTCGCTCAAAAGTAAACTGGCAGCCGATTTCATCGAACGGGATCGACAAGGACGAAACGCTCAGCGGCCGTGGTCTCGGCGGCGGCAACATCGCCGCGGTGAACAACCTGCTGGAATCCATCGACAAGGACAAACAACCCGAGTGCAACATGTACGAAGGTCGGGCGGTCACCGAGATGATTTTGTCGGTGTTCGAGTCCCATCGCGTCGGCAAGACCGTTCCGCTTCCGCTGGCGACCCGAGAAAACCCGCTGTCACGATTGGGTTGATGCCGCCAGGGCGGTAAAGTGCTGATTGAACATGGCGTGCCGCCGGTGCGCTGCTCTGAAATTCCACGATGTTTGAGATCGACGGACAAGGAACGAGACATGCAACAACGAGTCTGGTGCGGCGCTTTCGTGATTCTCGCGGCGAGCCTGAGTGGCACATTCGCCGCGGAAGAGGGTTTCAAAGTTTTGACGGACGGCAAATCCTTCGACGGCTGGAAGATCAATGAAAGCCCGGAAAGCTGGAGCATCAAGGACGGGGCGTTCGTCGCCAAGGGGGGCCGCAGTCACATGTTCTATGTGGGTGAAGACAAGCCGTTCGTCAACTTCGAACTCAAAGTCGACGTCATGACCGCGGACAACAGCAACGGCGGCATCTACTTCCATACCAGGTTCCAGGAACAGGGCTGGCCCAAGTACGGTTTTGAAGCCCAGGTCAACAACAGCTACAAGTCCGACCCGCGGAAGACCGGCAGCCTGTACCAGGTGGTGGATGTCCACGAAGCGGCCGCCAAGGACAACGAGTGGTACACCGAGACGGTGATCGTGAAGGGCAAGAACGTCAAGGTGTTAATCAACGAGAAGATCGTCGTCGACTACACCGAACCGAAAGGTGCTCAGCCCGGCGATGATTTCACCCGCGTGCTCGACAAAGGCACGTTCGCCCTGCAAGCCCACGATCCGGGCAGTACCGTTCAGTTCAAGAACATCCGCGTGAAGCGGTTGGACTAATTGAGCATTGGCGAGCGGGGGGATGTAAGTCCCCCCGGTGATTTCGTGTTTGTCCAATGTTCGTCAGCCAAAGGATTTCTGACGATGAATTCTCTCACGCACATCACGTTTGCTCTGTTGGTGACGACCGCGCTGTTGTCGACGGATGCTCAACCACCGGCTCCGCCACCGCCACAGATTCAAATCCGTACGGGCTTCAACATCAACGGCAGCCGTTCGGTGCAAATCAATGGACAATCTCGCAAGATTTCGGTTAGCGAAAAAGACGAGACCATCATCATCGAGGATACCGCAGGGAAGAACATCAAGATCCGTCGGATACGCACGGTCGACGGACAGAAGAAAACGGAAGAGTTTCAGGCTCCTGATGCAGACACACTGAAAAAAAACCATCCCGACATCGCCGATATTTACCGGAAACATGTTGAAGGCGCGATCCAATTGCAAATCCAAGTACCGGCTCCGCAACGCATGAATCCCGGCGATCCCTTCGGCATCCCGCGAAACGGTTTGTCGCGGCGGGGGCAGGGAACGCGGCAAATTACGTCTTCTTCCAAAGGGAAGACCGTGGAGATTGACGACCACTACGGGGAAAAGATCGTCATCAAAATTACCGATCGACGCAGTGCGGAACCGAAAACCCGCACCATCGAAGCGGACAATCTCGAGGATCTCGAAACCAAAGACGCGGAAGCCGCCGAGCACTACAGGCGATTGACCGCCGAGAGTTGAGCCGGGTTTACTCGGAAGAGGCGGGCTCGACAGGTGCATTCAGCAACGCCGTCGTCGGAAACTGAAAAGCGGCGGTGACCGCGACTTGTTCCGGAGCCCGCTGGATCAGATAAACCTCGAGAATCTCGAACTGGCGGATATCCGCATGGGTTTTCGAGAGTTCCACCACGCGGCGGACCACGGCTTCTGTTTCTTCCAACCCCTTCACCGGCTTAAAAGGGACGCGCATCGCCACGCGCAGGGTCATCGGCCCACCCTTGTTACGTCCCCCTTCCACCTTGGGAAGTGAATGCCGGAACTCGCGACCGACGGCTTCCGTCAACGGGCGAAACGGCCGGGTGTGCATGTCCCAATAGATGAAAATCATAGCCGTGGCACATCCGCCGAAGAGAAACATCGCGACGATGACCCACCAGCCGGGAATCTCGCGGCTGTGTGGCGGTGAAGGGACTTCGACAGTCATCAGCGGGTCAATTCCTGCAGAAGTTCGGTCACGTTGCCCGCGGGTTGGGGAATGCCGCTCAGCGTGGCGACGGTTCCCTTCCGATCAATCAGAAATACACCCGTGCGCGGCTGTTGCGTTTGCGGATCAATCCGCGACCACCGGCGGTGAATGCTTTCATCGGGGTCGCTGATCAACGGGAACGGGAAATCCCCGGCGATCTCGATCGCCCGCCGATTCTCCTGCGGCAACGCCGTGCTCACGCCCACCACTTTGACATCGTTCTTCGTCAGCGCGGGAAAAGCGTCGCGCACGGCAAGCAATCCCGCATCCTTCGCCGCGGTTTCTTCCCTGCTGAAAAACACCACCAGCACGCGATGCCGCCCAAGATAACGTTCCAGGCGGAACATCTCGTTGTGAATATCGACCCCTTCAAAATTCTCTGCGGGCCGCTCGACCCGGGCGCGTTGCATCTGCTCGGCGAGCGATTGCGGCCGGTTGGTGGATAACCGCCAGCCGCACAGGCCGACGAGCCCTGCGCCAATCACGAACACCAAAAATAAGCGACGATCCACTGCGGAAAACCTTGAAGGCGGAGGACGCGCGGCGGCATTGACGCGGGGCGCGAAACCGCAAGCGGACAATGTAGACCGACTCACATCGGACGACAGGTCTATTCTAGCAACCTGTCACACTCCCGGCGCGGAGACTTCACTCGGGCGTTGTGCGATCGATTTGTTGACGGCTTTCAAATAGGCCTGCGCCGAGGCTTCAATGATGTCCGTGCTCACGGCTTTTCCGTGATAGCGTTTCCCCTGCACCGTCAGTTCGCAGACGACTTCCCCCTGGGCTTCCTGGCCGTCCGACACCGCGCGGACCTGAAAATCTTTCAGCACCGCGTCCACATTGAGAATCCGGCTGATCGCCTTGCAGACGGCGTCGATGGGGCCATCGCCGATCGCCGCATCGCACACCGTTTTTTGATCGGTTTCGTCGAACAACTCGACGGTTGCGGTCGGGATAGTGCCCGTGCCCGCGGCGATGTGAAAGCGCTTCATGTGCCACCGGTCGGTCGTCACGTTCACGCGGTTATCGATGAGCGCCACGATATCGGCGTCGTAAACGTCTTTCTTCTTGTCGGCGAGGACAATGAAATCGTCGAACACTTTCTGAAGTGTGGCATCATCGAGCGTGAAGCCCAATTCAATCACGCGCGTCCGGAACGCATGCCGACCGCTATGTTTACCGAGCACAAGGCCCGTGCCGATGTACCCGACATCTTCCGGCCGCATGATTTCGTAGGTCGAACGGTCTTGAAGCATGCCGTGTTGATGAATGCCCGCTTCGTGTGCGAACGCGTTCTGTCCTACAATCGCCTTGTTGCGTTGGACGATCATCCCGGTGATGGACGACACCAACCGGCTGACTCCACTGAGCTTCGGCGTGTTGATCCGCGTGCCGACTTTGTAGTAATCCTGCCGCGTGCGGAGCGCCATGACGACTTCTTCGAGCGCCGCGTTGCCGGCCCGTTCGCCGAGACCGTTGATGGTGCATTCGATTTGCCGCGCCCCGGCTTCGACCGCCGCGAGACTGTTTGCGACCGCGAGCCCGAGATCGTTATGACAATGCGTGCTGATGACGGCTTTGTCGATGCCGCGCACGTGCTGCTTCAAGTGCGAAATCACCTGAAAATAATGCGTCGGCGTGGCATACCCCACGGTGTCCGGGATGTTGACCGTCGTGGCCCCGGCTTCGATCGCTTTCTCCACAACTTCGGTGAGGAAATCGAGCTCCGTCCGGGCGGCGTCTTCCGGTGAAAACTCCACGTTGTCCGTGAACTGCCGGGCCATCTGAACGTGCTCGATCGCAGCGCGGACGATTTCCTCTTTCGCCATTTTCAATTTGAACTGGCGATGAATGGCACTCGTCGCGAGGAAGACGTGAATCCGCCGCCTGGAAGCCCCCTTGAGAGCCGCACCGGCGCGCTCGATGTCGTCTGTTCGACATCGAGCGAGTCCGCAAATGATGGCCCGCTCACCGAACCGATCGGCGACCGCTTTCACCGCTTCGAAGTCTCCCGGCGAGGCGATGGGGAAGCCGGCTTCGATCACGTCGACACCAAGATCCACCAGCGCTTCGGCAATCGTCAGTTTTTCGGCCACAGTCATGCTGCAGCCGGGCGATTGCTCGCCATCACGAAGCGTGGTGTCAAAGATGGTGACGGTCTCGGCGGACATCGGACGGGCTCCATAATCAGGTTCGGCAGCACCGGCTATGGTACTGCATGGACACAATCGGAAAACGAAAAAAGCCCTGAGACCGGGTGGTCTCAGGGCTTTGAACTAGCGAACATTGCGACGACGCGCACCCTGAACCATCCCGTTTAGCGGGTGAGTAGCAGGCTTAGCAGTCGCATGGTGACGGACATCAATCCACTCTTTCGGTTGGAAAGTTGAGGAAGTATAGATCGCGTTTCTCGATAAAGTCAAGTCGGCGATTGGACAGCCCGTTCCGCAGCGAGGTTCGCTAGTTCTCCAATTTTGCTGCGGAATGCCAGCGGGCGGTCAACCAGGCATGGATCGACGCCGCGATTTGCTGGTATCCCTCAGTATTCGGATGAACGGCATTGTTCTCGGGATAGCCGGTGACCGGATTGAGGTTCAGTTGTGTCGGAATGACAAAAAAACGTTCGTCTTCGCGCCCGCCGAATTGCTTGAGCTGCCGTTCGACCAACCGATGTTGAATCCGCTTCCAGCCCCAGCGTGTGTAGCGGTCTTGATAGTTGGCCTCGAATGCGGCCTGCCGGGCATTGGGTGGCGTTGTCAAACCGATTCCCAAATCGGCATGGGGGGCGACCTGACGAAACGCGGCGAGCAAGGTTTCCGCGGACTTGAAGACGCGATCAATGTGCTCGTCCATCGCGAGGGGATCATCAGGATTCGCGCTGAAGCAATCGTTGATACCGAGCAGAAAGATCACGGAGTCGGGCGACTTGCCAGCACAGGCTTCAGCGAAATACCGGGCGACATCCAACTGCGGTTGTTCGTCCTTCAGGAAGACGAACGGGCTGCTGTGCTTGCGAGCGGCGGGATCAGGATTCGGTTCGTAGTGACGCACAAACCGGTCCCATGTCCAGCCGCCATAACCTTCGTGAGCCACGCCGTTCGCTGCTGACGCGGGCTTGTGCGTGCCGAGCATGGTCCACGAAGGTTGACCCGGTGCCGACAGCCGTCGTGCCAGATCGTTCGGATAAATCGTAGCGTGCGTGAGGCTGTCCCCGATAATCAACAGCGTCACATCTTTGCGAATGCCTGCGTTCGCCGGATGGATGCGCCATCGCATGGCCTTTTCGGCAACTTTTTCGTCATCCTTCCAGACGGAGACCTGCCAGGGATGCTCCCCGAGATCGCTTTCACGCGGCGTGATCGTCCAGCGCCCGGCCTCTGTCTCTCCAACGGGACAATCGACGACGAACCGATAGGCCTCGGGGGTTGCCGTGAGCACAATGTTGTCGAAGTCGACGCCAATGGGGGCACCGACGACGCCGTAGGCGATGGGAGGCAGCGTCAAATGGATATCGGGAGCGTCTTCAGCGAAACTGCTCGTCGCGAGCATTGCCAGGGCGCAGAGAAATCGGGGGAACTTCATTTCTACGCACCTGGTATCGCGGGAAGAGGGGAAACACTCGGCGGGATCATCGCGGGGCACGAAACCGCAAGCGGTATGGGAGCGCGGATTGCCATCGCCAACTACGACTGTTGCGCCGAGGTGCCATCCGTCGCTATGGCATCGCCATCGAAGTGGACATCGATCACCGTTGTCACGCCGCGGTGCGAACTCGGGTTGTAGCCTTTGCGAAAGAAGACCCGCCACGTCCATTCGCCGGTGATTTTATCCAGCGTGTCTTCCGCCGGTAAGAACGTTTCCAGCTTCTCGCCCGGTGCCAATGTCGTGTTCAATTTCTGCCCGGCGATCGCGAATTCGCTGTTCTCCGGTTGGCCGAACAGGTAATAGAGATCCGCGTTCTTCTTCATCCGTTCGGTGTCGGCGACCAGGAAATTGTTGGTCTTGTAGTTCCCCAACCCGGACGCATAACGCTTGTAAACGATCGGTGTCGACAGCGGCGCAAAGACTTGATCCCGCGACACGTTTTCGAACGTCAGCCAGAGTTTGTACACGGGCCGCGACGGATCACGGGTCATGTTGCGATCCCCGAACAGATGCTCGAATGTCAGCGGCCCCCGAGTGATTTTCACGGGCGTCACGCGCAGGTTGCCGAACCGTTGCGATTCACCCAGTCGCATCACGTGCCCGCGGGGCACGCTGTCCTGCGGCTTCGCGGTTTTCATGCCGATCTTGCCGTCCTTCATCGGTGGTTCGATATCCGGCAGGCTTTCCAGCACGTGGTCACGATAGGTAAACACGGAATACAGCAGATACAGCAATACGAGCGTGAGCGCACTGGCGTAACTTGCCACGTAGAAAAAGAGCTGCTTCGAAACCACTTCCCGCGGTGGCGCGGGAGGAATCTCAATCTGGACGGTCTGTTCGGTTGCTGGAGTGGCGACCGCCGGTGGCACAGTCGAGACCGCAACGGGCGGTGACTCGAATCGCGGAACAACGGGCTCTGAAATGATCGGTGCAGGAGGAGCTATCGGGGCGATTGATTCGGCCATTGCGGTCGCGGCAACATCGTCAAGGACCACGGTCGCCGGTTCCGGGGTCCATGATGGCGGCGTGCTTCCCTCGGCGATGAGCGTCTGTTCGGGGTCGGCGGAAGCATCCACGATGGGGACGACGGGTAACGCCGGATCGGTGGTGCCGGTCGGATCGACGGGCGCATCGGGACTGTTTTCCTCCGCGATCGCGTTGTCTGCCTCGACCGACAAGGACGCCGGCAGCGCCGCCAGTTCGTTGAGAAACGGCGAGCTATGGGAGACAATTTGTTGGGTGCCGGGTGTGGCGTCGGGCTCTTGAAGAACATCGCTTTCCACCGATGGCAATACGCCGCCGGAGGCGTTCCCGGATGTGACATTCGGCGATTCGACGTGGGTGTGCTCCGATTCCACTTCGACCAAATCGGCATCCGCGGGGATGTCCAGATGCGCTCCGCAAGTCGGACATTCCACGACAACACCGGCATGTTCGACCAGCAGTGCGCCATGGCACTGGCCGCATGTAACCTCAAACGGCATGGGCAAGCTCTTTCACCGCGATGTTGACAGGGAGGCCGATCCGGGAATGAAGGGCTCAGTTTCCCAGTTCGCTCATCAATGACCACCAGTTCATTCTGACGGTCCGACCGCCCTGCTGCAATTCGGTCCTGTTGCAAAGAATTTCGCCCAGCACGGGGACACCGGAACGGGCTTCGATTTCCGCCGCATTGCTGCCGACGGAATCATCGTCATCATCGGATGCCGTCTGGTTCAGGATGATCCCCGCGATCGGTAACCGCCGGGCTCGAATCGCGACGATCGTCAGCAAAGTGTGATTGATCGTTCCCAATCCCCGCCGGGCGACAATCAGCACCGGCATTTTCCAGCGGGCGGCCCAATCGGCAAAGGTTTGCGTATCCGTCTGCGGGCAGAACCACCCCCCTGCCCCTTCGACGATCAACGCTTCACAATGAAGGTGCCAAGCCGTCAGCCCACGATCGATGGCCGAGATGTCGACCGTGCGACCTTCGCAACGTGCGGCTAACGGCGGTGCTAACGGGGCGAGATACCGTTGCGGGCAAATGACGTCGTCATCAACCCGGACTGTGAGCGCCGCGGCCAAACGGTCGATGTCATCCCACCGTGGCGGGTTCGCTTCCGTCACAATCGCCCCGGAACACGCCGCTTTGAACGCCCCGGTCCGAAACCCACTTGCGGCCAATTCCCTGAGCAGAATCGTCGCGACGTGTGTTTTGCCGACGCCGGTATCCGTGCCCGTAATGAACAGCGTGCGCATCAGATCACCGCTTCCGTTCCGTCGACAGGAATCGAGACGGTCATGGTTCGTGCCAAGGGAAACCGTTCCGCGGCAGAACCGTGGCAGACGGCGACTTCGAGCCGATTGTTGCTGCCAAAAAGGGCAATCACATCACCGGGCACACCGTCGGCGTAGCAGTTGGCAATGGGACCAACGAAGGTGCCATCAATTGCAACCTTGCAGCTTTCCAGAGCGACTTTTCCCAAGGTCTCGCGATCGATGTTCGAGCGCAGGTTCCCAAAATGATCGGCATCGATCACAACACCGGTCACCGTTTGGTGGTGTTCGTCGGCGTCGCAAAGAGGGAAGGCCACTTCAATTCTCACCAAGGGAGCAGTGACGGGGGAACCAAAAGCGGCGAGCGGTGTCCCGGTTGCCCAAGCGGCCGCGACAGGGGCGAAAATGTCGCGCCCGTGAAACGTCGAAGACCGTGGTTGCCGATGAAACGCGGGATTGGAAAGTTCCACAACGGCACCCAAAGCATACCGCACGAGCAGCACCGACAGCAGGCCGTTGTCCGGTCCGACGTACCGCCACGCGCCAATTTCCGCGGCAATCGCCCGACGTTCGCTGCCGACACCGGGGTCGACCACAACGACAAAAACCGTTCCTGCCGGAAACGCTTCCACGGCATCGGCCAGTGCATACGCGCCCGCCAGCACCGCTTGCGGGGAAATCGCATGCGTCACATCAATCACACACAACGACGGTTCGCGACACGCTATCACGCCGCGCATTTGGGCCACGTAAGTATCGCGCGTTCCGAAATCCGTGAGTAAGGCAATGACGTTCAATTCATTTTCCCACAGGGTGTCACATTCCCGAGAGTGCGGTGCAGCCATGATGATCGGGGATATTTTGCATCCCGCTCGTTCCCTTCAGTCGCACGGATTCCACCGGCGGTGTACAATTCGGGATCGCGTCTCCAGAACGGATTCTGCCGCACAGTCTGCCACGGATCGTCAAACCGCGGCAACCCCTGCACCGCTGCCTATGTCGTTGAGGATTTTCATGATGAAGTCTGTTTTCCCTCGGCAACCGCTCATGAATCCCTGGAGACTGTCGGTCTTGGCTGCCGGTCTTGCCGTCGCCATGACGGCACCGCTCTTTGCCCAACCGGCCGCGAAGAAGGGCAAGGCGACTTCCGAAGATTTGGTGCTGCGAACCAAAGATAACGTCGCGATCAATATCACCTATTTTCCATCGTCGGCCGGCAAGAATGCACCGGTCGCCGTGCTGCTGCATGGAGAAAAAGGGAATCGGCTGGTCTGGCATACGGGGACGGGTAACATCCCCGGTTTTGCTCCGGCCTTGCAGACGAACGATTTTGCCGTCGTAACGGTCGATCTCCGCGGTCACGGCCAGAACATCGCCGGCGATGGTGGTGCTGCTGCGGCGAACAAGAAAGGCGATGCTCACAAGCCCACCGCACGCGACTTCCAGGCGATGGTTGTCGGCGATCTGGAGGCCGTCAAGAAATTTCTCTACGAAGAGCATCAGAAAGAAATGCTCAACATGAATAAGCTGGTCATCGTCGGATCCGACTTCAGTACCGCCGTCGCACTGGCTTACACCGATCTGGATTGGTCCAAAGAACCGTACGACGACGCCCCCGTTCCGGCGCAGCGGACACCAAAAGGACAAGACGTCCGCGGTCTGATTCTGATTTCCCCCGACGGCACGGTACCGGGATTGGTCACCACCGCGGCCGCGGGACGCATCCGGGCCCTGCAGATGCCCGTCATGATTTGTGTCGGCAGCAAAGATGCCGCGGATCGCAACGCGGCAACCAAATTGTCGGAGCAACTGTCCCCCAAGCAGGTCGAGAAGCCGTACGTGTTCCTCGAAAAATACGAAAGCAAACTACGGGGCCTCAATCTGCTCAACAAGGGCCTGCCGATCGAGGCGCAAATGTACAAGTTCCTCGACGAGTACGTGAAAAAATCTCCCGGCGAGTGGCGGAACCGCAAGAGCCCGCTCATCGATTGACGCCTCGATTGTTCGTCGTCGCACGTCAATGAACGGTGCTCTTTCTTGCCGAGCTGAGATTATTCTCGATGAAACCTACGCAGTGGGGACTCATCCTGTTGATCGCCGTCTTTCCGGGATGCAGTCATTCCGAATCGGCAACGGCTCCCGACTCGACTCAAACAACAACGGATATTCCCCAAGCCCCCGCCATTGACGATCCAATTGCCCGTATACATGCGGCTTTGTTGGAAAAGAACCCGGACTACATTCGCGAGAACGCCGGGTTTGATCCAACGGATGGATCGCCGTTACGCGGCGCGGAATTCCAGGCCGCGGGACTGAAAGATCTGTCGCCTTTGTCGGGGCTCGCCCTGACATTCCTGGCGGTCAAGGACAATCCCGTTTCCGACCTGCGACCACTGCAGAAAATGCCGTTGACGGAGTTGTACCTCGAAGGAACCGCTGTCGAAGATTTATCGCCGCTGACGCAGCTTCCTTTGCATGCGTTATGGTTGAACAAAACCCCCGCCGCCGATTTACGCCCCTTGCATGGAATGCCGCTCACGCAGATCAACCTGCTGGAATCGCACGTGGTCGATCTGACTCCGCTCGCGGGAATGCCGCTGGAATCGGTGTGGCTGAACGATACGAAGGTGACCGATCTGAAACCGCTCGCCGCATGCCCGTTGGTCAGTTTGACGCTGCATCGCACCCCGGTCAGTGACATTTCCATCGCCCGCCAATGGCCGACACTGCAACGCCTCCATCTCGGCGAGACGGCCGTCAGCGATCTGCGTCCGCTCGAAGGCTTGCGGCTGACCCGGTTGATCGTCACGCCGAAGAATGTCCAACAGGGATGGGATGTCGTTCGAAAGATGTCGACGCTGACCGAACTCGATATCGAGTTTCGCGAACCGCAGCGCTGGACTCCCGAGGAATTCTGGAAACGCTTCGACGCCGGTGAGTTCCAATAAAAAGAATCGCCTTTGAAAGAGGACACCATGCCGCAGTTCGATTTTCTCGCAGAACATCGGGAACTTACGCGGCGGTTTTTCCTCAAGGCGGGTGTTTTAGGATTTGCGTCCACGTCGTTCGCAACCCCCCTGTCAGCGGCCGAATCGCCTGCTCCGGAGAAGCCTGTCAAGCGAGACAAAGCCGGTGCCTATCCGGAGCCGTATTTCACCGCCAGCGAACAGTTCCGCGATGTCTCCCGTGGCAAGCCGGTCCCGCACTCGCTCCCGGACGAGAAAAAACGCGAAGTCGGCCTGACGCGAGAAACCTGGCAACTGGAAGTCCTCGCCGATCCAGACCATCCCGCGAAACTCGGCAAACCGCTCACCAAAAAAGATGGCAACGCGCTGAATTTTGAGGCGTTGTTGAAGCTGGGCGAGCAGCATGCGGTGCGGTTTCCCAAAGTGATGACCTGCCTGAATCTCGGGTGTCCGCTGGGCATGGGATTATGGGAAGGTGTGCCGTTGCGCGATGTAATCTGGTTGACGCAACCGCGGGAAAATCTTCGCCGGGTCTTTTACGATGGCTACCACAACGACGATCCGAAGCAATTGTTTCGCAGTTCATTACCGATCGGCCGCGTGCTGGAAGATCCGTTCGATCTGCCCCCGGTGATTCTGTGCTACAAGGTCAACGGCGACTGGCTCGACGCCGAGCGCGGCGGTCCGGTCCGCATCGTTGTTCCCGAGGCTTACGGGTTCAAATCGATCAAATGGCTGACGCATGTTTTTCTCACCAATCTGGCCGCCGCCAACGATACCTACGCCGAGCAAAACAATGACGTTGATAGTCCGTTGAAGACGTTTGCGGCATCCCTGGTGGTCCCGCGAGAAGTGAAAGCCGGGGAGGCGATCACCGTTTCCGGTTACGCGCAGGTCGGCATTTCCGGTCTATCCAAAGTGCAGGTGGCCATCGAATCCAACGCGGAACCGTCGCCGGACAATGATCCGTATTACACGAAGATGGCATGGACCGACGCGCAGTTACTCCCCGCGCCGACATCGTGGACCGGTCTGCCGAATGGGAAAATCCCGGCGGACACTCATGGATTCAATGCGGCGGGTGTTCCGAACTCATGGCCGTTGCGATTGACGAATGCGCATTGGGCGGCCGTGCTGCCGGGGCTTCCCGCGGGAGAGTACACGTTCCGGTGTCGCAGCGTCGACGAAAAGCCGCAGGCCCAACCGATGCCGCGCCCCTTCCGCAAATCGGGGCATGCGACCATCGAATCGGTGGTCATCACTGTCAAGGATTGAGTTTCGTCGATTGGAATAACGGCGATCGCCAGAGTCGCAAGCGGTGCAGCCAGAATCGGGCGAGCACTTCCAGTGTCCGCAGTCCGTAAATGGTGCTTCGACGGAAGTTGATGCTCGACGCTTCATCGAAGTAACGGACCGGAACCGGAATGTCGCCGATCCGAAAACCAAACTGCACGGATTGAGCGAGGAATTGACTGTCGAACACGAAGTCGTTGGAGTTGATTTCCCATGGAATCGTTTCCAGTACGGAACGATGGTACGCGCGAAAACCGCTGTGGAAATCGCCCAGGTTCTGGCCGAGCGCAATGTTCTCGGTGAGCGTGAGGCAGCGGTTGGAAATGTACTTCCAGACCGGCATTCCGCCGCGGAGTGCTTCGCGGCGGGTGCGAATCCGCGATCCTAAAATGACATCGCAAATGCCCAGGCGAATGAGTTCGATCGCCGCCGGAATGACGCGGCTGTCGTACTGATAATCCGGGTGAATCATCACCACATAATCGGCACCGGCGTCCAGCGCATAGCGATAGCACGTCTTCTGGTTGCCGCCGTAGCCGGTGTTTTTCTCGTGGCGGATGACCGTGAGCCCGAGTTTCTGGGCGATTTCCACCGTGTTGTCGCTGCTGCAATCATCGACCACCAGAATTTCATCGATCGTCCCGGGTGGGATATCGGCGATGGTTTTTTCCAGCGTTCGCGCCGCATTGTAGGCCGGCATCACGGCAATCGCTTTGCCGGGACGGGGGCGCGTTGTC
This sequence comes from Planctomycetaceae bacterium, assembly GCA_021732785.1. Lineage (GTDB taxonomy): Bacteria > Planctomycetota > Planctomycetia > Planctomycetales > Planctomycetaceae > DSVQ01. The sequence goes on from JAKFUG010000014.1 coordinate 249,412, forward strand.
GCCGCGGTCAGGGCCTCGACGGCAGCAACAGTGGTCATCGCGCGCGCTCAACTTCGAAAAGAAATCCGGGTTCGATGGTAAGAAATCAATCTACGAGATGCCTCCCGCAAACGGAAGTGCTTGGCGGCAATCAATGAGCACCGAGCAAAGCGGCTTCCGGAGGACCGCATTCGACGCGATTTCGACCACCGGTCTTCGCCCGATAGAGCGCTTCGTCAGCGGCGGCGATCAATTCCTGTGCGTCGTGGCCATGAACGGGGAAGGTCGCCACGCCGACGCTGACTGTGACACGAATCTCAACGCCCAGATGGTGAATGACCTGCCGCGCCAAAGCTTGACGATATTCTTCCGCAATCTCAACGGCCCGGTTTTGTCCGACGCCCGGCAGAATGAGTGCCAGTTCTTCCCCCCCATAACGGGCCGACGTCGAACGATCCGGCCCCAAATCATTCGCCTGAATTTCACGGAGAATTCGTGCCGCCACTCGCAGAACTTCATCGCCGGCGGGATGTCCGTGCTGATCGTTGATCGATTTGAACCGGTCGAGATCCAGCAGCAACAACGAGAGTTCTGCGAGTTTGCCGTTTCGAACGGCCGCAAATTCGCGTGCCAGATGGGCATCGAAGGTGCGGCGGTTAGCCAGTTCGGTCAGTCCGTCCTGTCGCGCCTGCCGTTCCATCGCCGCGAGGCTCAATGCCCGCGAGATCGTATTGGAGAGCATCTCCGCCGACCAGGCCGCGAGTTGCCGCTGCGTTTCGTTGAGTCGCTCGGGACTGCGGCGGGTGATGCACACCACGCCGATGACAGCGCCGTTCTGGATCACGGGGACGGTGATCGCCGACCCGATCAAGGAGTCGATATCGATTTGCCGCAATTGCGGACGGTCGTACGCCAGCAGACACGCGGTGGCATTGCTGCATTGGGCCAGTCGTTCTTCGTGTTCCATCCAGGTATCGAGAATGCCCGCATGCGATGTGGCACCGTGACGGAACATGGTCCGCAGTTCGTCGCCGTTTTCGCGAGTCAGCAGAAACAGGCGGACGGCGTCGCCCCCCACCATGTCGCACAGCCGCACCAGAAAAGCTTCGATCATGCGGATCGGCTGATCAAAGCGGCTGTCGGTGATCGCCCGCAATTCCAGCATTTCGCGGGTGCATTGCAGTTGCGAAGTTTGTTGCTCTAATTCCAGCGATTGCCGGAAGCTCGGGGCAATCGCCTGCATCAATCGCATGGTCAGTTCGAGTTGCTCCGAGCGCGAAGCCGTCAGAGGAAAGAGCGCGGTGGTGACCAGCACACCGAGAAGTTGTTCGCCGTCCTGGCAGGCAATCGCCACCAGCAGGCGACACTTTTTCCGATCGCTCGGGTGCAACGCTCCCACCAACGGGCACGTGCCGCGTGTCGGCGTTTCCCACACTACAGCACCGTACGTTCGCAGTTGCTCGCGCACCTCCTGGGAAATCCCCAGCGCATCGATGGACTCCTGCGCCAGCCCCCGAGCATGAATCACCGGGTCTTGAGCGACTTCAAATCGCACGAACGCGGCAAAACCGTCTTCGGTATTGGGAACAAAGCGTTTCAACAGGACCGCCACCGCTTTGCGGCATTCGGTCTGCGTCAGAACGTCTCGCAGAATCTGGTTTTCCAGCCGGTGGATCATGCGATCGCGGTCGATCTGCATCATTTCCAGCGAAAGATTGTTGACCTGCCGCTGAAATTGGGAAGTCAGATTTCGCGCATGCTTGATGCGGTACATCGAATAGACGTATTGCATCAGGCAGACCATGGCCAAGGCGACGACGTAGCCTTCGGCAAGAGTCGCGCGTAACGCTTCGTGTTGAGGCCCCAGGAGACCGGGCATGAACGATGTCCTTTCTACAAACGTGACGGGCCGCATCCGCCGTCGACAAAAATCTAGCTCGGTATTTCCCTCACGTTGCCAAATTCACACGGGTCCACCTGCGCCGCGATGCCGGAGAGAGACGCCGTGGGTGGCGAATGACGCGTATTTCTGGCACAACACTCGTAACGACTGTTCTTAATGCACCGACGATGCGGAGAAAATCGATGCCAACGGGATGTGTGCTGCGTTTCCTGGTTCAAAGTGTGAGCCTTGGCGTTGGCTTGATCATGCTCGGCGGTTGTGATGCCCCGAAGGCCCCCGCGCCGCGGTCAACGGCACCCACCATCAATCTCGGCGAACAAGAAGACTCATCGAATACGATGCCCCCGGTGCAGTCCCCGGAACCGACTCCGGCTGCTCCTGAAAGTGGTGCCGCCGCCCCTTCCGAGGCCAAGGCCAAGCCGGCCTGGAAATCGCTTTTCGACGGCAAAACGCTGGCGGGATGGAAGTCGATTGAGTTCGGCGGCGAAGGGGAAGTCGCCATCGAGGACGGCAAGATCGTGATGCAGCGGGGATCCGATCTCACCGGCATCAGTTACACCGGCGAACCGCTTCCCAATGTGAACTACGAAATCACATTTGAAGCTCAACGAATCGACGGGCTCGATTTCTTCTGTGGACTGGTCTTTCCGCACAAGAAGTCTTACTGCAGTTTTGTCGTCGGCGGGTGGGGTGGCGGAGTAGTGGGGCTCTCGTCCGTGGATGGGAACTACGCCAACGAAAATAATACCGGCTCCAATGCCGTCTTCAAAAATGGGCAGTGGTATCGAATTCGGCTGCGGGTCGGCGAGAATTTCATCCGGGCGTGGATCGACGACAAGAACGTGGTGGACCTCGATTTGACGGGCCACGAATTATCGGTCCATCCGGCGGTGGATCTTGCCAAACCGTTGGGAATCACCTGCTATTCCACGGTTGCGGGCTTGCGCGATCTTCATTTCCGGACGCTGACGGATGAGGAAGCCGCCGGCCTGGAAAGTGATCCGCCGCCACTCACAACCACGAAACCCGCCGCCACGGAATAGTTTGATCGAGACGGACGCGGCGGATCGCTCGAATGCTCTTGCGTCGCTGAGTTTCTGCCGCATTGTCACCGTGGCCCGTTGCCATTCCGCAACGTGAAATGTGCCGTCATGTCGAGGAGCGCAAGGCGGACTTAACAAACTGTTGCGGATTCGGCCAGGAACGGGGTGAATCCCTTATTGGCGCAGTGATTGCATTCTTCCGGCTCGTTCAACCTTCCCGGAGAGGCATCGCGCATGACCGAACTTCCTGCTCAGAAAACCGCCTGGCACGTCAGCCAGGTGATTGAATTGGCCGCCGATCTATCCGAAGTGGCTCTCCCGTGGGCCGAGTCGGGCGAAGCCATTTCCGATCCGAAGTTGTTCGAATTCTGGGAACATGGCCGCCAACTGACAGCCGATTGGCTGCGACGAATCGAACTGTTGGAGACGACAAAAAAACGGCATGTCGCCCTGGAATACGATCTCCTACTCGGGACCCTGGCAAACGAAATTTTCTCCGTGGAAGTCGTCGCCCGGTTGTTCGCAACGACGCTGGCTGCTCTCGATCGCGTGCGGAAGACACCGGAATACCGCCCGATCGCGGAAAACGCCTTGTTCGCCATTCAGCACGTGCGAGCGCGGCTGATGGCACTCGTGCTCGCCGGAGACGAACAGCACGCGCCTGCGGATCGCTTTCGCCGACGTTGCGAGCGCTGGACGGATCTTCTCATCGGCCCCACGCTGGTCCGGTTCGGAACGGCCGCGTTCACACACGATGCCCGCCGCAGTTGGGAATTCGGCGAGGATCTCCTGACGGATTCCACCGCGACGGTTGCTCAAAAACTGGTCCGGCCCTCCCTGCTGACAGCCTTCCGCGGACAGGCCGGTCGATCCCCCATTCAAGCCCCCGCGGCGAATGCTTTCCTGGCCTCCATGATCAAGATGGTTCCGGCACAGACAATGACACGGCAACTCCAACGCTGGACCGAGATGATTGGCACCACCGACAGTGATCCGTTGCCATCCACTCGCAGTTGGACCAAAACACAAGGCGAAACGGAGGGATGGTCGCTGCTCGATCGCTGCCTGGGAATCGTCGAAAAACGCCGTGCGCGAGGCGAGTAACGGATTTTTGCGATCGCGCCTGCCCCTGATCCGACCGTCATCGCTGCGCTTGCGATGCCGTGGGTGCGAGGTTAAACTTCAAACACTTACGGTGGGTATAGCTCAGCTGGTTAGAGCGCCAGATTGTGATTCTGGATGTCGCGGGTTCGAATCCCGTTACTCACCCTTCCCAAGTCCTTGCCGATTCGCGACTTGCGAATACCTGCCGACCCGGCAGTGCGGCGTGAAAGCGGTTTACTACCACTTTCACTACCACCCTTTTTGAGGGGCCGCGCTGCCGTAAGAAACCGGCCTATTCTCTCCACAAGGCTACCGGCCAGGCTCGTGTCCGAATCAACGGAAAAGACTTCTATCTTGGGACGTGGAAATCGCCCGAGTCCCGCGAACTCTATGACGAACTCATTAAAGAGTGGTTCGCCAACCAAGAGGATGTGAGCCGGGTTGTCCTGACGATCGATGACCTCTGCCTCCTCTACTTGTCCCATTGTGATGGATATTACCGCAAGAACGGTGAACCGACAGGCGAGACCGAGAACATCCGCCGCGCTCTGCGGTACGTCGTGGCACACTGCGGACAGCGGCGCGCCCGCGACTTCACCCCGGCGACTTTGATCCGTGTTCGTCAGTCGATGATTGAAGCCGGTCTCGTGCGGAAAGCGATCAACATCCACGTGATGCGGATTCGGCGTATGTTCCGCTGGGCCGTCGCGACCCACGGATTGCCAGAAACGGTCTGGCGGTCGCTGACTGCCGTTATGGGCTTGAGTGAAGTCCGGAGCGAGGCCAAAGAATCTACCCCTGTCCTACCCGTCGATGAGGGGACGGTCAACGATACACTTCCGCACCTGTCGCGGGTTGTGGGCGATATGGTGCGGCTGCAACTGCTGACCGGCGCTCGACCTGGCGAAATCTGCTCACTGCGGTCGTGCGACATCACCCGCGGGACCAACGGCGTCTGGACCTACCGCCCTGAAAAGCACAAGACTGAGCACCACGGCCGGGCACGACGCATCTACATTGGTCCCGCGGGGCAGGCGGTGTTGTCCGCCTATCTCGAACGTGATCCGGTGGCCTTCTGCTTCTCTCCCGCCGAATCTCAGGCGGACAAAAACGCCACACGTAAACAGAAGCGGCAGACTCCAATGACGCCGTCGCAGGCGGCTCGGAAGGCGAAGGGCAGGCCGATGCGTCTCCGGTTCACAAAGGACACCTATAACCGGGCGATTCAACGGGGATGCGAAGCCGCGTTCGGGATGCCGATGGAACTCCGCAACATCAAGGCCACCGTTCAACGCCTCCCGGTGACGATGAACGCAGCGAAGCGTGATGCCGAGAAAGCGCGGCTGAGCGCCGCTGCGGCCGCCTGGCGGGCCGAACACTGCTGGTCGCCGAATCAATTGCGGCACAGCCGGGCAACCATGATCCGCGAACGCTACGGCATCGAAGCTGCGCAGACGGTCCTCGGCCACGCCGATCCTCGCGTCACGGAAATCTACGCCGAACGCGACTTTGCGATGGCGGCGCGGATCATGCAGGAGATCGGATAGCTGCGAATTTACGCGGGGGCGGTCATCCCGGGTGGTGTTGACATTGCCGCGACGAAACGGCAGGTTTCCCTCAGGCGCCGAGATTGTCACAGTTACTTCTTCTTATTGGCGCGCTTGGTCATCGCGGTGGATTTTGTCGCCTTTGGGAGCGGGCTGTTACCAGTTCCTGCATCCTTCAGGCGGATTCGACCTGCTTGTTGCGAGAGCTGGAAGGGAACACTATTTTGTTGCAACACGGTGTTTGTTCTCTTGATAAGTCCTTTGATCGCATTATCGCCCACTTCATCGTTGCCCCAAACATTCGACGCGGCATCCTCGACCGTGACGAACTGCTCCTGCGACTCAACAACCAGCTTTAAGAGATCAAATTGCTTTCCGGAAAAGCCCGTCATCTTCTGGCCTTGATACGAAACGTGACCACTCGGCTCGATACGCAATGGCACGCTCGGCGACGGAGGTAGCGGCTGAGGAGGTTCTGGTAACTGATTGAGAAATTCGCGCAGTTCGCTCAACAGGTTCCATTTCGCCAAGTCCGCCCAATTGATCGGCAGGCCTTCTCTGGCAAGGTCCGCGGCGGCGGCCATGTCGTCCGGAACCGCGAATTCAATCACAAGATCTCGC
>JAKFUG010000022.1 GCA_021732785.1 Planctomycetaceae bacterium
ATCAGCCAGACTCCTTTCCCGCTGACGCGTGCTCAGTGGAGTAAACCGGGGAGTCTGGCTTTTTTCATTTCTCCTCTTCTGCGTAAAGACCGCTTTTCCTCGCACAGAAATCCGTCACGGCGTTGCCGTGACGGGGGCATGTGGAAGTTACTTCTGGCTCTGGAGTGGCTATGTTAAGTGCGACGACTCACCGCGACCTCAAGAGGATAACATGGCTCAACGAATCGTGCTGGTGACGGCGACATGGCTGATGGTGGCGGCGGTGACATTCGCGGCGGAACCCGTGTTGCAGTTGGCGACCTTCCGAGCGGACGTGACGCCACCGATCGGTGACGGGCCGTGTGTCGGGTTCATGCCGAAGGTCGACAGCGTCGAGCATCCGCTCGAATTGCGCGGCATCGTGTTGCGAGCGAACGGACAGACGTTTGTCATCGCGGCGATTGATTATCAGGGTCTGTGCAATTCGAGCGACGATGAGTTCCGCCGTCGCATGTCCGATGCGGCGGGGACGACGCCCGGTCGTGTAGCATTGCAGTCGCTGCATCAGCACACGGCTCCGGTGTTGGACGCGGACGCGATGCGGCTTCTGCACGGCGACGACAGCGAGCCGTTGCGGCAGCATCTGGCATTCACGACTCAGATGGCCGAACGGGCGGCGAAAGCAATTCGCGAGGCGTTGCCGCAATTGAAGCCGGTGACGCGCATCGTCGGATCGCGGGCGAAGGCCGAGCGACTCGCGTCCAACCGCCGCGTCCCTCAGCCGGATGGCAGCTTGCTCGTGCGCGGCAGCGGGACGCGCGATCCGAAGTTGCAGGAGGCTCCCGAAGGCTTGATCGACCCGTGGCTACGAACCGTCACGTTCTTCGAGGCCGAACGGCCGATCGCACAACTGCATTACTACGCGATGCACCCGCAGAGCTTTTACGGCGACGCCCGCATCTCGTGGGACGTCCCCGGCCTCGCGCGGCAGCGATTGGAGCAGGAGACCGGCGTCTTTCAGGTTTACTTCACCGGCTGCGGCGGCAACATCGGCATGGGGAAGTACAACGACGCGACTCGCGCCGCTCGCGAGCAGCTCACCGATCGGATGTTCGACGCGATGCGCCGTTCCGCGCGAGTCGCCGCCGGTGGTGAAGTGACCGAGACCGAGAAGCGCGACGCGACCGTTGAAGTGCGATCGCTCAAGCCGTCCGAAATTGCTTGGGATCAGGCCGACTTGCGATTCACTGTGCGTGAAGACGGACCCTTCAGCGCCGCGGCGATCCGCGAGAAACTGCAAGCCGGACGTCCCTTCACGGAACGTATGACCGCTGCGATGTGGTCCGCCTGGGCCGCGCGATTGAACGCGGGGCATCGCGTGTCGGTCTCGCGGTTGAAGCTCGGCTCGCTGCAACTGGTGCATCTGCCGGGCGAGCCGTTCGTTGAGTTTCAGTTGTTCGCGCAACAAGTCGCCGCCGATTCGTTCGTTTGCGTCGCCGGCTACGGTGAGTGCGGTGTCTGGTACTACGGCCCCGACTCGATCTTTCGCGACCGAGGGGGCTACGAACAAACCTGGTCCCTCACCGGCCCGTGCCAGGCGTCCGTCGAGGCCGTGTTGAATCAATTGCTGTCACCACGGAAAATGCAATGACTTTGAACAGACAAGGAATCCTCATGCTCACTTCGATGAAGTTTGTTGTGCCGATGTTCGTTTCGCTGTGTGCTCTCACGCCCGCTCTCAAGGCGGACGAAACGGACGCTAAGAAGATCGTCGAGCAGGTCGTGAAGACGGCTGGGGGCGAAGAGAAATTGCTCACGCTCTTTCGTTTTCGCGAGCGGGTGCTCATCACTTCGACGCCGGCCGCGCCGGTCACAGCGGATGAGAAGGAGAATCGAACGTCGGTCGTGCAAGTGTCCGGCGATTGGTGGATCGGCAAGGACAAACGGGACAAGGATAAAGTCCGAGTCCTGTGCTGGGCTTGGAGTCTGCGGATTCTGCTCGACCCGAAATCCAAGGTCGATGCGATCGCCGAGACGATGGTGGCCGGCAAACCCGCGTTCGGACTGCGAGTCTCCGAGTCGGCCAAGGAGCCGATCGACTTGCTGTTCGACAAGGACACGAACCGGCTGGTCGCCATCGACTACACCGACACGCGGCACGTTTTCAGCGAATGGAAGATGACCACCGAGGGCCATCATTATCCGTCGCACGTCGCCGGATACCGCTTCACGAACCGAGCCGCCGGAATGCTCAACGAGAAGCAGTGGTATCAAACCGACGTCTTGGAACTGACGCCGCTCAAGGAACTGCCGGCGGAGTTGTCGAAGTAACACACATCGCAGCCAGTCGGTGTGAGTTTGCGTGGAATCAACGCAGCGCGGCCGGGTCGCTCCGGATTCCCGTGACCCTCGGCCCCTGCGATGGTCGATTGTTGATGGCCGTGCCCAAACCGATCGCCGGTCTGTCGGTCACCGGACCTGACCAAGTTGCGCGAGGTCAATCGTGGACCGGCCGCATCGCCGTGCAGGATGCCGACAGCCAGCCACTCGATGCCGTCATCCCGTTGCATGTTGAAATCTTTGACAGCGAAGGCCGACTCTCCGAGTTCAGTGGTCACTACGCAGCCGTCGGCGGCACTCTGGAGCTGTCGTTGGATCTCGCGGCGAACGATCAGCCCGGTGCCTGGGAACTCCGCGTTCACGAATTGGCGTCGGGACAACACGCCTCAAAATATTTCCGTGTGAGCAAATAGAATTCCTGAATTCCCGCTGATTCAGAGAGGCCGCAGATTTGTCTTCTCTGTGGGTTTTCTGAATCTGTGGGGGTAATGAAATGAGGTTTGTTGTGAATCGTGCAATTGGGCTGATGTTGATTGTGGTGACGTTCTCGGCGGTGGAATTGCGGGCGGAGTCGCCCGCGATTCGATCCGGCAAGGGTTGGGCCATTTATGCACAGCGTGAGCCGGCGGATTGGACGAAGTTGATCGTCGGCGGGAATCTCGTGGCGAAGAAGTTGGTGACACCAGAGGCGGCACCGAACGATCACAACACTGGCCGCGATTTGCTGCATCTCACCGACGGCGTCTTGGCTGGGGCGGAAGGGCGGATGTGGAGCGACAAACGCGCGATGGGTTGGGCTTATCAGCCGTATGTTCGGCTGAAGTTCGATCTCGGAAAGTCCGAACGAGTCGGGCAAGTCGTCATGCGGTTGCAGGTCATCAGCAAGGACAGCACGCTTCCCGGCACGATCACGGTTTCGCTGAGCGACGATGGCAAAGAGTTCTCGCCGGTTCGCAAGTTGTCTGTTCGCACGAAGCCGGATGACGATGCGGCGGCGACTTATGAATCGCTGCCGTTCGATCCGCCGGGGATTTATGCCGTTGTCTTGGATGTCGGCTATCAGGCTCGCTTCGTGCAATTGGATTTCGCGTTGCGTGGCACGATGGTGACGGACGAGTTGGCGATCGTGCCGGCGGTGGGTGAGGTCAAGCCGATTCCGCCGCCGCCAGTCATCACGACCGAGTACCGCGGCTACGTCTTTGATCGCCGCGATCAGTTTCGGAAGATGATCGCTCCGGGGAATCTGTTGGCGGGGCGCGAGCTGCGTTACTCGCCGCAGCCGACGCAGTATCTCAACATCGACGACGACGATCCGCGTCAGTTGACCGATGGGAAATTCAGCGAGCGAATCGACGATGCGATCTGGTTCGACCGAACTTGCGTCGGCTGGCAGGGACCGCCGCAGGCGACGATCTTCGCCGATCTCGGTGCGCAACAACCGATCGACTCAGTCGTGATTCGGCTGCTCGGCGGAGCCGCACAGAACGCGCTGGAGTTCCCGGATGAGATTCGTGTGCTGCTTAGTGAGGACGGACTCGAATGCCACTTGGCCGCGTCGCGGCATAAGCGCGGGTTGGATGATCTCTCGGCCGATGCGTATCACCTGCCGGAAGAGAAGATCGCCTGGGTTCATAACTTTCGATTGCCGGTGAAACAGAAAGCTCGGCATGTCGCCGTGCAGATTCTTCACAAGAAGCAGTACATGGTCAGCGACGAGCTGGCCGTGGTGCGCGGGGCCGACAGCCTCCCGGTGTTTCAGCCGAAGGCGGACACGCGAGTCGCCATCGTCACGGACGGCGTCGCCTTCACGCCGGTGTGGGACAACGTGCAACCGATCTGCCAGAACCTGCCGCTCCGTTCGCGATTGGAAAAGCAGGACGCTCGGTCGGGAGACAAGTTCGACAAGCCCTGCAAAATCCTGCTCGACCTGCCGGAGACGTTGAAGTTCGCGACGGCCGGCATCACCCCGACGGAAGTCAAACACGACGGCCGCACCTTCCGGCGTTACGCGATCAACTGGGCGGGCGAAGGGACCGATTTCCTTTTGCAAAGCCTGTTGCCGGCGGGCGAGACCGATGTGCTCTACACATCCGGCGACAGCGGCAACGGGCCGGAGAACGAACGGCGCATCGTGTGGAAGTCGCTGTTCATTCCCCCCGCGCGCGTTCCCAAACGTCTGCACGTCAGCCTGTCGTGGGCCGAATCGGTGCAGCTTTACAAGACGTGGCCGAATTACTTGCAGGCTCAGCGGCATCTGGGCTTCAACGCCGTCGGCACGATGCCCTGCTATTGGCAACAAGCCAATGTCCCCGAATACCAAACGATCTTGAAGGAGATTCGGAAGCAGGGCTTTCAGATCGTGCAGATCGAATCGCCCGCCGGAGCGATTGAGGTCGATCGCAAGCAACAAGAGACGATGTCGAATTACGCCGATGGCAAGTTCGCCGACATCTGCCCGGCCTATCGCGGCCAGTTCTACAAGAAGGAGCACGCCAGCTTCGCTCAGGCTGCGGTTTGGATTCAGCCGGACCTGATCTTCTACGACATCGAGGCGTACTGGCGCGGAGCCACGAATGCTCTTTACTGCCAACGCTGTCGGGAACGTTTTCAGTCCGGGAAGTTCAAAGACTGGGACGCCTACAACGCCGCGATGGGCCGCGAGATTCATCTCGACATGAAAACCGCGATCGAAAAGTCACTGGCTGATGCGGGCATCAATCGACCGATCGTCTACGGCAGCTACCGCACCGAACCGATCACACCGCTCAACGACGGCCTGTTCGCGTTCGACAACACCTACCCCGACCTGCTGCAAATGGCGATGCCCAGCCTGTACGTCGCCGGCAACGCACAGGCTGTTGCCGAGAGCATCTCCGCCAACCGCGCGAAGATGAAAACCAACGACATCATCCCGTGGCTGAGCACCGGCTGTTACGGCGAATACGACCCGTTGCGGACTCGCGACATGATCCTCGAAGCGTTCGCGAACGGCTCGCGCGGCGTGACCTACTACTGGTACGGCCACTTCGACGCGGCCCATTTCAAATCGCACGCCGAAGCCATCAACATTGTCGCCCCCATCGAAGACCTCTTCATGGACGGTACTCCGCTGACCGGCCTTAAATGCAGCCACGACAAACTCAAAGTCTGCGGCATGGGCTTGAACGGCGAACAGGCGGTGCTGGTCTCGAACTATCAGGGAGTCCCGCGCGGAACGAACGTGACGATTCACTCGTCCGCTGCACGCAACACGCCGGTTCGCGACCTGCACTCCGGCAAGAGAATCGGTGTGGTCCAGACAGACGGTTCATTCACAGTCGCGCTCGATGAGTTTACCGCTCACATGTATTACCTCGGACGCACGTACGAAGCTGATGCCACTCAACCGACAGCGAACCGAAGTTCAGAATGACTCGATTGTTGGCTCCTCTTACTGCATCAATCGCTATCAAATCAGCCAATCTCGGAATACGTCCGAATTGGTCTTGGTTCGCCGATCGATCATTACGGCGAGCGAGGTTGCAACGGTTTCGGTATCGCAGATATGTGCGGCGGAGTCTGGGAGGTCATTCTCGACGACTTCGGTCCCAAGGAGGGCATGAAGAGCTGCATGTCGTCACGGAATATCCGCGACCGGTCTGCTGCGGCGTCAATTATTTTGATGTTCCCGGCAACGCTCGCTGTGCGGTGCGTCTCGGAATGCAAAGCCCCAGCTACTCCGACTCGCGCGACGGATTCCGGATCTGCCTGGGCCTGCCACGACGCTGAGTGCCCCCAGAATCACGACTCGCATCTGATCAGTGACTGTGCGGTTTTTTCGGCGTTTGCCATTCGAAGACGGCGTAGTCGTGCAGTTAACCGGCTCGATGCGAGGATTTTGGGACGACGGTATGGCGACAATTAGATTTCCCGACGCGGAAGGATAATTGTCGTCGAACAGACGACCGCCTTTCTGAATGATTTCTACACTTCATCGACCGTTCCGTACTCGAATTCGCAAAGACACGATACGATCAAGCCTTGTGTTCAGGGCTGCATCAGAGAGTCCTTACGAAGAGGGTTGGTTCCAGCGTATTTCAGCCGGTCGTTAAGATGTCCCCGTCGAACTGAAGGAATCCCGGGCCTCAATTTCTCTTTCGCTTTCATTCGGCAGGAAACGCATGACCTTACTCCGTGATGATTTGGAATCCGCCACCGATCAGCGGTATTTCGGTTCCGGGTGGATCAGTGGTGCGTGGGCGTTCGTCCTGTCGGTGCTGGCTTTGGGAACCGTTCTCTGCCTGCGTTATCCCGATTCCCTGTCTGCGCCCGAGGCCCGCGACCTGTACCGGTCGTTGCCGATTCGACTGACCCTGCAACTGGTGATGATCGTCGGGTTTCTGTTCGCCGCGGCCAGCTTGTCTCTGCGGAAGAAGAAGGTTCTTGGCACCACGGCGATGGGTTTAATTCTGCTGGCTGCAGCGCTTGGTGGCCCCCGGGCAGAATCTCGATTCAGCAGTTCCAGCGATCTGTATTTCGGCCTCGATTTTTTCCTGTTGAACCTGATCTTTCTGGGCTTGGTCTTCGTCCCGATCGAACGCGTCCTGGGAAAGCGTGAGCAACCGATTTTCAGGGCCGATTGGCGCGAAGACTTGTTGTATTTTCTGATTGGCAGTTTGCTGGTTCAAGGGCTGACGTATCTGTCGCTGGCCCCGTCGAAGGCAATTCTGACGCGGACTTCCGAAGCTCCATTCCGCAGTTTCGTCGCCAGCCAACCCGCGATTCTGCAACTCTTTGAAATCATGCTGCTGACAGACCTGGTGCAATATGCGGTTCATCGAGCATTCCACCATTTTTCCTGGCTGTGGCGCTTTCATGCGATCCATCATTCCGCTCCGGTAATGGATTGGCTGGCCTCGTCCCGCATGCACCTGATGGAAGTCGTCTGTCTGAGGGCCTTCACGGTGATGCCCATGTACGTGCTGGGGTTCTCGCAAACGGCCCTGTATGGCTACATCGTGATCGTCTACTTCTGGTCCGCGATGGTTCATTCCAACGTCCGGCTGAATCTGGGGTCAATTGAGTCGTGGGTGGTCACACCGCGGTATCACCACTGGCATCACGGTCTCGAACGGGAAGCCATCGACGTCAATTTTGCGGTTCATTTCCCCATGATCGACCGCATCTTTCGGACCTATTACCTTCCGGCCGACAAGTGGCCCGCCGGTTATGGAGTTTTGAAACCGGAAATCCCCAAGGGCTATGGGAAGCAATTGCTCTTTCCACTGGGCGTTTTTCGGACGCCAAAACGGGAAAGTCCGGAACCGGCCGCCGAAATGCCGGCGAACATGGACTAACACCCCGATCGGGCATTTCTAATCCGTCGGTCGGGGGCGAATCGCTCCGCGCGGGCTTGGGGACTTTCTCCTCGGCCGCGGCATTTCGGCAGTTTCCGCCCCTGCTGAATCTTTCCGGCAGGGAAAAATCGAACTTGACCCGTTTTTTTGTAACTTCTATAAGCCCGCTGCACACAGGGTAGGCGCTGGCCCCAAGGGGGGGTCGATACCGTCGGGCCCGTGATCCTCAAGGTTCGGAGAGGGATTGACATGGGTGAAGGGAATCACCAGCCGACCGCTACTAAGCCGTCGACAACGAATCGCATGGGACTTGTGATTGGCGGCACCGTCACCGTTCTGCTCGCGGGGCTGGTGCTGATGCAAACCTTCCGCGCCCAGCCGGGACAGGCCGCCTCAGAACCGACGGCCAAACCCGCCGCGCCGGTGAAGAAGCCGGATTACCTCGCCCGTGTCGGCAAGGAATCCATCTCGTACGATCTCGTCGCCCAGGAAGCTGTGTCCCGTCACGGCAAGGAAATTCTCGAAGACCTGATCAACCGCATGATCATTCAGCAGAAATGCGAAGAAGCGGGGGTGATGGTCACGGAAGCGGAAATCGACAACGAAGTCGGCCGCATTGCCAAGCGGTTCAACCTCGCCCAGGACCAGTGGTACAACATGCTGCAGGCCGAGCGGAACATCTCGCCGCAGCAGTATCGCCAAAGCGTGATCTGGCCCATGCTGTCGCTGAAGAAGCTCGCCGGCGAGCAGGTTGACATCACGGAAGAAGAAATGAAGCAAGCCTTCGATCGCAGCTATGGCCCCCGCGTGAAAGCCCGTTTGATTCTGCTCGAAAATCAACGCCGGGCCCAGGAAGTCTGGGACAAGTGCAAGCAAAATCCCGACGATTTCGACAAGCTCGCCCAGGAATTCTCGGTGGATGCCAGCAGCCGAGCGCTCGGCGGCACGATTCCCCCGATCCCGCGGTACTCGGGGAACGACACGCTGGAAAAAGCCGCGTTCCGGTTGAAGGACGGCGAAATCTCCGGCTTGATCGAATTGCAAACCGGCCGCTATGCGATCCTGAAGTCGGAAGGCTTGACCGAATCGGTCGTCAAAGACATCGAAGAAGTGAAGGATCAGTTGTACGAAGAACTGCGTGAAGCGAAGACGCAGCAATCGGTCGCCAAAATCTTCGAACAAGTCAAGAAGGAGGTCCCGGTCGATAACTTCCTGACGCAGACCTCGACGGGTCCGCGCCGACCGTTCTCACAAGCCACGCCGGGTGCTATTCAACCCGCCAGTGCCGTGAAGCCTGCGGGTGCTGCCCGGACCGGAAGCACGACAAATGCCGCGGGGACCGCCACGCTGCGGAAGTAGCGTTTGTTTGCTGAACACGATTTCAACGGCTCAGTGCGCCCGAACCCGCACTGAGCCGTTTTTCGTTGGCTCACACGAATTCTGTGATTGGGGACCGCGTTAACAGGGCCCCCTCTCCCATGTCCGCGGGGAAGAAGGTGACCGATAAGCCGGATGAGAGGGCGTGCGCTTCAATACGCCTTCCATCGCACACCGAGATAAAGACAGCCCCCTCACCCGAACCCTCTCCCCCGCGGACGGGGGAGAGGGGACCGGAGGCGGTGATCCGGCGACAAGTTTGGTACGTTCTTCCCCAATGAGAAGCGAGACCATTACCGCGAATCACAGGACAAAATCATGACGCAAGAACGCTCCCTGACGGTCTCCAACGGCTGGGCCATGCTTATCACGGTCTTGGCGGCGCTCGGTGGATGCGCCTGTGTCTTCTTCTGCGGCATCGTGGCAGAATCGGGCGTTCTGATCGCGCTGGCCGTGATCGGCATAATTGCCAGCATTGTCATGGCTGGCGGGTTCTTCACCCTGCAACCCAACGAAGCCGCGGTGATCAGCTTCTTCGGCCCGTACTTGGGAACCGTGCGGGAATCCGGGTTCTACTGGTATAACCCGTTTGCCACGAAGCGGAAAATCTCGGTCCGCGCCCGCAATTTTGAAGGCAACAAGCTGAAGGTCAACGACAAGCAGGGCAATCCCATCGAGATCGCCGCCGTCGTGGTTTACAAAGTCGAAGACACCGTCAAAGCCTGCTTCGATGTCGACAACTTCGAGCAGTTCGTCGAAGTCCAAAGCGAAACCGCGCTGCGGCATCTCGCGAACAGTTATGCCTACGATCACGGTGAAGAACACGAAATCACGCTTCGCAGCGGGCTGGATGAAATCTCCGCGGCACTCACGAAAGAGCTGCACGAACGGCTCGCGAAAGCCGGTGTCGATGTCCTCGAAGCCCGGCTGACGCACCTCGCTTACGCCCCGGAAATCGCCGGGGTGATGCTGCGCCGTCAGCAAGCCGAAGCGATCATCGCCGCCCGGCAGAAGATCGTGCATGGTGCGGTGAGCATGGTCGAGATGGCCTTGCGGGAACTGCACGAAAAACAGATCGTCAATTTCGACAACGGTCAAAAGGCCGCTCTCGCCAGCAATCTGATGATCGTGCTGTGTAGCGAATCGCACACGCAACCGGTCATCAGCACCGCCGCCAGCCCCACGTCGTCGTCGCATTAATGATTAGAAGTCGTGTAGTCGTGTAGGGTTTGCCGAGTCTTCGAGGCGAACCACGGAGCGATGAGACAATTTATTGGTTCGCCTCGAAGACTCGGCAAACCCTACGATTTAATGACATTCACCCGCCGAGCTGTCGCCGTAGATCATTGATCGTGTCGGTCATCGCCTCGAACTTTTGGCGCAACTCGCGAACTTCGTCCCGCAGCGATTCCACTTCCGCGGCGAGCGCCGACGACCGCGATTGATCCACGGCTGCGGGCTGGGGTCGCTCCACCGGCGTTGTCATCACCGGGGCAACCGGGCGCGACACCGCGGCAGGCGGCGTTTCTTCCACGAAGGTGCTCAGCGCGTCGTGGTTCTCGCCGCCCGGGTAAAGACTGTGATCGACTTCGATCCCGCGGCGATCGAGCGGACCGTTGGAACGGACGAGTCCCAATGCGGCAAGAGCCTGCAGCACGTCGCGCAAATCGTCCTGCGATTCAATCGGCACCATGCGGCTGGCCCGGGTCCGCAACTCGCCGAGTTGCTGTTTCCCGCGGAGCATCAGTTCGGTCATGATCGCCAGTTGCGGTTCGGTCAATTTGGTCCGATGCCGCATGTAATGGCGATAACGTTCCGTGCGCCCCGATTCGGTGTGGAGCACGCCGACAAAACCGATTTCGCGGAGTTCCTCCAGCGTTTGATGCACGGCGTCTTCATCGTAGCTGGAAGCCGGATCGCGGTTGTTTTTCTGGTTGCAACCACTCGTGGTCGCCTTCAGCGTCAGCGGATATTGATCGGGTGTGGTGAACGCTTTCTCCAGCAGCACGCCCAGCACGCGGCGTTGCTTGCGGGTGAGGGTGGTCAGCGGAATTTGTTCCATCGACGATTCGGTCATCGTACATCTTTCACGGAATCTTTCAGGCGGCCGTTTCTAAACGAGAAACGGATCGTAGCGTCATCCCCGAATCGGTCAAGCCGGAGTGTCGCAGCGGTTATGCTGAAGTCTCGCGAAAGGTTACGGCAGCGGATGCCGCTGGAAAAAGTCCCACATCAAATCATTGGCGTTGATGTCGTAGGTGATGGGACCCAGGATTGCCAGAATCGATTTCTGACCCGGCCAACTGTGACTGCCGTTCTGAATGCGATAGTAAATCACTTCGGCACCCTCGCGACCGGGAGCAAACGTTCGTTGCTGGACCGTCGTGCCATCTTCCACCAGATCGGGCAGATCGATGACTGTGGGCTCGTTGGGACAGCCATTGTGGGCCGTCCAGATTTGGAGCGTCGCTTCGACCGATTTGAAGGTCAGGAAGGGTGGTGTGCCGGCATTCGGTCCGCCCGGCGGGACGACGGTGTCATTCGTGCCATGAAAGTGCATCACCGACACCGCTCGCGCCGGTAACGGAAAATCCTTGGCCTGCGGGCCGGCGACCGCTGCGATGGCAGCAATGCGATCGGACATCTCGGCCGCCAGCCGGTAACACATCATGCCCCCATTCGACAGGCCCGTGGCATACACGCGCTTCGGGTCAATGGTCGCCCGCTCGGCAAGGTCATCCAGCACCTTTCCCAGGAACAACACATCGTCGGGTTGAGCTTCGCCGAGCTTGCCGAGCACGCCCCCGGCGTTCCAGTTCAGAAACGGCCCGATTCCGGTCCCGTTGGGATAGACAACGATCAACCCCGCGGCGTCCGACTTCTTGCTGAGACCGGTCATGGAAATGGTGGCCTCGGCGTTCACTCCCGCCCCGTGCAGTGCCAGAATGACCGGCAGGGGTGACGATGGATCCGAAACTTTCGGAATGTGAACCAGATAGTTTCTCTGCCGGTTTTCGACGAACAGCGTGCGGCGATGATCTCCCGGAGGCAAGGGCGGCGCGAGAAACACAGTCGTGAGCAGACACGCGGTCAACATGAATCAGTCACTCCCGGACCGAGATTAAACCCTCGTTCGTAGTTTAGTCGTTCTGACAACCGGGCAGTAGCTTGTGGTGATCACGAAGAAACCTTCCGCACGGGGCGCGAAACCGCAAGCGGCGATTGAGGTCACTCGGTGGGATTGGTCGGTGGAAGATCGTCTTTGGTTTTGATCATCAGCCCCGACTTGCCGACGGTGATTCCGAGAATGCAACCTGCGGTTTGTGTTTTTGCGGAGACCAAATCCAGCGACTTCACCACGACTGACGGATAGGGATTTTCCACGGCGGTCAAGCAATATCGCACCCAATTTCCGTTCTCATCAGCCCCGCTCCATGCCAGTGTGGAGCGGGGGCCGGTCGGGCCGACAGGTGGTTGGTCTTTCTTGAAGTACCAATCCCGCAGGTCTGCGCCGTTGACGATGTGATCGGTGGCGGAGGTCCCATCGTCGTAGTGGAACACAATGTCGTACACGGTGTCCCCGGCTTTGCCTTCGTAGAAGGCCGAATGGTAGATGTAAAGCGTTTCAAAAGTTTGGTTGACCGCTATGTCCTTGTGGCTCTCCGGATATTTCTGCCCATTCGCGGCGTTCCGCTCGCCCCAGAGAAACATGGCCCCGCCGAGTTCCAAAGGGATGTTCGCAAAAGTCTGTTTCCCGTGCGGGACGATCTTCCAGGCATACATCGTCACCTTCTCGAAGTTCTCCGACCGCATCTGATAGTGCTTAGTGAGATCGAGAGGCACCGCTTCGATTGCCACTTCGGGAATCGTGACCGGTTGCTCGGGAGTCGCCGGTTCTTCTCCTTTCGATCCGGCCGCTATCGCCGCCATCGGTAAATCCGGATTGATCACCTCCGCCACGATGGGATCGGCGGGCATCGCGACGGGGGCTGTCCCACCGGTCGCAGCGGGTTTGGGAGCGGGCGTGGATGACTGCGGAGTGCATGAAAGCCCGGTGAGCACGATCACGATGGCCATCAGCCGCCCTGTCTGCCCGACTCGAATCGATTTCGCCATGATTCTGTTCCCACAGTGAGGTGAGTGCCGCTCGAACACAATAAAGACATTATGTCTTCTGTGTGGTCCCTGGTCAAGCGGCTTGCCGTCTTTGGGAAACTCGTCGAAATCGCCGACTCGCGTCGTAAGTCCTGCATCGCGGGCGTTATCATCCTGTCAGGCCAGTGAACAACGGCGGAATTTCGCCGATGAGGATGAACCATGCGGTTGGGCGTGTTTTGCAGCGATGATCGGGCAGCGGCGTTGCTGTCGGAATGGAGTCACACCGCGGAGTTGGTGGTCGCGCCCGTTGCCGATGTGATCCCAACATGGCTGGAAGGACTTCGCTCCGTCACGCGCCGGCGGCAGTGGGAAGAGTTGCTCACCGATCAACATCTGGATGCCATTTTCGTCGGCGGCACGCATCCCGATGTGCTGCAAGCCGCGCGTCAATTCGCTCAGGCCGGGAAAACACTGTGGGTGTTACCACATCCGGGGCAGGGCTTGTTGTTTGCTTATGAACTCAACCTCGCGGCGGAAGAAACGCAGGCTCCGCTGAAGGCCGTGTTTCCCCATCGTGCCGCGACCGCCTGGCAACAGGGATGGCGGCGATCCAATGAACCCATCACATCGCAACCCGACTACGTGGAACTCACCCGGCGGATGCCATCGCATGGCACGAGTGGTCCGGTTCTCGCGGTGAAAGACGTGGACGCGGCGTTGCTGATGGATCTCGACCTGCTCGCCTGGCAACTCGGTCGCCGATCGCGCGTCACGGTGATGCGGACCGGCGGTGAAGGATTGCTCATCCGCCGCCAGACGGTGACGCTCGCCGGTGAAGCCGTCGCCGAGATTCTGTGGTCGGTGGAACCAACGGAATCGAACAAAACCACCGCGGAGTGCCGTTTTCACCACGGTGGCGGCCAGATGGTGTTCAACGAAATGGATGGCCTCTGGTCACGATCCGAAGTGACTGGTAGCGAATCCATCGTGACAACGCCAGACGTGTTCGCCGCCGTCGTTCCCTGGGCCGCGGCCGTGACCGCGTTCGAATTGTTTGACGCCGTCGAACATTCGCTCGAACGTCACCGAACCGTGGAGCTGCATCGTGAACCGGTGTCAGAGCGAGCGATTTTCAAAACCCGCATGGCGGCGTGGGGCTGCGGCGTGCTCATCGGCACATTGTTTCTCATGCTGGGTTTCCTCATGGTGGCCAGCGTGGTTCCATTGAATGGCACTCTGTTGAACATCGGCCGCACGTTGGTGTTTGCCCCGCTGTTCATTTTTCTGCTGGCGCAGGCGTTGTTGCCCCTCACCCGTGCCGCCCCGCGATCATGATGCTTTTCACCAGCCCGAAGCGCAAGCGCCGGGTTCCGTTTTTTACATCTCATGAGGATTTAGATCCACGCCTCCCAAGTTGAGATAAACCAGGAACCCGGCGCTTGCGCTACGGGCTCGTTACGGTAAATCTGTTTCTTCAGCATGAATGAACCGACATGACCGACAGCGCATCGACACAAACGGATACAAAGCCGCCGTGGTACCACGCCGGTTTGGCGTTTGAATGCACGCAGTGCGGCAACTGCTGCACGGGTTCGCCGGGGTTTGTGTGGGTGAATGACGAGGAAATCCGCGCGATTGCGGAATACCGCCAGACCACCTATGGCGAGATTCTGCTCGAACACACGCGTATCGCGCTCGGCTCGCGCACGCTGAATGACTATGCCAACGGCGATTGCACGTTCTTCGATCCGGCCACGCGACGCTGCACGATCTATCCCGTGCGGCCGCGGCAATGTCGCACGTGGCCGTTCTGGAATTCGCACCTCGAAAGTCCCGCCGCATGGAACGGCGTGAAGGCGAACTGCCCCGGCATCAATCAGGGAGCGTTCGTGCCGCTCGAAGAGATCGAACGCCGGGCGGCGGTGATTGATCTGTAATGTTGATCTCGAATCACGACGACCAGCCCGAAGCGCCAGCGCCGGGTTCCTGTTCATTTCATCAATTTGAAGAACCCGGCGCTCGCGCTTCGGGCTGGTAAGGCATGTTATTTGAAGAAGACGAACGTCACCGCGATGAAGATCGGGATCAGGATGCCGATGGAGTACGCCATATAACCGAAGAAGCTCGGCATGCGGACGTTGTTCTCTTCGGCGATCGCTTTCACCATGAAATTGGGACCGTTACCGATGTACGTGTTCGCGCCCATGAACACCGCCCCGCAGGAGACCGCGGCGAGCGTGGCTGCGGCTTTCGGCCCCAGTTGCAGAAACGCGGCCAGATAACGGCCATCATCGGGGACACCAGCCACACCGCATGCGGCCACGGCAAACGCCAGATAGGTCGGCGCGTTATCGAGAAAGCTCGACAGCGCTCCCGCGACCCAGAAGTATTCCCACGTCTCATCCAAACCGAGTTCGTGACCGCGCACGTTGAGCAACGCCAGGGCGGGAATCATCGTGGTGAAGATGCCGGCGAACAGGATTGCCACTTCAAGAATCGGGCCGAAGCCGAAGCGGTTCTTTTCGTGAACCAGCTTCTGCGTGGATAGGTAACTCACAATCGCCGCCAGTGCCATCAACACTTCAGCGACACCCCAAGGCCAGGGCTCACCTGGGCCACCGAGGCCACCCCAGTTCTGACCGGAGGCAATGACGATGAGGATGATCGCGGCCAGAAAGGCGAAATTCAGCCCCCCCTCAATGCCGAAACGCTCTGGTTCGCGGGGCAGCGGCGTTTCCTGTTCAAGATGTTGCCGTTCCCACTTCAAGGCGAGCGTGTCCCACACCAGAAACACCGCTAGCAGAATGCCGTTGACCATCAACCACTGCGGCCACAGGCGCAGCGTCCAATCGAACGGGACCCCTTTCAGGAAGCCGATGAACAGCGGGGGATCGCCGAGGGGAGTTAACAATCCTCCACAATTCGAGACCGTAAAGATAAAGAACACCACGATATGGGCCACGCGCGAGCGACGTTCATTCGCTCGGAGCAAAGGCCGAATCAGCAGCATCGACGCGCCAGTGGTACCAACGATGCTGGCAATTACGGTCCCAATCAGCAGAAAGATGACGTTGACCAGCGGCCCTCCTTGAAAGGTGCCACGAACGTAAATCCCGCCGCTGATGACGAAGAGCGCCCCCAACAGCAGCAGGAAGGAGACGTACTCTTTGGCGGCATGTTCCAGGGCATGCACGCCCGAATTCCCCAGGTAAGCCAGATATGCCGCCGTCGGAATCGCCAACGCGGCGGCAATCAACCCTTTATTGCGGTTGTGTTCCCACCAGTGCGGATTCACCAAGGGGAAGACGGCGATGCACAACAACAGGAGCGTAAAAGGGATGACGGTCCATTCGGCAAGGAGCGTCCCGAGTTTGGGACCGTGATTGCCTGCCGCAGCGTGCTCCCCCTCGACGTGAATGGCTTCCGGATGCTCGGCAGCAGGTGCCGCAGTGTCCTGGCCCCATGAGACCGATGTGACGAGAAACGTTCCCACCAACACCGCGCACGCAGCCCACCGGGCTATTTTTCCGACCACGCTGACCGTCCTTCTGCACAAAGCCGCACGATGCACCGCGAGCGTGGGTGCAGTGCTACTTTACCAGTCCCCATCGGCATCGCACAGGGAAGACAAAGATCAGAAGCAGAAGAAGCCCGGGGAAAACCTTCCCCGGGCTTCTGGAACAACAAATCGACCCACGAAAGTGACCGCTATTTCACGGGCTTCAAATAGCTCTTCCCGGCGAAATTGGCCACCGAGCGGCCCATGTTCACGCCGGAGGTGGCGTCGAAGATCCAATGCACGCCGAGGTAAATGCGGCTGACGGCGTTTTCGTTCTCGACCTGCGTGAGATTGGCGAAATGGCGGTTGATCAACGGCCGGATATTGCCTTCGTCGTCGGTCGTCACGCCGTTGTATTCTTCGGAGACAAAATCGAACGCGATGTTGTCGGTTCCGTAGAAATTCCGCAGCGTCTGGCACAGGGCCGCACCAAAGGTGGCGTGGCCCGATGGATAAGCGGGGAACGGCGGGGTGAAGTCGGTTCCCCCCTGATTGCTTGCCATTGCCCCCTGGGGGGTCCAGGTCAAATCGCCGGTGGTCGCATCGTTACCATCGCCCAGTCCGCTGGGCCCGGTCCCGGGATCGGATTCCCGAATGCCGAGAATTGGCCGCCAGAAGTTGTGATAGTATTTCGATTCCCAACAGGCGATTCCGGCGTCGGCCATGGCCAGATTCACCAGGCCGAACAGCCGGGCATTGGTATAAACATCGTTCTGTTTCTGCTGGGCAATCACGCGCACAATCTGGTTGTACAGCCGCGGCGGCGTACCGAGTTTGGGAGCACCGTCATAGCCCCAATAGGTACCGATGATGGTTTGCTCGGGCGTTCTTTCCGTCGGCGTAGTCACGCCGTCGCCCCCGAGCCGTTGAACCTGGTCGTAGGCCAACGCATACAACGAACTCGTCAATGACGGGGGGGCAGGAGCGCGATACTGATGACCGCTCAGCAAGGCAAAGGGTTTGACCGCTCCCCATGCCGGCGTGAGAAAGCCCTGGTTCGGATGCAGCGGATCCGCTCGATGTTGACCGGGCAGTGTCCCGGGAGTGTAAGTCGGGTTATTCGTCGAACCATCGTTCGCGCGGGCATCCAGCAAGGCCTTGGCGACCGTCTTGCCGATGAAGACGCCGGCAAAGCGCTGGATGGGATTCGTCACGCCGTTCAAGTCGGCCGTCAGCGCTGCGTCGAAACCCGCCGCCTGGTTGGGATACACGGCGACCAGCGTATCGTGCCCCGCCTGTGCGACCGCCGCATTCACCGAAGCATACTGCCCGACAACGGGGACGTACGTGCGATACGGGGTGTACTTCTTCTGGCAGGAGTTGGCCGCGTCGAACATCGCCAGGTGGACGATGGCCAACGCTCGCGCTGTCCGTGTGGGTCCGCCTTGGGACGCGGGGCCGAAGGTGCCGGTATGGTCGGCCGCGACCGCGTCCAGGGACAGCAGATTCCAACGCAGAATCGGATCTACAGGTGGTACGGGCGGTGCGGAATCGCCCCAGGCCGGAGCGACATCGCACATTCTTAAAGCAGTAACCGCGATCAGCAGCAACACAGCACGGCGTGGAAACATGGCTGGGCCTCAATGGAAGTGGATGGGACGTTCAACAACATCGTTCCGTCGTTTCAGGACCGCGAATTGGCAGAGGAGATACCGCACAGGGCAGTCTGATACTCAAACGCAAAGAGAGGTGGCGTTCAACAGAAAAATGCCGCGCGCGTGAGCGAATTCCGCGAAAACCGTCGCCGAAGCGGTCGCCATACCGAGTGAGAGTACCAGTGCTTATGCGAACAAATGCAAGGGAAGCGTGGCCTTTCGGCAACACGTCGATTCAATCGGACGCTGCGATCGTGTGAGACCCTCAAACAGAGCGGCCCGACAGAAGTCATCCGTCGGGCCGTGGGCGAGTTCCTTTGCTGAACGCGATGACTACCGAATCCCGGTCGTCGTGATTCGGGATTGGCCGATGGTGTGCTGCGCCTGCGGCCCGGTTCCTTGCGTCGGCTTCTGCAGAAACTTCGGCAGATGCACGCCGTCGTAGAAACCATACTGCGGCTTTTCCAGCGAGCGCAAATGCGACTCCATATTCTCACCTCGTTTGAGATGGACCATGAACGGGACGTTCGTGGAAGTGCTTTGCCACGCGACTTTCCCCTGATAGACGAACTTCAACGCCGTCACGTATTCCTGCATCTTGTAATCGCCGGATGAGAAGAAGCTGATTTCGCGAACTTTCGGACCTTCGACGGTGGCAACGACATCAATCGTGCCGTCGGGTCCGATGGTGCAGTCCATGTCCTTCAACTTCTTCGTCAGCGCTTGCAGAACCTGATCTCGCGCCGCGGGATCGGTGATGCCGTTGACGTCGAGCTTCACTTTCGTGCCCGTCTTGAAGACGAACAAACTCGGATCGGTGAGCGCCTTTTTCTGGATGTCCAAAGCTCCGGGATGCGGCAACTGTGCGGCAAGGAGCGACCCTGGCTTCGAACCATCGGTGGTTGCCATGAACGTCCATCCGCCGACCGTTTTTAATTGTTCGGCCCCTTCGTACTGCCAGAGTTTCAACTGGTTGTCGATATCGACGAGGAACTTGCCGCCGGCCAGCAGGAAATTGTCGTGAGGGAAGTCGATCTGTCCGTGAAAATTCGCCCCGTTGGCGGGGATCTCGTTGATCAATTCCCCGGTTTCCGCGTTCCAGCACAGGACTTTATCGAACGCCACGCAACCGAGCCGTTTGCCCGACGGGCTGAACGCCATATACGGCCATTGCAGTTTGGACGGCGTTGGATGCTGCACGGCGATTTCGTGCTTCGCGACGTCAAAGAGCCCCACCTGCTCGCCATTGCTGAAGGCAATATATTTTCGATCGGGGCTGAGCGAGGGCACCGCACCGACTGCGGTTTCGAAGTAACAAATCGGCGACATCTCGGGGAACTTCCACAACGCCACCCGGCCTCCGCGACTGGAAAAAGCGAGCGTGTCCGCATCAATGAATTCCGCCCACATGATGTCTTTATCGCCGCCGTTCTGATCGGCAAACGGGACGACTTCCACTTGCTTGACGGCTTTGGATCCCTTCAGCGTCCAGACTTCGAGACGATCGAGATTGCCCATGCCCCATTCTTCGCGGCGCATAAGAATCTGTTTGCCGTCGTCGTGCAGCGCGATCGGTGTCATCTGCCCCGGAGCCGTGGCGGGGGTGCCGGCTTTGCCCGTTTCGAGGTCGCAAATCACCACGCGCGTCGTGCCGCGCGGCTTCGGTTCCCCCAGCACAAACCCGACGGCGGCCTTCTTCGCCACGGTATTAACGGCGAGCCCTTTGATGCCTTCGAAGAAATTGCTCTTCGCCGGCAATGCCGCGGTCTTTACGCGACTTTTGAACTGAAACTCATTGGCCGCGGGGAATTCGATGTTCCATTCCTCGCCGGCACCACCCAGCGGAATGACGTCCGCATCGGTCCAGTCGACCGTCACCACGCGCATTTCTGTAACGGGTTCCGATGAACTCTCCTTCTTTGAAGAGGGCTTGGATGTTCCCGTTCCTTTGGGCTTAAACGGATCATTCTCTTTGGACTTGAACGGACTGTCGCTCATTTCTTTTTTGAGGTCGGCAATGATCTTCTGATCGGCCGAATTGAGCTTCTTCAGCTCGATTTCCAATTCCTTGCCGTCCTCCGTTTCCAGCGTGACAGTGCCCCCTTCTTCACTGAGAAATTTCGCTTTGATCTTGAACTTTCCCGAGGCATCGGACCACGTCCGGGACTCTTGTGCGACACCGATTGTCGCGATGGAGAAGGCGATCAAAACTGTCCAGACCGCAGCGAGACGAGCACGCATGGACATGACGATGATCCTGTGGCTGAGGGCTTCAGAGAGATGCTCGAAAATCGAACCGACGCGAATGGTGTCCATCAGAACGACGGCTTGTCGAATGAAAGCCGGGCGAATGGCATCCATTTCAACCTCGCAAGGACGTCGATGCAAGCCTTCTGTAAATGATGTTGCCACTGCCGGGTTCTGCACGATCGCCGGTTCTCTTCCTGGCATTCAGGCGGCACCGTAAAGTGGACGGGTGTTCGCAACCCCTTGCCCGAACAGTTGTTAGAACGGACTTGACCGAGCTCCCTTGACAAATCATAATGAAGTGCTCCCGCCCTGCTTCGGCATCCCCGTACTTGGCCCACCTGCAAAAGGTTGCCGTTTCCATGCTCAAGAAAATGGAACTTGAGGAGTTTCAAAAGATCCTCAAGACGCTGCGCGCCCGCGTTCGGGGCGATGTCGAACAGATGACCAGCGAGGCGCTCGATCGCAATGGCGATGGCTCCGAGTCGAAATCGCCGACGCATCTCGCCGAGTTGGGGACCGAAAACTACGAGCAGGATTTCGCCCTCCGCCGGGTGGAGAACGAACAGGAACTTCTCGATGAAGTTGCCGAGGCGCTCGAACGGATCACTCGCGGCACGTATGGCGTGTGTGAAGCCTGCCTGGAAGCGGGTTTGACACCGACCAAAGCGATGATTCCCAAAGCCCGGCTGAAAGTGATCCCTTACGCCAGGAATTGCGTCGAATGCGAACGGAAGCGCGAAGCGCATTGGCGGTGACCTCGACGGCGGCCCTTCCCGCAACGGCCATGGCTCCGATGCCGTCGACTTTGGTTTCTCCCATGAAGCCGCTCCCGATGAATCGCTACGCCGTTTACGGCTGTCTGGCGATTCTGGGGTTGGCGTGGGATTTGTATTCCAAGCACGTCGTGTTCAACTGGTTCGGCTGTCCCGGTCGCGCTCAATGGACATGGCGAGCCGGCGATTTCGTCGAATTCACGCTCCACACCAACTTCAATGAAGGAGCGTTGTGGGGCCTCGGTCAGGGGGGAGCACCCGTCTTTGCCGGACTGAGCGTGCTCGCCGTCATCGGCATCGTCTATTTCCTGTTCTTCGCCGGTTATGCCCGCAGCTTGTGGCTGACGTTCGCCCTCGGATTGGTCACCGCCGGGGCGCTGGGAAATCTGTTCGATCGCCTCGGGATGCACGGCTGGATGCACGATGGAAAGCCGGTGTACGCCGTGCGCGATTTCCTGTACTTCAAGTTCTTTGGCACATTCGATTGGGCGATTTTCAATTTCGCCGATACGTATCTGGTGGTGGGGGCCATCATGCTGGTGATTCAGTCATTCCAGGCCGATTCCTCGCCCACGACCGCCACGATGGCTGCCGAACCGATGGCTCTGCCACCCACGTAAGTGCCTCCTTCTGAAATCGGCTTCGTGCATGGTTCCGCGGTTGGCGACATTTCACCGCTTGATCGTGTTTACTGTTGTCGCCTCCGCTGTCGCATCCCTCAATGCTGCCGGCCCTCCCGCACGCCTCGTTCGGCCGCTGCGGCAACTGGAACTTGTCACCGGCGAACAGTTGAACGTCGAATTCCTCGGTCTCGATGAGCAGGGCTGCGAATTTCGCTGGCACGGACTCACGCGGTGTCGGCTGCCGTTGGCCGCTCTCCGTTCGCTCGCCAATCCCCTCGGGATTATCGATCACTGGGATGAATCCGGCGATGCGTTGCAGTTTGACGACTCAACGGTCTGGCAGCGCACCGTCGCCACACCCCTTCCCGCGGGCGACCTGTCGGCGTGGTTTCGCCTGTTGGATGCCGCGGATTCGAACGCTACCGTTCGGCTGCGTCTCCAATTCCAAACGGGCGATGCAGCGCAGGAGCTACGTTTGAGAATTCGCAGCACCGGCAACATCGAAGCCATTCCTCCGGCTGCGTGGCGACCGCAATTCTCACAACGCTTACGTCCCCCGCAAACAGGGGCGCGGCTCGCCGTCCGTTGGAGCGCAGAGCGGTGCGAAGTCATGGTCGATGACGCACTGCACACGGTGTATCAGACCGGCGGAGCGCAGTTCACCGGGTTGATGCTGGAACGTGACGCCGACGCGGCGGTGGTGATCGATCATGTCGGATTGCGTCAGTTCGATGCCGAACTGGCGACCCGGCCGATGCCCCCGCGCGACGGCGAAGATCAGGACGCCGTGATGCTGACCACCGGGGATCAGCTTTTCGGTCGTTTCACGGAAGCTGCGCGATCCGGCGGTATCACATTGCAGGGGCCGCAGGGTGATTGGTCCGGTGATTGGCGCGACATCGTGCGGATCGATTTCGCCCGGCGGCCGCTTCCCGACCATTTCTTCGCACCAGTTCACGGATGGTGCGTCGATCTCCGTATGACATCCGGCGCGTCGACTGGCGACATGCCCGAAAGTTTGCGGGCCGTTCGGTTTACCGGCAACTCGTTGCTGCATCCGTGGCTGGGTCAGATCGCCTCTCCCTCTTCGCGGATTTCATCGATCACTCCATACGGCTATGGTGAGTTCCGCTGGCTGGAACCGGAACGCCGCCATCTGGGCGATGAGATCCGGACCGATCTTTCCCCCACGCGGCCAGTGGGAACCGCTGTGACCGGAACGGTAGCATTCGATGCCATTCCAACGGGTTCAACATGGATCGTGGTTGATGTCGCGGAACTGGAACCCTCCGGTCTACAGACGCTGCCCACGCAACCCTTTCTGGAAACGCTCCGCGGTGGTGGTTTGCGAACGGAATTGCTGATTAACGATCGGGTGATCACCGACCTCAATCGTTACCTGTCGCTGCGCCCGTCGACATCGCACCCCGAACGATTGTGGTTACGAGTTCCCGCCGAGGCATGGCGTGTCGGCAAGAATTCGTGGGCCCTCCGCCAACGTCCATTGTCACCCACGCAGTACCAGTACGATGATGGTGACATCGGCCGTATCGGTTTATGGATCGGCAAATGAATTCACCGCGACGAGGGAGCGTCCCATGCCTGTTATTCCCAAGGATTTCGACCACCGTATCGATCTGGATGAACCGCTGATGATTGGTTCGGGCATCGATCTCATCGGTTCCGGCCCCGTTGGTACCGACGAACGCGGGCCGATCATTTCGTTCCCCGGCGACGCGAACGGCATCGTCTTCAGCGGCGTCGGCGAACAGCGGGCCTACACTGGGACCGGCGGCAGCGTACAGAATCTCAAACTCCGGGCGCGAACGCACATGGGAGGCGATGCGCTCACCATCACCGCGGCCGGTGCCGACGGGCGCTCCGGCGAGATGTTGTTACACCGTTTGTTAATCTATGGCGACGGTCATGGCGACGGCGTCCGTGGCACCGCCGATCGTGGCATCGTGATTGATGGCAGTATGCTGAAACAACCGGGAGCCGCCGGGATTCGCCGGATCGTGATGCACGACATCCGCATCGCCGACACCAGGCGGGAATCGATCCTGCTCAACAACGCGGTCCACTGTTGTATGGAATGCGTACAACTCGATACCGGTGTTGGCGTGCTGCCGGTCTTGCGGATCGTGGACGGGCAGAACATTCTGGGATCGAACCTGATCATCAATGGGCAGGTCATCATTGAAGGAACTGCGAACGACATCCAGTTGTCCGGTCGGTTCGATGAAGTGATTATCCGTTCCACCGTGAGAAACTGTGTGATCACCGGCCCGGTGCGCGCGTTGCGTGTGGAGCCCGGTGCCACCGGCGCGTTCTATGGCACCGTCAAGATTCTCGAAGACCGCTCCAAAACGGGGTTCGCGCTGTTTGCGATCAAGCAACCGCGTTAATCACAGTGCATGAAACGCGCGGCTGACGCAGCCGTCGTGGGCTTGGGCAACGGTGGCAGTGAAGTCGGCGAGATAACCGCGCGTGCGTTCAAAGACTGGTGGCTTCCACATTTGCCGACGCCGTCCCAGTTCTTCATCGCTGACGTGCAAGGTGACATCGCCGGTTGGCAAATCGAAGCTGATGACGTCGCCATCATTCACGAGCGCGATGGGTCCGCCCACGGCGGCTTCCGGGGAGCAATGCACGCCGATGGCCCCGTGCGAGATGCCGGAGACGCGCGTATCGGATATCAGCGCGACTTTGCCATTCAGTTCGGGAACCGACAGCGCGGATGCAGCCAGTACCACTTCCGGCATCGCCGCGGCGACGGGACCCAAATATCGCAACACGATGAAATGACCGGGGCGAATCCGACGTTGTTCGACGGCATCGGAAACTTCTTTGCCACTGCTGAAACACAACGCCGGACCACGGAATCGCGGTTCGGACAGGCTCGACACCTTGAACACGGCCCCTTCCGGCGCAAGGTTACCGAAGCAGACCTGCATGTCGGCGTACGCTTTGAACGGGGCGTCAATCGGTGCGAACAATTCCTGATTCGGGCCGACATCCGCAGCGCCGCTCACGTTCTCGGCAAGACTTTTCCCGGTGACAGTCAGACAACGGCCATCGACTACACCCGCTCGGATGAGATGCTTCATCAGCACATTGGTCCCGCCGAGTTTGTGCAGTTCGACCATTGTCTTGGTGCCGCGCGGGGCAAAGCTGCACAACACCGGCGTCCGACGAAACACCGCTTGCAGATCGCGCAAGGTGAACGGGACACGGGCTTCGCGCGCGAGCGCCAGCAGATGCAGCACGCCGTTGGTGGAACCGCCCGCTGCGGCCATCATCGCGGCGGCATTCTCGAAAGCGGCCCGGGTGAGGATATCCCGCGGACGGATTTGTTGTTCGAGCAGTCCCCGCACCAATGCTCCGGCGTTGAGCGCATCGGTTCGTTTGCCCGGATCGATGGCGGGAATCGAACTGCTCTGCGGCGGCATCAGGCCGATGGCTTCCATGGCCAGTCCCCACGTGTTGAACGACGCTGCCACGCCGCAACCGCCGGGACCGGGACAGGCGACTCGCAGGATTTCGTCGGCTTCCGCTTCAGTCATCGCCCCGACGGCGGCCGCAGCGCGGCTGTCGTACACATCGAGAATCGTGACGTCTTTACCCCGATGACAGCCCGGTTGAATGCTGCCGCCGCTGAGAATCAGGCCCGGATAATTCATGCGGGCCAGCGCCATCGCAAAGCCGGGGCCGTTCTTGTCACAATGATGCAGCCCGATCATCGCGTCGTAACAATGGGCCGAGACCACGCACTCGGCTGAGTTGGCAATCAGATTCCGCGACACAAGACTCGCGCTGCCCCCTTCGAGACCTTGCGTGAGATTATCGCTCACCCCCGGCGTGCCAAATGGAAAACCGAGCATCCCCGCGGCCCGGCAACCTTCAGCGACCGTCCGGCCTAATTCATACGCATGAACGTTGCAGAGATTCCCTTCGAGCAACGGCACACCAATGCCAATCTGCGGCTTGTCGAAGTCGGCTTCCGACATGCCGAGCCCATAGAAAAACGCGGTGACCCCCCGCTGCCATCCGTGCGTGAGTTGGCGGCTGTTCCAATTGAGGGCGGTCATGGAGTAATCCCGTGAAAAGGGCAATTGATATTCGTTTCAGCCAACGAGCCTGATCCCGTTAGGGATCATAGCGATTAGCCGGTGGTTGAGCGCAGCGACACCACCGGTTTCGTCGTCACGAAATGCCTGCATCCCGGCAGGGATGCAAACTCGTTTGTCAGATTTGGTACCGAAGAGGGTTCCAAATGACAATCAGCGATTCCCGCCCCTTACAGAACCTGTATCGACAGCGGATCGCCACTCCAACTGGCGGCACGGAGAATGGCGGCGAGGGTGACGAGGGCGTCGCAGGTCGGCGTGGTTTCGGCCCACCAGAAACGCAGGGCCGCATCGACGCCGCACAGCGCGGTGGGCGAGTTGAGTGCGGTGACCAACTCCGTGGCTCCGCCGTCAACAATCGTCCGGGCGAGTGCCAGACTGGATACCTGTTCGACGGCGGTCCGTGATACCACCGCTTTGTATTGGGGTTGCTCAACCAGCGTGCGAGTCATCAACCACGGCAGCCATTGGCCCGCGGGAATGACGTCGCCGCGTTCGTCCATCACGGTGAGCGATTGCCCATCGACGCCAAAGCCGAAGGCCATGTCGGCATGATGTTCGTGGACGGCCTCCTTCAATGTCGCCGCGGTCAGCGCTGCGGTGTCTTCGGCCCGTGGTTGCAGTAACCGCAAGCCGTGGTACTGGCACGGCGTTTTCGTGAAGACCCGGTCGAGCAACCGTTCGGTGAGCGGCGAGGTGGCTCCGCAGACCACGCGGAACGGTCGCAGCGCGTGGAAATGTTGCCACAACGTCGCTTCGTATTCCGCGGACACCGGCCAGGTGCGCAGCGAACCCGGCGTGCGTGTCGGTCGTGAGATCGGCAGGGTGACGGCGATCGACCACCGCTGCCACAACGCCGCTTCATCCAACGGGACGCCTTGCGGGCCGAGCAGGTCGAAGCCCGTCCATGAGGCATCGAATCCGTTCCCGGTGACAAACACGCCGGCCTGGGCATCGAGTTGCCCCGCGGCGAACTGCCATACGGGCTTCAAAGTCTGTCCGAGGTCAACCACCTGGCAACCCATCCGTCGCAGTCCCTCGACCACACCCACGGCGAGGTCCGGTGACGATGGCCGTTCGTCATAACCGACGACGACCGTCGGCCCAACGGGAAAACGATCGACGGTGTCGGTCAAGATCGGGGATTCATCACACCGTCCCGGCAACGGTCGGCGGTCCCACAACCACGCCGCGATCACCATTGCCCACTGCTGGGCATCGTGGCGGGTGAGATCGTTGAGATACCGACCCCGCAGTCCGTCGCCGGTCAAGCGGATTTGGCTGGTTCGCCCCGCCGCGGCGGATTCCCACCCGATGATCACACTCTCGGGAAGCAGGCCGGTGTCACATCGATGCGGGCATGCCTGGCACGCCGGATAGAACGCACTCAGCCGGGCCAGATGGACCGCGCGACTGATAGCGTGGCGTTCGCCCGGACAGGTGTAAAAAGCCGCCGGTGGCGACGACAATTCCCGCATGATTTCCCCCGCGAGAGTTGTAGGTTTCCGCCGCGGAGTTGGTCAATGCCGGTTCCTGTCCGCTTGACTACTTAAACCCGCGGCGGCGGACCAGGCTGTAGCGTTCGAGGGCTTCCAGAATGATCGGGTAGGCGGTCTTTGCCGAGGTCAACTCGTCGACTTCCACCGCTTTGCCTTCCAGCATTTTGTAATCCTGGAAAAAGCGGCGAATCATCGCCAAGCGGTGCGGCGGCAGTTCGTCCGCTTCATGGAACGAGTTGAATTCCGGATCGTGAACGGCGATCGCAAGGATTTTGTGATCCCGCTTGCCGCAGTCGATCATGGTCATCAGCCCAATCGCCCGGGCTTCCACCAAAGTGAGCGGATCGACCGGTTCCTGACAGAGCACCAGCACGTCCAGCGGGTCGTCGTCTTCAGCGAGCGTCTGCGGGATGAAGCCGTAATTCGCCGGGTAATAAACCGCGGAGTGCAGCATGCGGTCGAGTCGCAACAGCCCCGTAGGCTTGTCCAGTTCGTATTTGACGCTGGATCCCCGCGGAATTTCGATCACCGTCGTGAATTCGGTCGGCAGGTTTTCGCCGGGGATAACATCGTGCCAGGCGTGCGTCATTACGAATCGTCTCCAGATTGCGAAGTTGTCAGGCTGTAGTCTACTCGACAACGCGGCAACGGGAAACCGTGTTGAAACGAAGGAAATCTCAAGTTCCAAACGCCCAATTCCAAACACGATTCAAAATCCAAATTCCAAACGAAGATTGCCACATCGGAACGGTTGCGTCGCTTCGTCTTCGTTCGAAATTTTTCCTTTGGAGCTGGTTTGGAATCTGGCGTTTGGAACGTGGAACTTCTCCTTCCCCGCTCGTATTCTTGCAATCAAAGAATCTCCGTCAGAATAGCCAAGGAACGACAGGTGCAACACGCGGCTTTGCTCGAACGGTTTCTGCGGTATGTGCGTCTCGACACGCAGTCGGACGAAACGAGTACGACTTATCCCAGCACGGCGAAGCAACTGGTGCTCAGCCGCATGCTCGCCGACGAATGCCGGGCGATGGGATTGGCCGATGTCAGTTGCGATGAGTTCGGGATCGTGATGGCGACGGTGCCGGGAACCACGCCGCATTCCGCACCCGCCATTGCGTTGGTGGCGCATGTGGACACATCGCCGGAGTACAGTTCGACGAACGTCCGCCCGCAAATTGTCGAGAACTACGCCGGTCATGATTTAATTCTCGCTGCCGATCCGACCAAGGTGATCCGCGTCGGCGAGAATCCGGAATTGAAAACGGTTCTCGGCCACACGCTCATCACCACCGATGGCACGACGTTGCTCGGCGGTGACGACAAAGCCGGCGTGGCGGTGATCATGCAGGCGGCGGCGGAATTGATGGCCGCACGGCAACGCCTCGTTGCTCCAATCCGTGTCTGTTTCACCTGCGATGAAGAGATCGGCCGCGGGACCGACAAGCTCGACTTGCAGAAACTGAACGTCGTGTGCGGATACACTCTCGATGGCGGCGGTCAGGGGCAAATCGACAGTGAAACGTTTTCGGCGGATCAAGCGGTCATCACCGTGGAAGGCGTCAACACGCATCCGTCGATCGGCAAAGGTGTGATGGTCAACGCGGTGCGGATTTTGAGCACGTTTCTCAGTCGACTGCCCACTGCGCGGTTGTCCCCCGAAACCACCGATGGCCGGGATGGGTTTCTGCATCCGTACCACATTGAAGCGAGTGTTTCGAAAGCCACCGCGCGGATGATCCTGCGGGACTTTGAAACCGCCGCGCTGGCCGAACAAGCTGCGTTGCTGGAATCGATTGCTGCCAGTCTGCGGGGGGAACATCCGCGGGCGACGATTACCATCGAGATCAAACGCCAATATCGCAACATGCGCGATGGACTGGTGAATGAACCCCGTGCGCTGGCCAAAGCAGAAGCCGCCGTCAAAGCCACGGGCCTGACGCCCGAGCACACCATCATCCGCGGCGGGACGGACGGTTCGCTGCTGACGGAGAAGGGACTGCCGTGCCCCAACCTTTCATGCGGGCAGCACAATCCGCATTCGCCGTTAGAATGGGCGAGCCTCGACGAAATGGCATCCGCCGTGAAAGTGTTGACGCACCTCGCCGAAGAATGGGGTCGCGAACGGATGCCGTGAGTCCATCTTGTAAGCGGCACGGCGCTAGCCGCTGGTTCTTGATTCGTTCCCGACAGGAAGAACCGGCGGCTAGCGCCGTGCCGCTCAGAGGGAACGCATCCATTCGGCAATGGCAAGTTCATCAGAGCGGCCGGTTTCTCGCAGACCGTCGATCACTTTTGCCTGTCGTTCCGGCGGATGATTCTGGCTGAGTTTCCATTTCCCTTCCCACGTTTCGACTTCGATCTCGAAACCGACGATGGCCGCCAGGAGTTTATCGAGGAACTCGGGATCGGGAGACGACATCGACCACGGTTGCGGACGTGGCGATTCATATTTGATCACCGTTTGTCGAAGAATGTCGTAAAGCCGATCGCGATCCTCAATGAGTCGCAATGTTCCGGTCGCATGCACGGCGACGTAATTCCACGTCGGCACCACATTCTGCGCGGCGTACCAACTTGGAGAGACGTACGCATGCGGTCCGTGGAATACCGTCAGCACGCGCTGATTTGCCGCGGTTTGCCAGTGCGTGTTCGCGCGGGCCATGTGACCGAACAATCGACCCTGCGGACCGGAATCGCGATCGAGCAATAACGGCAAATGACTCGCGACGGGTTCATGATCGGACTGAGAAAACAGAATCGCAAACCCGTGTCGGTCGACAAAGTCGCACAGTTTCGAGCGGTCGGTAACGGCAAAACTCGGAGGAATGTACATCTCGAATCCATCACTCAATTCATCGTCGGGGAGACCAGACGAAGTGATCGTTGCTCAGGGTCCGTTCGCCGTTCCAGCGGTAGGCGCAGAGGAAACCCTGCTTGGCAACGCTGTAATCGAGACACGCCGCATTGGGGGCGAGGATCGCGGGTTGCTCGGCCCGCAGCCAATAATGTCCGAAAAAGACGGGTACGGCATCCGTCGGGTACGACGGGGATGATTGAATCACGCTCTCTTCCAACGGAAATTCACACGTGATTTCGTTGGTCAGGGCATACGACTGATACGTTTGCCCGACGGGATCAGCGTACCAGCGGGCCCGCATCCGTTTGCGGATGTGACCGTCTTTGTCGGCAAACGTGACGCCGTTCGGTAGCGGGATCTCTTTCCCCTTCAACACCGTTTCGAGGGCCGTGAACAACGGGGAAGCCTCTTCGCTGGCCGCGTGCAGAAAATCGTCGGTGATGATTGTGGAACCGTCGCGAGCTTCGTTCAGCAACTGCATGGATGGTTCATCCCAGCAGGCATGCACGGCGCGAATGCCATCGAGATCGAGCCACATCGGCAACATGCGGAACCAAGCCAGTGCTTCGGTCAGTTCCCGCGGCGACAATTGGTCGAGTGTTGCCCGGTGCTGGTGGATGTTCTTATCGGTATGCCGTCGCAAGAATTGGCCGGGATATTGCCGATCCGCCGTGTGAAACGCCAATGCGTTCCATTCGTGATTGCCCATCACGGCGAGAGCCCGACCGTGTTCGACCATCGACCGTGCGATTTCAATGACGCGCGGAATATTCGGGCCGCGGTCGATAAAATCGCCGAGAAAAATCACTCGCCGATCAGGATGCTGGTAGACACCGTTCAACTCACGATAACCGAGTTGTGCCAGCAGCGCTTCGAGTTCCTGCGCGTGACCGTGAATGTCGCCGATGAGATCGTACATGGGAGGCATTCAGTCTCTGTGCGACTTCATTTATCCTTCTTGCAGATTGATGACCCAGGGATCGGAATCCCTGGGCTTCTGGGGGGATTATTCTTTGACGTCGAAGACCAGGAGTTTGTCCCAGTCGCGGATATAGAGTTTGCCACCGGCGACGACGGGATGGGCCCACGCGGGATGATTGGCACGCTGCGGTTGTTCGAAACGGCCGAGTTCCTGATAGCCCTTCGGTGTCGCGGCGGCGAGTGCCAGCGGCCCGTTTTCGCTGCGGAGAAAGAGCTTGCCGTCGGCCATCACCAGCGAACCCTTGCCGACCGAGCGATCTTGCCAGGCCGGTTTGCCGGAACGCAGGTCGAGACACGTCAGGACCTGCTCGTCGAAGCCGTACAGAAAGCCGTCCTTGAGAACCATGCCGCCGTGATGATTCTTCATTTGTTTCGTGGCGTACTTCAATTCGGACTTGGTTTCGTTGTTCCGGTTGCTGGCCAGTTGGAACAGCGCGCCGCCCGTCCCGTAACCGGATGCGGTGAAAACATAGCCGTCATTGTAAACCGGGGCCGAACAGTTCGCCGTTCCATTGGCCGAGGCGTTCTGCCCCCACAGCGGGGTGCCGTCGGAGGCACGAACTCCCACGACGCCCGTATGGACGAAGTTCACGTACTGCCGCACGCCGCCGACGTTGATCGCGATCGGAGAGGAATATGCCGCCATCGGCGTCCCGTCGATCACCGAGCGCCAGACCGGTTTCCCGGTGAACTTGTTGAGGGCCACCATCGTCGCTGTCTTTCCGCCGGGTGAGCAGATCAGGCGGTCATCGTCGATCAGAATCGATTCGCTGATGCCCCACGTGATGTTGTTACCGCCGAATTCTTCCAGAATATTGAATTCCCAGACCACCTCGCCGGTGTTGACGTTCGCACAAACGAGATCGCCATTGGCACCGAGCGCGTAAACCCGATCGCTATCGACCGTCGGCGTGCTGCGGGGGCCGCCGCCCTGGCCATCACCGCGGAGCTTACCCACGCGGCGGGTCCATTTCACGTTTCCATCGTCTCGGTTCAACGCCAGCAACACTTCGTCATCGCGCTGGCTTCCCATTGTGAAAATCGTGTCGCCGACAATCGACACGCTGGAATAACCTTCGCCATAACCATCGTGGACGAACAGCAACTTGGGTCCGCCGTCGGGCCATTTGTCGAGCAGGCCGGTTTCCAGTGAGATGTTGTCGCGGTTCGGACCGCGATATTGCGGCCAGTCTCCTGCGGCACTGTCGGCTGGGGCGTCGTCGTCGGCTTTTCTCGACTTCGCTGTCGATTTAGGTTTCTCCGTTTTCGGCACGGCGGGTTTCGATCCCGCTGCGGCCGCCACGCGCGCATTCACTTTCGTCACCACACGGTCTTGCGAATCGGTGAAGACCGACACCGCCTGCCCTTCTTCCAGGGCTTTCACATCGGCTTTCTTGCCATCGATGGTGATGGGCGTCGCATCGGTCAACGCGAAGACTTTGGACGCGGGCTTGGCCGTCAATTTGATTTTCAGCGATTGCCCGTTTTCGTCGATCGCTTCGACCGTTCCGCTGTAGATGGCGGCCTGGCCGAATGTCGCCGCGAGCGCAACGGCCAAACCGGCAAAGGCATACACTGCATATCGTCGCCCGGTGCTCATTCTCAATGCTCCTGCGGGATGGCTTGTCGTCCGCGCGACGCCGCTGCGGCAAACGATTGCCCCCGTGGCCGGTATTGTGTCAGGTGGCTGCGAAATGTCCAAAGGCAATTTGCGAGAAACAATTCGAGGCCATCGCAACGTCTCCCGCCTTGACGGCCCTTCAGGGGGGAATGACATAATGGGGTGACTGCTCGATCGCCCTTTGCAACCGGACTGGCTTGGCTATGCACGCACAACTCACCCCGATCAAAGGCGGCCACCCGTTTGTGATCAAGCGCGATGTCACCCTCGTCGGTCGGCAAAAGGACCAATGTGACCTGGTGCTCGAGCGCAGCAGCATTTCCAAAATGCACTGCCTGATCGTCCGCACCGACGGCCTCCTCTTTATTCGCGACCTCGGCAGCACCAACGGAACCAAGGTGAATGGACAGCGCGTCGTCCGCGGGGCGTTGCTGCCGGGAGACGAACTGGCCTTTGCCAGCGAGAAATTCCGGGTGGAAATGGGGCCCGATCTTCCCGAGGAACCGGAAGATGTGCATGGGGCTCAGACCGAAGAAATCCGCTTGCCGGTCGGAGGACTGCTCGCCGGACTTCAGGACGACGCGGATTCGGTGCATAGCGACAGCGACGTCCGCTTGCTCGATGAAGAGTGAATTGGGTTCGTCGCGTGCGGAACACCGTCGCGAAGTTTTCTCTGTGCTCGGTGATATTTCGTACACATCTCCGGCATGTTGCCAATTCGCCTCGCAACACCCAAGATTGCGCGACCGGTAAACTCGACTTCGCTTCCCATGCTTTGTTAAGCTAAGAACTTACCGTTGAGCCAAGGGCGCAGTCATAATTGCCCATTCAGTCTAATGAAGTTCACTCTCGCGTCTGGTTTCTGGCACCGGACACGCGGTTTCCTATCTGGAGTTCGTTCATGTTGCGCGCGAAGAGTCGGCTGCGTCGAACCGCGGCCCTGTTTTGTACGGCCGGTTTGATCACGTTGCTGGGACTGCACTCCGCCTCGGCACAGGCTCCGGCAACACCGGCGACCCCCACGCCCTCCAAATTTGATCAGGCCATCAAGGACGCGAAAAAGGCGGAGGGGCTCTTCACGATTTACTCCAAAGAGCAGCAACTCCTCGTCGACTTGAAGACGTCCGTGCAAGGGCAGGACTTCATGATGCTGACGTCGATCGCCCGCGGCATCAGCAGCGGCATGGTCATCGGCGGCATGACCTGGGGCGATGACGTCATCTGGAACTTCCGCAAAGTTGGCGACAAGATGCACGTCATCCGCAAAAACGTCCGTTTCAAAGCCCGACCGGGGAGCCCGGAAGCGACCGCGGTCAAGTTCGCCTACACCGACAGTGTGCTGTACGCGCTGCCGATCGTGGCCGATTCGCCCGGCGGCAGCCTGGTTGACATGACGCGAGTGTTCCTCAGCGATGACGAACAAATCGGCCGGGCACTCAACGCCGGATTCGCGCTCGACCGATCCACGGTCGGGCAGGTGAAAGCCTTCAAGGATAACGTCGAAATTCAAATCGCCGCGGTCTACACGAATCCGAGCAGCGGTCCCGATACCGTTGTCGATTCGCGCGGGATGCAGGTCCTTGTCCATTACAGCATCAGCAAGGTGCCGAATACCGGCTACAAGCCGCGGAAGGCCGACGATCGCATTGGCTACTTCCTCACCGCCACGAAGGACTTCACGGACAACAGCGATCCGCAAAACTTCGTCCGTTACATCACCCGGTGGGATCTGAAAAAAGCCGACCCGAAAGCCAAGGTTTCGCCGCCCGAAAAACCCGTCATTTTCTACCTGGAAAAGACGATCCCGATTCATCTGCGTCCGATCGTCCGCTCGGGCATTGAAGAATGGAACCGCGCATTTGAAAAGATTGGCTTCGACAACGCCATCGAAGTGCGGCAGCAGCGCGAAGAAGACGAATGGGATCCGGAAGACGTGAACTACAACACGTTCCGCTGGATCACCGCGGACGCCGGGTTTGCGATCGGGCCTTCCCGCGTGAATCCATTGACCGGGCAGATTCTCGACGCCGACATTCTCTTCGACGCCGGTTTCCTGCGCTCGTGGAAAGTCGAATACGAAAACTTCTCGGCACAAACCGTGGCTTCGTGGCTCGGCGACGACACCCCGAATCCGGGACAGACGCTTCCGTTTATGCCCCGCGCGGCTCTGGGCGAATGTCGTCTTTCTCAGGGAATGCAGCATCAATTTGGATTCGCCGCGGCAGCACTCGCGGCCGAGGGCGTGATCGGCAAGCGCGGCGAACTGCCGGAAGAATTCGTGCAGCAGGCGCTCAAGGAAGTGGTGATGCACGAAGTGGGTCATACGCTCGGCTTGCGGCACAACTTCAAAGCCAGCGCGTGGAAGACGCTTCAGGAAATCGACGATCCGGCCCGGCCGCTCAGCGAGCCGACAGTTGCCAGTGTGATGGATTATTCGCCGACGAACATTGCCGTGAACGGTGCGAAACAACCGGCGTACTACACCAACACGATTGGACCGTACGATCATTGGGCCATCGAATACGGCTACAAAGTGATCACCGGCGACGAACCGGTCGAACTGCTGAAGATCGCCGCCCGCAGCGGGGAAGCGGGACTCGATTACGGCACCGATGAAGACACCCGCCGCGGCGACCCCGACCCGTTAGCGAATCGCTTCGATCTCGGTAAAGACCCGGTGGCATACGCCGCCCGACAGATCAAGACCACGCAGGAATTGTTGCCGAAGCTGCTCGAGCGGACGGTTGACGATGGCGAAGGCTATCAGCGGTTGCGGCAAGCATTTGGCATGATGCTCAACGAATACTTCCGCACGGCGACGTTCGTTGCCCGATTGCCCGGCGGCGTGAGCGTGGCTCGCGATCACAAGGGAGACAACAACGCTCGCATTCCCTTCAAGCCAGTCGATGCTGCCCAACAACGGGCGGCAATGAAGCTGCTCGTCGAGCAGGCATTCGTGGCCCCGAAGTTCGATCCGGTGCTGTTGAACTCGCTGGCATCGACCCGATGGCTGCACTGGGGTACGCGGGAAACGGTGCGTATCGACTATGCCATCAACGACACCATCAATCAGTTCCAGAACACCATTCTGAACCAGTTGACGACGAGCACCACGCTGTCGCGGATTCAGGACAGCGAACTGCGTGTCGCCGCAAATGAGGATGCGTACACACTCGCCGAGCACATGACGTTGCTCGTCGATGGCTTGTTCAGCGAGTTGAAAGCCCCGGCCGCGGGAGACTTCAACAATCGCAACCAGTTCATCAACAGCTTCCGTCGCAACCTGCAGCGCAACGGCGTGAAGAAGCTGACGGGGATGGTGCTGGCCTCGCAGTCGCCGGGCTTCTCCTTCGGCGACAGCGTCAGCAGCGGCGTCCCCGACGATGCCCGCATATTAGTCCGTCGACATCTGACCAATCTCAAAGTGCAGCTTAACGAGGCGCTCACTAAGGCCGACCTGAAGCTCGATGAGTACAGCCGGGCGCATCTGGAAGACCTACAGACGCGCATCACGCAAGCACTGGAAGCGAAGACGGTGATCACGAACTGAGCATGATTCGTTGATCGATGAACAACATCGCCCCGGAAGATCATCTTCCGGGGTGGTCTGTTTTATAAATGCAAACGAGCCCGAAGCGCAAGCGTCGGGTGTATTAGAAGAGACCCGGCGCTTGCGCTTCGGGCTCGTTGAGTGTTATGTCAGCAACTCCGTCGCGACGCGGCCGTGGATGTCGGTGAGGCGGTACTGCCGGCCCTGATACGTAAACGTCAGCCGCAGGTGATCGAGACCGAGCGCGTGCAGGATTGTCGCCTGGACATCGTGGACGTGGACCAATCCGTCGACCACGTTGAAGCCAAGTTCGTCGGTTTGACCGTGGGCATAACCGGCTTTGAAGCCGCCGCCGGCGAACCACATCGTGTAGGCTTGCGGGTGATGATCGCGTCCCAGACTGCGACCGAGGGCGACGTTGTTCTCGATCATGGGCGTGCGGCCGAATTCGCCACCCCAGACGACCAGCGTTTCGTCCAGTAACCCGCGGCGTTTGAGGTCCATCACCAATGCCGCGGAGGCCTGATCGGTCGCGCCGCAGTTGCGGGTGAGGTTCCCCTTCACGTCGGAATGGGCATCCCAGCCTTCATTGTAGATGTTGATGAACCGCACGCCGCGCTCGACCATCCGCCGGGCGAGCAGACAGGCGCGGGCAAACGACGGCTTGTCGGGATCGGCTCCATACAGATCGAGCGTTTCCTTCGTCTCGCTCTTCAGGTCCATCAGTTCCGGCGCGGAGGTCTGCAAGCGATACGCCATTTCGTAAGCCGCAATCCGCGTCGCGATTTCCGGATCGCCCTGCGTATCCAGGTGGCGACGGTTGAGCGCACCGACGAGGTCCAGCGAATCTCGCTGCAATGTCGCATCGACGCCCGGCGGACTGCTGACGTTGAGAATCGGGTCACCCTGATTGCGGAACCGCACGCCGGTGTGCGTCGTCGGCAGGAACCCGCTCGACCAGTTCGCCGCGCCGCCGGAAATGCCCGCCCCGGTCGACATCACGACGAATGCCGGCAGTTCGTTCGTCTCCGCGCCGAGGCCGTACGTCACCCACGAACCGAAGCTCGGTCGCCCCGGTTGACCGAAGCCGGTGTTAAAGAAAAGTTGAGCCGGTGCGTGATTGAACTGGTCGGTCTTGATCGACCGGACGAGGCAGATGTCGTCGACGATCTTCGCGAGATGCGGCAGCACCTCGGCGAGTTCCGTCCCACATTGTCCATGCTTCGCGAACGGAAACTGCGGTCCCAGTGCCGCGGCATCGGACCGGATGAACGCATATCGTTGCCCGCCGATGATCTCCGGCGGGATCGACCGGCCCTGATATTCGACCAGCTTCGGTTTGTAGTCGAACAGGTCCAACTGGCTGGGAGCCCCGGCCATGAAGAGATGAATGACGGCCTTCGCTTTCGGCGCGAAGTGCGACGGCTGCGGCACGAGCACCGCGGAATCACTGTCGGCCCGCGCGGAGGACGACATCGCGCCTTGCGCCATCAGCGAGGCGAGCGCCATCTTGCCGACGCCGACACCGCAGTCCTGAAAGAAATGCCGCCGCGTGGTTTGAAGCAGTGGAGAGTTCATGATGGTCTATCTCACGTTCGATTCGTTGTCTTCACGAGCCCGAAGCGCGAGCGCCGGGTGTATTCAAAGAGACCCGGCGCTCGCGCTTCGGGCTCGTTCGCGTCATTCCTTACCGATCATTTCATCGAGGTTCAACAACACCCGGGCCGTCGCCGTCCATGCCGCGCGGGTGATGACATTGTCGTCACCGGGACCGGCGAGTTGTTTTGCCGCGGGTTCGTTGGTCGCGAATTTCTTTTGTTGTTGTTCGAGAAAGGTGACTAACGCCGTGAGTTCATCGGACCGCGGCGGGCGCGTGAGACACCGGCGGAACAGGGCGGTCACTTGCTCTTCCGTGGAACCGGACCGGGTTGCCCATTCACGCCCGAGTTGCTGCGCCGCTTCCAGAAATACGGCGTCGTTCAG
Source organism: Planctomycetaceae bacterium (assembly GCA_021732785.1). Lineage (GTDB taxonomy): Bacteria > Planctomycetota > Planctomycetia > Planctomycetales > Planctomycetaceae > DSVQ01. The sequence continues at coordinate 38,552 of JAKFUG010000022.1, forward strand.
CAACGTGAGCGCCTGCAACGGCGTGTTCGACACCTCGCGGCGCGGCAGGCACGCTTCGCCGCTGGGGGCATCGAACGTGGTGAACATCGCATAAGGTGCCGTGCGCTTGGCGAAAGTGTAGAGACCGCGGCGGTAACGGTCTTCACCGGGGCTGGTGTTCCAGGCGAGTTGCCCGTATGCCCCTTCGGTACTGATGTTCGCCGGTTGCGGCGGGAAGACGCTCGGACCGCCGATTTTCGTCGACATTAACCCACACGTTTGCAGCACGACATCGCGCACGAGTTCCGCGTCCAACCGGCTGCGCGGCCCGCGCGCGAGCAACTTGTTCGGCGCATCCCGCGCGATGAGATCGGGCGTCGCGGCCGAAGTTTGGCGGTATGTGGCACTCGTCACAATCAATCGGTGAAATTCTTTGATCGACCATTGTTGCCGCGGCAGTTCGAGCGCGAGCCAATCGAGCAATTCGGGATGCGTGGGCAATTCGCCCTGATACCCGAAATCTTCCATCGTGCGAACCAGCCCGCGGCCGAAGAAAGCTTGCCAGTGGCGGTTGGCGATGACACGGCCAACGAGCGGATTCTTCGCATCCATCAGCCAGTTTGCGAACGATAAGCGATTCGTCGGTGCGCCCGCCGGGAGGTTGTGCAGAAAGGACGGGACGCCGGCGTGGATGGTTTGCTGCGGTTGCAGGAACTCGCCCCGTTTGTAGAGCCGCTGTTCGCGCGGGTTATCAGCGGGGCGTTCCTGAAAGACAAGCGATGTCGGGGGTGACGGCAGCTTCTTGCGGAGTTCTTCAATCGCCGCGCGCTCACCGGCCAGCTCCGGTGCGACACGACAGAACGCCAGCAACAAGGCCGCGTTGTCGGCCTCGGTGCGCTGGTCCGCCGGTTTGACGAGCAGGGCTTCGACATCCGCGGGCAAGGCCGTCGGTGTCTTCGCTTTGGGGTCCGTCGTCATCGAAACGCGGAAGCGTCCCAGTCCTGCGGCGTAGTACCGTTCAAAGATCATGCGGAAGGTGTATTCCTTCGCCGCCGGGGCCGCATCACCCAGCGCGAACACGGCAACATGCGGTTGTCCCTGCCCGCCGTTAATCGCCCAACCGGTAAGCGGGTTCTTGTCGAGCGCCATCGCCGCGGTCGAATTGCCAGTCGCGAACGTCTGCACGGCGGCCGTCAACGACAACGGTTTCGCATCGGCTTCGACTTCCAACTCGCTGAGGAAAAAATCGCCGAACGGCCCTTCGTAGTAGACCCGGCCGGGACCGCGCTTCGGCAGGTGGTCATCGGGAATCGCTTCCAATCGCAAGGCGGTCGCCCCGGCGAGTTCCGGTCCGAATGTCAGTTCATAAACGTCGCGTTTCGAGAGATCGCCCGACGACAACAACGAATCGTCCTCCAGGAGTTCGAGCTTCGGCAGTGTGGTCTTCCAGCGCAATGGTCGCAGTGGGGTCCACGCGACGGATTTGGCCGATTGCACTTGTTGCCACGCAGTGAATTTCTGCTGCCGATGTTGCAGGCGTCGGGCTTCGATCGGCAGCGGATTGTTCGGTTGCCCCAGCGACAACCGGAATTTGCCCAACGTGTGGTGCATGCCATGCTGTTGATCGAGCGTGATGATCCACTGCGTGCCGACAACAGCCGTGATGGGTTCGGCAAACGTCACGATCAGCGTGCGGTTGACGTTCCACTCGCCGGGGCCGTGAATGGCCCAACCGGATTTGATTCCGCCATCAATGGCATTCGCCGCGGGAAACTGGTCCTGCGCAAAGTCGGCGGACGCAGTCGCCAACTTGACGGGAGCCGCCGGTTCGTTGGGCGGCACCATCGCCACTTTGACTTCGGTCAGCACGAAGTTCCCGTGCGGGGTGCGACCCGGCCCCTTCATTCCCAACGACGGATCGATGAGCGCTTCAATCCGCAATGCGCCGATCGGGGAACCATCGCTCGTCACCTTGACGATATAGGTGTCGGTCTCCGAAGGATTACCGCTGACGAGAATCGCGCCGTCCGCTTGCGGCTTCAATTCTGCCCGGTGTGTCGATTCCGCAGACACCAATGTCGGCGTCAGCCATTTCCATTCATCGCTGGGCGGGAAACGTTCGGGAAGTGATCTTTCCCGAGCGGCGATCTCGGTCTCCTGCCGTTTCCTTTCGGCTCGCAACGGGTCGGACCAGATTTCCATCTCGGGTTCATCGGCGTTGTTGAGGAACGCCATGAGACCGTAGTAATCGGTGTGGTACAGCGGGTCGTATTTGTGCGTGTGACATTGGGCACAACCCACGGTCAGTCCGAGCCATACGGCTCCGGTCGTCGACAGCCGGTCGGTCAGCGCGTAGAAACGAAACTCCTGCGGATCGATGCCCCCTTCTTCGTTAATCATCGTGTTGCGATGAAATCCGGTCGCGATCTTTTGCGAGGTCGTCGCATTGGGCAGCAGATCGCCCGCCATCTGCTCGACGCTGAAGCGATCGAACGGCATGTCCGCGTTGAGGGCGTTGATGACCCAATCGCGATAGGGCCACATCGACCGCTGCCGGTCTTTTTCGTAACCGTTCGTATCGGCATAGCGAGCCAGGTCGAGCCACCGCCGCGCCCAGCGTTCGCCGTATTGCGGGGACGCCAGCAAGCGGTCGACGAGCCGTTCATAGGCCGCGGGATCGGGATCCTGCGCGAAGGCATCGGCTTCTTCGGTCGTGGGGGGAACGCCGAGCAGATCGAGACTCAGCCGACGGATCAGCGTGTAACGGTCGGCCTCCGCAGAAGGATGCAAACCTTCTTTTTCCAGCCGTGAAAGCACGAAGAGATCGATTTCATTTCGTGCCCATGCGGATGACTTCACCTGCGGTAACGGCGCGGGTTTCGGGGCGACGAAGGCCCAATGGGCCGCATACGGTGCTCCGCCGGCAATCCAGTCCCGCAGGGTTTTCTTCTGCGTCGCGGTCAGCATCATATTCGAGGACGGCGGCGGCATCACGAGATCGGCGTCTGTCGAATCAATTCGCCGCAACAGTTCGCTCACGGCCGGCTTACCGGGAGTAATGGCCGTCGCACCACTTTCCGTCGCCCGGATAGCTGCCTCGCGGAGATCCAGACGGAGACCGGCTTCACGGTGGCCTTCATCGGGACCGTGACATTTGAAGCAGAACTGCGACAGAATCGGCCGGACATCGCGGTTAAAATCGGGGCCGACGTCCTGGGCGACGGCAATGGAACCGAGTGACAGGAGTAATCCGAAGGCGATTCTCAGTCCGCGCAGCATCGAGTTGATCCTCATGCGTGTGTCCGGCATTGATGTCCAGCCAGTATATCAAAAAAGAAGCCCGGGAATTGTAATCCCCGGGCTTCCGACATCATCAATCGCAAGGTGTGTCTTGCGGATCGATTACTTCTTCACGGCCTTGAATGCGGCTTTCTCGAACGCCGCATCGCTGAAGACCATTTCCTTCTGCTTGGCGAGATCCTTTTCTGCCGCGACTTTGCCCTGACAGTTTTCGCAGCAGAACGTGACCTTCACGCCGCCCACTTCGACGGTCTTGTCCGCCTTCAGCGGTCCACCCGACAGCGGGCACTTTTCCTGAACGACCTGGCCGGTCTGCACCAGTTGCGAATTGGCAGCGACGGCGTACTTCTTCGGATCGGCGGTGAACTTGGCCTTGCAGTCATCGCAACAGAAGTTGACTTTCCCACCCTTGTAGTCGGCGGTCTTATCGGCCTTGGCCGGCGTGCCGGCAACTACGCACTTCAGTTCCGGAGCCTTCTTGGCTTCTTCGGCAACCGCGAACACACCCACCATCAACGCTGCAGCAGAGAGACACAACACGCGAAACATCATGAGACGAACCTTTCGAGGTAAATCCAGAGACGGCGGCATCATCAAAATCAGACGGACCCCATTGGTCACGTCAGAAGAGACCGCGCAGAGAAACGAACCATGCGAGAATTGTCGACGACGATCGTCAATGCAAAGAGAGACGTGATCCGCAGATCAAGTCAACCAGCGGCACAGAAGAACTTGCCGCGAACTGCTCATCGGCGGCGGGATATCGGCCACGATCTCTTGCAGCCAGGGAGGTGCGCTCACCAGCCCTGAATCGCGGGGCACGCTCCACAAAACGGGGGGCGTTTCCACGGTGCTCGCTGGCCGCGACGACGGATTCGTCGCCTGCTGGGATGACGATTTCAACAAGCACAGGCAGGTGTGATCCGCGGATACACTCACCATTGAGACGGCGGCTTTTGCCTTCGCCGCACAACACTTCTTGACAGGAGTCACGTTCCGGCTGGCACAACAGGATTTCGCTGTCACAGCGGCTGTTCGGGCACAGCAGCAATCGCGCATCGCCCACGCGGGAATGGTCATCCCCACGGTCAGCAGCACGGCAATCACTCGCGGGACCCACGCCATCGGTTCGTTAACCCCTGAGGCAACCCATCAGCCAAAGTTCATTTGAAATCATAGTCGAGGTCGTCAAGTAAAGATAGGTCGGGATGTGAAAATTGCCGCGCGTGGAGGAGCCCTCGGTCGATCAGCGCGGGACGCTGACTCTCAACCCTCAACCCGTTACTCGCCGGAGAGAATCGAATCCGCAATCCAGCCGGGCATGATCGCCGCTTCCGGGTTCCGCAGGTCGGTGAGCGTGGTTTGATCACCCGGCTTGAGAACTTCCAGCCGCGGTTCGCCGATGGTGGTCTTCGGGACGTATGCCATCACGTAGGAGTCCCCACTCACGGCGAGGCGTCCGCGGCTGAGTTCCACGATGAGCGCGGTGCCTTCATCGATCCCAACACCAATGTGGTCGGGATACTGATCGAGCAGTTTCATCATCCGGGCGACACGGTTCCGCTTCAGAAAATGCTGATCAACGATCACTTTGGGAAGGAGTGCCAGCCCCTTCCCGACCACGGGTTCGCCCCGACCACCGGCCATCATGACATCGGACATCGCCGATGCCCCGGCCGATGTTCCGCCGATCACACCGCCGCGCTGCAAGACGCCGCGAAGTCGTTCTTCCACTTTCGTCCCGCGATACCAGGCGGAGAACCACGATTGCGTCCCGCCACTCAACCACACGCCGGTCGCCGTTTCCAGTGATTCCGAGAACTGTGGCGATTCGGCAATCGACCGTGAATCGGCATGCAGCACGGAGACATCGGTGATGCCGAGCAGTTTCCAGTCGTTGGCGTATTCCTGCAGTCCGCTCGGTTCCACACTGCAACCGGGAATAACCACGATTCGGGCGTTTTCATTCCCGGCGAGGTGAATGAACTCACGCTTCAGTTTTTCCGAGAGCCGCCCGCCCCCCGCGATGAACAGCGTTCCGGCGGAGCGGTCCATGATCGGCTGCGGCGAATCCCAACGGTCGGCGAGTCGGAGGATCCGCTCGCGGGCACACACGCCGGCAATGGCAGCGGTCAGAACGGCGGTGGCCCAGAACACGCCTCGTACGGCGGGACGGCGCAACCATGTACCGAGACCCAGTTTCGGCAACACCTTGCCCTCCGGGAGGCCCTGCCTCGGTTAGTTTTTTCTTCAGAATTCGATCACGCTCGGAGCAGAACGCAACGAGTCCAGGCACGGTGATGTGACGCTCTCGGCCTGTATCTCTTTATGCTAGACACGCCTTGAGACGCTGTCGAGCGCAATTCCGGCGAAGAGCGTTTCATTCCCGTCAGATTGTGCGGGCTGGATCGTACTGTCCCGAACAATGCAAAGACGCTGGATGATGAGCTGCGAAGCGGCAAGCGGGGACTTACACGATCCCGTCGCGCTGTGCCATCCGCGCGGCTAGTTCCACGCCCGAGGTGAGTGCCCCGTTGAGATAGCCCACGAACTTGTAGCACGTGTATTCCCCGGCGAAATGCAACCGGCCGAAGCCTTGCCGAAGCAATGGGCCCTGCGTGGTGACTTGTCCCGGAGCCGGGAACGAATAGCTGCCGAGCGCCCACGCATCGCCGGGCCAGTCGATGAACGCGGTCCGTTGCAGCGCCTTCTGAAAGCCGGGGTACAACGCTTCCTGTTCGCGGGCATACATGGCGTCGCGGTCTTCCGGGGCGAGCTTGCGACACAGATCCGATGCGGTGCCTCCGGAAAATGCGAGCAAACAAGCCGCGTCACCGTCTTTGTAGGTTTGACCGTCCGTGGCATCCCACGTGAATGAAATCGGGCCGTCGGTCTTCGCGTCCGGTGCGAGTTTTTGCTGTTCCCAGAAGCGGCTGCGGACCACGCTGAGTTGCTTGATGTTCGTTCCCATTTGCGGATTGAGCGTCGCCGGGAGCGCCGGTTCGATCTCGATTTTATGCCACACGGACGGCGGCACCGTCAGCACGACATCATCCGCGGTCCAGACTTTCCCCGTCGCATCCGTCACGCGTACGCCCCGGTCGTCGTATTCAATGCGTTTCACGGGGCGTTGCAGATGGACGCGATCCTTGCCCACTTCGTGCAGCAGTTTCATGGCGATCTGCTGATTCCCGCCGCGACAACGGTAGACTTCACTCTCCGGCCAATAACGATCCAGTCCACCCCCGGCGATTTGCGCCAGGTTGCCAAGATAGCTTTGATTTTCCGTTGCAACGCCGTTGTCCGCCGCAAATTCCACGTGGAGCAGATGCCTGGCGAGCGGCGAGATCTTGCGGCGTTCAATCCATGTCCGCGTCGACAATTGATCCAACTCGGCCGCGCGCGGGGTGAGCCACGGTTCATCGATCACCACGGCTTCCGCTTCGCGCGTCATGGCGTCGAAGGTTTCGTCGATTTCCTTTTCGATCGATTTCAACTGAGCTGCCGTCAATTTCTTTCCATGCAGCACGACGGGGGCGGCAAACTCGTCCGGGGTCTGGCCAACGTCCATCAATTCGAGATGGAACTTCTTCATATAGGCGAGCACGACCGGATGATTCGATCCGAGAAACTCGCCCCCCGCTTCCACGTTTTTGCCGGGAATCATCTCGCTGAGTGACCAGCACCGACCGCTGACCCGGGAGCGGGCTTCGAGCACCTGGACGTCATATCCAACGGATTTGAGTTCGTGCGCGCAGGCCAGACCGGCAAATCCGGCCCCGATGATGATGACCCGTTTGCCGCGGCCGTCCGCCGCTTTGAGTCCCCGCGCCGAGAGTAACATCGCTGCCCCTGCCGCGGCTTCCTGCAACCAGGTCCGTCGTGAGCGCGGCCGCTCCAACCACCGTGCCACCTGTCGCCAACTCATCGTCCCGATCCTGCGTGTGTCGCTGCGAATTCCACCGGGAGGCCAACATAACACGTCAGGAAAAAGCCGCCAAGACGCCCTGCCTGTTAGAGTCGGGATTCACCGTTGCAGGAACTGATTTTCTCCTGGAATTCGTGTGCCACTGGCTCTGCCAGTGTCTTTTCAATTCAAAAAAGACGCACTGGCAGAGCCAGTGGCACACCAGCGCTCTGTGCCGATCACACACAAAATCATACGGCCCGCGGCTGGCCGGGAATGACCGTTTCCAGAATTTCGGTCGTGGGTCAATTTGAAGAGTCGGGGCGGGGGCCCCGACCTATGGATGTCAAATCAAATTGAAATCATAGGTCGGGGCCCCTGCCCCGACGCCTTTTATACCGATCCTAACAATGAACAGCGCGTTGTGTGGAATCCGCTCATCACGCGGAGCGTGATGGCCACCATCGTAGCCATCACGCTCCGCGTGATGAGCGGCACGTTTCAAAACGCGCGGAGGATTCCTGGAATGCGGATCATTTCCAACAGACCCGCTACCAGAAGCGAGAAGAGGTTCGCGGAGTGGTGATCATCGACGATGACGGCGTCCGCTCGGCTTACCAGACGTCGGCCGCGGCAACCCGTTTCGCCGCTGCGATTTCTTCCGTGGGGCGGCATTCCAGCCCGATGTAATCGCGGTAGCCCAGATCGAACGCTTCCTTCAACACGCGGTTGTAATGAATTTCACCGGTGCCGGGTTCGTTCCGGCCGGGATGATCGGCGAGTTGCAGGTAACCGATGGTCTTCGTTTTCATCCCTTCGCGCAAGTGGCCGCAGAGATCGCCTTCGGTGATGTGCATGTGGTACAGATCCCAGTTGATCTTCACGTGGGACGAACCGACTTCCTGACAGATGTGGATCGCCGGGGCGCTGCCGTAGAGGCAATGGCCTTTGTGGTCGACGCGGATGTTCATCGGTTCGAGAATGAGCGTGAGGTCGTTGTCTTCGACGATTTTTGCGACGCTCTTCAACGCTTTGATGACGTTGGCGTGCATCTCGGCCTGGGACATGCCGGGGATGTCATCACCGGCGACGACGCACGCTTTCCTGCACTTCAGTTTCTTCGCGGCGATGCAGGCCTCTTTGATCGTTTTCACGACGTCAACGTGGTTCTTCGGATCGTTCATGCCGGGCTTAAAACCCCAGGCGGTGAACTGGGCGATCTCGATGCCGAGGTCTTGCGTCAATGCGGCGAGGGTGTCGAGATCTTTCCCGGCGAGCGGCCAGATTTCGATGGCGGGAAAACCCAGCGCCGCGGTTTGTTTCACGCGGTCCAGAAACGGCAGCTTCGTCCACCACATCTCGCAATTGACGGCGAATTTTGAGTGCGGCGTCTTGCCGATGTTCTTCAACTCGGCGGCGGAATCCTCGGCCGCGAACAACGCGGGTTGGAGGGCTGCCAGCCCCGCGGTTGTGGAAGCGGCCGTGAGGAATGAGCGACGATTCACCGACATCTGGGCGTTCTCCGAAGCAGGTTATTTCATAGATGAAAGTGGAGCAGACCGATTCGGATTTAGGAACTGCGTCAAAATAAGTTGCCGGAGTTTCTCTGATCAAAACTCGAAATCCGAAATCCGAAGGAAGGGGCAAATTTGAAGCAGAAAACATCACAATAACGAGATGTTTTCCGCTTCGTGCTTAGGATTTCTTTCGGATTTCGCCATTCGGATTTCGGATTTTGATCGAAAAAATTGGTCATGTTATTTTGACGCGCGCTCTTAGGGAATCGGTGCTGTCGGAGTCAACTGTTGTTCGATCGGTTGTGCACCGCCCGCGGGAACTCCGGGGACTTGACCCGGCATCATTGTGGGATCGATCCCGGCCGGCGGTTGTTGTCCTGCCGGTGCTTCTTGATTGGCTTTGGCCCCCCCCGGAATCGACTGCATCACGGCCAGAGAAACACCGACGGCAATCGCGGTAATCATGATCACGAAATTGATTACAAACGCGAACAATGCCAACAAACAGCCTCCCCGCGCCGTTTGCCAGTGCTTCGCGGTAAACACCAGCAATCCAATGAGGCCCAGCAGGTAAATCCCCACGGCAACAGCCGCAATGATGAGCAGTACCGGGGATTGAAGGAACAGCGCCAGCACAACGCAGATAATCATGACGGTCAGCATCGCGGACGGAATCGAGCAAACTATGCCCCATCCGGGGCCCTCTTCCCAGGACTCCTTCGCGATCATGCTGATGCCGCTGAAGAAGGCGAAGTTGATGCCCCAGGAAAGCCCATTCAAAATGCTTTCACCGACCGGCGTATTGTTCATTGACGACCAAACGAACCCGCCGATGCCGCCGATCAGCAGGCAAAACGCCAACCCGACCACAGCCTCCAGCACCACCACTTTGGTTGCTTTCGGCTTTTCTTCTTCTTCTTCACCCGGTCGCGGCAACGTCGCCTTGTACTTGTATTGCCGCTCGATCATCTGCAGGTCGAAGTTCTCGCGGAAGAACCAGATGAGCTGGCCATTCACGCGCATGATGTAGACCGCCGGATATCCCAGCAACAGGCAGCCGAGCACCCACAGCAGGCTGGGAACTACAATCGGCATGTAGTTCACCTTGTGAAACTCGCGTTGCACCAGCGGATCCTTCGCGGCCTTTTCCCGATCCTTCTTGTCGCCGATTTCCGTTTGGCGCTTGGCTCGATAGATCGCCGCGTTTTCGTCCATCTGCGCGGCCATCGTGTTGAGCGCTGGCCCATACAGCGCGGCAGCCGTTCCCACGCATGCCAGTACGGGAATGTGCACGGTGAACAACAGCGTGGTCCACAAAAACGTGGGCCCGAACGTTTTGAACCAGGCCGGTGCCAGCTTCCAGATCATGAAGCCGTTTTCCTGATGCGGCATGATCATGTGCCCCATCGCAATCGACATCATCGGCAACGCGGGCAGGTAGGTGATCGCCGCCACAATGCCCCCCACCAGCGGCGGCAGCTTCAGCAACCACACAATCAGCAGCGGAATCAGCATGATCGGCAGGGCCACGCAGAAGTGCCACAAGACCCACTTCACGCCCAGCGCACTGCAGAGGAAGAAATCCATGTTGATGCGTTTGAGTTTGTCTTTCCGCTCGAGCGTTCCCTTAATGATTTCCTGATCGAGAAACCACAGCCAGCCGGGAATCATCATCCCCGCGACAGTGGTCATGAGCGCGAAGAACAGCCGCGGCGGCCACAACGGGACGTAGAGGTAGCTGAACATCATCCCGAACATGATGATCGAGGCAATCAGCACGTAAGCCACGGTGCGCCACACCAGCCCCTGGTGGCGGAAGACGAACTTCCACTGGTCGCTCCAGATCGTGCTGTAAAACTTGTCGGGATCGGGACCCTTCATCGCCTTTTTCCGGGCTTTTTCGCCCAGATCCCCGGTTGAAAGATCCATCCCGCATTTCGGACATTCCGTCGTTTCTTCGTCCAGATACGTCATGTCGTATCCGCACTTGAAACAGATGCGGGCATCGGCGTCTTCGGCTTTCGTCAGGTCGAAAGTCAGCAGCGACTCTTCTGAATCGGCTGCCGCCGCGGGCTTTTTCGTTTTGGCCGATTTCGCCGGCGGGGCGTCTTTCGCGGCGGGAACGGAAATCCGCTCCTGGCAACTCGGACATTTCACGGCTTTCCCGCGGGCAGTATCGGGGACCGTGAGGACTTTCTCACAGCCCGGGCAGCGGACTTTAACGGCCATGCGAAACCTGACCTTTACCAACATTCCCGCTGGGGACGAAGACGCGCGCCCACAGCACGAATGGCGATCGGAATTAAGTGCAACGAATCAAAAATAGGTCGAAACCCGAACGGGAACGAACTGGTATCGTACGGGGCCGATCCGGTCTTTGCACTCATTCGCCCCGATGGAATTACCCCTCGGCACCATACCGATTCGTCTGTACAGATTTGCGATTTTGAGGATTTCGCGGCAAGAAGTCGGATTGTCTGCAAGAAGAAGCCGTAAAGAATGCGAAACTGTTGGCCGTGCCGCGGGTTCATTTTCCTGTCAGAATCCTGTCGGTCCGCGCTCGCATCGACTGCCACACCCGTAACCCATTGATCGAATTGAGGTCTCTCATGCAACGGCTCAGTTGGCATCTGGCTGTCATCGGGATGATGGTCGCGGGGAACGGAATCGGCGAAGCGGCGGCAAAGAAGACCGGCGTGGCCCCGACGGCGGCGAGCGTTGCGGAAAGTGTCGATCGCTTGATTCGAAGCGAAATCGACGCTTCGAAAATCGATATTGCCCCGCGGTGTGCCGACGAAGATTTTCTCCGCCGCGTGTCGTTCGACATCGCCGGGCGGCCGCCGCTGCCGCAACAGGTCACGCTGTTCGGGTTGAATCCCGATTCGCAGAAGCGGGCCGCGGTGATCGATCAGTTGCTGGCGTCACCGGATTTCGGCCGCAACTGGGGCGGTTATTATCGCGACGTGATTTTCATGAATGCGACCAATCAGCAACTGCGTGGCGGGCAAAGCGTTTTCGAGGAATGGATCGCCGAACAACTCAATACCAACAAGCCGTGGGATGAAATCGTCACCGCGCTGCTGACTGCGACGGGGGACATCCGCGAACATGGTGAGACGGCGTTGTTCCTCGCTCACCAGTCGCAGCCCGCCGAAGTGGCCGCGGAATCGTGTCGCATCTTCCTCGGGATCCAGATTCAATGTGCGAATTGCCACGATCACCCGTCGGATGTGTGGAAACGGCAGCAGTTCCACGAACTCGCGGCGTACTTCCCCCGCACGGCGTTGCGGCCGGTCACCGAAAACGGGATGCAGCGCAGTTTTGAAGTCGTGTCCGTCAACATGGACAACCGCCGTGGTGGAGGGGGCGGGCCGGAACAGATTCGCGAGAACCCCGAACGGGTGATGGCGATGATGGACCGGAACCGCGATGAGAAACTGTCGAAAGTTGAAGCCGAGAATGGCCCCGGCGGCCAGTTCGCCCGCATCTTTGAACGCCTGCTGGAAGTCGGCGACAGTAACAAAGATGGCATGTTGTCCGTCGAGGAAATGAAGAAACTGCCTGATCCTCAAATGCAACGCCGCGGTTCGTCGGAATATTTCATGCCCGATCTGAAAGATCCGTCGTCACGCGGAACGCAGATCAATCCGAAGTTCTTCGTCGATCAAACCACCCCGGCGACGGAACTGCCCGACATGGAACGCCGAACGGCGGCCGCCAAGGCATTCACGAATCCCGAGAATCCGTGGTTCGCCCGCGCGATCATTAATCGGCTCTGGCACGAGATGCTCGGCGAAGGGTTTTATATGCCGGTGGACGATCTCGGCCCGACGCGGACCGCTCGGTTCCCGGAAGTCCTCGACGAACTCGCCAGCGGTTTCATTGCGAACAAGTACGATGTGAAATGGCTGGTGAAGACCATCGCGCTCACCGACACGTATCAACGGGCGGTGCGGTCGAAGTCGGCCTCCGCTCCGGAGTTGCCGTTCGCGTCACAGACGCCGACCCATCTGCGGGCCGATCAGCTTTTCAACGCGCTGGTCACCGTTCTCGGGGTCGATGACCGTGCTCCCGGAATGGGTCCCGGCATGATGGCCGGCCCGTTCGCCGCCGCCCGTTCGCCGCGAAACCAGTTCCACACCATTTTCAGTCACGATCCGTCGACGCCGCAGGAAGACATCCTCGGCAATGTGCAGCAGGCGCTCTTCATGATGAATACGCCCCAGTTCCGCGGCGCGGTGTCGGCGACGGGCAACAACCGCCTGGGCCAGATCGTGCGGAAGTACAACGACGATCAGGATGCCATCGCGGAAGTCTACCTGCTGGCGCTCTCCCGCGAGCCGTCCGATCAGGAAATCAAGGTCTGCCAGACGTACCTCAAAGACACCGGCAACCGCACCGAAGCCTACGAAGACATTCTGTGGAGTCTGCTCAACAGCAGCGAATTTCTGGCGAAGAGGTGATTGGGGAGGTCAGTGGTTCGTTGTCAGTGGTCAGTTGGAAAGACCATGACAATGTGCCTCTCGCATTCTCTTCCCACTGACAACTGACAACAAAAGGCCATCCCATGTTCACTTCCTGGCAACAAGACGTTTCGATGACCCGCCACACGGTTTCCCGGCGGGCGTTCCTGCACACGGTTTCCGCGGCGGCGTTTGCCTCGGGAACGCTGAGTTTCCGCGATGTCGTCACTGTTCGCGCCGATGACCTGAAGAAGCAGGGCCGGGCGATGATTCTGCTCTGGATGCAGGGCGGGCCGAGCCAACTGGAAACCTTCGATCCGAAGCCGGGAACCGAAAACGGCGGGGAAACCAAGGCCATCGATACCGCGGTGCCGGGGATTCAGATCGCCCACACGTGGACCGAAACCGCGAAGGTGATGAACGATCTGGCAATCATCCGTTCGATGACGAACAAGGAAGGCCAGCACGACCGCGCGACGTACCAGCTTCACACCGGGTACATCCCCGCGGGTTCGGTGCGGCATCCGGGCTTGGGGTCCAACATCGCCCGGGAACTCTCCGCCGGGCCGCAGGAAATCCCCTCGGTGGTCGGCATCGGTCAGAATCGGCAGGGGACCGTCGGTGCGGGTTTTCTTGGTGTCGATTACGAACCGTTCCAGGTCAACGATCCCAACCGCATGCCGGATAACGTCGTCACCGGCACCAATGAAGCCCGCTTCAACCGCCGGCTGGGATTGCTCGGCAAACTCGAAACCGAATTCGCCCAGCGCGGCGGTGAGACCGTCGTCGAGAATCACCGCCGGTTGTACGACAAAGCGTCAAAGCTCGTCCTCAGTCCGAAAACGAAAGCGTTCGATCTCAGTCAGGAACCGGCGTCCCTCCGCAGCGAATACGGCGACAACGAATTCGGCCGCGGCTGCTTGCTCGCCCGGCGGCTGATCGAATCGGGCGTCACGTTCGTCGAAGTCCGCCACGGCAACTGGGATACCCATCAAGACAATTTCGAGAACACCACGCGCTTGTCCGGTCAGGTTGATCCGGGCTTCGCCGCCCTGATTCGCGACCTGAAAACTCGCGGGTTGCTCGACACGACCCTCGTCGCCTGGATGGGCGAGTTCGGCCGTACGCCGAAGGTCAATCCGCGCGGCGGCCGCGACCACTACCCGCGCGTCTTCAACGCCGTATTGGCGGGCGGTGGCGTGAAGGGCGGGCAAGTCATCGGTGCGTCGACAAAGGACGGTTCCGCGGTCGATCATGACCCCGTGGAAGTCCCCGATCTGTTCTGCTCGATCTGCCACTCACTCGGCGTCAACCCGGCGAAAGAGAACATGAGCCCGCTCGGTCGCCCGATGAAAATCGTCGACGGCGGCAAAGTCGTCGATAAACTCTTCGCGTGAGATTGGGTAGGGTTTGCCGAGTCCGCGAGGCGAACCTGCTCGACCAAATGAAACCGGTTCGCCTCGAAGACTCGGCAAACCCTACGGCTTTCCGACTCATCGCGTTATGATCTTCACATCCGCAATTTCACGCGGAGTGACATCACGCAGGGGAAGGAAAGACCGTGTCGAATGCGACCACGCCGGTGCTTGTCGGCGTTATCATGGGGAGTCAGTCCGACTGGGACACGATGTCCAAGGCGGCGGCGATACTGACCGAGTTCGGCGTCGCGCATGAGTGCCGGGTGGTGTCGGCCCACCGCACGCCCGAGTGGATGGCCGAGTACGCGAAAACCGCCGAGAGCCGCGGGCTGGAAGTGATCATCGCCGGGGCGGGCGGCGCGGCTCATCTGCCGGGCATGGTCGCGGCGCATACGGTGTTGCCTGTGTTGGGTGTACCGGTGCAAAGTCGAGCATTGCAAGGTCTCGATTCGTTGCTCTCGATCGTCCAAATGCCCGGCGGCATCCCGGTCGCCACGCTGGCCATTGGTGAGGCCGGGGCGAAGAATGCCGGGTTACTCGCCGTGCGGATTCTCGCCGGTTCGCGGCCTGAACTGCGACAGAAACTGCACGCTTTCCACGATCAACAGCGCGATAACGTGCTCAGCAATCGTATTCCTGGTGGGAGCCCGTCATGAGCAAACACCAAGTGATTCAACCCGGTGCGACATTAGGTGTTCTCGGCAGCGGTCAACTCGGGCGCATGTTCGCGATTGCGGCGCGGCGACTCGGTTACCGCGTGCATGTCTTCTCGCCCGACGATGACACGCCCGCCGGACAAGTCGCCGATTTGGAAGTCCGCGCGGATTATCTCGATGTCGATCAGGTCGAGCAGTTTGCGAAACAAGTCAGCGTGGTGACGTTCGAGTTCGAAAACGTCCCCGCGGAAGCGACGACGGCCTGCGAAAAGCACGCCCCGGTCCGACCGGCGGGGAGTGTCCTTTACACCTCACAGAACCGGTTTCGGGAGAAATCGTACCTTCGTGACGCCGGGTTGCCCGTCACCCCCTTTGAGCGGGTGGAAACGCTTGCCGCTTTACAGACGGCGCTGGCTCGGTCCGGCACGCCCGCCGTGCTGAAAACCGCGAACTGGGGTTACGACGGCAAAGGCCAGGTGATCATTCGCCGCCCGGAAGACGCTGCCGCCGCATGGGCGACATTGAACACCGACGCGGCGATTCTCGAACATTTTATCGATTACGAGTCGGAACTTTCGGTCGTCGCCGCGCGGGGGCTGGACGGTTCGCTGGTGACCTACGGCCCGATCTGGAACACGCACAGCCACCACATTCTCGATGTCTCGGTTTGTCCGGGACCGTTCTCACCGACGGTCCAGAAGAATGCCGTGGAGATTGCGCGGGCCGTGCTGGAGAAAATGGACGTCGTCGGTGTCTTGTGTGTCGAGTTCTTCCTCACGAAGACCGGCGACCTGCTCATCAATGAAACCGCCCCCCGGCCGCACAATTCCGGGCATCTCACGATTGATGCCCACGCGACCTGCCAGTTCGAGCAACAGGTCCGCTCGGTCTGCGGGCTGCCGTTGGGTTCCGCGCGGCAACATCGTCCCGCGGCGATGGCGAACCTGCTGGGTGATCTCTGGGAACCCGGTCCGCCGAACTGGTCGGGACCGTGCGGTGATCCCGAAGTGAAGCTGCACCTCTACGGTAAACGCGAGGCACGACCCGGCCGTAAAATGGGGCATCTTACCGCCCTCGCCGATACCCCCGCCGAAGCCGAACGGATTGTCCGTACGGCCCGGAATGCTCTGCATCCGACGATGTGACCGAACACTTTTGCTGAGGTTGCCGCCATGCGCTGTTGGTTGAGCCTCGTGATCTTGATCGCTTCCCATGCGGCGATGGCCGCGGAACCGTTGCCCGATGGACGATATCTCTACGTGGCCTGTCCGGGGATTCGGAACTATCTCGAATTCGGCGGGCACGGCCTGCTGGTGTTCGACATCGACCGTGACCATCGCTTTGTAAAACGCATTGCGACCGGCGGGAAGAACGCGGCGGGCGAACCGATCAACGTCAAAGGCGTGTGTGCCTCGGCAACCACCAGCCGGATTTACATCAGCACACTGACGTCCATGGAGTGCCTCGATCTGACGACGGAAAAGCTGCTTTGGGAGCGTCAGTACGATGGCGGTTGCGACCGCATGGCGATCGCGCCGGATGGAAAATGGCTGTACGTGCCGTCGCTGGAGAAAGACCACTGGCACGTGGTCGACGGTCAATCGGGAGACGTGCTTGCCCGGATCGAACCGCAGCCGGGAGCCCACAACACCGTCGGCGGACTCGATGGCAAGCACGTTTATCTTGCCGGGTTGCGATCGAAAGTCTTGAAGATCGCCGACGCAGAAACGCATACGATCGTCCGGGAGTGCGGTCCGTTCACACAGCCGATTCGCCCCTTCACCATCAACGGCAAGCAGACGCTGTGCTTCGCCAATGTGAATGAACTGCTCGGTTTTGAAGTCGGCGATCTGACCACCGGCAAGATGCTGCATCGCGTGGAAGTGACGGGGTTTGCGAAAGGACCGACCAAACGGCATGGTTGCCCCAGTCACGGTATCGGCCTTACGCCGGACGAGAAAGAACTCTGGATTTGCGACGCCGCGAATCGCCGCATGCACGTCTTTGATACGACGGTGATGCCGCCAAAACAGGTGGCCAGTTTACCTGTCCGCGAACAGCCGGGGTGGATCACGTTCAGCCTGGACGGACGCTTCGCCTACCCCTCCACCGGCGATGTGTATGACGTCGCCACCCGGAAGATTGTGGCGCACCTCACGGACGAACATGGCGGCGAAGTTCACAGCGAGAAGATGGTGGAAGTCCACTGGGCAAACGGCCGGGTGATGCACACCGGCGACCAATTCGGCCTCGGCAGGGTCCGCTAAAGTTGAGCCGCGACCCGCAGTCCGCGGAGGGGAGCGCTGTGTGGAACGCACCACACGCCCGGTTCCTCCGTGCAGCGCTCCCCTGTCGGGTCGCGGCTAAACAGCGCTGTGTTGATGAGAAGCTGCGCGGACGGTAACGACTCGAAGGCGAAACCGTGGTGACTCGCTGGCGGAGTTGTCAGCCAGTCACAAATCGATGATATCTGTCCGCTTCCGGGTCGACAAAACTAGTGCGGGGCTCATGTATCGCCGGGCGTCCGGCAGATTCTGCCGATTTCCAAAGTGGTAGAACTGCCTAGTCCACAAGACTGACATAGCCGAAAAAACGCCGAATCGGTATGGATGCTCGATTCGCCACGCGGTCAAGGCAGGCTTTCACGCGATTTCCCGTCACCATGATTCGCTCTCAGGGTCCGCCGCGCGATGATTTCGTCCTTCTATCAGCGCCATGGCAAACTCCTCCTGTGGATCGTCGGGCTTTCTTTTCCGTTCTTCTACTGGCAAGCCAATTCGATCAAGTCGAATAACGACATCGAAACCTGGTTGCCCCGTGCGACGGGCGTCCGCCAGGAATACGAACGGTTCAAACGCGACTTCGGGGTGGAAGAAGTCATCGTTGCCGGTTTGGACAAATCGGTCGCCACGCCCGAGTTTGTCGAAGCCATCGCCGGGCGGCTCGATCGCCTGCCGGGCATCCGCACCGTTCTGACGCCGGACCGCATGGCCTATCAGATGGAATCGCTCGGCGTGGCTCCCGAAGAAGCCCGCAAGCGAATGGAAGGTCTGCTCGGTGTTCCGACGGGACAACTCGTCGGCATGATCGCCTTGCTTGATGAAACTGGGGCCAAGAACCGGGGCCAGACCGTCGCTGCGGTGCAAGCGGAACTGGCTTATTGTCAACTCGACGAAAAGACGGTGGCGTTAACCGGGCCACCGGTGATTGTCAGCGCGCTCGACACGATGGGGAGCCAGACGGCGAACAAGAAATACTTCGCGATCACGATCGCGCTCTGCCTCGGGCTGCTCTACTTCTCGTTCTCCCATTGGGGAATGGCCATGTCGACGCTCGGCGTCACATTGTGGGGCATCTATGTCACGCAAACCGTGCTGGCGTGGTGCGGCGGCGAAATGAACTTCATCATGGGTTCGTTATCGGTGATGGTGATGATCTTCACCCTCTCCATCGCGGTCCACTTCGTCAGCTATTTCTCGGAAGCCAAAGAGAAGGGCGTCACCGATCCGCTGGGGTCGGCGCTCAAGGAATCGTTTAACCCCGTCTTCCTGTCCACGATCACCACGTTGCTCGGCCTGATTTCGCTCAACGTCAGCACCATTCTCCCGGTCGCACAATTCGGCTATGCGGCGGCGACCGGGTCGATCATGGCGCTGATCGTGGGTCTCGGAATCATGCCTGCGCTGTTGACCGTCTGGCCGAAGATTGAAGTCCGGTCGATGGGCTTCCATGTCGACTTTGGCCGCTGGAGTGATTGGCTGGCCGCGCACAAACTGCCCGTACTCGGGGCGGTCAGCATGCTGGTGGTGATCACGGGGCTCGGACTGCTGCGATTGAAGTCGGATGTCGATCCGGTGGAATTCCTGCCGCGAAACAGCATCGTCTTCACCGACCTGCAGCGGATCGAGCACGAACTGACCAACATCGATTCAATTGAAGGCGTCGTCGACTTCGGCAAGTCCGACCTGCCCTTCATCGACCGCATGCTCAAAGTCCGCCAGATTCAGCAGCACATCGCGGCCCATCCGGGGGTACGGCATGTCCTCTCTGCGGCCACATTCTTCCCGATTGATATGCCCGAAAGCTCGCTCGATGCGGCGCGGATGTTATCGCGGGCGAAAGCGATGAGTCAGGATTCCGGCTGGGTGATCGACGATCAACAAAGCTGGCGGATTTCGGCCCGTGTTCGTCGCAGCCGCGAGATGTCACCGATCCACGTCCTTGCCGATCTGGAACACGATCTCGCCGGTGAGCCGATTCGCTTTACCGGCCTGACACCGCTGTTGAAAAATGCGCAGACGGAGATCTTTGACGGCTTCTGGCAGAGTTTTACGGCGGCGTGCCTGACGATCTCCATCGTGATGATTCTGTCGCTGCGGTCGATCCTCGCCGGGGTGGTGGCGATGATCCCGAACATCATTCCGATCTGGCTGGTTTTCGGTGGTCTGGGTTTCCTCGGCACGCCGGTCGACATCGGCATGATGATGACCGGCAGTATTGCCCTCGGAATCTCAGTCGACTGCACCTTCCACTTCCTGGTGTATTACCGCGAGGGTTACGAACGCGGCCTCACTTCGGCCGAGGCGACACGGCGAGCCCTCGAGCACTCGGGGGAACCGGTGCTGGAATCGACGATCATTTGCAGCGTCGGACTGCTCGCCCTCTGTCTGAGCAGCTTTGTTCCGACGGCCCGGTTTGGTGCTTTGATGGCCGCGCAAATGGTGGCGTCGCTGCTCGGAGAGTTGGTGATTCTCCCCGCGCTGTTATGTTGCCGCCCGGATCAGAAAACCAAGTCCACGGACGAGCACGCGCCCGAGCACCTCACATTGCCCCAACCGGTCGAAGAACCACACCGTCGCGAACAAGCGGCGTAGGTTTCCCGCTTGCGGTTTCGCGCCCCGCGCGGAGTGCTTCTGATTATCCTCGAAGACACTGGCAAGCGATCCTCACGGGACGCGAAGCCGCGAAGCGATGATTCGCGCCCCGTCTTGGATTCTGAGCGATCAACCCTTGATCAACCAGTTGGCGATTTCGGTAGTCGTCTTGTCGTTCACGGCGTCCTGATAACTCATCATGATCCCGGCACTGGGATCACGTGATGTCGTTTCTTCGCGCACCGTTTGCAGCCCGGGGATGTCGCCGTAACGGACGGCTCCCGGCAACAACCACGGATCGCGAATCTCGGTGATTTGACCGAAACGGAAAACGGGGCCGGGGAAGAGCGTCCCGGTTTTCTTCACCGCATCTCCGGCCTGGACCGCCGCGGCGAGGGCAATTGCGCCCGCTTTGCCTTCCCCCACGATGTGAATGGCTTGCGGCGGGCTCTCGTGGCTGCGCAGACCCGCAATCGTCGACAGCACATCATGCACGCGTTGGGAGAACAACGGATGGTTGTAACCGACCGTGTATCCCAGGAATTCCCGTGGGTTGTTGACCCGCGGCGATTCCGTCAGCTCCTTGCCGTCGGCGTTGAACTCGCCCTGATAAAGCAAATCGAGACCGAACACAGCGGTTCCCGCGGTCAGCAACTTTTGAATCGCCGGCTTCGGGGCTCCGTCCGTGGTGAGGATTCCCGCTTTGCCCGTTTCTGTCAGCCAGATCACTGTCTGCCCGTTCCAGCTCGCGGGGAGCAGCAACATTGCCGGGCACGATTCGCCGTAGGTTTCGTTCCGCACCCAGCCGGTGTACTCGCGGTAATCGCTGCGTTCTACGGCATTCGTCGGTTCCAAACGGCAAGTCCCCGCCGTCGCCAGCAAACGTCCGATGAGAATATCCCAGCCGCCGCCGATCACGCGCTTGTATTCGGCATACGATCCTCCGTTCGACGGCGACAAATCCTTCAATTGTTGCTGAAACTCGGCAGCAAACGCCCGCAGCAGGGCCACTTCGGCGTCGTCACCGGTCTTGGGAGCGATCGGAGCACCGACCCACACCGAGGCTTCTTCGTGGGTGAGGGGTTTGAATTCCCGTTCTTCCAGCGAGACATCGCCGAGGTCGAGCGCGTCCTTGAAGAACTCGTACATCATCCGCCGGCTGACTTTGTTGTAATTGTGCTCGAACGGATAGTGCTTGCCGCGGACGCGCTCGGGCACTTTCAGCAACGCATAGTGCTGCTTCAGTTCGGGCAGACCCTTGGTTTCAATTTCCCGCGTCCAATCATTCGCACCGGTCATGCCAAGTTGTCGGGGGGCAATCATCGCGGCGAATTCAATATTGCCCGTGTTGATCCGCAAGAGCGAGGCATTCTCACAGGTGCAGCCCCCCTGCATCGCCGTGGAGACCATCACCGCGGGGAACAGCGCTTTCGGTCGAGGATCGACCGCACCCAGCATGAAGGTTTGCGTGCCGCCGCCGCTGGCCCCCGTCACGCCCAGTTTGTCGGGGTCGACATCGGGCAGCGTGGTGATCCAGTCGAGAATGCGGATCGAGTTCCAGGTTTGTAGCCCGAGCGCATTCAAACAACGCAGTTCGGCTTGCGCGCTGAAGAGTCCCCAGCGTTCGGGGGTGCTCAACTCGGGGCGCTGCTTGGCGAAACCATGAATCAGTCCACTCGACAAAACGGTATTGTCCGCGACTCCCAGCATGTCGTAGAGGAAGACGACGCAACCCATGCGTGCCAATTGCACACTGCGGGCCTGCAAGGGATGACGACCGCTGACCGAATCCGTTTCGGCTCCGGTTTCGATCTCGGTTTTGATCTTGGCTTCACCGTGATCATGGAACCGCCCGTTCGCCCAATGGCCGTGCGGGCAGATCACTGTGGGCCGTTTGCCCGTCACGTTTTTCGGACGGTAGAGGCTGCCCGTGACATACAGGCCGGGGTGACTTTCGAAGTAAACCTTCTCGACGGTGTAGTCGTCGCGGTCGACCTTGCCGTGGACGGTCGCTTCGATCGCCGGTCGCGCGGGCATCGGCCAGAGACCGCAGGCCACGAGCATTTGCCGTCGTACATAGTCTGCGCGCTTCGCCCACTCTTCCGGAGTCTTGCTGGGCATGAACGGGAAATAGCCGTTGAGATCCTTGAGCACCCCGAGACGCTTATCCGTCGGCTTTTGTCCGTCCTGGAGAAGCCGCGGAATGGCACCCCGCGCGATGCGT
Source organism: Planctomycetaceae bacterium (assembly GCA_021732785.1). Classification (GTDB taxonomy): domain Bacteria; phylum Planctomycetota; class Planctomycetia; order Planctomycetales; family Planctomycetaceae; genus DSVQ01. The sequence goes on from JAKFUG010000022.1 coordinate 60,890, forward strand.
GGACCAATTGAAATGGCAGCACCCACCAGCGCCGCAGAACTCCATTGCAGTGCCGTACGACGCGAAACCGGACCGAAGGACATGTTGCGAACTCCCGAGGACGAACAACTGGGAACCGACGTGCCGCCATCATAGACATCAGGGATGTTCGATGCGACCGTGGGGGCGAAACCGCAAGCGGGGTAGGCGGCGGGGACTGCAAAATCGGCTGGTCCGCCCGCTTTTTCTGTCGTTCTCGTGGAGAGCAGGTGATTCTCGCCGGAGTTGGTGTTGACGCGCCGGGCATCTTTCAGAAAAATCCCGCCGCTTCAAAAATCGGCTCAAGCCGGTCAGGGGCCACCCCTCTCTCCTCCCATCTCGTAGGGCGTGCCGTGATTCCGACTACTTTATGCCTGCTGCTTGCTTTCGCTGCCGCCCCGGAAACGGAATCGGGGAGCAGTCTGTACGAATTCTCGCCAAAACTGGCTGCGTCCATCCGCGGGCAGAGTCCTTCGGGACCCTATCCGCCCCTGTCCGGGCCGGTGCTGGGCGATCCCGTGCCGTATGCGGCGAACGGATACGATCCGTTTCAACCCCAGCCGCCGATGACACAGGATCCGTTCTACAACTACGGCGATCCGGCATTGATGAACCCGGCCCCCATGCCGGCCCCGATGTTCTCCGGCGTGAATGGACCACAACCCTATCGGTTCGGACTGATTCCGCGCGTCGATGTCGGTTACATCCCCGAATCAGACATTCGTGACGTCAACTCCGGCGTCGAGATGTTCGAATTTGACTCGGAACTCCGCAAAAACTCCCCCTTCGGTCTCGGCTGGGTCTGCTCGACGGCGGCTCAATTCAATTACCGCGCGTGGACGTTCTCCGGGTTAGCGGCGAGCCCGTATGGCCGGCTCAACCTGTACCGCTTCGGTCTCGACATGCAGCTCTTCACGCCGGACGTGAATGGGTGGTCGTTGCAGTTTGGTTTCAATCCGTCGATCAATACCGACCTGGAACATCAACTGACGTCCGATGCCTGGAACTTCGACGGCAACATCGCCGCGCGGTTGCAGTACGATCCCATCTGGACTTTTGTGCTTGGCGTTCAATACTGGGACCGCGTCGATGACATCGTGCTGCCGACCGGCGGTGTGATCATCACGCCGAATGATCGCTGGGAATTCCGTCTGCTGTTCCCCAAGGGCCGGATCAGTTACTTCCTCGGCAACTTCTGGAATGGCTCGCACTGGCTCTATGTTTCCTCCGAGTACCATGTGGAAGCCTATCAGTACAACAACGTGTTCACGCCGCGTGACCGTGTCCAATATGAAGATTGGCGGTTCGCCCTCGGGATGCGGAGCGACCACGGCTGGTTCGACAAATACATCGAAGTCGCCTGGGTCACCGGGCGAAACTTCGAGAATCAATCGGGCTTCCCGCCGAAGGTGAACGTCGACGACCAGGTGATGGTGCGCGGCGGGATTCGCTTCTAACCTTCGATTTCCATCAGCCCGCAGTGACGGCAAGGTCGAGTTCCTTTCACACAGGAATCGCCCCCTTTGCCGACACTGCGGGCTGATTCAATTCTATCTTCTCAGAATGTGAGCGACCTGTGAGTGCATTGGCGATTGTTCTGGCGGCGGGGAAGAGCACCCGCATGAAATCGGCGCTGCCGAAAGTGCTGCACGAAGTGTGCGGGCGGCCGATGGTCGATTACGTGCTGGATGCCGCACGGGCGGCGGGGGCGTTGCGGATTGTCGCCGTGGTGGGACATCGGGCCGATCTCGTGCAGGCGCATCTTTCGCAGTACGCCGATGTCGACTTCGCGTTGCAATCGGAGCAAAAAGGAACCGGGCATGCGGTGATGATGTGCCGGGCCGCACTGGCCGCGCACGATGGTCCGGTGCTGATTCTTGCCGGGGATACGCCACTGCTGAAGCGGGAATCGCTGGCGAAGTTGCTCGATGCTCAGGGCGAAAAGAAGGCTGCGGCCGTCATCGGAACGGCGGTGACCCCGGCGAATCAGGGACTCGGCCGCATCGTGCGGGAGGCCTCCGGAAACTTCGTGAAGATCGTCGAAGAAAAGGACGCCAACGCCGCGGAAAAGACGATTCAGGAAATCAACACCGGGTGCTATGCGTTCGATTCACAAAAGCTGCTGGCGGCCCTCGATCAAATCCGTCCCGACAACGCGCAAGCCGAGTATTACCTGACCGATTGCCCGAAGGTGCTGTTGCAGGCGGGTCACCCCGTCGTAGCGATGCAGGCGTTTGAAATCACCGAAGCGCTGGGCGTGAACACCCGCGTGCAGTTGGCCGAAGTCACGCAAACGATTCAACAGGAAACGCAGACGCGGTTGATGATCAACGGCGTGACCATCGTCGTCCCGTCGCAGACCGTCATCGATCCGCGGGCTGCCATCGGGGCGGATACCGTCATCGAACCGTTCACCGTGATTCGCGGTGCGGTGACCATCGGCAGCGATTGCCGTATCGGTCCCCACGCGGTGATTCAGGGGAACGCGAACATTCCCAACGGGACGACGGTCGGGCCGTTTCAAGTGGTGGGCTGAAGCGCCCCGGTCCTCATAAGGCCTTGGTCTCAACACATTTTCAGCGATCGTATCGAGTGTTCTGGGTGGGGCTCGATTTCCGGCGGTTTCGCATCGGGCTTTCTTGATGAAGGCGGTCTCGACAGATTACGCTATCGACGATCAAAATCGATGGCCACGATCTTCAGGACACCCTTGCCATGCTGGTCCGCTCGCTCATTCTTTGCGTGTCGTTCGCGGTCCTGTCCTCCGTCGCGAACGCTGCCGAACCGTGGCCGCAATGGCGGGGGCCGCATGGCGACGGGCGGGTGACGGACACCGTTCCCCCTCTCACGTGGTCGGCCGAGAACGTGGCCTGGCAGGTCGCACTGCCCGGGAATGGTCAATCCTCGCCCGTGGTGTGGGACAACCGCATTTTTCTCACCAGTGACGAAAACCGCGGTGCCGAACGGTTGGTCTTTGCATTGGATCGCGGCAATGGCAAGCTCGCATGGAAGCAGACCGCGTGGCAAGGTTCGCCCGAACCATCCCACCAGATGAACGGTTGGGCCTCGGCGACCTGTGCGACCGATGGCGAACGGGTCTACGCCTTCTTCGGGCGCGGGGGCGGTCTGTTCTGTTATTCCCGTGATGGTGAAAAGCTGTGGGATCTCCCGCTCGGCGATTTTCCCGGCCCGTGGGGAACCGCCGCCTGTCCGGTGCTCACCGAGAGTCTGGTCCTCCAGAACTGCGATGCGGAAGGTGACGCCAAACTCATCGGCGTGGATAAGCTGACCGGGAAAATCGTCTGGTCCACTCCGCGCGAAAACCAGCGCGGATGGAGCACACCCTTGTTGATCAACGCGGGGGGCAAATCGCTCGCGGTCCTCAATGGCCATACCGGAACTCGTTGTTATGACGCCGAGATTGGTAAAGAACTCTGGTTCTGCCCCGGATTTAACGGCCGCGGTGAGCCGACGGTGACCCCAGACGCCGCGGGGCATCTGTTCGTCGTGAATGGACTCGCCGGCGATGTGTATGCCATCCGCAATGGCGGTTCGGGCAATGTCGGGCAATCGCATCGGCTGTGGCACACGCCGCGGAAATCCGGACGCGATCTCCCTTCGCCGGCCATCGTCGGTGCGCACCTGCTCGTGATGGCCATGAAAGGAATTTTGACCTGCTACAGCACCGCCGAGGGTGCGATCGAGTGGGAAGAGCGCGTCGGGGGCAATTTCTCGGCATCACCCGTGGTTGCCGACGGCAAAGCGCTGTTCGTTGCCGAAGACGGCGAAGTGGTCGTGGTCGATCCGGTCGCGTCCCCGCACATCGCCCGCCGGAATGTCATCGTCCCGGCGGCGAATGAAGTCTTTCGCGCATCGCTGGCCGCTCACGACGGACAATGGTTGTTACGATCCGACAAGACACTGTACTGCATCGGAGCCAATTCCAAATAGACTGCATCCAGAGCGTCGTGTGCCACTGGCTCTGCCAGTGTCTTTTGCGACCGAAGAAAAATCGCGCTGGTGGAGCCAGTGGCACCCGAGAATCCCTCTTTTGTATGCAGCACTCGCGGTTATGCCGCGCGTTGTTTTGCCACCGCGTCGGTTAACCGGGAAAGAATCACTTCGGCGGCCCGCCCGGTGGCTCCCACCGCGCCGACTTGTCGCCGGATCGCTGCCAATTCCATGCGAGTTTCGGCCAGCGTTTCCGGATGCGATAACCACCGATCCAGATCGGCCGTCACGCCGGCGATCGCGGGTTCCGTGCGACCGACGCTGAGATGTTCCGGAAGAATCTTGCGATTGGCAATCAGATTCGGCAACGACAGATGCTTGATCGTGACCAGCATTTTCCCCACGAGATACGTTAGCCAGCCGGCTCGATACAACACCGTGGCCGGTGTACCGCGCGCCAGCATTTCCAGGCTGACCGAGCCGGAAACCATCAGCGCGCAATCGCCAAGCTGGATGATTTCCGGCGTCTTCCCCACAAAAAACGAGATCGGCAGCCGCAGCCCCGACTTGCGGTACAGGTCCTGACAGAATTGCCGCTGCGATTCTTTGTAATTCGCCACCAGAAACTGCACCTGCGGATGCCGTTCGGTCAACCGCCGGGCGGCTTCGAGCATGAGCGGCCAGTTGCCGGTGACTTCGTGCCCGCGCGAACCGGGCAGCAATGCCACCGTCGGTCCGCGTTCGGTGCGCCATTCCCGCATGAAGGATTCATCGAGCGGGTGCTGTGAGACTTCGTCGAAGAAGGGGTGGCCGACATACAGCACCGGCACTTGTTTGAGCGCGTACCATTCCGCTTCGAATGGCAGACCGGAAAGGACCAGATCGACATATTTGCGAACTTTGCGAATTCGCCACGGTGCCCAGGCCCACAATTGCGGCGGCAGATAATAGACCACCGGAATGCCCTGTTTTTTGGCAGCGCGAGCAATCCACCAGTTGAAGCCGGGGAAATCGATCAACACGACGAGGTCGGGCTTATGCCGGGCAAAGTATTCCCGAGCCTTGAGCACCAGCTTGTAGAATTCCCAGATTTTGGGAACGACGGCCATGATGCCCATGACCGCCATCGTGGTGAGCGGGAAGAGAATCTGGCATCCGGCCTGCTCCATGCGGGGGCCGCCATAGCCGGAAACGCGGATCTCGGGCCGTCGCCGCCGCAGTTCCTCGAGCAACAAGGCGGCATGCTGGTCCCCGCTGGGTTCACCGACAGAGAAGAAGACGTGCATGCGTACCGCCTGGCCGGGTGACCGTGCAGAAGGTGGCAAACGGCCACGGTGGGAAGGTCGGCACGGGATTCCTCAAGTCTGCGAGATCGCACATGCGGTCGTTTTGGTCAAGACCGAATCCAATTTAACAACGGCCTCCCCGCATCAATGCGTGTTCAAAATACACGTCTTTAATCGTCGTATGGCACCAACTTCAGTCAAAATGTCCATGACTTCAAAGTGACTTGCCAACAAATCTGAAATGTTTGTTGAATCCGACTCACAGTTTTCGTGAAGGAATGGTTAACTCGTTAGTTGGCGCTGGCGCTCGTGTGCCTGCGTTTGTCTTTGTTCTCAGGCGGATGATGCCGCCGTAGAAAGGAATGTCTGTGAAGTTCACTGGAGCTCTACGTCGTCGTCCCGGGTTTACGCTGATCGAGTTGCTGGTTGTGATTGCCATCATTGCCATTCTGATCGCTCTACTTCTGCCTGCCGTTCAACAGGCTCGGGAAGCGGCCCGCCGGACTCAATGCAAGAACAACGTCAAGCAGTTGGGCCTGGCACTGCACAACTATCACGACACCTTCCTGACCTTCCCCCCCGGTGCCGTGTCGAATCCGACTCTCGGCCAGATTTACCAGGGTTGGGGCTGGAACACGATGATTCTGCCCTACATGGATCAGGCTCCGCTCTACAACCAGTTCAATTTCTCGAACGGGATGCTGGCGACGATTACCGCCACTCCGACGGTCATCGCGACCCAAATCGGTGCCTTGCGCTGTCCCTCCGATGTCGGTACGAACATTGTCAATTACGTGGACGTTGCGGCGACAGTCGGTCCCGCCACCTCCAACCAGGTGAATCAATTCGGCCGTTCGAATTATCTGGGTGTGGTCGGGTGGAGCACTCCTGCCACTCCCACAGGGTTGGTTGTCGGTGTCCCACCGACCACGACTGCGTACCGCGGAATCTTTGGTGCCAATTCCAGAGTCAATATCGGTGCCATGACCGACGGCACGTCCAACTCCATCGTCATCGGCGAACGTTACACGCCGAATGCTCCCGGGGTCACGACGCTCGGATCACAGCCTGTCGGACATGGCGTCTGGGTGGGTGCTCCGAATCCGGCGACGGTTGACGGCTACGCTGCGATCCTGGGCGACACCGCGGTTTCCGCTACCCTCGCCAATGCATTACCAACGCCATTCGCTCCGGTCAGCTACCGCATCAACGGCAATAACAACGGTGTTGCCATCCGCGGCCAGACCTCGGGCTTCGGCAGCTTGCACGTCGGTGGTTGCCACTTCCTGCTCGGTGACGGCACGGTCCGTTACATCAGCGAAAACATCGACACGACGATCTATCGCAACCTCGGCACGATCAACGACGGTAACCCGATCGGCGATTTCTAAGCCTCGGCCGATCTACGTTTAGTCATGATGAGAAGCCCCGCCAAAGTTCTGGCGGGGCTTCTTTTTGTGCGCGGACCGGTGATGCTGCGAAGCGCGAGCGAGAGATTCAATTCCCGTACCGAGGCTGGCCGCCCCAGCCGAGCTTTTGATGCAGCGTGCCGTAGAAGCTGCAATCGGGAAGACGCGCCAACTGGAACGATACCGGTGCCCGGCGAATCTCAATCCGATCGCCCGCGCACAGCGGCCGTCGAATCTGTCCATCAATGACCAGCATCACCCCCTCCGCCGCCTCGGGCAAACTGAGCGTGTAAACGCAATCGGCGCGATCGACCAAAGGACGATTCGTCAGGGTATGCGCACACACCGGTGTAATCACGAAGGCTTGCAGATCGTGCTTCAGGATCGGACCGCCAGCCGCAAGATTGTGAGCCGTGGAACCGACCGGCGTGCTGACGATCAAACCATCACCGTTGTAGGTGGAGACCCGTTCGCCATCAATCGCGAGATCGATCTGCACCAGTTGCAGTGAGCCCGCCGAGAGGACGGCCGCTTCGTTCAAACCCACGTCGACAACGGAAGTGCCATCCGCGCGCAGCAACCGGCACTCAAACATCAGGTGGTCAATCACCTTGTAACCACGGCGAACAATTTGCGGCAGGTGCTGTTGAAATTCCAGCGGCGATAACTCCGCCAGAAATCCCAGGCGGCCGAGATTCACGCCGAGAATCGGCCGCTGGCGTGGCCCCAATTGGCGACAGGTGCGCAGGATGGTGCCATCGCCTCCCAAGACGACGACCAGTTCAAAAGGGAGCGCAGGGTCGACGTTATCGGTTGAGACCACATCCACCAGGCGCAACATCGGTTCGTTCGGCTGCAGGGCCGCAAGATCGCTGACGATGCGCTGCACGCGATCGCTGTTATCGCGCGTGACCACAAGCATGGGCAGCGGCGGCAAAGACATCTCTGCGAGTTCTCTTCGAGAAAGGGAAATCACACCTGCGGATCATGGTATCGACAACATGGTCCAATGCGAACGCGAGCTACCACTGAATCTGCGATTGCACCGGATGCGTGTGCATGTCGGCCCGCTTTTCGATCGGCCAGGCGATCAATTCATCGACCAGCTTCACCAGCCCGTTGACGGCCGCTTCGAAAATGATCTTGCCCTTCTCTGCGGTTCCTTTGGTGGCATCGCCGTGGACGCCGGTTTTGGTCCAGCGACCCCAGTAATCGTTGAACCGCACAAAATAGTTCATCGTGCTGTCGCTGCTGACGAACTCGCCCATGCGGTCGTCGTCTTTCACCGCTTTGTCCATCTGCACGCGGTCCCCGGCGAGATACAGGTACAGCGACGTCTCGAACTCATCGGCATGCGCGATCACCTTCGACTCACGCACCTTTTCAAACGCTTCCAGCAAGAACCAGAAGTACGTCGTGGCGAAGCACAGCGAGTTGGTTTCCAGCACCGTTTTCCGCGCGATCAGATCGATCAGCGGGGCATTCGATCCGTGACCATTCACCAGCAGAATCTTTTCAAAACCGTGATAGGCGACGCTCTTGGTAATGTTCAGCCCGAAGTTCACGAAGACATCCGGTTCGATATGAATCGTGCCGGGAAAATCGATGTGGTGCCGGTTCAAACCGTACGAAATGGGCGGCAGCACCAGCACCTTTTCGGGCACGCGGCGACCGACTTCGAGGCACACCGATTCCGCGAGGAAGACATCGACATCGAGCGGTAAATGATGCCCGTGCTGTTCGGTCGATCCCGTCGGCAGAATGATCAGCTTCTGCATGCCGATCGCGTCATTCATCTCCGGCCAGGTGAGACGGTTGTAGCGGTATTCGGTCGCGGCGCGGGACATGGCGGTACTCCAGGGTGATAGGTGGCAGGTGGTCGGGGGCAGGCAGAGAGGATGTACTGCGGCGTAGGCGTCTTTCTCTGCCCATCACCGACCACCTGTCACCCATCATCTTTCTCCAACGATTTCGTGCAATCGATCATCAACCAGCAAATCCCGCTGCCGAAGTACATCGCGGCGACAAGGTAAAACAACGGCGACCAGTTGGTCACTTTGACGAGTTCTTCGCCCACCCCGCGGGAGGTCGTGAAGAAATCGAGCAACCACCCGAACAGGGGCGGCATGATCACCCCGCCCAATGTCCCCGACGTATTGATGATACTGAAAACCGTCGCCGAGTACCGGCCGCCGAGATCGGTGCAGGTTCCCCACACCGTCGGCTGGCTCCAGTCACTGAAAAACTTCGCGACGCCGAGCATGACCGCGGCGTTGATGGGATTGGTCATCGCCGCCATCGACAGAAGCAGCATGCAGGCAACGATTTTCCCGATCGATCCAATCAGACTGCGTGCCCAGCGGCGATTGCCGAAGGCGCGAATGCACTCTTCGTTCAACCAGCCGCCAACGATTCCGCCGAGAGCGCCGCCCCACAGCGGCAAACTCGCCAGCCAGCCGACATTCTTCAGGTCGAGATGATGTGCCTGCAGAAAATAGGCCCCGATCAGCGAAACGAAGACGACATCCGAACCGGCGTCGAGATATTGTTGCACGACGAACACCCGCAGGCTGCGGCTGCGGAACGCATCGCCCCACGGCAGCACGCCCCCTTGCGGCGCCGCGGTCGTCGCCCCATCGCGAATGACAGCGAGTTCCGCCGCATTGACGTCCGGGTGGTCTTCCGGATGGTTGCGAAAAAACCACCAGAAGATTCCGCCGAAGATCATGCCGACAAGGCTGAGAACGATCAGTGCGGCCTGCCACGAGAGACCGCCATAACCGATGAGCAGGGTACCCATCAGAATCGGCGACATCGCTCCGCCGCAACGCCCGCTGGTGGTCGCGATCCAGCCTTGAATCATCGTTCGGCTGCGCAGCGGGAACCACAGTCGCGTCACTTTGGTGAGCGCGGGATAACAGCCCGCCTGCGTGGCTCCGAACAACGCTCGTAGCCCGCCGAGTGCCCACAGATTCCCGGTCAATCCGAACCCGGCCAGCGCCGCCGACCACAGCACAATGATCCACGAGAGAAACCGATGCGGTCCGAAGCGGTCGATGAACACGCCGCTGGGAATCTGCCCGAGGGCATACGTCACATAGAAACCTGCAAAGACGAAGCCCGCCGTCGTCTGATCGAAATGATACGTCTCCTGCAACTTCGGCCCGACAATGTTCCAGACATACCGATGGACATACAACAGCCACGACGTCCCGCACGCGAGCAGAAAAATCCGCCAGCGTACTTGCGTGGGGCGGGACTCGTCGGAGGTAAGGGGCGGCGTACTCAAGTTGATGGAATCGTCTCTTCGGGATTTCTGTAGCCCTGTCGCTCCGCGACAGGATCAGCCGTTGGATCGTAACGTGTTCTCAAATCAGTCGCGGTGCCCCCGATCGGCTTTCCTGTCGCGGAGCGACAGGGCTACTTTGGGGGCCAGGGTTGTTCTTCACCGACGCACGCAATGAACTGCCCCTGCCGCACACGAGCCCCCCAGGCGCTGCCGACAATGATGCCGTCGAGTGGTGCGGTTACCAGCCACGCGGTTTCGTCGATGCGTTGGAAGTCGTGCAGCCGACCGACGACAGTTCCTTTTTTCACGCGGGTGCCACAACGGACGACTTCTTCGTAGTGACCATCAAACGGGGCGGGGACATAACATTCGAAATCGACAATCGCCGCACATTTCTGCGTGCCGTCGGCGTGATGACCGATCGGTTGAATCTCGCCACGGAGTTGCCCCTGACGAATCGCCGCCGCGAGCACCCCTTGCTTGCCGTACCGGACACCGGCTTCGAGAACGGCTTCGCCCCAGCCGAGTTCTGTCCCCACAGTGATTTTGCCGAGTCGTTCCGCTTCGCTGGTGAGCAAGCCCGGAGTGCGGTTCTGGTAGATCATGATGAGCGGGCAACCGAACCACCGCGCGGTTTCCGCAATCGCCGCGGCCTGAGTGGGATCATCAATCGGATGGAAACTCGAACAGAGATCAAAGCGGATTTGATTCCCACCCGAGTGCAGATCGAGCACGACATGTACGTGCGGCCAAATCGATGTGCGAATAAACGCCGCGAGCCGATGTGTGATGCCGGTCAATCCCGGCCGCGATCCGGCCCCGTCGATGAAGGCCCGGTTGAGATTCACATCATCAGCCCCGACGCTATCGCGCGTCCCGGTGCGGAAGGCCTGCACGTTCAGCACAGGAATGAAGATCAACCGGCCGAGAACGTCACTGGCGTCGATCTCATGCAGGATCTGCTTAATCGCGGTCGGGCCTTCGTACTCATTGCCGTGGGTGGACCCGATCGCAACGAGTCCTTTTCCCGGTTGTGCGTGTGGACCAACAATCACCGTCACCGGGACGAGTTGCGTGCCCCACATCGTGTCATGTTCGAGGGCCACCCAGTAATCGCGCCGACCGGGGGTGTCGAAATCGATATTGTGCGGTTGCGTGACGAGACGTGGCATAGGGCGTTCCGAAGTAGGACAGCACCCCGGCTGCTTCTGAGCAGCCGGGGTGCTTCATCGTAAATTACGCGGTGAACCGCACCGGTTGCTTGCAGAACGATTTCAACTTGTCGGGATCGACGGTCACTCCCAGGCCCGGTGTCGTGGGAATCGTGAGATGCCCCGAGGCGTCCAGGACGAACGGCTCGGTCAGCAGGCCGTCCACGTACGCGCACGGCGTGAGGTATTCCACATACCGCGCCACCGGAATCGCCGCGGAGAATTGCAAGTCGGCGGCGAGACCGATCGCCGTGTTCCAACCATGTGGAACGACCTGCACGTTGTGATCGTAAGCGAGCCACGCAATGCGGCGGGATTCGCTGAGGCCGCCGTTTTTGGTGCAGTCGGGTTGGAGAATATCGACCGCCCGGCGTTCAATCCACGGTTGAAATGCCTGCCGCCGAGTCAGGACTTCGCAGCCCGCAATCGGTACCGGCGAGACGCGCGTCAGTTCCGCGTAGCCGTCGATGTCATCCGGCGGCAAAGGTTCTTCAAACCACACAATGTTGTAATCGGCGAGCATCTCCGCCGTGTTGCGGGCCCAGTTGGTGCCGTGCGGCCAGAACTGCTCGCTACCGCCCGCATCGACCATCAGTTCGACATCATCGCCGACGGTCTCGCGTGCGGTCTTCACCAGCAGCTCGTCGAACTGACGATTGCGGCGTCCGAACGGTCGCCACCCCATCTTGATCGCTTTGAATCCGCGCGCGACGACGCTTTGCAGCATGGCTTTCAGCGGCGCGGGTTCATCGAACAGAATCGAACCATACGGCTTGATGGTGGTGCGATAATTCCCGCCGAGCAACCGCGAAACCGGTTGTCCGCACGCCTGGCCCATCAGGTCCCACAGGGCGATGTCGATGCCGCTGATGGCGTGTTCGACTGCCCCGCCGCGGCCTTGCCAGAACGAAGACTGCCGCAGCTTTTCGGAGACGCGTTCGGGTTCGACGGACGATTCATTTTTCAGCAACGGCCACAGCAATTGCACCGCGCCAGTGACCAGCGTGCCCGAGGTGAAACAACTGCCGAAGCCGACTAATCCGTCGCCACTTCGCACCGCAATCAGCGTGTGCAGATTCTCCGCCGGTTCGTGTCCCTGCGGCCACCCGCCGTCGACCGTAGCGCCGGTTAACGGATAAACATCAATTCCCGTGATCGTCACGCAGCACCCTCTTGAGGAACCGTCACGCATCAACATTCACAACCGCATGCAGTGTGCCGTGAGGCGTGCCGAAACACCAGCGCAGCGATTGGAATTGCAGCAGGTCAAACGAAACCGCCCCGCGTGAAAGCGGGGCGGTTCATGATTGAATTTGCGATTGCAGCGCGATCAGCGGGCCGTGGTCGGCTTCACATCGAGACCCGCCACCTGCATGTGTCCGTAGAGCGTTTCCTGTCCGCGAATCACGAGGAATTTCATGCCGCCTTGTCCCGGCGGCATCGGCTGATTCAGAATCCAGGTGATGTTGTCGACGGTGAGAGTTTCCCAGTCGCTCAGTCCCACCAGAATGTCGTCTTTTTTGATTCCATTCAGAGCGGCCGGGCTTTGAGCACGGACCTCGCTGACAACCAGTCCCCCGCGATACTTGGCCGGCACAACGCCCGACCGGTCCGCGGCAATCTTGTTGACGCGGATACCGAGCACGCGCCAGAACCGTTCACTTTCGTTCGTGTCGTTGTTCGCCCGTGCCACAAACTCACCCTGCAACCGGCTGCGACCGCCGATGTACGGAGCGAGCGCAAGCTGCATGTTTTCCGTGGCTTCGCCGCGACGAACGATGATCGCCACCGCTTCGTCGGCTTTGCGATCGAGGAACGCTCGTTCCCAATCGACGGTATCGACAATCTCACGATCGCCCGCTTTCACGATGATGTCGCCGCTCTTCAAACCGGCCTTGGCAGCCGGGCTTTCGGCTTGCACGGTTTCCACGATCAACATCCGCGTGGCACCCACCTTATGATCTTTGGTGGCCAGGCCGTGATACGTGTGATTCAATTGTTCGACGCTGATCAGCCGAGCCACGGTCCGGCGGGCGTCATCGATCGGAATCGCGAAACCGATCCGCTGCGCCCCGGCACGAATCGCGACATTGATGCCGACGACTTCCCCGTTGAGGTTCAGCAACGGACCGCCGCTGTTGCCGGGATTGATGCTGGCGTCGGTCTGAATCAGATTCTTGTAGGATTGCGTGTCGTTGACTTCGACATCACGTCCCAACGAACTGATGATCCCTTTAGTCACCGTGTGGCTGTAACCAAAGGCGTTACCGACGGCGATGACGTCTTCACCGAGCATCAAATCGGAAGAGGTGCCCGAAGGCATGACTTTCAGCGGCTTGATGGGATTCACGCGAATCAGGGCCAGATCGTGATCGCGATCGAAGGAGACCACCGAGGCGTTGGTCTTGGTTCCGTCTTCGAAAGTGGCCTGAATCAGATCCACATCGGCAATGACGTGGTAGTTGGTAACGATGAAACCCCGCTCGTCGATGATGACGCCGGTCCCCATTCCATTGACTTTGCGGGGCTTGCTGGTCCCGGTGTTGAAAACACTGTCGCGTTCGACGGTGGTCTTCTCCGTGTGGATGTTGACCACCGAAGGAGCCGCGCGTTTGACGGCGCGGACCAGCGGAGTCTCACGGTGATCCTCGGCAGCGGTGGCGATGACCGCCATCGAGAGGACGAGACCGCACTGTAGAAATGACATCAGCCTGTATTTCATAGGAAGGTCTGCTCGTGGGCCGCTCTAAGGTGTGCTTTGAGGGTGAGTCGACGCGCGTTTGCCACGATCCTTCGTTACGTAGAAGACGGTTCCATCCGTCTCCGTCTCCGTGTGAATCGACTGCCCGTGTGAGAACGCTTGAGAGGTGGAGAGGGGTGGTGCACAGCTTTCCTAATCCAAGGGTGGGGAGAGGCGCACTTGGGATGGATTGCGCGACTTGTGCGCCAGACCGGGACTGGATGACGGGAAAAATCCCTCCGTGGTCAGAATTCGCTCAAGGAGGACCGGTGACGGTTGTGCGACTTGCAGGCGTTGTCACACAATGGATGTCAGTTGAAGCACAAGTTGCCGGTGAATCACCGGTCAAACCCAGGTTGGATGGGGCATGAGCCGTCGCGAAACTTTAGAAAAAATGCTGGCGGAAGAGCCGCACGATGTCTTCCTGCATTACGCCCTCGCCAACGAATTGGTGAAAGCGGGGGAACACACAGCGGCGTGGGAACGATTCACGCTGTTGCACCGCGATTTCCCGGACTATGTTCCCGCATGGTTTCGGCACGCGCAGGCGCTGGCGGAAGCGGATCACGTCGACGAAGCCCGCACGGTGGGACAACAGGGGCTGACGGTCGCCGAGCGCGTGGGAGACCTGCACGCCGCCGGGGAGATTCGCGGCTTTCTTGAGTTGTTGCCGTGACATTGTTCATGGCAGCGATCGCGGAACTGCAAAACCTCTGGCAGTCGCAGCGCGAACAATCTTCCGACGAAGAATGGCCCCACGAGGCTTGGCAACGCCTGGTTGAGATCGGCGGTTGCCGCTGGGGCATTCCGTCCGCGTATCGTGGTGAAGCGCTGACGACCGCCGAGTTCCTCGACGTGGCCATCGAGTTAACCCGCGGCGACTTGACCCCGGCGTTTATCTGGACACAATCACTTGCCGCCATTCAGCGATTGGACAAAGCCCCCGCGGCGCTGCAGGAAAAATGGTTTCCGCGATTGGCCGAAGGCAAAGCGTTTGCGACCGTGGGAATCTCACATCTCACCACGTCACGCCAACACTGGACCAAGCCGACCGTAGTCGCGGTGCCACAGGCGAACGGCTATCGCATGACCGGCTCGGTTCCATGGGTGACGGGCGTGACGTACGCGGACATCGTTGTCACCGGCGCGGTTCTCGACGATGGCCGACAACTCCTCATCGCGCTCGACATGGCACTACCGGGTGTCATACGAGGCGAAAGACTGCCGTTATTGGCACTCCGCGGTTCGATGACGGGAAGTATTGAACTCGATGACGTCATGATTTCATCCGACGACATCATCGCGGGACCCGTGGACAACGTGTTGAAAGCCATCGGCAGCGGCGGCGCGGGATCGTTCATGACGTCCGCGGTCGCGATGGGGCATGCCTTTGGCTCGTTCGATGAACTGGAACGCATCACCGCTGGTCGTGCAGAATTCGACGATCTCAAAGCGGGTTGGCACACCGCACTGGCCGACTTGCGGGAAGAGATTCTGGTCGCCGCACAGGAACCAGTTCCACCACCGCAGAGCGCGGAAACACTCCGCGTGCGCGCCACGACGCTCGCCCTACAGATGTCGCAATCACTGCTTACCGCGAGCAAAGGGGCCGGGTTTGTCCACGGCCATCCCGCCGAACGCATGGTACGGGAAGCGATGTTCTTCCTCGTGTGGTCGTGTCCGCAAGCCGTCGCGGGGAAACTGCTGCGCGGGTTCGGATCATCAACGTGTTCGTGAGGTGAGCGGGGGGACGTGAGTCCCCCCGGTGATTGATGCCGATTACTTCGCCAATTTCTCAACTGCATCCAGCACCGCCTGGCTGTCTTCCGCGGCGGCGACTTTCGTGTTCTTCGCAGCAATTTTGCCATCTTTGTCGATCACGAACGTCCATCGGGCCGTCGTCACATTGCGAATCAGAACTTCTTCCTTGCCCGTCTTGAATTTTGCGGTGACCTTCTTTTCACCGGGGGTCACTGGCACGCCGAACGCGGTGGCGACTTTGCCCTCGGTATCGGCGAGCAGCGGGAAGGTCAGATCGTGTTCCTGTTTGAAGAGGACGTGACTGGCGACGGTATCACCGCTGACGCCGACAACTTCGATCCCCTTCTTGCTGAGATCGCCGAGCTTGTCGCGGAAGCCGCACGCCTGCTTCGTGCAGCCGCCGGTCATGTCGGCAGGGTAGAAGTAGACGACGACAATCTTCTTGCCGACATGCTCGCTCGACTTCCAGGGCTTGCCGGTGTCGTCGAGGGCTTCGAATGTCGGCGCTTTGTCACCAACCTTCAAATCGACGGCGTCCGCAGCATGGACGAGATTGCCAAAGAGGCTTGCGGCAACCACGGTGAGCGACAACAGAATCTTCATCAGACGTTCTCCTGAAATTCATGGTGGGACGGACAGCGATCATCCGTGCAGGAAGCGGTATGCTGGACACCAAATCGCGTGTTAGCATACGGGACGGAAGCTCGAATCCGCAAATCGCCAACCCCCGGGGGAGGCGAGGAAAAGGATCGTTGTGAAGCCGTCTGGACCGCAGCCAAGGTGATCGGGATGTTGTCGTCGCAGTTGTTTTGGCGTGTCTTCCTCGTCTACATCGGGCTGACGGCGGGCATCTCGATTGTCGTCTTCGTGCTCCTTTCCCAGCGGTACCACGATCTGGCGATGCAGCAGGTGGAGCAACGCCTGCGGGAAGACACGCAGTTGGTGGCCGACGTGCTCACCAACGGGCAAACCGAGCCTGCAGCGGCGGACCTGTCCGATCACGACAAGTCGCTGCTCGGGATCGTCACACGGAGCCGGGTCACCGAAGTCGTCATCGCGGGAGCGGACGGCCAAGTCTTGTGGACGAGTCCACAGACCGATTTGGCAAAACTGCAGGAATTACTCGCTGCCACATCCCCATTGCCCGCCGAACAGAATGACGTCATCAGTCCCTTGTCCGATGCCGCGGGGCGCCAGTGGCTAGCACTGCGGACATCGATCCACACAGCGGGTCGTCCGAATCTGGAGATTCGGGCCGTATTTCCGATTGGGCTGTTGCAGCAAAAACTGTCTACCACCACCACCCGGTTATGGGGTGTGGTGGCGACCGCGGCGATACTCTCCCTGGCGATTACCTATGTTGTCGTCGGCCGCATCATTCGACCGCTGGAGACGTTGACCGAAGCGGCAGAGCACATGGCGATGGGCGATTTCCCTGCCGAAGTTCCGGTGCAGAGCCGCAACGAAATCGGGACGTTAACCCGCGCGTTCAACTCGATGGGGCAGCAACTCACCAGCCGTATTCTCGATTTGCAGGAACAGCGGCAACACTCGGCGGAAAGTCATCATCGGCTCGAAGCCGTACTGAGCTCAATGGTCGAAGGGGTGATGGCGATCGACGGCGAACAGCAAATCCTGCTGGCCAATCGGGCCGCGGTGGAGTTGCTGGATCTTCGCCCGCAAAGCACCGTCGGCCGTCCCCTGTGGGAAGCCGTACGACAGCCGCAGTTGCTGGCGCTCGTCAACGAAGTGCTGGCGGGCAAGCCGAGTGAACGAGTCGAAATTGAAGTGGCTCGAACCCAATGCACGTTGGCAGTCACCGCCGCACGGTTCACCGGCGAACCCTGTTCGGGGGCGGTGCTCGTGATGCACGACGTGTCGGAACTTCGCCGGCTCGAAAACCTGCGGCGGGAGTTCGTGCAGAATGTCTCTCACGAATTGAAGACGCCGCTAAGTTCGATTGCCGCTTATGCCGACACGCTGCTCGAAGGGGGACTGGAAGATGAGTCGTGCAATCGGCAGTTTGTGGGTCGCATTGCGGAACAGGCCGATCGCCTGCACACGCTGATTCTCGATCTGCTCGCGCTCGCGCGGATGGAATCCGACGAGCAAAGCTACGATGTCATCCCGATCGATGTCGTCCGCATCGTTCGGGCCAGCATTGATGGACACCAGGCCGTCGCCGCGGCGAAACAGATTCAACTCCTCGGTGACGGTTCCAGCGAACCGTTGATGGGAATGGCCGACAACGAAGGTCTCCGCACGGTGATCGACAATCTGCTCGATAACGCCATCAACTACACGCCGCCGCGCGGCCGAGTGAAAGTCCGCTGGCGACACGATGACCGGGCGATTGTGCTGGAAGTCGAAGACACCGGCGTCGGCATCGCGAAAGAACATCAGGCCCGTATTTTCGAGCGATTCTTCCGGATTGATCGGGCACGGTCACGTGAGATGGGCGGCACCGGCCTGGGGCTCGCCATCGTGAAACATCTTTGCCAGATGTTCGGCGGATCGGTGAAAGTGAGCAGCCATCTGGGTCAGGGAAGCACTTTCACCGTGCAGCTTCCCGCCGCGGAAGAGATGGCGCTGATGGAGTGATTGTCGATGGAAGGAAGAGACCCAGGGATCGGAATCCCTGGGCTTCCGGTGGATTAAAAGAAGAACCGTTCGAGCAGCACAATCGCGACGGTGAAGTAGATCGCGGTGGCAAACATGTCGCTCAGCGAAGCAATCAGCGGGTTGCTCATCACCGCGGGGTCCATGCCGAGACGGTCAAACAGCATCGGCAAACACGATCCGGTGACCGCCCCCATCGTGACCACCACGGCGATGGTCATCCCCACCACACTGGCTTCCAATGCGGAATGGCCGAACAGCGGCTGAACGGCGATGAAGATGAACAATCCGAGCACCGACCCGAGAATCATCCCGGTATACAGTTCCCGCCACATCGCCTGCTGCTGTTCTTTCTTCGTCAGCGTCGACAAGCCCATCGCGCGAATGATCAGCGTGGCCGATTGCGAACCTGTGTTGCCGCCGCTCGCGAGAACCAGCGGGTAGAAACATTCCATCCAGCCGTGACGATCGCCGACCGCTTCAAAGGCCCGGGCCACCGCCGCGGTGACCAGCGACATCACCGACAATGCCAGCAACCACACGCCGCGCTTGTGAGCAATGGTGAGTAGCGGTGTCGAAAAATAACTGTTTTCGAGCGGCTCCATCGCGGACTGCCGGTAAGCGTCTTCTTCCGCCGATTCCTGCACGAGATCGAGCACATCGTCGTGCGTGATGATGCCGACGAGTCGATGTTGATCGTCTACAACCGGCAGCGCAAGCAAGTCGAAGCGTGCCAATTCGCGCGCGGCGTTTTCCGTCGGCTCATCGACACGGACGGACACGACATCGCGTCGCATCACGGCGTCCAGTGGTGTTGTGGGACGCGACAGAATCAGTTGTCGCAAGGTGATGACACCGTGCAGATGCCGGTCTTCATCACAGATGAAAATGTAGTAAATGGTCTCGCGATCGGGGGCCTGCTGTCGCAAGCGTTCCAACCCTTCCCGAATCGTCAGATGCTCGGGCAAACGGGCATACTCGGTGGTCATGATCGAGCCGCATGTATCGTCGTCGTAAGACAACAACCGGCGGATGTCTTCCCGTTCGGCTTGCGCCACCAGCGGGAGCAGTTGCTCAACCTGCTCTTCGTCCATGTGCTCCAGCAAGTCGACGCGATCGTCCGACGACATGACTTCGATCAACTGCGACAGGTGCTTGCGATCGACCGCCTGCACCAGCTCCAACTGCTGATGCGGCTCGATGAACTCGAAGATCTCGGCTTGCCGGGAGATCTCGCAGGCATGGATCACTGCCCAGGCTTCTTCAGGGGGCATGCCGTCAAGAATTTCCGCGACCACCACCGGATAGAGCGCCTCGCAGAACTCGCGCAGTCCGGCTTGATCCCCTTCGGCGAGCATCAGCCGCACGTCGGGTTGAATCAGGTCGTGATAGATGCCGACTTGGGGCATAACCGGACGACTCTTGGGCGGGGCATTCACTCAATGGGGCAGACGGTGGGCAATCCGCAGTCTTTACAGTATCGGCTTGTGTCCGCGCGTTGAATAGGGGCGGGCGGGCGACAAAAACAAAATCACCCTGTTGAATCGTTTCAACAGGGTGATCGAACATCCCGGAGATGGATCAAATCGCAGTGAATCAGCGTTTCGAGAACTGGAAGCTGCGGCGGGCTTTCTTCAGACCGTATTTCTTGCGTTCGACCATGCGGCTGTCGCGGGTGAGGTAACCGTGCTCGCCCAGCATCCGGTGCAGTGAGGGGTTGAGGGCTTCGAGAGCACGAGCCAGACCGAGCAGAATCGCTCCGGCTTGACCCGTTGTGCCACCCCCTTCAACGGTCACGTGGACATCCACCGCCCCGTGCTTTTCCGCGGCTCGCAGCGGTTGTTCGATGATCATCCGGTCGCGCTCGACGCAGAAATATTCGCTGTGCGGACGGCCGTTGATCTGGAACTTGCCGTTGCCTGCCATCACCCGCACGCGAGCCACAGACGTCTTCCGACGGCCGGTGCCCCAGGCGGTGCCGAAGCGATCGAGTTTCCCGCGGATCACCACGGCGGCCGGTTCCACCACCGGTGCGGCGGTTTCGGTCTCGCCGGGGCCGGAAAAAACCAGTGCCGGGGATTCGGCTGCGGGATTCGGGTCAGCGTTCAGATCTAAATCGCTCATCGCACGTTCTCGTCAGTCGCCAGGAGAATTCAAACGGTCACAGAATGCGTCCGCGTCACGTCGCGGTCGTCGATTCAGGACACAACTTATTTCGGTTGCAGATGTTCCGGCCAAGGCTGCGGCTGCTGGGCCTGATGCGGGTGGGCATCGCCGACAAACAGTTTCAGTCGGTCAAGCATGTGCCGGGCCAGCGCGTTCTTGGGCAGCATTCGCTTGACGGCCAACCGCAGAATTTCGGTGGGCTTGCGATCCCACAGGTTGATGGCGGTGATTTGCTTCTGACCGCTGTTGAAACCGGTGTACCACTCGTATTCTTTGGTGTTCATCTTCGTGCTGTGGTACTTATGGCGCGGATGCACCATATCGCTGCCGATGAAACGCACTTTGTCGGCATTCACGACGATCACGAAATCGCCGCCATTGACGTGCGGGGTGTAATCGGGCCGGTGCTTGCCCATCAGCACGGTGGCGATCTGCGTTGCCAGACGGCCGACCGTGAGGCCGTCACCATCGACAATGAACCAGCCCGGCTTCCGCGCGCCCTCGAAGTCTGCGGCCTTCAAAAACGTTGTTTTCTGTCCGACAGTCACGAACGCACCTCACTCACAAACTGCGAATCCGCTTCCGGGTCGTCGCGACCTGCGGCTCAAAGATTTCAAGAATCGTTGCCCGTCCTCATGACGTCAATCGCCATCAGCGGGAACCGGGTAGAATAACGATCCCACGCAACGGGTTCAACCGCAGGCGGCAACTTCCAATTCCGGCACCCATACGGGGATCTTCCGCTTCCAAAAATAAGGTGCGGTTCATAAGACTCGTTGGCGCAGCAAAGAACAACAGCAAAAGCAGATACGGCGATTACAGATAATTCAGAATGCTGAGTTTGAGGGCCTCGGACGAGACCTGCATTGCCCCTTGGAGCGACTGCTGCCGCTGAAGAAATTCCGTCACCGTCGTCGCAAAGTCCGTGTCGAACAGCTCGGAAATCGTTTGTTTGAGACTGATCTGGGCGTCTTGCAGGTGGTTATCCACGTCCGTCAGCAGCTTCTGTCGCGTTCCGACATCCGCCCGCACGACGGCGACGCGCTTGGTTTCGGCATCGAGTTGTCCGGAAAGGCGATTCAGGGTGGATTGATCGTTCGTGGCCAATGCCCGCTGCAAAGTCACCAGCAAGGTCAACACCCCGGTGGGCTGCTGCGGGTTTACATCTTTTCCCGCGAGAACTCCCGTCGTGCCGGTGTTCTCGGAGCCGTTGAGGCCTAGCGCCGTGCTGAGGGCGTTTTCGCCGACGGTCAGCGGCCCCGTCCCGGAATCATCGGTGAGCGAGATCCCATTCCCGGTCGTGTTCAGACTGGCCACGAAATGACCGGGATCAACGGCGTTCAGCTTATCGAGCACATTTTGAATCGTGTTCGCACCGGCGAGACTCACTTCGATGGCAGAACCATCCCGGCGGGTCACATTCAGTTTCGTCGCCGACAGATCGGGAACACCACCTCCGAGGTTCAGCCCGGTGAGCGCCGTCGTTGCCGTGAAAGTCCGTAACCCCAGTGCCGCGGCATTCGTGCCCCCGTTTTCACCGATCGAAAACGTGGCTCCGTTCAGGCGACTGGCGACCCGTAATCCGGAACCGTCGGCGGAGATCTCCGCGTAAACATCGGGATCGGCGGCGCGAATACGGTTCAAAACGTCCTGGACGGTGGCGGCTCCGTTCAGGTCGACGGTATGCACCTTCCCGGCGTGTTCGATTCGCAGCCCGGTTCCGGCCGTCGCACCAATGCCGGCACCGCCGTTCAGATCACCGACGGCGGTAAACAGGGTGATCGCCGGATTGAGATCGCTCCCCTGCAGTACGGCTGAGGGCGCAGTGCGAAGGCCCAATTCGGCGGCCGTTCGTCCCTGATCGACGTCCTGCACGCCCACCGTTCCCGCGGACGGTGTGAGCCGCAAGCTGTTTTTCGTCGTCGGATCAATGTCGACGGTCAACGTGATGGATTCCGCGGCGAAGGCGGCTTCCAGTTTCGATTTGACGTCCTGAATCGTTTGCGCGCCGGTGAGATCGACGGTCTTCTGAACCGTCGCGGTCGGGGAATTATCAAGTGTGACGCGAACCGATTGCGGCAGCGATCCGGTCCCGCCATTCAGTTGATCGAACCGTGTCGACAACGAAAGGGCCGGGTTGAGATCGAGCGTGGGTGACTGGCTCAAAGCGCGGAGATCGTGCCCGCCATCCACCGATCCATCGACGCGGAATCCGAAGTCGGCGAAGGTGTCAATCGACCGCTCATCGCCCTGGTAGCGGATCGTACCGTCGCCCTGAACGGTGAACGGAATCTGATCCGTCTGAGTACCGGCGAAAATGTATCGGCCATTGTAAGACGTATTGAGCGACAGCAGAGCCGACTGAATCAACGATGAGGCTTCTTGAGCCAGGCCGCTCCGCTCGGCGGCCGAAGTCTGATCGCCCACACCGGCCTGCAACAACCCGCGGGCGGTGTTGAGCGTATCCCCCAGCGAGGCCAATGCCTGATCGGTAGCTCCCAACGCTCCTTGCGCGGTGCCGATGTTGTTCTGAAACGCGCTGCGGCGTTCATCCAGCTTCTGCAGGGCCAGTGTCTGCGTGGCGGCGGTCGGAGATTCCGACGGCAGAACAAACCGCTTGCCGGAACTCAACTGGTCCTGCAGCCGTTGAATTTCCAATTGGCCACTCTGAATGGACTTCGCCAGCCGCGATGTCGCAAGCGACAGCGGAACACGTCCAGGCAGCAGTGAGGGAATGGACATAAGGCAATGCTCTTCAGCGAACTCGGAAGCCGTTCATTCCGTGTTCAGATTTCGAGTAACGTATTCAGTAATTGATCGATGGTGGAAACGATTCTTGCGGCGGCCTGGTAATTGCGTTGCAGTCCCATAATGCGGATGGCTTCGTCGTCGAGACTGACCCCGGATGTCTGTTCTCGCTGCGTTTTCAGCGAATCCCGGAAGTTCTCAAAGCCGGTGCTCAAAGATTTTTCCGCCGCGCCGGACTGTGCCGTCGTGCCAATGAGTTGGGTATAAAACTTGTCGATGCTGATCCCTCCCAAGGCGGCGACGGGCTGGTCGATGAATTGCGCGAGATCGAGCAGGTTGGAGTTATCGGCCGGCCCGCCGCCGCGTCCGCTTGCCAGCAGACGCTGATCCTGCACGATGCGGCTGTTGACGCCGAGATCGCCCGAGTTGCTGCCGGTGAAGAACGTATTGATGCCGAGTCCGGCTAGCACTCCGCTGTTGTCGTTGCCGAAACGGATTTCCGATCCCGCAGCGGTGGTGATGCGCAGTTTGCCTTCCGTGGTGATGGAGGCATTCACGCCGTTGATGGCGTCCAGCGAGGCCCGCAGGTCTTCCAGCGAGGTGTCGCTGCCCACGCCATCCAGATCGATGGGGACATTCGTGACTTCGACTTGCCCGGTCTGCACGTTGCGGACTTTGACTTCGAAGTGGCCGTTGGTCGGCGGAAAGGCGAGTCCGGCTTTGTTGAGCGCGGCCGTCGTATCGTTGACGTTGTTCGTACTTGTGACATCGGTAAACCCGACCAGGCCTTCGCCGCTGGCATGGACTTTGTTGAACTCGTTGACCACGCTGCCGACGAAACGATCGAGTTGACCGACAAAGCCCTGCAAGACAGTATCGCGGCCTTGAATCAACCCGCCGAGTTCCCCCCCCGCGGATGAAAGAGACCCCCCCGTATTCGACAGCCGAACGTTGACCTCCGTGACGCCATTGGTCCCGGGGGCTAACACCGTCTGCAGCTTTTGCGCGTGCCCCGCGAGCAGCAGGTATTCCGAACCCGAAAAGACATCCACCGATCCCGACGGATACTCCTGCACGCGAATCGGGACGATTTCCGACAGTCGATTCAGTGCATTCAGGCGCTGGACGCGCAGTCCGCCGGCGTCGTTTCGGTTCAGCCCGTTGGCTTCCAGTTGCGTGATCTGTCCGTTGAGTTTATCGACGGTCGCCAATAACGAATTCGCTTCGCCCACCACGCCCGAGATATTATCGGAATAGCTGTCGCTGACGTTGTCCAGGCGTCCGCGCAGCTTTTGGATGTCGGTGACGAATTGCTGGCCTTGCTGAATGAATGCCGACCGGAGAGCTGGGTCATCGGGCTGACTGGAAGTGGCGTTCAGGGCCGACACGAAGTTGTTCAGGCTGGTGGAAAGGTCCTGATCGCCGAGTTCCTGCAAGGCCGTTTGGAGTTGATCGAACGCACTGCTGCGAATGTTGGCCGAAGAAAAATCGCTGTTCGCACTGTAGATCCGCGATTCCAGATACGTGTCAATCCGCTGGCGGACGCCGACGGCGTTAACGCCGGTTCCGATGAGCACGCCGCCGGTGGAATACGGAGCCGCGGTGGCGACGTGCAGTTCGTCGCGGACGTACCCCGGCGTCGCTGCATTGGCAATGTTCTGCCCGGCAACCTGAATGCCGAGCGAAAACACTTCCAACGATCGAGAGGCGATTGCAAGGGCACCATTCAGCGACATGGACGACGGATTTCTTCTGGAGGACGAACTTCACTACGATCGCGAAACGTTACGCCGCAGCGTCGAGCATCACGCCGCCGTGGGATGACTGCGGCGCGAGCGGCTGGTCGGTATAAACGGGGGATGTCCGCCCGCCGTGGGCAATCATCTCCAGCACTTCCGCGTAATACGCGCTCGATCGCTGCGTGACGACCCATTCAATCCACGCTTCGCGCTGCACTTCGACAAAGCGTCTCTGCAACAGCAGCAACCGACCGCGCAGCGCTTCCGTCGCCGGGGTCACCTCGTGGGCCAGAATCTCGACGAGGGTCGCGCCGTCTTCACCCGCCTGCCGGGCATCGGCGATGAGCCGTTGTCGCCACACGCCGAGCACCTGCAGCCGCTGGGCCGACTGCCGCCCGGCTTCGTTGAAGCGTTCCAGTTCCAGGACGGTCGCGCCGTGCAATGCCTGCCGACGTTGACGCAGGACCGTCAGCAAGGCCTGCTGCGATTGATCGAGCACCTGCGTAAACCGGGTCAGTTCATCCAGCCATGCCGAGGTCATCGTGCCGCTCCCGCTTTGGGACGTCGGCGGCAAGGCGGGAAATGTCGCGCCTGCGGGGCTTTCGTCTTACTCCTTATTTTCGGAGTAAAGCGGACAGACCTGCGGTGCCGGTTGTGATTCCTGCGCCTTGCGACGCGGGTTGTGTCTGTCGTGACGATTCCATGAGATTGGCGAGTGAGTCAGACCGTGCCTGCTCAAGCGATACCGCAGACAGGGGCGACTTTACCGATTGCGCGGACTCTGCCGGCAAATCGAGCTGGCGACGGAACTGGGCGTAGAGATCCCCAATGAAGGCCCCGCCGTTGTCTTCCGCGAGTTGTTCGACGAATGTCTGATCGAGTTGCGACTGAAAAATCTCTTCCGCCTGCCCGCCATGAATGTAAGCCGGTTTGCCAACCGTCGACCGCATCGCCTTCATCATCTGGCCGAACAACATCCCTGCCACGGCTTTTTGAAACGTTGGCTTCAGCTCGGACGACGGCTTGGTACTGGCCGCGGATGACGACAAACTGGCGAGGGCGGCTGTCATGGCAGTCTGCTACTCTTCGTAGGGTGTGTCGAGTCTTCGAGACGCACCACGCTGTTTAGCGTTCGATCAATTCCGCATGGAGCTTGCCGCTGGTGTGCAATTCGCGAATGATGGAAATGATGTCCGACGCCGGGACGCGCAACTGGTTCAAAGCGTCGACGAGTTGCTTCAACTGTTGCGGCGACTGACGGCTTTGCCCGCCGTCCACCAATCCGACAAACGCGCCGGGAGGGGCTCCGAGAGCATCCGGGCCGACTTCGACGCTGAAGTTGGTATGCGCGATGACGACCGGGCTGATTTCCACCTCGCCGGTGACAATGACGGTGCCCGTTCGCGGGTTGAGAATCACGCGGGCTTGTGTCGTGGGAACGTCGATGCCGATGTCGAGCACCTGGGCGATGAAGTCGATGGCCGATTCGCGATACTGCGGGGGAACGGTCACTTCGACCACGTTCGGTCCCACGGGCCGCGCGATCTGCTTGCCGCCCGATTCGAATGTGAATTCGCCGTTGACCACGCGGGCCACTTCCGACGAGGTCCAGAAGCTGGCGTGGTTGGGATCAATCAACAGCGTGACCAGCGAGCCTTGTTGTTGCGACAGGAACAACGCCTGCACTTCCTGGTGCATGTCGACGCCGTTCGACACGATGGCGGTCGTCGGACGTTGCAAATCCTCGATATTCAGCGGCCCGGCAGCCACCGCGATCATCAATTCGTCATTCAAAGCGGACGCGGTGAGCGGCGTCGACAGGAGTGTCCCGCCGCGCAGACTTTTCGCCCCCATTACCGTGCTGACCCGCGCGTTAATCTTCTGCCCGCGACGCAGGCCGGTTCGAGGAATGGTGGCCTCGACCATCACGATCGCCACGCTGTCAGCGTTCTTCAGATCGGTGTCCAGCGCCGGGAGATTCATGCGGTTGAGTGCGGCACGCAAAGCGCGGATGGTGGGAACGTTTTTTCCGTCACCGGTGCCGGGAGCGAGGCCCGTGACCAGTCCCAGACCGTTCAGCCGGACTTCCTGCTGACCTTGGATCGTACAGATATTTTCCAGCCGCGGACGTGCGTCGGCAACCAACGGCAGCAGCCCCGCGAGCAGCGCCAGAGCCCAGGCAAACCGAACGGGTCGTTGACGAATCATGCTGAGGAACTCCCGTCACAGGACGGTAAAAAGAGAACGTGAATCAGAAGGGCATGAGCGTATCGAGGAGGCGGGTCCCCCAATTGACTTTGGTGCTGTCGAAGATTTTTCCGCGTTGGATGCGTTCGATCTGCAACTCGGCGATGTCTTCCGTTCGCGCGGTCCGATCGGGTTTGATTTTGCCTTTGTCGACGCGCCCCGTCAGGCGATACTCGAACACGTCCTGATTGGTCCGGATGGACTTGCGGGCTTCGAGCACGACGGTGCCGTTGGGCAGGACATCCACGACGGTCGCCGCGATTTTGTAGGTGATCCCTTCGCTGTCCGTCGCCTGGCCAATCGTTTGCAGGCGGTTGGAGAGCGTCCCTTCAATCGTCGGCGTATCGGTGTTCGCCGGCACCAGTTTGGGTCCGGGGATGACGCGAACAAAGTCTTTCAGTTGAAGCTTGTATGACCCGTTGCGCTGCCGATTGAACCGCGAGTTGACAATCACTTCTGCCTTCTCGTCGACTTCAATCGTCAGAATATCATGCACTTTGATGAGACTGGGGGGCGGCGGCGGGGGAATGAAAATGAACGAGTGCTCGCGAACGAACGAGCGCGTGGGCGAAACGACAAACGGACCGGGGGCCAGCATGGGTGCCGGGCCGGGCGGAGGGGGCATCGGTGGTTGTGCCAGCGCGGGAACGAGCAATTCTCCGCAGAGAACGACGACCGCGCCGGTGGCAACGCGGAACCAGCGTGTTCGAGACAGGCGGCGGAAGTTCGTGGTCATCGCACACTCCGCCGGGGGGGGGCGGAACTCTCGGCCTCTTCGACACGGAGCCCGCTGGCGGGGGTCGCGTCCGGCGAGAGATCCGCCAGCGTGGCTTCGCGATAACCGGTGACAGTCGCCTGAATCCGCAAACGCGGGTCGTTCAAGGCCACGAGCGAAACGGTGTCGTTCATGGCTCCCGCAGAAAGAGCCTTGAACTCACGCCGGACGGAAATGCCCGGTCGACGAACCACTACGGTGACAATGTCGTTCGTCCGCATCAGGGGAACTCGGGCGAGATCGTTCGGGACCAGCGGTTGCCCCGCGCGCAGATTGTGCGTGGTTTCTTTCCCGATGGCATCACCAAGGTGCTGCAAACCATCATCGTTGTCATCGGCATCGACCCACATGAGATCGTCGGGGCGCAACGGGAATCCTTTGGGCGTCGCATAGCGAACCGCCAGCCGCTGTGGTCGTGGCTTGATCGTGACCATGACTTTGGCTGTCATGCGCTCATCGGATTTTGAATCCAGCCACCACACGGTCAACGGCGTGGCGACATCACTGCGAAGCGCCGCGGAGGAAAAGTGAAGTTCTTCCGGACGACAAGGCAGGATGCGGGCGGCATCAACCGGCGCGAGTTCACACTCGAAGTCCACGGACGTGCCCGTCTCGGTCGGTTTGAAAACGCGCTCCAGCACGGAAACGAGCAACGTTTCCGCGCGGCGCTGTTCCACATCCGTCGCCGATTTGACGCGAGGCAACGGTGCTACTTCACGCATGGGCTTGAAGACCGGTTCCGGCTTCATCACGTCCGCTTTCACCGGCTCCACGATGTTTTTCGTCGCCGCGGCGGTGATCATCACCTGGCGCTGTCCGCGAAACTCAATCGCCGCGAGGTTCTCACCCCTTGCCTGCAGTTTCTGTCGGACTTCATCGTACGAGAGGGGAAGCGAGCGGCCGGCAGCCGGGGCGGGACCGAGGGGTAAGTCGCGAAGGCTTGCCGCCTGGCGATCATCCGCGTGGTGAATGGCGGCCACATCACCCAGCCGTACCACACTTCCCGCGGGAACCGAGACCCGGTCGCGCAGCTCGATCACTCCCGCATCCACCACAGTGGAAGCCAGCAGCAAAGCCAACAGGAAGAAAAGAGACGGCTTCATAACACGGGCCAAAAATTAGAACCGACGGAGCTGAGCGACCATCTGGAGCAGTTGATCGGAGGCCTGCACAACCTGGCTGTTGAACTCGACGTTGCGCTGTGTCTTGATCAAATCCACCAGTTCGCGTACCGGTTCCGTATTGGAGGCTTCGAGGAAACTCTGTCGCAGCGTGCCCAGTCCCAGGGTGCCCGGTGTGCCGAGTTGCGGCTGTCCCGAGGCGTCGGTCAGTTGATACAGCGTGTCGCCGACGTGCAGCAGCCCTTCGGGATTGAGGAAGCGGGCAATGTTGAGCTGCCCCAACTGCTGCTGCTGTGTCGCCCCGGCCTGTGTCGCGGAGACAATCCCGTCGGTCGAGATTCCGATTTCGAGCACGTCGTTGGGAACGGTAATGGGCGGATCGACAATCAGCCCGCGGTTTGCCGTCGAAAGCACGAGCGACCCGGTGGCATTCACGCTGAATTGACCGTTCCGCGTGTAGTAAACCTGCGACCCTTCGGTGACCTGAAAGAAGCCGTTGCCCGCGATGGCGACATCGAGTTGCCGCCCGGTGTCGATCAAACTGCCTTGGGTGAAGTCGGGCTGCGTGGCTCCGACGCGAACGCCCGACCCCGCGAAAATCCCCTCGGGCATGATGTTGCCCTGGTTATCCTGCGTGCCGGGCGGTTTGTAGTACTGGTAGAAGAGATCTTCAAAGTCGGTCCGCGAGCGCTTGAACGCCGTCGTTCCCGCGTTCGCGAGATTGTTGGAGATCACGTCGAGATTAAAAATGTAGGCGTCCATGCCGGACGCGGCGGAATTCATTGCTCGATAGAGCATCGTCAGACTTCCTGTCGACGGTTGTCAAAAGCGAACTAACGTCGCGGCACACTCTGAATCAGTTGCCCCAGCATTTCGTCCTGATGTTTCATCATGGTCATGTTCATTTCGAAGGCCCGGGCGGTCTGGATCAGTTCGACCATGCCTTCGACCGGATTCATCGCCGATTCTTCCAGCACGCCCTGTCGCACCTGAGCGGCGACCGCGGGCCGCACTTCGCCGGTGGTGGTGTAGTGGCTGTCGCCTTCTTTTTTCAGCGACGCGTAATTCGCGGGTTCCACGATGGCGAGTTGCCCCAGCGGGATCACCGTGCCGCTGAAACTGGTACCGCTGACCGTGCCATCGCCGGCAATCGAGATGTTCTGCGTTTCGGGCGGGATGAGAATCGGCTGGCCGTCGACCGACAACACCGTCGCCCCGTCATCCGCTGACACAACTTTGCCGTTCGGATCCAGCGATAACCGGCCATCCCGTGTGAGAAAGGTGTCTTTGCCGTTGGTGACTTGGAGAAATCCCTGACCAACGACGGCCACATCGAGAGGAGCATTGGTGACGTTGAGCGGACCCTGACGGTGATCGGTGACGGTCGCCACCATTTCGACGCCGCCGGTTTGCTGATCCAGCGTCTCCGGAATGGCATTCGGCTGGAGATGGGTCAGGTCGTACGGAAGATGCGAGCGGAACAGCGGAATATCGGGCTTGAAGCCCGTCGTCCCGGCGTTGGCCATATTGTTGGCGAGAATGGATTGACGAAGGGCCTGCGTTTCCGCGCCTTGTGCAGAAAGGTAGAGCCCGTAAATCATGACCAAAATCTCGAAAGAGGATCACTCTTCGAGAAAATCGGCTCGGGTGAGGTCGGAACTTCAGCGAAATCGGCAAAGTCGACCCGGATTCCGCAAATTGCCGAATTCGTCCCGAGCTTGGATCAAGTGAGCCGCAAGGCGCCAGGAGCGGGTTCTTGATCTGATCAAAAAGACACCCGCTGGCGAGCACCTTGCGGCTCACAAAAACAAAACCGCCCCGCGAGTCCTTCCGGATTCGCGGGGCGGCGAACTTCACAAATCTCGACCGGCGAACCGGACGAAACTCTCGCTTAGCGGCAGCAAGCCGGAGCAGCCGGAGCACAGCCACCGCAGGCCGGAGCCGGGGCGGGAACCATGACCGTCTTCGGAACCATGCGGCAGACCTGCACCTGGACTTCCTTCTCAACGCTGACGGGGACGTTGACCGTGTAGGTCTCGGTCTTTTCTTCCGTCACGCATTCGTTGGTCGTCACGGTGTATTCTTCGGTCTTCGTCTTCGGGACGCAAACCTGGAAGGAGACCGTGCGGGTCTTCGTTTCCGGAACGATTTCACAGACTTGCTTCTGAGCGGTCTTCTGCTCGGCGACGCAGGTCGTGACCTGGTACTCGTACTCTTGCGTGACCGGGACCACTTCGCACACCTTCACGGTGTACTTGCGGGTTTCCGGATGGCAGGACTGAACCGCGTAGGAATATTCCTGCTCGCTGGCGACCATCTCGCAGACCTTGACCGTGCGGGTCTGGGTTTGTGGGACGCACGTCGTCACGTTGTAGGAGTATTCCTGTTCGCTGGCGACCATCTCGCAGACCTTGACCGTACGGGTCTGGGTTTGCGGGACGCACGTCGTCACGTTGTAGGAGTATTCCTGCTGGCTGGGAACCATCTCGCAGACCTTGACCGTACGGGTCTGGGTTTGCGGGACGCACGTCGTCACGTTGTAGGTGTACTCTTCGGTCGAGTAAACCAGTTCGTTGACCGTGTACTGCACTTCGCGCTGCACGATGTTCGATTGCCACACCCAACGCATCGTCGGGCCGCAGCTACCGCAAGCCTGTGCATAGCTGCCACAAGCGGCCGGAGCGCATCCGCCACAGGCACCGCAAGCCGAAGCTGCCGGGGCACAACCACCGCAAGCACCACAGCCACCACACGCCGGGGCGGCCGGAGCACATGCCGGGGCGACTTCCTGCTGAACCCATTGACCCTTGTCTTCGCAGACGGTCGTGGTCTTCACCGCCGGGACGCACTTCGAAACCTGACGGGTTGCGGTTTTGGCTTCCGTTTGCGGAACCATCACGGTGTAGCTTTGCTCAACATCTTTCCACGATGGGGTGTGGATCGTGCGCATCGCCGTTTTGGTTTCCGTCTGGGGAACCATCACAGTGTAAGTTTGTTCGACATCCTTCCAAGAAGGGGTGTGAACAATCCGCTTGGCCGTCTTGGTTTCCGTTTGCGGAACCATCACGGTGTAAGTTTGTTCGACGTCCTTCCACGACGGAGTGTGGACGATCCGCATCGCCGTCTTGGTTTCCGTGTGAGGAACCATCACGGTCGTTTCTTTTTCAACGTCCTTCCAGCTCGTCTGATTGACGGTCCGCGTCCCCTTCTTCGTTTCCGTGACCGGCACCATGACGGTGTAAGTCACATCGACGGTCTTCATCACCTGCGTGTTGACCGTGTAGGTCTCTTCGCGGGTCTGAGTTTCCATCTCGTTGTAGGTGACTTCCCGAGTCTTGGTCTCGGTCTTCGGTACCGACCGTTGAACGGTATATTTCCGTTCTTTCGTCTGCGGCTGGTATTCGGTGACGGTTACCTTGCGGGTTTCCGTCACGGTTTCCGGAACCATGACCGTCTGTTCCATCATGGCGGGAGCAGGGGCCGCACACGGAGCGGCAACGCCACACGGTGCTGCCTGACCACAGCCGGATGTGCAACCGGAGCAAACCGGTTGCGGGGCACACGTCGTCGGACACGGAGCACAACATCCCCGAGACCGGTGGCTCTTCGCTTCAGCGGTCGATGCCGCCAAGCAGGTTGCCACAACCAACCAGGTACAAACAAACTTCACGAGTAATCTCCCCCAACAAACAGGCTTCCCACTTTACCCAGCCCTCGGAACCCCCCGATGAGCTCTTTGTTTTTCAAAAAATCAGAGATGAACGTCCACGCAAGACACGGCGAAATTGACGTCTAGGCGGGATGAGCAAAATGGTATAACAGCGTAGATGCTGCTGTCTAGCCAGAACTGCTTCCGAATTAAAGGAAAATCACTCATCGCCATTTTCAATGAGCAGAAGGCCCTTCGGGGAGCACAAGGAAGCACGACGCCCCGTCGTCCATCAGACACGACGGTTTCAACCCCGTTTTTCAGGCCCATGAAGTCCGAATGGCGATGTCATCTACGCTTCGCTGTCGTAGTCCATCAAACTTATCACCGGGTGGGGTTGCAGACGGTCCCGACCGCGAAGAAAGCTCAGCTCAATGAGAAAACCCAGGCCGACGATTTCCGCACCGCTGAGTTCCGCCAGTCGCAGGCACGCTTCAATCGTCCCCCCGGTGGCCAGCAAATCGTCGATGAGCAGCACGCGTGCCCCCGGCTCGATGGCATCGATATGAATTTCGAGCGTGTCGCTGCCGTATTCCAGGTCGTAACAGAACTGGTGCGTCTTGTGAGGCAGTTTGCCCGGCTTGCGCACCGGGACGAAGGCCGCCCCCAAGCGTAACGCCAACGGCGCGGCGAAGATGAATCCCCGCGATTCCGCCGCGAGAATGGCCGTCGGTTTCGTCGCGGCAAACGCCTCGGCGAAGCAATCGATCGTCTTGCCGAACGCCTGCGGATTCGATAGCAGCGGCGTGATGTCCCGGAACATAATTCCCGGCTTGGGAAAATCGGCCACACTCCGGATGTACTGCTTGAGTTGATGAGGATCCGACATGCGACGAACGTCTTCCGGTTTCTAAAAGGACTCGCGGGAAATCACCACCCTGTGGGCGCATTGAACGCCGTGAGGAAACCACATCACGGCATCGAACACAAGTCCGCGACAGTCACCGCAGCACGATCGTGTACACGAACCATTCGCCTGCCGTCGGCTAACGGACCAGTTCCGCGGCGATGAGATGATGGTCCGAGCCAATACTCCGTCCCACGGTACATTGCCGCACGGTCCAATCCGGCGAGCAAAGGATGTGGTCAATGCGGGCCCAGGGCGTATTGGCCGGCCAGTTGCTGTGCGTCTTCACCGGCGAGGTGTATCCATATCCCACGCCGGCCAGGTCGAAAGAACTTCGCAGGTCGCCCCAATGCTCCTGAAAGAGCGTGCTCGATGTCGGCGTGTTGAAGTCGCCGCAAATGACCAGCGGGCGCTCTTCCCGGCGGGAATCGATGGCCTGCCGTAATTCGGCGCTCTCCGCCGCACGCAGGATTTGAAATGATTCGACGTCGTTGCCGGCTTCGCCGGAAAGCAGCGACCCCTTATTGATCGCCTGCAAGCCGCGGCGGGCGGTCATCTGGTGAAGATCCGCCAGCACGATCGGGCCGTCCGGAGTCGTGATTTCCACCAGCAATGCCGTCGGCCGATCAAACGCTTCAGTTTCAATCCGGGCAATTTCCTTGAGCGGATGCTTCGAAGCAACGAAGAAGTATTCATAATGCAGCGTGTTCCAGTCCGGAAAGGATTCCTTCAATAATGGGTGATCACCGCGGGCTTCCTGCAGTACGACGACATCCGGTTGAAAACGATGCACTTCACGCAGCACGTCTGCAAAATTCGGTTTGTAAGCCTGTACGTTGCAACTCACCACGCGTAACGCTTTGGGATTCGATGGTGCGGCCGTGATCAACGGACCGGTAAACCCCGGCGCGCGAAATTCCATCAACGGCCCGGCGACCATCAGGAACGCGATCAGATTGATCCACAGCGTCGGCCGATGCCAGATCAACCCCGCCACGGCGAGCACCAGCGATGGCACAGCCCAGGGTGACCGCGGCAAATACGTGAGGGCCGTGCTCACCCACCAGTGCTCTGAGACTACGAAGACCAGCAATAGCGCCCCGACAACAGCCGTCAGATTGAGCCCTGACAACGCCCAGATCAATCGCGGAATGCGCCTCGGCACCGCGCCAATGGTTTTCTGATGCGGTTGCGAGGCGGATGCGGGCGAAGTCACGGCCATGAGATTCCTGCGGGGTAAAAACTCTCCGGGTTGTAACTCGAACCGAAGCATTCCCGGAAGAGCGATTCCCCGACGGCGTCACACCAGCGCGACGGACGGCCGCAAAGCGACCCGATCCAACCCCGCGGAGTCGGTGCCTTGTTCGGCCTGTCGCACAAGTTGGGCCATCTCCCACGCCGTCACATAGTGGTACCGAAACTGCGGATGTTCGCGATGCGTGCGAGCCAGATCAGCGTGGAATTGCTGTACCGTGTCACTGAGCCACATCTTGAGATTCGATGGCTTGCAGCCGTGCGTGTGTAACTTCACGAACCGCCAGTTCGGCTGGCCAACCACGGTGACACCGGCCTGCAACCACAGCGGTAACCGGCGGATTTGCGGCGGATGACTGTCGAGCAAATCGCCGTTCTCGACCTTCGGCACCACGCCCCATTTACGGCGACCGAAATCGAACGCCAGCGGTCCCTGAATCATCAGCAAACTGTCCGGCGGGGGTGTCTTGCCGACTTCCGCCATCACGCCCCGTTCGTGCGAAGCCCGACACCCCGGACAATCTTGAGCGTGATAGATGCGATTGATGATGCGCGGTTGCGTGTCGCTCGGGGCCGATGGAAACGTGAAGTCGGCGTAACAACCGGTTTCGAGCAGGATCGGAATCTCGTGATCGACACCGCACCAGCGCCCATCGCGCCGGGAATTGTTCAGCGCCCAATTGCCGTGAATGAAACCGTAGACGATTTGGCCCGAGGTCGGATCAACGCGCAACAAGCCGTGCTGGTAATACAAATCGCGGCGGAACGTTTCGAGCTTTTCGCGCAACCCGTCCGGTGTGTCATTGTCGTGATGGAGATGCACGTCGACATCGCCAAACCCGGCGGTGACCAGATCACGCAGTCCGTCGAGATACTGCGGTCGATATTGATCTTGCGGATAGAAAAACGTGTGTTGTGGTGGCCGGCCGTCGACATCGGCACAGGAACCGAACAGCCGCGGATATTCCTGTCGCCATTGGTTCACGCGCGCCATGGCGTCATCGGGATTCGCGTTTCCCCACTCCGGTTCGTAGTGATCGCAAATCGCGATAAAGACATCCAGCGGTTCGTCCGGCACGCTCACCGGAGCCGACCACGACTGTTGTTTGAGCGCGGTGGCAGCCCAGCGGTCTAACCCCTGCGCGCGAACCGAACGCCACGCATGTCGCGCAATGACTCCCGTGGCCGCGGTGCCGAGCACGCCGCCGGTGATGAGCGCCGTCTGAATTACGCTGTCGAACACGGTCCTGCTTTCTTGCTTAGGCGGTGGTCTTCCGCCAGGTCACCTGATACCGCGACCGGCAGGCATCCCACAACGCTTGAGCCGTGGTGAGATTGAGCGTGAGAAACATCAGAAACGGGCCGAACAACGCCGAACGGACACCGGCCCGCTGGAAAGTCCAGCCAATCAATCCCGCGGCATAACAACCGCATTGGGCAATCAGCAACACGGCATACAACGGTTGATGCCGTAGCAACACACTCGCAGTGATCGCCAGCACGAGGCACGCGGGGGACGCCAGTCGGGCCAGTTTGTGCGAGACGAATTCGAACCACAGCGGATTCCGCCACGGCAAGAGCCATTGCGGATACAACACCATCAATTGCACCGCTCCGGCAATGGTGCGTCGTTTGCGAATCGCTTCCTGGCCGGTGGATGCTGAAGGGCGGTCGTACGCAATCGCCCCGCGCTCGAACAGGCAACGGTATCCTTGCGCGACAATCTGCAGCGGAATCGCGACGTCATCGAGAATCGTTGTCGCGGCAATCGGGCGATACAACGCGCGGCGAATCAGATAGCAGGCTCCCGTCGCGCCGGGAACCCCTCGAAATCCGCTTTCAGCATGGCGAATGAATTTCTCATAGCGCCAATAGAGCCCGATCCCTTCCCCCGCAGTCGTGGTCGAGGCGTCGGCTTTCAGCACCAGTTCGCCGGAAACCACGCCAACGGTAGCGTCCGCGAAATTCGGCAGCGTCGTCGTGAGAAAGTCCGGGGCGAAGTCCTGCCGCACATCGGTGAGCAGCACAATGTCACCCCGGGCGTGTTTCATCAGATCGTTGATCACCGACGGCTTACCGCGGCGTTCGGCGAACGGGATCCACTTCGCGCGGGCATCGGGATAAGCCTCCACGACCGCCGCGGAATCATCCGTGGAGCCATCGGAGCCAATCAGAATCTCCACGATTTGCTCGGCCGCGTCCATGCTCAACAAACTGTCGAGTTTGCGTCGAATCTGCCCGGCTTCGTTGTGAATCGCCAGTATGACAGTGATGGACGTGTGGAACGGGCGACGCTGCACGCCGTGCCCGCAACATCGCCCCAGCATCCACACCAGCAGCGGATAACCCGCGTAGATGTAAACCAGGGCGACGAGGCTCGTCCAACAGAGGATTTGCAGCGACAGGGCCATCTCATTGCTCCTGTCGTTGGTGTGTGAGTTGATCGAGCAGTTCCACCAAACGCTCGGTTTGTCGTTCCCGGCTGAATTCCACAATTTCGCCGGTATGACCAATTGGCATGTTCGCGCCGACGCTGAGCCGTTGCTCGAACCATTTCGCGATGCCGGCGGTGTTGGACGGTGCAATGGCTCCCGCGGGATGACACCGTTCGATCAAGTCCGCGGCTTCCCCCGCAGGCAGTACGGCCAGCAGGTCTTTGCGGACCGCGAGGTACTCGAACAACTTCGCCGGGACGACACGTTCCGCACCGGCGACATCTGAAAGCAACAAACACAACGCCTCCGCCGATTGCAACCAGGCGATCACCGTCGAATGATCGCAGTAATCGACATTGACCAGCCGGCATCCGGTTGCGCCCAGTCGTGTCAGCACTGCTTGCTGTTCCGGAGTCTTGCGGCCAACGCAGACGAATTCCAGTTGGCGAACCAACTCCGGTGAGCGCTGTTGGAGTTCTTCAATGGCCGTCACCACCGGGGCAACACTCGTCAGGTTCCACAGCGTCCCGGTGTAGACCAGCCGGAACACGCCGGGGGCCTTTGCGGGAACCGCCGCTGACGGACGGTGAACCGATGAGTCGAAATCATCGTCATCGAAACCGTTGTAGATACAGGTTGTCGAGGCCGACGATTTCAGCGCCCGCAACCGTTCCGCTAACCGATCGGTACTCGCCTGGGTCGTCGCGACAATGGCATCGGCCCGATTCAAAACGTGACGCTGCATCCGTTCCTGCACGAAGGATGACCAAACATCGCGCTGAGCGTTTTCGAGGTAACGGCTGCTCAGGTCCCACTCGTCGCGATAGTCGAGAATGAGCGGTAACGAAAACCGTTTCTTCAGTGCCGACCCCACGAGGAAATTCGTGTAGGGGGGCGCGGTTGCCAGAATGGCGTCGTGCGGGACTTCGCGCAGGTGTGCCTCGGCGGCGTTGACCGCATTGTGATACCAGAGAATCTGCGGATCGGGCTGTAACACCAGTTTGGCGACCGACCGGGCCACCGCTCCCGCCATGCGTTTCGGCCAAGCCAGCCAATTTCGTGCGGCGTTGTCGCTCTGCGCCAGGGAATGCTTGGCCCGATAACTCGGTTCCCATGTCGACGGGCGAATAAACGCCGTTTCAACCGGGATTTCGCGTTCGAGGCTGTGGTCGATCACCGGCACGGATGGATTTGACGGCGTCAACACCGTGACGTCCCAACCCTGCCGATGGAGATACTTCACCCACTTCACCGGCCGTTGCACCCCCGCTCCACCCACCGGGGGGAAGCAATACGCCACCAGCAACAACCGACGACGCGGCCGGCTGCGCGGGATGACTTTCGGTGGCGGTAACAACGTGGCGGTCGACATGAAAAGGGGCTTTAGTCAAAATGATCAAGACACGGACTCAAGAGCTGGCATGGTTGTGGGCGAACCGTTGACGGCCCTCCCCTCTGGCAGCGAATGCCGTTCAGCGGGATGGGCGGTATCGCGGTTCGGGATCGCACTTGTCCGCGGATGCAGCCAGGTGGTCAGGGGAACCGAATGGCATTGCGACCATCGGCCGGCTTCACCCCACGCCGACAGCAACTGCGCGGCACCCGGACGGTTGTCGTGCAGCAGCACGATGTCCCCATGTTGCCAGCGGGTTTGTTCGCTCACCGTGCGGACCTGTTCGGCAGTTTCCAGCCGATAATCGCGCGGATCGACGTTCCACAACGCCACGGTATAACCCGCCCCCCACAATCCCAACGTTTTGGAAAACGTCAGCTCGCCCTTCGGTGGTCGCACGAAGCGCGGGGTCACACTCGTCAAGGTTTCCAGCAGCACCGCGGTTTGATGAACTTCTTGTGCAAACGTGACGGCCGAGGTGCGCGACGGTTCGGAATGGGTCCACGTATGATTCGCGACGGTGTGTCCCGCCTGCACGATCTGTTCGACGAGTTGCGGATACGCGGCGGCTTGCTGGCCGATGACGAAAAACGTGGCCGTGAGATTCCAACGGCTCAATTCTTCGAGCACGCGCGGCGTGTGTTCGGGGTGCGGGCCATCATCGAAGGTTAACGAAATCGCAGGCAACGGACCGTCCTGAGGCGTGCGGCCGCGCGTGAGCCACCGTTCCGCCGGCAGGCAGGCGGTCATCGCGTGCTTCACGAATTGTCGCAGCAGTCCCATGATTGTCTCGGTTCGGAACCCGGCTGGAGTTTGACGGTGGTTGTCAGTGTGAGTGGTGACTTGCGGCGGCAGAACGACGATGCCCCATTTCTGATGAGCTTCCCGTCGACGATGGCTCGTTCAATTTCACGACCGTCGAAAGCACTTCCGTCAGCCGTTGTGTGGTTGTCGCTTGCGAGTTCGGTTCAAAGCGGCGTTGATAACCGGTCGGCGGTGTGTGTTGGAGACGATCGATCACGGCCTCGGCAATCGCCGCCGGGTTCTTCGTGGGAACCAGTCGGTCGCAAACCGGGTCGGCAATTTCGGGAATGCCCCCGACTGCGGTCGCCACGAATGATCCGCCACACGCCATCGATTCCAGCAACACGTTGGGAATGCCTTCGGAAATGCTTGTCAGCAGGGTGACGTCCGCAGCGCGATACCACGTCGCCAGTTCCTGCGGGGTTTGCGAGCCGCGCAATTCGATAAAATTGTTCAATCCGTTGCGAGTGATCCAATCCTGCAGTTCCGCTTGCAACGGCCCCGCACCGCAAACATAGCTCGCAGGATTCACGCCGCGCGAGACAAGTTCACCGCACGCTTCCAACCAGGTGATCCAGTCCTTCACGGCGACCAACCGTCCGGCCCCGACAATCACCGGACGGTCCAGCGGAAGCCCCAATTGCTGACGGGCCGCCGCTCGGTCACCGGGATGAAATCCATTCGCATCGACGCCGCGGCCGATCACGGAAATCTTTTCGGACGGCAAGCCATCGCCGATCATCGTGTCCGCCAGATCGTGACTGACCGCCACGATAGCATCCGCGGCGGAAAGGGCTTTCAGAATCGCTTTGCGGCGCGATCCTGACCGCGCGAGCAGTAGCACGTCGCTGCCGCCGACCATCACCACCGCCGGAATGCCCGCTTCGTGCGCGGCACGCACGGCAACCGCACCATCGGGATGCGCCCAGTAACTCAACACCACATCCGGCACGAAATCGCGCACGCAGGCACGCACCGTGTGGCGAATCGACCACCACAGGAATTTGTCGTACTGCGATCGACCGAACTTCGGCGGATAGAAGTACGTGGGGTATGTCGCCGGGACATTCGGCAAGGCTTGAAAACCCGAGATGCCCGCTGTGCGCCAGCGTTCGGTGAACGACACCGGAGCAATCACGCGGACGTCATGCTGCTGCGCGAGACCGGCGAGCATCGTACGGTTGAAGGTCCCCAATCCCGGTTGCCACGGGTTGGGATAGGCATACGAGCAGAACAGAATCCGCATGGTCCTGTTCCTTTATTCGCTGTCATTCGGTGTCGAGGCGACAGCCGTTGACGACTTGGTGTTTGTCAAGCGATTCCAGCCATACCGCACCCATTGACGGGCGCGGCTCGCCATCCCCAATGTGACCACGGCTCGACGAGCCGTCTGTCGAACCCGGCGACACCCGCGCACGTAATTCACGGTGGCCAGATTCGACAACGTTGGCGGCCACAGCCACAGCGTGCCACTGCGGCTTTCGTGACTGGCGAACATCTGCTTGTAATCCGCATCGCCGCCGCCGAAGTCGAACCATTCGGGGCGATCTTTCGCAAACAAATCGTCCATCACCTGGATGAGCATCATTTGTCCGGGCGAGTGCTTCGCGAACGGCGTGGCGTATCCCACCTCTTCATAATGGAAGCCGCCTTTGTCCTGATTACCGATCAGGAACGCGACGGGTTCCCCGTTACTGAACCAGAGATAGCTGCGCAGCAAACCCTCACGGGCGAGGATCGACAGCAGTTCCAGTTCTTCCGCGTTGTTGCGGACGCGCAGGCCAAGTTGTCGGGTCTGCCACGTTTGCAGCGAAATCTGATGGGCGATTTCGAGGAACCGCGGGACATCCGCGACATCGGTAATCCGTTCCAAACGGGTCTCGCCGAACTTCTTTAATTTCCGGCGGAACGTGCTCCGCGTTTTGGTCGAGAACCGATTCCAATACTCGGCCGCGGTGGATGGCAGTTGAATCCGGCGGCGCGGCTGAATTCCCGCATGGCGGAATGGCAGCCAAGTTTTCGGAGTCTTTTCGGTCACCGACTGAGCCAGCACGGTTTGATCGTCGAGATCTTCGATCAGCAGAAATGCGGCACCGGCTTGCACGACATGCTGCAACGCGGCATCAAACAGAGCGGCCGTTACCGCCGGATCGGCGTCGGCAACGAGGAAATCGTTGCCTGCCAGTCGCAGTCCCGGCACACGTTGATTCACCCCAATGCTGCCGACGCGGCGCGTCTGGCAAACTTTGGGAATCAACGGCGCCGCACCAACACATTGGCCGTTACGCTCTGCGAAAATCACCACCGGCTGCAATTTCAAGTGTGGTGCATGACGGGCTTCCCCCAGAACGTGGTCGGGGTGTTGCATCGGAGCCGCAACGACAGCGCGACCGTACAACTGTCGCCACTCCCAATACGGTTGCGAGAGATGGTCGTGCCACGCGGCATCCAGCGGTGCCACACGGCAGGTCATCATTGCAGATGCTGCGGGACTAGTCGCCGGCGGTGTGAGATCAGCAGTGAAAGACATGAACAATGATTCCAATCGATACGAACAATGCCGGTGCGAACCATGACGTGAGCGACGGCTACATCGCATGGACCACGACCCGGTGTTTGCCCGCGCCGGTCAACGGGATGTCGTCCACCAGTTGCAACTGAATGTTGACGACTGGGCCCGTGCAGGAATGGACTTCCCGCAATAACGTTTCGCGGTCGGCCAGTGTGAAGCCGCCGTCGACGACGAGTTTCAGCGTGATGCACTCCACCGCTTCCTGCACCACTTGGAAGCGGCGAATGCAGGGGAACTCTTTCAGCAGGTGCGGGAAAAACTCGCCGGGGATCTTGCGACCGTCTGGCGTCTCCAACGTGTCGAGTTGCCGTCCCACGACTTTCTTCAACAACGGCAGACCACGACCGCACGGACATTGCTCGAACCCCGCCACGGCCCGGTCACCGTTGACGTAACGG
Source organism: Planctomycetaceae bacterium (assembly GCA_021732785.1). Classification (GTDB taxonomy): domain Bacteria; phylum Planctomycetota; class Planctomycetia; order Planctomycetales; family Planctomycetaceae; genus DSVQ01. Next base: position 103,382 of record JAKFUG010000022.1, read on the forward strand.
ATAAACGGCATGCTGTCGTTGAACAGATCGGTGATGACAACGTTGCCTTCTTCCCCCGTGGGTGTCGGCCGGCCGTCATCATCGAGAATTTCGACGTAGAGATTTTCCTGACTCAAATGCAACCCGCGATGTTCCGGACACTCGGCACCAATCAGCATGAACTCGCGCGAACCGTACGTTTCAAAGACGGGGGCCTGAAAGACGGATTGCATGGTTTCCCGCTGAAAATCGTGCAGTTTTTCCGCGCCGACAATGATCGACTGCGGGGACGTCACCGTCAGATTCTCCCGCTGGAGATACTTCGCGAATTCATACAGCGGATTGGTATAGGCGACGATGACTTCCGGACGGTAACGGTTCCACTTGGCGACGTGTTCCCGCATTTTCTCCGGCGTGAATTCAAAGCAACTGATGACGGCGTGGCGATCGAAACGGTGATGCAGCGACGTCTTCCATTTCTTCCAGGTGGGGACATTGCCGAGCGCGCCGCCCCACACATAGAGTTGCTTGCTGCCGGGAGCACCGCCCGCCCAGCCGTAACCGCGATACATCATGGCCGTGCGGCGATCGTTGCTGTCGGCACTGAGATCAAATTGCAAGGGCTCGCCGCTGGAACCACCGGTCGCTTTGGTCATGCGCGTCATGGGCACCGTGGTGCGCATGGCGAGACGATGACGCCGAATGGTGTCGCGGGTGATCAGCGGCCACGCTTCAAAGTCGGTCAGCGATTGCAATCGCTCCGTGGACAGGCCGTGCTCGGCCCACGTTTTTTTGTAATAGGGGCAGGTCGTTTCCGCGTGTCGCAGAAGCCGCTGTAAGTTCACCAGTTGCGTGACGGCGTGCTTTTCCCGCGGCCACCACTGCGATTGTTCCGCTTGCTGCCAATAATCCAGCGTCTTCCGTCCTTTCACCACGCGGTCGAAGAACGGGAGCAACACGTGTCGATAAAGTGAGCCGTACATCAGAAGCCCGTCCTTTCAGCGTCGTTTCGCGTCAAACAAGGACTGATACAAATCCTCGTAGTCCGCAGCCATGCGACGAATATCGAAGTGTTCGGCGACGCGATCGCAGCCGGCGCGGCCATAGGTTGGCCACAAGCCCTGTTCATCACACATGCGGACGATGGCATCGGCCAGGGCTTTCGGATTGGCCGCCGGTGCCAGCCACCCGGTTTCGCCCTGGACGACAATCTCCGGGTTGCCGCCCACTTTCGTCGCTACCACCGGCAAACCGACGGCCATCGCTTCGAGCAAGGTCAGCGAGATCCCCTCGGTGAGCGAGGACGTGATGAAGAACCCGGCTTGCGTCAGCAACTCGGGAACATCCCGCCGTTCGCCGAGAAACTCAACGTTGTGGCGAAGGTTCAATTCCGTCGTGAGGGCTTCCAATGCGGCGCGTTCCGGACCATCGCCGACCAGCTTCAACTTCAGTCCCGGCACGCGCGGCAACACGAGGGCCATCGCCCGCAGCAACGTGGGGAAATCTTTCTCCGCCGAGAGCCGTGCGACGGCAATCGCGACCAGTTCGTCGCGCGGGCCGGTATAGCGAAACTGGCTGAGATCGATGCCGTTCCAGATGCGGGTGACCTTCTTCGCCGGGATTTTGTCGGCAGACACGCACAAGCCTGCGGCGTCGTCCGAGACGGCAATGATGCGGTCCACTCCCTTCGCGGCCCAGCGGTATTGCAGGCTCGACTTCCAGCCGTGACCGGCGCGTTGACCGTGACGGGTTTGCACGACCACCGGCACTCCCGCCCAGCGTGCCGCGAGGGTGGCATACAAATGCGGATAAGTGTTGTGCGTGTGGACGACATCGAAGCGATTGTCGCGGAAGAACTGGGCCATCTCGCGTAAACCGCCGAAGCGACTCTGGTTTTGCAGCAAGGCGACCGTGCGTCCGCAATCGCGAATTTCGTCGGCAAAGCGGCCGATTTCCCGCAAGGCGAGAAACGTCGGTTCACAGCGCTCCGATGTGTGGTGGCATGCTAAATCGGCAAGGATGCGTTCGAGTCCGCCCGTCTTCAACGTCAGGCTGACATGACACACCTTCAGCGGTCGTGTCGCGACCGAAACGTCGGACCGTAGGGGGGGATGCGGTGCGCAGACCAGGGTCGTCATGGCGTTAAGACACCTTCGCTGGAGGAGAATTCATATCGGTCTGCGGCGACCGGTTCAGCCATCGCTTCGCCGTCTGTTTGCAGGATCGCAGCGCGTCATACAACGGGAGCCGCCAACCGGGCCAGCGGTATTCCGCCCAGACGAGCGGGACGGTATGCGTCGACAGCCGCCGCTTGTGAATGGAATCGCCGGCCATGAAATCGTAGGCGTCATAACCCCGATTCAGGCATTCGAGCATGCAGAGATAATCGGTGATCAGACCGGGGCTCTTCTTGCCCGAGTTGGCAATCCGCCCCCCCTGATAAACCAGCGCCCGGCCGCGATCGAGCAACACCTGCGAGCACCCCATGGTGACGCCGTTGGCTTTGACGCGCACGATGGTCATCAATCCCGCGGGGACCAGACGCTCGATCAATTCCCGGTGAAACGCCGTGAACCGCGGGCTGGCATAACACCCCGGTTGCCCCTCCGCGATCCAGCGTTCCTGATGCAACGTAATGAGTTCATCAAACACGGAGTGCGCGGCAGCCGGGGTCTCGGTCCATTCGACTTCGACCGGGCCGCAATGGCGCAGGTTCTGACGAATCCCTTTCCGCGTGGAGTCGCCGAACGCAGTGATGAGTTCAGCACCGCTTTCACGCACCGTGCGAAGATCGCAGTAGTTCGCAACCTTGCGGGTCAGTTGCCATCCCCGTTCGCGGGTGACGTTGTCCGGCAAATCGACCGAGGCGAAACCATCGAGCACGAGACGATCGCCCCCCAGGCCGAGCGCTTGCGCGGTGATCATCAAATTGAGAACCGCGTCCCGGTCTTCGGGAAAACAGAGCCAGTCGTTGTATTCCACGCAGACCGAGTCGCGGTCCGGTTCGCCTGCGGTCCCCACGTGCCAGGTGGTGAGCGGGATGAGGGACTGCCGATCCGTTACGTCCTGCGATAACAGGAAGACCGAACGGAGTTGATTACCGCGCCAGACGAGACCAAATTGGTGCGCGACCTGATCCCCGAAGTGATTGAGCCAGCTCTCGGTCCATGCCGCGGTGCAGGTCACCGCGATGGAACCGAGCGATTTCTCGAGGGTTCGCCACAACGAAAGAACTTCGTGCCGCTGATCGCGACCGCGCACTTCCCACCGCAACGGAAGTTGACGACATGTGTCGCCGGTCTCCGCGGTCGTCGTCAACAAGGGGGAAGGCATCAACATCGTCACGGCAGTCACTCGCAAATCGGCTGGAATTGGAACGTCGCGTCACATTCCAAGACGGTCAGGTAAAGATCATGGTGAAGACATACAGCCCAATGAAGGTGCATGCGCTGGCTCCCACGAGGCGGGCCATCAGGAACCGATCCCACAAGGCCAACGGTCGCCCCGAGGGCGTATGAATCCACACGAGATTGAAATACGCCGCCTGCACGCCGAGGACGAGAAACGTTGGCACCACGTAGCAACGGCTGAGCGAAAACATCGACATGCACCACCCGGCTAAGAGCCCGGCGATGTACGGTCGCATCCGGACCAATTCGTCATGACAGACCGGTTCCGGCAAGCGCCCCATCCGATAGTGCTGCACCGCGGCGAGGAAGAAGCAGCCGAAGAAAATCGTGCCGCCGAAGACGCCGAGTTCCACATACGTGTGGACAAACGAATTGTGGGCGACCAGTCCCGCGAGATCGGCGTAATTGTGCTGTCCGATACCGAACAAAATTTCCGGCGACTTGATGGCATCGAAGCCTTCCCGCCACATCATGATCCGTTCTTCGCTGGTGCTCCCTTCGCCGATTTCAATATTGGCGCTGCGGCCGGCCACAATCGGCAGCGTGCAGACCCCGAGTACGGCAAGGACCGTCGCGACCTTGGTTCCGTACCGCAACGACGCCATCGCCATGACCGCCGCGGCACCGGCCAGCAATCCGCCGCGCGACTTTGTTTCCAGAATCGCGGCGGCAAAGACGAAAATGGGCGCCGACCAGAGAAACCGCCAAACACCGAGGCTTTTATCCGTCAGGAAATACAGGCAGAGACACCCCCCGGCGACGATGATCATCGCGAGATCGTTCGGGTCTCTGAAGATGCCAGTCCCTCGCATGCGCGAGAACCAGATGGGATCGCCTTCATCGTCGTGACCGTCCAAGTCTTGTAAATGGACGATGAATTCGACATCGATGATTTCCCAATAGTCGAGCAGACACAACGTCACCATCAGCCCGGTGCTGATGCCGAGATTGGCCAGAAACCAGCGTAAGCGGCTGGGCGAATTGACGGTGGTAATCGCCAACCCGTAATACAGCATCGTTTTCAGGAATTCCGAGCTGCCGTCGTAGATGCCGCCGAAGTAGAAGTGCGTCAGGTGAGAAAGAATGATGGCGACCAGCATGCCCACCACACACAAGGTGATCGGCTGGCGATACATCGATCGCTTGTGAAAATGCGGTTCCAGCGACGTCACCGCGAGGGCGAACGTGGAAAGAATCAGTCCCTCGTACAGGGGGACATCTTCCAGCCATTCGAACAATTCCGCCGGGCGCAAAAAGAGCGTGGCTGTTGTCAGTTGAAACAACAGAAACGCGAGCACTGCGATGAGGGGGTTGCTCATGTCGCACCGTACGGACGTTTTGCGCACCGGTCAGGAACGCGTGTTGCTGATTCAAAGGGGCAACGGACCGGTAGGCTTGCGCAAACCTACGTCACGGTTGAGCAGGAGGTTGTCGCGACCGCGATGGCGGACTCGACGATCCGGGCGGTATTGCGCGGCGGTGCAGGTAAGAACGATTGTGACGAGTTGAATGGGACGGGAGCAGCGCGATCTCCCGCTTGCGGTTTCGCGCCTCGCACTGATTCTGCCGCGTGGTTGTCGATACCGTGAAGCGTTCAATGCGGGGTGTGAAACCGCGAGCGCCGCAGCATGATCATGTCTTGATCCGCCCCTGAGCCCTGAGCCCTGAGCCCTGAGCCCTGAGCCCTGAGCCACCTCACAACCGTCCGCTGCGGAAAATGCCGTAAATCAGCCAGATTCCGAGCAAACTGGAAATCAGGAACAGCGGCAGTGTGAGCCACAGCGATTGTGTTCCCTGCCGCATGAGCAGTGCCGACGCCACGATAATCGCCGACATCACCAGACCGACCGCCAGCCGGTTGCTGGCCCGTTCAATTTCCAGTGTGAAGCGATCGAGCCCGCGATGTTCCAACTGCATGCGCAGCTCGTCTTTGCTCAATTTTTCCAGTGTGCTGCTGACATGGCCCGGCATCGCTTCCAGCGCATGCCACACCCGCTTCGATCGATCGAGCAACCGATCGGCCATGCGTCCCGGTTGGTAACGATCTTTGACCAGCTTTTCGACATACGGTTGGAGATGTCCCGCGAGATTGAACTCGGGGTCCAACCGTCGGCCAATCCCTTCCAGTGTGACGAGGGCACGAATCAACAACGTGAGACTGCCCGGACAACGAATCCCGTGCTGCGTGAGAATTGTTACGAAGTCGCCGAGCATGTTGCCGACGTTCAGGCGTTCCAGTTCGATGCCGTAGTAGTTCGCCACGAAGTCGCGCATATCGATCTGCAACAGGGGACGATCGACTTCGCGGTACGGTTGTCCCAGGACCAGCACAACATCGACCGCGCTGTCGGCATCCTGTTGGGCAATCGCCACGAACAAGTCGACCAGCATCTCCCGCATGGCCTCATCCAGCATCCCGATCATGCCGTAATCGAGCAGGCAGATGGCCCCATCGGGACGAATCCGCAGGTTGCCGGGATGCGGGTCACCATGGAAGACGCCGTATTCGAACGCCTGTTTCATGAAGAGCCGGGCACCACGGACGGCGATATCCGCCGGGCTGCACGGCCAGCGCGAAAGGTCCGCCGTATCATCGACGCGCAAACCTTCGACGTACTCCATCGTGAGGACGCCTTCGGTTGTCAAATCGTCCCACACGCGCGGCACATAGAGTGTGGGGTCGCTGCGAAAGTACCGTGCGAACTCCTGCATCGTGCGGCCTTCCCGCGCGAAGTTCAGTTCCCGGCGGATCGACCGTCCGAAGTGGACCACCAGCCCTGTCGGATCAAACACGCGCGACTCGGGGACATGCCGTTCCAGCAGGACCGCCAATTCCGTCATCAACGACAGATCGCGTTCAATATCTCGCACCGCGGACGGACGCCGGATTTTGACCGCGAGCGGCGTCCCATCGAGATGAGTCGCCCGATGGACTTGCGCCAGCGACCCGGCGGCAAGGGGCTTGCGGTCGAACGTCGCAAATAGCGCGGAGACCGGACGGCCAAGTTCGTGTTCGACCTGGGCAATCGCCTCCGCGGAGGAAAACGGGGGCACCTGTTCCTGTAAGATTTTCAATTCGACGATCATCGCCGCAGGGATCAAATCCGGGCGGGTGCTCATCACCTGACCGAATTTGATGAATGTCGGTCCAAGCGCTTCCAGCGACAATCGCACCCGCGCAAACGCCGTCAGTGACGGGGTTGGCGGCAAAGCAGGCCGAAACGTCAGCCAGCGACTCCAGCGCTGCCAGAAATTCCGCAATCCGACGCGGTCGACGACGTCACCGAACCCGTGATTCAATAACACCGCGCCGATTTCCCGCGACCGGCCAAGGTTACGCAGCAGTCGAAACGGATGCGGTTCCAAGGGCCGGTTCCGGTGCAGTGAGAAAAGACAACCGGCTTACAGCGTCGATTGTCGCGAGGGATGAGTCAAGCGGTGAGAGGATCGAAGTTCCAAATTCCAAAGTCCAAGTTCCAAACAAGAGGAAAGTTCCAAATTCCAAACGAAGATTAGGGAAGTCATCGCGAGTTGCCCAGATCGAGAATGTAAAGATCGCGATGCGGTTCTCTTCGTATGGAATTTGCCCATTGAAACTTGTTTGGAACTTGGATTTTGGAATTTGGAACTTCAGCCACCCCGCATTCCCGCTTTTACCGGAAGTCTTTACCATTTCCCGGTTTGATGTCGATTTGACGGCCCCACTACCGGCCGGTTATGCTGACGGTTTCCCGCTTTTGCAGACCCTGAGACCTGTCGCTGTCATGTCGAATTTTGATGAAGCCGTCCGCAAGGCCGATGTGCTCCTGGAAGCGTTGAACTGGATTCGCCAGTTCCGCGACAAGCACGTCGTGATCAAACTCGGCGGCAGCACGATGGAAGAAACCGCGGCGGTGCGGCACCTCCTCACCGATGTGATCTTCATGGAAGCCGTCGGCATGCGACCGATTCTGGTCCACGGCGGCGGCAAAGCGATTAATGCCGCGATGGCGACCGCCGGAATCCAGGCGAAATGGGTGCAGGGCCGACGCTATACCGATGACGCGACGCTGGAAATCGTGGCGAAAGTCCTCGCCGGCGACATCTGCGGTTCGCTCGTCAACGAGATCGAACGCCAAGGGGGTGACGCGGTTGGGCTGAGTTATCTGACCACGAACTGTCTGCAAGGCACACGACTCACATTGCCGGGCGAAAACGGCGAACCGATTGATTTGGGGCGTGTCGGTGAGGTCACCGGGATCGACCGCGATTTGCTGTTGATGACGTGCCGCGACGGAAAAATTCCCGTGCTGCCGTCCGTCGCTCTCGATGAACATGGCGGCAAGTTGAACGTCAACGCCGATACTGCCGCCGCCGCGGTAGCCCGCGATATTCAAGCCGAAAAACTGGTATTCCTCAGCGATGTGCCCGGCATTTATCTCGATCGCAAAGATCCGTCGACGCTGCAATCGCATCTCAATGCGGCGCGGTGCCGGGAACTGATCGCCGAAGGCATCATCGACGCGGGCATGGTTCCGAAGGTGGAAGCCGCTCTCGACGCCTTGCACGCCGGCGTGAAGAAGGTCCACATCATCGACGCCCGCATTCCGCATTCGGTCCTGTTGGAAGTGTACTCAGACGCCGGTATCGGCACGGAAATTGTACTGTAGAAGGGCTAAGGGTTGATGGCTAAGGGCTAAGGGACGGAGATGAGAATGCGAGTGCAAAATGAAGAATGCAAAGTGAAAAGTGCAAAGTGGAAGAGACGCTCAGAAATACGCCGTTAGTATCGCTGATCGCCTTGTTTTCCATGTTGCACTTTGCATTGGTCACTTTTCACTTTGCACGGAATTTTCCCTTTCTGTCTCTCCGCTTTTAGCCCTTAGCTCTCAGCCAAGGAATTCTTCATGTCTGCCATCGACACCATCAGCAGTGCTTCCGTCATCGAGAAGTTCAACAAGTACGTGATCCAGAATTACCGGCGGTATCCGGTCTGCATCACGCGCGGCGAAGGCACGGCTGTCTGGGACGCCGAGGGCAAGCGCTATCTCGACCTGTTCCCCGGCTGGGGGTGCAACATTCTCGGTCATTGTCCGCCGCCGGTGGTGCGCGCGATTCAGGAACAGGTCACCAACCTGATTCATTTGCCGAACACGTGGTACACCGAAGCGCAGGGCGATTTCGCCGAAGCCCTCTGCACGCGCAGCTTCGGCAAGGTCTTCTTTTCCAATAGCGGTGCCGAAGCCAACGAAGCGGCGATCAAAATCGCGCGGCTGCACGCCGGACCGAAAAAATATCGCATCATCACGTTCGAGAACGGCTTTCACGGTCGGACGTACGGATCGCTGACGGCGACCGCGCAACCGAAGTACCACGAAGGGGTCGGGCCGATGCTCCCCGGCTTCCGGTATGCGCCGTACAACGATCTCGAGGCCGTGAAACAACTCGTCGATGACGAAACGTGCGCGATCATGCTCGAACCCGTGCAGGGCGAAGGGGGCGTCAATATCCCGGATGAAAGCTATCTGAAGGGGCTGCGCTCGCTCTGCGATGAACGCGGCATCCTGCTCATTTTCGATGAAGTCCAGACGTGTATGGGCCGGTTGGGGCATTGGTTCGGATATCAATCCTTCGGCGTGCAGCCCGATATCTTCACGATGGCGAAAGGCCTCGCCGCTGGAGTCGCGTGTGGAGCCATGATCTGCAAGGACCACATTGCTCCGAGTTTGAAGCCCGGCACGCACGCCAGCACGTTCGGAGGCAACCCGCTGGCGATGGCCGCCGGTCTGGCTGCGGTGAAAATGATTGAAGACGAAAATCTGCTGGATAACTGCCGGAAAATGTCCGAACGGTATCGGCAGCATTTCACGGCCTTGAAAGAAGAACTCCCCATCATTCGCGACTTGCGGGTCCGGGGCGTGATGATCGGGGTGGATCTCTCGATCTCGGCGGTTCCGGCGGTGGCGAAGTGCATGGAGCGCGGCGTGCTCATTAATGCGACGCACGACACTGTTGTCCGGTTACTGCCACCGATTACGATTACGGCTGAGGAAGTCGACGAAGGCTTCGAAGTCATTGCGGATGTGTTGCGGGAGATGTCCGTCACCGCCTGACGGTCGGGCATGGGGCCAAGCGATTTCTGCAAGCCCGACTCCTTTGCGAGTCGGGCTTCTGGTTTCCGGTTGGGAGGGATTCTCAACCCAAGTTGCGAAGGGGAAGTGCGGCGACAACGAATGGTTCGGTCGCGAAAACTTCCGGGAATTGAACATGCGGCATTTGAACTCGGTGTCCGGGTTACCCCGGGCCGATATCGACGAGATTTTCCGAAGATCGAGCGTCCTCAAAGCGGGAGTGGCCCGGGGGGAACGTCCGCCCTTGCTGGCGCGGCGCGTCCTCACACAGGTCTTCGAGAAACCGTCCTTGCGGACTCGCGTGAGTTTTGAAGCCGCCATGATGCAGCTCGGCGGCAGCAGCCTGTTCCTCAACTCCTCCGAGGCCGGATTCGGTGGTCGCGAAGCCGTGCAGGACGTGGCCCGCGTCCTCGGCAGTTACAGCGATGCGATTGTGCTGCGCACGTTTTCGCAGAAACTGATTGACGAATTCATCAAGCACTCGGGGACATCCATCATCAATGGCTTGTCCGATGATCGTCATCCGTGCCAGGCGTTGACCGATCTGTTTACGATGCAGGAAGTCTTCGGCGATCTGACCGGGAAGAAGTTTGTTTTCGTGGGTGACGGCAACAACGTGGCCACGTCGATTGCGTCGGCGTGCGCGGTGATGGGCGTGGCGATGACGATCTGCGCACCGCCCGATTACCGGTTGCCGGAAGGTTTTCTGCGCGATCTCAAAAAGCGGATTCCGTCGACCGTCATCGAACAGTCGTCCGACTTTGCTTCCTCACTGGCCGATGCCTCGATCGTCTACACCGACGTGTGGACCAGCATGGGGCAGGAAGCGGAAGCGAACCACCGCCGCGTGGTGTTTCAACCGTTTCAGGTGAATGAAGCGTTGATGAAGCTCGCCCCGCCGACGGCCCGGTTCATGCACTGTCTGCCCGCCAAACGGGGACAGGAAGTGACGGACGGCGTGGTCGACGGTCCGCAAAGCATCGTCTTCCAGCAAGCGGAAAACCGCATGCACCTCGCCAAGGGTTTGTTGACCTGGGTGCTCGATGTGCCGGTGGATTGAGAGCCATTACCAGCCCGTAGCGCGAGCAAGGGCATCCTCCATTTCCACGATCTCTACAAGCAATGTGTGCCACTGGCTCTGCCAGTGTCTTCCTTCTACGATCACCCGGTACGAATACGAAGACACTGGCAGAGCCAGTGGCACACGAATACAGAAGACGACACTCCCTTGCTCGCGCTGCGGGCTGGTTAGAAGCGACATCCATGCGACACGACGGCCGACAACCCGATGAACTTCGTCCGATCAAAATCACGCGGCGGTATATCGGTGCCGCACCGGGTAGCGTGCTCATTCAAGCCGGTCGCACCACGGTTCTCTGCACGGCAAGCATCGACACGACGTTGCCGCCGTGGAAAGCCGCCGCTGATCCCGCGAAAGCGACTGGGTGGTTGACCGCCGAGTATTCGATGCTGCCCGGCAGCACCTCGCCGCGCAAACGCCGGGAACGCGAAAAACTCGACGGCCGGTCATCAGAGATTCAACGCCTCATCGGTCGCAGTTTGCGCCAAGCCGTCGATCTCGTCGTGCTGGGACCGCGCACCATCACCATCGATTGCGATGTCCTCGAAGCCGACGGCGGCACGCGCACCGCCAGCATCACCGGCGGGTTCATCGCCTTGTGCGACGCCATTGCGACGTTGAAGGACCAGCTCACGCCCGGTCGTCCAGTCATCGCCCGCAGCATTGCCGCGATCAGTGCCGGGATCGTGAACGGTATCCCGGTGCTCGATCTCGATTACATCGAAGACAGTTCCGCGGAAGTCGATTTGAACGTTGTGATGACCGGCACCGGCGGGTTCGTCGAAGTGCAGGGAACCGCGGAAGGGGCACCGTTCCCTCGTAAGCTCCTCGACGCCCAACTGGCTCTTGCCGAGCAGGGGATTGCCCGTTTGACGCAGTTACAGCGGGAAGCTCTCGGGGCAGAATGGCCTCTCGATTCCCTCTCCCCCGTCCGCGGGGGAGAGGGTTAGGGTGAGGGGCCTGATGAAGCGTTCAGCCCCCTCATCCGTCCTTCGGACCCCTTCTCCCCCGCAGACGGGGGAGAAGGGACCGCATTCGCGCGGGTTGAAACGCGGGGCGGAATGGCCTCTAGACACGATTTCGGCCAACTGCTAAGTTTCCGCCGATTCGGGAAAAATGGGCTCAAGTTGGCGGAGCGGTCTGCCGACGGTCGCCTCGTCGTGGGAAATGGATTCTCGCGGCCGATCCCGCTGTTCGCTGTCGGAAGGGAGTCTGCCGTGCGCGCAATTCGCGGACTGTTCGTCGTCCTGGCCGTGTCCTCGGGATTGGTCGGCGCTCCGGTTTCAGCCATTGAAGCCGTTCGCGGCAAGACCTATACGCTGTCGAAGCAACACGGTCCGTGGATGATCATGGTCGCCAGCTTCCGCAATGTGCCGGAAGACCGCCGTGAAAAAGGTCTGTCGGCCGAAGAAGCCGCCGCCGAACTGGTCTATGAATTGCGTGAAAAAGGCATCCCGGCTTATGTCTATGCTCAAGGGGCCGTCATTGAGCACATCTCGACGGTCGATCGGCAAGAGCGGCACGATGACCGCATTTATGCTGCCCAGCGCGACATGGTTTCGGTGATCGCCGGCAACTACCCGGCGGTGGATGATGATGTCGCACAGAAGACGCTGAAGTATCTCAAAGCCTATCATCCGAAGTTTATGAAAGATGAAAAGTCGGGCGCGATTTATCGCCAGACGCCCGGTCGCAAGGGGCCGCTTTCCGGTGCGTTTCTGACGGTCAACCCGATGGTTAAGGCAGAGGATCTGGCCCATGGCAAAGCCGATCCGGATACATTGCGATTGAATCCGTCGGTCAATTCCTTGCTGACAAACAAGCGGAAATTCACGCTGGTGGTAGCGACCTTCAGCGGCAAGAAAGTCACCCCCATCGGTGGCAGCAAGTATGCCGGCGATGAAGACAAGTTCACGCAGATGATCGAGAACTCGAACAAAGACCGTTCCGCGTACAACCTCAATCGCGCCGGCGAAGACGCCGAACAATTGACGAAAACGCTGCGTGAAAAGGGTTACGAAGCTTACGTCTATCACGACCGTTACCAGTCGTTCGTCACCGTGGGTGGGTTCGATACGGAAACCGACGCCAAAATCCGCCAGTTAATGCCGCACTTCTGCGCGAAGCAAAAAGAAGACCCGGTAACGAAGCGGAACGTGGTGGTGGCGGAAACGTTAACGACCCAAATCCCGCCGAACCGCAACAATCCCTCGGGCAGCACGCAGACCTGGATTTTCGATCCGCAACCGCAGTTGATGCCCGTCCCGCGTCTCAAGTAACTCTCAACGTGTGATCGATGTCTTCAGAAGCCCAGGCATTCCGATGCCTGGGTCTCTTCATTAACTCACCGCGGCCGCGGCGCACGCACTCCCCCTGCGGGAAACGCGTTCCAGGTTTGATGGTAGCTTTGCATTCCCATTCCCATTTGATGCAGGGATTGCGACCGTCTTTGTTCGCGCGATGCTTCACGGGACTGCATCACGGCCGCGGGGATCAGCGCGAGAATGCACAGCACGCACGCCCCGACGACGGCGACATCGGCAAAACTACCGCGGCGGGAATGCGTGGCGGAAAGCGTTCGGAAAAATCGTGTGCGCATCACGGTCTCACAGGAATTCGACCACACCTTACCACACGGTATAACCGCCATCGATCACAAACGCGGCCCCGGTGACATACCGCGCCGCATCACTGGCGAGATAGACCGCCATCGGTCCGAGATCTTCCGGCGGTCCCAGATCGCCCATCGGAATCTGCTCGCGAAACTGTTCGATCACTTCCGGATGTTCCTGCGACCAGCGGACATTGGGGGCCGTCAAAAAGCCGCCGGGACAAATCGCATTCACGGTCACACGGTGGGGAGCCCAATCGGCCGCCGCGGCGCGGGTGAGTTGGATCACCGCCGCTTTGGAAGTTTCATAGCTGCGGCCGCCGATACTGCGGTTGATGATCATCCCCGAGATGGAAGCAATGTTGATCACGCGGCCGCCGTTGCCGCGGGCCACCATCGCCCCGCCGATGTGCTTCATGCAAAGAAACGTGCTGGTCAGATTCAGATCGAGAATCTGCTGCCACTGTTCCAGAGACTGGTCCGCAAGCGGGACGTTGATGCGGCGACCGCCGACGTTGTTGATGAGAATGTCAAACGGGCCGTGCTGTTCCAGCGCAGTCTGACACACCCGTTCGCAGTCTTGCGGAACGCCGACATCGCCGACGAGTGTCGTTGCTTGTCGACCACATTTTCGGATGTCTTCGGATGTGGCCGCCAGCGCGTCGGCTTCGCGCCCCACCAGCACGACATCGGCCCCGGCTTCCGCCAGGGCGAGCGCCATCTCCCGCCCCAACCCGCGGCTTCCCCCAGTGATGAAGGCCCGCCGCCCGTCGAGCCGAAATCGATCCAGAACGCTCATAAATTCCTATCTCCGAGAACGATTCATCGTATCGAACGCGCTCACGCTATTGGCGATGGACTCCGTTATACTATGAAGAGACGGCGTTCGCTGCTGGAACGTCATCCCGCGCGTTTTAGTCAGACTGCGATGTCCCAGATTACCTATCAGATGGCCCAGTCTCGAGCCTTGCGGCTCAAGTGTCCGCAATGTGGTGAAGGGCCGCTGTTCAGCGGTCTGATGACCATGCCGCACCACTGCAGTCATTGCGGTTTTGTCTTCGAGCGCGCACCCGGATTTTTTCTCGGGTCGACGTACATGAACTACGGTTTTACGACGCTGTCGCTGACCGCGATCTACATGGGACTGCACTACGGATTGGACATTTCCAACGCCGTGCTGGCCCCGATTCTGCTGGCGTATTGCCTCGTCATGCCGTTGATTCTGTTCCGTTATGCGCGGGCCTGGTGGTTGGCGATGGATTGCTATTTCGACACTCCTGAAACCGACATGGACGAAGCGAACTGGCAACGTCAGCAAGCCGATCTGGCGGACCGCGCACGCCAGCAGATGGAGCGGGAAGCTGCCGATCGTTAAGCTGGGTCCGTAGCGACTTTCCCGAACGACAACGTTGCGAACCTTCCAATGGAAGTGCCCCATGGCGCTCGAGCCGCTGTCCCCGCGCACCACCAGGGTGCTGCCGAACTATGCGCACCCGCCGCTGATTGCCGTTCGCATGGGCATTCGTTGTGCGACCGCAGCGATCGTCGATGTCGACGCGCTTGCAAAGCAACTCGGTCCTTCCTGGCTGAAGTCCGAGCGATCTGCTTCCCCGCAGCGATGGGCACGAATCGGTCCGACCAACGATGAGTTGATTTCCACCTTCGCCGGAGTGCTGGGCGATCAGCATCTGGAAGTCTATGCGAACGGGATCGACTTCCTGTGGGATGGCCGCAGCGGCGAATCTTATCCCCACTATGAAACCTTGCGGGATGCCTTCCTGACCGCGTTCGATGGCTGGTCGCAAACACCCCGCCATGCTGTTGTGTCACCCGTCCGCTGGCATGTCTCGTATTGGAATCGCATTCCCCAAGGAACCGTGTGGCAGCAACTCGCCGATTTGCGATTTTGTCGGTTGCTCGCGTCGGCCCACGAAACGCCCTTCGCCGAGCAACTGGCAGGCTTCCAACAGAACTGGATGTTCCGCGCGGCTGGTTCGCGCACTCAACTGCGGTGTGATGCCTGGCTGGAAAACGGCGAACCGGCCACCAACGAAGACGTCATCTGGATCGCGCTCACCAGTTCGGGGGAGACGAATCCCTCGCCTGCGACTTCGAGCGAGTCCGGGAACGACTGGCTGTCGGAACTCGACGCCGGGCGGCGGTCGATCGTGTCGGGCTTCCGCGGCTTGATGTCGCCCAGCGCGAATGCGTATTGGGGTCTGATTGATTGACCCGCTTCAAATCAGGCGCACGAAACGAAATCCCCCGCCACGGTCGTGCTGACCGCGCGGGGGATTTTCTCGTCTGACAGAATTACGATATCAATTGCCGCGGCCGAACAGTTTGCTGGTTTGACCCGCGGAGGTGTCGGCGGGCAGGGCTTTGTTCCGGCTGTAGTTCCCGCCGGTTTGCCCCGAGGACGTCCGATCGCCCAGCGACTCATTGATGCCCGTGCTGGCGGCACCCGATTTGAGATTGAACGGTCGATCTTGACCCGGGCGGAAGAGGCGTTGCTTCGGTTTGTAACCGATGTAGTCCATGAACTCGCTGACGTTCACCACGCGAATCCCGTGCAACCGGGCTTCTTCCCGCATTTCCTTGTTGTGCGCCATGATGGCCGTCGCGGTGGCTTTTTCTTCGCCGGTGATCGCGTCGTTCGGATCCGGGATCTTGCCGAGAATCATGAACTTGAACGATTCGTCAATCTTCACGCCATCGGGAGTGCGGTTCCCTTTGTCATCGACTTCGGTCGCCACTTCGGCTCCCCGCACCGCCATTTCGGCTCTGAACAGATCGCGATCGCTCTTGCCGTCGCCGTCCATATCGATGACGCCCACCACGGCGAACTTTTCAGCGCGGCCGGGGCTCCACAACGGGGTGAAGACCGCGTCGCCCGGTGACATCGGGCGGAAGAGATCTTCGTCGATGATCTTGGCTTCCGACAGGTGGGCGTCGATGATGCGGGTGACTTCGATTTTCCCCTTGATATCCGCGACGGTCCGGCCGATGCCGGCGGTTTCCTTCCCGTAGACGCTGAACGTCATGCGGGGTTTGAGGAAATCGGCATCGCCAATGTTCAACCACACCACGCGGGAAACGTTATCCACCCGGCGGATATAACCATCGGCGACGTCGAATGTTTCTTTCTTGATCGTCTGCAATTCTTCGTACAGCTTCTGGTTGATGAGCACCAGATTGCCAATCTTGTCGTTCAGCGTCTTCCGCTCTTTTTCGCGGCCGTCTTTTTCCTGTTCGAGTTCCACTTGCAGTTGATTCAGTTCGCCGGTCATTTTGGTGATGACGGCCTGTTTGGCGGCAATCAGTTCATCCCGTTCATCGACGGTCTTCCGGAGATCGGCTTCTGCGGCCTGACGGGCTTTCTGATGGCCGTCGGCATTGCCCTGATAGCGGGTTTGCAGCGCCCGCAGTTCTTTGTCGGACGCATCGAGCGCCGCCATTTTGCTCTTGAGTTCGGCATCAATCGTGTCGAGCTGCTGACGGAGTTTCGCCATCGTACCGGAGTACGTCGTTTCGGCGAGGGTCCCCCCGAACTTCCGCATGTCCTCGTTCAGTTGCCCGATGAGTGAATTGGGGCTGTTTGCCCCATTAGCGTCTACGACCTGTTCGACGTTTTTGCCAAGCTGTTTCTTGACCGCATCCATGTCGTTGATGGCGTTGGTCCAGAGGCCATTCTTGCTGCTGGCGTCCGCCTTGGCTGCGGCTTCGCGCTTGCCCGCGTCGGAGGCTTCCTTCTGGAACATGTACGTCGTCACGCCGAGGATGATGCTCAGCATCACGAAGAAAATCAGCGAGTAGTGGACGGCGGTCGGTTTATTGTTCGACGCGGCCATGGGTCACTTTCCCCGAAAACGGGCGTGGCAGGCAATCACGACGGGACGCGAATCGTGACGGGATCAAACTCGCCGAACCTCCCAGCCGGCCTTCACTTCGGGACCGGACGAGACTTCGGTTTTGCTATCTTGAGTGTAAGAAGCACCGCACGAGAGTCAAGCACATTTTTGACAATCGGCACCTTCGCCATCCCGTCGCTACCATTAGCGCAAGGAAACAGCTTCAATGCGGACACGGCCTCGTCTTGGTTTCGGCAGAAACTTCGGGTCAACGGCCACGTTTCTCGATTTGGGACCCTGATCACCGAAACGGGAAATCCAAGACAACAACGATAGCGATGATTCGGCCTGTACCGATGGCGATTCAGCCACTCGGACAGTCCCTCTGGGCAGACGCCGTTGGGCGTCACAACTCCTACAGATGATTTTCTCTCCATGACCGATACTGTCTGCGTAATCGATACTTTCTCGCTGATCTTCCAGGTGTTCCACGCCATCCCGCCGATGACGTCGCCCTCGGGGCAACCGACGAACGCGCTGTTCGGGATCAGTCGCGATCTGGTGACGCTGTTCAAAGACCCGAAACTCACGTGGTTGATTTGCGCGTGGGATGCCCCCGGTCCCAGCGAGCGGGTCGCGCTCTACCCGGAATACAAAGCGAACCGCAGCGAAACGCCGGTGGACCTCGTCCCGCAGATCGGTCGCATTCGCGAAGTCATCGAAGCGTTCGGGATCCCGGTCATTGAACAAGTCGGTTGGGAAGCGGATGACGTGATCGCGACGCTGACCCGGCACGCCGTCGAGCGTGGAACGAATGTTCGCATAGTGACCTCGGACAAAGACGCCCGGCAATTGCTTGGCCCGCAGGTCCATCTTTTCAATCTGCGAAAGAACACGGAGCTTGGTGAAGCCGAACTGATGGCCGATTGGGGCATCCGGCCCGATCAGGTGGTCGATTTTCAATCGCTGGTCGGCGACGCCGTCGACAACGTGCCGGGGGTGCCGCTCGTCGGTCCGAAGAAAGCGGCGCAGTTGCTGAATCAGTTCGGCACATTGGAAGAGGTGCTCGCCCGCGCTGCGGAAGCCCCGGGGGCAAAGCTCAAAGAGAATCTGCAGACGTATGCCGAACAGGCGCGGATGTCGCGCGAACTCGTGCGGTTACGGACCGATTTGCCGCTCGATTTTCCGTGGGAACACGAACGCAAGCGGCATGTGAACGTGATCCGTTTGCACGAGATGTTCCGCGAGTTCGGTTTCCGGAAGCTGATTGAAGACGTGCGATCCTTGGGCGGCACCGAATCCGTGACGGTTCCGGTTGCAAGGAAAACAACCCCCGCGAAGTCCCGTACGAAATCCTTGTTCGATGATGATGAGGAACCAACCCTCACACCGGGTGGCGAGACTTCGACTGACAACACGCCCTCCAACGAAGACGGCTCCGCGGCAACGTCGCCTTCCAAGTCGACGCACACGTGGGACATCATCGACACGCCGGAAAAATTCGCCGCGTTCGTCCAACAACTGCGCACCCAATCGCGGATTTGTCTCGACTTGGAAACGACCAGTGTCGATCCGCGCCGGGCCAAAATCGTGGGCTGGGCATTCTGCTGGCAACCGGGACATGGTTATTACATCGCGGTGATGGGACCGCCGGGAAGCACGCTGCTCGATCCGCTACTCGTCGTTGACAGATTGCGGCCGATTCTCGAAGCACCGGAGTTGGAACTCGTCAATCAGAACGTGAAATACGACCTGATCGTCCTCCGCACCGTCGGCATTCACCCACAGAAACTCGGCGTGGACCCGATGGTAGGGGATTACCTGCTCGATGCCGGGGCGCGGTCGCACAGCCTGGAAACATTACTCGAAAAATATCTGCACCGGACGGGAATTTCGATCAGTGAATTGATTGGTACCGGCAAAAAGCAGAAATCGATGGCGGACATCGAAGTCCCGCGTGTCGCTGAGTATGCCTCCGAAGACGCCGATTGTGCGTTACAGATTGCCGACCGCATCGCCGCCGAACTGCGCGAACAGAATCTGTGGGATCTCTACTGGGATCTGGAACGGCCGCTGATTCCTGTCCTGGTGGAACTCGAATACAACGGCATTCGGGTCGATGCGGATGAACTCGCCCAGCAGAGCGTCGCGCTCACGGCGGAACTCGAACGACTCGTGATCGAAATCCACGAAATCGCCGGGCATTCATTCAATATCGATTCGCCGATTCAATTGCGTACGGTCCTTTTCGACGAATTGAAACTCCCGCCGAAGAAGCGGACGAAAACCGGGCCGAGCACCGATCAGGACGTGCTGGAAGAACTCGCGGCGCTCCATCCGCTGCCGGCGAAAATCATCGAACATCGCCAGGCCAGCAAGCTGAAAGGGACGTACGTCGACGCGCTGCCGTTGCAGATCAACCCCGAGACCGGCCGCATTCATTGCTCGTTCAATCAAGTCGTGGCGGCAACCGGGCGGTTGAGTTCGAATGACCCGAACCTGCAGAACATCCCCATCCGCACACCGGCCGGGCAACGAGTCCGCAAGGCGTTCATTCCGGGCGAACTCGAATGGAAACTCGTCTGTGCGGACTACTCGCAGATCGAGCTGCGAATGCTCGCCCATTTCAGCCAGGACAACGTGTTGCTCGATGCCTTCGCGCAGGGGATCGACATTCACACCGCCGTCGCCGCGAGTGTCTACAGCGTCGAGCGCGAACACGTCACGTCCGACATGCGGCGGGTCGCCAAAGCGGTGAACTTCGGCGTGATCTACGGTCAAAGCCCGTACGGTCTCGCCGCCGCGCTCGGCATTCCGCAGGACGACGCGGCGAAGTTCATTGACGATTACTTTTCCCGCTACGCCGGGGTGACGCAGTTCCTCGAAGAGACGCTCGATGAATGTCTGCGGACCGGTTATGCCACCACGATTCTCGGTCGCCGCCGCAAGATTGACGGCATCCGCCCCGATCACAACCGGAACCGTAATCTCGCCGAGCGGACCGCGATCAATACGGTCATTCAGGGTTCCGCCGCGGATCTCATCAAGCAGGCGATGATCAACGTCTTCAATCGCATGAAAACGGAACAACACCCCGGCCGGATGCTGTTGCAGATTCACGACGAACTGGTGTTCGAAGCCCCGGATGACGCGGTACCTTCGTTGGTGCGTCTCGTGCGGGAGGAAATGGAGCACGCGATGAATCTCGACGTGCCGTTAGCGGTGGATGTTTCCGTCGGCGACAACTGGCTGGAGACGGTGGAGTACGCAGACGGAACCTCAAAGTAGCCATCACGCTCCGCGTGATGAGCGGAGTTGTGGGCAAACCCACCGAGTTGGGATGGCTGGCTTGCAATTCGACGGTTTGTGATTCATCCGCTCATCACGCGGAGCGTGATGGCTACTTTATTCCTCGTCGAACCCCAGATTCGGCGGTGCAGCGCGCCGTGGAGCCGCCCGGCGTTTGCCGGCGGGCGTTGTCGGTTGAGCGGTCGCGGCGGCATCGAACGGGGTCGTCCGCGGGTTGCCGTTTTCGTCGAACCCGACGAGTTGCTCAATCTGCAATTCCGCGGCGTCGAGCAACTGGTAACACGTCTGCAACAATTCCACCCCGCGGCCGAAGTCTTTCAGACCCTGTTCGAGGCCATTGCCGCCGTCTTCGAGCCGTGCCGCGATCTTCTGCAACTCGGCGAGCGCCGCTTCAAACGATAACGGGGCGGATTCGGCGTCAGCAGTCATGATGGAAACGTTTTCCAGGCGAGCGTCGCGGCGTCAGCCCGACGTGAAATTGGGTTGAGGGTCTAAGGTCGAGAGTTGAGGGTCAGAGAAGATGGCCGAAGTCGCGTTTTTCTGACCCTCAACCTTCGACTCTCAACCCTCAACCGTTTTCTCGCCGTTACGAAATCACGGCCTTGTCCGAAATATCTTTCCGGCACCACGCCCCGTCCCAGCGGATGCACTTCACGGCCTGATAGGCGTGCAGCTTGGCTTCGCTGACGGTATCTCCCAGCGCGGTGACACCGAGGACGCGGCCGCCGTCGGTGAGGACTTGGCCGTCGACCAGTTTGGTCCCCGCGTGGAAAACCTTCGCATCGGGAAGCAGTGCGGCGTCATCGAGACCGCGAATCGGCAAGTCCTTGGCGTAGTCGCCAGGGTACCCTTCTGCGGCCATGACGACGCAGACCGACGGCCGCGGGTCCCATTCCAAGGCTTCGATCGCTTCGAGCTTCCCTTCTGCGGCGGCCATGAGAATCGCCGCGAGATCGGACTTCAGCCGCATCAACACGGCCTGCGTTTCCGGGTCGCCAAAACGTACGTTGAATTCCAGAACTTTCGGCCCGTTGTTCGTGAGCATCAGCCCGGCGTACAGACATCCGCGGAAACTGCGACCGTCTTTGCGGAGTTCATGCACGATGGGGATCAGAATTTTTTCGACGGCCGTGTCGATGAGTTCCGGTGTGAGGACGGGCGTCGGGCAGTACGAGCCCATGCCGCCGGTGTTCGGGCCGGTGTCGCCATCGAAGGCCGCTTTGTGATCCTGGGCGGCTTCCAGCGGAATGATTGTGTGACCGTCGACAATCGCCAGCAGGCTCGCTTCCTGACCTTCGAGCCGTTCCTCGATCACGATCCGCTCACCGGCCGCGCCGAATTCCTTGTTGATGAGCATCCGTTTGATGGCGTCGCGCGTTTCGTCTTTCGAGCTGCAAACGATCACGCCTTTCCCGGCGGCGAGACCGTCCGCCTTCACCACGAAGCGCTCGATCTCCCGTTCGTCAATGTAGCTGATCGCTTCCGCCGTGTTGGTGAAGACACGGAAGTCGGCGGTGGGCACGGCGGCTTTCCGCATCAGTTCCTTCGCGAATTTTTTGCTGCCCTCAAGCTCCGCGGCTTTCTTCGTCGGTCCGAAGACTTTCAGGCCGGCTTTGATGAACTCGTCGACGATCCCGGCGACCAGCGGGACTTCCGGGCCGACGACGGTCAGGTCGATCTGTTCTTTCTTCGCGAACTTGAGCAGCCCGGCGAAGTCCATCGCGGAGATGTTGACGTTCGTCGCTTCGAGGGCCGTCCCGGCATTTCCTGGGGCGCAGAAGAGGTGCGTGACCAGCGGCGACTGCTTCAGTTTCCACGCCAGCGCATGTTCGCGACCACCCTGTCCGATGAGCAGAATCTTCATGAAGCAATCAATCTCTGGCGGTGCGAGGAACGTCGCATCCCGGCTGCTTCCTGGCAGCCGGGATGCTGGATTTCAAGGGACGACTCACCATCGAGCACCCCGGCTGCGAAGAAGCAGCCGGGGTGCGGCGTGTGGCGTGCGACCGAACGGGCGAGTATACCGCGGCGGGCGAACCATCTGTAGCGATTGCGCGTCCGTGGGACGAGATCGCTGCGATCGCATCGGGACCGGACGATGTTAACCCCGTTGCGAGCCACAACTTTCGGCGGGTATGATGGTGAGACAGGTTGCGACCGCATCCCGGCTGCTTCCTCGCAGCCGGGATGCTTTCCTACTTCCATACGTGTTGACAAAAGCACCCCGGCTGTGAAGAAACAGCCGGGGTGCGACTCTCTTAAGGACTTCTCGCGTGTTTGGAACGATGGCGGTTGTGGGGGCCACCGGAGCGGTGGGGCGGATTGCGTTGGAACTGCTCGAACAGCGGCCCGATCTGGCAAAAACGTACAAGTTTCTCGCCTCGGCCCGGTCGGTGGGGATGACGATCCGTTTCAAAGGCCACGATCACAAAATCGAACTCCTCGATCACAACGCCTTCAAGGGAATCGATCTCGTGCTCGCCAGCACGCCCGATGACGTCGCCGCGGAATTTCTGCCGTCAGCGGTTGCCGCCGGGTGCAAGGTGATCGACGAGTCGGGCTATTTCCGCATGCAGCCCGATGTGGCGCTGGTCATCCCGGAGATCAACCCGCAGGATGCGCTGAATGCCAAAGGGATCATCGCCAGCCCGAATTGCAGCACCACGCAAATGGTGATGGCCCTGAAGCCGCTGCATGACGCTGCCAAAGTGAAGCGTGTGGTGGTCAGCACGTATCAGGCCGTCAGCGGAGCCGGGGTGCAGGGGACGGAAGACCTCGTGGAAGGAACCAAGGCGTACCTCGCCGGGCAGCCGTATCAGCAGAAGGCGTTCAAGGCACCGATCCCGTTCAATGCGATCCCGCAGATCGGCGGCTTCAAGGACGACGGGTACACCAGCGAAGAACTGAAAATGGTGTACGAAACCCGCAAAATCCTCGGCGACGAATCCATTCTCGTCTGCCCGACATGTGTCCGCATCCCAGTGGCGAACTGTCACAGCGAAACGATTCTGGTGGAGACCGAACGCCCGGTCAGCGTGGAGGAAGCCCGCAAATTGTTCAGCGCGTTTCCGGGGATCAAAGTCGTCGACGATCCCGATCTGGGCAGCTATCCGATGCCCCACACCTGCACTGGCAGCGATCTCGTCTTCATCGGCCGCATCCGCAAGGATTTGTCGCATCCCAACGGTCTGACGTTCTGGTGCGTGAGCGATAACTTGAGAAAGGGCGCGGCCACCAACGCCGTCCAGATCGCGGAGTTGCTGGCGAAACACGCGCTCTAACTTTTATCGAACGCCATCGCTGGAATCCGCCAAGCGCACCGGTTGGAGTTACTCTTTCGCGGCGGTTTCCGAGGTCGACAGAATCAACGGGACTTCGATCTTTTTCCCGCCGCGCATCACCGTCAGCACGACTTCATCGCCTGGCGATTTCTGCTCGATGTAACTCAGCAGGTCCGCCGTCGAGGCCACTTTCTCGGCATCGACGGCGACAATGAGATCCCCCGCTGTGCGGTCGATGACTTCACTTGTAAACGGTCCGCGGCGGGTCCGTTTGACTTCGGCACCGCGAAGGCCGGCTTTCGCAGCGGGGCCGTCCGGTCGAATTTTCGTGATCCGCAGCCCGGTTTCCGTCGGAAGGACATCAATAATCCCCGTTTCCGGACGGATGACGCGGCCGCGGGTCAACAACTGCGGCACCACGCGGGAGATGATGCTCACGGGAATCGCAAACCCGACACCCGCCGATTGTCCGCTGGTGGTTGCAATGGCGGTATTGATGCCAATCAGACGACCATGCGTGTTGAGCAGCGGTCCGCCGGAACTACCGGGATTGATCGCGGCATCGATCTGAATGATCGTCTTGATTTCCCAGTTGCCGTGAATCTGCAGCGAGCGATCCAGACTGGAAATAATGCCGGTGGTCAGCGTGCGTTCCAGTCCGAACGGATTGCCGAGCGCGAAGACCCGCATGCCGACTTTCAGGTGCTTCGAATCGCCGAATTCGACGGGGAACAGTTCGTCTGCCGCAGCGTCGATTTTGATGACCGCGAGATCGTTGAGCGGATCGGCACCGACTTTCGTTGCCGTGTAGCTTTCACCGTTGAAGAGGGCCACATCGATTTGCTTGGCATCTTTGACCACATGGTAATTGGTAACGATGTGGCCTTCGGTGTCGATCACGGCTCCCGATCCGGCACCCTCTCCCTGCACGGACAGAACGAGCCCGTTGCGGACGATCTTCGAGGTGATGTTCACCACGCTGCGGTTGACGGCTTCGTAAACCGCCGTGTTGACTTGCTCTTCCGCGGTCAGGCCACCGGCGTCCATGGTCCGCGACAGACCCGGATAAATACGGTCAATCGGGGCGATCATCGGGGCGGATCGATCCTGGGCATCCGCATGATCCAAGGAGCGGCCATTCACCAGCCAGACCGTCAGGAGGCTGCTGAGACAACCGGTAATCAAGCAAGGGGCAAGCCAGCGCATGGGTGAAGGTTTCCTCTCGGCCGCATCCGGCACGGCAGTTGCGGATGCGGACATTGCTGCCGCGGGGAGCGCGAAGAAGTGACCGCCCCGGCGCAGGCAGGAGCCGATATAAACCCTCGAACAGAAACACTCAAGGTGGATTTCCGCGAATCGGACGACGATCGCTGAAGCCCCCACATCGCTGTGCCTGACAATTGGGCTACAAACGCCCGGTTTTCTCGCATTTTCGTATCTGACAAGTCTTATCCTTACAAACACTTACGGGAAGTCCCTTGCGGACTTTCCCAAACCTTGCAGACAATAGTCGCACGGGGCGGTGGAAAAAAAACGGCACGCGGCGGTGTTCAACCCTGCCGTTGCATTTGGTCATGACGAGAATGGGAAAACGGTATGCGTCGCATCGCGATTTTAACGGCCGGTGGAGACACCCCTGCGCTGAACTCCACGATCTTCGGGGCCGTGGAACGGGCCAATGAACGCGGCATCGAAATGATGGGCATCATTCGCGGTTTCGCCGGAGTGGTCGACCCCCGCCTGCCGCATGTACGGCTGAATCCGTTGCTGTCGACCATTCCCGAACTCGATCCAACCCACGGCGGTTCGCTGCTCGGGTCGTCGCGAACGTACGTCGATCCCGAGCAACTGGAACTCCTGGCGGAAATCACGCCGCGTCTCAAAAAACTGGGAATCGAAGGCCTGATTTGCGTCGGCGGCGACGGCACCATTGCCGGGATGCAGCCCCTGTCGGAACACTTCCCCTGCGTCCTGGCACCGAAGACCATCGATAACGATCTCGGTTTGAACTATATCGATGAACCCAACGAGTGGACCAAGGAAGACAGCGATAACGGCGGCAAGAACGTCTTTCTCCGCCCGCCGCGACGGGAAGTGATCGAACTCGAAGACATCGTCAACTTCGCCACGCCGGGGTATGCGACCGCCGTGTTCGTGGTGGTGCAAGGGATCGAACGCATCCGTACGACGGCGGAAAGCCATCGCCGGATTGCGATCATCGAAGTGATGGGACGCGATTCCGGATTCATTCCGCTCGGGTCCGCATACGGTCAGCCGGATATCATTCTGATCCCCGAAGTCCCGCTCGATATGGATCATCTCGAACAACGGGTCGCGGAATTGTACGACCTGCAGAAGCACGTGGTGATCGTCGTTGGCGAAGGCGTCCGCGATCAATCGGGCCGGCAACTTGGCGCTCAGACCAAGAGCTACGACCCCGCTGGCAATGTGGTCTACAGCGGTGCCGCGGAAGAATTGAAGCGGCTGCTGGCCATGCGGTTCGGCGATGAATTCTTCGGCAGCCGCCGGAAACACGAATCCGCCGACTCGGTGATTTTCACTCGTAAAGTCGGCCACACCCAGCGGGGCGGACGGCCGATCAAGTTCGATCGCTTCTTCGCGGCGCAACTCGGCGGCAAGGCGGTCGATCTCATCGCCGAGAACCAGAATAATCACATCGCGACATTGCAGTGGTCGCGGACGCAGGGCTTCACGCTCGCATCGCTGGCGGCCAACAAATTGCGCGATCAGTGGAAGAAAATTCATCCGCGGCGAGTCCATCCGTCGTTGTACGACCCCCAGCGCTTCCAGCCGTCACGGCTCGGCAAAGAGTACCTGATGACGATTCTGTCGAACGCCATCGGCAACGATGACATGGAAGAATTGCGGGTGGAAATGTTCGCCCCCGGGAAACTGTCGACCCGCTATCAAAGCGTGAATATCGACATCCAACGCCGGATCGAGACGCTGAAGTAAGCGATCACGGCCGTCACTTTCCCGCTGATTGTAAAGATGCCGCGAAAGACGAATTTCGCGGCGTTGAGCATTTCCGTTACGCGTGTTTGACGGACAGCCGCGGGCAAGTTCGCGACGCATTTCGAATCCTGAGACGCGGCCCATTGCCGCCACACGCACGCATCGGTAATCTTGGATCGAACCGAACGGAGAACCGCGCTCTGGGGCTGTTCCTCGTTCCGCAAGATTGAAGGTTTCGATGGGAGTCTGTCTGTGATCCGATTTGCTTTCCTCTGGTTGTGTTGCGTCTCCGCAGCAAGCGCCGGCGACTGGCCCGAGTTCCGCGGTCCCGGTCAGCAGGGCCATTCCGACGAAAAGAATCTGCCGGTCACGTGGAGTGAAACCGAGAACGTTGCGTGGAAGACCGACATTGACGGGTTGGGATGGTCGTCCCCGTCGATCGTGGGCAAAGGCGTCTGGATCACCACCGCACTCGAGAACGGCAAGTCGTTGCGGCTCGTCGGCCTCGATCGCGACACCGGCAAAATTGTCCGTGATGTCGAAGTCTTTCAGAAAGAAGAGCCGGGCAAAATCCACGGGAAGAACAGCCATGCGTCGCCGTCACCGGTCATTGAAGGGGATCGCATCTATCTTCATTACGGTCGGCATGGCACCGCGTGCTACACCACCAGCGGCGAAGAAGTCTGGAAGACCGAACTGACGTATGAACATCGTCACGGCCCCGGAGGTTCGCCGGTGTTATTCCAGGACTTGCTGATCATCAATTGCGACGGGACCGACACGCAGTATGTGGTCGCGCTCAACAAGCATACGGGCAAGGAAGTCTGGAAAAAGCTCCGCAGCGAGAACAAGGAAGATCCCGGACGGATGGCGTATTCCACACCAATTCTCACGATGGTCGACGGACAGCCACAACTCATCAGCAGCGGCGGGGAATGGACCATCGCGTACGAACCGGCCACCGGCAACGAAATCTGGCGGTTCCGCTATCCGAAGGGTTACTCGAACGTCCCGCGCCCGGTCACCGGCTTCAACATGACGTTCGTGAGTTCGGGGTACGACAACCCCGTCTTTTACGCCCTGAAGCTCGGCGGTCAAGGCGATATCACCGACACACACGTCGCCTGGAAGATCACTAAGGGTGCCCCGCGGAATGCGTCTCCCATCATTGTTGGCGAGGAAATCTACATCGTGAACGACAACGGCATTGCCACGTGTTTCGATGCGAAATCGGGTGAACAACACTGGCAGCAGCGGATCGGCGGCGATTTCTCCGCGTCTCCGCTGTATGCCGATGGTCGCATTTATCTGCTCGACGAAAAGGGCAAGACGACAGTGATTGCCCCCGGCAAGGAATACACGGCGCTCGCGGAAAACGAACTCCCCGGCCGGACGTTGGCGTCGATCTCCACGGCCGATGGGTCCCTCTTTTTTCGCACCGATACCGCGTTGTATCGGTTGCAGAAGAAGTAGGCGGTACTAATGATCCCGCAGAGATCAATGATGCTGGCCGTTGGTTGATCGCTGCGTATTCCGGCCCAACGGGCCATCCGTTCCCATAGCCAGGGCCATCGGCCCTGGATTTCATGTCGCGAGTTTTGTTTTTCAGCAAAATATCGCCCGATTCCCCAAGAGATTCTCACACGAAGGCCGCTCATGATCACCCGATGGACACACAGTCTGGCATGGTTTCTGGTGGCGCTCGTCGCCGTGAACGTTGCCTCGGCTCAGGATTTCTTCTTCAAGCCGAACGACCGCATTGTCTTCCTTGGCGACAGCATCACCGAACAGTATCAGTACTCGACCGACATCGAGCTCTACCTCACCACGCGGTTTCCGGAATGGAATCTCACGTTCATCAATGCGGGCATCAGTGGCGATACGGCTACAGGCGGCGCGGGCCGGTTTGCATCGCATGTGCTGGCTGAAAAGCCGACCTGTATCACGATCAACTTCGGCATGAACGACGGCGGATACGGGGCATTCGACGCCAACCGCAACAAGCAATATGTGGACAACACCGTGAAGATGCTCACCGCGGCGAAGGAGGCCGGCGTGCGCGTCGGGCTGGTGTCGCCGAATGCCGTCGACCGCCGCGTGCAGGAACGGTTCAAACTGTATCTGGAAACCCAGAAAGAGTTCTATGCGCCGCTGAAAGACTTGGCCGCCATGAACGGTGCGGCATTCGCCGATCAGTATGCGACCACGCGCAAGGCTCTGGAAAAGATGGAAGCGGACAAGGCGGATAAGGTCATTCCGTTCGGCGATGGTTTCCACACCTCGCCCAACGGCGGGATGTTCATGGCGCATGCGATTCTCACCGGGCTCAATGCTCCAGCACTCGTCAGCAATGCGACGGTCGATTTTGCCGCGGGGTCAGTCACTGGTGAGAACTGCAAAGTCGCCGGATTTGCAAAGACGGCACCCGATGCGGCGAAAGGATTTGTCTTCCAAAGGACCGATCATGCTTTGCCGCTGCCCATTCAGCCCGATTGGCAATCTCTGTTGCCGTACATGAATGAATTGAGCGATCTGAACGTGTACGGTTTGAAAGTCGCGGGATTGGAAGCGGGCAATTATGTCGTTGGGATTGATGGTGTCGAAGTTGCAACATTCACCGCCGAGGAACTTGGCAAAGGGGTGAATCTCGGCAACATCTCCAAGGGGCCGGTGTTCGATCAGGCGCAGAAGGTGTTCAATCTGATCAATCAGAAGAACGGCATCGTCCATCAGCGCTTCCGGGGCGTGGTGATGTTCAGCAACCCGCCCGATTGGCTCGCCGATGTTGCGGCTGAACGGAAGCCGATCGAACTCAAAAAGCGGATGGACATGATCGAGGCGAAGCAGGCCGAGATTTATGCCGCCGTCAAACCAGTGCAGCGCCAATTCACCGTGAAGAAGGCGAATTGATTTCCGCGACGGTCCATCATGGCCAATGAAGAACGCCCGGCATGATCACAATGCCGGGCGTTTCTTGATTGAATGGTCGCAGCAGTGCTAGGGAGTGGCCATCGGCGGCAGGGCTTCATCCGCGGTTTCCGGCACCCAATCGGATGTGGCGGGCAGGGTCGAGACGCCGCCATACGTCGGTGGATACGGCGACGCGAATGCGGGCGGTTCGGCTTCCAGCTTGTCGTTTTCGAAGGCGAAGCTGCGGGCCCACGCGCGTCGCAAGGCTTCGTCGTAAGCCGCGGGAGTCCAGCCCCCTTCGGCCATATGAATGTTGTTGTCGTCGAGCAATGATCCCTTCCGCGCTCGCAGATCGGTCAATGCCTGATTGTATTTCACGAGGGCGTTGTAGTAACCGACTTCGGCGGCCGCGACGTTGGCCTGGCTGCGAAGGACCAGGTCGACCGGAATGCGACCCGCTTCATATTCCCTTTGAACCGCATCGACTTCCGTTTTTGCCGCATCGCGACGGAAGAGATTCGACTGGGCCACCTGATACCACCAATCCATCATCTGGAAGGCACTGCTCAATTCGTGGCTGATTTCCAGTTCCTGCGCGGCGAGCACGGCCCGCGATTTCGCCAGCCGGAATTCGAGATTGTGTTTCTGTGCGAGCGCCTGGCGGAATCCGATCGGCATCGAGAATTCGAGACCGACGTCCCAACTCGCCTGGTTGCCGCGCAACAACGAACCGTACGCGCTGTTGTAACCGCGTGCCGTGATGCCATCGTTGTTGGTGCCGGCGAGCAAGTCGTCACCGAAGCCGTTGAGTTGGTAGCCGCCCGCTGCGTCCAGACGGGGTTTAACGAGGCTCTCCGCCGCGGTCAGTTGCAGTTCGATACTTTTGATCGACCATTTCTGTCGGCGAAGTTCCACACGGCGAACGAGCGATTCCGAGAGTGCCATCCGCCAATCGCTAACGAATTCCGCAGCGAGCGGTTCGTCTGCTGGTCGCAAGATGCGCCCGTCATTCACCGGTAAACCGATCAGTCGCCGGAGTTGTCCTTCGGTGGAATACAGCGTTCCGACGGCGTTTTCGAGGCGAATGCGGCTCGCGAAATAGTTTTGTCGCGCCTGGGCTTCGTCGACAATCGTCCCGCCTTTGGACCCCGCTTCCATCCGCTTCCGCGCAGAACGCCAGACCGTATGAGCGGCATCGCGGGCGGTCTGTTCGGCATCGTACGTGCGATAGGCGAGGTACAGTTCCCAGTACAAATCTTCTACATCGCGCACGAGATTCGTAACGTTCA
This sequence comes from Planctomycetaceae bacterium, assembly GCA_021732785.1. Taxonomy (GTDB): domain Bacteria; phylum Planctomycetota; class Planctomycetia; order Planctomycetales; family Planctomycetaceae; genus DSVQ01. The sequence continues at coordinate 134,189 of JAKFUG010000022.1, forward strand.
ATTCCATGTCGGCGAGGGTGATGTCGGTGTTGATGCGGGCAATAATCACGCCACCATCGGTCTGCGAGATTCCGGGAACCGTTCGCAGAATGGGACCGGCGGTCCGCGTGTAATCGACCCCGGCTCCGGCCCACAACGGTTGACGATAATCGGCACGCAGAGAGCCGCGGTAGTTCGACGGGAACAACTGGAACAGTTGGTTCGCCGAGTTATAGCCCCAATTCTGACTGACTTCGAACGCGCCCCCGTTGGCCATGACTTTCTGTAATGACGTGTTCCACTGGCCGCTGTCGACTTGCAGCGTTTGACCGGTACCAATGGCACCGAGCAGGAAGTTGTTCTGCACCAGGGCGCTGCGGCTGGTTGAGAGCGAGGTTTTGAACTGGGCATCGAAGGCGGACAGTGCCGCTTCCGGTCCGCGTTGGAAGAACCCGGAATTCGTTTCCTGAATGGCCGTATCGTAGTTCGAGGCCACTCGATCGGGGCTCGTCATCAGCGGGTTCGCCGGCGACTTAAACGTGCCGCGGGCGCGGATGATTTTGTTGTTATGGAGTGCTTGCTCGAGGGCCTCCGCGAGCGAGATCTCGAACGGTGCCATCTTTGCCGGATCACGAACCGTTGCCGGTCGTTCGCTGTAGTCCAGAATCGGGTCAATATCCGAGTGGACGTGCGCGTATTCAATTTCGGTGGCGGTCTGCTTGTAGTGCTTCAGGTCCGCATCCCCCAGATAGTGAATCTGCTTGGGGGAATGGCAGCCGACGAGTTGACCGGCCACACAGGCAGCGGCGATCCAACCCCGGCAAGCGCGGGTCGATGGAAACCATCGTGTTCGCCACAATCGCATGGGCCTGAAGACCTTGTGAGAAAGCGTCATCGTGCAAACTCAGTCGTACGGAGAGCCACCGGCGCTGAGCGCGTTCCGAATCACAAAGGTTGCGCAACCCTCACGGGTGTTATCGTCGTTAAAGTCCACTGCGCTTCGGAAATTCTTCTTGAGATCGTGCGTTTTCGTTGTAAGATGATTTAAGTAAAAGAGATGCGTTCATCGGGCCGTCCATCCACGCAAAGGGATCCGGATGACAGCGACCGCACTTTGCAGCAAAAGATGCGTTCCGTGCGAAGGGGGCGTGGCTCCGCTCACCGCTCTCGAAGCCGCGGAATTCTGTCGTCAGCTCACCGGCTGGACGATCACCGCCGATGGGCAGCGGATTCGTAAAGAATGGGTGGTCAAGCACTTCGACGCCGCAATGGCCTTTTTTCACCGCATCGCGACGGTCGCCAATGCAGAGGGGCATCATCCGGACTTGCACCTGGTTGGTTTCCGCAACGTTGCGGTTGAAATCTGGACGCACGCCATCGGCGGATTGTCCGAAAACGATTTCATTCTCGCAGCGAAGATCGATGAATTGCCCGTGGAGCGCAAGCTGCCTCCGAGCCCGAAATAGCGACGGTCATCTACCCGTTGCACGATTGTGCATCTTTTTTGCGCAATCAAGAGGCGCTGTCCCCACGCTGTCGGAGGGGTCGCGAACCAACTCGCTTTGGTTTCTACCTACGTCGCGTCTCTTTTAGGTAGATCGGTGCCATCCCAATTGGGTAAAAATGCCCAATTTCACGAATTCTGAGTCATCGGTACGCTGCTTGCTGCCGTATTTCTGACGGGGGAGGGTTCTTTCTCCTCCGTCCTTCATTTTTTGGCTGCCGCGGTTGACGGCCCTTCCATTTTCAACCGCAACGGGAGGCTCCTCAGCGAGTCTCAAAAACGTCTTAGTCTCTTCTCATTCAGGGGTTACGAAATGCTGGCTGTCGGAAATCTGGAAGTCTATGAAGCCGGGCCGTTGACGGTCGTCGGCTTCGGCGGTCGGGAAGTCCTCGATCATGTGAATGTGGCAGAATGCCGCGATGAGTTGGTGAATTTGATCCAAGAGAACCAATGCGAGTCGCTCGCGGTCGATCTGACCGGGGTGCGATTGATTCCCAGCGGATTGTTGGGCTTGCTCGCGTCGATTCACAAACTCGGCGTGGAACTGCACCTCTACAATGCCTGCGACGATATCCGGGAAGTGCTGGAGATCACCAAGTTGAATCGGATGATTCAGCTTCACGAAGTGGCCGTGTAACCGCGGTTTCATTCCGGTCTCGGCCGGAATCGCGAGCACATTCAACCGCCCGCGGGGTGACACCCGCGGGCGGTTTCGTTTTGGTGTTCGATTGACGTCCGTCCTGCCATTGACGACGCTACGCCATCCGCTAAGGGAAATCCATGGAGGCGCGATGCCTCCCCGTGAAGTAGGAATTCGGATGGGCTGGGAAGCGTGGCTGGTTCTGGGTGTAGTTCTGCTGCTGGTACTCGCGCTCGCGCAGGAAATTGCCGGGGCCGACATTCTCTGTTTGAGCGCCTTGGCGATCTTTCTCGCCGTGAGCGAGGCCATGCGCGCGGTGGGACTGAAATCCACCTTGCCGAAAGTGGGTGAAATCGTCCGGGACTTCGGCAGTCCGGGCCTCATTACCGTCGGCCTGCTCTTTGTCGTTGTCGCCGGCCTCATTCAAACCGGGGCGATGAGCATTCTCACGGAGCCGTTTTTAGGACGCCCCAAGACCGTCTTCTCTGCGCAACTCCGATTGCTGATTCCCGTCACATCGATGAGTGCGTTTCTGAACAACACGCCGATTGTGGCGATGTTCATGCCGGTCTGCGACGACATCTGCAAGAAGGCCAACATCAGCCCGTCGAAGCTCTTCATGCCGATGGCCTTTGCCGCGACATTCGGCGGCGTCTGCACCATCATCGGGACGAGTACCAACATCGTCGTGAATCTGGCGCTCAAATCGTCCGGTCGCGAACCGTTTTCCATGTGGGAAATCTCGTGGGTCGGTATCCCGTGCGCACTCGCGGGTGTTGTTTACATGCTGACCTTGAGCCAATGGTTGCTTCCCGATCGCAAACCCGCCGTCAGCCTCAGCGACGACCCCCGCCAGTACACGGTTGAAATGGAAGTGGAAGCCGGCGGCACGCTCGAAGGCAAAAGTATTGAACAAGCCGGGCTGCGGCATCTCCCCGGCTTATATCTGGTCGAGATCGAACGGGGCATGGACATCATTCCCGCGGTCAGTCCGAAAGAACGCCTGCAAGCGAATGATCGGCTGGTCTTTGTCGGCATCGTCGAATCGGTGGTCGACTTGCGGAAGATGCGCGGGTTGCGTCCCGCAACGAATCAGGTCTTCAAGCTCGATGCGCCGGATACACACCGTTCGCTGATTGAAGCCGTCGTCTCCAATCGTTGCCCGCTCGTGGGAAAGAACATTCGTGAAGGCCGCTTCCGATCGACCTATGATGCGGCGGTGATTGCCGTCGGCCGCGGCGGACAGCGTATCCCCGGCAAAATCGGGGATATTGTGCTCCAACCGGGCGATACGTTGTTACTGGAAGCCCACCAGGATTTCGTTCGGCAACAGCGCAATTCGAACCACTTTTTTCTCGTCAGCAGCGTCGAGAACTCGACGCCCATGCGGCATCAAAAAGCGTGGACGGCATTGATCATTCTCGGGGCGATGGTCTTTGCCAGCAGCATTGCGAACATCGATATTCTGGCCGCGGCGTTGTGTGCCGGGATCGCCATGCTGGTGACGCGGTGTGTCACGGGAACGGAGGCCCGGCAGTCCATCGACTGGCCGGTGTTAACAACCATCGGTGCCGCCGCCGGGATTGCCAAGGCCATTGAATCGACGGGGCTGGCCGCGGCGGTCACGGATCGCATGATCTCGATCGGCGGAGACAATGCCTGGGTGCAACTGGGCTTGCTCTATTTCATTACGATGATCTTGACCGAACTGGTGACCAACAATGCTGCCGCCCAGTTGATGTTCCCGCTGGCGATGGCGACGGTGACCCGGTTGAATGTCAACTACATGCCATTCGCAGCGGCGATCATGATTGCCGCTTCCATGGGGTTTGCCACGCCGTTCGGGTATCAAACGAATCTGATGGTTTACGGCCCGGGGGGATACAAGTTTTCCGATTATCTGCGCGTCGGTATCCCGCTCGATCTCCTGATGATGGTGGTGACCGTCGCGCTCGCGCCGTTGGTGTGGCCGTTTTGAAGCGCACTCCACCGAGGATTGATCATGTCCCATGAAGTCCCGAAGACAAGTTCCGACGCCACGATTGCCGCTCGCGGGGGGTGGGTGCCCGAATTCGTCACGCGCCCCAGCGCGCCGCCGATCTACATGACCACGGCGTTCGATCTGGATGACCTTTCACAGTTGGACTCGGTCGCCTCCGGTCGCGAGGCGGGGTACATCTACACGCGCGATGGCAACCCCAATCATGAAGCCTTCGCGGCGGATGTCGCCAAGTTGGAAGGGGCCAATGCGGGAATCGCCTGTGCGTCGGGGATGGGTGCGCTCACCGCCGCTCTGCTGGCCATGGTGAAGACCGGCGATCACATCGTCGCCGCCCGCGTTCTCTACGGCCGGACGGGGCAACTGATCAATCATCTCTGCTCTTCGTTCGGCGTGACGGTGACGTACGTGGATATCACGGACGTTGCCGCCATTCGTGCGGCCTGTACGCCGAAGACGCAGTTGGCACTCATCGAAAGCGTGTCGAATCCACTGGTGGAAGTGGCCGACATCCCGGCCGTCGTGCAGGCATTGGGATCGGTTCCGTTGCTGGTCGATAACACGTTCGCGACACCGAGCCTGCTCCGTCCGATCGATCATGGTGCTCAACTGGTGTGGCACAGCGCATCGAAATATCTGAATGGTCACGGCGACGTGATGCTCGGGGTCATGGTGGGCGCGAATGCTCTGATGCGGAAGATCAGAGGGGCCTTGTCGCTGTATGGGATGAACAGCAATCCGATGGAATCGTGGCTCGGGTCACGCGGACTACGCACGTTGCCATTGCGGATGGCGCGAGTTTCGGAGACGGCGCTCACCGTGGCGCAGGATCTGGAAAAGCAGTCGGCGATCAATCGCGTGTTCTATCCAGGGCTGTCGTCACACGCGACGCATGCGCTTGCGAAGCGGTTGATGCCGCGCGGTCAGGGGGGCATGCTGGCTTTCGATTTGAAAGGGGGCCGGAACGCCGTCGATGCGTTGTTCCGCTTGCTGGCGGAGACGATTCCATTTTCGCCGACGCTCGCCGATGCCCGGACCACGTTGTCTTATCCCGCGGGGACATCACACAAGTTCATGACCGCTGCGGAACGCGCTGCCTGCGGGATCACCGACGGGCTCGTGCGGCTATCGGTCGGCCTGGAAGATGCGAACGATCTCATGAAAGAACTCGGCGCGGCGCTCGGACGAATCGCCCAGTGAGAATTGGCGGTGTCGCTGGTGTTCAGTTCTTGGTGAGAGCGGGAGCGCGTCCCCCCGAACGCAGAGTTTCCGCGGCAATCTCCAGCGCTTCACCGGCGAGACCTGCCTCCTGCATCTGCGCGATCGCCCGGTCGATGTCGTATTCGACCCGCCGGAATTCGAGTCGGCCGTTTTCAATCACGGCATACGCCGCCCGTGGGTCACCGTCGCGCGGCTGCCCGACACTTCCCGGATTGATCACTTTGCAGCGTTCGAGTTCCACGCACATGGGAACATGGGTGTGACCCACGCACACATAGTCGGCTTCGATGTCTTTCAATCGCAGTGACCAGGCCAGCGGATCATTCGTCAGATACTCGTCCAGCGGGTCGCGCGGGGTGGCATGCACGAGATGAAACGTGCGGCCGTCCAGTTGGAGGGTTTGCGTCACCGGCAATCGTGCCAGAAACTTGATGTGCGACGGCATCAGCGATTGCCAGTGCAGCGTGCGTGTCGCGGCGGCGAGCATACGAAAACCGCTGCCCTGGGTCATCGGAACCCGCTGAGCCGTTGAATGATCGTGATTGCCGCGAACGGCTGCGTGCGCGTGGTGACGGACCCAATCGATACAAGGGGCGGCATCGGTGCCATATTCGACGATATCGCCGAGGCACAGGCACGCATCAAACGATTCGCGAATTGCGGACAGAGCAATACTGTTGGCGTGAATATCAGCCAGCAACAGAATCTTCATGCCCACCTCGAGCGAGTTGAAACGATCATGAATTTCGGGAGAAAGGTCTGTCCGCGCGATCGGGAAAGTTTGTTATAATCGACGGCGCATTACCGAGCCAGCCGAAAGAGCGTGTTCGGTTGGAAGCGATCAGTCAACCAGACACCATGCCTGTGGTGCTTGATTCAAAACGGCGGTGAGACTCTGGCGAATGAGTTCACTGCAAGCCCCGAGTTGTAACGGAGGGAAATCTTGGACGCACGCAAGATCGAGTCGCTGACGCTCAGGGAAAAAATTCGCGACAGCCAGCAATTGGCGCGCGATCTGCATGAGCATCTGACGCAGAATTTTATCCCCAAGGTGGCCGAACTGGTGGCCGTCGCCATTCCCAATCCCGATGTGGAAGAACGCGTTGCGGATGTGACGATTCGCAATCAAGTCGCAATGGTTCTGGAAAGTGAGCGTTTTCTGGCTCAAAAGGAAGCCGACCTTTCCGCTTATGCCGTGGCGCTGGTGCGGGAAGCGATCCCGTGAGGCGGTTAAGATTATTGATAAGTCTTAGCAGCTTCGCCAGTTAAGAGAGATTCCAATTGACAGTTACGGGATCGCGGCCAATAATTTGGGAATCTTCGTTTCTCTTTTCTCGTCTCTCCTGTCGTATTGATTCTGAATCCGAGTGGAAACGCTTGGAAGAGGTGATCTCCAATCCGGGTTTTATCGTTGTGGGCGGCAATTCGGTAGAGCCTAGGCGATACGCGTTGTTCTCGTGTTCGCTCCGCTTTTAGCCACATCTGTTTCTGCGGTAAGCAGCAGAAGCAGAGTGACCGACGAGCACCGCGGATTTTCCAGGGAGTGATTGCACATCATGCCGGCTTCAGGACAGAAGCAAGCGGTTGATCCGGCCTCCGGGAGTGGTCATGCGTTTCCGTTTGTCGGACGCGGCCCCGAGGCACGCCCGTCGGAGACGGTGCTTTCGGCCCCCCGCCGTGCAGACGACGAGGCCCGCGGCGACTCAACGCCCTCCGCGGTGGCCACGGCGGAAGTTTCGGAACTCTCGAATCGGTTGTTTCCTGCGCAAATCACTCACGAGCTTGCGGAAGATTTAAGCGGATTAAAACTCGGCCACTTCCTCATTGAGGAACGGGTCGGCATGGGCGGGATGGGGACCGTTTTTCTTGCCACCGATGAACGGTTGCAACGTCCGGTGGCCCTGAAAATTCTCTCGCCCACGCAATTGAGCGACCCCGCCTCCATTCAACGCTTTCGCAATGAAGCCCGCGCGGCGGCACGCCTCGATCATGATCATGTGGCGCGCGTGTTCTTTTATGGTGAAGAACAAGGCCTGCATTTTATTGCGTTCGAGTTCGTCCAGGGCAAAAACCTGCGGGACGTCATTCGCGCGCGGGGACGGTTGGAACCGGCTGAGTCTGTGAGTTATGCCGTGCAACTGGCCGCCGCACTCTGCCATACGAGCGCGTGCGGCGTGGTGCATCGCGACATCAAGCCCTCGAACATCATCATTACGCCCCAGGGGAAAGCAAAGCTCGTCGACTTGGGTTTGGCGCGAAAAGAAAACCTGGAAGCCTCCGCGCAATTAACAGTGGCCGGAACGACGCTGGGCACCTTCGATTACATCGCTCCGGAACAGGCCAAGGATCCGCGGAATGTCGACGTTCGTAGCGACATCTACGCTCTCGGCGGCACCTTGTATCACATGCTGACGGGCGAGTTGCCCTATCCCGAAGGGACGGTGCTGCAACGGCTGCTGGATCATCAGGAGAAAGATCCGCCCGATCCGGCGCTGCGAAATCGTCGTGTCCCTCCGGGGTTGTCGGCGATTGTCAAAAAGATGCTCGCCGCCGATCCCCGTCGTCGTTACCTGAACGCCGAAGACTTGCTGCGCGATCTGCTGCTCATGGCGAGTTCGCTCGGCCTGCAACCGATTCCGTCGGATTCCGCAGTCATGGCGGCGTGGTCGCCCCGGCGCGAAGCCTTCTGGACGCAAAACGGCGGCTGGATTTCGGCCGCGGTGATTCTGCTGGTCGCTGTGGGATTGTTGCAAGCATTTCCGGAGATGGTGCAGCGTTATTCCGGCGATTCCACGGACGCTCCCGAGCGCATCGTTGATTTAGGATTCGGACCCTCGACTCCCAAAACCGAGTCACCGTCCGCCACGGAGGCCTCGGTTTCCATCGTCCCGCCGTTTAGCGGCAGTGCCAACGACCCGCTCAATGGCCGCAGCCGAGGCCATTCCTCGAAGGAAACGATCATTGGGTCCGCGGGGGAAATGCCGAAGCACGAAAATGGTACGACGGGTTCGACAGTGGCCCGTACGGAGATTGAAGCACCGTTGGCCAGCACGGGTTCGGTCAATACCCTCGTGCCGATCAAGCCGCCGGGGGTCTTTGACGGAAAATTGCCGTTGATCAGCAGCGAGCTTCTCGCCAACGCGACATCGCTCAATGACGCGTTGCCGCTGCCGACGGCTCCGAGTCCATTCGCTCCCGTCGAACCGCAAAAAACAGAACCGCGGCCCGGAACCGTGGCAAGCCTTGGTGCCGACTCGGCGCGTTCCGCCGACATTGGCATCGACGTGCCGGGGTTGTTTCAGGTCGTCGGTACGGGAAAATCCTATTTCACGCTGGAAGCCGCGTGCTCTGAGGCGCGCGATCAGGCGATCATTGAATTGAACTTCGATGGTCGTCTTGCCAAGCCCGAGAGTCCCCTGCGCTTGCGACAGAAGCGGTTGGTGATTCAGGCGGCGAAGGGGCGGCGACCGATTATCGTGTTTGCTCCCCCGAGTGGTGCGACCGACCCGGCGATGACGCGAATGGTGCATGTTTCCGGGGGGACGCTGAGTCTGAACAACGTTGGGCTGGAATTGAGAATTCCGGAAAATGCCGGCGGACAGGCCTGGTCGCTTTTCAGTCTGGCTCGTCCCGAACGCCTCCGTTTGCAAGGCGTGACGGCAACCATCATCAATCCGCGCAACGCCCAAGCGATGTTTGTGGAATTCACCGCGCCGCTGGCGGAAGGCTTAACCAAGGGAGCCATGAAAGAAGGGGCGGCGGCACTGATTACCGATTTCGGCATCGATCGCTGTCTGTTCCGGGGTGAAGGAAGCGGATTGGTCGTTCGCGATTCGGCTCCGCTCCGCTGTGAAATTAAGGAGTCGCTGTTCGGTCTCTCGGAATCGCTGGTGATGACCGATGTTTCGAGCCAAACCATGCAGGCACCGGGCGATATCTCGCTGGAGTTGAGTCGCAGCACGATTCTGCTCGGGGGCAGTCTGGTTTCGCTCGCGCATGGGGAAGAACTGGGCGCGCGCTCGGCGACGATCTCCATTACGTCGCGACACCTGATTGTGGCCTGTCCGAAAGATCGCCCCTTGCTGGAACAGACCGTTCCGGTGGAAGCCATGGAGTTCCGCAAGACGGTCAAATGGGTCGATGAAGCCAACGTCTTCGACGACATTCAAACGTTTTGGAGCGTGCGTTCCTCTTTAACCGCGGCGACGCCGAAAACGTGGGATTTCATGGCGTGGAAAAGCTACTGGAGTGCGGGCGAAGAGTCCCGCAATCTGACGGTTCCCTGGCGTCGCGATTGGCGGCGGCAAGCGTGGTCGGAATTGACCAAAGAAGAGGCTCGCTTTGATCCGCTGCCCGAAAACCTCGCGGCTCCAGCCGATGTGGTTCCCGGTGCGCCGCTCGATCAATTGCCGCTGGAGCCCGCGGTGGCCGTCCCCGCGCTCTGATCAGTAACGCGGGATCGCGGGATCGATCTGCTGCGACCACAGGTCGATGCCGCCGGCCATGCTGCAGGCCTGCGTAAAACCCTGCTTGCGCAGCCACATCGCCACGCGCAAGCTGCGGCCGCCGTGATGACAATGGACGACAACCATGTCGTTCTTGCGCGGTTCGAGTTCCGCCGCCCGGTCGGTCAGTTGGCTCATTGGCAGTAGCGTTGCCCCGGCAATCTTCGCGGTGGCGTACTCATCCGGTTCGCGGCAATCAATAAAGCAAAACGGCTCTCCCGCGGCGAGTTTCTGCTGTACCGTCTGGCACGTGATCTCCAGCGGAATCGAAGCGTCATGGGATGCGGTCATTTTCAATGGTGTCCGAAAAGTTTTTTGCGGGTCGTGCGACTCAGGTTACTTCGCACCGAGTTCGTACAGCCGCGCGTGAATCATCATTTGAAAGACAAACGTGGCGACGATGAATAACGTCCAGGCAATCCCCAGCACGATGAGGTGTGCCGCGGCCCCGCCTTCCGAGGAAATCATGATGAGGATCATGAAAATCGGACAGCAGTACATCGTGATCAGCATCACGAAAAATGCCAACGGCAACGCACCCCATTTCACGAATAGCGACAACAGCACCACCAGATGCAAGAAGACCGAAAACATGACGATCGGAAACCAGAAGCCCGGATGACCGGCAACTTTGAACCATTCGTCGGCATTCGGTGCCACCAGCACGCTATCCGCGATGACAAACAGCAGCGTCGGCAACGCGCCGAGCAACATCCCCGCCAGTTTGGAATAAGCCACATAGGCGATCGATCGCGGCAGCATCAACAGCGACGACAGCGTCTGCAAGCGGATTTCATCGTGAAACAACCGCGAAGCATAGATGCTGAGTTCGATCACCAGCACGGCAATCACAATCGCGAAGTGCGCCGGCACGACTTCCTGGTCCACATCCCACGGTTGGGGATCGCCCGCGATGATTCGCACGCCCGCCAGGATGGGATACATCAGAAAATAGAGCGCAAGAAAGCCGACGAGCTTGATGACGAGAAACACATTGCCCCCGGTGAGAAAGTTGTACTCTTTCCACACCAGCGCATTCCCCCAGGCGCGACCCGAGCCGGCCCAGGTCGCCCGACGCGTGGTTTGTGACAACATCCCGCGACTGATGCCCTGCACGTCCGCGGTGAGCGCGAATCGGTAGAACAAGGCCCACGACAAGAGAAAAAAGGCCAGACCGCCCCCCAGGTTGGTGATGACCTGGGTTGTAATAATGGCTTCATCAAAACCGGTTTGCAGAATGGCATACAGGCGCAGGATGACATCGGACTGAATCACGACGTCCATCGCGGAATTGAGCCATTTTCCGAAGATCGAGGAGGATCCCCAGGCCGAAGCCAGCAACACGGCTTTCGGGGCCTGCAACAAATGCGGCATGATGCTATGGACGATGAGCCACAGCGTGGTCAACCCGGCAGCCGTCCCGCTGCGACGACTGATCACGGAACAAAGTAGTCCCACATTCGACATCAGCACGGTGAACGCCAGCAGCGCGACATACGCGGCCACCACCTGGTGCAACGTCACCCCGCCGAGCGTGATTGCCAGCAGCGTGAATGGAAACTGCACGGTCAGCAGCAACAGCGCCTGAAACATCCGTGCGGTCGATTTCCCCAGCAAAATTCCCAGCGGATTGATCCCGGCCATCATCAGCAGGCCGATGGTGTCTTCCTCTTTCTCTTCGGTAATCGCCGACGAAAAAAAACTGATCCCCCCGAAGGCTATGAACGACACATTGAGAAAAATCATGTTCATGAAGAACTGCAAACCGGGCGCGCCGTACATCATCGCCTGAACCTGCGCGATCATCATCATCATGTAGATAATGACGATGAACGCCAGGCGAAAGAGGTGCGTTTGCAACTGCCGCGCATCGAGTCGCAGCGATCGCCCCATCAGGGTTGCGATGCCGTGAAACATCACTTGACCCCGCGTTCGGTCAGGTCCATGAAGGCTTCATTGAGATGGCGCCGATCGGCGGTGAAGCCCGTCACCGGCACGTCCCATTCCACCAGTTGCCGCAAGAGAGCGTTGGTGTTGGTGACCGCGTCGTCAAACGTCAGCCGGTATTCCGGCCGGCCTTCAACCGGTTCCACCTTCAGCACGCCCGGCATTTGTTCCAGCCGCGGCTGCATGCCGTCCACGCCGGTGCCAAAAGCGATACGGTAGGTGGGGTGTTCCCCGGTATGGGCGAGCAGATCGTGCATGGACCCCGAGTATTTGATCTTGCCGCGGTCGATGATCGTCACGCTGTCGCACAATTCGGCGAGTTCACTGAGAATGTGCGAACTGATGAAGATCGTTTTTCCCATCGCTTTCAGCGCTTTGAGGATTTCCATCAGCTCGATGCGGGCCCGCGGATCGAGTCCCGATGCCGGTTCGTCGAGCAGCAGGACTTCGGGGTCATTCACCAGCACCCGCGCTAAGCTGACGCGCTGCTGCATCCCGCGGGACAGGCCGCCGATGAGGTCTTCCCGACGGCCGCCCATATCCGTCAGTGACAGGACGTCATCAATCACGCGGGTCCGTTCGACGAGCGACAATCCATATGCGGCGGCAAAAAAATCGAGGTATTCAAAAACGGTCATCTGCCGATAGGTGCTGAAATGATCGGGCATAAACCCGATTTTACGGCGGACCGCGCGGGTGTCGAAGACGACATCGTGTCCAAACACACGAACCGTGCCGAACTGCGGCCGCAACAGCGTGCAGATGATCCGCAGCGTGGTGGTTTTCCCGGCACCGTTGGGTCCGACGAAACCATGCAACGATTGCGGTGCGACTTGAAACGTCACCCGGTCGAGGGCCCGGCGACCTTTGAAGCTCTGCACGAGTCCCTGCACGTCAATCACCGGCCGCAACCCCATTGTCGGGGCCGGGGGCGGCATCTGCGGCGTGACTTCACTTTCACTCATCGGTCATCGATCCGTTTGAACAGTTGGGGCGGGGGCCCCAACCTATGAATGTGAAACTAACAAGGTACACATAGGTCGGGGCCCCTGCCCCAACGGATGGGCAATCAAATTGACCGCAGATCCCGTCATGGCGTCTCTTCCAGAGGCAGGTCGATCGAGTACAGCACCCAACCCTCCTGACGGCCCACGTGCGAGTCATTAACGAACAGCGCGTCGGTCATCGGGGCGACGTACATCAGCCGCACCATGCCGGGCGGTAAGCGAAAGGTCTGCGCATCCCCTTCGGTCGTCACACCCAACCGACGGGCCATGAGCGGATGAAACATCTCGCGGTATTGCTCGACCACCGGACGGGTGTCGCCGCCGTAGTAGCCGCCCATGCGGTATTGCCAGTTGTTCTGAAAATCCTGCACGCGGAGAAACCCGGCCGCGGTTCCCATGCTGCCGACGGATTGCAGCGTCCCGTCCAGCCGCGTCATGTTGTAGAACCGTTCGCCATGCAGCAGCGTGATCATCTCCGCCGTTGCGGGGAGTTCCCCTTCCCACGTCAATTGCAGGGATTGCAGCGTCGTGCCGCTGTATTGCGGATTCACAATCTTGAACTTCGGCACGGGCACCCTGGCTTTGGTGCGGTGTGTGAATTCGCGCGATGAGAACGGCGGGATATCGGCCCGGAACAACGCCTCGGCTCCGTTGCGGATCCATTTCGAGACCGGTTCGGCAATGCTGCACGTCGAGTACAGCGTGCCGATGCCGTTGTGGCTGATGTCGTAATCGCCCCCCGCGGTCACGAACACGTTCGACCACTGCGTTACATCGGCCTGACCATCGGGCAGCATGCGGGCAATCGCGACGGAATGGACCGCCGTCGCTTCGCCATACCCGCGCTGGCCGACATAACCGAACAGCAGACTGAAGAGCAGCACTGTCCCGATTAGCGCGGCGTACACGGCTCGATAATCGGTCCAGCGTCGGCCGACGAGATAACACCCCGGAAAGACGAGCGCGATGTAAACCCAGAAGAGCAGATGCAGCAGCGGCCAATTGTGATCGGGCTTGGTCATGCCCTTCAGTCGCGACAGAAATGACGAGCTGCTGAGGATGTCGCTGCCATCCTGAAATTCGTTGCCGACCGATTGTTCCTGCTCGCCGCTGTCGAGCGCGGGAGATTCGAGAACCGTGCCATCGCCGCGGACGTGCCTGCGCGGGGGCATGACATTCAACGCTTCGGTCAGTTTCTCGGGCGAGGCTTCCGTCCGGGCAAACGCGACTCGAAAGACGCGCCCGGCTCCAAAACTGCGCTGGTCGAGCGGACCGTTCAGGACCCCCATCGTCGCTGGGAATTCGGGGAAACTTCCATTGGTGTCGTGCATGACGAACGCTGTTCCGCCGAGCGTGAGCCAGTCGAGGAACGCCTGCCGCCGCGGTTCGTCCCAGTTGGGAACGCTGTCCAGGAAAACGGCCTGCAACCCATCGGTCGCGGTGACAAACGGCGGGAAGAGCACATCGGGCAATCGTTTCAGCGGCAGATTCTTTCGATTCAATCCGCCGCCATCAATCATGATGCGCGACGGCCAGCCAAAGCGGGCCTGCTGCACATCGATGGGCGGCATCATCTGACCGGACTTCGTGATGACGTCGAGTTGAAAGTCCTCGGAATCAGTCGAGATATACGGATAGAATTGCACCCAGCGCTCGCCAAACGGACTAACGAACGTGCTCTCGATGAGGGGGGCATCAACGCGATTGGCATTCCACCGCTTGGTGAGCCGCAGTTCCCCTTCGAACGCCGTGGGCAACGGTTGATTGACGAGAATCGACAACATATTGAAACGGTTGCGGGTCAGCTTGCCGTCATAGCCCCAGCGGACTTCCACGATATCCAACGCCCGCGCGGGTACCGACGTCGTGAAGCACGCCAGCCCGCAGAGCGCTCCGAGCAGCATTCGGCCCTGGATCACATTCATCCGCGTCATCATTTTCGAGGAGCAAACCGTGAAGAATGAGCAGCGAACATCAGAACATGCGTGTGAACGAAAGGCAAATCCGTGCGTAACCCGACGGAGAAGGAGTGAAAAGTGCAAATCGCAAAATGGAGAAGACGAACAATCCACGCTTGCCGCTTAGCGGGTTTAACGGCGGGCAATTTCATCCCGTTGCATCAACTACAACCGCGTGATGCGATAACCCGGATGGTCTTCCCGGAACAATTCCGGCAACAATCGTGTCCCCAAACCCGGCCCCGTCGGCAATTCCGCGTGTCCGTTCTTGATGACGACGTTGGTGTCGATGAGTTGCGGATACAGCGTGCGGATGTGGGCGCGGACGGTTTCCTGCCACATTACGTTCGGCACCGCGGCGGCGACGTGCAGGCCGGAGAACAACGTCAGCGGTCCCGTGCAGTCGTGCATCAGCGTGGGGACATTGTCGATCTGTGCGAGTTCCGCGATCCGCTTCGTTTCGCTGATCCCGCCGACCCATGTCGGATCGGCCATGATGTAATCGGCTCCGCGGAGGGCGAGCGCCCGTTTGTAACTCTCGCGGGTGATGAGCATTTCGCTGATTGCCAGGGGAACGCCGCCGCGGTGCCGGAGTTCCGCCAGTGATTCGAGACAATCGGGTCGCAGCAGGTCTTCGCACCACAGGAGGCCAACATCGCGCAAGACCTCGGCAATCCGTGTCGCCGCGGGGAGCGAAAAGAAACCGTGACCGTCGAGCATCAGTTCGATCTTGTCGCCGACGCGATCCCGGATGGCGAACAGTGGTTTCAGCGCGGCTTTCAATGCGGGGAGTGCGAGGTAATGGCCGCCGTGGTTCTGATACAACCCGTCGAGCGTCCACACCTTCATCGCGGTGATTCCTTCGGCAAGCAGTTCTTCCGCGAGGTCCGCCGGTTCGTTGGCGCTGCGCCAGTTGTCTTCGAGCGGGCCCGATTTGCCGGGATCGCCATGACCGGGCCAACCCTGCGCATCGGGGGCATCCAGCGGACGGCGTCCATACGACGGACCGCCGCAACTGTTATAGATGGGGACGCGATCCCGCACTGGGCCGCCAAGCAACCGCCACACCGGTTCCTGCCGCAGTTGCCCGGCGATGTCCCACAGCGCGAGATCGATCGCAGACATCGCCCGCATCTCAGCTCCGAACCCACCGAACGAGGCACACCGTTCGTACAGAAACCGCCAGTGACTTTCGATCGCGAGCGCATCGGCTCCGAGCAACCGCCGGGCCATCCAGTCGTGCAACACCGCCGCGACCGCATGCGGCAGGTAATACGATTCGCCATGCCCAATGACCGGCGTCCCGTTGACCGTCCCCGCATCGGTGTGCAGCCGCAACAGCACCAGCCCCGCCATCACTTCATGGGGAATGACCGTCTCCACCGCCGTAATCCGCGGCCCGCGCCGGTAAGCATGCTCCTGAATCGCACTAGAAGCCCGCACCGTGAAATCGGTCATCGATCAGAACTCCGGTATTCAAATGGAAGAGAGAAGTCTGCACCCCGGCTGCTTCCTGGCAGCCGGGGTGCTTGGATGGAGGCGTTGACTTTCCAAAAGCACCCCGGCTGCTCGGAAGCAGCCGGGGTGCGACGCCCTGCTTCCGTGGAAACCTGCTCTCATTTCGCGGTCAATTCCGCCAGCGCGGTGAGCACATTTTGTGGATCGACCTTTATCCCCGGTGCGGCGAAGACGCGGACGCGTTTCACGTAGTCGTCGAACTGCGTCTGGGCCAATGCGGCGACCACGGGGGAGACGGCGCTCAACGGGCGATACACGTTTTCTTTCGGTGAATAGATATCGACGCGGAATTCGATTTCGCGATGCGATGGCGGGGCATCGATCAGCAGATCGGTGGGGCCGAGCGATTGCGACATGGCGGCGATGAGTGATGCCGTCAATTCCTGCAGTTCGACGTACGGCCGCCCAGCGAGCGCACGATACAGGTCCGGTTGTTGGGCGTGGCTGAACTCGCAGACGCGCTTGTGCAACCGGCGTTTCGGTCCGAATAAGCCGTCGAGCAACGGCGCGACCGGCGTGTCCTTTCCGGCAATGCACAACGACCGGATGAACTCCGCGTCGCCCTGCGTGAAGAGCGTGGGCAAATCGAGCCGGGGAGACAACTCGTAAAAACTGCGGGTCAGCATGCACGTCGCCGAGCGGACGGCGTGATGCCAGTAGACTTCGCTGAACATCACGTAGCGTGCGAAGACCATCAGTTCTGCGGCCGTCTTGCCCTTCGATGATAGCGCGAGGCCATCGCCCGCCTCGTTCACCACCAGGGCGTGAATCAATCGGTCGCGATCAAAATTGCGACCATACGGCACCCCCGCGTGCAGGCTGTCGCGCTCCAGGTAATCCATCTTGTCGATGTCGATCGGCCCGGAAAGAATCGACCGGATCAACCGCAGCGGCGGCGTATCGGTCCGCGGTTGCAGAACGTCGAGCACTTCCGCCGGTTCGATCCGCCACAGGTCGCGCAAATATTGGGCGATCTCCCGCTGCGGTTGCAGGAACTGCGCGGCGAATTCTTCGTGAGCCGGGACCCCCGTCAGGTGCATGTCTTCGATCGGATGACAGAACGGCCAATGACCGAGGTCGTGTAACAACGCCGCGGTCAGTAAGACTTCCGCATGATGGACATCAACCACATCAGCAAACCGCGGGTCTTTGCCCAATTGCCACAGATACCGGCACGCATTGTGAAAGACGCCGAGGGCATGTTCAAATCGCGAATGGGTCGCTCCGGGATAGACTTTGCTGGCGAGCCCCAACTGTGAGACATGCACTAACCGTTGGAACTCGGCGGTGTCGACCAGCGCCCGCACCCGTGGTGTGAACGGGACGCTGAGCCGTTCCGGGATGCGCACAATCGCTCCGCCGCCATGCAACGCCGCAATCTCGGGGATGTCTTCGTAGGGGTGACGCATGGGGTTTCGGATGCGGTGGAGTGGTGTTTTGATCCCCAAGGGATCGCAGAAGGTAGCCGGTGGTCGCAGCGCAGACCACCGGACGATGTCGTCAGTGAGTTTGCACCCCGGAGGGGTGCCAGAAGCGTTGCGTTCCACCGTCTGGCACCCCTCCGGGGTGCGGTTGCTCACCGCACAAAATCCGGTGGTCGCCGTCTGAACGGCGACCACCGGCTACCCTCTGTGACCCCTTCAGGGTCGACGAAGCACACCGAACTTCGCAACCGTTGTGCTTCGGTGGCAATCCTACCGCATGCGGGCGCTCCCCGCACTCTCGGGACATGCTACGATTCCAGTGTGCCACGGCCGTGGCACACATCACATTGACCATTGCCCGCCATTTCAAGCCGAGACCACTTGTGCCCGCCGCGTCTGAGACTGTTCGTTCTTCATCGCCGAACCCGTGGGCCATTCTGGGCGTGATCGGCCTTGGCTATCTGCTGGCCACCGCGAGCGTGCAGAGTTGGTTGATGTCGCCGGCGCTGGCGACCGGATTCATGAGCCGGCCGACGTATGAAGCGCTGTGTGTGCTGCTCGGTGTGATCGCGCTGCCGGATACGGAACCGCGCAATGTGCCGTGGATGATGGCGTCGGTGATAGTCATCGGGGCGATGCTGTTGACGTGGGGTCTGGGCGCGATCGGACGGCGTCATCAACTCGCGCGGTGGTCATGGATCTGCGGGCTGTGCTGGTGTGCGCTCGGGGCGTGGGAACCGGTGCGAATTGTCATCGCGTTGACCGGCTTGCCATTGCTGGGTTCCGTGATTGAAGCGGTGCCGCCGTTATGGGTGGCGATGTGTCTCGCCGCAGGGATGACGCTTTACCGTAGCCCTGTCGCTCCGCGACAGGAAAGCCGAGCGCTTCGGGAGTCTTCCTTACCGACGGCTTTCCTGTCGCAGAGCGACAGGGCGACTTTGGGGCTTGCCGCCATTTACAGCGTCATTTTCGTCACGATGAACTGGCGATTGTGGTTTAACCTCTTCATTCCGCACGGCGATTCCGCGATGTACGAAGAGCATCTGTGGAACGTGCTCCACGGCAAGGGTTTTCGCAGCGATCTCGATCAGGGCCTTTTTCTCGGCGAGCACATTCAATTCGTGCATCTCGGGCTGATTCCGTTGTACGTGCTATGGCCATCGCATCTCCTGATGGAAGCCTGTGAATCCGTCGCACTGGCCCTCGGCGTTTTTCCGGTGGTGTGGATGACGCAGCGGCACACGCAGTCGGGCCGCGTCGCGATTTGTGCCGCGGCGGCGTACTTGCTCTATGTGCCGTTGCAGGCGCTCGACATCGAAATCGACCTGAAAACGTTTCGTCCCGAAGCGTTCGGCATCCCGCTGCTGTTGCTGACGCTGGACCAACTCGACCGTGGTCGCCTGTGGGGCTTTCTGCTGGGATTGGCGGCATGCCTCACCGTGAAAGAAGACTACGCGATCGTTATCGGCCCACTGGGGTTGTGGATTCTTGCATCATCATGGAAGCAGCCGCAGGTGTTAGGCCGTACGACGCCACGCCTGCGTTGGGCGATTCTCGGCGCTACGTTGATGGTCTTCAGCGTTTTCTATTTGTGGTTAGCCACGCGGGTGCTCATTCCGTGGTTTCGGCCTGGTGAAGAGATTCACTTTGCCCGGTATTTCAGCCACCTGGGTGATTCACCCGAAGCGATCGTGAGAACGATTCTTTTCCGGCCGGATATTGTCGCCGGGGAATTGATCACGCCGCAGACGGTGCTTTACGCCTTGCTGATGCTGTTGCCGGTGGGCGGTCTCGCGTTGCGATCGCCAGGGCGGCTTGCTGTCGGGATGCCGTTGTTCGGCGTGTTGTGCCTGAATGAACTCGCGCGCGATCCCCGGCATCATTTTCATGCCCCGCTGGTGGCGATTGTGTTCTGGGCGGTCGCCGGTGGACTCGGACGAATCGCCAGGTGTGCCACTGGCTCCGCCAGTGTCTTTCCGTTCTTGAACAGAACGTCAACATTAAAAGAGAAGACACTGGCAGAGCCAGTGGCACACGCAGAGGCTTCCGAGCGGTTGTTACGTGCGGGCCATTGGTTGTGGACCACTGCGTTCGCGACCGGTCTGTTCTTCAGCCTGTCGCCGTTCGGCATGCCGTTCTGGGATCCGGGTTCCACATGGCACTGGGCGAAGTTGTACGGTGATACGGACCGCGGTGTGGAGTTCGCGAAGATCGCGCCATTGATTCCGGTGACCGCGCGCGTCGCTTCCACGGATTTCGTCCACCCGCGGTTCACGCACCATGCGCGATCGTATGATTACAGCCAATACGTGCGGAAAGTCAGCGGCTACGAACTCCGCGTTCCCGACGATACCGATTTCATCGTGATCGACACCACGCACCGTTACAGCACGTGGAAGACACCGCACGACATCCCCGAATACCGCGACACACCGGAGCAATGGGAACTGCTGACCGATCCCGCAGGCTCGGCGTTCATCGTGTTGAAACGACGCAACAGGAACTGAATGTGGAATTGACCGCGTGGCAATGGGTGCTGGGCATATTGACGGTCCTGGGGTACGTGTTGACGCTCGCGCTAGTCCCGGTGGTGGTGCTGACCAAGAAACCCGCACCGGTGTCGACCGTGGCGTGGGTCATGGCGATCGTCACCATGCCGTATATTGGTGCGTTCCTGTTCCTCATTTTCGGGATTAATCGGGTGGGTCGCCGCGTCAGTCGACGTCAGGCTGCCGCACAAAAAATCACGCGGGGGTTGCCCCAACTGGCGAGCCATCATCTGATGGTGCGTGACCGTCTGGATCCCGTGCAGCGCGAAATGCTGGTGCTGACGGAACGCGTCGCCGAAACGCGCGCTACTGCGGGCAATCGCGTTACGCTCTTTGCAGAAACGTCGGAAGCCTTTGCCGCCATCGAGGCGGCGATTGACGCGGCGCAACGCTCGATTCATCTCGAATATTACATCTGGCAGCCCGATCGGGTCGGCACTCGGATTCGCGACCAACTCATCGCGCGGGCCAAAGCCGGGGTGGCGGTCCGGTTCCTGTACGACGCACTCGGTTCGATGCGGTTGACGGAACCCTTTCTGCAACCGATGCGCGACGCCGGGATTCGGGTTGCACCCTTCGTTCCCGGCCGTTCTTTACGCGAACGGTGGTCGATCAATCTTCGCAGCCATCGCAAAATCGTATTGGTGGATGGCTGCATCGGCTTCACCGGCGGCATGAATGTCGGCGACGAGTACCTCGGTGAAAACGCCCATTTCGGTTACTGGCGTGACACTCATCTCCGGCTCGAAGGCCCCGCGGTGCTGCAATTGCAGGAGGTCTTCGCCACCGACTGGTTCTTTGCCACCGAAGAGGAAATTGACGTCAACGAACATTTTCCGATACCGGATAATCCGGGACAAATCGACGCTCACGTCCTGGCAGGGGGACCGGACCGGAGTGAAAGCATTTACCATGCGGCATTTTTCGCCGCGATTAATTCGGCGCGCGATCGGGTCACCCTCGCGACATCGTACTTCGTTCCGACCGATGCGCTGAGTACGGCCCTCGAAATGGCGGCCTATCGCGGGGTGAAAGTCCGGGTGCTGGTCTCCGGGCCAGTCACTTACTGGGCCACATATCATGCCTGCCGGTCGTTCTATGACGAACTGCTCACGGCCGGCGTGGAGATTTACGAATACACGCGCGGGCAGCAGCACGCGAAAACGATCACCATTGACGGTTGCTGGTCCTTGGTCGGGACCGCGAACTTCGATGCGCGGAGCGTGTTCCTCAACTTCGAAGTGGGGTTATCGCTGTACGACACGGGCCTCGCGGAACAGTTGGAGTTCCATTTCGACAGCGATCTGACGTTCTCGAAGCGGATTGAGCTGGAACAATGGGAGCGCCGCGGGACATGGGAGCGGTTGAAAGAGAACGCGTGCCGAATGTTTTCGCCGGTGTTGTGAGAATCTTTACGAGCCCGAAGCGCGAGCGCCGGGTTCTTGGATTTAACGAAATCAAGGAATACACCCGGCGCTCGCGCTGCGGGCTCGTTAATGCAAAACGCCCGCGGACATTCATCCGCGGGCGTCTGCGTTTTCATCGTTGATCAGCGATCAACTTACTGGATGCAACCACCCGGAGCCGAGCCGCAAGCCGTGGCGGCGGGAGCCGCACAGCCTGGATCGACGGGGCAGCAGGTCGCAACGGGCACCTGACGGCAAACCGTCCGCGGCACGCAGCGAACTTTCGTTTCGCAAATCTGACGCGGCGTGCAGTGCGTCTTGGTCGTCATCCGCGTTTCGCAGACCTGGCGGCAGGTCGTGTAAGGAACCTTGCGGGTCCGCGTTTCCTGCGTCATCGTGCAGGTGGTGTAAGGCACCTTCTTCGTCACCGTTTCGCAAGTCCACGAGCAGGTGGTGTAAGGAACACGCTTGGTAATACATTCTTCCGTCCACGAGCAGGTCGTGTAGGGAACTTTCTTGGTGATCGTTTCGCAGGTCCACGTGCAGGTCGTGTAAGGAACACGCTTCGTGCAGGTTTGCTGTTCGTGACGAACACAGGTGTAAGGAATGTTCTTCGTCACCGTGAACGGGACCTGGCGGCAGACCGTGTACGGCACCTGGCACTGACGGACTTCTTGTTCCATCCGCGTGCAGCAAACCGTGCGGCATTCCATCCGCGGAACCCATTTGCGGCAGCAGACCGTCCGCATCGTTTGCTCGCACACCGTCCGGCAGCAGCCAGGCTTGTAGACGCAGCAGCAGGTGCAGGGATCCCATTCCCATGTCCCTTGATCCTGCACGCAACGGCTGACGATCGGGCCGGGAACTTGCTTCGATTCTTCCACCCAGTCGCCGGTGCAAACTTGCACTTGCTTCTGTTCGGTCACCGGCTTGCAGACCGTATAGCAGACGTTCTTGTAGCAGGTTTCCGATTCCGTCCGGTACTGCGTGCAGCAGACCTGGCGATAGTGCGTTTCGTAGATCGGCTTGCAGACCGTGTAGCAGACGTCGCGGTAGCAGGTTTGATAGCAGGGCTTGCGAACCGTGCAGCAGACATCGCGGTAGCACGTCTGATAGCACGGCTTGCGGACGCGGCAGCAAACGTCGCGGTAGCACGTCTGGAAGCAGGGTTTGCGAACCGTGCAGCAGACATCGCGGTAGCACGTTTGATAGCACGGCTTGCAGACCGTGTAGCACTCGTCGCGCCAGCAGGTTTCGTACACGTTCCGCGTGCAGGTGACCGGCACCTGTTCGATGCACTGATCGTACACGGTCCGCGTGCAGGTGTAGGTTTGCGGTTCCCACACGGTTTCCTGAACGGTCTTGTAGCAGGTGGTGTTGCAGGCTTTTGCAGAGCAATAGTCTCCGCAAGGCGCGCACGCCTTTTTGGAGAGGGAGAAAAACCTCCCGGCCCCACAGTAACCGGCGTTGGCGGTTTCGCCACTGACGAGTGCCACCACACTCATCAGGACGACCATCCAGGTTGCTTGTTTCATGGAACTGTCCTTAATTCATTCCTTGCGTCGGTTGAGCGCGTTCGTGACCGCTTGAGTCGAGTTGTAAAACAATGGCTCGCATCCAGATCATCGACGGAAAAGCCGACGCTCTTGAGCCAAAGTCCGCAAAATACCCGACCGCTAAATCTTCCCAGACTCGCCAACTAACGTGGACTCATGAAAAGTGAGTCCTCAACCGGGGTCGTTCGCCGATCCAACCCGCCAAAAGTATCTTCCGTACAGGTCGGTTACTCGCTGTGCTGACACGGCACGCATTCTCAGTGAGTCAATCGGATCGGTAGCGACCTCAACTCTCCCCCGTCGCGTCAAACCCTTAGTGCGTCTGCAAAGCCCCCAAACTACCCCGTCCGCAAACTGACGATTCGTTTAGCCGCGACCCGAAGTCCGCGGAGGGAAGCGCTCGTTCGGAGTGGACGACGCGGGTGGTGGGCTCCACGCAGCGCTTCCCTGTCGGGTCGCGGCGAAACGGAGCGCTCGCATGCTCTCCCGCCGCGCTGGTATCGTTTTCCAGGGTCATGTTGAAATCACCATTGCAGGAAGAGAGCCATGCGGTTTGCGATTTGTCAGGAGTTATTCGAAGGTTGGGACTGGGAACGACAATGCCGGTTCATGGCCGAGACCGGATACACCGGCATCGAACTCGCCCCTTTCACACTCGCACCGCGAATCACCGATGTCAGCGCAACTCAGCGGCATGAACTGCGCACGGTCGCTGAAAACTATGGACTGACGATCTGTGGTCTGCACTGGCTCCTTGCCAAGACGGAGGGGATGCACCTGACGACGCACGATGCGGGCACGCGTGCGACGACGGCCGCTTACTTGCGCGACCTCGCCAATGCGTGCGGTGACCTCGGCGGAACGGTCCTTGTTTTCGGTTCGCCCAACCAGCGCAATGTCGAAGACGGGATGGATCGCGTGCAGGCTTATGCGAATGCGGCCGAAGTCTTTCGCGCGGCGATGCCCGTCTTCGGCGACCGGGGTGTGACGCTCTGCATGGAACCGCTCACGCCGAAAGAGACGAACTTTTGCAACACGTGCGCGGACGCCGCCGAGCTGATCGCACTCGTGGACCATCCCTGCTTTCAGTTGCATCAGGATGTCAAAGCGATGCTCTCCGAAGCGACACCGATCCCCGCGCTCATCGAACAATACGCGTCCGTCACGAAACATTTTCACGTCAACGATAACAACCTGCTGGGACCAGGTATGGGACCAACACCGTACGAACCGATCTTCGCCGCGCTGCAGCGCACGAACTACGCTGGTTGGGTATCGGTCGAAGTGTTCGATTACAAACCCGGCGCGGAATTCATCGCGCGCGAAAGCCTGCAATACATGCGCGATGTGTTGTCTCGGTAGAGTGCGAAGCCCGATTGAACTGTCGTCTCGGTATTATCGTAGCGATGAAAAAAGCCCGGAAAAACGGGGTTTTTTCGTCTTTCAGAATAGTCTGCATCGTCTTCCGTACCGGAAGTCTCTGGTCGCAAGTGGTCATCGCGAGATGACCGCGCGTCAGCGCGAGCAATTTTTTCGGTCTGCTGCGATCGACCCTGCGAAGGTTGTGTTGTGGGCTTGCGCGCGATGTCTGCGTGAGCATGGAGTTCGTGGTGACGATGTCATTGAATGATCGCGGTCACAACGCGAGAGAAGCCTTTGAAGTCGTTTTTCTCGATGTTTTTGATCGGTTCACAATCGACGATGAGGCTTCGTGCGCAAACATGATGAGAGCACCGCGAGCATGTCGAGATGCGCGTGGGCAACGCGCGTGCTGATGCGCCGCGCGAAACGATTTCTAAAAAAACATCAAATTTCTTCGCGCGAACGCGCACAAAAGGCTTGAAGTATTCTTTGAAATGCTTAGTATGCACGCCAGTTCTGTGACAGTTGAAACGTTGGATTGAGTGTCAAGTGCAGGACACATTCGCTGCCGCGATTGTGCAACCCCGAGACTTGATCCTCGTACTCTGTCACGCGACTTGCCATGGTTGGCAGGTCGGAAGGGATTCGAAGTAAGTGACTCGTTAACGCCGAACAGCTTAGCCCGGTATGCCAGCGGCGAAGACGGTCACGATAGTCTCTCTGGAAGGAGGACCGTCAAGTGGCCAAGAAGAAAGCAGCGAAGAAGGCAGTGAAGAAGGCCGCCCCTAAGAAGGCCGCCAAGAAGGTCGCGAAGAAGGCTGCGACCAAGAAGGCCGTGAAGAAGACGGCGAAGAAGGCTGCAAAGAAGGCAGCACCATCGCCGACCATGTAAGCGGTCGATGAACTCGATGTTTTCGCGAGAGGTGGCTGGATTCGTCCAGCCACCTCTTGTTTTTTGAACCACGGTCAGAAATTCCAGCGAAAATCGAGATCGCACTTCCGCCTTTTCGACCGAGCAGAGTGTCTTATTCGGACTCGTTCGGCGCTGGTTCGCCCTGCAACTGATGCCAGGCATTTTCCGCCGCCCGTTGCTCGGCTTCTTTCTTGTTGGGTCCCCAGGCCGCGAGGAAGACCTCCGCACCCACGGCCGCAGCGACCTTGAAGCACTTCGAGTGATCCGGGCCTTTCTCGTCGAGCAACTGATACACCGGCGTCGCCCCGAGACTTTTCTGCGCGAATTGTTGCAGCAGACTTTTATAATTCTTCCCATGAGTCGACTGCAGCGCGTGTTCGATCTCCTGCGTGGCCCACGGTTCGACAAACGCCTTCGTGGCTTCCAGGCCGCCGTCGAGATACACGCCGGCCACCAACGACTCGAACACCGCCGCCATCACCGAACTGGGGACCGCATCCGCCAGGCTCAGCCCCTTACCAAGAATGAGGTAGCGACTGAGTCCCGATTCCAAACTGATCCGCGCACAGGCCGAACGACTGACGACAATCGACTTGATGCGTGTCAGTTCGCCTTCGGCTTCTTCCGGCAATCGATCGAACAGCAACTCGCAGACGATCGCCCCCAGAATGGCGTCGCCGAGAAACTCGAGTCGCTCGTTGGAATCGAGGCGCGTCCGCGCAATCGAAGCGTGCGTCAGACAGCGCTGCAACAGACTGCGATCACGAAAGTGATATCCCATCACCTCTTCGCAACCGCGGAGATGATCTTCGATGTTCAACGACTCCACCGACATCCACGAAATCTCAAAATGCGCGTTCTCCAGGTCAATCGGAACCGGCCGATGGATTCCTGGAGAACGCCGAACTCCCAGCGACGTTCGCCGCCTCAGACACGAGACTATCGCCGCAGCGAATTCGCTGTCAATTCGTAATGGGGCTTTGGCGGAGCTGAAGCCAATGTTAGCGAGACTTTCCAACACCCCTTGCCCGCCCGGCGTAAAATGAGAAGACGTCCGCCGCAACTGTGGCGAAGACGTTGGGATTATCAGCATGCGTCGGGTCACCGGCGCTGAAAACTTGCGAGGAGGACAGGGGAAATGACGAAGGTGGTGCAGACAACAAGACAGTATGGAACTGGGATCGTGTTAGGGGCGGCTCTCGCCGTGGCAGCCTTGGGATGGGGAACACGACGGGAAGCCGCCGCCGTGCCCACGGTTCCCGAAGCGGCGATCGATCTTTCGATGGCGTTCCGGCGAATTGCCGCCGACGTCACGCCAGGCATTGTTTCGATCGAAACGATGACCAAGCCCCGGCAAGTCGACATGGGTGATGGGGGCGACGGATCTCCCTTCCGGCAATTTCGCGATGATCCGCGCTTTCAGGACTTCTTCCGCGGCCAACAGCGCGGGGGAATGACGCCCCGCAAACGGGTTGGTGGATCGGGCTTCGTGATCGATTCGTCGGGCGTCATCATGACGAATAACCACGTCGTCAGCGGGGCCGATGAAGTCCAGGTGCGGTTCCATGATGGTCGGGTCTTCACGGCCAAAGACATCAAGACCGACCCGCGCACCGACGTCGCCATTCTGCGGATTGAAGGGGCGGGAGATTTGAAGCCACTCAAAATGGGCAACAGCCTCGACATGCAGGTCGGCGATTGGGTGCTGGCGATCGGTACTCCGTACGGGCTGGAAAGCACGGTCACGCAGGGGATCATCAGCGCGAAAAGCCGTTCGCGTGAACTCGCCGATCGCGAAGACTTCCTGCAAACCGACGCCGCTATCAATCCGGGTAACAGCGGCGGACCGCTCATCAATCTGAAGGGCGAAGTCATCGGCATCAATACCGCGATTGCTTCGGCGAGTGGTGGTTACGACGGCATCGGCTTCGCGATCCCCACGCACATTGCGGGTTGGGTCGGCGATCAACTCGTGAAATCGGGAACCGTGAAGCGTGGTTACCTCGGCACGGCCATTGCCGCCGTGGATGCGGAAACAGCGAAGCACTTCAACGTGTCGGTGCGGGAAGGGGCGATCGTGAAAACCGTAATGCCGAACTCGCCTGCCGACAAAGCCGGACTGGAACCGAGCGATGTGATCCTCACCTTGAACGGCAAGAAAGTCTCCGATCCGGCCAATCTGCAAGGCATTGTGGAACGGCTCGATATCGGCAAGGCTTACCCGCTGGAAATCGTCCGGGGGGGCAAGCATGAGACTTTGAATATCAAGATTGAGGAAATGCCGGCCTCGTTCTCGTCGCATGGCAATGGTCGCGAACGCCCGGAAGCGTCGCCGGCATCATTCGATGCCCTTGGCTTACAGCTCAAATCTTTGACGAAAGACCTCGCCCGCCAATTGGGCGTCGAGAACATCAAGGGTGTTGTGGTCTCTGGCGTGAAAGAAGATAGCCCGGCGAGCGAAGCGGGCGTTCACAGCGGCGATGTGATCGAACGCGTCGGCAATACCGGCGTCACATCGGTCGAAGAATACCGCAAGGCCGTCGACAGCCTGTCATTGCAGGAAGGGATTGTCCTCCACCTGCGAAACCAGGAAGGCAAACGGTACGTGGTCTTGAAGTCGCAGGAATAGTTTCCTGGGCCTTCAACGGTCGGAAAGGATCACGCGGCGGCGGATGTTGGTATCGACTTCGCCGCCGCGATCCATTCCTGGACCTCTTTCAGATCGGGAGCTGCGCTGTCGCGCAGAATCCGTAGCCCGGATGGTGATTGGGCGAAGGCTTCGACGGCGCGGTGCAGATCACCGGCATGCGCCTCCGCCAGATCGCGACGAGTTCCGACGCTGCAGGCGACCAGTAATTGTGCATCGTGTCCGCGCAGCTTTGGCACTTCGCACACCAGCCGCGCTTGTTGTTGCCAGCCGCGAACGATGGTGGTGTCCATGTGTTTCTGGTTGAGTTTTGCGGCGATGGTCGCGGCCGGTTGATCGAGTAAATCCCCAACTGTCTTCACCCCGATACGTTCCAGTTGCGAAGCCGATTTCGGACCAATCGACGGGGCCTTTTCCACCGGTTGACTCGCATCGAGATAGAACCGCAGCCCTGCGTCTTTCGCAACCGTTTTTTCTATGACGGTCGGTGGCGTGACGGCGGCTTTGGCCGGGGCTTCGACGTTGCGAACCGGGGGGGAGGCCGTCGGTGTGAGCACCTTCACCGTGGGTTCGGCCGTGGCGATGGGTTTGGGTTGCGCGACAGCCGCAGGCATCGGCGAGGCCGAAACGTGGGCTTGCCCCGGCGCTGGCGGAATCTCCGCATCGAGTTTCGCCAGCGGAATCTTCGAGACTTCTTCCGCATGCAGGGCACGAATGATTTTGTCATCTTCCGGCAGCGTGTTCAGCACTTTCCCGGTTTTTTGAAACTCGTTGTACATCGCCAGCACAACGGCTTTCTCTTTGGAATCCTTCATTTTCTTCGTGATGAAAAAAATCGGGACCGTCAATTGGGCCATGACGCCGAGCAGGGTCACGTTCGTGTTGGGAGGCGTGACGCCCGTTTCGGCAATCGCACGGTCGAGAATCTTCGCAAACCCCACCACCGCGCTGCCGAGCAGCGGAGCAATCCGGCGGCGCAGATCGTCGTCCAATCCCGTCGGCGGGTCCTTCGTTCCCTTTTTCAGATCGTAATGATCGATGCTCGCCTGATAATGCACATTGGAGGTCCTGGCCGCGTGACGAACCATGTCACCCAGCCAATCGCTGCCGGTCGGCATGGGAACGTCCGGGTAACCGGAATCGTTAGCTTCCAGAAGGGCCTGCAATTCCTGATACGCGCAGGCAATGCTCCATTCCGCCGCACGATGGACGATCCCTTCCTGTTCGGTTTGGCCGGTATGAAAGGGTTGCCACGGGTCGGAGTAGTAGTGACTAAGCACGCCCGCGCTGTAGACCGCCTCGGCCCAGTTGCGAACGGCGAGGGCCGATTTCGTGTGTTCGTACCATTTTTGCGTCGCGGCGACCGCTCCGCCCCAGTAGTTGTCTTTCACATGCAGCACATGATTTTTGAAGTCTTTGAACTTGTTGTCGGGGGCTTTGGCACCATCGAGATACGTTTCGATGTGCGCGAGGAACAGGTTCATCCACTGGTCGGCAGCAGGTGATTCCAAATGCCGGAGCGCGTCCATCGCCAGCTTGTGATGCGTGCTGGAACACTTCCAGGCGAAAATGACGTTGTAAAGCAGCGGCGTCGACATGCGGGCGCACTCCGGGCGCAGAAAGGATTCCGTGAGCGCGTGTTCTCGCAAAAGTCCCGCATTTCGGCAAGATCGGTTACGGACGCGAAGTCACCGCGCATCCAGCGTGTTCGTGTTGATCCACGCGAGCCAGGCTTGCAGAAACGCATGGAGGTCCGCGTCGGCGGCAGCGCGGACCGAAGTCAATTGCGTGCGGTCGACAGGGGCCGTTCGGCCGTAGGCGTAAAACTTGATCTTGGGTTCGGTCCCGGATGGCCGCACGGCAATTTTGATGCTCGCATCGGCACGGGTCGTTTCAAAGATCAGCAGATTCCCCGTCGGTTCGGACAGGGGCGCGACGTGCTGGTTTTCCGGCAGCGAGCGAATCTCGTGGCGGGCAAAATCACGCACCTCGCAAAATCGAAATCCAGCTAATTCCTCCGGGGGCGATGTACGCAAGACAGCCATGAGGGCGGCGATCGCGGCCTGACCGTCGGCACCTTCGCGCGTCAACGATGCTTGGGATTCGACGTGGTAGCCATGCGCGGCGTAGAGACCGTCCAGCCGGTCCAGCAGTGTCCGTCCGCGAACCTTGTCTTCCGCCGCCGCTTCGCACAGCCACAGTGCGGCGATGGACGCGTCTTTGTCGCGGCAATGCGTGCCGCCGAGAAATCCGTGCGATTCTTCGCAGGCGTACACGAATTTCTCGGGACCTTCGGCTTCCATGCGGGCCCCGATATGTTTGAAGCCCACATAAAGGTCATCGATCACCCGCAATCCGGCCCGCCGCGCGACCGCACCCACCAGCGGCGTGGTGATCACCGTCGTTAAAATGTAATGCTGCGGTGTGAGATTTCTCTGCGCATGGCGTTGTTGCGACACATAATCGATCAGCAGCGCGGCCAACTGGTTGCCGGTCACGTAGACGTAATCGCCTTCATGATGGCGAACCATCGCCCCGAGCCGATCCGCATCGGGATCGCTGGCGATGATCAGATCGGCGTGCAATTCCTTCGCCCGCGGCACCATCGGCGGGAAGACCGCCGGGCGTTCGGGATTCGGTAGCTGATCGGGCACGTTCGAGAAATCACCGTCGGGTTGCCGTTGCGGTTCGTAGAGATGCAGCCCCGAAAATCCGGCGCGCTGCAACGTCACGGCGACGGATGTCTCCCCCACCCCGTGCAGCGGTGAATAGAGCACCGTCAAATCACGCTCGGGTGACAGGCTGAGTGAGACCACGGCATCGACATAGGCGTCATCGACGGACTTGTCGACCATCTGAATGCCGCCGGATTTCACCGTCGCCGCGAAATCAACTTCGGGGAGTTCCCCCACATCGGCGACGGCATCAATGATGCCTTGATCGTGCGGCGGCAGCACCTGTCCCCCGTGCGACCAGTACGCTTTGATCCCGTTGTCACTGGGCGGGTTGTGCGACGCGGAAATCATCACTCCCGTATCGCACTGCAGATGTCGCACGGCGAACGACAACTCCGGAGTGCTGCGATGGCCGTCGAACAGAAACGTCGTGAAACCTTCGGCAGCAAAAATTCCGGCGGCGATGTGAGCGAATTCCGTGGAGCGATGCCGCGTATCGTAGGCAATCACCACGCGCCACGGCCCGGCGGGTTTCGTCTGTTTGACATACCGGGCCATGCCCATGGCCGATTCACCGACCGTGCGCGGATTGAGTGTCGCCGAACCGAGATCCGCCATGAGTCCACGGCGGCCACCCGTTCCGAACGGCAATACTTCCCAGAACCAGCGCTGCAGGTCCTCCCAGCGGCCAGTATCCACCAGGGCCATTACGACTGGGGCTTCGCGGTGGTATCCGGGTTCGGTCAACCAGCGGCAAATGTTGTCCCGCGCCGCCGGGGTGAGTTTCCCTGCCGCGACGGCATCGTCCAGTTGCTTCATCTCAGTCATCTCGCAATCGCTTCCCCACGTGATCCGATAACGCTTCGCGGTTTCGCGCCCCGTGCAGAACCCACCGCGTAATCGCCAACATCACCACCCATCCGAACAACACCCAGGACCACCTTTGCGGTCCGAAGACCACGGTAGCATTGAACATCATGAACGCGAAGAAGACGTGAAGCGACCAATACGCCCCCCGATTTTCCGGCCACGCGGAATTTCGCCACCACAAGACGGCGTCGGCGACCCACCACACCGCCATCAGTTCGTTGAGATACAGCCCGAACCCGGAATCGAAGCCGGTGAGTAACAGCGTTTGTTTCCGCACATGCTCGAACGCCGTCGCGTGGCTCCAGCCGTGATAGAAATGAAACGCTGCCGCCACATGGGCGAGAAAAATCATGCAACCGACGGTCCAGATGATGCGATTCCAGCGTTGGGCGATACGATTCCGTGGCGCGAGAACATCGACGCTGACTCGTGCCAAATACGCTGCTGCGGCAATGCGGGCCGTCCAGCGGACGATTGCTTCACCGGGTGTCATGTCAATTCACCTTGAATGCGGACAGCGCGGAAAGCACCCCGGCTGCTCAGAAGCAGCCGGGGTGCTGGAGCCGCCGCCGCCAGCGCTCACTTGCGGTTTCTGCGGGACACCCGCCATCATTCGCAGCATGACGAAACCATTGCTGATTCTGAATATCGTCGGCCTCACCCACGAAATGCTCGGGCCGAACACGCCGCACTTGAAACGCCTTGCGGATGACGGCTTCGCGCGGCCGATGGGGACGGTCCTCCCCGCGGTGACGTGTTCCGCCCAAGCGACGATTCTCACCGGGACGCTGCCGCGTGAACACGGCATTGTGGCGAACGGCTGGTATTTTCGCGATCTCGCCGAAGTCCTGTTCTGGAAACAATCCAACCGTCTGGTTCACGGCGAGCGGATTTACGACGTCGGCGAGCAGCGCGACCCGCTCTATACCACCGCGAAAATGTTCTGGTGGTACAACATGTACTCGACCGTTGATTATTCGATGACGCCGCGGCCGAGTTATCCCGCCGATGGTCGCAAGGTGATGGATTCCTACAGTTTTCCCCCTGACTTGCGGGACGAACTACAAAGCAAGCTCGGGGTTTTCCCGCTGTTCAAATTCTGGGGACCGGGGGCGGACATCACCAGTTCGCGCTGGATCGCCGATGCCAGCATTGAAGTGATGCAACGACACAAGCCATCGCTGACCCTCGTTTACCTGCCGCATCTCGATTACAACCTGCAGCGGCTCGGGCCGGATGATCCGCGAATTGCGGAGGACATTCGGCTCGTCGATGCGGAAGCAGGTAAGCTGATCGACGCGGCGCGGGCGCTCGACACGGACATCATCGCACTCTCGGAGTACGCCATCACGCCGGTGAATCAGGCCGTGCATATCAACCGCGTGCTGCGGCATCACGGTTATCTCACCGTGCGACGCGAACCGCTCGGCTGGGAAACGCTCGATTGCGGGGCCTCCCGCGCATTCGCCGTCGCGGATCATCAGGTGGCCCATGTTTACGTGCGGAACTACGAAGACATCAAAGCGGTGAAACTGGTTCTTGGCATGACGGACGGCATTGACGGCGTGTTCGATCGCGCGGAACAACGCCAGTTCGGGTTGGATCACGAACGCTCCGGAGACTTGATCGCCGTCGCCGCACCGGGAGCATGGTTCACCTATTACTTCTGGGAAGACGACGCCCTCGCCCCGGATTACGCCCGCACCGTCGACATTCACCGCAAACCGGGCTACGACCCCGTCGAGTTGTTCGTCGATCCGCAACTCATGTTTCCAAAACTGCGGATTGCCCGGCGGTTGGCCCAAAAGTTTCTTGGCTTCCGTTACTACATGGACGTCATCGGGCTGGATGCGTCGATCGTGAAAGGCTCGCACGGCCGTTTACCGACGCCGGATCAAGAGGCCCGCGAAGCACCGGTGTTCATCTCATCCAACCGCAGCATCGAGCAGGATGACATCCCCATGACCGCGGTGAAAGAACTGGCGCTGCGATTGCAGTTCGGGTAGGGCAGGCTCCTTCTCGGAGCGTTACACGTTTTCGTGAGCGGCAAGGCGCTAGCCGCCGGTTTCCTCCGAAGAACCGGCGGCTAGCGCCTTGCCGCTCACTGCGATCATGTGTCAATATGGCGAATCATTCCGCGTCCGTTTATGCTGCGTTCACATTGAATCACCCCGGAATCATCACCTCAAGGATTGTGTCATGGTGCGTTGGATTTTGTTGAGCTTGTTGACCTTGAACGCCGCAACGGCGCTGACCGCGGAGACGAAGTGGAAGCGGATTCAAATTGACGGCGTCTTTCGTGCGGAAGGCGTGGCCGCGGGCGACTTCAACAAAGATGGGCAGATGGATGTCGCCGCGGGGGATTACTGGTTCGCCGCGCCGGACTGGAAGCGGCACGAAATTCGCCAGCCGCTCGATCGCATGGCGAAGCCGACCGAAGGGTATGACGGCACCACGGGCTACAGCAACACCTTCGCCAGTTGGGCCTACGATGTGAACGGCGACGGCTGGACCGACGTCATCAACATCGGGTACCCCGGGGCACCGTGTTATTGGTACGAGAACCCCAAGAACGCGGACGGTCTGTGGAAGCAGACCGAAATCTGGCACAGCGCCTGCAACGAAACACCCCTGTTCACGGATGTGACCGGCGACGGGAAGCCGGAACTCATCATGGGTTCGCAACCCGAACGGCAACTCGGGTATCTGTCCGTCCCGCCGGTTGAAAAGTGTTATGAAAAATGGAAGTTCGTCCCCATCAACGAAGCGGGCGAACCGAACCAGAACGGCACATTCATGTACTACCACGGCCTCGGCACTGGCGATGTCAACCAGGACGGCCGCCTTGATGTCATCATCCCGCACGGTTGGTACGAAGCCCCGGAAAAACGCGACGCCGGTTTGTGGGCGTTTCATCCGTTGATGCTGAGCGAGAACAACGACGGCAAAGTGCTGCCGGCATCAAACATCCATGTCCTCGATCTCGATCTCGATGGCGATCAGGACATTGTAATGAGTTCGGCGCACGCCTTTGGCATCTGGTGGTTCGAGAATCCGGGGCTGAATACCACCGAGCCGTTTAAGTACCATCTGATCGACAAGTCGTTTTCGCAGACCCATGCGCTGGCGCTGGTCGATCTCGCCGGGGATGGCAAGCTGAGTTTCGTCACCGGCAAACGCTACTTCGCCCACCAGGGTTCCGATCCCGGCGGACGCGATCCCGTGGTGATGTACCAGATCGGTTTTCAACGGGGAAAAGGCCAGCCGCCCAAGTTCGATCTGCAGGAAATTATCGCGGGGAAAGACACCGGCGTTGGTACCCAGTTCGAGATGATCGACTTCAACAAAGATGGGAAGCTCGACATCGTGCTGTCGAACAAAAAGGGTGTGAATGTGCTGATTCAAGAATAGTTGATCATCATTCGCTTGCGCTTTGCAGGATGACCAGGGATTGCGATCTTTGGGATCTGCAAACCGCAAGCGGGGATCGACTACTTCTTCAACAATTCCAGCGCCGCGCGCGCTACATTCGCCACTTCGACATCATCATCACTCAATGCCATCGTCAGCGCTTCGACGATGTTGAGCGATGTCATCCCAATGCGTCCCAGTGCCAGTGCGGCTTGCTCGCGGACGACGGGCTCTTCGTCATCGAGCGCCGTAATTAACGTGGTGACCTGCAGCGTCGCCTCCGCTCCCAGCGACGCCAGCGCCGTCGCGGCAGCTTCGCGCACCTCGCCGTGGTCATCGCCGAGCCATCTGCCGAGCAGCGGGGCGGTGACATCGACGTGCGCAGTCAACGGGGCAATCAACTTTGCCAGTCGGGCGATCGTGAGCGGTTCGAGATCGTCGCGGTGGGCTAATTCCAACAGCGTGGACGCCGCTGCGGCATGCCCCGATTGGAAATGAATCAACGTTGCCGCCGCTTCGAGTTGCACGTCGGGATCTTCGGCCGTGAGCAATTTGACGGCGTGCGCTTTCACGGTCACGGCGTGATCGCCGGTCGCATCGACATCCGGTGACTGCCACCATCTCAACGCCGCGGCTTGCAGTTCCGCCGTGGGATCGGTCAACAGTTCGACGGTCACCGGCGCGACTTTGTCCGCCGGGCCGAGTTGGGTCAGCGCAAGGAACGCCTGATAGCGCTGTTCGATGGCCGTTGCAAACCGTAATTGCCGCAGCCAGTCGTCCCACGACCGCTCCGCATACCACTTCACCGGAATTGAACGCCCCGCCATCATCACCCCCGAAAGCCCAGTGATTCCGATCCCTGGGTCTCTTCAATTTCACCAATGCATCACAAATCCGCCATCGACATTGATTGTCTGCCCCGTTACCTGTGCGGCTCGGAGTGACGACAGAAACACGATCATGTTGGCGATGTCCGCGGCCGACTGCCAGCGTCCGAGCGGAACCACGGTTCGCACTTTTTCGTCCGCCCAGTCTTCGTACGACTTCCGCAACTCGGGTGGTTGCCGATCGTGCCAACCTTGCCACACGCGGCGATTGAGGGGCGTCTGCACCATCCCCGGACAGACCGTGTTGACCCGCACGCCGAACGGGGCCAGATCCTTCGCCATGCACTGTGCGAAATTGATGTTCGCCGCTTTACTCGCACTGTACGGCGGATCGGTCGGCGACCCGATCTGTCCTGCGACGGACGCCACAAACACGCATGTCCCCGACTTGCGCTCCCGCATCCCCGGTGCCACGACATGGGCGACGTGCGTCATCCCCATGATGTTCACCTCCAGCACCCGCGGCCAGGCCTCCACGGGCACTTCGGTAAACGGAAACCCAAAATGCCCCGACCCGACCGCCGCCGCGTGAACCAGATGGTCGACCGGCCCGAGCGTTTTATCCGTTTCGTTTAATGCTCGCTGGACGTCTTCCCGTTTGGAGACATCGCACGGGACAAAGAAATCGCCTTGAAGATCCGTCGGCGGTTGCAAATCCCACACGGCGACACGGCAACCCTCGGCACGAAAGCCATCCGCCGCCGCGCGACCGATCCCGCTGGCTCCCCCGGTGACGACGGCGACGTGGTTTTCGAGATCAAGCTGCATCGTGGTCCTTCGTCTGCGATTGTCAGTCGGCCGCACCCCGGCTGCTTCCGGGCAGCCGGGGTGCTGGAGTTGGCAGCCAGCACCTGTTGCCACCATTGAGCGTCCCGGCTGCGAAGAAGCAGCCGGGACGCGATCATCATTCACCGCCGCTTGACCGATGTTCGTTGACGTCGGTATCGTTGGCGATTCACCCCAATCCGTCATCATACTCTTGACCGGCGCGTTTCGCCCCCCGGAGTCGCTCATCATGTTACAACCGTCGCGTTGGTCCTCCCTGCTGTGCCTGACCGTTTTCGCCCTTGGCTGTGCTTCCGAAATTCCGAAAGAAGTGGCGAAATCTTCGGACGGTCCAACCGCTGCGGGGACCACCGGCGGGAAAGCGACCAAGCGGATCATCGTTCTCACCAACGGCAACTCGCCTTACTGGGATGCCTGCCGGGCGGGGGTGCAGGATGCGAATACGCAGTTGAAACTCGCGGACGCCGGACTCGTCGCGGAGATGGAAGTCAACGACGGCACGCCGCAGGGGCAGATCGACAAGCTGCGTCAATACGGCAGCCAGAGCGATATCGCCGGTGTCGGTGTTTCGGCGATCGACGCCAGCAACGCCGCGGTCGCCGACGAACTGCGCGCTCTCCGAAAGAAGGGAATTGCGGTCATCACCATCGATTCCGATCTCGATCGCGAAAAATTTCGGGATGCCCGGTCCGCCTTTGTGGGAACCGATAACCTCGCCGGGGGGAAAGTCCTCGGAATGTGTGCCGCGGCTTTGAAACCGGACGGCGGCGAATACGTCACGTTTGTCGGCCGGACGGGGGCGCAGAACGCGATTGAACGGATCGGCGGCTTCGGCGAAGGTGCCGGGGCGAAGTACACGGCGAAAGATTCGATGGGCGATGATCTCGACCGGACGCGGGCCAAGGACAACGTCCGCAACGCCATCGGCAACCACCCGAATCTCAACACGCTGGTCGGCATCTGGTCGTACAACGCCCCGGCGATTGTGGATGTCGTCCGCGAACTGAAAGCCCGCGAGAAATACAGCATCGTCGTCTTCGATGCCGAGCCGAGCACCATCCAGGCGATGGCCGATGGCGACGTCGATGTGATGGTCGTGCAGGATCCGTATCGTATGGGCTTCGATGGCGTGAAATTGCTCAAGGCGATTATTGAAAATGACGACCACACGCAGAACACGCTGATTTGGGAATTCGTCAAAGGCATGGACATTCTCGACACGGGGCTCAAGGTCGTGGTGCCCAACGATGCGTCACCGGTGATGAAGCAGTCGCTGGGTGAGAAGGTCAAGGTCCTCACGCTTTCCGATTTCAAAGCGTGGCTGGAAAAATACGGCCTTGCCGGTTCCTGAAACTCGTTCCCACGCTCTGCGTGGGAACGCACGGCCGCGACGCTCTGCGTCGCCTGACACAACACGACGTACAAAGACGACGCGGAGCGTCGAAAACCCGGCGTTCCCACGCAGAGCATGGGAACGAGTGAGAAAGAGAATCCGCTGTGTCCGCACCGTCTTTCTGGCGTCGTCATGAATTCAGCCTGTTGCTGGCGATTCTCTGCGTCGTCATCGCCACCGCCGTCCTCGATGCCCAGCACAACTATGTGACCGATCCGGCGAACAGCGGCTGGCAATTGCTGCGGCAATGGTCCATGCTCAGTCTCTTCGCCCTCGGCGCCGCGGTGGTGATCATTACCGGCGGGATAGATCTCTCGACGGGATCGGTGATCGCGCTGAGCGGCACCGTCTGCGCCACGATCATGCTGCTTCTCGCTCCGGAAGCGCTGACCACGCCCAACGCACCGATGCCGATGTGGGTTGCGGGAGCGGCGATCGGTGGCACCGTCTTCGTCGGTTTCCTCATCGGCAGTCTGCACGCGTGGCTGATCACCGTTGTGGGACTGCCGCCGTTTGTCGCCACGCTCGCCACGTTGGTCGGACTCCGCAGCCTCGCCCGCGCGCTGTGCGAATCGGTCACCCTCGCCGTCAACGGCGGTGTGACGACGCAGATTTATGTCGCGAACGAGCAGTTCCGTTACCTCGCGAATTCAGTGTGGATTCCCGCGGTGCTGGTCGTGGTGCTCAGCCTCGCGTTGTGGATCATGCTAAGCCGGTCGGTGCTTGGGCGGCATCTGTATGCTCTCGGTGGGAACGAACAGGCTGCGCGACTCAGCGGCATCCAGACCGATCATCTCAAATGGGTGGCGTATTGCATCAGTGCAATCCTCAGTTCGCTCTCCGGCATTCTCTATGTCTGTGACCAGTCCGTCGCCGAACCACAAACGCTCGGGCGCGGTTATGAACTCAATTCGATTGCTGCCTCGGTCGTCGGCGGTTGTTCGCTGCAGGGTGGCGTGGGGACGGTGCAGGGAACGTTGTTCGGGGCGTTGTTTCTCCGCGTGGTGATCGATGGCGTGGCGAAGATCATCGATACCCAGGCCGATGTGTTTGAAGGATTGATCGTCGGCGTGGTCGTCGTTTTCGCGGTCACGTTCTCGCACAGTTCGGCCACGTTCTCGCATCGTCGCGGCTTATTCGCGGGCAGTCTCGGCGGGGTGACGATTCTCAACCTCACGATTCTCGCCGGAGTGCTCACCGCGCTGCTGGGAATCAAGTTCACGCAGGGCCGTTTGAACATGGATGCCCTGTGGTTGTCATCGCTGGCAATGCTCAGCACGGTGGCCTTGTTGCTCATTGCGCGACAGGGATGGTCTTCCTCCACACGACGTCGTGCTGGCATTGCGTGGGCGGTCGCAACCCTGGTGCTGGTGATTGGTCTCGATCGCGCCTATCCCGCGGTGCAGACCAATTCCGCGATCGCCGCCGTGCAACGTCTGGGCGGCCGCGTCATTCAGAACGAGAACGGCATCGTGGTCGATCTCACCGACACGAGGATCGATGACGACGCTTTCCGTCAGATCACCGGGAAGCTCGATCATCTCCGTCCGCTCGGCGAATTGCGGCTCGCCAACACCGCGGTGACCGATCGCACGTTGCGGGCGTTGTCGAAGTTCAAAACGCTCAAAGCGGTTCATGTCCAGGGGACGAAGGTCACCTCCGGCGGTGTTGTCGGCTTGAAACGAGCATTATCCGAAGCCGTGGTAACCGAATGATGGCACAGGGCGCATCGTTAACGATGTTGTGTGCCACTGGCTCTGCCAGTGTCTTCTTCATCGATGTCATCGTCGCAGCCAACGAATATCAAGACACTGGCAGAGCCAGTGGCACACGGCCAACACGAGTGGTTCGCAGATGACTGATCTCGCGCGAATTCAGTTCTCCCACGTGACGAAGCGCTTCTTTGCCGTCACCGCGCTGGATGACGTCTCGTTCGATGTCCGCCCCGGTGAGTTGCTCGCGCTGTGCGGCGAAAACGGTGCCGGTAAAAGCACGCTGATGAAAATCCTGTCGGGGGTCATCGCCGACTATGAGGGCACCATCGAACTCGATGGCCAACCCGTCCGCTTCACCGGCACGCGCGACGCCGAGCGACAGGGCGTCAGTATTATTCATCAGGAACTGAACCTCGTTGGCGACCTTTCGGCAGCCGCGAACATTTTTCTCGGACGAGAACTCACTCGGTACGGCGTCTGGCTCGATGAAGCGGCGATGCGCACCCAGGCCGCGGAGTTGTTCGCACAGTTGGATTGCTCAATTCGACCAGACGATTTGATCCGGACCTTACGGATCGGCGATCAGCAACTCGTCGAAATCGCGAAAGCGCTGGCATTGCAGGCCCGCATTCTCATCATGGACGAGCCGACGAGTGCGCTCACGGAAAGCGAAGTCGCGCGGCTGTACCGGATCATTGCCAAGTTGCGCGAGCGCGGCGTCACGATCATCTACATCTCGCACAAAATGGACGAGGTTTTCCGTCTGGCGGATCGCATCACCGTCCTGCGTGACGGCAAGGTGATTCAGACGCTGGACCGCATGACGACCTCGCCGAAGGACATCACGCGGCTGATGGTCGGCCGCGACATCAACACCGCCGGGTTTCGCACACCGCAACCGGTGGGTGACGAAGTCCTGCACGTTGAAAATCTGTCGCTGCCGTGGCCGGGGCATGCCCGCGGCTGGCGATTGCAGAAGGTGTCGCTCAAAGTTCATCGCGGCGAAGTCCTTGGCATCGCCGGGTTGATGGGAGCCGGGCGGACGGAACTGCTCGAATGTTTGTACGGCAGCAGTGCCGACGAGCCGCAGGGCGAAATCAAGCTACGCGGTGAACCGGTGACGTTCGCCGATCCGCAAGCCGCCCTGCAAGCCGGGGTGGCGATGGTCACCGAGGATCGCAAGCGCTACGGCGTGATTGCGACGATGAATGTCCGCGAACATATCACGCTGTCGAGCCTGGACAAATCCGCGATCGCCGGGCTGATTCAATTCGGTCGCGAGGCCGACGCCGGGCACGAGTCGATCCGGCAACTCCGCATTAAAACGGCCGGAGGCGAAGCCGCGATCAACTCCCTCAGCGGCGGTAATCAGCAGAAGAGCCTCATCGCCCGCGCATTGCGAACGAACCCCGCGCTCCTCTTGCTCGATGATCCCACGCGCGGCATCGATGTTGGTGCGAAGGCGGAGATTTATCGGCTCATCGACGAACTCTGTCAGCAGGGACTCGCGATCATCATCACGTCGAGCGAATTGCCGGAATTGCTCACCGTGTGCGATCGCATCGTCGTCCTGTGTGAAGGCCGCATGACGGGTGAATTTCAGCGCGAAGAGTTTTCCGAAGCGGCGCTGATGGAAGCCGCGACAGGAAATTAGCCTTTCATGAACCCGAAGCGCAATCGCCGGGTACATTGTTTACTGCACGCGGCGAAAATACTCGCGAGATGTACTCAAGCCGGGGATGATCCAGTACGAGTCAGAACCATCAAAATGGATGTGCGTGATCTCAGACTGTTCGATTCCCAACGACTTGAGTACGGACGGTTTCAATTCGATTTCTCGTATCGCCACCGAATGAGAGTCGCGTCCTAAAATTTCAAAACGACCCTTCTCCGCTGGGTCGTTTGAAGTCAACTGACATGTGTACGTTCCATCGCCGACGTAAGTAATCCGCAGGGTTCCGAATAAATTGCGTAGTTTGGCTAGCTGCTCTTCGCTGAGAGTGCGATTCTCTTGCAGATCGGCGATGGTTCGTTCGGCATCAGATTGCCAGGTTCCTAACAACCGCTCATCCGTGACCCGCCTCGGAATCAGCACCAAGGCAATCACGGCGAATAGAAGTGACGCGAAGAGTGCTAATCCGAATGCGAGTTGCTTCCACTGCGTCATCGACAGTTCGACAGCGACTGCCATCTCACGGTCCTCTTTCCATCCACTACACCGAAGCGCCGGTTCGTTCGCCCTGGCGCTGCAGCGCGGCTTCGATGAAGCTGTGGAACAGCGGGTGCGGGAGATTCGGTTTCGACTTGAATTCCGGGTGGAACTGCACGGCGAGGAACCACGGGTGATCGGGGATTTCCACGATTTCCGCGAGCTTGCCATCGGGACTCTGGCCGGACACCACGAGACCCGCATCGGCCATTTCCTGGCGGTATTTCGGGTTGAATTCGTAGCGGTGCCGATGCCGTTCGGAGACCGATGATTGCCGGTACGTCCGCGCGGCGAGCGAATCTTCAACGAGGTCGCACGGCTGCGCTCCGAGCCGCATCGATGCGCCTTTCAATGTGACGGACTTCTGATCTTCGAGCAGACAAATCACCGGATCGGGGGTGTTGCCATCGAATTCGGTGCTGTTGGCATCGGGGTGGTTGAGCACATTGCGGGCGAATTCAATCACCGCGATCTGCATGCCGAGACAGATGCCGAAGTAGGGCAGATTGTTTTCCCGCGCATACCGTGCCGCCTGGATTTTTCCTTCCACGCCGCGCATCCCGAAACCGCCGGGAACCAGCAGGCCGTCGACCCCCGCCAGCACCGTTGCCGCGTCGGCTTCCTCGAGTTCTTCCGCTTCAATTCGCTTCACAATCACCCGTGAATTGTGGGAAAAGCCGGCGTGATCGAGCGATTCGTAGATCGATTTGTACGCATCGCGATGTTCGATGTACTTGCCAACAACGGCAATGGTCACTTCATGTTCGGGATTACGAATCCGCTGGATCAATTCTTCCCAGTCATCCATTTCGCAGGTCCCGGCCTGGATGCCGAGCTTCTGCAGAATGAGCAGATCCAATCCGTGATCGATCAATCCCAGCGGGACTTCGTAAATCGAGAATTCCTTGTCGCGCTCTTCAATGACGGCCCGCTTTTCGAGGTTGCAGAACAGTGCGATTTTTTCAGCATTGTCGCGGCCCAGCGGCCGTTCGGTGCGGACGATCAGCACGTCCGGCTGGATGCCGATCTGTCGCAATTGCTGCACGCTGTGTTGCGTCGGCTTGGTCTTCAGTTCTTTCGCGGCCTTGAGGTACGGCACCAATGTGAGGTGTATAAACAGGCAGTTTTCGCGGCCAATATCGAGCGGAATCTGGCGGATCGCTTCGAGAAACGGCAGCCCTTCGATATCGCCGACGGTGCCGCCAAGTTCGGTGATGACGACATCGACCTCCGGCCCGGCGAGTTTCAGCACGGACGCCTTGATTTCATCGGTAATGTGCGGCACGACCTGCACGGTGCCGCCGAGATATTTCCCCTGGCGTTCTTTTTCAATCACACGCAGGTAGATGCGGCCGGATGTGAAATTCGAGTCGCGCGACAGCGGGCTGTTGGTGAAGCGCTCGTAGTGACCGAGATCAA
Source organism: Planctomycetaceae bacterium (assembly GCA_021732785.1). GTDB lineage: Bacteria > Planctomycetota > Planctomycetia > Planctomycetales > Planctomycetaceae > DSVQ01. Next base: position 177,689 of record JAKFUG010000022.1, read on the forward strand.
GGTCCGTCTCAGCCCCGTCGTCCAGCACGTAAACTTCGCCGTGCTGGTACGGGCTCATCGTTCCCGGATCGACATTAATGTACGGGTCGAGTTTCTGCATGCGGACCCGCAACCCGCGGCGTTCCAGAATGCAGCCGATGGACGCCGAAGTGAGTCCCTTGCCGAGGGAACTCACGACGCCGCCGGTAACAAAAATATGCTTGGTCATGGAGTTGTCAGTGGTCCGTTGTGGGTGGTCGGTTGTTCGTAGTCAGTTGTCCATTGGCCCGATCAGTTCACGTTGTTTTCACCCACTGACAACGGACAACTGACCACGGACAATCCTACCCCAACTGACGACTGACAAACCGAGCATAATCTTCCGGCGTGTCGATGCCAACGGAGGGCTGATCGACGACGCCCACCGCAATCCGCACGCCGGCTTCGAGCGCCCGTAATTGCTCCAGTTTTTCCTGATTTTCCAGGCGCGAAGGGGGTTGCTGCGTGATGTTCAGCAGGAAATCGCGGCGGTAGGCATAAATCCCCAGATGCAGATGCCACGGCCGTTCACCACTGGCCAGGACGGCGGCGATGTCACGATCGCGCAGATGCGGAATCGGCGATCGGCTGAAATAGAGGGCTTGCCCGTTCGCGCCGCACACCACTTTCACGCACGAAGTTGCCAATACCTGCTCGGCGTGATGGATCGGTGTTGCGAGAGTCGCCATCGGCGCGGTCGGATCGTCGATCAGTAACTGCACGACGCGATCGATCTGCGCGGGGTTCAACTCGGGCTCGTCGCCTTGGATGTTGACGATGATGTCGGCGTCTGGAAGTGAACGCCGCGCGACTTCGGCGATGCGGTCGGTCCCGCTGGGATGATCGCCCGTCATTTCCGCGCGGCCGCCGAAGCCACGGACAACATCGGCAATCTCGGTGCTGTCGGTGGCGATGAGCACACCTGCCAGCGACTTCGCTTTCTGTGCCGATTCCCACACATATTGAATGAGCGGCTGGCCTGTTTCTGACAGCAACAACTTCCGCGGCAACCGCGTCGATTGCAACCGCCCGGGAATGACACCGTAAACCTTCATTGCGACCTCCATGTCGTGTGCGCAGTGATCGCTGCGAAGTCATCAAGATGCCGGAAGCGGTAGTTCGCGTCAATGTCGTTCCACAGACCCCACCCGTTCGTTTAGCCGCGACCCGGAGTCCGCGGAGGGGAGCGTGAAGTGAACCGCGCCACACGGGTCGCCCAATCCGCGCAGCGCTCCCCTGTCGGGTCGCGGCGAAACGGTTCCGGCCGTGGCACACTTTTATCGCACGGTGATGAAATCGTTGTGATTGAGTAGCGCCTGCACGAGCGATCCGCGCGCTTGCTGCGTGGGATCGGAGCGATTCGCGGTTTTCGCTAGAACCGTCCATGCCGCGAGGGCTTCGCGGCTGGCGATGATTTCATTCTCTGTGGGTTCAACTGACAGGATCGTTTGAAACGCGCTGCGGATGAATTCCTCGTCGTCGGTCGCCGTGATGCGCGCGGCGATTTTCTCCGCGGCGGCTGCGGCCAGCGGGCTGTTTTCAAGGGCGAGCGCCTGCTGCGGGACGATGCTTTCGGCACGGCGGTAACATTCGAGGACGTTCGCATCATCGAACGTCGACAGAAACTTCTGATGCTCGTTGTGCGAATGGACGTAGTACAAACTCCGGCGGCGGGAGCCATCGTTGCTGACGGGAATCGACGGTCCACTCAGCGTAAGATCGAGTTCCCCAGACAGCGACAGCAAACCATCGCGCACGAGTTGCGCTTCCATACGGCGCGGGTTCGCTCGCCAGAGAAATCGGTTGTCGGGATCTTTCGCCGCTGTCGGTTTGGGGATATCCGCGTTCGATGACGACAGCCGGTAGGTGTGCGAGGTCACAATCAACCGATGGATGTGCTTCATACTCCAGTCGTGTTCGACGAATTCCACGGCGAGCCAATCGAGCAGTTCCGGATGCGTCGTCGGCGCCCCTTTGCGGCCGAAATCGAACACCGTCGGCACCAACGGGCGACCGAAGTGCCGATTCCAAATGTGATTCACCGCCACCCGCGCCGGCAGCGGATTCGCGGAGTCCGTCATCCAGTGGGCCAGGGCCGTCCGTCGACCTGTGCTGGTGGACGGAAACGGCTTGCGGCGGGATTCTTCGCTCTCCAGATTATTTTCGAGTGTCTTCAGTGATCCGACCAGAGGCGTATATGATTCCCCCGGCGTTTCCGTCGCTTTGTGAGCCGTTTCCAGAATTGCTGTCGCGGCGATCACCTTCTTCTCGGCGTCCGCCTTTTTGTCAGGAGCGACTTTCAATCGTTCGAGCTCAGCACGAGACACCTCTTCGTCGGCTTGTGACACTGCAACCAAACATTCGGCCCGTGCGGCGGCTTGATTCGACGATATGTCTTCCACGCCGCTGAGTCGCAACCGATCGGCGGTTCCTTTCGCCTCAATCGCGGCGATCTGAGCCGTGATGGTCGCGATTTTTTTCTCAGCAATCACCACTTCCAGCCGTGCTTGATCGACGGGCGAGGGCCCTTCGGACGGTTTACCGGCGGGTTCGATCAACTTCACGGCGTCGGGCAACGCGCGAAGTTCAAAGTGATGAAAATCGGCTTGGGCATCGAACGTGATGACTTCCACATGCCCCGCTTTCCGCATGATCGGCAGGCGATAGGCGACCGAATGCTGACCATCCACCGTAAGATTCGCCAACGTGCCGCGGACACGCAGGATCATTTCGTGCGGCTGGTTCAGGTCGATCTTTCGTCCTTGTGCGGACTCGCTCGGATAGACGTAATTCGGCCCGCTCTTGTATGCGATTTGAGCTTTCGGACCATCGGCGTAGGAACTGAGATAAGCCAGGATTTCCTGCTCGTCGGCGGTGGCATCGAAGGTGATGCCGACGGACTTCCACATATCTCCGCCGGTGGGGGTGTACTTCAATGTCGCTTCAAAATTTTCCGGCGGCAGGGGCTTCCAGCGCAAGGCCGTGCGTGTGGCACCCACTTGCGATTGCCGCACTTTGCCATCGACGTACTCCCATTGTCCGTTGCGGATCTCCCACACGTCCGGCCTTGCGGCGGCGAAATCGTCTTTGATGAGTGGGGCTGCGTTTTCCTCGACGGGCACTGCCGGCTTGCTCGCCGCTTCTTCCGCCTCCATGAGTTTCTTCTTCGCGCCGACCATCGCCGCTTCCGCATCGCGACGGCGTTGCTCCGCGGCTTTGAGATGCGCCTCCGCCACAAACGCCCGCATCCCCGGTTGCACGGCCTCCGATGGCAACGTGATCGGTTCGATCTTCAGCGGTGCGAATGCCAGAAAGGTCGGGATCGCCGGTTCGATCACACGGTTTTTGTCCGGGTTACGGTCATCGCCGCGGATATGAAGAAATGTCTGCGCGTCGAGGTTGCAGTCGAACGCCCGTGGGAGGCCGTCCTTCTCGAAATCGATCTCCCCCGGCACCGCATCCGTCCGCACCTGATACGGCTCGAAGATTGCCCGCATCTGGTAATAATTGACCTGCGAGAACGGATCGTACTTGTGATCGTGGCACTTCGCACAGTTGAACGTCAGACCGAGGAACGACTTCGCCGTGTGCTCCACGGTTTCGTCCAGCCAACTGGTGCGGTTGAACTTGAAATACTGTCGGGCGAGGAAGCCGGACGCCCGCAGTCTGTCGAGATCGTTCGGATACAATTCATCTGCGGCGAGCATCTCGCGGACCATTTGGTCGTAACCCTTGTCGGCGTTCAGCGATTCAATGATCCAGTCGCGCCAATGCCAGATGTGCTTCTGCGAATTACGGACTTCGGCCCCCAACCCCCACCAATCGCTGTACCGCCAAATGTCCATCCAGTGCCGGCCCCAGCGTTCGCCGTATTGCGGACTGTCGAGCAGCCGCGTGACAATTCTGTCGTAGGCTTCCGGACTGTTGTCCGCCAGGAAGGCTTCACGCTCGGCAAGAGTCGGAGGAAGCCCGATGAGATCCAGCGACACCCGCCGCAACCAGACGCCTTTGTCGGCGGCACGTTGCGGTGTGAGTCCCAACTCGTGATGCTTGGTGGCGATGAACGCATCAATCGGATTCTGTGACCACACGGGATCGGCGACCACTGGGACTGTCGGTCGCACCGGGGCTTTGAACGCCCAGTGTTCGCGCGGATCACGTTCGGGTTGCTCATCGACCGGGGCTTGCGCACCACTGGCGATCCACGCCCGAATCGCCGCGATTTCCGTGGATTTGAGCGGTTCCCCTTCCGGCGGCATCCGTTCGGATTCTTCGGTCGCCGACACTCGTTTCAGCAACCGGCTGGTATCCGCGTCACTTGCCACAACCGCCGGGCCGCTGTCACCGCCTTTGATCGCCAACGCCGCGGTGTCGAGCCGTAATCCCGCTTCTTGTTTCAGCACGCCATGACAGGCGTAACAGCGGGCCTGCAGCACGGGTTTGATCTGCCGGGCGTAATCGATGGTCTCATTGGCTTTGGCCACCGTCATCGACAATAGGAAGCAGACGGCCAGTGTCAACCACAGCATTCGCATCACTCACCCCGCCTCGAAACGCATCAATCGTTCTGCATAATACCGTGGCTTGGCGGTGGAAGGGACTCTCGCTCGGCGAATCGCATTCGGATGCGAAACCTGGTGTCAGCGCACATGATCGCAAATAGCGAAAATGCCCAGACGAAGAATACGGTCTTAGTCGTTGTCCCGAACAGTGCAATCGTTGGATGGTTGGATTGGCCTGCGAGACCCGCAATAAGCCCCATGGCCAACCAAGGCGATTGGCGAAAGAGCGTTTTCAACTTGATGATGGCCGGAGCATCCAACTTCACAAAACGATAAACCACCCAAACTGTCAAGGTGCTACCGAGGGCGGCGGGGCCGAGTCCATCCCACATGATGTTCTCCGCAAGGGAAGTGATCGATCATATCGCGATGGTCGTCTCTCCGCGAATTTTTCCGCGACAAGACGGCCCAACAATTCTCGGAGTCGGGGGCGTGGGGATCCGCTAAGCGGCAAGCGGGGGAGGTTCGTCGTCATCTACGATGGTGAACAATCCCCTCTCACGGCATAATACATCAGCAACGGTTGTCGTGACATTTCGGACCGAAGGACTTCTTGTATGCTGAACCGTGTCTGTTCGTTCTCCGCGGTGCTTGCCGCTTTGGCGGCATCGGGGTTATTTGCCGGGGAAATCGTCTTCGAAAAGGATGTCGAATACTCCAATCCCGACGGCCAGCATCTGCAGTTGAACATCGCCCGGCCCAAAGAAGGCGATGGCTTGCGGCCCGCGGTGCTGTGCATTCATGGCGGCGGTTTCCGGGCTGGCAAGCGCGAACGGTGGGATGGTCTGTGTCAAAAACTGGCGGGGGATGGTTACGTCGCGGCGACGGTCACCTATCGTCTCGCCCCGAAGTATCAATTCCCCGCGGCGGTGTATGACGTGAAAGCGGCCGTGCGATGGCTGCGGAAGAACGCCGCGGCGTATCAGATCGACCCGGAGCGCATCGGCGTCGTTGGCGATTCCGCGGGCGGGCATCTTGCCCAGTTCCTCGGTGTGACCGGCGACTTGCCGGACTTCGAGGGGCTTGAAGATCTTGTCGACGCGCTCGACTCGAGCGCGGTGACTTGCGTCGTGAATTACTACGGTCCCAGCGATTTCACGAAATCGTACGGCAAGAGCGTCGATGCGGCGGAAGTGCTGCCGCTGTGGCTGGGGGGCGACGTCACGAAGGAACGCCGCAAACACATCGTGGCCAGTCCGCTGTATTGGGTGACGCCGAACGCCGCGCCGACACTGTTCATTCACGGCACCGAAGACAAGCACGTTGCCTTTGAGCAGGCCGAGTGGATTTACGACCGCATGAAAGCCGCGGAGGTCGACGTCGAAATGCTGAAACTCGAAGGAGCCGGTCACGGTTTCAAAGGGGCCGACGCTGAAAAAGCCGAGGCGGCGATGCTGGCGTTCTTCAAGAAACATCTTGAGGCCGAATGAAGCCCAGGGAATGCGTTCCCTGGGACGTTAGCGGAGATTCACGATGCCCGATCATTCCCTCTTCACCCGGCGGCAATTGATCCAGTTCACGGGCACCGGTGCGCTCGGCCTGCATCTCGGCGGATTGTGGCGGGCTGCGGAGGCACAATCGCCCGGTGCGAAGCCCTCGGCGAAGATCAAGGCGTGCATCCTCGTTTTCTATTATGGTGGTCCGAGTCAGCTCGAAACGTATGACCTGAAACCGTTCGCGCCGGCGGAAGTCCGCGGCGAGTTTCAACCGATTGCAACATCCGCACCGGGAGTTTACATCTCGGAACATCTGCCTCACATGGCGAAGTGGATGCACAAAGCGGCAATCATCCGCAGCGTCACCCATCAGGCCCGGCTGCACGATTCCGCATCAATTCATGCACTCACGGGGCGACCGCTCGCCGGACCGGATCGCGAGCTGTTCGAGCCGACGCCGCAGTTTTATCCGAGCTACGGCAGCGTGGTCGCGCACAGCCAGCGTCACTCCCAGCGCGATGTCCCCTTTGCGGCGTTGCCGTTTCCCTTCCGCAACGTGCATGAAGTCCCCGCACAAGGGGGAGGGTTTCTCGGCACGACTTACGATCCGCTGTGGATCGATGTCAAACCCGACGAGAAACGTTACGCCGCGGAGTTGCTGCAACGCGCCCAGGCCTTGACCGATCAACGGCTGCGCGATCGGCGGCGGTTGCTCGGCGGTCTGGATCAGATCGCGTCCGCCGATTTGTTGCCGCGGCCCTATTATGAGCGGGCCTATCGCCTGCTGGAATCGGACGCCATCCGCAAAGCGGCAGAAATCGGCGAAGAACCGACGGACGTGCGCGAACGCTATGGCTTCGATACCGTCCCGGCAGCAACGGGAGGCAATGGAGCAGAATTGGCCTATGCCCGGCAGATGCGCGGTCAGAACCTGTTGCTCGCTCGGCGGCTCATCGAAGCCGGTGTGCCGTTCGTCAATGTGAATGATTGTCGCCAACAAGGACAAAATTGGGACGCGCACTCCGCCTGTATGGATCAGCACAAGAAGTGGCTCCTTCCGCAGGCGGACCGCGGATTGGCAGCACTCGTGGAAGACCTCGAAAATCGAGGGTTGCTCGATTCCACGCTCATCGTGGCGATGGGAGAATTTGGACGGACCCCGAGGATTAACGCCAATGCCGGCCGCGATCACTGGCCCGATTGTTACTCGGCATTGCTCATCGGCGGCGGTGTGACGGGTGGGGCAATTTACGGAGCCAGTGACCGTCTCGCCGCGTACCCCGAAGTCGATCCGGTCACGCCGGGGGACATCGCCGCGACCATCTTTTGGCGGTTCGGTCTCGATCCGGCGTCGGAAATCCATGATCAAACCGGCCGCCCGCATCGTCTGGCCGCTGGTGAACCGTTGATGCGGTTGTTCGGCGCGTGAGTTCCCTTGGTTGTCGATCAGTTTGAAGAGTCGGGGCGGGGGTCCCGACCTATGGATGAGAAATTCACCTCAATTCATAGATCGGGGCCCCTGCCCCGATGCCTTTGGATTCAAATTGACCCATACCGTTCCTTGGCTGAAGGCGTTCCGCTCTAGCCGGTCGGTTTGAATCGCGATAAAGTGTGTTTTGCAGCGGGGCTGAGAGTCGATCCGCGATGTGTGAGCGGATGCAGTTGCCGTGGCGGGCTTTCAAACCGGTTCAGGAAGGTGCAACCATGGCGGGACAGAATGCGGATCGACGAACAGGCTGGCTTCTCGCGGGACTGGTCGGAGGCATCGCCCTCTCGTACCTCTGGCCGGCAGAAAACGTGCAGGCCGTGGCGACCGATCGTGAAGAACGCTTTGCCATCGCCACGACGGATACCGGACTGGGCGCACCGGAGTCGGTCTTCGTGCTCGATTTCCTCACGGGCCGATTGGTGGGGGCGACACTCAATCAGCAAACGGCTCAGTTCACGAATTTTTATGCCCGGAACATCGCCGCCGATTTTCAGGCCGATGCGGCTGCCAAACCCAAGTTTGTGATGATTCCCGGTCGCGCGGATTTGAACAGCCGCAGCGGTGCAACCACATCCGCGGGCGTGCTCTACATTGGTGAACTGACGACCGGTAAGGTCATTGCGTACCGCTTCCCGTTCCGTAATTCGCCGAAGCCGTTGCCGATCCAACCACTGGAAGCGTTTGCCTTCTTCCCCTTCCGCGAAGCGGTGCAGGAATAGCCGTTCCCGTTGGTGAGCTCGGCGACGCATTGAGTATGGGCGCGAAACCGCAAGCGGCGTGGGTATGCCGGAATCTAGATCGGGGACACGATGCGCTGTGCTAACACGCAGCGCGTTTTTCCGGCGATTCGCAGATAGAAAATCACGCCGGGGGTTTTGCCTTCCAGCGGCAGCTTCTTGCGGATTGATTCCGCATCGATCGGGACATGGCGGCATTTGATCTCCACGGCCCCCCATTCGCGCCGCCGAACCGCATGCCGTAGCTCGCGATCGTTGTTCGGCAACTCTTCGAGCACCGAAAACGCCTGCACGAATGGCGATGAAATCGGCTGATCTCCCGTGAGATACTCTTCCGCCGGGTCGAGTCGACGGAGCGATAATCGCTCGGCGAGCAGGTCCACTAATCCCGCACGGACGACGGCGGGGTCGGGATCGAATACATACGCTCCGAGTCCCGATTGTTCGGCGACGGCATCGAGTGGATGACCGGCAATCGTTTCTCCGCTCGGCAACACGGTCGCGCGGAACGGCGTGCTGCCCATCAGGCTGCCGAACCAGAGCGTGGCTTCTTTGCATTCGCCATGCAGGCTGATGAGTTCCGTTTCGACGCTGCCGAACTTGCCGCCGAAGTTGCTCGCCGGACCGACTTTGATCGCCCCGCCGTCGACGCGCGACATCAGCACCAGCAGAAAGTCGACGCTCGGAACATAATCCTCGACGCGCGACATCCGCCCCGACGAAAACGGCCGGCGATCGGGGTCGATATGAACCAACCCGCGGACATCGCCCGGCAACGCATGCGCATCGGTGCAACGAACTCGCAACCGATCCGCAACGCCATAAAGTTCCGCGTTCCATAGGGTCCGCAGGCACATCGCGGGGGACAAATCCACGGCCGTGACATCCGTCTGCCCGGCAATCGCGATTGCGTCACCACCCAATCCGCAGCACAAATCCCACGTTGAAGCGTGAAACCGTTTCGCTTTGTGACGGGCGACCAACTCGGCCGTCGATTGTTCGACGCTCACCCGATCGGCCCACAAGTCATCGGACTTCGAGAACTTTGCGGCCGCGCGTTGGCGAGCTTCGTGCAACCGCAAACCGGCCCGGACGAGATCGTCGGCATAGCGCTCGCGCAGCCACTTCTGTTGCGGCATGCCCGTTAACGATGTCGCCCTAATGTCCGTGAGCAATTGCGGCGTGACGCGCAACTGCGCCATCCACCGGCACTCTTCATCATCGACCGCCCATTCCGGCAGCGGATATGCCATCTCAGTCATTCACCAGCCCGTAACGCCAGCGAGGGCGTCCAAATCAAAAGAGGAGATTGGCAATTGAAAATTAGAAAATGAAAATTGCAAATTGGAATCCGGAGGGGCGTGCTTAGCGTGTACTGTCTCTCCGTCAATGACTTGTTCCCATGCTCCGCGTGGGAACACATGGCCAAGACGCTCCGCGTCGATCTCTCTTGCGTCAATTTGCAATTTTCATTTTCCAATTCCTAATTGCCAATCTTTTCCTTGCAACTCATCAAACGGCATTGATCCTCGCGAACAGTTGTCCGCGAGCCGTGTCACAACGTACTATCTGGAGACGAATTTCGCCCTCAAACCGACTTGGAAGCGTCATGCACTTTGAAACCCGTTGCGTCCACACGGGCGTCGACAAGGATGGCACGTACCTCAGCGCGACGACGCCGATTTATCCCACGTCCACCTTCCGCTGGGACGACCTCCAGACCAACCGCGGCTTCGACTATACCCGCAGCGGCAATCCGACGCGCCGGGCGCTCGAAGAAAACCTCGCGGAACTCGAAGGGGGCATCGACTGCCGGGCCACCTGCACCGGCATGTCCGCCATCACGGCGACGATGCACATGTTCAAACCCGGCGATCACATCATCGCCGGGCACGACATCTACGGCGGCACCTACCGCCTGTTCGACAGCCTCTTCCGCGGCATGGGGATCGAATTCTCCTTCGTCAAAATGGGCGACCCGGAAAACATCCGCAAAGCCGCCAAGCCGAACACGAAGTGCGTATGGATTGAAACGCCGAGCAATCCGCTGCTGAATATCGTGGACATTGCCGCGGTGTGCAATGTGGCACAGGAGATTGGGGCGATCACCATCGCCGATAACACGTTCCTGTCCCCCTACCTGCAACGACCGTTCGAGTTCGGCGTGGATGTGATCGTGCATTCAACGACGAAGTATCTCAACGGACACTCGGATGTCGTTGGCGGCTGCGTCATCACCAACAAGAAAGAACATGCCGAGCGGATCAGTTACGTCGTCAATGCCCTCGGTCTGGCGTGCTCGCCGTTCGATGCGTGGCTAGTTCTGCGAGGCGTAAAAACACTCGGTCCGCGGATGGAAGCCCATCAGCGTGGAGCCCAGGCGCTGGCGGAGTTTCTCGCCGGTCACTCCGCCGTGCAGAAGGTGTACTACCCCGGCTTGAAGACGCATCCGCAGCACGCGCTGGCGAAGGCTCAACAGCGGGGCTTCGGAGCGATGCTCAGCTTCGATCTGGAAGGCGGGCGATCCAAAGTGGAAAGCGTGCTCGCCAAGCTGAAACTGTTCCAACTGGCAGAATCACTCGGCGGCGTGGAATCGCTGATCGAATACCCGGACACAATGAGCCACGCCTCGATGACCGAGCCGGCTCGCCGCGAAGCGGGCATCACCGAGAAGACGCTGCGAGTCTCCGTCGGCATCGAACACGCGGAAGATTTGATCGCGGACTTCAAGCAATCGCTTACGGACTAACGTGGATTTATTCTCACCTACACCAACCACCTCTGCTGCCACGAATAGTTCGGCCTAGCTTCGCTACCTCCGTTGCATCGAATCGGGACCGCGAACGCGTTCCCACTCGGAGACGCCGAGCGTGGCCGACAGGATCCGTTCTACGGACTCGGCGTTAATCCGCTCGGCTTGGGACATGCGGATGAACAATCCGGTCACCCCGCTATTCCACTGTTGAGGGACCACTTGCGGCACGGGTACATCCCGAGCAAACGATGAGACGATTACAACTTGCCAGTCCATACCAGGCAACCGGTACGTCCCCTCGACGAATTCCATGTCGTCGTCCATGACCAGATCGTAGCTGATTTCCGCACGCATCTCCGGTTTGGAGTCTGTAGCCCCCATTGAACTACCGGTTGAACAAAAACGCGGGGCTATTGATCAGCGCCCACATTAGGTCCTGGCCCCCTTCGGACAGGTTCGCAGTTTTGGCGAGGTACGCCGTGGCACCCGCCATCTCGCCATCGGTCGGCATGCGATTCAACACCGAGATGTAAATCTCTTCGACGGCTTCCTGTGGTGTTGCATTCCTGGCGACGAGCTTGGCAATGCGGCCTTGCGGATGGGCGATCGCATCGGAAATCGTCGGACCGTTAATGAGCGATAACGTTTGCGCGAGGCTCACTTCCGAGGACCGCTCGCATTCACACGGGCTTTCGCGCGGCGCCCGGCCGAACATGTCGAGGAACGGCACATTGACCGAAGCATCCGGCAGTTGCGACGCCCGGAAACCCGCAGGAGCCCCTGGCACGCTGTCCGGTGCGCCCGTCGCCACCATGATGGCATCGAACAGCGCTTCCGCCTGCAACCGTCGCGGCGTGGCGTGGGAGTAGTTCGTGTCGTCATCGCGATTCCAGTCATTCGGCACGAAGGACCGCTGATAGGTGTGCGACGACACAATCGTCTTCAGCAAGTGCTTCAGATCAAACTTGTGGGCGACAAAGTCCGCGGTGAGGGCGTCGAGCAATTCCGGATTCGAAGCCGGATTGCTGAGACGGATATCATCGACCGGATCGATAATCCCACGGCCCATGACGTAGCTCCAGTACCGGTTCGTCAGGCTCTTGGCGAAGTAGGGGTTGTCCTTCGAAGTGAGCCATTCGGCCAGTTGCAACCGGGGCACGTCCTGGGGATGAGCTTCAAACCCGGCGAACAGGAACGGAAACTTCGCCGGTGCAGGTTGACCGGTGCCGCCGTGTTTCACCGTTTGCGGAGACCGGAGATCGTAGATCACTTCCGTTTCGTTCGGACCGGGCTTGCGACCCACCCCGCCGAAGTAGGAAGACAATTCGAAGTATTGCGTTTGCGTCCATTTTTCGAAGGGATGGTCATGGCATTGGGCACAGACAAACCGCGTGCCGAGGAACACCTGCGTCATGTTCTCCATCGCTTCGCGTGGTTCGCGGGCGATGCGGTAGTAATTTGCGGCCGGATTTTCGAGCGAATCACCGGATGCCGTCATCAAATCGAACACGATTTCGTTGTACGGCCGATTCGCCGCGAGCGATTCACGGATCCAGTTGCGGAAGGCCCATACGCCCGGCTCTTTGATAAACTTGCGGTTCGAGAGCAGCAGGTCGCTCCATTTCAGCGTCCAGTGGTCGACATACGCCGGGGTGTCGAGCAGTTCGTTGATCTTCGCTTCTCGTTTCACTTTCGATTCACGGGCATCGGCCAGAAATGCACGGGTTTCCTCCGCCGTCGCCGGCATCCCAATCAGATCGAGCGAGACCCGCCGCAGGAACTCGGCGTCGGTACACAGCGGCGCGGCGAGATTCTTCATCCGCTGCAACTTCTTGTTGACCTGCGTATCGATGAAGTTGAATTCGGGCGAGTCCTGCCACGCATAGCCGTCGCGATTGCCGAGGACGGTCACCATCGTGTTGGCATAAGCCCCTTCGTAACGGACGAGGATCGCGGCTTCACCCCGGCGAACGGCTTTGACCAACCCGGTTCCGCTGACGAGGGCGACTTCAAAATTGCTGGTTTCGAAGATGGCATCGCGACTCACATCACGGCTGCTGCCGTCGGGATAGTAGGCGATGACCTGCACCTGTTGCTTCTCGCCGGTCTTTCCGAGCGTGGGGTTCGCCGGGACGACTTCGAGACGATTCGGCCGGGCCGTTTCGGTGTATTTGCAACCTTCAGCGATCCACTGGGCAATGGTTTTGTAGGGGCGTGATTCTTCGTCGAAGAGGAAGCCCCCTTCGTGTGGCACCCCCTGCGTAGGCTTGAGCAGCATCAGGCTGTCGGAAGGTTGCGTCCGGTTGAACCGCCGCCCGGAAACGTCGTCGACCAGGGCGCGGTAATCGTAGAGCGGATCGTAACCGCGCAACGACAGTTTGAAGCCCTTGCGGCCCGCCTGCGCACCGTGACACGTCCCCGCATTGCAGCCCGTCTTGCTGATGAACGGGAGAAAATCGCGGGTGAAATCGACTGCCTTAGCGCTCACATCCTTCACTTCGACCGGCACGCGACACGATTGCCCTGCCACTTGCACGACGACTTCCGTGGCTCCGGCGCTGACCGGCACGACAAAGCCGTCCTTGTCGATCGCCACCTGCGGACCGGCGGCATCGCGCTTCGCTTCCGCGGTCAGGTCGTACGCCTTCCCGGCGGCATCGAAACCGGTAACGAGAAAGCCGCGCGCGTCACGCACATCCAGCAACACGAGCTTTTCCGGCGTCGTGGTCAGCTTGACGATCGCGGGTTGCTCGTCCGCCGCATACAGCATCCCGCTGAGAACGAACAGCGTGGTGAGGGTCGCGTTCTGAATGTGACACATCATCGATATGGATTCCCGAAAAGGGTTCAATGTCTTCGCTTGCGCTTTGAAGGTCTCAAAATTTGCCATGTTGCCGTCACTTCGGAAGAGGCCCAGGGTTCAGAAACCCTGGGCTTCATTATTTTCCTGCCACGGCGGGGGTGAGCGGAACGGGGAGAAATTCTTTCACGAGTTGTCCGGTCGCGACGTCGAACAATCGCACGCTGCCGTCGAGTCCTCCGGTGGCGACGTGTTTGCCGTCGGGACGAAACGCGACGGCGAAGACGCCACCCTTGTGACCGGCGAGTTCGTGGACCATCGTGCCATCGTCGGTTTTGTAGATGCGGGCCGAACCGGTGGTAGCATCGCTGGCCCCGACCACAAACTGCGATCCATCGGCATTAAACTGCAGGCTGTAAATTCGACCCGTCATCGCCGGATACGCCCGGATTTTGTTGAAATCGTCGCCAATCTGTCGGGCTTGCGTGCGGAAGATTTTGTAGAGCTTCGGCTCGCCGTCCGCGCCGCCGATGAGGACTTGTTCTTCTTTCGGATGGCGTTGCACCGCCATGATGCCCCCCTTCAACGCCCCGGGGGTGATGCTGGTGATATTGTCGATGAACTGGGCCGTTTTGATTTCCGTGAGTTTCATCGACATATCGCGGCTGACGGAAATCAGATGGTCGTTCTTCAGTGAAAATGTCGTGTCGAAGACGAGGTCCGCATGGGCGTCCATCGACATGATGACTTTGCCGTCGGCGACGTTGAGCACGCGGGCTTTGTTGTCGAAACTGCCGAAAGCCAGTTGCGTGCTGTCGTCGCTGAAACTAGCCCCGAAGAGGGTGTCGAACGAGATCGCGACCGATTGTTTCAACTTCTTTTCGGCAACGTCCCACAACTGGACTTCACCGAAGAGTGCCGGTGCCCCGCCAAGAACGGCGAGCGTCTTTCCATCGGGGGCGAACTGCACCGACGTGATCTTCGGCGAGCGTCCCACCAACCGGGCGACGAGTCCGTTGCCATCCGCTTGATGCAGCAGCGTTTCGTGGTACCCGTTGACCGCGAGCACCTGGCTGTCGGGGGAATACGCCAGCGCGGAGATCACCGGCAGCGTTGTGTAAACCGGCGGGTGGTCCGCCGAAATGGTCTCCCGCGCGGCCGCCGGCGTGTCGTCCTTAGCCCCTTCTTGAATCCAGCGCCGCAACAGGGCGACCTGTTCGGCTTTGAGCGGGTCGGCCCCGCGCGGCATTTCGGGCTTTTCACCCGACACATATTGAATGAGCAGACTCTTGTCGGGATCGCCGGCCACAAACCCGGCCCCGTTCTCGCCCCCTTTTTGGAACGCGACAAAGTCCGTGAGGTTCAGATTCCCCCCCGTCTTTGCCGGTTGGTGGCAGCCCGAACATTGCCGCTGGAGCAGCGGGCGAACCTGACGGTAATAACTCGCCGGCGGGAGAGTTTCATCCGCCGTGACGACGGAGAAGGAACTGATCAGCAGCGACAACGTGAGCGCGAGACGTTGCATGGAACACGACTCGAAAACGAGGTCCAACACCGCGGTCGCAGGAACCGCGGCAACACATCGACGAACCCCGATAGATTACCGCGCCGTGACGGTGGCCGTAAAGCCCCCGGTTCAGAAAGCGGTCTTACTGCCGAGCAACGATTTCGGCGAATTCCGGTTGCGAAAGGCTTTCCCAAGACGTCCCACAAGCCGAATGTGCGGGATGGGCTGACGTTGCGGTTACAGAATGGCCAGCGGATTGCGGCGTTCTTCCAGTGTCCCACGGGTGACGCCGACGCGGTTGGAAGCCTCGAGGGCCTGCCACACGGCTTCTCCGGTGGTGATGCCGTCGAGAAGATCGCGATACAGCCCGATCGTACGAATCGTCTGTCCGGCGTTTTCGTCGAGCAACTCGACGCGGAAATCGCGCACGCCCCGGTTCTGCAACGTCGGCACGATCTCCGCGGCACTTTGCGGCCGCGCGTTGTAGAGCGTGTTCCGGCAACCGACATCCGCCTTGAGAGGATGCTCGGCCCCCACCCGGTCGCGAAGTTGCACCAGATGATCGTCGCACGGGCGACCGCAATTCGTCTTGTTCGTGCCGGGCGACAACACCGCGCAGAAAACGCAATGCTCCATGTGAAACATTGGCATGTGCTGGTGAATCACGGTTTCGATCCACGGCGCGGGAGTGTGGCCGACGAGGTCGAGCAATTGTTCGCGATTGAGATCGTACGACGCCGTCAACCGCCGGGCCCCGAAGTTCATCAGCCATTCCGCGGTCAGTTCGTTGGTGACATTCAGCGAATAGTCGGCGACGAACGGAATCTGGTTCTGCTGACAGAACCGCATGCCGGCGAGATTGCGGACCAGAAAACCATCCGGTGCCCAGCGCTTCAGGACAACGAAAATGCCGGTTTCCTCCGGCTTTTGAATGCGCGGCGGGGCGAGCCAGATCGTTTTGCCGGCGGCATGGGCAATCTCAGTCGCGGGGCGGTATTGCCGCAGGTCTTGAAAGTCCGCATACAACGATGCCACCGAAGTCGCGGCCGCGGCACGGAGTTGTTCCAGCGTGCGACACAGCACATGCAGCCGCGGCGTTTGCACATCGGCAGAGGCAAGTTTTGGTGCGATGCGGGACCGCATTTCTGAGAGGACATCGTTGTCCGACAGTGGACGCGCTGGCGGTTGTCCGCAGCGTTCGGTCAGATCGCGAATGAGTTCCTGCCGCACGTGGGACAGCACGCTCAAAGGGACCATCGGACCGCCGACAATCTCGCAATGGACATGGCGTAACTGAAAGACCGTGTGACCCAAGCGGCCCAACTGTTCGCGAAAGAACTCATCGGTCGCCGGCCGGGTGCGGGCGGTTTGTAGTGGTTCCGCACTGAAAGCCGTGGTTGTCGCACCGGTTTCGGTTCGTGCGCTGATCCGCAGCGGTTCGCCGACCGCCGAAACGACTTCAAAATCGACGTTCTGTTTGCGGACGGGATCGGCGGACGAAAACGATTGCCGTAACCGTGCGGTGAGTTCCGGGTCGTCCGTTTTCCACAGTTTTTGACCGGGAACGATGCGTGAGAAATCAAAGTGCCCCGGCTGGAATTCCAGATCGACCCGGCCGGTGGAGACGGATTCTTCCAGCCGCTGCTGATCGCGATAAACCCCGAACACGCGGCCGCCCTGTTCGTCGCCGGCGACGGTGCGATCGCCATCGAAGACAATGCCATCGCCGCGCTTGATGGGGGCCGCGAGTTGCACTTCGACGCAATCGGTGAGAACCGTGACGACTTCACCGAGGAACACGCCGCGCTTGGCGGAACTCAGCGCGGGCACCAGCCGTTTATGGTCGCAGCCTTCGAGCCAACCGGGGGCCAACCCGCGGGAGAACGAGAGTTCCATCTCGCGATGCGCTTCGGCATCGAGATGCACCGGCTGTTGGTTCATCGCGGCATCAATGGCAGCGCGGTAATGCCGGGTGATGTTGGCGACGTACTCCGGCGTCTTCAACCGGCCTTCAATCTTGAACGAGTTGACACCGGCGGCGATCAGATCGGGTGTCAATTCGTACGCCGCGAGATCCTGCGGACTGAGCAGGTACTTCTGCGCGCCGAGATCGACGTCTTTGCCGTCGCAGATCAATTCGTACGGCAAGCGACACGCCTGCGCGCATTGACCGCGATTCGCGCTGCGGCCGCCGAGCGATTCACTGGTGAGACATTGTCCGGAGTACGCGACGCACAAGGCGCCGTGGACGAAGACTTCGATTTCGACGCTGGTTTTTCGCCGGATCATGCGGATTTCCCGCAGCGATAATTCGCGGGCCAGCACGACGCGTTCGATGCCGAGTTCCGCGGCGACATTGATGCACTCGGCACTGGTGAGCGTCATCTGCGTCGAGGCGTGCAGCGGCAAATCGGGCGACAATTTGCGAATCAGTCGCGCGACGCCGATGTCTTGCACCAGCACGGCGTCGACACCCATCTTCGTAATCGCCCGCACCACGGCGATGACGTCCGGCAACTCGTCGGTGAACGCCAGCGTGTTCAGGGTCACGAAGCCTTTCACGCCCCGTTGATGCAGGTACTTCATCGTCTCCGCGGCTTCATCGAGCGACAGATTCGCCGCCCGGGCGCGCGCATTGAAGCCGATATCCAGACCGAAATAGACCGCGTCGGCTCCATTCTCCACGGCCGCGGGAAGACACGCCATGCTGCCCACCGGCGACAGCAACTCCGGTCGCGCGAGCAGCGATGGAGACAAAGACGTAACGGTATCGGCCAGGGCGATCGACAATTCATGGTCTCAAAAAGATAAAGTAACCGGCCAGTATACGCACACTTCGGTGAGAAGCACGGCGGATTTACGTTTCCGGACCACGTTCCGGAACGAATAACGTCAATGAGCGCGGTAGGACGCTAATTTCGACCGGGGTCGTCCCCGCCGGGTCGCCATCGAGATGGACCGGTACGGGTTCGTGGCTGGTGATCGTCGCTCCGGTCAGCGTGAGGCAGGTCACCGTGCGACGACGTTCAATGGTTCCGCACCACGCGGCCCATACATCGCCGAGCCGGTCCCACAAGGTCCCCGGTTGAAACAGGCGAAAATCCAGTTTGCCATCGTCACCTACAGCGGTGTTCGCCCAACACAAACCCACGGCATAAGTGGGCAAATTCGACAACTGCACGTGGGCTGCCGGGTAGATGTTTCCGGCTGAGTCCCGCACCGTTAACTCCGGCCATTCGCGGCGGCGAAGACTACACCAAATGGGACCGAGATAATGCCACTTCGTGATATGCCCGCGGCGTGCGTCATGCACCTGATGAATAATGGTCGCATCGAGTCCGATGCCGGCGCAAATTACAAACCGCCGGTCGCCCACACGGCCGACATCGAGCACACGCGTGTGGCCCGCATGAATGATCGCCGCGAGTCGGCGTCCCGACCGCGGTAAACGAAAAAACCGGGCGAGCAGATTCTCGGTTCCTAATGGAAGTACGGTGAGCGGCACCCCGGGATACCGTGTCAGCAGATCGCAGACCGTGCCATCCCCTCCCGCAGCGACGAGGCAGTGCAGCCTTTGTCGATGATCGGGAACGGACATCCACGCGGCGAGACGATCGCGGTTGCGGAACATCCGCGGTTGATAGCCGAGCGATTTTAATTCCCGCACCAGATCGAGCAGTTCCCACCGCCGTGTGCGCGCCCCGGCTTTGGGATTCCGCTGGATGACCACGTAGCGCAATGTGGATCGTGCGGGGTTCAACCGCGTCCGCCTTCACAGCAAGTTTGACAGATGGTATGGCAGCGTTCGCAGACCCATTTCTGCCGAATGTCGATCAGATGCCCGCCGCAAACCGGACAAACGGGAACATCGTCGAGCGATTCCGCATCTTTCGATGGCGGTTCGATCGGTCCGGGTGATCGAGACTGCTGGGGCTCTTCCACGGAAGACTCTCTGGTAGCGGTGTGCCACTGGCTCTGCCAGTGCGTTTGTGAACAATCGCCTCAGAAGACACTGGCCGAGCCAGTGGCACACGAAATCACAAGTTCAAACTTCAACCCAAGGTGCGCAGAATAGTAATGCCGCGTTGAACGTAGATGACGCCGCTCCAAAGAGTGACAAGCACCATCGCCCACAAGGAAATATCGCGTAGCAGCAGAACCGAAACCGGCCCCAGCATGACATCGTGAATGGATGGATCCATCGCGAGCAATGCCACCGTTCCTGCTACACATTGCAGGAACATTTTCAGTTTTCCCGCTCCGGACGCAGAGAAATCGGCCCCGCGCTGTTCCAGAAAACCCCGCAAACTGGTGACTAGCATTTCGCGCCCAAGTACGGCAATCACCATCCACGCTGTCACGCCAGATTCCCGATAAGGCAGCAAGAAGATAAACACGCCGGCAGTGATGAACTTGTCCACGAACGGGTCCATGATGCGGCCGAGTTGCGTGATCAATTGATACTTGCGGGCGATGTAACCGTCGAGAATGTCGGTGAGCACCGCGAAGACGAACAATGCTGCGGACCAGATCCAGCCGACCCCGGCGGACATCATCCCGAACAGCACGAACGACAACGCCAGCCGCGCAAACGTGATGACGTTCGGCAGATTGAGATTACGTTCGGTGGCGGGTGTTGCGGTGGTGGAAGTCATCATTCTTCGCTTGCGTTTTGCGAATCCCAGAACAGGCGTGATCTCGGCGACTCTAAGAATCTAACCAATCTTCAATCCGCAAACCGGGTACAGGAGCAAAGTGTTTGACATTGTGCGTCACTAACGTCAAATCATGTTCCAAAGCGACCGCGGCGATCATGAGATCAACCGAATCGACCCCCACTCCGGCGGCGAGCAGATCGGCACGTAACTGCCCAAATCGATGGGCACACGCGCGATCGAAATCCAGCACCTTCATATCGAGGAGCAGGTCTCGATCAATCGCTAGCAGCAACTCCTCAGACCGTCCCCGCTTCATAGCCCAGACATACAATTCTGCGAGCGCAATCGACGAGATGGCCAATCCTCCGGAGTGCTGAAAAAAACGATGAGCCAACCGAGCCGACCGCCGCAGCCAGGCCGAACAAACATTGGTGTCAAGCAAGTAAATCATTCGTCGTGATCCAGATCAAGATCACGATTTCGTCCGGTATGGCGTGATTGAGCGATTTCTTCGAGGATGCGATCGTCTTCTTCCGTCCAGGAATCGGCGAGAATTCCCGCACAGCGTCGCAATCCCTCCCCCCATTGTTGTAGCACGGGGACCGTGGGCTGAAGGATCACGCTGACGCGGCTTCCCTCGATCAGACCATGCGCTTCCGTCAACTCGATTGTTTGACCGTGAACGATTCCTTCGTAGGCCTTCATCACAAACCTCTTTCTAACCCATCCGCACGATGGGCAAGCCGGCCTCTTGCTGCGGGGCGCGGCCGCTTTCGTCGGCACCGGTGGCCTGGCCGACGAAGTCGTAGTCGCGGCGTTCGAGCAATTCGACGGGGACCATCTGACCGGGGGCGAGATTCTCGCCGGTGACGTAAACTTCGCCGTCGATTTCGGGGGCATCGCAATACGCGCGGCCCGTCCACACGCCGTCTTCCACAGGGGCGTCAATCAGGACATCGAGTTCGTAACCCAGCAGCGAATCGCCGAACTGGAAGGCGATCTCCTGCTGCAACGCCATCAGTTCATCACGTCTGGCTTCCTTCACCGATTCGGGCAGATGATCGGTCAACTTCACCGCGGGAGTGCCCGGTTCCACGGAGTACGTGAAGACGCCCATCCGCTGGAACTGGGTCTCTTTGACAAATTGCCGCATGGTCTCAAATTGGGCATCGGTTTCGCCGGGGAAACCGGTGATGAACGTCGTTCGCAACACGAGATTCGGAATCCGGTCGCGGAGTTTGTGAATCAGCGTTTCCGTTTGAGCCCGATTCACACGGCGCTGCATCCGTCGCAACATCGTGTCGTCGATGTGCTGCAAGGGCATGTCGAGATACGGCAGAATCTTCGGCGATTGCGCAATCGTGTCGATCAACTCGTCAGTGAAGTTGATTGGATAGAGATACAGCAAACGAATCCAGTCGATCCCCTCGACCTTTTCGAGTTCCTTCAGCAATTCGGCGAGTCGCAAACGGCCGTACAGATCGAGGCCGTAGTACGTCGTATCCTGGGCGACGAGATTCAATTCCCGCACGCCGTCACTGGCCAGTTCACGCGCTTCTTCCAGCACCATTTCGATGGGCTTGGTGACGTGTTTGCCGCGCATTTTGGGAATCGAACAGAACGTGCAGGTGCGGTCGCAGCCTTCGGAGATTTTCAGATACGCATAGTGCCGCGGGGTGATGCGTAACCGCGCACGATCGTCCATCGCTTTGATGGGGGCGGGACGGAACAATTCCCGCTGTTCGCGCGCTCCGCCGAGGAGATGATCGGCCACGCGATTGATTTCATCACGCCCGAACACGCCCACAATGTGGTCGATTTCGGGCAACTCATCCACCAGCGCGGGACCAATCCGTTGCGGCAAACACCCGGCGACGATGACGCCCTTGGTCTTGCCTTCGCGCTTAAGATCGAGCATCTCCCGAATGACGGCTTTCGATTCGTCCCGCGATTGTTCGATAAACCCGCAGGTGTTGACGATGACAAAATCCGCCCCGTCAGGATTCGAGACCAGCGTATAACCATCGAGCGCGAGCGTCCCCAGCATCTTTTCACTGTCGACGAGATTCTTCGGGCAGCCGAGACTCACAAAGGCGTATGTTCCTTTGCTGTAGGGCACATCGCCTTCGGAAACCGGAATCGACGCGGATTCGGAATCCGGCGGGGTGATAATCGTCAGCGGCGACATCGGCAAATTCTTTCCGTGACCGTCAGTGCGGTCCGTGGCGGATCGTGGGCGGATTCTCCGGACGGGGAATCGCGGCACCGGTTCTTCATGATACAGTGTATCGTGTTCGCCTGCCGGACCCCATCGAGCCGATTCGATGCGACCGAACTCGCGGAGACCGCCGTGCGAGGAACTGGACCGATGCTGCGGATGATTCTCACGGGAGTTCTGCTCTTAACTTGCTGCTGGAATTCGGCTTCCGCGGCAGAACCGACCCCCTCGGCACCGATTGACGCCGCGGTTGTCAAAGCTCTGCTGGAGCGAGTGGAATCAAATCAAGCTGGCGAACGTTCGGCGGCCGCGAAGGAGTTGCAGGCGCTCGGACCGGCGATTCTGCCATTGCTTCCGCCGCCGGATCGCATGGAATCGGCCGCGGCACGGGACGTGGTGGTGCAGATCCGCAATGTGCTGGAACGGCAACTGGCCGCGGAATCCGCACTGGCGTCCACAGTTTCATGGAAAGCGACCGCCACCCCGGCGGAACTCCTCGCGGCGATCACCGCGCAAACGGGCAATCGGATGGCGTGGACCGACAGTGGTTCTGCGACTCCGTTCGCCGTCGATTGGACGAAGCGCCCTTTCTGGGACGCGGTGGATGATCTGGCCACCGGGAGCAAATGCCGCGTGGTCTGGAATCCCCGCGCCGGTCAATTTGTGATGGAACCCCGTCTGTTAAACGGACCGCATGTCGTCGTTGCGCACGCCGGCCCGTTTCGTGCCACAGCACAGGTCGGAAAGCTCAAAGCCACAGCGACCGCGGGCGAGCAGGACATTCTGCGCCTTCAGACGACATGGCAAGCTGAACCGCGGTTGCGACCGTTGTTTCTGCGGATCAAACCCGCGGAATGGCAGGGGACGGTCGCGGAGGAAAAGGTAACGGCATGGAACCCCGAAGCGGAATATGAGCTCCCGTTTGCCGACGGAACGCGCGAATTATCGTGGCCGTTGGACCTCGTTTGGCTGGCGGACCGTAAACGGGAACCGTGGTCGCTGCATGGCAAAGCCGTCGTTCATCTGGCCGCGATGACGGAAGCGATTGCCTTTGATCCGGTCGCGCTGCGGCCCAACGTGCAACGCCGCCGCGGGGGTGTCGCCGTGCGGATTCGGGCGGCGGAATTTCGTCCCGGTGACGACGGGCGGCTGCACGCCACCATTCGAATTCTTGTCAGTTACGACACCGGCGGTCCGGCGTTTGAATCGCACCGCGCATGGGTGTTCTATCAGGGGGCAAGCCTGCTGGGTCCGAAAGGGGAACGCATTGCATTCACCGATTATGAAGCCACTCAGGAAGCGGATGGTGCCGTGGGAGCCGAGTACCGATTTGGCAATCTCCCCGGTCGTGCGGCTGACTATCGGTTTCTTTATGAAGCCCCCACGTTGTTTCTGGACGTTCCGCTGGAAGTCGACTTTCGCAACATGCCGTCACCGGAATAGCTGCCGAACGTTCCGACTGTAACGGTCGCAACAGCCGGCATTCGCGTGCGCCGCAAGTCGCAGTCGATTCCATCGGTATGATCCCGACAAACGGACGATCAACTCTGTAACGAGAGTTCCGCTCCAGGAAGGAGCCCTGTCGCTCGGCAAGGATGTGATCATGCGACTATGGTGGCATAGGGCGGCAATTTGCGCCCTCATCAGCACGCTGGCAATTTCGGCGGAATCTGCTGATCGGACCCAGGCACCGGCGAAAGCCACTGCCACCAGCCCCTCCGTGCAGGGCGTCGGCTGGAAGCTCTTTCCGTGGCGCTCCAAGACGGCAACAACGGCAAAAACGTCCGCTCCCACACCTCCATCGGGAGTCGTGCCCCCACCCGCCCCTCCGGCAGAACAACCGGTCGACCGTGTCTTCGTGAACTCGGCAGACGAAGCGATCAAGATCGTCAAGGTGTCGGCCCAGGCAGAGACCCCGATTCTCGCACAACCCGCGCCCATTGCCCCCACAACCACCGAAAACGCCGTCCCGCCCGGTCCCAACGGAGAAGTGGAGACGCTCGTAGCCAACGGGGTGACCCTCGATGGGCTGATTTCGCTTGCCGATACCCATCACCCGCGATTGACCACCGCCTTCCAACAAATCCAGGCGGTGCGGGGGCGGGCGGTCCAGGCCGGGCTCTATCCCAATCCCGTGGCCTACAGTGCCTCGCCGCAATTGGCCGGGAAAGAAAGTCAGTACAACGGCTTCATCGCGCAGGACATCGTGACGGCTGGGAAGTTGAAGCTCAACGTCTCCGCGACGATGCGGGAAGTGCAGCAGGCTGAATTTGAATGGCAGGCCACACGCTTCGCCGTCATTACGGACATTCGGACGCAGTTCTATTCCACGTTAGCCTCACAGAACCGAACGTCCACGTGGGAAGCGCTCGTCAAACTCGCCAGCCGGTCGCGCGATGTTGCACAGAAGCTGTTGCAAGCCGGTGAAGGCACACGCGGCGACACCCTGCTGTTCGGGATTGAAGTGGATCGTGCGGAAGTCGGACTCGCGAATTCGCAGACGATCTTTACCATCGGCCGCCGTCAATTAGCGATTCTGACCGGCATCCCGGACATGGATTTCGAGGTGCTGACCGGTGACCTCGAAGCGGCCATGCCGGAGTACGACGAACCGACACTCCGCTATCAAGTGGCACAGGCCAATCCCGCGGCGAACATTGCCCGTGTGGAGATTGATCGCCAGAACATCCTCCTGCAACGGGCGGTCGTCGAGCCAATCCCGAACGTAAACATCATGGGCGGTTATCAGCGCCAGGTGCGCGGCGAACACCAGAACATGGGGTTGGCCCAGATTTCGGTGGTGGTTCCTTTGTGGAATCGTAACCAGGGGAATATTTTCGCGGCTCAATCGCAAGTGGCCGGTGCGCGGGCCGATGTGCAACGGATTGAACTCGAACTTGCGAATCAAACGGCTCAGGCCCTCGCCAACTATCGGGCTTCCACCCAATTGGTCGCGAAATACGAAGAACAAATCGTCCCCAAAGCGCGGGAAACCTTCCGCATCAGCGAACAGTTGTACGCTCAAGGTCAGATTGATTTTCTGCGACTGTTGCAGGCGCAGAAAACACTGCTGGAAGCCGAACTGGCCCGGATTGACGCCCAGGAACAACGCTGGCGTGCCGCCTCAACAATTGCGGGTTTGCGACAGGATCAGCAGTTCCCGTAACAGCGTGCGGATTTACAGTGTGCCACGGCCGTGGCACACAGAGAGCGTTACGGCACTGTGAATCCGAGTTGTCGCAATGCCGTGGTCACGAAGATCAACGGTAGCCCCGTGATCGCAGTGTGGTCTTCCGTGGTGATGGCGTCGAATAACGCGATGCCGCGCGATTCGATATTGTAGGATCCCGCACAATCGAGCGGTTGATCGTAGTCGACGTAGCGCTCGATTTCCTCCCGCGATAACGCGCGCATGTGAAGTTGTGTGCGATCCCGATGCGTCAGCATTCCTGCGGGTGAGGCCATCGTGACGGCCGTCCACAAGGTATGCACGTTCCCCGCGAGCCGTTCCAACTGGAGAATGGCGCGGTCTCTTGTTTCGGGTTTGCCGAGAATTTCACCGCGGCACTCGGCGACCTGATCGCTGCCGATGACGACCGCCTCCGGAAATCGCGTGGCGACACTTTCCGCTTTCAATCGTGCCAGTTCGGTCGCGAGTTCCTGCGGAGACCATTCCGGCCGACGCGCTGCCTCTTCATCGACACCGGGGGCCACACCGCGAAAGGGGACGCCGAGTCGTTCGAGCAACTGAGCCCGATACTTCGATGTGCTGGCGAGAATCAGTTCCATGGGAATTGCTGTCGTCGCCAGGCGGGTGTTGGTTCCGGCCGTTGATAGCCGCGCGGGACTCGGCCTTGCCCGCTGAGGAACATCGCCGCCACCAAACCGGCAACAAAGCCGCCGATGTGGGCCCACCATGCGACGCCGCCCCCCTCAGCGGGCGTCATCGTCGCGGAGACAAATTGAAAGAGAAACCACAATCCGAGAAAGAACGGAGCCGGGACTGCCACGATTTGTGTGAAGACTCCCAGCGGCAAAAGCGTCATCACCCGCGCACCGCGGAACATCACGAAGTAGGCCCCCAGCACTCCCGCAATCGCCCCGCTGGCACCCACTGTCGGGACGATCGAACCGGGTGCCGACAGCCAATGGCCAAGGCTCGCAATCACGCCGCACGCGAGATACATCACCGCATAACCGAAATGGCCGAAGCGATCCTCCACGTTGTCGCCAAAGATGTAAAGAAACCATATATTCCCCGCGAGGTGCATCAACCCGCCGTGGAGAAAGATGCACGTGAAGAGTGTCATCCACGGAGGCACAGCCGACGGCGGTGCCAGCACATGGGTGGGCGGTTCCTGATCGAGCGGCGTCGACTCCAGCACCCCTTCCGTGGACGGCAATTCAATCGGAAGGTAGGCATTCCGAAGTCGGGCGGGAATCATTCCATATTGGTAAATCAACCCGTCGCCATTCTCCGAAGCCGCCGCCTGGGCCAGAAAAACGACCACGCACGCGGCGATCACCAGATAATTGACGAACGGCGTCGTCTCGGTTGGGACATCGTCACGCAGCGGGAACATAGACGGCTCACAAAGGGATTGTTCTTACCACGATAACGAACCGCCGGTTGAAGACAACCGGCGGCTATCGAGAGTCCGATTGCATACGGATTCCGTTTGCGGTCCCCTCGCCCCGTCTGCGGGGGAGAGGGTGAGGGTGAGGGGATGTCTTGAAACGCGCGGCCCCCTCATCCGTCCTTCGGACCCCTTCTCCCCCGCGGACGGAGGAGAAGGGACCGCCTCCACGCTGGACTGGAACGATCAAACGCTCACCGCTTCCACCACACCGCGCAAAACTCAACCTGACTCTCAATCAATAACGCATCAACTGATCCATCCGCATTCATCAATCATCACTGTCCGCGCGTTGGCAATCTCTACCGGTCGCAACGACTTTTCCGTCGAGAGCGACTCTACCCAAAGCAGGGGTTGATCTTGCGCGCGGCGAATCGTCGACCGTGAATCACCATCAAGTTGGCGAAATGGTTCAAGTCTCCCCCGTCCCCCGCGGTTACCCTTCTTCTAAAGTCGGAAGTTATCGAAACCGTTCGCTTCGCTGCCGCTGATTACGGCCTGATTTCTTTTGCATCCTGCTCGTGAAGCTGCTCATACTGAGAGGTCACGGAATGCACAAGAAATCGGAGATGCAGGGAGCGTCGGAATCGCCGGTTGAGTTGGATCCACGGGTGAATCAAACGTTTCAGAGGGGGATGGTCATGATGAAGAGAGCGCTGTTCGGCGCGTTGGGAGCGCTCCTGTTCGCCGGGAGTGTTGCGCCGCAGACGGTCTCCGCAGCGTATTGCGGGGCCGCCTGTTATCAGTCCTGTCCGTCGGTCGCGTGTCAGCCGACCGCGTGTTACACGACGTGCCGCGTCGAACGACAAACGTGTCAGCGGACCGTTTACGACATGGTGCAGGAACCGCAGCAATACACCGTCTGTCGCACAGTGATGGAGACTTCGTACGAAGACGTCAACGAAACGTGCTACCGCACGCTGGTCGAAACCGCCTTCCGCGAAGAGCAATACCAGGTTGCTCGGCAAGTGCTCGAAACGGCCGAGCGCGTCGAGAACTACACCGTGATGCGGCCGGTTTCCGAGACCGTGTATCAGGATCGCAGCTACACCGTGCAACGCCCGGTGTGGGAAGAACAAGTCCGCCAGGTTCGCCGAACGGTCCAGCGCCCGGTGATGGAAACGCAGGAACGCGAAGTCCGCCGTACCGTCATGCGGCAAGTGTCGGAAACGATCAACCAGGAACGTTGCTACACGGTCATGCGGCCGGTGACGACATACCGCACGGTTCGTCAGGACTGCGGCCAATGGGTTGTCAACCGCGTGTATCACCCCGGCCCGGTCTGCCCGGTCACCACGCTCGACAACTGCGGCTGTCCGCAAACGTGCATGGTGCAACGCCCCGGCTTCTACACCTGCAATCGTCAATGGTGCCCGCGTGTTGTTGAACAGCAGATTCCCTGCACGACGTATCAACCGCAAGTCGTCCGGCAATCGTGTCCGGTGACGGTCTGTCGCGTGGTCCCCGAGACCATCTGCCAGAAGGTGCCGGTCCAAGTCTGCCGCATGGTCTGTGAAGAAGTCGTCGACAACATTCCGTATCGTACCTGCAAGATGGTGTGCGAAACGGTCAACCAAAAGGTGCCGATGCAGGTCTGCCGGATGGTGCCGGAACAATGCACCCGCCGGATTCCGGTGCAGACGTGCAAAGTGGTCACCGAGACATGCACCCGCCGTGTGCCGTACTGCGTGAGCCGTCAGGAACCGTTCACGGTCACCCGCCGTGTGGCGCGTTGTGTGCCGCGTGAAGTGCAGCAAACCTGCACCCGCATGGTGGCGAAATGCGTGCCTCGCGTGGAATCGTACGAAGTCTGCAAGATGGTGCCGACCACCGTTTGTCCGACCGGCCCGGAATGCAGCAATTGCAGCACCGGGGCCTGTGGCATGAACGCGGCTCCGTTCGAAGCGGGCAAGCCGATCCTGCCGGTTCCGGAAAACGCTCCGGCCCCCGGCCTCGGCCCGGCCACGTAATCGCTCACGTGCGATTGGATTTCACAACCGGAAGCCCAGGGATTTTGATTCCTGGGCTTCTTTCATTCAATCCCCGGCATCGAGAGCAAACACGACCACGCCATTCGCGGGGATGCGGATCATCGCCGAGGCCGGCATCCCATCGCGCGGGATCGAATCGGCGTCGATTGCGCCGCCGTTGCCGAACACCAGGGGGTTCGGCCAGCCGTCGTAGAAATCGCTGTTGAAGACTTCCAGCCAGCGCCCCGGCTGTGGGAAGCCCAGTTCGTAGCGCTGCCACGCGGTTTCGTGCAGGCTGGCCACAATCACCACGTCGCGGCCGATGCCGTCGATCCAGCGCTGCACGGCCATCACCCGGTTGAAATTGTGCGTGTAGTACGGATTCACCGAGTCACTGCGCATCGCCGGATGCTTGTGCCGCAGGTGCAACAGTTCCCGCGTGAATTGCAGGTGATCCTGCATCGCGCGGTCGTGTTCGAGGCCGTTCCACCAGAGGAGATGGCCGGGGTGAATGTCGGGGTCATCGGTCCAAAACTTGTCTTCGAGAAACTCCTGCCCCATGAAGATCATCGGAATGCCGGGAGCCGTGAGCAGCAGCGCATTGGCTACCCGCGCGCGGCTGCGGGCATACCATGACCGGGCGTTGACGGGATCGCTGAGAGCGGCAATTCGCGGTTCACGATCGTTGGTGTTCTGCACACGCTGGCGATCGTGATTTTCGAGATGCTGCACGAGTTGCCGTGACGCAGCAAACCCCGCTGGCAACCGGAGCGCATCGCGAACCGCGTCCAGATTCACATAGGCAGCGCGTCCCTGTGCCGCTTGGGCAATCGCGCTGCGGACGGCGGTCCGTAATCCCGCATGCACGACGGCATCGAACCCCGCGCCGTTTTCATTCTGCGGTCGCACCACCCAGCTTTGATCGCTCTTCCAGAACTCCGCGATGTGCAGACTCGTCGGCCGCTGGTATTTCACCGTCCCCATCAGGTCCTGACAGAACGACCAGCCGCCGTGGTCATCGATCACGCTGACTTCGTCGTACCGAAAGCCATCGACGTGATACTCGTTGAGGAAGAACCGGGCGTTATCGATCAGAAACTGCCGCACTTCCGGCCGGGCAAAGTTGAAAACGAGTCCGCCCGCCCAACCGTGTTCCTGAAAATACAGATGGCCGCCGCGATCATCATCGAACGCAAACAGATTCTGCTGATCGCGGTCAAAGCCCCCCGCGTGGTTGTAGACCACATCGAGCAGCACCGCGATCCCATGCAAATGACACAGATCGATAAAGACCTTGAGCTGATTCACCTGCGGTTCAAGATCGGCTTGCGTGAGGGGCGGCTGCCCTTTCTCCGCCAGCAGGAGATTCACGAGCGTGAGATACCGCGGCAAATCCTGCGGCTCGACGCCATAGTCCATCTCTGGGGAAAACAGATCAGTTCCGTTGTATCCCAGACTGCGCGGCGGGGGAGCTTGCCGATCGGGGACCGAGTTGTACTCCGTTACCGGCAACGGCTGAACGGCATTCACACCGAGTGAAGCGAGATACGGAATCTTTTCGACGGCATCGAGAAATGTCGCCACGCGTTGTTCGCGCACA
Organism: Planctomycetaceae bacterium; assembly: GCA_021732785.1. Classification (GTDB taxonomy): domain Bacteria; phylum Planctomycetota; class Planctomycetia; order Planctomycetales; family Planctomycetaceae; genus DSVQ01. The sequence continues at coordinate 208,076 of JAKFUG010000022.1, forward strand.
TCGTCCCCGTGGGCATTCGTGCCGAACCAGGTGCCAAAGTGGAATTGATAAATGACGAAGTCGCGGAACTCCGGCGTGCGAAACCCGCGGTCATGCCACGGATAACTCGCCGCACTCCGCACGATGCCATCGACATCGGGCCAATGATGGAATTCCAACTCGCGGGCATACGGATCACGCACAAATGGTTGGGCCCGCCCCACGAGATAGAAGCGGTAGTGGTCGCCATCATGCACACCGGGGACGAAGCCCGCCCAGTGTCCATTGAGGATCGGAAACAACCGGGACTCGACCGTGGGTTGAAACGAATGCTGCTGCTCGTGCAATGATTGATCACGGCGGACGAGCAGGAGATGGACTTCGATGGCGTTCGGAGCCCAGACGCGGAACGTCGCCCCGCCGGGGGCGAGACTGGCTCCCATCGGGGTTTGCGATCCCATCCCCAGGGCGGAAACGGGACCGAAGCCGTTGGCGAGGGCCATCTCCGGCTCGGGGTCCACCTTCCGCACAGTCCGTTTTGCCTGCTTGCGCGCCATCCGACATCTCCGTCATGGTCGGTCCATCCCGGTTCCGATGCGAAGAGTGTACCGCGCGGATCGCGGCAATGCCGACCAGATCGCGCATGATTACCGTCGGCGCGACGACGTTTCTTTTAGTCGGGCCGCACTGGCTGATGACGCATTCAACGGACGGCGCGTGATTTCCTGCCAGTGCCGGATATCGATTTCATACGGGCCGCTGGGGCGATCGAAGCTGCCGAACTCGGCGAGATATTTGTTGAGTCGACCGAGCTTTTGCGTGGGCGTTAATTCCCCCGGATGCTGAGTGCCCGGTGCGCGGCCCCACAGAATGCGCGTGCCGGTTTGCGTTTCGAGATCGAATTGCAAGGCATCGCTCTCGGTCGCTGCCGACACATTTTGCGGGGCGATAATGGTGGCCACCTGCAACTGTTTCCATTTGGGAGCCAGCAATTCCGCCAGCTTCGCGGCCGCGGTCACGGCGGGGTCATCCCAGCGCTGTCCGGCCCCATTTTGCGGCGTGGATGTGATCCCCTTCACCGCGATGTATTCCGACGCATCGGCTTTCGAGAAATCTTGCGGCGGCAGCAGGATGCCGTCTTTATCCACCGCATAGTAACCGTTGGGAACATGCACCAGTGCCACCGGTTGACGGTATTCCACGGTCACCTTCACTGCGGACGGAAACTCGTTCCGCACTTCCACGACGCGGGCAATCCATGGATGCAGCGCGAACCCTTCGGCCAGCCGCCGTGGCAAGTCCCGGTCGAGAACCGACAGCTCATTCGGTAACTCGGCCCGCTTCTGCACCTGCTCGAACAGATCCGCGGGAATGGGGGCGACCGGCGCGGGATCGATCACCACTTTGTCGAGCGCCAAGCGGTATTCGTCGCGCGATTCCAGCTTGGGCAACTGGCGATAGAGCCACGGTGCCAGCACGGGGATGGATGCCAATAGCGCAAATCGAAGCAAACGTGACGGCTGAAACAACCACTCACGAAATTCTTCGACCGTGTTCTGATTCTTATCGTCGGATTTCTTCGTGGCGCGCGCCATCACCCTGCCGTTCCGGTCGTTGTGGGAGCATGTCTTCCGAAGCCCAGGGATTCTGATCCCTGGGTCTCTTCATTCCCATCGGCGCGCAAAGTGACGCGAAACGACTCGGACCGCAGTCGGTTCAGCGCTGTTCCGGCATGCGGCGGGCAACTGCCGGATTCTGCAAAAGATACGGGCGCGGCGGACGTCCGGAAAATGCGGCAGCAATGGTGCGTTCGCAAAATTCGGCAAAATCGATTCCCATGCGCGCCGCGGCCTTGGGAACCAGACTGTGGTCCGTCATGCCGGGAATCGTGTTCACTTCCAGCACCCATGGGAAGTTCTGCTCATCGAGTCGCAAGTCGACCCGCGCCATACCGCGTGTCTGCAACGCACGACACGCGTCCTTTGCCATGTCTTCGATTAACGTCAACACGGCACGCGGGGCGTCTGTGTCGAAGCGGTACTGCGTGGCATCATCATCGTACTTGGCGTGATAGTCGTAAAACTCGCGCGGGGTTTCGATTTGAATCGGCGGCAGCACCAGATCATCGAGCAGCCCGACCGTCCATTCCGTGCCGGCGATAAATTCTTCCACCACTCCAAAACTATCGTACTGAAAGCACAGTGACAGCGCGGCGGCTAGGTCTTCCTGCCGGCGAACAATCGAGATTCCGAGGCTCGACCCTTGCGAATCGGGCTTCACCACCAGCGGGAAACCGATTTGTGCGACCATACGGCGGATCCGCGCGGCATCATCGGCATAGTGAATCAGCACATACGACGGCGTGGCGACACCGAACTGCGTCATCCGTTCTTTCGCCGCCGACTTGCTGAAGGCGAGCCGCGACGTGGTGGCGTCGCTGCCGGTGTAAGGAATCCCGGCTTGATCGAGAATCTGTTGGACCTGACCGTCTTCACCGAAGCGGCCATGCAGAGCGAGAAACGCGACATCGAACTGCCGCCAGTCGAGGCTTTCGAGATCGATTTCTGCCGGATCGAGCGCGACGACCACATGCCCGCGGGACGCCAATGCGGCTTGGGCGCTGGCCCCGCTCTTCAAGCTGATGGCCCGCTCTTCGGAGTCACCGCCGGCCAGCAGCGCGATTCGCCAGGGAGTGTGGGGGATTGCATCTTTCATGGGGCACATCCTTGTGCGGTCAATGACGGCGATGATGGTGATGGCAGAGAGTTATGGCGTTGCCGCGTCGCTCCGAAGTTCCGCGAGCAATCGGGAAATCGCCTCATGTCCTGCCGCCGTTTGACGGACGACCAGCGACACCGTGGAATCAAAGCCTCGAATAGTCGCCATGCCGCCTTGAACATCCCACGCTTCACCGACGGAAAGTTTTTGCAGTCTCTCAATCAGCGGCTTGAACACCGGTCGCTGCGTGGCCGCGTCCACTTCCACTAAATCCTGCACGGCATAGACACGAACATTCAGCGCGGTGGCATCCATCGCGACTTTGGGCTGGTTGGCCGGTGTCAACGGAGGAAGCGGCGAGGGCGGGACCAGCGCTGGCCCCGCATTTTTCATCACAGCATTCGACATGGGGGAGATGGGGCGAATCGGGCTGGCACCGATCAGGACCAAATCTTGACGCATCGCAAAGTTGAGTTTCGCGGGTTCGGTGATCTGACGGATCGCATCTTCAACGGGCGTGTCCTGGAGTTCCAGCGAAATCGGCATCAGCAAGGGTGCGGCGGTGGCGGCGACCGTCTCCGCATCGAGTACCAGTTGCAATCCGGCTTGATTGGCAATGGCCTTCAGGATTTCCTGGCGCGTTTGCTGGACCGCTTTGACGCTGACCCGCGACACGGCGGCTTTCTCAAGAATTAAACCATCGGCAGCGATCACGCCTTTGGGAGCCGTCGGCATATCGGAGACGGCTTTGGGAAGTGTTGCCGATGCGTTCGGATCGATGGCATTAAAATGAAACTCGAATTTGCGTCCGCGCTTCGGATCGATCGTCACCCCGGTGGCATCACCGGTGGTTTGCAACGAAGGGGTGGCGACAACGGTTTGCTTGCCCTGTTCGTCGACTTCGACGATCCGCACTTGAATCAGATAGTAGCGCGGTTCGGGGGCCGGAGTGGGAGCGGGAACGGTTTGTCCCCAGGCCACGCACAGCGCGAATGCAATCCCGGCACCGTTCATCATCCCAACTCCTCCATGAGCAGAGATCGACGGCAATGAGGAATCTTCCCCACTGACGACGCTCAACCACGATCGCCAGCGACTTCAGCGCTGGAAGACCGCCTGGCTGTTATCCGCCATCCTCGAAACGAGTTAGGCGCGAATTTGCAGCGGCTTCTACCAGATTTTGACTTCCGTCTCCAGAGGAACTCCGAATTGACTGGAAACCTTGGAACGGACCAGATCCATCAACCGGAGAACATCGGCGGAAGTGCATCCTGAATGCGTCACGATAAAGTTCGCATGACGGTCACTGACTTCCGCCCCGCCGATCCGTGTCCCTTTCAGACCGGCCTGTTCGATCAGCTCGCCCGCGGATAACCCTCTGGGATTCTTGAAGATACAGCCCGCTGACTGCGAGCTGAGCGGCTGCGAAGCCTTCTTGGTAATCCACAATTTCCGCAACCGATCGGCGATTTGATCGGGATCGTCCTTGTAAAGTTCGAATGTCACGTCGAGGACCAGCAGGTCGTCAATCCCCGATTGCCGGTAGGAAAACGCCAAGTCGTCCTTCGCCCGGGTCACCGTTTCGCCCTGGTGGTTCATCAGTGTGGCACGGCTGACCAGCGAGCTGATTTCGCCGTGTCGACCGCCGGCGTTACCTTGGATAGCCCCGCCGATGGTCCCCGGGATTCCCGCCAGGTTTTCAAAACCCGCGAGCCCCGCCCGGACGGCTTCGGCAATCACGTGCGAAAGGAGGGCACCGGCACCCGCCCGGAGGGACGTTCCGTCGACGGTCACTTCGGCAAAGGCCGAATCGCTGAGCCGAATCACGGCACCGCTCACGCCTTCGTCGCGAACGAGCAGATTCGAGCCGCTGCCAAGCAGATGAACCGCAATGCCTTGTTCGTGGCAGATGTGGAGGATCTGCTTCAGTTCATCCACACTACGCGGAGTGAGGAAGTACTGTGCGGGTCCGCCCACCTTCAGCCAGGTGTAGGACGCCAAGCTCTCGTTGCGGAGCAGAATCTCGGGGAAATCGTCGAGTGAATGCATGATGAACCTGGTCGATGTCGCCGGCACCCATAGTGAATAAAACGTCGCCGGGCCGTAGGTTATCCTCCAAAACCATCACAAGCTGGTCAAGCGAGGGGGAAAAATCCGCGGCGACATCCTGCTGGCGCAGTCGGTGGACAAGCTCTTCCGAAACGATCTGCGGTTCATCGGTGACGGCTTCGCGGGCTGCAAAAACGGGGGAAATCCACACCCGGTCGGCGGTTCCAAAACATCGCGAAAATTCAGTCATCAAGGCATTCGTGCGTGAAATCTGGTGCGGCTGAAACGCGACGCACAACCGCCGTCGGCCGAATTTTTCCCGTGCTGCTTCCAATGTGGCTGCAATCGCAGTGGGATGATGAGCGTAGTCGTCCATTAAGGTGACACCGCGCCAGGAACCGAGTTCTTCAAACCGTCGCCGAATGCCGGGGAACTCGGCGAGGCTGTGCCGAATCATTGTGGGCGAGACGCCAATCTCGAAGCACATCGCCGCCGCCGCCAGTGCGTTGAGGACGTTGTGCTTGCCGTTCAGCGGGAGCGTGATTTCCGTCACGAACTGGCCGCGACGAAACGCCCGGAAGCGCGTTCCGTAGCCAGTGCGACGGACATCGCCCGCCCACCAGTCCGCGTCCATCGACCAGCCGAACGTCATCACCGGTGCCGGACAGGAGCGAGCGACTTCCCGCGCAGCCACATCTTCGGCCCGTGTGAGCAGCAAGCCATTCGGTCGCACCTGCGCCGCAAACTCGGCGAATGCGGCGATCATGTCGTGCTGGTTGGTGAAGCAATCGAAGTGATCGGGTTCGACGCTGAGAATCGCCGCATATTGGGGCGAAAATTCGAGAAAGCTGCGCTGAAATTCACAGCTTTCCACGACGAACAAATCGCCGTGGCCACCCCAGGCGCTCAGGCCGCTGTCGCACCGTTCGGCACCGAAAATCGCCGAGGGGGACAGGCCCGCGTCGGTCAAAATCGTAGCGGTCATCGCCGTGGTGGTGCTTTTGCCATGCGTGCCCGCGATACAGACCCCGCGGCGGCCTTGCATCAGTGTTCCGAGCATCTGCGTGTAGCTTAACTCCGATTGGCCACGAGCCGCGGCGATGTGCCGTTCAGGGTTGCCGGCGGGAATCGCCGGGCTGTAAACGAGAACATCGGCGCTCTGGGGGACGTTTTCCGCCGCGTGTCCCTGATGAAATGCGAATCCGCGATCCATCAGCGATTGAATCGCTGCGGGCGGCGGGTTGAGATCGGACCCACTCAGTTTCCAGCCGAGGCCGTGCAGCAGTTCCGCCAGACCGCGCATGCCCGATCCGCATACGCCCACCAAATGGGCGGTAAGCGGCGACAACTCCACAGAATGCGTCCCGGGCAAGGGGATGACGTCGGGAGCCACAGTCTCGTGAGACCATTCAGTCATGCGGGTGAGCCATCCTTGGCGGAACGCGGGGAAGTTGACGGCGTTCAAAATCAGCAGAGAACCAACAGCGTCATTCCTCCGCGACGAGTGGTATCGAAAGTTTCTTAACCGGACAGGAGGCCGCGACGCCAATCGGAGAAACTTGCCGCTTCAACAATGGGCTGCAAGACGGCTAAACAGAATGGGCAAGTTGCACCATCGAGGCTCGCGCGAAATTATGAGAATTGTTCCGGCGATCACCAACCCCAGTTTTCCGCGGATTTCTCAATGCGAAAGCCCGGCATCGGGTTGATGCCGGGCTTTGCGGGGAGTGAGGTCCAGTCAGACCGAGTTATGCCGCGGCGCGGGTCGGCATTTGCAGGATCGCAGGTTGTTCGCCGGCACAGGCGGCCATGAATTCCTGGAAGATCTGCATGTCGAGCGCCGACGAGGTTTCGCCTTCCGGATGCCATTGCACGCCGAGGCAGAACCAGCGCGGATCGCTGGATTCGAAGCACTCGATCACGCCGTCCGTGGCCTTTGCCGAGACTTTGAACTGCGGGGCGAGGTGCTGCACCGCCATGTGGTGCTCGCTGTTGACGCGGATTTCGCCGGGGCCGTAGATGTCCCAGCAACGGGTCCCTTCGACGATTTCGATGATGTGACGATTGTGCTTTTCCACCGGATCGCGGTGATGCAACGCCTTCGGCACTTCTTCAGTCACGTGTTGGTAGAGTGTGCCGCCACAGACCACGTTCAGCGTCTGCATGCCGGCCCCGATGGCAACGATGGGCATCTTCATCTCGACGGCCATCTTGCACAATCGGCGATCGAATTCCTCACGGCGGATGGGCATCGGGCGAGTGTGCGGATGGGGTTGCATCCCCATTTTTACCGGGTCGAGATCCTGCGTACAACCGGCGAGAACGAGGCCGTCGCACATCTGCAAGGCTTGTTTCAGATCGGCGTCGCTGGACAGCGGGGACAGCAGGAACGGCAGCCCGCCCGCTGCGGTGATCGAGTCATAGTAGCCCGTGTTGAACCAGCTCAGAGCACAACCATCCTTCTTGGAAGGACGGAAGTCGCCATTGATCGCGATGACCGGTTTCGATTTCTGCATGCGTAGACATCCTTTTCTGGCCCGGCTACATCCCTGTGCCGGAGTCGAACCGCAAGACCGAATCCGAAATGAACCATTTCGGATCCAACCGTTCCCCCCAAGTGGAACGACATTTCCCCTCGTCAAAAGCGGAGGCGGATGCGAGAATGCGGATCGAATTGAACACGACTCAGCGTGTCCGACAACCCTCCGTGGCTCACACACCCGACTCCTTCAGGTGGACACTTCCACACGGGAAGCATCATCCTCCGTCCCGGCGGCAAAAGCTGCCGAAGCGGCTGACGGGCTAACTTTAGGGATTGAAAGGTCAGCCGTCAAAGAAAAACACCATTTTGGGGGGCAGACGCCGTTGAGTCACCAGATGTAGTGGGTCCTTCACATTCGTGACCTCCGTATTACCTGTCCCAAAGAACGGCAGACTCCACGGAATAGCAGTGCGATTTGCATCGCAAGGTGCTATCTGATAATATGTTACGGCGGATTTTGTTCGTGGGGTAATGTCCCGTGTGGGAAATCGATTGGCAATCCGAATCTGAGACAGAAGTCACCGGCTGTGCGCTCGCGGCGGCGTTGCGTCCGGGAGATGTCATCGCGCTGGTCGGTGACCTTGGGGCAGGCAAAACACGATTGGTCCAAGCCGTCGCGAAGGCCCTGGGGGTGCCGGATGAAGTCGTTCACAGCCCCACCTTCACCCTGATCCACGAATACCCGGCGGTGTTTCCGATCCGGCATTGCGATGCTTACCGTCTCCGCAACCCCGAGGAATTCGCCGATCTCGGACTCGATGAACTCTTCGGCATGGACGGCGTCGCTTTCGTCGAATGGGCCGACCGCGTGACCCATGACTTACCGCGGGATCATCTGCGGATCGAATTGTCGGTGACCGGCCTTACGACACGTCACGCCTGTTTCACCGCGACGGGACCACGGTCCGCGGAAATCCTTCGCCAGCTTCAAGGATGATTCAGAATGCGCATGACTCGCTGGGCTTTGCCGTTCCTCATCGGCTTCGTCGTGACAAGTTCGTTTGCCGCTCCTCCCGCACCGCTGCCCAGGATTCATCCGCGGGTCTTCGACTTAATCGTCGGTTGGTCCTCCGATGATGAAGACCTGGTCGCGACGGAAATCAATCTGGATGCCGTTGCCAAAAATGCGAACCAATTCGATTTCACGGAGGTGCGACAGGACGGTGATTGGGTCACCTGTCCGAACGATGAAGGCCAGGGCTTCCTGCGGTTTCGACCGATTCCGTGTGACACGAAATCTCATGCCGTCGAGTTTCAATCCAACGGCGGCGGGACATGGACGACAGCGAACGTGATTGAGTTCGTGATCGATCAGCGCACAGTCTTGAAGCAGGGGAAACCGCAATCACTGCGTGTGCTGCGCGTCACGGCGATTTCTCAGAAGTAATGGCGCGTTGTCCCCAGTGTTTGGCGCGTGGTAAACTTCGTAGAACATGAAATTCTCAGATCGCGATTTTTCTCAGGGTGACGTCCATGTTCGCACTTCAACGCCGACGATTCTGGGGTGGTTGCGCAGCCGTCGCGTGGTTGGCCGTCAGCGGTTGCCAGTCGCAAACGCCGACCGTGCCGACCGCGTCCACGGCCAGTGCCACAACGGCGGAAGTTCCCGCTGAACCCAAGGAAGAAGCCGAAGATTCGTCAACGACCGGCACGAAGCGCAAGTTCAAACCGGTCAAATTGGGCGAAGCGTCCCGTTCCACGGAAGCGGACATCGATCCGGCATCCGCGGAAACGGTGCTGTCGGCGATGCAGCCATTGCAGATTCTGTTGGGGAAATGGAACGGCACACCGCGCAAGTCGACCGTGGACGAACCACAATGGGTATGGGATTTCCAGTCCGATCGCGCTCAACCGGCGCTGGTGTTCAAGTCGGCGAAAAACGTTTTTGTGCGGGAAGGGCACCTGACGTTTCTGCCCGCCGAACAGAAATATCAGTTTGCATGGACCACCCCCGAAGGGGAAAAACGATTGCTGAAAGGGACCTTCACCAAGCCGGTGCAGGATGTCGCCGGGGATGATTCGAAGAAGTTGCAGCGGACCTACAAATTGACGCTCGCCGAAGCGGAACCCAAAGAGGGCGAGCAATGGCAACTTGGCATCGAACAGATTGAGAACAACCGGTATGTGCTGGAAATCGACCGGCGTCGCGGCAAAGGGCCGTATCAGCGGATCGACACGTTCAACACCCTGCGGGAAGGCACGTCGTTCGCCATCAGCGATACCGACTACGGCGAACAAACCTGCATCATCTCGCAGGGCAAAGGAACGTCCACCGTCAGCTACAAAGGCAAGTCCTACTACGTCTGCTGCACCGGTTGCAAAGCCGCCTTCGAAGAAGACCCCGAACGCTGGATCGCCAAATGGGAAGCCCGGCTGAAGGCGATGAAGAAGTAAGCGTTGACCAGAGACCCATCCTGGAAGGGAATCACTCTCATGTCTCAAGCGGTTGCCTTCGGTGACGTTCTCGATGCCGCAGATCGACTAACGCCGGACGAGCAGGAAGCGTTGATTGAAATCCTCCATCGCCGGTTGGCGCAAGCCGGCCGACAGCGGATCGTCGCTGAAGTCCGGGAGGCTCAGGATGAATTCGCAACGGGCCAGTGTCAGACAGTCAGTCCCGATGACTTGATGCGCGACATCCTGTCATGAGACGCACTCTGTTACATTCATCAACTTTTGTGCGAGCAGCGCGAAGAGTGTTGAAAAAGCATTCCGGAGTCGCTCAAGATCTGCGAGATGCCCTTTTCGACCTCGAAGAAGAAGCATTCAATCCTTCTTTACGAACACAAGCTGAAGGGTGATTTGGCAGAGAACTGGGCCTGCAGCGTTGGCTACGATCTCCGCATCATCTTTAAGTTTGTTGAGCATGAGGGTGCGGAAGCGATCCTGCTCCAGACCATCGGTACGCACGATGAGGTGTATTGATAATTGGCCATGAGGTCGGTTCACATTAAGTGCAGCGGACCATTGTTGGGGGCGGATGGCTGTCGTCAATCATGAACGCTCCGATCATCACGCCGGTCAAGGACTGGCAGTTAAGAGTTTTCCAGATCACTTTGGTGACTGTTGGAATCATTGTTGGCGTATTGTCCGTCAATCAGTATTGGGCAATGTTGACATTGATGCAGGCCCAGAACAGTTTAATGTCGGTTATGAGGGTGTTGCATGACTATCACGATCAGAATGGACACTTTCCGCTCGTCGCGCAACGGGATCATGCGGGAGTGGCCCTCCATTCGTGGCGAACACCACTCATTCCGACTCTCCCTGGAGTCGATACCGACGCCGAGCGGCTTCAAGGTTTTGATTTTGACAAACCCTGGGACGACCCCGCCAACCGTGCCATTGCGGAACAGCACCCGCTCACCCGTTTCCCATACCAAGTTCTGGCCATTGTTGGACCGGGAGCGGCTTGGGACGACCACGGTGTCCGCAAATTTGCCGATTTCAAGGACGGTCCCTCCCAAACGGTGATGGCCATTGCCGTCCGCAATACAAAGATCGCATGGTACGAGCCCCGAGATGCAAACTTCGACGGCGAACGGTTGTGGCTCGGCGATCCTGCAAACAAGCAACCCGCTCCGATTGCCAAGGACATTTTTCTGCTGATGGCAGATGGTACGGTCCGACACTGCGAGCACGGACTGTCGCCGGAAACCTTGCGCGCCGTGATCACGATTGATGCCGGTGATGACCCAGGCGAGGATTGGTAAATCTGTAACCGTTCACGGGTCGGTGCGGAGTGAGGGAGCGTGTTGGTTGTGGAAATGGGCGGTGACGGCTTGGGTGACGAACTCGAAGACGTGGCGTTGTTGCTGGCGGCAGGTTTCGATGGTGGTCAGCA
>JAKFUG010000027.1 GCA_021732785.1 Planctomycetaceae bacterium
CCCCCACCGCCGCCCTGTGGTATGAAACAGCAATTAGCGTAATAGGTACCGTTTGGCACATCTGTCGCGTGACTACATTGACCGCTACATGTATCATACAGTACAGTATCAGGTCCAGAGACTCCGTATTGTACGTACCCTCCGCACCCGCAGTCGTAGCACGCAATGATCGCGGACCAGTCGGGGGAAATAGCGTCATATGCCGCCATAGATGCGGCACCCGAAGGCCCGGTGAACGATGGCAACTGATTTAGCAGCAGGTCAGTCGCTTTTGCCGTGCCCGACGGAAACGTACTACCTAAATAAGTCGCACGGATATTGCCCGGTGACAATTCTTCCCATTGGTATCCAGTCGGGCAAAATATAACAGGAGCCGATGCCATAACTGCGGCGTCTGGCACTACCGACGCCCACAGAGATTCGTGCGTACTAGACCACGTTCCGGTCTTTGACCAGTCACCGTCGCGATAAGTCCACGCCTTCAACTCCTGAATAGGCATCGCACTGCCACCAAATTGGTGCCACGTTCCGGAATAATAGTAGGATTTCGTCGTGGTAGTGCCATCGACGTTCAATGTAAACTGCCACGCCGTATCCCCCTCGTCGAGATAACCGTAGCCCGTCGAAATATCAACAGAAGTTTCGCCCGTCGCCTTAAGAAGGTTTTCGGTGCCCATCCAAACGGCAGAGGCGACAGCGCACCACGCCAGGAAGCCCAGACGTTGACGCCACGTCTTCGGTTTATTAGACATAATCTTTTCCCTGCAACACGATTGACAGCGACTGCAACGCAATCAACACGCCGAGAAGCACCACAAAGACCAGTGATGCCGTTTTAACGGTGGTATCGAGAGCCTGAATGCCTTCAGACGATGTTTCTTCACCAAAGCCCGGTGGCGTTGTGGACGCAAGCAGATTCCAAACTGAAAGAGCATCAGGCGAGAGCGAGGATTGCGCGCCGGCAGCGTAGGCCAGAATGGCACCCTTCAGCGCGCTTGCGTCCGTGTACGGGTCGGAACTCCACGCCGTTTCGTAATCTTCGTACGTTAGAACCGAGATCGTTTCCGAACCACCGAAACCGACGTCAAGGACGCGGATTTGAAACGAGTTTCCGCCGCCCGTCCACGACATGCGAAAGCCCACAACGTCATCAACAATGATTTCCTCGACGGAATACGCATCGGATGAACCGAACGTGGGCAAGGCCGAAAGAGCCGCCGCAAGAAGGTACGCTGTCATCGGTAAGCCTCAACAAAAAGGGCGAGACGGCCAAAAGACCGCCCCGCCCCCCTGCCCCATGTTTCAGACGACTAAACCGCCTTGCGAGCGTAACGCATTCCGACCTGCACGAGCCGGAAGGCGAGCCAAACAAGAACGATGGTCCCGATCACAGCACCAATGGCGGTCGCGGCTTCAGTGACTTTGTCTTCGAGACCGGAATTCGTCAGAATGTCATCAACCGCGAACGTGGCTTGTGCGAAGGCCGTCGAGGCCGACAGACACAGAGCGGCACCGAGACCAGCAGCGTAAGCACCAAATCGACGCATTTTGCTTCCTTGCAAATTACGAACGAGAGAACCACCCCGGTAACTTCGCCACGAGAGACAACAGCAGCATATAACCCCCCATTACCACCCCCCAGCCGAGGCCGAAGCCCAGGCACTTCGATAATTCTTGGGCGAAGGTGAGATCGTATTCCACTGCTGTCAACCCCTTGGATGGGTTATGTTTTCGGGTATGTGTGATTCCCACTTGTGCGAATTCAAGCCGCTTTACTGTTTTCCTCCGGTTGTACCAAACCCGGTAGAGGCGGTTGTACGGATAATAGCGCATCCGCGAATTGGTAGTCTCGCATCTTCCGTACTAACTCACGCATAATCCGTGAGCGTGAGACGTTGAACGCCCTTGCCCTTGCGTCCAGCAGTTCACAGTCAACATCAGCAAGACACACCTGAACGACGCGCTTATGCGCAGAACACTTTCGACCGAACATCGTTCACGCTCCCGGTAACGCTGACCAAATCCGCACTTGCTTCAGTTGCGTTTCAGCCAGCACTTCAACAAACAACTGACGCTTTTCCGCTTGCGTCACACTCTCCGAACCTCGACGGCCACCGCCAAAGCGAGACACCGCGAATAACTCCGTCAACGCATCGTCGAAACCTTCAATCGAGAGTTCGACGCCGGCGACAGCAAGGCCCTTAGCCAGACAGCCCAAGGCGACCTTAACAAGCCGGGTCGGGTCGCCGACGGTTTTGACGCGGCGATTAAGAGGCGATTGACCCTCCGCCCACGCACCGAAACCCGCAATGACTTCCAACCAAAGATCATCCATCACCGTACGTTCTGAATGATTCTTGCAGCGTTTCTTGACCACACGGAACCAGTTGATACACGCCCAATCACAGATCGTTTTCAGACTGCTCAGAACGTCTGTCAGACTGCGGAATTCGAGGGATTGCGACTTACACGGACGAATGCGGAATTCGACCCGCCATGCTTCGTCCGGGTCTTGACCGTGCCAACGATGTTCCACCATCGCGGGCCAGACTTCCGGCTTCTTCTTCTTCACTTCGCGGACTTTATCGTAGACCGTCAGTGAGCACGCACCGCCCGACACGCTGAAGCCGGTGAAGACGCCGCCGCCCGTGATATTAGGCTTCACGTCACCGCCTTTCGTCACCCAGGCCATACGGTTGATGATTTCCTTCCAACGTTCGCGGTATTCGCCCACCATATCGAGGCAGACATCGAAACGACGGACGCGGATCTTCGTGGCGTCAAGCCCGAGCGCGTCAAGCACCTGGGCGACGTATTCGAGGCACTCGATTTCGCCTTGGATAAGGCACGCGGAACCAGGTATCTCAATGAACATTTGCGGGAGCTTGGAGACAGTGCCATCGTGCTTTCGGCGGTCCGCACCGAAGGCGAACGTGATCCCCTTCGAGACCCACACGACGGGCATATGGTTAAAACCGCCGCCGCGGCCCTGACGACGCAACACGCCCACGTACCGACCGACGTACGCGATTTCTTCATTCTCGGTTCCCTGCCGCATTGTGTCGCGTTGCTGAAGCAGGGTTGTGCAGAGCTTGACGCACCGTTCTTCGGCTTCACCGTAGATGGTGAGACCGAGCCAATCAAGACCGCCTAAATGCGGGGAGACCACTGGCACACTGTTCGCCACTTTTGCCCCTTGGAGTGATGAGGGGTCCGTGTTACTGGGGTCGGACCCCCGTGGGTAAACGCTCCCCGAAACGAACGGACAAGGCCGCGCCGACTCGCCGACCGGAAGACCGTCCACCGTGCGACGGATTACCGAACGCTTCGACGCCGCCGACTCGCTGAATCGACGGATGCGACCACCGACCGCACGCAGACCGTGGATCGCCTGCACGTCACGATGTTCCGCTTCCCAACGTTCGGCAGCCGCAATCCCCTTCGAGAACATCGAACGCCGTTCACGCTGTTTACGCTGACGCTCGCGGCTTGGGAACTCTTCGGCTTCGTGCGACAAGGCGACATCGCCATCACGTTCGACGTAACGACCGTGGGACCATGCTTCGCGGTCGTAGTCTTCGTCGTCTTGCCATTCCGGTGCCTGCGGAATCCCCATTGACTCGAAGTCTTCGCGGGTTTCGCTGAAATCGTCGCTGAGTTGGTACGCCATCCTTGATCCCCAGTTTAATACTTTGGGCTACATCCGTGGCCCATCAACGAACGGGTTCCGCTATCGAGCACTCAACACCGCAGAGGCGATGGGATAAGCGGACGACCGCCAAAACGCAGCCTACCGGCTGAGTGTTGACCGGTCCGCATCGGCTGAGAGATGGCCATTTCCATTTCGCGTACGGGTCCCACCGAGTAACCCCATACGCGAAACGGAAACGGCCATCTCTCTAGGTTGCCTCTGGGACCGGTCAACGGGTTCGGACTCAATACGCCCCACCGCTCACAGAAACAACCGTTACGAACGCCCGCTGTAATCCATCGCGAGCCACGCAATTCCGACAACCTTTTCGACCTTCGACAAATCCTCGGTTTCGGCTTGCACGGACGCCGCTTCCGCGATCATTTCGGCGAACTTCAACGCGCTGTCATCCGCTTTTTCAATGCCCGCAATGACCGTTGAGACGAGGCAGTGAACCAGCAGCGACGAGTCAACCTTGTAATCGTTGGCGAACCCTCGAATGGTGAACGCTTCCGCTTCCGTCAACTCAAATTCGACCTTCATTTTCTTCCCTTCAAAACCCTGAAGACACTCGGAACAGGCACCACAGCAATCGCGACGACGACGCACACCGAAGCGAATCCCGTCATCATCGTGATAATCACACACTGAACGCTCACACCGACATCGATCGCCGTTTCAATCATCGTCCCCGAACTCCAACCGGTCTTGACGGGGTAGCCCGGCCTGACCGCTGTTTGCCTTTCGGGACGAGGATCGCGACCGGACGACGCCCGCACGTTTTTTGACCTGGGGCGGGGGAGTGGCGGACGACGAGCTTCGAGAGGTCTTGCGGTCCACACCCGGTTTTCGGGAGCCCAAGATAGACTTTGACGCCGCACCATTTGCAGACGTGGACCGCTTCGGCGATACCGCCACGTATTGGCATTCCTTGCCCCCACAAAGACAGTAACCGCGAAGACACGACGAACGACGGCTAATCGCCATCACTTCGGCTTGTTCGCGGTCGCTCAGTTCGTTCCAGACTGGACCATCCATAGCCCTGCCCTTAAAGGCCGTCAGGCATCCTTGCCCGCTTGGCGAAATCCATTCGCTCCCCCGGCCAGTTCCGCTCTCATATAGGACAACTCGCCGGGGTCGAGTCTGCGGCAACAAGCCGCATATGAGAGCGGAACTGGCCCCCTGCCCCGAAGGGAGCAGAGCAGGGAGACCGAGCCGCGGGTCAGGCAGCCCGCGAAACCGGTGCCGCCGTCTGCGCCTGCCGACGCCAAACGAGGGAACCCGATGGGCCGATACTGATGTTCTTGAAGGACTCTTTGGACTGCCCTTCATACGTGCGAATCTGGCGTTCGCATTGCATATCGAGTTTCTGGCCCTCGACGAGGAACGGGCCGTAGGCTGAATACTCTTCCTTCGTCAACTGGAAGGAAACGCCGCCGCCCGTCCAACCCACGCGGACGCGGTACGATTCCTTGTATTGATCCTTGGCGGGACTGTGATAACACTCCAGCACCGTCACATCCCCGTACACGAGATTTTCGCCGATGATTCGGCCTTGCTCAGTGAGCATCCTTGCTTACCTTTGCATCTGCCCCCGGTGTTGAAAGCGGATCGGGTTGGGGCTGTAACGCCGCCGCTTTGAGAAGTGCCGCTTTCGCTGCACATGGTTTGCAACCCGTCTTCTTGACAGGTTGCGATTGCGGCAAGACAGCCGCAGACATCACCACCGGACGAGCAAAGAACCCGCCCGCGATGTAGCACGAGAGACCAAGAGCCACCGCCCACGCCCCCGCAGGACTGCGGTACAGACGCGAACAGACTCCGGCGATTTTGGCCGCTTTCCGATTGACGAAAAGACGGACCGCAGGCACAATGGCCTTTAGCCGTGGAATCATTTCTTTGCCTTGCTACGTCGATTCTGCGGTTAGTGACCTGAAGGAATTTGCAGTTCCAACAGTTCACCGCCATTACGGTGTCAACTCGACCGTTTGCAGCGGTTGAGCCAACAAAAGCGAGCGGGATCGCACCCCGTTCGCCGGACTTGTCCACCATAACCAGACATCTGGCTGAGTTGCACAAGCGTCAAGTTTATCACTTGACTCTGAACAACATAGCATGTCCGTTATGTTTCCTTTGTTTCAGGCTTTTCCGCGGAAAATACGCATTCCCGAGCGGATGCGGCGAAATGAAGACGATGCCGCACCTGCCCGGAACTCCTCCCCTGACGCAGACGCGATCAGACGATTTCCGGCCGCGATGGGCGCGTCATGTTGACGATCGCGAGGCAGCCGATCATCGTCGCGAGCAGACCGCCAGCGTAACTCGCGTCGTGCA
This sequence comes from Planctomycetaceae bacterium, assembly GCA_021732785.1. GTDB lineage: Bacteria > Planctomycetota > Planctomycetia > Planctomycetales > Planctomycetaceae > DSVQ01. The sequence goes on from JAKFUG010000027.1 coordinate 6,026, forward strand.
TGATACCGGCGCGGAGAAACGCCGCGCGATGTTGAACACCGTGCGGAATCCAGACGTCGCGCAGGGATTGATCGTCGACGAAAATTGCGGCCACTGCCAGCGCTCCCAAACCGCAGATGACATCCACGACAACCGCGACGAGAAACGCGACGCCCATAATTCTCGGCAACGATTTCGCGTGACATCGCCACAGCGCGACAATCGCCATCGGCGGCCCAAACAACAGGCCCGTCCACCAGGCGGCACGCCACCCGACCACCGCCGCACCCCAACGATTCTGCCACGCATCATGCACGCGAAACTGAATGAACTTGAACCGATGAAAGTATTCCGGCGAGACCGTGTACGACACCTGATTGTGCAGCGCTCCATACGCCCCGGCGATCAAGCACGCGGCCGCCGTCCACAACAGCAAATTGATCCAACGCTTAACCAATGAGCCCCCCTTCTCGAACCCCTTCAGAACGCCTTGCGGCTATCCAGCAGCAGCGTCACCGGACCATCGTTGACGAGCTCCACATTCATGTGCGTTTGAAAGCGGCCCGTGGCAACCGCAATCCCGCGGCCTTGGACCTCGGCGACCAGCGTTCGATACAACGCTTCGGCGATTTCCGGACGCGCGGCGGCGATGAAACTGGGACGCCGGCCTTTGCGACAATCGCCCAGCAGCGTGAACTGACTGACCACCAGCATCGCCCCGCCGATCTCCGAAAGTGCGAGATTCATTTTCCCTTCGGCATCTTCAAAGATCCGCAGGCCGACTAATTTTTCCGCGAGCGTGACCGCATCCTCGGCCGTATCACCTTCCGCGACGCCGAGCAGAACCAGCAACCCGGTGGCGATCTCGCCGGTGATTTCGCCGTCGACGGTGACTTTGGCGCGAGAGACGCGTTGAACAACAGCACGCATGGAAATGTAAACCTTAATTTCTCTGAGCGGCACGACGCTAGCCGCCGGTTTTGCTTTGCTCTCTGTTTGAAGAACCGGCGGCTAGCGCCGTGCCGCTCAAGAATTCAGCATCGGCCACGGCGGCGTTCTTTCGACGGTAGAATTTCCAGGCACGTCGTCCACCTGCCGGTGAGAATGGTTTGCACGAATTCCTCCGTCAGCTTCTCGGCCCACATTTCGTGCGTGAGCCGTTCGTGATCGTATTCCACGGGCACGAATTCGACATCGATCCCCGACTCGGAATCGTTCGTCGAAAGGAGCGTGTACCACACCCGCGGCGTGCCATCGTTTTCGGGTCGGCCGAGCACGCCGATTTTGATCATTCGCCGCCCGGATTCGAATCGCCGTTCCCAATGCAGGCCCGTATGCGTGCCGCAGATCACATCGGCATGAAATTCATCAAAACCGCAACGATGAGCGAGCACCGCAGCTTCGAGTCCGATCGGGCCGGCTCCCAGAATTGCGATCCGTGGCGTCCGTGCAGCGTCTGCCATCGTGGTTCATCTCGCCAGCGGCAACGAGACCGGTTGACCGAGCAGCATCTCCCGCATCAGCGTGGCGGTGATCGGCGAGAGTTGTAAGCCCGCGCGGAAATGCCCGGCGGCGACGAAGACGTTGTCATAGATGCCGCTGGGGCCGATGAACGGTAATCCGCCGGGACGATGCGGTCGCAAGCCGGACCAGGAACGTTCTAGCTTTGCTTGTGACAGACTGGGCACCAATTGTTGCGCCAGCTTCAAGAGTCCAGCGACTCCGTCAACCGTATTTCGCTTGTCGAAGCCGACTCGCTCTTCGGTCGAACCGACCAGGATGCGGCCATCCGGTCGCGGGACCATGTAGCGCAGACCGTCTTCAATCACACAGGAAAACGGCAACGGCTGGGCGTCGAGGAGGACCATCTGCCCGCGGACGGGTTCGATGTCCAGATTCATTCCCACTTGTCGAGCAAGTTCGCCCGACCAGGCACCACTGGCGATGACAAACTGCCCGGCCGTGAATTCACCCGCGGGCGTCCGGACCGAATGGACGCGCTGGCCGTTGTGTTCGATCGACATCACGGGATGGCCGGAAAACAGCTCGACCCCGCGCTGGACACAGGCGGCTTGCAGCGCTTTGATCAACCGCGGATTGCGGACCTGGCCCAACTCGGGAAGAAAGCACGCCTCTTGAATGGATGGGTTTAACGCGGGAAAACGTTCGCGCAACGAGATGCCCGACAGCGATTCAAGAGCAATCCCTTCGGCAATCCAGCGGGCTTTCTCTTGTGAGAATTCGCTTTCAGCGGAAGAAGAATGCACCGTCAGACCGCCGCAGCGGACATATCCCGAATCGATGCCGGTCAGCTCACGCAACCGGCTCGCCCAAGTCGGCCAAAGGACGTGACTGGCCGCCCGTAAGCGGGCTTCCGGAGTCGCGGCCCACGCCGGATTCCCCGGCGGCAACATCCCTGCCCCCGCCCATGAGGCCTCCTGACCAAACTGACCCTGTTCCAGAATGCGAACCGAGACGTTGTGGAGCGACAGTTCGAAAGCGATTGATAAGCCGATCACTCCGCCACCAATCACCACCACATCGCACATTATCGTTCTGCCAATCGAGACGAAGCCGTTCACTCCGCGCAGTATATCCGTGATCGCTTTGATCGTCGCGGCTCATGGAAAATGAAACAGCCCGGGGAGCACAATCCCCGGGCTGTTGTGAGACATCATGAATCGACAACGAACGGCGATTTATTTGCCCTTCTTGTTCCCGCCTCCGCTGGGAACGTTGCCGATGGAACCGGCGAACGCGGTTCCCAGTTGTCGCGGATCGGTGCGGTAGACGGTTTGAATCGCGGCCGCGGGAGCATCGCCCGCCTGAAAGCGTTTCACCAGGTTGCCGAACGTGGGAGCGCCGCCGTTCTTGAGCAGGAAATCAACCAGCAGGAAGCCGATCGGGCCGACATCGCCCGGCGCGAATTGACCATTCGAGAAGACGTCCGCCGGGCTACTGATGTTCGACTTCCGCAGCGCGTCGCTAGCGTGACCTTTCAACGCCTGCATGTACGGAGCCGCTTCCGCGGATTTGCTACCCGCAAGCGCGAGCCCTGTTCCGCGGATGAGCCAGTCGGGCATCGTGCCTCCACCCCGCTTGAGGAATGCGCCGGTGACGTGCTCGATAACACTGAGATGTAATCCCGGTGAATTTGCCGTGACGTTATCGCCGATGTCTTCCACCCCCGCCAACGCCCGGTCTTGCGCCGTCGTGACATCGCTGTGCCCCTGCACTTCGCGCGGGACCTGGCGACGATGAATCGTGCTGTTGAATTCTTCGTAACCGAAGCGGTCTTTGAACACAAAGAGGCTCAGCTTGCCTTTGAAGAGCGGCTCTTCTTTCACGCTGAACATCGTTCGCAGGTTTGCAGCGTGTTCCTGGGCCCACGCACCGACTTCCTCCAACCGTCGAGGAGCGACATCTCCCACGACGATGAAATCGGCGGTTTCGACGATGCCCGGTTCGCCGGCTTGCGGGAACGATTGCGTCCACAGATCTTTGGAATCTTTCAATCGTTTTTCATGCCATTGGTCCGGCGACAGTTTGGCCAACTCTTCGGTCTTGAGTTGTTCCGGAGTCGGAATCAAATCCCGCAGCAACCGCTTGGGATCGTTGCCGTCGAATTTCGCCCCTTCGGTGATCCACGTCCGCAGGTCGCCGTGCCACTTCCGCGTGATGCGGGACATATTCCCCTGCGGCATGATCGGCTCTTCGTCGGCATTCACCAGTCGCCACAACCGGCTTTCATCGGGTTTACCCGGCTTGATGACCCCACCACTTTCTCCACCGGCCATTAACTTTTCGAAGCTCACCATCGACAAACCGCCGCGGGGATTGTTGGCCCCGTGACAACCGCCGCAGGTGTAGACCAACGTCGGAGCGATATCGCGCGTGAACGAAACTTTTTCATTGCCGGTCGCTTTGACGATTTCCGCTTTGGGTTGCTTCACGGCATCGGGATTCTTGCTCAACAAAGAAAGAGCGACCCCTTCATCCTGCCCGTCGAATTTTGCCCCGGCGGCAATCCACGCCCCAATGGCCTTGATCTCTTTTTCGTCCAAGGCTTCGGCATCTTTCGGCATCCGTCCTTGTGGAGTTGGTGCCGTGATGCGACGGATGATCAAGCTGTTGGCAGGATTCCCCGGAACGAGCACCGGGCCATTGCGACCACCGAGCTTCATGCTGGCGAAGCTTTCGAGCTTGAGGCCCCCTGCCCCGCGGTCATCGCTGTGACAGTTATCGCATTTGGCGACGAGAATGGGGGCCACGTCTTTCGTGAAGCTGACCGCGACCACTCCGGCTTTTCCGCCGCTGGCTTTCGCCAGCACGCCTTGCTGGGTTTCGATCAATCGCTGAAGGACCCGAACTTGCGGTTCGGTCTCCGGGAGTTGACCTTCCTTCATCAACTTGTCGAGACGTTCTTCGGCCTCCTTGATCGCCGCTTCCGCCTCGTCGAACTTCTTCCGGCTGACGAGTGACGCCACCTTCCGTATATCGGAGGAAATGTCGCCGAGTTCTTTTTTCTGCGCGGGTGTCGGAGCGGCGCTCAACCAGGCACCGGCACACAGTGTCACACCCAGGACCGTAAGCGACAGCCATCGACGATCGCGAGATTGCATAATCCGTCCTTCTTCACCGAACTCGTTGGCTGCCCGATCCTCGACGGTTTCCCGCGGGATCGTTGGACATTCACTTCCAGAGTATAAACCTGTCGCCGCGCCGTCGACACCATTCTCGTTCGCGTCGTCCACTTCTCCGCAATCCCGCTCGCACTGAGTGCGATTGGTTCTTACTCCGACAGACGCCGTTCCGTATGATGGAGTTGGATATCGACCGACGCGTCTGAAAATCAAAACCACTCCCGCGGGCGAATTCGTTCGTCGTAAAATGCAATGCCTCGCGGTTTTGCTGCAAATCCAGGAAGGTGCATTGGTGACTTCTTCCGCTTTGAGTTCGATGACTGCCGATGAGATCGTGGATCTCGATGCCAAAGAGGCGCGATTGTTGGCGATGCTGCGGGACTTCGGTCGCGTCGCCGTGGCGTTCTCGGCGGGGGTCGACAGCACTGTGGTAGCCGCGGCGGCGTTTCGCGCTTGCGGCGACAAAGCCATCGCGGTGACGGCTATCAGCCCGAGCCTTCCCAGCGGAGAACAAGCGGCGGCGGAATCTCTCGCCCAACAGATCGGCATTCCGCACAAACTGTTGATGACCGACGAATTCAGCGACCCGAATTATGTTCGCAACCCCTTTAACCGCTGCTATTTCTGCAAATCGGAACTCTACCGCCAGGTCGCGGCCCGAGCGTCGGAGTGGAATGTGGATGTCGTGGTTAACGGGGCGAATCTGGATGATTTGGGGGACTATCGCCCGGGTTTGCAGGCCGCAAACGAGTTCCGTGTCGCAAGTCCTTTGGTGGAAGCCGGTTTCCGAAAGACAGATGTGCGTGCGCTGGCTCAGCGTTGGGGTCTTCCGGTATGGGATAAACCCGCGAGTCCGTGTCTGTCCAGTCGGCTCGCCTACGGACTGGAAGTCACCCCCGAACGCGTGGGCCGGGTCGACGCGGCGGAAGTGTTCTTGCGGAATCTCTTGCACTGCAATGAGTTGCGTGTCCGCCACGAGTTCCACGATCTGGCACGGATCGAAGTCCCGCTGGAATCTCTGGGCCGGCTCGTCGATGCTAACATCCGGGTTGCCGTCGTGGAGCAATTCCGGAAACTCGGGTTCAAGGCGGTGACGATCGATCTGCAAGGCTTCCGATCGGGAAGCCTGAATCAAGTCGTCCCGCTGACGACGCTGCTCGCGTCCGGGGCTGATTCCGGCAAACCGCAGTAGTGACCGTCGCAGAGGGGTTCCGTGACCACTTCGGGAGCACAATCCGCCCACCAGATGGCAGCCCGCTCGGTGGTCCACAACCCGGAATCTTGACAGAACGTCAGTGCGTAGCGCAGATCGTCGATGCAGTCGTACCGGTCATCGGGACTTTTCTGCAGACATTTCAGGATGATCTGCTCGAGATCGAACGGGATCCCCGGCACGATTTCGGAGGGCGAGATCACCGGCGACTGGGCATGCGCCAGCATCACCCGGAGTGGCGTTTTCCCCAAAAATGGTGGCCTGCCCGTCAGAAGATAGTATCCGGTAGCACCCAGTGAATAAATGTCACTGCGGACATCCAGCGCGAGTTCGCCCCGGCCCTGCTCCGGCGACATGTAGAACGGTGAACCCGCCCGAGGCATACCGGACTGCATGGATGGCCGTGACAGCCAATCGGCGCGAGCATCCTCGACGACGAGACCGAAATCGAGGAGTTTCGTGAAATCGAACTCCCCGCCCCGCTCGGCGGCAAACAGATTCGCGGGTTTCAGATCCCGATGCACCATGCCGAGGCGATGGGCTTCCGCCAAGGCGGCACACGCCTGAGACAGAAAGTGAATCACCCGTTCCGGCGGCATCGGACCAAAGCGTTCCACCAGTTCTTGCAGATTCAACCCCGGAAGATATTCCATCACATAGTAGAAGGTGCCGTCCGCCGTGTGACCGTAATCGTAGACATCGACCGTATTGGCATGCGACAAACGGGCCATGCTGCACACTTCCCTTTCAAAGCGTTGCAACGCCAGCGGATCACCAATTTGATTGGGACGAATCAGTTTCAAAGCGCACGGCCGCTTCAAGAGATCGTGCTCGGCGAGATAGACATCGCCCATGCCGCCGTGACCGATGATGCGTTTCAGGTGATATTGCCCGAGACGTTGAGCGCGGCGGATTTCTTCCCGCAGCCGGGCGATTTTCGCCGTTCCGAACGTCGAAATTCCGGCGGCGGTCACCAGCACCACAATCAACTGCAGCATGACGGCGGGCGACAAGACTTCCGCAGCGAACGGGTCGACACTGCGGACGGAAATCAATCCGCACAACGGCGCAACAGCGGGGGGAATCATCATGCACGCAGTCCGCACCCAACCGTTGGGCATGAACATCCCGTACGACAACATCGCGATCGCAAAACCAATCGTGCTCATGCCCGCGACGGACATCAACTGCACGCCATTGTGGCGAGCCACGGCATACATCAGCCAGGCTTGTTCAATCGAAAGAAACAAGACGCCGAGCGCGCCGAACAGGCAGACTTCCATCAACCGCAGTTGTCGAAAGGCCAGCGGTCGCGGTCCATAAAGAATGACCAGCGCCCCGATCGTGACGATCAATACGCTCGCTTGCAGCCATGAACCAATCGGGCCCGCGTGCCAGAGCGCCTGCAAAAACAGCAGCACCGATGGCAGCAGGATGATCCACGCCGCAGCCCGCAAGCGCGAGCGGAGCAGAGATTCATGTCCCGCAGACGACGCCGGGCCGTTGGCCACCTGGATCGAGGTGTCTTTCGCCAGCGGCACACTGGGAGTGGAATCGGTATCGAAGCTGGTCACCAGCCGGTCCATCGTGAGCGACAGACACGCATCGACCGGCGCGGACGGAACCCACGTCGCTTCGAGACATGCATACTCACTGGTCGCTGACGCCACGCCGATCCTCCAGGCCAAGCCTGCCGAACAGTACGGGGAATCGTTTGGACCGTTCTCTGCGGAACAGGCCATACCACGCCTGCCATCGCGCATTCGAACGAGGCAAAAGACTCGCCGTATAAGAACTAGCACGCGGGAGAGATCGCGGCGCAGACTTCCCGGTCACTCGGACGCAAGTCGCGGAACGAAGGCGATGTCATCCCGGTCATCCCCGGCGCAATCGGCATAACGTGCAAAGTGACATCACGAACTGCTGGAAACCGCCGTCGTAAATCGCGCGATTTCAACCACGAAGGGCCGCGATCAGATCGGCGGTGATTTCGTCCGGAGAGCGCAACCGCTGTTCATCCATGACTTCGATGCGCCGCCAGGCCGGATCACGGCTCAATTCGCGATAGACTTCACGAACCCGCTCCAAATAAGCACCGTCGGCTTCCTGCAGATCGGCCGCGCGGTCGGTGTAAGTCCGCCTGGCTTTTTTGGCAATCAGGTGTTGCGCCTGTTCCACCGGGATGTCGAGCCAGAGCACGCGCGCGGCCCGCGGGAGACGGAATAATTCGTACTCCACGAACTCCACCCATTGCCGCAATTCGGTCCGCCCTGCTCCGTCCGCCTTAGCAGCCTGATGCGCGAGATTCGAAGGCACATACCGATCGCAGATCACGACGTCATTCGTCGCGAGTGCGGTCTGCAAACGGGGCAGCGATTCCAGCCGATCTCCCGCAAACAGCAGCGACACCAACACCGGATGCACCTGATCCAGTTCCCCGAACCGGCCGTTCAGGAAAGCCCCAATCTGCTGCCCGAAACGGGTGAGATCGTAGCTGGGAAACGTCAAAACGGTGCAGGTGACCCCGGTCGATTGCAGATGTTTGCAGAGCCGCGCGGCTTGTGTCCCTTTACCCGAACCATCAATCCCTTCGACGGCGATCAATTGCGACACGGAGACAACACTTTCGGTGAAAAGACCCAACGGTGGAGAGCGAACTACGCACAGGCCAGAAGTGCGAGACCACCGGCGGTATCCGTGGCCATCGTGAAGTAGGAATCGAGCCGGCTCGTGTGCAGGACGTCAGCGACATTGCCATGCGCGTGACACAGCACGAGTCGTCCCTCTTTGCGATGGAGCCGTCGATGGAGCGTGATCAGCTTGCCAAGGGCCGCGCTAGTCATCATCTCCACCACTTCCAGGCTCAACACGATGTTGGTGATCTGATAGTGTTCGATGAGGGCGAGCAATTCCTGGCCCATCTGCTCGATGTTTTCGTCTTCGGAAAGTTGCGCACGAGTGAACCGCGCGGCAACAGCGTGGCCGTGATCTTCAACCGTCAGAAATGCCGCCTGATATCCGTCGAGAGACATGATCTGCATCCCCACGTTCGGCGACAAGGAAATCACGTGTGACCCGAAGTCCTTTGCCGACAACCAGCCGCCCCAGATCGCCGGCTGTCCCCGGCAGCATTACCGGGAGATACCGTCGGTCAGTTCCCTGCACGAAACCGGGCTGATGTTCGCAAAGACCTTCCACAATGACTTCGACGCGTTCGCCGATCTGCGTGTGATGATACCGTTCGGCAACGCGACGTTCCATCTGTTCCAGAATTTGTGCCCGGCGGGCGATCTCCGTTCCCGGAAGCTGCCCCGGCATGGTCGCCGCGGGAGTGCCCCGCCGCGGACTGAATGGGAAGACGTGGACCTTGATGAAGCCCATCCGCTCGCAGAACTCCAGCGTCTCAGCAAACTCTTCCTCGGTTTCTCCCGGGAAGCCAACGATAACGTCCGTCGAAAATGTTGGGTTTTCCAGCCGGTCACGCATGTTTTGCAGCGTTTCGGCGAACCGTTCCGCGGTGTAGCGCCGCCGCATTCGTCGCAAAACCGACGTCGATCCGCTTTGCAGCGCGGGATGAAAGTGCGGGCAAAGATGTTCGCTGCGGCCCGCCACTTCGATCAGGTCGTCCGTCACTTCCGCGGCTTCAATGCTCGACAGCCGCATCCGCCAATTTCCGGGAATTCGATCCAGACGTTCGATGAGATGGCTCAGCCGAAACGGCGCGAGTCCGGACTTCACGCGACTGGAATCGACGCCGTAGTGACCGACATGCACGCCGGTCAGCACGATTTCCTGATGACCGTGCGCGAGCAGTCGGCGGACTTCGGCTTCAATTTCGTCCGCCGGACGGCTGAGCAGATTCGGTCGCACCTGCGGGATGATACAGTAGCTACAACGCAGAATGCAGCCGTCCTGGACTTTGACGTAAGCCCGTTTGCGGCCGGGAAATCGTGAGATCCCCGCCGGCATGTCGTACAGACCGTGACGAGCCAGAATATCCGGCAGCTCGCGTTTGTCGGTAACGACTTCAAAGACGCCGGGCAGTTTGCGGACGGCGTCGGGATCGCGCGTCGCATAGCAGCCCATCACCAGCGTCCGGGACTGCGGGTTCTGCCTGGCGAGCTGGCGAATCACCTGCCGCGACCGCGAATCGCCGTTGTTGGTCACCGTGCAGGTATTGACGACGCATAAATCGGCCGGTTCGTCTTCGGCGGCTTCGCGATAGCCATTCCGTTCGAGGGTTTCTTTGACCAACTGCGTCTCGTACTGGTTGACTTTGCAACCCAGCGTGACGAGTCGGCAGGTCCGCTGGTCCATGATAACGCCGTGTCCGATGCGGTCTGTTTTGAAAAAAGCCCCGCCATAGCGATGGCGGGGCTTCCTGATCCTGTTCGTCTTTCAGCCGATGTCACGAATTCGGCGGAGCATCATTGCGCGGACGCCGCGCCGGTGGTCGACGACCGCGGTTCCCGCCTTGATCGCGCCCTCCCCTGCCCCGCGAATCACCGCCGGGAGGAGCTTTGACGAGGTACGAAATCGCTTCATCCCATGTCGGGACATCATCGTAACTCACCCGTTGAATCGGCTCGCCATCCTCTTCGTCATCGAAGACTTCGTCGAAGTGCGATGCCGCGGGTTCGACGGCAACCGGTTTCCGCGGGCTGCGTTCAACGAGTTCTTCCTCGTCATCCCCCTCTTCATCATCTTCGTCGTCATCAGAGGACTGTGCGCGGACGGGAGCCCCTTCCGCGGCGGGGCTTCCGGGTCGACGACGGCGGCGACGACGACGGCGACGCGGGCGCTCCTCACCGTCACCCGACTCGGCATCCTCAGCCGAGCGTTCTTCCGTCCCTGGCTCGTCATCGTCTGCGCGAATTTCGGCGGATTCTTCATCGTCCAAGTCGTCCGTCGGTTCATTCTCACCAACGGTGGCTTCCGCACGCTCGCCTGAAGAGCGACCACGGCGACGACGGCGTCGGCGACGCTTCGGTGGGCCCCGTTCTTCGCCATCGTCATCCTGGGCTTCGGAGTCGCCTCTTTCGGCCTGCTCGTCATTCAATCCAGAGTCGAAATCATCATCGTCCAGGCGCTCGGAAACAGCGCGGGCCACAGATTGCGGCGCTTCCGGTTCCGACTCCCAATCGGCATCGAGATCGACCTGCTCTTCATCCAGACCGGAACCAAACTCGTCATCGCTGACGGGCTTCTTTTTCACCGGCGGACGGCTTCGCCCCTGAGGTGCGGGGGACTTGGCTTCCGTCGTCGGCTTTGGAGGACCGGCCGGTCGACGTGGACGATCGGTTTGACTTCGAGGTTCGGCACTGCGGGGTTCGGCACCTTCGCGACGCGGTGCTGCCGGTTTTGCTTCTGTCGATTCGGCCAGCGGCTTTTCCGAACGACGTGGTTCTTCGCGCGGAGGCCGGGGACGCTCACCCCGGGGAGCCGCATCACGCCCGCCTCGGCCACGTGGCGGCCGACCGCCTCCACCACCGCCCTGACGTCCGCGATCATCGCTGGTGGTCCGTTCCGCGGATTGCCCCCCTTCGGATCGCTTTTCACGGGCGCGATCACCCTCGTTCCAGTCCCAGGTTTCGAGCGCGTCCCAGTATTCATCCCGTTCGGGTTCGGAGCCCTCGACAGCGGCTTCTTCCTCTTCCGCGTCGCCATCTTCGTCGTCCGTAAGCTCTTCATCAAAAGAGACTTCCGGCTCGGGCAGTTTCACTTTCGGAGTTTCTGCCACCACCGGCGCGGGCGGCGGCAGTGCCGGCTTTTCGGCTTCCGCAAAATCGAAATCGTCCTGTGGGCCGAGATCGATTCCGAAGAGGTCGGAGGCCAGTTTTCCCCAGGAATCATCATCCCTGGGAGCTGGGGTCAATGAAGATCGATCCATAACGGGATTCAGCACTTGCGAGGACAAAAACACCGGCAGTCAAACAGACTCGACCGGACAAATTGGCTAAGCCTCCACTATGCCGACTTCCGTCCCATTCTGCAATGGCGTGTTTGGCAGTCCGAGCGGCCCGATTTGTTCCCTCGCTATGAGGTGAGTGGCGCGATAGAACAGAAACGGTGCTGTCCGCAGCGTTCACTGCCGTGGGAATCCGTCCGATGCGCTTCACGTCGATTTTTCTGCTCGCGATGTTGATGTTCGCCCCTTCGGTATGGGCGCAGCGAAACTATCCGCCGCAGTTCACGGACGCCGACACCCATGTTTACAAGACCATCGGCGAGACCAAGCTCAAATTGTACGTCTTCAAGCCACAGGGACATCAACCGAGCGATCACCGCCCGGCGATGGTGTTCTTCTTTGGCGGCGGGTGGACGAACGGGTCGCCGACGCAGTTCGAACAGCAGTGCCGATATCTGGCTTCCCGCGGGATGGTGGCGATCACCGCCGATTACCGCGTGGCGAGTCGGCAGCAGGCGAAAGTCGTCGAATGTGTGAAGGACGCAAAATCGGCAGTCCGCTGGGTCCGCGGGCATGCGAGCGAACTGGGAATCGATCCGGAAAAGATCGTCGCCAGTGGCGGTTCGGCCGGAGGACACATCGCGGCTTGCACCGGTGTCCTGACCGAATTCGACGAACCAAACGAAGACCACGCCGTCAGTTCACGACCGAATGCGATGGTGCTGTTCAACCCCGCGGTCTCCTTCAAGTCGGGGAAATTGGAAGCGGACAAAAAACGGGCCGAAGAACTCGCCGGGCGCACCGGTGTCCCACCCGAACAGATTTCGCCGGCGGAGCACGTCGCGAAAGACCTGCCACCCACGTTGATTCTGATCGGGACGAAAGATTTTCTGATCGACGGTAATCACGAGTTCGTCGACAAAATGAAAGCCGCCGGAAATCGGTGTGAACTCGATCTCTACGACGGCCGCGAACACGGCTTCTTCAACTACGGCCGCGGCAACAATCGCGACTTCCGCGCGACCACGGCGTCAATGGACCGTTTTCTGGCATCGCTGGGATATGTGCAGGGAGCGCCGTCCGTCGAAGCATTTTTTGCCAGGGAATAATCGAACGCGGCGGATAGAATCAGTGCGTCCGCGCTCCCCTGCCCTTTCAAAAAAGTGTTGTTGAATGCAAAAGCCCATTGAATCATCGTTCCCGCTGACCGATCTCATTCGCGAACGGTGGAGTCCGCTCGCGTTTTCGGAAAAGCGCATCTCGCCGGAGATTTTGGGCAGTCTCTTCGAAGCGGCGCGGTGGGCACCGTCGTCGTTCAATGAGCAACCGTGGGTGTTTCTCGTGGCGACACAGGATCAACCCGAAGAATTTCGTCGCATGGCGAGTTGCCTCGTGGAAGCCAACCGCGTCTGGGCTCAACGGGCCTATTGCCTCGCCATCTCCTGCACGCGACTGGAATTCGCAAGGAACGGCAAACCGAACCGGCATGCCTACCACGATGTCGGCCTCGCGACGCAAAATCTCATTCTGCAAGCGGAATCCCAAGGCATTGCCTGCCACCCGATGGCGGGTTTCGATCCGCTTGCTGCCCGGGAACTCTTTCAGATTCCGACAACGCATGATGCCGTCGCGGCGATCGCCATCGGTTACATGGCTGAGAATCTGCTCGGTCTCGATGAAGCATTGAAGCAGCGGGAACTCGGACCGCGGGTTCGTAAGCCCTTAACTGACACCGTGTTCACTGGAACGTGGGGCCGCTTTGCCGGTCCGTTCGGCTGAACAGCGTCTGAAGGGACGGATCAGGCAGAGTTTCCCGCGCGGTTATGCCGATAATTCCAATACGCTCGGATCCCCCGATTGGCGTAAAGGAACTGGCATGGACCGTCGCCGCTTTGTCGCAACCGTGCTCGGAGGCCTCGGCCTGTACAGTCTTTCTACGCAGCCTGCGCTTGCGTTGCCGTTCACCCCGAAGATCAAGTGGCAGAGCGACTTGAAGACGGCCTACCGCATCGGAAAAACGCAGGACAAGCCACTGCTGATTCTCTTCAGCGCATCCTGGTGTACCTATTGTCACAAGCTGATTCGCGAATCGCTGGGTGATAAAGCGATGGTGGAATTCGTCGAGTCGCAGTTTGTGCCGGTGCTGCTCGACTTCGACAAAGACAACAAGATCGCCAAGATTCTGGAAGTCGAATCGCTACCCTGCACGGTGATCTTATCCCCTCAGGCCGATCTGCTGCTGCAGAAGAACGGCTTTCAGAAGTCCGCGGCCTATCGGGAAACCTTGCAGTCGGCACTCGACAAGCGCGATGAGCTGATCCAGCAAGCCCGTGCTATGGCGAAGTGATTCGCCGCATTTACCCGGTTCAGAACTGAAAATAAATAAACGGCTGCGGCCCGCCGCTGTTGAACACAATGATCATGACCGCGGCAATGGCATACCCCAGGCATTTCAAGGGGAGCGGAAGCGGAGCGAGTCGCTCAAAGGGATCGCCCCTGCGACCGACGTACTGCATCATCCAGCTTCCCGCAATCACCAGCATCGCCGCCATCTGAGCCGCGGTGATCAACGCCGGCATCCGCTGACAGGTTAATGCCTGAGCGTAAGCGGAGATGTCCGCAAGAGTGGCCGCACGGAACACCACCCATGCCGCCAGCACTCCGACCATGACAATCGCGCGATGCACAATCAGTCGCGCGGTGGAAAATGTTTGCTGCGGCGTGACACGACGCATTCCCAGCAGGCGTTCGATCAGCAAGAACGATCCGTGCATGGCGCCCCAGATGACAAAGTTCCAGGCAGCACCATGCCACAGCCCTCCCAGCACCATGACCAGCATCAGGTTCCGCGCCACTCCCCATTGCGTCGGCATGCGATTGCCGCCTAAGGGCACGTAGAGATAATCACGGAGCCATGTCGACAGTGAGATATGCCAGCGCCGCCAGAAGTCCGAGAAGCTGTCGGCGGTGTACGGCAAATTGAAATTGTCCGGGATGTGGTAGCCCATCAACCGGGAGCAACCGATCGCCACATCGGAATACCCACTGAAGTCAAAATAGATTTGAAACGCAAACGCAAACAACCCGAGCCACGCTTCCACGCCGTTCGCCGCAGCGGGATGGCTGAACGCGATATCGACATGGCTCGCTAACAATCCGTCGGCCAGCACAATCTTTTTGAGCAGGCCGCGAAAGATCAGCGCGACCGATCGTTCAAAAACGGTGGCATCCACCATCGGACGCTGGGCGATCTGCGGCACAAAGTCTGCGGCGCGAACAATCGGCCCCGCGATGAGCTGCGGAAAATACGTGACATAAAACGCGAATCGTAACCACGACCGTTCTGCGGGAAGGTCTCCTCGATAGACGTCGATCGTGTAGCTCATCGTCTGAAACGTGTAGAACGAAATCCCCACCGGCAGTACCACTCGCAGCGGCGGCCACGACACATTCCATCCGGCAAACTGTCCCAGCGAGATCAACATCTCACTGAAGAATCCGCCGTATTTGAAATAGGCGAGCAGCCCCAGATTGCCACAGAGCGATGCTGCCAGATACAACTTCCGGGCGCGTGGCGAACGGCTGTCGGCGATGCCGATGCCGCACAGGTAATCGA
Source organism: Planctomycetaceae bacterium (assembly GCA_021732785.1). Classification (GTDB taxonomy): domain Bacteria; phylum Planctomycetota; class Planctomycetia; order Planctomycetales; family Planctomycetaceae; genus DSVQ01. The sequence goes on from JAKFUG010000027.1 coordinate 21,385, forward strand.
TCTGCGTGGAGATCAACAACCAGACAATTTGCCAGCCGTTGTTGCTCACATAGAAATAAAGACTGGCCAGCAACAGCATCCAGAGTCGGAGACGCGGCCGTTCAACGAGCCACCAACTGGCATGGCAGACCACCAGAAAAAAAACGAGGTACTCGCACGAATTGAACAGCATGACCTGAATTCGATCCTAAAATCGGAAAGGGTCAATTCCGCCGTTCGTTTGATTTCGGATGAATGTAAGGGGCCAGCGCGTCGGACATCCGTCGCGAGTACCGTTCGATTCCTTCGTGATTCAAGTGGTTGTAGTCGAAGTAATCCGCGTCAACAAGCGACGCGGTCTCGGCGGCGACCCAGCGGAATCCATGAGCCTCGACGGCTTCCCGTGCATCGCGATTGATAAACGCCCGCTCGGCCCGCGCCGCGGCTTTGTTGCGGTAGACATACGGCGCTTCCGGGATCGCATTCACGATCACCCGGACATGATGCCGCTCAAATAAATCCAGGATCGCGAGAAACGTCTGCCAGTACGCGGGGTCGGGCTGATAACTCGGATCATCCCGCTTATTAGCGTGTTGTTGCGCTAACTCCGTAATATGCGCCGCCTGTTGTCGGCGAAAGAACTCACGATCGAGCTCATAGCGGCAATAGGCCCCATCCCGGTTTACGACGGCAACGGATGTAACATTGTTCGTCTGCGGGTCGCGCAGGATCTCGATCGTCGACACAAGCGGATCGGCACGCAATCGCAGCAACAGCTCCGCAAGCTCTTTTTCGACGCGATCGTTGTGCATCCCTGCCGATATGGAATTCGCCGATTGTTTCTCCGACGAAGTCCATCGAATCACCGGAATCTGCCCCCAGGCCTGCAGTTTTGCCAAGAGCACCACCGGCCAATGATGCGTCGCAAACCGGACGAGATTCGGCGACAGTTCCCGCCAGCGGTATCCCCATGTCAGATAGCGGGACACATTGGCAAAGCCAACCGGATACGCATCGCGAATCTGCCGGTCGGCTCCAATGGGATCAAAGTTCCCCGAACCAATTGACCACACGACCGTGGTGGACGGCGGAATGTCCGCGACCAGATCGGCGATCGCCGGATATTGGGTTGGAAACCAGTGCGCAAAGATCGACAGGTTATACGACCGCGTTCCCAATAACGGGTCGATCTCGCTGGGATGCAGCCCGCAATACGTCCGGCTGTCACCCAGGAAGATCACATCAAAATCGGACGCATGGCGGCGATAGTATTCCGCCTTTTGCATCGGACTGCCGCTCGGCAACGGCCGCCGCGACCGCCATTCCAGATAACCCCACAGGCCAAAATGGAACAGGATCAGATACGATCCGAACCACAGGTAATATGCCCGCACGGTCTTGACGACAGAGGGATCCGACATGCCGCGATTTCAATACGAACAGCCGATTGTCCAGACCGCTTGTTCCGTCTGGAGAGCCCGTCCCTATCGTACACGCTCATGGGCCATCGCTCCACTCGACGAATGACGTCGCGCCGCTCATTTACCGGCGGCGAAGTCGCTGGCGAGGCGTCGATGCCGGGACGTAATAGCGGACAGTGGTCTGTGGTCGCACGACCGCCGTCTGTTGACGATGCGTCCGCTCCCATTCCATCGACCCGTAGTTGATGCCGCTGAGGTTATAGCTCTTGTACGGATTCTGGGGACTGATCGGATCGGCGTGCGCGAAACGCACCCCGAACAACATCGCCCCGAACACCACCAATAGCGAACACAGCTGTTGTCGCGTCATGATCCATCCTTTCAAACTATCCACATCCGAACGAACGCATGCGCATTCTATTCGCGACCAACGCCGCATTCGCGGAAATGTCGAGAACGTCAGGATGGACAAAAAATCGTGCCACTGTTTCGTCCGCGAAGCCGTGTCTTCGAGCGCTACCCGAAACACTCAAAGACACGGCTTCTCCGAAGGCGGGTGGCCCAGACGTCGCTTTGGACGTCTGGGTTTACAAGAGGATTCTGTGTTGCGAGTCTGGTAATCTCAACCTCTTGTGAACCCAGACGCTCAGAGCAGCGTCTGGGCCACCCTGCCGTTCGACAGATCGGGTCTATTGTATCCTTCCACTCGCAAGCACTTCTACGCCGAGCGTGCTGAGGAGCCGGTCGATCTCGGTGGTGTCGAGGGACCCTTCGCCTTGCAGGAAATGGGCGAGGCGTTGCAAATCGACGTGGGCTTCGTCGGCCAGCAGTGACACGGGGCGGCCACCCTGGCGAACACAACGGCGGACGAAACCGCTGAACGAGTCTTCCGCCGCCGCGGCCGCGGACTTGGCGAGCGTGAGTTCGATCTGCACCCGATCAACCTCGGCAGCGGACTGTTCCCACAACGCGTGCATCTCCGGCGAGGCGAGCCGTAAGGTGGGTTCGGTCATTCGTTCCCTTTCGTCGGTTCGTACACGGTAACCGGAAGGATGGTCACGCGATCTACCTTGCGGAAGATGCAGACAAGATACCGGCCCGAACCCGTCTTTCCTGCCACCATATCGGACCACGAATCACTGACATCGAAGGCACGGGCGGCCTTCACGACTTCCTCGAATTCTTCCGGCGTCACATGATTCTGAGCGAGATGCTCCACATTGTGTTCGTACCAGAAAAAATCGAACCAAGCCATGACTGGATCACCGGCCGCAATTCTATTTACATCATTCTATCATACGATCTTGGCCAGCAAGGTCAGCTTCTCGCTACGCAAACACCGCATCCACCACGCTGCCTTCGTTGACGGTGGGGCGTTCGGGGCGGCCTTGGTGGCGGTAGATGAGGGTGGTGTGGTCGAGGCCCATCGCGGCGAGCATGGTGGCGTGGAGGTCGTGGATGTGGGCGCGGCCGCTGACGGCGTGCATGCCGAAGTCGTCGGTGGCGCCGAGGATCTGGCCCCCCTTCACTCCCCCGCCGGCCAGCCACATCGTGAAACCGTACGGGTTGTGGTCGCGGCCGTCCCCTTTTTCGGACATCGGCGTGCGGCCGAATTCGCCCCCCCAGATGACCAGCGTTTCGTCGAGCAGTCCGCGGCGTTCGAGATCGGTGAGGAGACCGGCGATCGGCTTGTCGGTCTCGCGGCAATACTTGCTGTGGTTCCCTTCGATGTTGCTGTGGGCGTCCCACTTGCTGCCGCTGCCGGAGTACAACTGAATGAACCGCACGCCGCGCTCGACCAGCCGGCGGGCGAGCAGACAGTTCTTGCCGAAGGGTTGCGTTTCCTTTTCGTCGAGCCCGTATAGCCGTTGTGTTTCCTGTGTCTCCTGGGCCAAGTCGACGGCTTCCGGGGCGTGAGCCTGCATGCGGAACGCGAGTTCGTAACTGGCGATGCGGGCTTCGAGTTCGGTGTCGCCGGGCCGTAACGCGGCGTGGTCGCGGTTCAGGCCCTGCACGAAGGCGAGCTTGTGCTGCTGCCGGGCATCGGACACGCCCGCGGGGTTGTCGAGGTAAAGAATCGGGGTGCCGGTGGGTTGGAATTTCGTCCCCTGATGCGTCGCCGCCATGAAGCCGGTGCCCCAGACGCGGTTGCCGCCGGGCGGTTCACGGTCGCTATCTAAAAGGACGACAAAGCCGGGGAGATTCTGATTGACCGAACCGAGGCCGTAGTTGACCCACGAGCCGAGACACGGACGGCCGCCGAGAATGCTGCCGGTGTTCATCTGGCAGACGCCGCCAACGTGGTTGAGCGCATCGGAGACGCACGCGCGGAGGACGCACAACTTGTCGGCGTGCTCACCGACATGCTGGTACCAGTCGGAAACGGGGATGCCGCTTTCGCCGTATTGCTTCCAGGTCCGCTTGCATTCGAGGAGCGGATTTTCGCCGACGCCCATCGGCGTGATGACCCGGCGAATCGTCTTCGGCAACGGCTTCCCGGCGAACTCGTTGACCGCGGGCTTGGGATCAAACGTGTCGAGATGACTCGGCCCGCCATCCATGAAGCAGAAGATGACCGACTTCGCCTTGCCGAGGACGTGGCTGCTGCGAGCCGATGAAGCGCGGGACTCGGCCGCCATCAACCCACTGAGGGCGACCGCACCAAATCCAGCACCGGTGCGGGCCAGCAGATCACGGCGAGAGAGAGCGTGTTCGTAGTGCATGGGGAGACCAGAGGTGGTGGGTGGCAGGTGGTCGGTGATAGGAAGATAAGAGGGGGACAGGTTTTTTTCCTGCCACCGACCACCTATCCCCTGTCACCTACTCCACAAACAAAAACTCGTTCGCATTCAACAGGGCGTGGCACAAATCGGTCCAGGCGGATTGAGTGGCAGTGGCGGGGTCGCCGCCGGCGTTGGCCGCGAGGGATTGTTGTTCGGCGAGGAATTCCTGGGCCTTGGTCAATTCGGCGGGTTGCGGTTCGCGGCCGTAAGTCACACGCCACAATTGAGCGATCGCGGCTTGCGGATCGGCGGTCTTCACGTCGTCGCGCACCCGGCGGCTGAGTTGCTCCGCGGCAGAAAGGACGAGTTCGCTGTTGAAGAGCATGAGCGCCTGTGGGGCGATGGTCGTCTGTGTGCGACAGCCGCAGCTTTCGTGCATGTCGGGAAGATCAAACGCCTGCAGCATCGGATAGGGGAGGTTCCGTTTCGCAAAGACGTAGACCGACCGGCGAACGCGATCCGCGGGATTCTCCGAGATTTTCCACGCGGCGGCCCCCCCGAATTTCGGCGGCAATTCCGGACGGACGCCTGCACCGTACATGACTTCGTTGAGTTGGCCCGAGGTGACGAGCCAGGCGTCGCGGATCCGTTCCGCGGTGAGGCGTTGCCGCGGGAAATGCCAGTAGAGCGAGTTGCCGGGGTCTTCAGTTTTCGTCCGTTCGGTCAGCAATTCTTTGCGGAACGGCTGTTGACGGTAGGTTGCGGACAGGACGATTTGTCGATGCAGCGTTTTCCACGAACCGCCGACGCGCACGAGTTCCGTGGCAAGCCAATCGAGCAGTTCCGGGTGTGATGGCGGTGCCGTCTGAGTGCCAAAGTCGTTCGCGTTTTCGACGATCCCGTGGCCGAAGTGTCCCTGCCAGATACGATTGGCCGCGACGCGCCATGTCAGTGTGTTCTGCGGATCGGTCAACCACTGTGCCAAAGCCGTACGGCGACCGGACGTGTTGGTCCGCGGCGGCGTGATCTTGGGGACATCGTTTTCGTCGCGTCGCAGCACGACAGGAAAGCCCGGCGGCGTTTCTTCCTGCGGGTATTCGTAGCTGCCGGTCGCGAGCAGATGCGTCATCGGCGGCTGGGACGAAATCTCGCAGACGGCCATCACGTTGGTTTCGGTGGACGGTTTCGGCTGGCGTTTGTTGGCTTCCGCGAGTTGCTTCCGCAAAGCCTCGCGCCGATCGCGCTGAAAGTCATCGAGCACCGTGTGAAGCTGGTCTTCTTTCAATTCGATCTGCCGTTCGGACCAGAACGCGAGTTGATGCTGTTTCGGCGTGCGCATTGACGGATGGGCATCGATCGCTTCGAGAACTTCCGCGGGAAATTTCAAGCGTTTCTCTTCACCGAGAATGCGTCGACCGGCGGTTTCAATGGCGTGGAGTTCATCCCGCAACGGCGCGGTTTCGGCGAGCCAATCGTGCTGGGCTTTTTCGAGTTTGTTGAGAGCACCGCCGGAGGCCACCGGGCGTTTGTCTTGCAGAGTGATCCCCGAGAAAAACGCTTGCAGTTGGTAGAAGTCGGATTGCAGCAGCGGATCGAACTTGTGGTCGTGGCACTGGGCACAACCGATCGAGATGCCGAGGAAGGCGGCCCCGACATTGCCGGTCAAATCGTTGAGCGCCGCCTGTCGTGCGAGGAGCACATCGGAGGCGTTGCTTTCATCGGGCCACATCCGGTTGTAGCCGGTGGCGGCGAGAGCTTCCGGACTGCCGGGATTGATCTCATCACCGGCGAGTTGTTCCGCGACGAATTGCTGATACGGCATGTCCTTGTTGAACGCGCGGATCACGTAATCGCGATACTTGTAAGCCAGCGGCCGGGTCGGATCGGCGTTGAAGCCCGCGGTCTCGGCGAAGCGCACGAGATCGAGCCACATGCGGCCCCACGTTTCGCCGTAGCGGGGACTGTCGAGCAATCGGTCGACCACACGCTCGTGGGCCGCGGGAGACGTGTCTTCCAGAAACGCTAGTAGTTCATCGGGTGTCGGCGGTAAGCCGGTGAGATCGAAGGTCACGCGGCGCAACCATGTGGCCTTGTCGGCATCCGGAGCGAACGTCAATCCACGGGCTTCCAACCGCGCGAGGACGAATCGGTCGAGCGGTTCGCGAATGCGATCGGTCCCCTGCACCGCCGGTAATTCGGGACGCTTCAGTGGTTGGAACGACCACCAGTCCTGATTTTTTTCCGGCTCGTCAGCCGCATCGACACCACCGGTCGACAATAAACAGGCGAGCGACACGGCAATGCTGAAGCCGTAACTCGTTCGCCAAAATCGATTTCGTGCAGGGAACATCGGCACTCCAGCACTGCGTTTCGCCCGAATCGGATCACGCAAATCCTTGCGGTAGAACCCATTGATTATAAGATCGGCAGCGGCAGATACCAGCGCGAGTCAATCCATACTGTTTTTTTGTGCGCTTCCGGTGGTGTTGCCGTCCACAAAATCGGCGATATACTGTCGGATTCGCCAACGTGCTGTGCATACGGAGACCAGCAGCGGATTGGCCTGACAATTTGGGTGAGGCGGGTGATGAGCAAAATCCCGGTGCCCGTGGACGTGAAGTCCCTTTTGCAGAATCGGAATGCAATGCAGGCGGAAGAACTGACGCAACTGAAGCGCTCCCTGTCTTCGGATCAAGTTTCCCAGACGCGGATCGAACTCGACGCGCTCATCCGGGAATCGGAAGCCGCCGGGACACCGGTCGGGCAGATCACGCGGGCCGGCGTCGGTGCCCACCTGCTCGGTCAGCACAAGATCGCCGATCGGTTGCTGTCGCAGGTCACGAATGACGCCGTCGGGCTGTATGTCCACGGCCTCGTGTTGATGTCCCTCGAACGCTTCAAAGACGCTGAAGCCAAATTCGCCGCGGCGGGCAAAGCCGGTTTCGATTCCATTGAATGCGCGTTGAAGAAGGCCGGAGCGATTCGCCTTCAGAACCGTCTCGATGATGCCGAGCAAACGCTACGAACCACCGGGACCGAAGGGGCGCGTCGGGCCGAGTACTCCTATCAGATGGGAGCCATTCTGTCCGACCGTGGCGACACCTACGGCGCGATCGAATACTTCGAGCGGGCCGTCGATATGGACCCGCATCACACACAGGCCCTGTTCCGCCTGGCGAGTGAAAATGCCCTGCACGGCAACGACAACGAAGCCGTCCGTTATTACGAGCAATGCCTCAGCAAGCCGCCCTACCATATTGGGGCGCTGATCAATCTCGGGCTGCTGTACGAAGACCGCGGCAACTACCCGGCGGCCGCGTTCTGCTTCCGGCGCGTGCTCAGTTTCGAGCCGGATCACGAACGCGCCCGCATGTACATGAAGGACATTGAAGCCACGCAGGAAATGTTCTTCGACGACGACATGGCCCGCAATGAAGCGCGGTTGTCGCAACTTCTCAGTCGGCCGGTCACCGACTTTGAACTCTCGGTCCGCAGCCGGAATTGCCTCGCCGGCATGAACATCATGACGCTGGGCGATCTCACCCGCGTGACCGAAACCGATCTTCTCGGCGGCAAGAACTTCGGCGAAACGTCGCTGGTGGAAATTCGCGACCTGATGGCCCAGCACGGCCTCCGCGTTGGACAGAACCTCGCCCCCTCGAAGCCCAAAGACGTGGCTCCCGCCGCATCGTGGAGCGGCGGTGTGGGTGTCGGTCTCGGCTTCCTGCAGACGCCCGATCTGTCGCCGCAAGAACAAGCGATGCTGGCGAAATCGACTTCCGAACTCAACCTGTCGGTTCGCGCCCGCAAGTGCATGGCTCGCCTCGGTATCACCACGCTGGGCGAACTCGTCCAGCGCACACCGGATGAACTCCTCGCCACGAAAAACTTCGGCGTGACGTCGCTCAACGAAATCCGTCAGCAACTCGCTGAGAACAGTCTCAAGCTGCGGAACGACTGATTGCGCCTGAAGTGGAATGATAAAAAACAGCCCCGACCGAGATTCCCGGTCGGGGCTGTTTCGTTGTATGAAGTTGCGCACACGACAACAAGATTTGTGCGGGGCGCGAAACCGCATACCGAACGACGGGAGCGATTCATTTACCGAATGAGTTCCAGCGTTTGCCACATGCTGGGGTCGAAATCGATCGGGAATTCGCGGCCGATGGTGAGAAACTGTTCGCCGAGTTCCGCGTCGCGCACAACTGCATAAAAGCCGAGCTTGGGATGCGATTCCGGGTCAAACCCCTGGAGTACCTCAGCGGGGAACCACGCACACAGTTGATATCCGTCGCCGGTCAATTGGGCTGCCAGCGTGATCGCTGCTTTGCCGGTGGCATCGCGCGACACATCCTCCTTCGCATTCGCCAGGGGCAATTGCGTGATGGAGGGTTCCTGCTTTTTTGCACCGCGGCCGGTGGGCAAGACGCAAAAATGGTGACAGAAGCGGGTCGCGCGATGCACGTTCTGCGTACACCGGGTATCGATCCACAGCTGCATCCCATCGGACGTCTTCGGCGACAGCGGATCGCATTTTAACGCCTGCTGCTTCCCCTGCACCGTGACCGAAATGGCCACGCCCGCTTCATTCCAGCCGCAACGCAGTTCGGCGAAGTCGGTCTGGCCGTCTAGTTCGGCGAGCGACGGCAACCGACACTCCGGCGGTAACTCGATGGGCAGTTTTTTTTGACTCAACTCGGCCACATACGGTGCCGTGTAAGCAAAGCGAAACAGGAATCGAGGCGGGACCGTCTGGCTCATTTCCACCCTCAAAAACGGATTCGTGTAATCGATCCATCGTCGGTATTCTGAAGGAGAACGTCAATCAAGATTCTCCCCCGCTTGTGCTTTGCGGACCCCGCAGTGACCGCCTTGTCTTCCCCCTCTGCTCTCTCCACGGAAGCACTTGCCGACACCATCATCGTGCGCGGCGCACGCCAACGGAATCTGCAAAACCTCGACGTCGAAATCCCGCGGGGACAATTCACCGTCGTGAGCGGTGTCAGCGGCAGCGGCAAGAGTGCCCTCGTTTTTGAAACGCTCTTCCGCGAAGGTCAGGCCCGCTTATGGGATGCCCTGCTCCTCGGTCGCCATCGAACGGATCGCCTTCCGCGACCTGTGGTCAACTTGATCGAGGGATTGCCACCGGTTATCGGAGTCGGTCAAGCGGCCGGGTATTCCGTTCGGGGCGGCACTCTTGCCAGTCTCGCCGATGTGGCCGATCTACTCGAAGGCTTGTTCGCGGCCACCGGGACGTTGCGGTGTCCCACCTGTCATGTCGATGTCCAGTCGCAAAGCCGTTCGGCGATTGTGGAATCCGTCCTCACGCTCGCCGAGCGCACCAAAATGATGCTCCTCGCGCCGCTGGTCCGGGCCGAGCGCGGCACCCATATCGAACTGTTTCCGAAGATCGCACGGGATGGTTACGTCCGTGCGCGGGTAGATGGCGCGCTGATCGATGTCGCCACACCGCCGACGTTATCGCCGCAGCAACCGCACACCATTGAGGTGGTGATCGATCGGCTGGTCGTGAAAGAGGGGCTGCGAACGCGCCTGGAAGAGTCGCTGGAAACCGCGCTCGAACTCGGCCGCGGGACGTGCCTGATCTGTATCGAAACCGCGGACGGCTGGCGCGACACGCTGTGGAGCACGCAACTCGCCTGCCCGAATTGCCATCGCAGTTTCTCGCCCATAGAACGCCGGACATTTCGCCCGAACAGCCCCGTCGGCGGTTGCCCCACCTGCCACGGAACCGGTGGTGATGACATCACGCTGTGTCCCGATTGCGGCGGTCAACGTCTCGGCGAGATGGGCCGTTCGATCTTCCTCGGCGAATGGTCATGGCCGCGATGGATGGCCCAGACGGTGACCGAGGCGGTCGAGATCGTTCACGGTTGGAAGACATCATCGTCTTTGTTCACCGATCCCGAACGGCGTTTGATCGCGAGCCACATCGTGCCGGCGTTGTTGCAGCGACTGGAATGCCTCACGGAAATCGGTCTCGGCTATTTGACGCTCGATCGCCGGACCAAAACGCTCTCCACGGGAGAAACGCAACGAACACGATTGGCCGCAGCGCTCGGCGGCGAAGTCACCGGCGCGGCGTTTCTGCTCGATGAACCCACCACCGGACTGCATCACCGCGACACGCAGATTTTGATCGGCATCCTGCGGCGCCTGGTCGATCAAGGCAATACGGTGATCGCGGTCGAACATGATCTCGATGTCGTCGCCGCGGCCGATTGGGTGATTGATCTCGGTCCCGGTGCCGGTCCCCACGGTGGCCGTGTCCTCGCCGCGGATGTGCCGAGTCGGTTGGCAGATCATGCGGGTTCCGTCACAGGTCGCGCGCTGCTGGAAACGAACCAGCACCCCGGCTGCTCGGAAGCAGCCGGAGTGCTTTCCGCACCGACGGAGTGGATGACGTTCGGCCCCTTCACGCGGCACAACCTGCGTGACGTCACGTTGAAACTGCCGCTCGGTGGGCTGATTGGCATTAGCGGCGTCAGTGGATCGGGGAAGAGCACGCTGATTCTGCAAGGGCTTGTGCCGACATTCCGCGCCCGTCTGGCAAAGCAGCCGTTGCTGGTTCCGTTAACCGGTGGCGATGAACTGCAAGCGCTGATCGAACTCAGTCCCCGCGGAGCGGGAACGTCTCCGTGGGCGGTGACGGCCACGTTGTGCGGCGTCTGGACCGAGATCCGCCGGTTGCTGGCCCGCACGAAGGAATCGCGGCTGCGCGGCTTCACCGCAGAACGGTTCAGTTTCCGCCATCCCGATGGCCAATGCCACCCCTGCCAGGGCCGCGGCGTGGTCCGAACGAATGCTGTCGCCCAGGCCGGTTGGACGCTCGACTGCCCCGAATGTCACGGCCGACGCTTTGACCGTTCCACCTTGCAATCAACGTGGCATGGCCGTTCCGCCGCCGATCTGCTGGACCTCTCTGTCGATCAGGCCGCAGCATTGTTCGCCTCGCTGCCTCGCATTGCCAATGTCCTGCAGCGACTGCAAACGCTCGGACTCGGTTATCTCACGCTCGGTCAACCCGCGGCGACGCTGTCCGGCGGCGAACGCCAACGGTTACGCATCGGTCGCGATCTCGCCCAGCCGCAAGCGGTCCCGACATTGTACGTCCTCGACGAACCGACCGCCGGGTTACACGCCCTCGAAGTTCCGCGCCTCGTCACCGCCCTGCGAGCCCTCGTCGACGCCGGTCATACGGTGATCGTCATCGAGCACAATCGCGAACTGCTCCGCGAGGTTGACTGGCACATCGAACTCGGCCCGGGGGCAGGACCGAACGGCGGGAAGATCATTGCGTCCGCGTTGTGTGCGGGTCTCCCGACCCCGCACTTGACGTTGACCGAAGGTCTCCCGTCTTGAGTCTAATTGTTATTGCCAGAAGAGGGAGACCTGCGGTCAGACGATGTGCGGGGTCGGGAGACCCGCGCACAACAAAACTCCCCTGTCGGGTCGCGGCTAAACTTTGCGGAATGTGAAATAGTTCCCCGGCCTCCGGCGACTTGTTGTGGGCGAGCACTTTGCCGCCGACCATTCCTTGACCTGGATGCAAAGGAGCGCGGATGGACTGGAAAACCATTCTTGAACGCGATGGGCCGGTCGCCTGGCGGGCGGCTTACCGCCTGGTGGGCAATGCGGCTGATGCCGATGATTGCCTGCAGGACGCCACGCTGGCCGCAGTGCAGTTGTCGCGCCGGGAACCGATCGCCAACTGGCGGGCGCTGTTGACGCGGCTGGCGTCCGCACGGGCGCTCGATCGTTTGCGACAACGCTACCGCAGTCGCCTTCACCAGAGCGAACAACTGCAGTCGCATGAATTCGTCGATGCCCAACAACCCGTTGAGCAGGCACAGCTCGACGAATTGAAGTCCCAACTGCGCGTCGCGCTCGCACACTTATCGCAGGATCAAGCCGCAGCCTTCACGCTGTGTGCCCTCGAAGGCTGGACCTACGCTGACGCCGCAGACCAACTGCAAACACCGGCGGCGACCATTGGCGTGCTGGTCCACCGCGCCCGGCAACGGCTGCGCGAACTCCTGCAATCCATTGACCCCAATCCCACCCCCACACGGAGTCACTCATGAATACGAATCACACTCCGCATGATCAGCTTGATACGGCCGAAGCTGCGCTCCGCGAACTTCCTGCGGACATGACCCCTTCCCCTTCCACATTGAATCGCATTGCCGCGCTGGCGATGAGTGCCGAGGCTCTGCCCATGACCACCGTTTCCACAACATCAACCGCACGCGGCCGGCGAAAGCTTGTCGCGCTGCTGTTGACCGCAGCGGCAGCGATTGCGGTTGTCTACAGCATGATGCAGATGACGCAGCCGAGTTTTGCGTTTGAGGACGTCCTCACCGCGGTCAAGAAGGCCGACACGGTGTCCTATACCACGGTGGTCACGCCGAAAAGCGGTCCCGTGTCGCATCTCAAATACTATCACAAAGGATCATTTTCACGGACGGTCTTCCCGGACGGCAGTTACTCCGTCTTAGACATGGCCGGGCAAAAAATGCTGATGGTACAACCCGTTTTGAAGACAGCGACATTAACTCAGTTGGGGAACAAGCCCAAGGCAACGCAGACGATGGGGGACTCGATCATTGCATGGTTGAAAACTGCGGAAACCACCGGCAAATCCGTGGGCGAAAAGACCATTGACGGTGTTCGCACGCAGGGGTTCGAGGCCAATTTTGGAGCCACGACAATGACCTTGTGGGGCGACCCTAAGACAAAACTCCCGGTACAGATTGAATCCACAATCGGCTCGGATTCCGACTCGTTTCACATGACAATGCAAGACTTCGTGTTCAACGCCCCACTGGACGACTCGCTGTTCTCGACCGAGATTCCCGCGGGCCATCAGGCCAAGGAAATGAAGTACCCTGCGCTGCCCGCCCTGGCGAATCTGCCACCCGAAGAACATGTCGTCCGGATTCTAAAATTCTACGCAGCCCTGTTTGACGGTGCGTTTCCAGAACGGATCGATGGGCCGGAATTAGTCGCGAAGATCACATCGGGTGCGGGTGCGAAGAAGGTGGAAGACCCCGAGTTCATGAAAGAGTTCACAACGCTGGCAGGCAGCATGGGGGCCACGTGGACCTTCCGCCAGACGCTCAACAAATTCGGTTACGTGGGAACGGCGAAGCTCAACGACAAGGAGAGCATCGTCTTCTGGTATCAGCCCAAAGACGCCGAGAAATACCGCGTGGTTTACGCCGACCTGAGCATCGGCGACGCGACGGAAGACAAGCTGCCGAAGGTGGCGGTGAAGTAGTTGGTTCCGATCACCAATGAAAACAACGAACGCCGGTGGTTGCCACCGGCGTTCGTTGTTTTCACGACATTCAACTTCGCGCCACCTCGCCAACATCGGGCGTCATTGAGTGGTGCGAACGCCCCGGATCATGATCTCCGCCTCATCCGATCCGAACGCCACCACCAGTCTGTCGTGCAGTGCCTCGCGTACCACATTGTCGGTGACCATTCCCGTCAAATAGACGTACGCTGCAGAAGAAGACCCCGCTTCGACGCGCGCGTACTCATCCGCTTGAAGAATGATCGCTAACTTGTTGAGTTTTCGATCCGTCCAGGATTGATAGAGTTGCTCCTGCGCGATGATGCCACCCACGACCAGTGTGATCCCACTCACAACGAACACTGACATCGCAGTCACGAGCCCCCACAGCACATGCACCGACCAGGTTCGCCTTTGGGGAATTGTCTCCGAATGCTGTCGCTCGCTGATCGGTGGTGCCGAACAAGCGTCGCGCCAGGCGATAAGTGCCAACACGACGATCGAAATCACTACGCCGGCGGCTGCTCCTTGAATGGTGCCCAAGCCGATCCCCACGTGCAGCGGACTGAAGTCAGGCACGTTGCTATGGCGGAAGACCGTACGATAGTATCCCGGCGCAACCATCCCCAACGTCGCGCCCATCGCGGCACCAATACCCGCAAACGTCACGCCCCAGAGGAGAACAGTCACGAGTGCGGCTTTGAGTGTCATGGATTCAATCGCCAAAGTTGAACGTCAATCCGTGCATTACGCAGGAGACTCACACATTGCTCCAGTCGGGCATGATTTTATCATTTCCCCTTCACTTTCAAGCCGATCTTTATATGATGGCGGCTGGTTCGCATGCACGTGCGCTCATGCAATCGAAAAAAACGACGACTTTTTGCCCAAACGGTGGGGAGAGCGGCTTCATGTTCGGATTGAACGGGCGCACGGTTCCGCAAGGGCACATTCGCGTTGGTCGCCGATGGTTTCTGCAGACCAGTCTGGCGGGACTCGGCGGGTTGTCTCTGTCGGCACTGGCTCATGCGGATGGCTCTCCGGCCCCGCTGAAATCGAAGAAATCGGTCATCGTCTTCTGGCTTTCCGGCGGGTTGAGCCACATCGATTCCTGGGACCCGAAGCCCGATGCCCCGGCCGAAATCCGCGGGCCGTATGGAACGATTGCCTCGAAAGTCCCCGGCGTTCAACTCTGCGAGCATCTGCCACTGCAGGCGTCCATTGCCGACAAACTCTCGTTCGTGCGGTCGGTCGACTGCAAGACGAGCAACCACACGCCCATCACCTTGCAGGCGGGGAATCCCCTCGCCCGGCGGACCGACAACGGCCGCGATGGCGATGGCTGGCCATCGATGGGCTCGGTGGTAGCAAAGTTCAAAGGGCCGAATCATCCCGACCTGCCGGCGTTCGTCGGACTCGCACCGTCGTGGAAAGCGGATGTCTACGAAGCCGGCCTCCTCGGCCCGGCATACGCCCCGGTGAATGGGCTCGAACTCGTCGGCAAATTTGGCGTGCCGAAGGGAATTGAAGTCCCGCGTTTACAGGATCGCGATGCCCTGCGGCAGGCGTTCGACCGGTACCGCTCCGATGTGGATACTACGCTCACCAAAACCACGCGATTCAACCAGCAGGCGTACGAAATGGTCCTCGGCGGTCATGTCGAACGGGCTTTCGACATGCGAACCGAAACCGACGCCACCCGCGATGCCTACGGTCGTAACAGCATCGGCGAAAAAGCGATTCTGGCTCGCCGCCTGGTGGAAGCGGGCACATCGTATGTCCTCGTCAGCGGCGCGTGGGGCTACTTCGACCATCACGGCGACAACGTCCAATGGGGCGGCATCGAAAAGGGCCTCACGCCGCTGTTGCCGCAGATTGACCGGGCGATGTACGCGCTGGTGAATGATCTCGAACAGCGCGGCATGCTCGATGATACGTTGATTGTGATGATGAGCGAATTCGGCCGCAGCCCGGTCATCAATAAGGAAGCCGGGCGCGAGCATTGGACGAACGTGATGTCGCTGCTGATGGCCGGCGGCGGGCTACGCCACGGACAGGCGATCGGCAGCACCGACAGCAAGGGCTACGAAGTCAAAGACGCCGTCGTCCGCCCGCAGGACCTTGCCGCGACGGTCTTCCGTCATCTCGGCATCGACCTGTCGACGCACTGGATGTCACCCCAGGGTCGCCCCACGCCCATCATCGTCGAAGGCGGCCGCCCGATTCCGGAATTGGGGTAACGCGGCACTATCTCCGCACGCCGGTGGCTTGTTCCAGAGCGGACACGCGCGTTTCCAGACTGTCGAGGCGGGATTTCGTTTCCGGATCGTCCAACTCAATGCGGCCCCCCAGGGCCAGACATCCGGAAAGCGTGCCGAGCATCAGTACGCCAATGGCAATGGTCCAGCGAAAGCGTCCCATGGGAAAGTTCCTGCGTCGACTCATTCCGGACGGAAGCGCGGGAAGGTAGGGACGAAGATCGATTTGAGTCAACGGCCCGCAGCCGAATCGGTAACTCCCGGCTCGTGGATTCATTCAAGTTTGTCTGCAACCGGCAAGAATGGACGATCAACTTCCAGCGTCCAGGCGGTGCATCGCCCGTTTTCCCCGGCTGGAAATTCGGTCTACACCCGAAATGGCCGTTCTGCTACCTTTCCGGCGATTGATGGACGGAAAGCCTCTTTTTTGAGGGCCGCAGGGCATGGATGCAATCGGACAAAGCCGGGTGGTGCGCGGAGCATGGGGACTGATCTTCGCGGTCATGATGACGTCCACGATCACCATCGCGGCCGAAGAACCTGATGCCGGTCCGGTGGTCGTCAACGCCGGCACCGGTCCGCAACAACTGTTCGTCTACAAGTTCACGCCAGGCATGTATGCCCACTATGCCGTGGACAATACACAAATCGTCAAGACACAGTTTGCCGGCGGAAACGAAAGCGTCGTTAACCGGACGATTTCCCAGAAGTACTTTCGTGTTATCACGGTCGATGCGGACGGTTCTGCCGTGCTGGAACCGATGGTCAAAAAAGTGAAGATGTCGGCGAAATTTAATGACCTCCAACCGATTGAATACGATAGCGAACTGAATGAATCGGCCCCACCGCAGTTTCGTGAAATCCAAGCATCCGTAGGCCGGCCGGTGGGGCGGATGACTTTTGCGCCGAACGGCCAGTTACTGAAAGTGACATCGCTACAAGGCGCTCCAGAAAACAACGCACCACTGGCAACCAAACTTGATCCAAAGTTGAATTTTCTCACCGTTTTTCCCAAGCAACCGATTGGCGTCGGGGCCGTATGGCGAGAAAAATTCAGCGCCCCGGTGACGTCAAGTAATGGTGCGATCGCCCCTCCCGTTCCGATGCAGCGCGAATATACCGTTACCAAAATTGACGGTCCCGTGGCGACAATTACCCTGAAAACGAAAACTCTTGCTCCGATGTTGCCCCCTCAAGCAGAAGCACAACTCATTCAGCGGCAGTTACAAGGAACCATTGAGTTTCACGTCGAACGGGGCTTGCTGCAAAGCCAAAACACCAAAGCGTCCGGACAGGTCGTGGAAGCTTTTGGGCCGAAAACACTGATTCAATCCTCGCTGGAAACAGCGGAAAAATGGATCCCGTCGCCAGAAGGCGTTCAACCGGCCACACTCAAGGAAATCGGGGCGACCCGCTAAAGATTGCCAAACGGACAGATTTCACGGTCCGTAAACGAACAACTCCGCAGATCCCATGCTTTGCCTGGATTGACGACGATGCACCGTCACCTATAATTCCGGCACCAGCAATGGATGCGGCGGGGGCTTTTTCCTCGCGGTCCGTTGGATTTGCAGGCGAAAAAAGGGACATCATGGCCGAGAACGTGTTGGAGTTTACCGACGATAACTTTCAGACCGAAGTGGTGAAAAGCGCGACGCCGGTCCTGGTCGACTTCTGGGCCCCGTGGTGTGGTCCGTGCCGCATGATCGCTCCCGTCGTGGAAGAACTGGCCAACGAGTATCAGGGCAAGATTCGCGTCGGCAAGATCAACACCGACGATAACCCAAAGATCCCGTCGGACCTGGGCATCAGCGGCATTCCGACATTGATGTTGTTCAAAGGCGGTGAAGTCGTTGAGCGTCTGGTCGGTCTGCAGCAGAAACCACGGATCGCCAGCGCGATCGACAAGCACTTATAAGTTTTCAGAGTGACGGCTGGTGTCCATGGATGGATCACCAGCATGGCATCGGTTCGACACAGGGGAAGGATTCCCGACGATGGAACCGCTGGATCAATCGCTTTCCAGTTCCGATCGCCCGACCAGTTCTGAGTCGGGCGATCATTTTTCCGCGCGCGGTTACCGCCTCGACGGTCCGCACCGCGATTTCTCCCCCACCGAGGGTGCCCCCCGCCCGGCTCGGCGAGGGGCCTTGCAGGATTTCATTCAACAACTGCAAGCCGAACAGGACGAACGCGAAGCGGCTTTCGCCGATCGTGAATCTCAACTGGCCCGCGCGCAGGAAGATTTTGAACGCTGGCGGAACGAACAGCAGCAGCAGATCGACTCGGCCCTCTCGCGCCTTGTCACACGAGAACAGGCCCTCTCCGAAGGTGAGCGCCGACTGGTCGTTCAGGAAGAAACTCTCACCGATCTCGCGATGCGGCTGGAGCGGGAACGCGCTGCTCTCTCCGTCGAACAAGCGGAGATCATTAATGACAAAGCGGCGATCCAGGAAGAGCTAACAGCCCTGCAGCACGACCGGGCGTTTTTGCGTCCGCAGTTGATGGCCGAAATCGCCGCCGAGCGGGAGACGCTCGCCGAAGAGCAACGTGAGCTGCAAGCCCGTGCCGACGCCCTCGCCGAAGCCGAACAGCGGTCGCGGGAACGGATCGATGCGCTGCTGCAACAGGAACGCCAGGGGCTGTGGCAAACATTGTCGCTGGAATGGAACCAGCGTCACACGGCCTTCGAAGCCGAACGCCAGGCTTGGGACGCGCAACGCACGCTGATTCAAACCCAACTCGAAGAACAACGCCTTTTGTGCCAGACGGCATTCGATGAACTCGATGCCGAGTTGACCGCACAGCGTCAGACGGCGGAACTCGAATTGACGGAGCAACGCGAGACGGCGGAAGCCGAAATCGCCGCTGCCCGTCTCGAATGGGAACGGCTGCAATCGACGACAATCACCGATCAGCAGCGCGAGCGCAGCGTGCTGGAAAGCCGCCTGCGGTTCCAGCAGGAACACCTCGAAAAAGTTCGCGATGATCTCGAACGCATGCAGATGGAGTTCCGCCGAGAGCGCCAGCAGGAACGTCATCGCCTCGAAGAGATCGACCAGCAATCGCAACGCCGCTTGCTCCAGCTTTCACTTTACCGCGACGCCCTGGGTGAACAGGCGAAATCCCTCGATCGCGAAGCATCCACGTTCGCGCGGGTCCGCCGTGCCTGGGACGATTCCGTCGCCGCCAGCCGTGCCGCATTCGATGCTGAGACGGTTCAATGGCGACAGGATTCCGAACGGCAGCGGCTGGAAATCACCCGGCAGCAGGAAGCTCTCGCGAAACATTCCGAAAGCATCGATGGCCGCCGTCAGCGGTTGGACAAGCTGCGGATTGAACTCGAAGAGACGCACCGCTCGAATCTGGAACTGCGACTCGCCGTCGAGGAAGCGTGGGCTCAAATCGCCCAGGCGGTGGGCAGTGATGAAGAAGCCCGGCTCCGTGTCGAACAGGCGCGGCAAGGGCTGTCGCTGTACTATCAGGAACTGCATGCCGGATTGATGGCACAACGCCGCGATCTGCTGGATCTGGAAAATCGCCTGCAACAGGAACGGGGCGAATTCCACGCCGAGCGGCAGACGCTGGTGCAATGGCTCAGCGAACGGGATGAAGCTCTGCGTGTCCAGGAAGGCGAAGTCAACACTCGCTTGCATCAGGCGATTCAGGAAGAGGTTGCCTGGCGGGACGTGCAAAACCGCTGGCTGGCCGAACGGCTCGAAGCGGAAAGCGTGATCCGCCGATTGCTGGGTGAACTCGGCGAGCGACATCGCGAAGATGTCGCCACACACTGGAACATCCCGGCATTGATGACCGAGACCGCAATCCTGGATGACGCGACTTTCGACATCCCCGCCCGCGCTATCATGAATCTTTCCGACGCCCCGCCGCAATCACACGCAGCATAGAAAGCCCAGCCATTCGGATGGCTGGGTCTCTTCACGCGCGTTCGAACGGAAACGGAATCACCTCGTCAATCGTGTTCGCGCCGACGGCGAACATCATCAGCCGATCGAACCCGAGCGCGACGCCGGCGCTTTCGGGTAACCCCGTTTCCATCGCATCGAGCAACCGGCTTTCCTGCGGTAACGGACGGTATCCGGCTGCGGCGCGCAGCGCCGACTGCGCGATGATTCGTTCGCGCAGAATCGTGGCGTCGGTGAGTTCGTGGTATCCGTTGCAGAATTCGATACCGTCGATGTACAGCTCGAATCGATGCGCGACTTCGATGCCATCGTCCCGGCGATGCGTCGTCGCTAACGCGGCTTGCGTCGCGGGATAATCGCACAGAAACACGGGCACGTCGCGTCCGAGGTGTGGCTCGATCAACTCGGCGAGCAGCCAGTTGAGCCAGCCGTCGCGATCATCACCAGGCAATCCCGGCGGAGAGATCAGGTGGTTTCCAATCGCCAATTGATGCAGTTCATCCATCGTTGCCGTTAACGGTCGCACGCCGGTGGCTGCCGCAAACGCATCATCGTAAGTCAGCCGAACAAACGATGGACCGGCCAGAACGGCGTCCACGCGGGAAGCCGGCGATGTGTCCGACTGATGACTGCGGGTCTGCGCACAAACGGAACGCACCAGTGCTTCGACGACTTCCATCTGCGCGTGATGATCATCGCCGACGCGGTACCACTCGATCATGGTGAACTCAGGGTTGTGCCGCCGTCCCGTTTCGCCGTTGCGAAAGACCTTCCCGAACTGGTAGATCGCATCGGCCCCGGCGGCAAGCAACCGCTTCATGGCGAATTCGGGCGAGGTTTGCAGATATCGCAGCGCTGCCGTCGGGGCTTGCCAGCGCGTCGGCTCCGGCAGCCACGCACAGGCAAACGGTTCCAGCCAGGCATCCACCACGATATCGGCGGACAATAACGGGGTATCGACTTCCCAGTAACCGCGCGCATCAAAGAATGCGCGCACGCCGTGCATCAACTCCGACCGCAGTCGCAGCATCGGTAACGTCGCCGTGGGGCCGAAGTCAGCAGTGGACACCGCCAGAAAGTCCCGCCAGGAAAAACGACTGTCGCTGGGCCGTGCCATAACGGCTGCGACATTGTGTGGCCGGACGGCCCCGTTGGCTACCGCAGCCGCCGCTTACGCCACTTTACGCGGCAGGAAAGCGGGGGGGGTGAACGGTACAGTTGCCGGCCAGGTGACGGCCGATTCGTCCACCTGCGGCGCGGCTTTAATAACGCGGTTTTCGTAAACCATCCGCAGGAACTCGGGAAAGATCGCCCACGCCTGCGGTGACCGGTTCCACGAAGTCGCCACCTGGTGAAAAAACTTCAACTCGAAATTCATGACCACGAGATTGGCCACGCTGTCGACCGGATCGACGTCATCCGGTTTCCAGGGACGGGGGCATAAGCGATAGGCTTCGTGGTCCGGGTCGCGATGGGATTGTGCGGGGACATCGTACAGCACCGCCAATTGGCCGGAATCACTCAACCGCGTCGGAAAGACCCGGCACGCCATCGGATGCTCGCCGTGAATTGAACACGACGCCTGACCCAGCGGATGTTCGGCAGTCCGCGGTTGTTCTGTCAGAAATCGACATTTGGAGGTGCCGGGGAATGTCTCACTCTCCGCGTGCATCAGGGAGATAACAAATGGAACCCCGGGAGCGTCATCAAAGAAGAATTGCGGGACCACACCGTGAGAGATGGCGTGATCGTGGTCTTCCCAGCGGCAGGCAAATTCCCAGAAATTCAGCCCCAGCCGACGCTCGATGCGCAACACGTCCGCACCCGTGAGCGGGACCGCGAACGCTCGGCAGCAACCGGCATGACATCCGTGGCAGGGGCTCATGTCTTACCTGTCCCAGAAAACTCGTCGCGCCACTCGCGCTAATCGGAGTTATCGGCAAAGTAAGTCCATTCGGAACCGCAAAGTCTGCCAGTCGGAAGAAATTCACGGCTTTTGCGATCAAACCGCTGGGAGTTGATTCCGTCCCGCCGGCCATTCCCGCACCGTCCGCCATGCCACCAACGCATCGCGCGTTGCTGCAACATCATGCACTCGAAGGAGTTCCGCCCCCTGCTCTGCCAAGGCGATCGAGACGCCGAGGGTGCCGCTCAACCGCTCATCGACCGCCCGGCCGAGCACACGCTTTAGAAATCCTTTCCGCGAGTGACCGATCAAGACCGGACGGCCAACGGACTGCAGTTCGGCAATCCCGGACAGAATTTCCAGATTGTGCTCTGCCGTTTTTCCAAACCCGATGCCGGGATCGAACACGATTTGCTCGGGAGCAATTCCGACGGCTTTCATCGCCTCCAATCGCTCGGCAAAGTACTGCACGATTTCCGGGACCACGGCCTCGTAGCGCGGGTTCTGCTGCATGGTCTGCGGCGTTCCCTGAATGTGCATGCACACGATTCCCGCACCGGATTTCGCAACCACTCCGGGCATTTCAGCGTCGAACTGCAGGCCGGAAATATCGTTTACAATCTTCGCGCCGGCCGCTAATGCCTGCCGAGCGACTTCCGCTTTGTAAGTGTCAATCGAGAGGGGGACCCGCACGCGACCGGCCAACCGTTCCACGATGGGAAGCAACCGCGCTAACTCGATTTCCACCGGGACCGGTGCGGCACCGGGGCGCGTCGATTCCGCTCCCAAATCGAGAATGTCGGCCCCGTCGGCTTCCAACTGCAAAGCGTGCTCCACCGCGTTGTTTACCTCCAGATTCTGGCCGCCATCAGAGAAACTGTCGGGGGTGAGATTCACAATTCCCATCAGTAATGGACGTCCGCTCCAGCGCAGGATTTCTCCCGCAATATGCCAAGTTGAGATGCGATCCGGCGAGCAACCATTCGCCATAACCTATTTTCCTAATTACGTTTGTGTCAGACGGTTTCGATTTCACAAAATTCCTGACCGGAATGTTTTCCACCCACTGGCAACGCTTCGCCTAACGCATCGCAAAACTCTGTTTTTGACAGATTCCTCGACTGTGAGAAAGCCGTGATTCGCGATGCCCGGTCGATTGGATTTTCCCCCCAGTCTCGCTATCTTGACCGCTATTGCCGTTAAGGTTGTTACGATCTACCCGGTTTAACAGCACAACAATTCGTTCTTTCGCATGAACACCAGCGCAAGAATGAATGATACGGTAGCCTCCCGGAGACGGACTCTTCGGGTGGTATTTAACAGATCGACCTCGGTGTTATTTCAAGGAGATGGGATTATGGTTCGTGGAATGGTGATGGCAACGGTTGCGTTGCTGATGGCGGCCACTTCGGCCGATGCCGGTTTGTTCTCCCGCAAAAGCGATTGTGGTTGCGCAGCTCCGGTGATGGTTTCCGGCTGTGGCAGCAGCTCCTGCGATAGCTGCTCGACCCGGCGAGTGAAGGTCCGCAAGGTCAAGCATCACGGCTGCTGTGCCCCGGCCACGACGTCGTGCTGTGCGCCGGTTTGTGCCGCTCCCGTCTGTGCCGCGCCGGCTCCGACCTGCTGTGCTCCGCGCGCGACCTGTTGCGCTCCGGCTCCGACCGCTTGCAGTGCTTGTGGCACGTCGACCATGATGTCGGCCCCCATGACCGGTGCCGGTGCCCCGCCCCCGCCGATGGACGGTGCGGTCGGTGCCCCGCCGACGCCGAAGGCTGTCGACACCCCGGCTCCTCCCGCCCAATAAGTTCTTGGAATTTGCGTTCGCTTGAACGTAGACCGACCAAGCGATTGATGACTAATGGGTCCGTTGAACGCCATGTTCAACGGACCCATTTCGTTTTTCGAAGCGATTCTCCGTACCGAGCCTCATCCCGCCTCACTTCGGGACCGGACCAACCTTTGTGCGGTCATCGGAGCATTTCGACTCGCTGCGTCTGCATGTGATAGCGGTAGAGATGCCGGTCGGAATAGGCGGCGGCAACGGCTGAAAAATTCGTCTGGCCTTCGCGAAAACGCCCCAGCAGAATGGGCGACGTCAGTCCGGCGTGATTGGTGACAAAGTCGATCTGTTGTCCATCGTGCGGACCGTCCACCAGAACTAGCGCGGGGAGTTGAGTCACATCGCGTTGCAGGATTTCGTGAAAGACGGCGTACTGCTGACGCGAATAGGCGATGACGCCGATCCCTTTTTTCCAGCGCGACGCCCACGCTTCCCCGGCGTCCACATACATTCCCAGCCAGGCCAGTCCGAGAAATCCCGCCGCCCAAAACGGGAGCATCACGCGGTCCTGCGACATCCACGTTCTTATCAGTCCGCGTCCAACGTAGCCCAGCATCAGGCACCACAACGGGGCGGTCTCGAACACATAGTGCCAGCCGAAAATGCCGGCAAACCAATAGGGCCAATGCAGCGCATGCAGTGAGACGATGGAAGCGGTAACCAGCTTCCAACCGGTTGGCATCCGCGGCCACAAAATGATGCCGAGAATCAGCGTCACTAGCAGCAGCGGCATCTCGACGGTAAACATCGCGGTTGCGATCAGCCGATTCAGCACGTTCTCCCAGGCTTTGGAGGGCGTGAGATTCTCCGCCCAGTCATCGTACGTTTTCAACACTTTGAGACCAGGATGTCGATCGCCGCGGACCCCATTATTGAGCCCGAAAACATGTCGTGGGGTATACAGATCGGTGTAAACCTGATACGGCGATGTGAACCCGTTGCCGGTGACGTCATGATTGTAGGTAAGCATCACGCCCCAGCCGCAAACCAGCGGAGCACCGAGACCGAGAATGATGTTTCGCCACACGGCGGTTTGACCGGATCGCCATGCCCCCCCACAGCGGATGAGTGACCACACGCCGAACGGCAGCGCGAACCCGGCGGCGGTCATCGGACGACACAGCATCGCTGCGGCGAGCGCAGCCCCGGCGATCAACCCGTTGCCGACGCCATCGCGCTGCATCCCGCGCAGAAACCAGAACGTAAAGACCAGCAGCGCGAGCATCGTCGGATGATGCGCCAGCAGCAGATTACTGAAGAGTGCCGGTCCGGGAGCCGCGGCAAACACAATCCCGGCGATCCAGCCGACCGTGCGATCCGAGAGTTCGCGACCGACCCAGTACACCAGCACGGCACTCAGCGAACCGGCGATCCAATGCCCGAGATACGGCATTCCCATGGCGAGCCACGGCGCGATCCACAGCCCCGTTCCCGGATAATACCGGCTGGCCATCCGGCCTTCGTTCAGAACGTGCATCTGATCGAAAAGTTCCGGGAAGGCGGCCGCACTCGGCCAACTGAAGCGTCCGGCCAGCAATGTTTCCGCCTGGAAGAGATAGCTGTACTCGTCGTGATACGCCGGCGGTAAGGACCACTGCGGGATCGCCGTCATTACGGAAAGAGCGAACGCCAGCCCGCCGATGATGAGACTGGCGCTGAGATCCTGCGCAGTGATGCTGCGAGACGTTGCTGCGACGGAGACCGCGGGGCGACGTCGCTGTCGCACCAAAAGCCAGGCGATCGGTCCCAGCAACAGCCAGCCGAGCGTGGCGAGCGCGAGGTCGGTCGACCAGTCGGCAAATCGGCCCTGGAAACCCCACCACGAAAGAACGATGGCTGCAAACCATGCCAGCAGTTGCCAACCGGTTCCGATCGCTCTCGTCTCGGAAGCCGGAACCACGACAGCGCGACGCAGGTCCGTCACCGATGCGCTCCGGGGCTAAGCTTCGGAGATGACATCGTCGAACACCGGCCAGTCGTCTTCTTCGGCCGCAGTGGGTCGGATGACGGTAATTTCCGACTGCACGTCTTTCACATGCTGCCGCGGCGGGCGTGGCCGAGACGCTTCCACCTTGCGGACCCGGTATTCTTCCAGCGGCTTGTTGATGCGGATTTCGATGTTCGTCAGTTGCTGACCTTCATCGAGACACACAAACGTGAACGCCGTCCCTTTGCAATCGGTCGACGACAACCGTCCGGTGCGGCCGACGCGATGCACGTAGTCGTCGCAATCCTCGGGGATATCGAAGTTGATGATGTGCGAGATGCCGCTGACGTCAATCCCGCGGCCCATCACATCGGTCGCAATGAGAAGCCGGATCTTTCCTTCGCGGAACTGCTTCATCACCCGATCGCGCGAGGATTGAGCCAGATCGCCGTGAATGAACGCGCTGTGCGACAGTCGGCCTTCAAACTGGGCGTAAACCTTTTCCGCCATCCGTTTCGTGCGGGTAAAAACAATCGCCTGTTGCGGGCGCTGCTCAATCAGCAACTGCACCAGCACGCGGAGTTTGCGGTCGTGGTCGACGGAGATGTAGAACTGCTCGATGGATGATTGACCGACATTCTTCACCGACAAATCGACCCGCTGCGGATTGCGCATGTATTTCTGTGCGAGCCGTTCCACCGGCGGCGGAAGCGTCGCCGAGAGCAACAACGTCTGCCGTTCGCTGGGGCAATGTTTCAGAATCCGTTCGATATCCGGGCGGAAACCGATATCGAGCATCCGGTCGGCTTCGTCGAGGACGACGAAGCGCAGATGATCGAGGATCAGGTCCTTCCGCATCATCAGATCGATCACGCGGCCGGGAGTACCGATGACGATTTGGGCACCGCGATGCAGGGCGGCGATTTGTGGTTTCAGAGGCTTGCCGCCGACGAGGCACACCGTGCGGACTTCGTGGCTGACCGACAGCCGCTTGGCTTCTTCTTCGACCTGCTGGCTGAGTTCCCGCGTGGGCGTCAGGACGAGCACCTGGGTTTGATTCGAATCGAAATCGATCCGTTCCAGGATGGGCAATACGAACGCGGCGGTCTTGCCGGTTCCGGTTTGGGCCTGGCCGATGCAATCATTCCCGGCGAGCGCAACGGGGATGAGAGCCGCCTGGATGGGACTGGGGCGGGTGAATCCGGCCTTGCGGAGACCATCGAGCGAACGGGCACACAAGCCTAAATCTTCGAATCGTTTCTCCGACTGCATATCGTTCATTGCTCTTCGTTACCGCCGTGTCTCAAACCCCGTCATTGGAGGAGTCAACGGCGTTGTGCCTTCTATTTTGACACCTCACGATAGCGTGTTCACCCCCGCCGGTCAAATGCGAGGTGAACACAGCGCATCCACCCTACCCCGCTTGCCGCATCGCAGAAGCACAGCACCCCTGCTGGCCTTCGGACATTTTCCACTTTTCATGTTGCACTCTTTGCCTTCCGGGCGGCTAGCACCAGAGTGTTGATTGTCTTTTGTCTCTCCCGTGCGGAGAATCGAGTGAACCGGATGTTACGCCCATTTCCCCCCTGCCGGTGGCTGAGGAAAGAAAGTATGGGACGCGTCAGCGTCATGTGTTTTTTCGCGAGCTACGGCCTGGCGCTGGGCATCGAGCTCCTGCGGGCGCTCGGGCGCAGCAAACTACAGCGTGCGGCGACACTGCTGGCCACCGCCGCGGGGCTGGTGGCGCAGACGATTTACCTTTATGTCCGCTCGCAAACCACGAGCTTGCCGCCGCTGTTGAGTTCCATGCAGGACTGGATGTACGTCCTCGCGTGGCTGGTCGCGCTGGTGTATCTGTTCGTTTCACTCAGCGACCGGGACGCCGGGGCGGGAATTCTCGTCCTGCCTTTGATTCTGATTTTGATTGGGGCCGCGTCGCTGTTTTCGCCCGCGGTCCACACCTCGCTCGATTTGCATCGCAGTTGGACCATGCTGCATGTGGTGATGTTGGTCTTTGGCATCGGCGGGTTGCTCGCGGGCCTCGTGGTCAGCCTGATGTATCTCTGGCAGCACTGGCGTTTGAAATCGCGACAAACGGCCTGGGGATGGATTACTTTCCCCAGTCTCGAACGTTTGCACCGCTGGAACAAATGGCTGGTGATGACCTCGGTCCCCCTGTTGACGGCGGGCATGGCGATCGGCGTGGGACTCGTGTTGTCTCGTTCGGGACGGGATGCCGCCGAGCGCGTGTGGAGTGACCCGCTGGTGGTGCTCAGTCTGATGAGCTGGTGCGTGCTGGCGGGCTGTTATGTGTGGATGCTGGTCGCGGTCCGGACGCCGGGCCGACAAATGGCGTATCTCACCGCTTTCTCCGGTGCGTTGTTGCTGGTCACCGTTCTGTGTTCGCAAGCGCTCAGCCGCCTCGCCAAAGGTCCGGCCCTGCATGGGACTTCGCTTTCCCGGCCCGCGGGGGATCGACCGTGAATCTTTCGGTGATTTATTGCACGCACCAGACGGCGCAGCTCTCCGTCCGGGAACGACTGGCATTCCCCAATGCCGACACCTTGTCACGCGGCTACCAGTCGCTGAAGCAACTGGGCGAGCAGTTGGAAGCAGTGATCCTTTCGACCTGCAACCGCGTGGAAATCTACGTGGCACAACCGCCGACAGGCACTGTCCCCAGTCTCGATCAAGTGGCGACATTTCTCGCAGAAATCCATCAGTTGCCGCAGCAGGAATTCGCGAGCGAACTGCGGGAATTGACGGGGCCGGCCGCGGTCAAACATCTCTTCGACGTCGTCTCCAGCCTCGACAGCATGGTGCTCGGCGAACCGCAAATTGTGAACCAGGTCAAAGAAGCGTACCGCGTCGCGGAGGCGAACGAAGCCTGCGGCCCGTTGACGCATGCGCTGTTTCAGGGTGCGATTCGGGCTTCGAGTCGCGTCCGGACGGAGACGCGCCTGTCGGAAGGTCGCGTATCGATCGCCAGCGTGGCGGTGGGTGACTTCGCCCGCAGTATTTTTGATCACTTCAGCGATAAACTCGTGCTGATCATCGGCGCGGGCGAGATGGCCGAAGAAACGCTGCGCTATCTGAAAGACGAAGGGGTTCGCGATGTCGTCGTCATTAACCGCAGCCCCGAACGTGCCGCGCGGTTGGCCGCCGAATGGGGCGGTGTTGCCGCAGCGTGGAACGAGCTGGACCATTGGCTCGGTCGCGCCGATGTGATTGTGAGCACGACCGGCGCGGACAAGCCGATCATTGATGCGGGCCACTTTCAGCGAGTGCGTCACGAACATCGCGACCGGACCACGTTCATTCTCGATCTCGGTGCGCCGCGCGACTTCGATCCGGCGATCGGCAAACTGGAAAACATCTTTCTTTACGATATCGACAGCTTACAGCGAACGTGTGAAGACAACCGCCGTGCCCGCGTTCGTGAAATTGGTCGCGCCGGGGCGATCATCGAAGATGAAACTCAGAAGTTCATCGCCGAGTTCTACCGCAAGTCGAGCGGTGATCTCGTCAGTCGGCTGCGGGCCGGCTGGCACGATCTTGCCCAGCAGGAACTCGAACGATTATTTCGCAAATCCCCCCATTTCACGGCAGAAGATCGCGAATCGGTGAAGGGTTGTGTGGACCGCATCGTCAACAAACTCCTGCATCCTCCCCTGGAGGCGTTGCGGGATGAATCCCGAGACGGTGCCCCTCAAGGACTCATTGCCGCGCTCAAACGACTCTTCGGTGTTTGACGAGGAACGCCTGTTGTTCCGAGCGCACTGTCTGGCGAAATGTTGATCGCCGCACCAGTCTTCGCGGGCGGGCGTTCAAAATGAAAGATTCTCTGTCGGGAGGTGTGGAATCTCCTTGACGGACTGAACGACTTGCGGCGATGATTGCACCTTGGGCCTTTGCGCAGAGTCGTTACCGCCGCGGAAGTTACGCCATTGTCTCTCGGCGTCAATGCGGTTACTCCGTTTTTTTCGACCTGGTTTTTGGTCAGTCCCCCCCAAAAAAGGAGATTCGCATGGTGACCCGTTCCCGTCGTCGAGGCTTCACTCTCATTGAATTGCTGGTGGTGATTGCCGTCATCGCCTTGCTGGTGGCATTACTTCTGCCGGCCGTGCAGCGTGCCCGTGAAGCGGCCCGTCGCACCGCCTGCCAGAACAATCTCAAGCAGTTGGGATTGGCGTTACACAACTACCACGACACGCACCGGACGTTGCCTCCGGGACAAATCAACAACACGTTTCAGACCGACACCATCGGGCGTTACGCCAATCCGCTCGAAGCCCGCGCCACTTACACCCGCGGAAATAACCCGCTCGGGTATCACGGCACGAGTTGGATGTTGCACATTCTCCCGATGATCGATCAGGCACCGCTCTACAACTTCTGGTACGCCGGCGACAACGTGCGGGGCAACGGCGACTTCGGCGTGCAGACGCCTCCCCCCGATCTCACGCTGGTCTTCCCTGCTCGAACGGATGTTAAAGTCTTCTATTGCCCGTCGCGACGGCAAAACATGGAATCGAACGGGCGCTATCAGCCGTGCGATCGCATCGACACCGCCACCCCGGGGGTCATCCAGTGGACGCAGGGCGGCAACGACTATGCCGCCTGCTCTGGCTCGGGCATCACGTTCCATGACAACACTGCCGACTACACCGATCGCCAAACCTACTCGTTGTTGCCGGCACAGCTCACTGCCACCGTCTTCCTGGTGACGGGTCTGAATGGCCAACAATTCAGCACGTCCTACTACACGCAATATCCCACGAACATCGGCATGTTCGGCATGAACAGTTCGACGAACCTCCGTGACGTGACGGACGGGACGTCGAACGTGATCATGATTTCGGAACGCCGGTTATCGACGATGCCGACGCCGGTCATTCAGCGCAGCAGCGACGGCTGGGCCTGGGGTGGAGCCGCGACGCTGTTCAGTTGCCGGAACGCTCCGCACAGTAATCTGCATTACGACGAAGCGGACAGCCCTCACGAACAGATCGTGCAGATCTGCCTCGCGGATGGCAGCGTGCGTAATGTCAGCCTCAATATCGATTTGCGAACGTGGCAGAATCTCGGGAATATGGCGCAAGGCAGCCCGATCAGCCTGCCGCAATAGGCGTCCTGCACACTGGCCTATTCTTAAGAATGGGCCAGTGTTTCCGGCGATGTGGCCGTTCGATACCGGACGGCGGCGATGGTGCTTAGAATCAGGGCCGACTCCGCCAGTGGGAGTCGGCCTTCTTCTTATGATGTGGGCGGGCCTCGGATTGACTCACTTCGACCTGAAAAGCGCTTAGCATGACGATACGCTTCACCTGTACCGGTTGCGGGTCCGTCCTCAAGATCAAGGACGAAAAGGCGGGAACCGAAGGGCATTGCCCGAAGTGCAAAGCCGCGTTCCGCGTGCCGGAACTCGAGACGCCGCCGGAGGAACTCGAAGCCCCACCGGCGCTGACAAGCAATCCGGCCGAACCGACATTAAGCCTGTCCGGGTCGGAGGCTGTCGACGAGACTTCTTCCGGCGATGCCGAACCCATTCTGCGGATGGACGACGACGATTTCGATAGCCCGCCGATTTTGTCGCTGAGCGATGACGAGATTCCCACGTCGCCGCCGGTTGTCCCTTCGAAACCGGCAGCCGGGCTGGAAGAACTCAAACCCGCCGAACCAAAGCCAGCAAAGAAGAAATCCCGGTCGAAAGTGGACGATGATTTCGACCCCGCCGATTTTTTGAGCGAAGGGGCGCCTCCGCCGAAATGGAAAGCGCCGTCGAGCACGCCCGGCGATTTCGGCGGCATGTCGATGGGTGACGATCTTTCGGCCCGTTCGCACGAACCGGTCAAGACGTCCAAGCCAACGCCATCGCCGGGTTCTACCGCCGCAGCGGCCGCCGCGGCGTGGGATTCCAAGATGGCCGCCAAGCAGATGCACAAGGCCATCAAGGACAGTCGCGCGGAATCGATGGCAGCCAAAGAAGCTGCCGAAAAAGGCGAGACTTTCGATTACGCCGGGTTCATCCGCGAGTTCGGGCTGAAGGGGCTCGGAGGCCTGGTGGGCATTATCGTGCTGACCTACGGCATGTACATGGTCGTCGACCGCGTGATGGGCCGCGGCGTAGCGCTGCCGCCGTTGGGATATGTCACGGGGACCGTCACACTGGACGGTAAGCCGTTATCGGGAGCCACCGTTTACTTCTCACCGCAGGACGTCTCGGGCGACAATTCCAAGAAGAGTATTCGCCCACGGACTTCAATCGGCATCACGGATGATCAAGGCCGTTATCGCATGACCTATCTCGATGCAGCGCAGGGGGTCGCCATTGGCCAATGTCGGATCTGGCTCAGCAAACTCGACGACAAAGGACGGCAGTCGATCCCCGGGGAATTCAGCGAGTTAAATCTCACCTTGCGCGAAGTCAAATCCGGCAGCCAAAAACACGACTTCGCGATGACCTCCCCGCCGGGTTCAAAGAGGTAATCTTCGCTTGCCGCTTTGCGGAATCACTCCGCGTGCTTGTTTAAAACCCGCGTAGGGTTTGCCGAGTCTTCGAGGCGAACCATTGGCACGCTGTGAAAATCAAGGTTCGCCTCGAAGACTCGGCAAACCCTACAAAGCGACACCGCACGGCCAGCGGGCGAGACAGCCGGGGTCCGAAGACCCCGACCGCTCGGCTCGCATGGCATGTTCGGGAGTGGTTAGTCGTCAGTCGTCAGTTGTGAAGAATTTGCATTCCCCACTAACCACTGACAACTAACCACTGCCCCATCTCATTCCCCCAGCAGCCCCTTGGCCAACCGTCGTAGCGCTTCCGCTTCGATCTGGCGGACACGTTCGCGGGTGAGGCCGAGGGCTTCGCCGATTTCTTTAAGCGTCTTCGGCTCGGAATCGTCGAGACCGAACCGCATCCGCAGGATGGTCGCTTCGCGCGGATCCATTTCGTCGAGCATCCGCGTCACGTGCTTCAAGCTGTCGTGATCGAGCAGTTCGTCGTCCGGCGCTTTGGTGCGCTCATCGGCAACCATTTCGCTCATCGTCCAGCCGCCATCGTCGTCGTCGGTCTGCGGCGTGCTGTTGTAGAGCTGGATTGCCTTGCGGACGATGCTGAGCTTCTTTTTCGGCAGCTCGAGTTCCTTGGCGACTTCGTCCTGCGTGGGCGGCCGCTTGAGTTCGTCTTCGAGCTTGGCCGTCGCGCGTCGCCACTTGGTGAGAAGTTCCACCATGTATGCAGGGATGCGAATGGTCTTGCCGGAGTTGATCAGCGCCCGTTTGATGGACTGCTTGATCCAATAACTGGCGTAGGTGCTGAACCGCGTATTCATCTCGGGGTCGAACCCTTCAACCGCACGGAGCAGCCCCAAGTTCCCCTCTTCGATAAGATCCTGCAGGGGCAACCCCTTGCTGGAATAGGCCCGCGCGATGTTGACCACCAATCGGAGATTGGCGCGCACCATGCGGTCGCGGGCTTCCTTTTCACCATCCTGGATCCGATACGCGAGTTCCTTCTCTTCTTCCGCCGTCAGCAGCGCCGTTTCATTGATCTCCCGGAGGTAGGTCTCCAGGGGAGCTTGCACAGCGCCGGACGAAGTGCGTGGACGGAGAGTCTTGCGCATCGAAGAATACCGCCGGTCGTGAGAGAAAATCCGAATCCGAAAGCCTCGAACCGATGCGGACAGGCCGAAGGCCGCCGCACCGTTTCGAGGAGTAGCGACAGTAGATATCGGCCGCAGACCGGCAGAATTTGCGTGTTCTCGACACGTTGTCGGAATTCGGATCAGAACGACTGGGCAAACGGCGCAAAAATAACGGCCGTTCGGGTTGTACCGAACGGCCGTCAAACTTCAGCAGTTCTATTTCAGGTTACCGGCGTTACCACCTGAGGGAACATTTCTACGCAGAATCGACAGGTTCGATTCTGCGAGTCACGCCCACAGGTGGGAGTACGCCGACACCGTAGCCCTGTCGCTCCGCGACAGGTAAGCCAATGAACAACAAGGCACCGATGTGAAAAACGGCTTTCCTGTCGCGGAGCGACAGGGCTACCTTCTCACGCCGACACCCAATCAGCCCTCAGGAGTTTCCTCGACGGCAGGGGCTTCCCCACCCATCGAGAACAGCGGACCGGCACTACCACCTTCGGTACCACCCTTGAGTTCCGTACGCGGCTTCGGAGCGGCGGCCGCTTCCTTCTCTTTGGCTTCCATCGCCTGGATTTCCGCGGCACTCTTGCGGCTGAGACCGATCTTCCGTTCGGCGGGATCGATCCGCAGAATCCGCACTTCCAGATCCTGACCAACCTTCACGAGGCCTTCCGGATTCTCGACCTTCTGGTCGGAGAGTTCGGAGACGTGGAGCAAACCTTCGAGTTCGGGTTCGAGTTCCACGAAGACGCCGAAGTTGGTGATCTTCGTAACCTTCCCCTTCACCAGTTCGCCCGGTTGGTACTTGGTGGGGATGTGGGTTTCCCATGGATCTTCGGCGAGTTGCTTCAGACCGAGGGCGATCCGCTTCCGTTCCTGGTCGACGCTGATCACCTGACAGGTGATTTCGTCGCCCTTCTTCAGCATTTCGTTGGCGTGGCTGATCTTGCGAGTCCACGACATATCGCTGACATGCAACAGGCCATCGACACCTTCTTCGAGTTCCACAAACGCACCGTAATTGGTGAGGTTGCGGACCGTGCCGGTGACGGACGCGCCGGGCGGATAACGATCGGCGACCTGATCCCACGGGTTGGGCAGCGCCTGCTTCATCCCCAGCGAAATTTCCTGCTTTTCCTTATTGATCCCGAGCACGACCACTTCCACTTCATCGCCGGGGTTGACCAGTTCCGAAGGATGGTTGACGCGCTTGGTCCAGGACATTTCGCTGATGTGGACGAGACCTTCGATGCCGTCTTCGAGTTTGACGAAGGCACCGTAGGACATGACGTTGACGACTTCGCCCTTGACCTTTGTGCCGACGGGGTACTTCCCTTCGACATCGGTCCACGGGCTCCGTTCTTTCTGCTTGAGACCGAGGGCGATCTTCTCGCGATCGCGGTCGACGTGCAGAATCATGACTTCGAGTTCGTCATCGATCTTCACCATTTCGCTCGGGTGACCGATCCGGCCCCAGCTCATATCGGTGATGTGCAACAGACCGTCGATCCCGCCGAGGTCGACGAACGCACCGAAGTCGGCGATGTTCTTGACGATCCCCTTGCGGACGGTCCCTTCGACGATTTCGGAAAGGAGGTTTTCCTTGAGTTTCTGCCGTTGTTCTTCGATGAGTTTCCGGCGGGAAACGACGATATTCCGGCGGGATTCGTCGATCTTGAGAATCATACATTCGATCTCGCGACCGATGTAATCGCCAATGTCCGGCGGACGGCGGATATCGACCTGGCTCGCCGGGAGGAAGACGTTGACGCCGATGTTGACGAGCAAACCGCCCTTGATCTTCCGCTGCACCATCCCCTTGACGATGTCCCCTTCGGCCTTCGAGCGGACAATGTCTTCCCACTGGCGGATGCGGTCGGCTTTCCGCTTCGAGAGCAGAATCAGGCCGAATTCGTCTTCGATTTCTTCGAGGAGCACGGCGACCTTATCGCCCGCCTTGGGCATTTGCCCCTGCTCCCATTCGTCGAGCGGAACGATCCCTTCGCTCTTGTAACCAATGTCGATGAGGACTTCGTCCCCTTCAACCCGCACAACCGTGCCGTCGATGATCGAGTTGACATCGACCGCACCGCCCGGGGAGGAGATATAGAGGTGTTCGAGGCTTTCGTCCTCGGCGTCTTCGATGTCCGCGAACGCGGCGCCGAACGCGGCTTCGAGTTCTTCGTCGTTAATGCTGAATTCGCGAATCAAGTTCCGATCGACCATGCGGATCTACTTTCCTGACAGCGGTGAGTTCTCGGAGACGATCAGGAACAGCAGCGACTGATCGTGATGAGAAGGGGAACGCCATCGAATCGCCTGGGAAGCGATTCTCCCCGATAAAAAGAGGACACCTTCTGCGGCGAAGAAGCACGCGCCTCTCCAAACCGGCCGCAGCGGGAAGGGAGAAGAGTGTAACAGAAATCGCCGCGGCACGGCTAGTCAGAAAGTGAGAAATCCCATGCAGGCATGAGGGTTACGCCCCGTTTAGCCGCGATCCGTCAGACGAGCGTTGAAGGATTTATGACACGCGCGATCTTTGGAATCCTGCGAAGCGCAAGCGTTAATCGTGGATCGCACGCAGGCGGCCGACGGAGGTTTGGAAGAACTTTCGTGACCGTTGATCCGCATCCGCCCCGCCCTGCTGCTGCAAATCCGTGAGATTGGCAGCGCAAACTCGGCAGCCCACATCGTTTAGATGAAATTGGAGATACTGCCGCAATCCGTCTCCCAACCCACCCGCAAGATAGTCGCTCCATGTCGACCGCGACGGGCAACTGAGCCGCCCGCGTTGCCAGACATCTCTCAATGCGAGTGACGCCGAGTCGTTGTCACCTAGCAATTCCCGCAGTTGATCGCGCAGCCGTTCATCCGTTGCCAGTTGATGTTCCAGCAAGGTGGAGCGCTCCACCGCCAGTTCTTCGGCGATGTAGGCCCGCAGTTCCTGATCGCTGAAAGTTGTCATGCTAAACCGACTGAAATACGGGATGGTGAACGTTCTACCGAACGCTGACTCACCCCGGATGGATCAAAACCCTGTTACTTAAGTCTCAGCAATGATGTCTCTTCACGATCCTTGCGAGTCGGATCGTTCACCGCTAGCATACCCTGCGCATGGGATGTTGTCGTGGTGAGTGATTCGTCATGACGATGTGCCCGAGTTTATTCGACGCGACTCAAGGAACGTGAGCGTGACTGCTGCAACGCCTGCCATGACCATCGACCAGCTTAAAGATGCCGCCAAGGCCATTCGGCGACTGATTATCAAGATCACCACCGAAGCGGGCAGCGGACATCCGTCCAGCAGCCTGTCGGCGGTGGAAGTCGTCACCGCCCTGTATTTCGGCGGCTTCATGCGGCATTCCAAGGCGAATCCGCGGGATCCGAAACGGGACCGCTTCATCCTCAGCAAGGGACACGCGGTTCCGGTGCTGTACTCCGCTCTGTGTCACGCGGGTTACTACACCTTTGAAGAAATCATGACGCTGCGAAAGTTGGGGAGCCCGTTTGAAGGGCATCCCAACATGAAGCGGCTCGACACGATGGAAGCCTCGACGGGTTCGCTCGGCCAGGGGTTGTCGCTCGGCCTCGGTCAGGCCCTCGCTTGCCGGCTGGATGGCCTCGACGCTCACACCTATGTCATGATGGGTGACGGTGAAATGGGCGAAGGCCAGGTTTGGGAAGCGATCGCCGCCGCCGCCAAGTATAAGACGGGCAACCTGACCGCCATCGTTGACCAGAACGGTTACCAGCAAACGGGATCGACGCACCAAGTGCTCGATTTGACCCCGTTCGCCCCGAAATTTGAAGCCTTCGGCTGGCATACGCAAACGATCAACGGCAACTCGCAAGAAGAAGTCGTCGCCGCGTTGACCGCTGCCCGGAAGATCACCGACCGCCCGACGGCGATTATCTCGCAGACGAAGAAGGGCTTCGGCATCCTGCCCGTGCTCGAAACCACTGGCGATCTCAATTACCACGGCAAGCCGCTCTCGAAGGAACTGGCGGAAAAGGCTTTGGCCCTGCTCGCCTAGAACAAACCTGATCACCTGACGGCCGGTAACGGTTCGTCACGCTCCGTATCGACCCATTTCGTCACTCACGAGCAATGATTTTTACGATGGCTGGAACCACGCCGACATCGAACGCCAACATTGGTGCCCTCAGCGGACTCAAGCTGGGAAAAGCGACCCGCGATGCCTTTGGGACCGCGCTCAAAGACTTGGGAGCCGAGTTTCCTAACGTCGTGACTGTCGACGGTGATGTCGGCAACTCGACACGGACCGAAGTCTTCGCCAAGGCTTTCCCCGAACGTGGATTCAACGTCGGGATCGCCGAAAGCAACATGGTCGGCGTCGCCGGTGGTCTCGCTGCGGCGGGGAAAATTCCCGTTGTTTCGAGCTTCGCGGTCTTCCTGTTGGCGAACGCTTACGATCAGATTCGCATGTCGGTGGCTTATCCCGGCATGAACGTGAAGCTGGTTGGTTCACACGCCGGGATTTCTATCGGCGAAGACGGTGCGTCACAGATGGCGATCGAAGATTTCGCCGTGGCAGCCGCATTGCCCGGCATGACCGTGATCTGCCCCGCCGATGCGAACTCCACCAAAGCTGCCGTGCGGGCCATGATCGAACACAAGGGTCCGGTTTACATGCGGTGCGGCCGCATCGAAGTGCCGGAAATCTACCCGGCCGATACCAAATTCGAGATCGGCAAGGCCAATCAGGTGCGGGATGGCAAGGATCTCACGATCATCGCCACCGGGTTGATGGTCGGGATTGCCATCGACGCCGCAACATTGCTGGCGAAAGATGGCATCACCGCTCGCGTCATCGATATGCACACGATCAAGCCGCTCGACGAAGCTGCGATCATCAAGGCCGCGACGGAAACCGGCCGGATTGTGGTCGCCGAAGAACATCTGATGGCGGGCGGTCTTGGTTCCGCGGTGGCTTCGGTCGTCGTGAAGAACAAGCCGGTGCCGATGGAATTCGTCAACGTCGGCGACACCTACGCCGAGAGTGGTGATCCCGCGGGCCTGTTGCAGAAATATGGTCTGACGGCCGAAGCAGTGGTTGCTGCCGCGAAGAAGGTCCGCAGCCGTTAATCGCCAGACCGAGGCGTTCCGCGTGGTCGAGTATCGGCGATTCCGTAACAGCGATCCCCCGCAAATCCGTCGTTTATGGCGTGAAGCCGGGTTGGGTCGGGGTGCGGCAACCGACCTCGACGCCGATTCGCTGGAAACGGTCGTCTTCGCACAACCCTATTTCGACCGCGAGGGAATGATCCTCGCCGTCGATGGTGAACAAGCCGTTGGTTTTGTCCACGCCGGATTTCGCGCCACCGCGGACGAACAGTCCCTGTCACAGGACGAGGGGACGATTCACGCCGTCATCGTGGCGCCGTCTCACCGGCGGCAAGGAATCGGCCGCGAACTGGTTCGTCTGGCAGAAGAGTATCTGCGGACACGGAATGCGAAGACGCTGTACGCCGGGGCCGCCGCGCCGCGGGATGCGTTTTACTTCGGCATCTACGGCGGGAGCCAACCGGCGGGATTCCTCGAATCGGACCCGCTGGCAGCCCCTTTTCTCGCAGGGATCGGCTACGTCCCACATCAGCGGCGTTTCGTCTATCAGCGCTCGCTGGAAGAAAAAGGCGATCCCGTCGGCCTGCGGTTGATGTCCGTCCGTCGGGCAACAAAACTGGGAGCGTGCCCTACCACTGCACCACCGACATGGTGGTCCACCACGCGCATGGGACGGCTTGATTCCCTTACGTTGTCGCTCATGCCGAAAACGGGCGGCGCGGCACTCGCAGAAGTCATGGTGATCGGACTCGACCATTACATGGCTTCCTGGCGGCAACGGGCGATTGGCCTGCTTGACCTGCATGTTCCGGAAGCACACCGCCGCAAGGGCTACGCGCAGGCGCTGCTCGTGGAGGTCTGCCGCCGCGTAAAGACGGATCTCATCACGCTGGTGGAATCTCACGTCGAGGAAGGGAATGAGGCGGGTATCAACACGCTGAAATCAGCCGGGTTCCAGCAGATCGATACGGGTGTGGTATATCGTCGGCAAACTTGATTTTTACTGAAACTCGTTCCCACGCTCCGCGTGGGAACGCACGGCCGCGACGCTCTGCGTCGTCTGATTAACCGAAGGGGAAAGCGACGCGGAGCGTCAAAGCCCCGCATTCCCACGCGGAGCGTGGGAACGAGTTTGGTGTGCAGGAGGACTGATCGTGGATCGCCAACCGTCGCCGCGGATTTTGATGTGTCCGCCCGATTTCTATGGGATCGAGTATGAGATCAACCCGTGGATGAACCGGGACGTTCCCAGCGATACGGCCCTCGCCCGGGACCAGTGGCGCGGTTTATACGAACACCTCTGTTCGCTCGGGGCCGATGTTCAACTCATGACGCCGGTGGCCGGTCTGCCCGATCTCGTTTTCACGGCGAACGCAGGACTCGTCTGGCACGACACCGTGTATCTCGCCACTTTCCGGCACTCCGCCCGGCAAGGGGAAACTCCGGTTGATCGCGAATGGTTTGAAACGCATGGCTTCAAAACCGTCACGCTGCCGGACGGAATGAACTTTGAAGGCGCAGGCGATGCGTTGTTTTGCGGTGACACCCTGTTTGCCGGATACCTGATTCGCAGCGATGCCCCGGCGATGCACTGGCTCGCCGGTCAAATCGGCTGCCGGGTGATTCCGCTGCAACTGGTCGACACGCGGTTCTATCATCTCGACACCTGCTTCTGCCCGCTCGATCCGCACACCGCGATTTATTATCCACCGGCATTTGACGATTACGCGCGGCGAGCGCTGCAGCAAATTCCCAAATTGATCCCCATCAATGAAATCGAAGCCATCCGCTTCGGCTGCAATGCCGTGGTCATCGGCCGACACGTCGTGACCAACACCGGGTGCCCGGAATTGGCGGACAGTCTTCGGGCTGCCGGTTATGAGCCCCACGAGACACCGCTCGATGAGTTTCTGAAAGCCGGTGGCAGCGCGAAGTGCTTAACGCTGCGGCTCGATGGCGAAGAAGCGGCGGTCTGGCCCGCGGGATAATACGAATCCATACAAGCCCGAAGCGCAAGCGACGGGTTCCTTTGTAAAGATTGTGATATCACAAACCCGGCGCTTGCGCTTCAGGCTCGTATCATCAGAAGCGGATTTCAATGTCGCGGTCGATACCGCCGCGCACGAAACTCAGCACGGCGGTTTCCCCCGCTTTGGATCGCGCGAGTGCGTCTTTGACATCGCGGACGGATTTGAGCGGCTGCTGATTCCAGGCTTTCAGAACATCACCGATCCGCAATCCGGCATCGGCTGCCATTCCGCCCCGGTCCAATTGTTGAATCCGCAGGCCGGCGTCGATCGTTTCCAGCGAGATGCCGAGACGCAGCGGACGGTCGATGATTTCTTCCTGAAGCATCCCTTCGAAACTATCCGTGAGAGACAGCCGAAGCGATTGTTCCGCGGTGGTGGGCCGCGGTCGTTCGGCGGTCGTTGCGATGCGCGTTGCCAGGTCGATCACGAGTTGTGTGATCTGTCGCATGCCGGTGATGTTGAGTTTGTCGGCGTCATCGGTGGGTCGATGGTATTCGCGATGGAAGCCCGTAAAGAAGTGCAGTACGGGGACGCTGTGTTCGTGGAATGAAGCGTGATCGCTGGGCCCGAATCCGCTGGGCCGGGAGAGGATCT
The DNA here is from genome assembly GCA_021732785.1 of Planctomycetaceae bacterium. Taxonomy (GTDB): domain Bacteria; phylum Planctomycetota; class Planctomycetia; order Planctomycetales; family Planctomycetaceae; genus DSVQ01. The sequence goes on from JAKFUG010000027.1 coordinate 62,046, forward strand.
CCAGTTGCTGCGCGTCCGCCGCCGTTTGCAACCACGCGGGCCACTCGACGGCGGTGCCGGTCCCGTATGCCGTGAGTTGCTTGTTCCGCAGCCGACCGACCATGTCGAGATTGATCATGGCGACGGTTTTATCCAACGGAATTAACGGATCTTCCACGTACCGTTTGCTGCCGTACAGGCCGAGTTCTTCGCCGCTGAAAGCGATGAAAATGATGCGGCGGCGAGGAGTCTTCGGCTGGGCCGCAAGCAAACGCGCCACTTCGATCAGCACCGCGGTCCCCGAGGCGTTGTCATCGGCCCCGTTGTGAATTTCATCCGTCGCACCAATGGCCAGCGAGCCCCAACCACCGCGGCCGAGATGATCATAATGAGCACCGATCACCAGAGCCTCATTCGCCAACGGACCGATTCCATCCAGCGTGGCAACGACATTTCGCAGCGTCTTTCCCGGTCTGGTCAGCGACACTTTGGCACCGAGCGTGACACCCGGCAATGTCATACTTTGCGGCGTTACGGTTTCCTCAATCGTTTGCTCAAGATCGCGCAGCCGTTTCCCCAACGACATCTGCATCCACCGTTCTACGATAGCCCGGCGGCAATGGATTACGGGCAGCGTTTCGGTCCCCAGCCCCGACGTCAGTTCGACATTCAACAGTGGATCGGCGTGGACTGAGTTCGCGACGCCATCCTCGCCCACTTTCAACCCGCGGGACTCCGTACACAACACCATCGCTACGGCACCGTGCTGATGCGCATTCGCGATCTTCGTCAGTAAATACGCATGATCGGTGAGTTCGCTGCCGTTGAAAACGAGATCCGCTTGCGGTCCGCGCGGTTCGTTTCGTAGAACGATCACGACTTTTCCCTGGACATTCAGACCCGCATAATCGTCATATCCCTTCTTCTCCGCAGTAATGCCATATCCGGCAAAGATGACAGGCGCATTAATGTTCGCCGAAGGGCTGATCATCAATGACGAGAAGTCTTCGCCCGAGTTGAATTGCTCAACACCCTGACCACTTCGCTGGAGTGATAACGATTGCACCGACCCGGTGGGATTGGCCGAATAGAGTCGAAATTCGTGAAACGGCTTACCGCCATACGATGAGGTATCGACCCCGGCTTTCGCAAACTCGGCGGCAATGAACTCGGCGGCCAGGTCGAGTCCGCGCGTGCGGATCCCGCGTCCCTCTAACTCATCCGATGACAAATAGGTCACGTCGCTTTTCAGACGAGCTTCGATGGCCTCCGCAGTCGCCGGTAAGGACGCCGCCTTTCCTGGGCGTTCAACCCGCTCCGCGGTGGGCGTGACCGTCGCTGTGACCCGCGGCGATTGTGCCGCGACATCGACGGCGCTTCCAATCATCAGGATGCTCGCGACCACCCATCGCTGATGACGCTCCATCCATCGATACCGGTTCGGCTTGAAGTTGACCATCGTCACGTTGAGTCCTGCGGCGACGGCCGACGTCGTTCCGTGTGGAAGAGGTGCCGTCGCGAAACCACGATTGCACATCACTGAATTGCACTTCGTGCGCCATCGGGGCGATGAATCATTCGTGCGCGAAACGCTCATAACTGTCATAACTGTTACGGTCGTGTGTCCGACGGGAAACAGATTCCGGAGATGTTTGCGCGCGGAGGTTTACGGTGTTGACAAGTTTGGCAACGCCATCGTTAACGGCCGCTGACAGATTTCATTCACGATCAGCAATGCGGTTGATTGCCGCTGATAGAAAACGGCCAACCGTCGACGGTATGGCGCTGAATTCGGATTTTCGCGGTTCACGATTTGCTTCGGTGATCTCAATTCCGAGGTTGCGCTAGCGCACGGGAACAAAGCGCATCCGGAAAACATCACGACGTCAGCGCCGGGATGCGTTTCCACCACGCGGACGATGAACTGCGGTGAACTCACCACACTGAGCAAAGGGCCCTTGCCTGTGACGGATGTCGCGATCGCGTTTGTGCGTGATGTGGAGTTATTCGAACAACTGGAACGTCGGCTGGCAGCCCGATCGGGGTTGCGAGTGCGGTTTGCGGGATCGGCGGCGGACGCGCTCGCCCTCCTGGCGGAACAGCGCGTGCCGACACTCCTGCTCGATTCCCGGGTCAAGCACTTTGACCAGGAAACCGCCGAGTTATGCCAGCGACTGCTCGACGGCGCCCTTCCCGCGGTGAACCTGGTGACCGTGGGCGATGACTTCTATCCGCGACCCGTCGCTGCGGCCTTGTCGCTGCTGGCCGTCGAACACCTCGCCGTCGATCACGAGACCATTCACTGGGAATCGGTCGGCGAAAAATTGCCGATGGTGTTGTCCGCCGTGCGGGCGCGAACGATTCCCGTGCGGAAATTCGTCGAAGCCTGCGGGATCCGGATAAACACGTGGACACCCGAGTTTTTCCCGGTGGTCGACGATCTGCTGCGCGTCGCCCATCGCGATGTCACGCTCCTGCTCGTCGGCGAAACCGGCACCGGGAAGACGACGCTCGCTCAATTCATTCATCATCGGTCGCCGCGGCGCGACCGGGCTTTTCAACATCTCGCCTGTGGTGCGTTGCCCGGCGATCTGATCGAAAGCGAACTGTTCGGTCACACTCGCGGAGCATTCACCGGGGCCGAACGGAACAAGATGGGCCGTTTTCAGGCCGCCGGACGCGGAACCTTGCTGCTCGACGAAATCGATGTGCTCGATCTGAAGCAGCAAGTCAAATTGCTGCGGGTGATTGAATCCGGCGAATACGAGATCGTGGGGGCGACGGAAACCCGCGTGTCGGAAGCCCGGCTGATTGTGGCATCGAACGTGAATCTCGATGCCATGATGGAGCGCGAGGAATTCCGCAGCGACCTGTATTACCGCCTGAATATGCTGGAATTCCGCTTGCCGCCGCTGCGGGATCGGCCGTTGGACATGGCCCCGCTGGCATTGCAGTTCATCGACGAATGCTGTGCCGAGCACTCGATTCCGGTGGAGGGAATCGAGCGCGGATTGCTCGCCGCCTTGAAACGGTACAACTGGCCGGGCAACCTGCGGGAACTCAAAAATCACATGCGGCGGCTGGTCCTGTTCTGCGAAGACCGCGTGCTGCGAATGCGGGATTTGTCACCCAAAGTGCTGCAGGCGGGCGAGGCACGGGCTGCCGAACCGTTGCGGGAGATCGTCAGTCCTGCGCGCATCACGATGGCCCAGCAGGTCGCCCAAAGCGAGCGCGAGATTCTCGAACAAGCCCTCGCCGCGCACGGACAGAATCGCACACGCACGGCGGCCGCGCTGGGGCTCAGTCGCGTCGGGCTCTACAAAAAATTAAAGCGGTTGGGGTTGATGGAAGCGCTCACGGAAACGGAGTGCTAACCGCCGTCGATGTCAGTCTTTCATCGCGGTTTTGGACGCCGTCGGCGCACGATGCACCAGGTATGTGCCGGCGCGAAAGACCACGGGACAAGACCACGGATAGACTTCCCGCGGGGCACGGCGATACGCCGGTGGCGGCTGTAACGGACCGTCCGGTCCCACCGCTTCGGCATCGCGGCGCGGCATGCCCACGCTAACGAGATCAGTCACCACAAACCGATGCGGTGACTGTTGCAGCTCGTCCAAAATCGCACGGCGGCGCTCCGGGAAGAACTGGATCGTCTCGAAAAAATACGTGTACCGGACCGGCGGCAACAGATCGAGTTGCCGGTAGAGGGACACAAAATCGCTGTTGTAGAAACAGACATCGCGGCCGGTCACGCCTTCGGTTTGCAGGTACTCGGCGATCTTGGCAAGATCTTTCCGATCGGGATTCGGAAAGTACGCCAACCGGTCGCGGAGTGCGGGTGTCATCTCTCGCTGCCAGCACGCCGGCCAGGCGCTGAGATGTCCCGACCGCAACAACGGCGACGCACACACCCCCAACAGGGCAAACGACACACACGCGGTGCGAACCCACCCTCTTTGCGGGACGGCATGCACCGTCTGCACGGCGCTCAACAACAAAGCGAGCAGAATCGTCGGTGCATGGATGTAGTCGAACAGGTGTTGCAGGAACAACGCCTGCACCATCCAGCCGACATACAACGCAGCCAGCATCGTCACGACAGCAGCGGATGACGAAACATCACGTTGACGGATTCGCCGTATGAGCAACCGTGCGGTAATGAACAATGCAATCAGATGCAACAAACTCCACGGCCCTTGCCGCAATGTCATCGCCACATATCGTGCGAGTGTCCAATGAGCCCGTCCGGCTCGGAAATACGCGGGATTCCAGTCTCGCAGCGTTTCCAAAAAGGCAGGCCAGCAACCCGCCCATTGCATCCACGAAACGCCAAGCCCCCCCATCAATAACCCGCCGGTCAGGAGACCAAACACATCGGAAATGATGAGTGATTTCCGTGGCAGCGACCGTAAACTCACGACCCACACCAGCACTCCCGGTACGACAATATGGGGCTTCAACCAGATCGCGGCTCCCCAGCAAAGCCCTTCCAATAGGGACCGAATGTAACGATTTTTCCTATAAGTCACGCCGAGCGACGCCTCACGAAGCGACACCGCGGCGAGCGCCGGACAGAGCATCCAGACATCGCGCTGGCAGTGGCACCATTCGCTGCACGTCAGATAAAACGCCGCCATGCCGCAGGCGGTCCACGTTGCGGCCGCGGCACCGCCTCCCGCGCGGAACACCAGTCGGCTGGCCAATGTCGAGGTGACACAGAACAGCAGCAAATCAAACAGCCGCATGGCTTCCGGTGAATCTCCGGCAATCCCGCGAACCACGAGATGCACCCAAATCACACCGGGTAGGTTGGGTTCGAGAAAGTCGCGGTACAGCATGCCCCCCGCGCGAAAACCGGCCGCTTGCAGATCGTACACCTCCGTGTCATTGGTGAGTGGCATCCGCAGAAACAGCGGCACCGCCACGATCAACAACAACAGCAGGCACGCGATCGGCATCCAAACCGGCGCGGAACGTTCTCGAGGAACCGTGGGTTCGTTGGTCGGGGCGATGAACATTTCCGTCGATTCTCAGCACGAGTCTTGGTTCACGTCCTTTCATTCCTTCGCGAATGGTGTTCCACAGTTTCGATAGGCCGTCACAGCAAGGCTTTCCGCGTGGTGAAGAATGGCAACATCCACGGAAGGAACGGGGAATCGCGACAACCGGCATCACACAACGGCCTCTTCCCGTTTCGCCCCCGGCGAGACAGAGTCAATCACGCCTGCGGAATGCCGCTTGCAGATGGACGAAACACCCAATGGTGGACCTTCTGGGATTTTGACGCGGCATGACGGCCCTGACTCATTCATCGACGGACGAATTCCCCTCCCCCGAGGCGTCACCGCCTCGGGAGATTGCCCCCCCGTTCGTCTCGGTGGTGCTCCCCGTCTTCAACGAAGTCGAAGCCCTGCCCCGACTTGTCGAACAATTGCATGACGTGTTGTTCGCGTTGGGACACGAGTACGAACTGGTGTTCGTCGATGATGGGTCCACCGACGGCAGCGGCGAATGGCTCGACGACACCGCGCGAGTCCGGACCGATGTCACTGCGGTCCGACTCTCGCGGAATTTCGGCCATCAAGCCGCGTTGCAAGCCGGATTGGATGAAGCCCGCGGCGACGTTGTCGTCGTGATGGATTCCGATCTGCAGGACGATCCTCGTGCCCTGCCCCGCTTTCTCGAGGCATGGCGGGCAGGGCACGATGTCGTCTATGCCATTCGGACACACCGCAAGGAATCTCTGCTGAAACGGGGGCTTTTCTTCGCCTTTTACCGCGTGATGCAAGCCGTGGTCGATGTCCCGATTCCCGCCGATGCCGGAAATTTCGGGCTGCTCGATCGGCGTGTCGTCAATCATCTCCGCGCGTTTCCCGAACGGACACGGTTCTTCCCCGGATTACGGAACTGGGTCGGCTTTCGACAAATCGGCGTGCAAGTCGAACGGTTGAGCCGCTATGACGCCGTGCCACGGGTTTCGTTCTGGCAACTCGTGCGACTCGCGAAGACGGCCGTGTTTGGCTTTTCGAGTGTACCGATGGCGCTCTTCTCCGTGACGGCGGTTGTCACAACCTTGGCCTTTGCGATTGGTACCACCGTGACAATCGGACTCTGGCTCATCGGAACAACTCTGCCCGGTTGGATCGGCGCCGCGCTCGCGGTCTCCTTCTTCGCCGCGCTGAATTCATTGGGAATCGCCGTGTTGGGTGAATATGTCGTGCGAATTCTCGATCAGGTGCAAGGCCGCCCGGCGTATCTCGTCGACCACGTTCGTCGGGCCGATTGGCCGGGGAAACGTTTTCGGGACAATCGCGGACTTTCGGCATGGCGCGCTAACTCGTGAGCGCGGTTAGCGCTCACTTCGCATTCCCTTCCCGCCTTAGATACTCGTCATGCCCACCACGCTGCTATCACCTCCTGCTGAAACAGAGAGCCCCCCTTGGGCAACTGATCTCGCGGCGGCGCGACCCGAAATCGCCGATGAGCCTTCTGAAGACGCTCCGGTTCGCCGCGGTGTTTCGCTCGCACAACTGTTCGTGATCGCGGGCTTTTGCCTGCTGTTCATGTATCACAACTATCTGCCGCTGTTTCATTCCGACCTGTGGGGCCACGTCAGCTATGGCGAATGGATCTGGCAACATCGACAGTTGCCGACCGAAGATCCGTTCACGCCCCTCGCGGAAGGGGTCCCAATGGTGGCGTCGGCATGGTTAAGCCAGGTGCTGTTCGCCGCGGCGGCGAAGTCGGGCGATGTCGAATGGATCGCTCACCTGTTCGCGGTGTCTGTCCTTGCCACGCAGCTTTTGTTGATGAGTGCGTTTCGTCGCCGTGGCGGCAATGCCCCGGTCGCTGTGTTTGCCGTGATGACCACGTTCGCGATCGCCTGGAGCCGCCATGCGGTTCAACGACCGGAAGTCTTCGGCATGCTGTGTTTCGCGGCGCTGCTCTGGCTGATTTCGACCGCCGATCATCCCAAACGGACCCGTCCGGGCTGGCGGACCGCGATCGGCATCTTTGGTCTGTTCGCCCTGTGGGGAAATCTGCATGGCTCCTTTGTGATGGGTTTTGCAGTCCTCGGATGTTTATGGCTGGGACGATTGATGGATGTCGTCATGGTCGCCGGATGGAGCGGGTTGTGGCGCGGCGACATGGTCCTGCATCAAAGACTGATCTGGTTGGAACTCGCCGTTGCGGGCACGGTGCTCAATCCGTATGGAATCGATCTGCTGGTGTATGCACTCGCGTTCCCCGGACATCCGAATCTCCGCGCGGTGATGGAATGGTTCCCGCTGGAAATGAATTCGCTGGAAGGCCTGCCGATGGCCGCGTCGTGGGTGCTCACCGCCGTGGTGCTGCGTCACAGTCATCGTCGAATGACCCCCGCGGAGGTCTTGTTGCTTCTCGTCTTCAACGCCGCCGTGTGTGCCCGGGTGCGAATGATTGCCTGGTATGCGCCGGTGCTGCTGTGGACGCTGTCGCCGCATCTCGCCGAGATCGCGAATCGCTGGCTGGCATCCACCCGCTGGCAACGGTGGACGCTCCCGTCCCCGCGCGTAGCGGCCGTTGCCGTGCTATTCGTGTGGATGACATTCGCCTTGTCGCCGATCAGCCGGCCGATTCTGGGCGGCAAACCCCGGCCACCGCGACAGGTTTTCAGTCACGACACGCCGCTGGGAGTTACCACGTATCTACGAGAACATCCCGTTGGCGGCATGGTCGCGGCGCCCCAATGGTGGGGCGATTGGCTGATGCGTCACGGTCCGCCACAACTGCAATTGATGGCGACGACGAACGCAATTCATCTGCTACCGAACCGCGTCTGGAACGATTATCTCGCGATTTCCACGGCAGACGGGGGTCTCGAACGCCGCCTGGATCGTTACCGCATCAACACGGTCATCGTCGGCAAAGCGTTACAACCGGAACTCGAACGGACAATGACGCACCTGCAAGGATGGAAGACCGTGTACGAGGATGAGGTCGGGTTGGTTTCTGTTCGAACGAGTTCGTTGGCGGTGATGCCTTCCCGTAGCCCTGTCGCTCCGCGACAGGAAAGCCGTTTGCTTCCAAAGACTGACGTATCATCGGCTTTCCTGTCGCGGAGCGACAGGGCGATGGGAAAGGAGGACCGATGAGCGCGAACTCTGGGATTCGGCAAAGCGCAAGCGGGCGCGCGGTGATTGTGCTGGTGCATGCGATCGTCATCATTTGTGGTGCTGCTTATGCCGGATTGCGCTATGAACGATTGCAACTCGATCGCCAATTACCAACCCTTAGCAATGCGCCGCGCAGCATTACGCCGCGGCATCAACGTCCGTCGTTGGTGACCGATGCGGAACTGGCTCGGATTCTCGATCATCTGAAACCGCGATTGCGCGGCCGGAATCCGAAGATCAACTCCGTCGAACACGCCCTGCGGTTGTGGGGCACCGACGCCGTTTTTGATGATGAAGCGTGCTTATCCGGCGCGGAACTTCGTGAATTGCTGCTCGATCACCGGACCTTTGCTTCCGCATGGGGACCAAAATCGAAACCGTTCATCATGCCCGATACCCGTGATCCGGCTGTCATCGCGTTCCGCACCGACGCCGGGAATGCCACCTCCAGCCATGTCGATCACACGCTGGCTTGCCTCGCGGAAGTTGGCACGCCCGTCGATTTCCCGGTGATTACGCCGCGCGGGGAAAGCACCGTCGGCCGCGGACTCGAACTTTCGCTGCGGCAATTCAGCCTGAATCAGGAAGAGTACGAGTGGTCGGCGATGGTCTTCCTGCACTATCTCGGCGACAAAAAAGTCTGGACTTCCACCGAAGGCCAGCAGATTACCTGGGATCGGATCGCCGATCGATTGATGCGGCAACGATTCATCCAAGGCGTCTGCTTCGGTCAACATCGGCTCTACACGCTCGCAGCACTGTTGCGTGTCGATGAAGACGAAAGGCTTCTTTCACCCGAAACGCGGACGCGCGTGATTGAACATCTCCAAATGGCGACGGCGGCGCTGGTGAAATCGCAGCATGCGGAGGGTTGGTGGGGGGGTGATTGGCCAGGAGTGGAACGGGATGGTCCGAATGTGCCGGTGGATGGGCCGTTCGGTCCGCAAGCCGACCGGTTGTTGATGACCGGCCATGCGCTGGAATGGTGGGCGTACGCTCCCCCGGAAGCGCTCCCGCCGGAGGACGTGCTCGAACGGGCCACGCGCTGGCTGGTGACCGAGACCGATGGGCTCACGCCGGAGCAATGGACGCGGTACTACCCGTTTCTTACACACGTCGGCCGGGCATTAGCGCTGTGGCACGGCGTCGAACCGCATGCGGCGCTGGTCCCTTCGCAGCGCTAACTCGATTGTCGCCGGTGATGGTACGCAGGCGCTAACCGACGGTGGCGCACCAGACACCGCGAGTTCCCGGTTCGATCATACGCACCTCGATTTCGTCGCCTCATGGACCGTTTGGCCCGTGGAAACGATCTTTGGCCCTGGACTTTGCGTCCGTTCGATTCCTTGCAGGACTAACCACACGGCACGATGCACACGATCGACACGCCCCAATCCTCGGGTCCTCGAAAAAATGAGGCGATCACCTGCGTGTGGCGCGCGAAATGCGTAACGGGTTCTGCTTGCGTCGGAGCGTCCTCGGTTGGACGTTTCTCGTAGAGAACCACTTCCCCGGTTCCCCCTCACAGTTGTTTAAGGAGCATCTCTCGTGACGTCACTCTTCCAGCGCTTCGCGCAGGATGAGGCGGGCTTCGTCGTGTCGACGGAGTTGATCCTCATCTCCACGATCACCGTCATCGGTATGATCGTGGGTCTCACCACGGTCCGCGATGTGGTCGTGATCGAATTGGCCGACGTGGCCGATGCGATCTCGGAAATCGACCAGAGCTACTCGTACGGTCAGGTCACCGGACACTGCGCCAGCACTGCAGGCGTGCGTTTCCACGACAAGGCCGACTTCTGCGAACGCGCGTTCGCCGAAGACGATCAGAACCCGACCGGCGGCGCTCAATGCGTTCGTCTCTGCACCGACGGCATCTCGTCGGAAAACACGTAATCGGAATCCGCCAGCATCGACACTCAGCCAAGCTGAGCGTCTCGCTGGTGCTCCGACCTGAGAGATGACCGATCGAATCCTGGTCGTACAACGGCCGGGATTCCATCCGAACCTGTGAGAAGTTCGGAATCAGGAGGGCCTCGTTCGCGGGCCGCCCTCCTGATTCCGCCTTACTCCCAAACGGCGAGTCATAGCGCCGTCCTGAATTCTCAACGACAACGTGATCGTGTTCTCACCTGACAAGCGGAGTGGTCGAAATGGCACGGATTAGTTCCGGGACGATGACGGTCGTGGTCTTCGCGATCCTGATCGGTCTCGGCGGCGCCTTCGTGGTCCGGCAGAAATTGAAACAACCGGGCCTGCCCCCCTTGCGGGAACTGGCCCCGGTGGAGCAATCGATTCTGGTTCCCACGGCGGCGATGGACCTGATCCCCGGGCAAACGTTGACGATCAACGAAGTCGCCCTCGTCAGCTTGTCGCCCGAGAAATACAAGAACAGTGCCTATGCCGGTGTCGGCTTCATGCGCGACGCCACGCAGATCACCGGCCGTCGGGTCAAGGCCAACATCAAGAAGGGTGACCCGTTCCTTCCCGAACTGTTTTACTCGAGCAATTCCGGTCCGGGAATCGCCGAACGGCTACAGCGCGGTTATCGCGCTGTCACCGTGCCGATCGAAAACATCGGCTCCGTGGAAGGCTTCGCCACACCGGGATCGATTGTTGACGTGATGTTCCGTTCGCGGCCCGAAGGCGATCGTCCGGAAGTGACGTTGACGTTGCTCGAACAAGTAGAAGTACTGGCCCTCGACAGCAACGTCGTCCCCGGACAGTCGGCGACGACTCCGCAAGAGCGCCTCACCAACGGATCGGTGACGCTCGCGGTCACTCCGCAGCAGGGCAAGATGCTGAAAGTGGTTGAAGGCCGCGGCGAATTGTCTCTCGCCCTGCGCAACGGCGACGACAATCTGGGTCTGTTGCCGTTCAACCTCGGTTCGGTCAGCCATGCTCGCGATGCCTTGCCGCATCCGATTGACGTGGACTCCGGGGCAATGCTCACAGGAGTCGGCACAGCGCACGGCACCGTCGGTGATTTGCTGACGGCCAATGCCGAGCGCGTGACGCTCGATGATTTGCTCGGACTTCCCGCCAACCAGCCGCCGAAGCAAATGGAAATCTTCCTCGGTCCGGAAAAGAAGGTGATCGAGTTCGCGCGCGATCCGGAAGAAGGGGCCCGCATCCTGCAGCGCGGCGGACGGATTCGGACGCCGATCGCCCATGAACCGAACAAACACGGCATTACGCCGATCGACAACCGGCAGGTGCGGGGCGGCAGCGTGCTCAATAAAGTGCTGGCGTCCGGCCGGTAATTCCTGCCTGTTGAACATGACCACGGGCCCGTCGGCTGAGCCGGCGCTTTCAAGCGAACATGATTGAATGACTCACTCTCACGCGGACACCCCGGTTATGTCGCCACAACAGTCGCATACTTTGCGACTCTCGTCCGTCGAACGCGGTGCGGACGTCAACCCCGCGGAACTGGCCTTTCAGCAACTCAAGGTCCGCATTCACGAGCAACTGGTCGACGCGCTCGATCTTTCCATGCTCGCGCACGTCTCCAAAGATCAACTGGCGAAAGAAGTCCGGACCCTCGCGCAGGAGATTCTCGCGGAAGAAGTCCCGCGTTACGATCCCGTCCTGCGGGAACGAATGCTGGAAGAAGTCTATCACGAAGTCTTCGGGCTGGGACCGCTCGAAACGCTGATGAACGACGACGCGATCAGCGACGTCCTCGTCAATCATCCGCATGAAATTTACGTCGAGCGCCACGGCCGTCTCGAACAAGCCGATGTGATGTTTGCCGACGAGCAACATCTCATGCGGATCATTCAACGAATCGTGTCGCGCGTCGGTCGCCGCATCGACGAAGTCAGCCCGATGGCCGACGCCCGTCTGCCCGATGGTTCCCGGATCAACGCCGTCATCCCGCCCTTAGCGTTGAACGGACCGACGCTTTCCATTCGCCGGTTCGGTCGTCGCCCACTACAGGTGGAAGACATTATCGATGCCGGATCCATTCCGCGCGACATCGTGGAATTCCTTGCCGCAGCGATTGATGCCCGGGTGAGCTTTCTCATCTCCGGCGGCACCGGGGCGGGCAAAACCACGCTGCTGAATGCCCTCGCGAAGTACATCCCCCACGACGAGCGATTGATCACCATTGAAGACTCGGCCGAATTGCAGTTGCAGCATCGGCATGTGGTGCGGATGGAAACGCGGCCACCCAACAACGAGGGCGTGGGTGAAATCACACCGCGGGCCCTGGTTCGCAACTGTTTGCGCATGCGGCCCGATCGCATCATCATCGGCGAAGTCCGCGGGGGTGAAGCGCTCGATATGCTGCAAGCCATGAACACCGGTCACGAAGGATCGTTGACCACGATTCACGCCAACGATACTCGCGATGCGTTGTCCCGTCTCGAACTGATGGTGGCGATGTCCGGATTCGATCTGCCCATCGCCGTGGTCCGGCAATACATCGTCTCGGGCATGGCGCTCGTGGTGCATCTCGCGCGACTCAAGGGGGGCGTGCGACGGGTCATGCAGGTTTCAGAAATCGTGGGCGTTCGCGACAGCGGCTTCCACCTCGAAGATATTTTCGGCTTCGAACAAACCGGCGTCGACGAGATGGGCATTGCCCAGGGTGAATTCTTCTTCACCGGCTATCGACCGACTTGTCTGGGACGATTGCGCGCGTCGGGCATTCGACTGCCGGATGAGTTGTTTGATCGGCGTCGCATTCCGTGTCGCGGTTAGACTGTCGTTCCGCACTCCAAGTCGAAAAGAATCATCGTGGAAGTTCCGGAAGTCACGCTGCTCGCCTTTGCAGCGATTTCGCTCGCCGTGTTAGCCGTCGGTCTGATCGTGCGCGATCTGACGATGACGTCCCGCGCGACCGTGGCTCCGGGAAAATCGACCGTCCGCTTGCGCCGCACCCCGGACAATGCCGATGGCTCGCCGGCGAGCCAGGCGCTGTTTGAAAAAATCGACCGCGGATTCGATCGCCTCGTGGCGGAATCGGGAACCGAGCTTTCCCCACCGACCGTCTTTATGCTGTTTCTGACCTGTGGATTGCTGCTCGGCGGTGGCCTCTGGCTGTACAGCGATGAGCCACTGCGGGGGATTGCGGGTGGAATGATCGGGATGGGCTTGCCGCTCATCGGTTTGATCATTCACCGCGGTCGGCGTTTGCGAGCCTGCCGCGATCAACTGCCGCATGTCATCGAAATGGTGGCCCGCGGCACACGAGCCGGGCAAAGCACCGAACAGGCGTTGTCACTCGTCGCCAATGAAGCGACGGGGCAATTAGCGGACGAGTTTCGCACCTGTGTCCAGCAACTCAACATGGGCCGCGGCTTCGATAAAACCCTGCGGTCGCTGGCTTCGCGCGTACGGTTGCTCGAAATCCGCATCCTTGTCACCACGCTCATTGTGCAGCGACAAGCGGGGGGTCCGTTATCGGAAACACTGGAACGCATGTCATCGGTCGTGCGTGATCGCATCGCCGCCCAGCGTCAGGTGCAAGCCTCGACGGCGGCCGGACGGATGTCGACGATTATCATCGCCTCCATCGCTCCCTTGGCCGCGTTGTTCCTGATGACTTTTCAGCGCGAACATGTGGACTTACTGTTCGATGACGCTCTCGGCCGTATGTTGCTGATGCTCGGGCTGGTACTGGAAATGATCGGACTGGTGTGGGTGTTCCTGATGCTGCGTCCGGAACGATAAAGCGAGAAACATTCAACCGCGGATGGCGGTGAAAGTAGCCGGGTATGTGGATCGACTTCGTTACCTACGTCGCGTTTTTTGCCACATTTACGGTGGTGTTAACGCTGGGACTCACGGCCGTCCGGGCACGGCAGCGCGTCCGCAACATCGCCGATGTGACGGTACAAGCGCAGAATCCGCGACCGAACCGCTTTCGGAAAGCGATGGCCGGCGCGATCCCGCTCTTTACCGGCGAAGTGGATGCGTTGGAACAGGATCTTCGTCGCGCCGGCTTCTACAGTTCTTCGGCGTTGATCGAGTTCCTGTTTGCGCGCAATACCGTCACCGTGGGAACACTGCTGTTCGGTGGGACTGCGGCGGTGATTGCCGACCCGACCACGTCGCTGCCACAATTTATTCTGAATGCCACGCTGGTGGCCGCAGCCCTGTGCTATCTCCTTCCGCGACTCATTCTGCGTTGGCAGGCGAATCAGCGATTAGCACGCATCGAACAAGGGCTGCCGGACGCGCTCGACATCATTCGCATGTGCCTCACCGGCGGGTTGCCGTTGCGCGATTCCCTGGAACGCGTGGCCCGCGATGTCGAGTTCTTTCATCCGGATATCGCGGTCGAGTTGGAAGTCGTGCGGCGTCACGCCGAAGCCGATTCAATGCAGAAGGCTCTCAAAGAGTTTGCCCGCCGGATGAACGCGCAGGACGTGAATGCGCTGTCATCGCTCGTGAGTCAAACCGAGCGCACCGGCACCCATGTCGCGTCGGCGGTCACCGAGTTTGCGGACAGCATGCGACGACAATACCGTCAACGGGCGGAAGAACGGGCGGGCAAAACCAGCATCAAAATGCTGTTCCCGGTGTTGCTGTGCCTCGCACCGCCGGTGTTCATTCTGCTGGTGGGACCGCCGTTGTTGCAGTTGCGAAACTTCATCCGCGACGCGCATCAACCCGGCGGCGTCCTCGATGCCGAATCGGTCACGGCACAACAGGACAATTTGTCCGGCGTGCGCGTCAATCGCGGACTGTTGAACCGGCCGTAGCGCGCGGTTGCCGTCGCTGCACGATCTCCAACTCGTGTTACGGAACCGACGACCAGTCGTAATCGTCCTGTTTCAAGGCCGGGCCTTGCGCCGTGGCGGGCGTCACTGTGCCCAGGACGACTTTGCCTGGCGCTTCGCTGGCGTCGGTTTCCACTTCGTCCAGCAACTGAACCAAGTCCGTCCGCTCCGCTTGCTGCGGCTCACAAGCCGGCCGTTCACGAACGGCAATCTTCTTCTCGGGGACGACCGTCTGATCGGAGGCGAGCTGCACCTTGGAGGGCGTCTTCGGCTTGGATTCCGCGAGATTCTTGTGCAGCGTATTGAGTTGCACCAAGGCTTCCGCGGCGGGCTTGTTCCCCGGCGAATGGTTCAGCGACTTGCTGTATTCCTTCACCGCCATATCGATGTTGCCGCCCTGAGCATGGATGTAGGCGATGTTGTTCCGTGCGGTCCCTTCATCGTTATTGCGACGGAACAGTTCGTAGGCTTCGTCGGTCTTTCCCATGTATCCCAGCACCATTGCCAGGTTGTTCTGGGTGCGAACGTCGCGAGAATCGACTTTCATCGCTTCCCTAAGTGCGGCTTCGGCTTCGAAGAATTCGCCGTCCACGGTGTAGGCATAGCCGAGGTCGTTGAGAATCGCGATGTTGTCCTTGTCGAGATCGCGCGCCTTTTCCAGCATCTTGATCCCGTCTTTCATTTTGCCTTCGCGAACGAGAACCACGCCCAATCGCTGGCAATAACGGGCATCCTTCGGCGCTTCCTCACACAGAGTGCGGTAGTTCCGTTCGGCGCGCTGATGGTCTCCGGTGCGTTCCGTGACCTGAGCAAAATTGTAACGATTCTCGCGATCTTTGATGCGATCGGTGAACGGATTCCAATCCATGCACATGGACTTCATCGAAGCACAACCGGACGTGACGCCAAGCAGCAACACGAAGCCAGTCAGCATCCGTGTCGAAGACAGGGAATGTCGCATGGACGCAATCCTTTGCGTAATCGAAGGTGATCGGGGCGAAGAGATCGGGCCTTAGAAGACCCCGCCGCCGAAGCCACCACCGAAGCTACCGTTCGATCCATTGCCGAACCCACCGCCGAATCCGTTCTGGCCGGTGAATCCATTCTGGTAAGCCTGTTCGGCTTCATAATCCTGGAAGCCGGGCGTCAGCGCCGGGGCCACCACCACGCGTTCATCGGGATGCTGCACGCCCATCTCACCGATGGCACGGGAGATGAACTCGCGCCGTTCCATATCCAGCTCTTCGTGCCCGTTCACCGGGAACTGATGCCGCGAGGCCGGATTGATGCTCATGCTGCTCCGTTCGATGATCACCGGGAACGGAGCCGCCCCGAGTCGCGCCGCGATCTGTTTGACGTGATCCATGCCGGCGGGATTGAGCGTCGACGAGTTGCCGACCCATTCGTGTTCATGCACCACGAAGTCCGACGCCTCGGCGTTCTCTTCCTGTTGCTGCCAGATGGGATCGCTCAGCGTTCCCACGGGCATCGGTTGCAAATCCACCAGCGGCGTCCGCTTCCAGTCACCACTGCCGACACAACCAGCGGCCGCCGCGAGCAACGTGGCGGCGGTCCATTTCTGCAAATCGCGGGACGGAGTCATGAGGGAAGAATCCTGAAGGCGAGCATTCGTTCCGTTGATTCGGCACGATCCCCGACTGTGGTGCGGATGGTCTGGTTGCGGAGTCACAAACACACTTCTTGTTCTGAACTGTTAAAGTCTCATTCACTGAAACCGAACGGTCCGCTGAGGAAGTACTCCTGCGACTTCTCAACCGATTTCAAATCGCCGTACCCGGCCCGCTTCAACCGACTGCGATACAACGGCCAGACGGTCCCGCGGTGATGGCAATTCGGACGGCCTTCGATGTCGCCGTAGTAGAAGAAGTCTTTATCAGTCGGTTCCGTCACTTCCATGCCGGGCAGAATCTGCGGGGCGTGCTCGGGATCCAGCGCATGAACCAGTTCGGGAGACACCAGGACAATCAGTTCGGTTTCATCGCGGCTGATGGACTTGTCGCTGAACAGGACGCCGAGACCGGGAATATCACCCAGGAACGGAACGCGGCGGATCGTGCCGTTCTGTTGTTCCTGCAGCAAACCGGCCAGTGCCAGCACCTGTCCTTCCCGCATGTCGACCGTCGTGGTGACCTGGCGGGTGTCGAGTCCGAAGATGCCGTTGACGGCGTTGTCCCGATTCAGTGTGCTGAAGGTGGGCGACACCTGTAACCGAATGCGGTCTTTGTCAACCACGGTCGGTGTGAACGCGATCGATGTTCCGAAGCCTTTGAAGGATGTTGTCGCCGCCTGGGCTCCACCGACACCGACGATCGTCGGCACGGCGAATTCACCCCCCGACAGGAATGTGGCCGGTTGACCGCTGAGGGTGACGAGGTTCGGTTCCGCGAGAATTTTCGCCGACCCGTTGTTCATCAGGGCGCGAAGAATGAGGTTGAACGAACCGTCGCTGAACGTTCCCGAGAAGATGGCATTCCCGCCGCCGCCGAGAGCCGAGGCGAGGAAGAACTCATTGATGTTAAAGTCGAGATCCGCCCCGAGTTGCCGGAATGCCGAGCGTTTGATTTCCGCAATCCGCACCTTCAGCATCACCTGCTTTTCGCCGGGGACGTTGAGGAGTTGAATCACATTGCTAGTTGGAAGCTGCGACGCATCCGGGAACGGTTGGGCCGCGGTGCCGCCCGAGGCGAGACTCACGCCGCCGCCATTCTGTCCGAGTGCCGCCGATCCGTTATTTTCGCGGATCAGCGACATGATTTGCGTCGCTTCGATTTCATCCCGCGCTTGACCGCGGACAATGAGTTTGTCGGCGATGGGAATCAATTGAATCCGGCTGTTCGGAAACAACTCGTTGATCATCGATTCGAGTTCGGCATATTCCAGCCGTCGTTGCTGATCGACCGCGTCGTCTTTCACGACCGTCACCAGCATGCTGAGCACCTGCGGAGCCTGTTCGTTACCCGCCCACAAGGTGACCGTGGTGCTTCCGGTTTCCTTGCCAATAATTTCCACTTCGCGGGTGCCAAAGGCCACAAAATCGAGAATCGAGGGATCGGCGACCGCGACGCGAAAGACGTCTTGCTTGAGTCGCAGAATTTTCGACCGTCGCTTGGTGACCTTCACCTCGAGCTCGGCCGAAACGACGGACTCGACGATGTCATTCACTCGCTGCTTCAAGCCGATTTCCGGCGGCTGCGCTTTCACACCGACGGGTGCAAGCATCAGCGCACAGACAACGGCTCGAAAGGCCCATGCAGGACGGAACGGAATCATTTTTGGAAATCCATTTCCAGTCGGGAGTGTCGATCAAGGCAGGTTGTGGGTCAGGACGCGGCGAGGTCAGCCGCAGACGTGATCCACAAATGCGTTATTACACCTAATTCGGGTGAATCGAGTGCATACGCTATGGATTCTGTTTCAGGAACGACCGGATCAATGCGGATCACCCGAACCGGCGCGCACAACCGTCGCGCTGGGCACAACCTTGGCAACCGCACCGCAAAGAATGTTGGAACGATCCGCTACAGTCGGAAAAGTCACCAACAACAATTACGTTAAGCTGTAACGATTGCACGGATCATCCGCCCGAAATTGCATCGAAACGGGCAACTCGCGGTGAATCAACGAGCGACGGTGGCCGGCACGGGGGCTTCCACCCCGCGACGCAGAATGGCGAATTCGGGTGCCGGGTCCGTCGTACGGCGGGCTTGAGGAGTCAGATCGCTCAACCGCAGCCGATCCACGCCGAGAAAATCGGCATCGAAAATCATGCGTCGCGGCTTTCCGTCGCGGATCACATCGAGCACGAGATTTTCCGCCTTCGACAGGGCGTTGTTCGACTGCGTTTCCGCAAAAACATATCGCCCTTCAGCACGACCACTGCGGGAAAAGAGCAGCACCCGCCCGTCAGCCCGAAAGCGGATCGACATTTCATCGTTGTACCAGCGGCCAATCAGCTTCTGTTGCGGCGACTGCTGACATCCCGTCAACACCAGCACCAACAAGAGACCAAACATCCGGCCGCGGGATTGATTCCACCACATCATTGCAAAGTTTCCCAGGAACCGGCGACGGGAGAAACGAGATCGACGTGTACCAATTGCGGCACGCCGCGGTCGGGACAAAGGCGGGCAAACGATTCCGCGGTTACCGAATAATTACCAAACGTCGACTGCTGCCATTTGCCGCCGATTCCGGTCACGACCAGGCTGCGGCGGATGCGAACACACAGCGTTCCGGCACGTCCGGCAATCGTCTTTTCAAGCTGATTCATTGCCGGCGATTGCAACCGGTCGCTTCGCATTTCCTGCTGACCAATCGGATGGAACACGTGCTGACCGCCGATGTCCTGAAGGATGCCAAACGCGACTTCGGCCCCTTTTCCGAGAAAATCGGGGGAGGCACGATCCGCCGCAGCGGTGGTGAGCGCGTGACTGGTACCGAGAACGGCGTTGCCGTTGAATGTTGCAGCGGCATCCCGCCAGGCCGCCGCCGGTCCGAGACTTCCCCAGCTTTTGACCGCCGAAAGGGCGGAGGCATCTACGGCGTTCTTCAGTTCAATCCCCGTGCGGGCTGTCATGCCGTAGTCGGTTAAGGCGAACAACAACAGCATCATCAGCGGAATGATATAGACAAACCACACCAGTACCGCCGCGCGCCGCGGTTGCACCGCGCGGCGGATCGAGCATCGGAGGGGTGATTTCATGAGCTTCATTATTGGAAGCGAAACTTTTCTGTGCATCAGCAACGGAAGAGAGCGACTACGTTGGCCCATCATCCAAGGACGGCGGCGGGGCCAGGTCCCGCGTCAATTCGACGGGAACCTCGGCCTTGCGAGAACAATGGCAGGAATCGGTCACGGAAAGCGTCACGATCTTCTGCACGATCGTGCTGTCCTTGGGCGCATTGAATTTCATCCGGACGGAGGCCCCGCGCGTTGAGCCCTGCGCCGATCCGGGCATGTCCCATTTGAAGGTCATTTTGGAAAGCGAATCTTCCGCATCGTGGCTGGATTTGCCGGACAACGTGAGCTCGAACGGACCACCGCGCGATGTCACCAGCCGCAACGGAGCCGACGTCCCGGTGGCGTTTCCATCGGTGCTCGTTGTGGAACTCGGCGGCGCTAATTTCACTCCTTGCGGGAGGTCACGCTCCGAAACGGTGATTTGCGGAACGGGCGGTTGATTGTCGGTTTCCATGCGAAACACCGTCGAATGCCGAAACGTCACCCCGGACCAATCGAGACCAAAACTCTTCAGCATGTTCGGCACATTCGGCACAACCGGAACCGCCACCGTCACCCGCACATAACACACATTGTCCGCATGCCAGGCCGACGGCAGCGAGGGGAGTTGGGCCGTTGTTGCTGCATTGGCACTGATCTGGCGCTGAAGACCGTTGGTGGCACCGCAGACATTGTGTTCCAGCGTAACTTCGCTAGCCGGTGACAATCCCGACGCGGCTAACCACGCATCAATCCGGGCTTTCAGATTTCCGCGCGTCTGCGAGTCGTTGAAGTTACCGACATTCACGCTGCCCACGCGTGGCACCTCGGCCGCAAGCTTGGCTCCATACCGACTGGCAAACACCACGCGCTGGTTCAGCCGAAAGGCCATCGAAAACTGAGCGACACTCAATCCGAAGATCAGCAATAACGGAAAGACGCCGAGGAACTCCAGCGTGACGATCCCCCGTCGCGATTGACGGGGCGTACCCTGCCCCGCGCACACACCATGAGTGCGAGGGATTTTTGTTGACGGCGAGAGTCGACCCGCGAACATTTCATTTCCTGCAGTAGCAACGGCCTGCGGCAAACAGAAAAGAAATAGCAGGAATCATGCCGCGGCGGGATTGCACTCGATGCCGACCAGCCGAATGGCAATCCGACCGGAGGGTCAGCACCATCGGCTTAATACGAATGAGCGGCTATTAACCCGCGTTGTCACTGTAAACTCCCGGTTAGCGCACGGTCCCGCAAGAATGTTCCGGTCGCACCGACCTTGCGGAGCTTCGGCCGGATTCGCGGCCGTGACTCGCGCGGCATAGCGTTTGCGACCGTACGGACACGTGGATTGCAGACCGAGACGCACCCCAAGTCCCGGCGGCAGTCCTCAACGACTCCGGTCCCATGACCCCAAGGGCATTGAAGATGGTAAGCGAACAACAACGTCGGCGCACGGCTCAACTGCGCCGTCGCGGTTCGGTGGTTCTCGAATACTTGCTGCTGGCGACGATCGTCGGCCTGGGCGTGATCGTCGGTCTCGCCGTCGTCCGCGATGCCCTCGTGACGGAGTTGAAAGACCTGGCATTTGCCATTCGTCTGTTGCTCTAGAACGCGTCGAATGAACCCGGTTCTTCGACTGGGTCGACATTTTGCAGACGGCTGAGTCATCGCGATGCGACGTTTCTCTTCCGACGATCGATGCACCACACGCCGAGCCGTTCGGCAGAGCGGTGTCGTCACGATGGAGATGATCGCCGCGCTGCCGATTCTCGCGTTATCGGCGAATATCATTTTCCAGTTGTGTTTCGACGCGGCATTCGCACAGGGGATGTCGTTCGCCGCCGTAGAAGCCGCGCGGGAAGGCTCGAAAGTCTTCTCGCAGCAGTTGAGTTTCACCGATCCGCAGGGGGAACCGAGCTACGATCCCCGCGATGGCGATGACATCGCTGACCGCATTGCCCAGGTGGCCATTCGCCGACTCGGTGTTCTCGTTCCGCATGTCCATCGCGCGAACGGCGGCGGGTATGATGCCCAAACTTCCGGCGTCCATATTATCATCCGACGTGGCTCGCTGGTCGCGCACCGTGGTGACCCGAGCGTCACTTATCAAGTGCCGCCCGGAATGCCGATGGCCGACGAAATCGAAGTGATTATCGCCGTCCGCACGCGCAAGCCCGCGAAATCGACCAACAGCCCGAACCTCACCGCGGAGTGGGTGAACGGCCGCGATATCGGCCAGATTGGCGCGATCCGTCAAGCCGGTGCGCGTTCTCCGCTGGAGTAACGGCACCGTCAACGCCGAGGTGGAGACGATGGAAGACTATCAACTCGTCTTTTTGACGTGGCTCGCGAAGTTCGCCGCGTTCTGTGTTGTTGCACTATTTGTGCTGAACATCATCGATCGTCGCTGGCGGGCCGCGCGCGCACAGAAAACGTCTACAGACACGCATCCGACATTGGGAATGTCACGTCGTCGGACATCCGCCTGAACCTATCGGCCTCGGTCATGGGGCGGCCTTCGTGCCGATCCGATCGCCCGCGTGCAGATGGTTCAGCAGGTGAACGAATTCCACATCGCTGGCAAGACGGCCGCGTCGATCCTGGACCGCGGACGCCAGTTGATGCAGCTCGCGCAAGTCCTGTTGATAGCTCACGGGACTCGCGACCGGCAATGTGGTACCAACGACATCCGCTAACAGATGAACTTGCCGGCGTGTCTGCCAGGCGCGCGACAGATCGGCCAGCGTCGCGGTGCCATGAGAATAGTAAGTTCGTTGCGTGGCAAAGAGTTGGGCGGTGAGCCGATCGGCTTCGGTCAGCCCGCGTTTCACGGTCGATTCATCGACTTGCGGCGACCGCGGTTCGGCATCCCACAACGCCAGTTGCAGCGACGCATTCAGGACCTGGTCGGAACGTCCAATTCCTGCGCCCTTCGCGTTCCAACGCTGTGTTGTACCGACGGCGCGTTGCAGCGTTTGTCGCTTGCGTGTGGAATCGATGTTCAGGAAGGAAATCGCACGGGTGACGTCGGGTAACGTCGCATGTCCCAGAATGCGGGCATCGAACACGCGTTGCTGATAATGAGCGATCGCCATCGCGGACTCGATCCGCATCGCCCGTGCTTCGCCACCTCGATCGCCCGATAGCTTGGCCGCTTCTTCTTCGGCTTCGGCAAGGACATATTTCCCCAGCAACACATCGGCTTGCCAATTCGCAGCGGCCGGTTGGCGAAACGCTTCCATCCGTCGCACGGCCAGTCGCAAGGCATCAATCCGCGGTTGTACCGCTGAAAGCAGCAGTTGTGACGACGGTGCGGATTCCAGTGGCTGTGTCGACATGACCCAGCGCACATCGGCTTCTTCGGCCAATGAAAGATGTTCGAGCAAGTCGGTCAGGGGGAGCAATCCCCGGTGAAAGGCTGGCTGGCTCTGATTTCTCAGGGTAGCCCCCGTCATCGACGGAGTCGACGGAGGATTCAACACGGTCTTCGATGGAGAGACCGATTCCCGCGGGGGCATCGGGGCGGATAACAGCTTCCGCGGCGGGCCGTTGGCGTCCGGATCGGCCGCGCGAAGTGTCGACGACAGGATTGCCGCCAACACCACCATTCCGCACCAGTTACGGGTCATATCATTCGTCACAAATAGGGCAACCCGTTACGGCACACGACGCGCGTGTCGCCGTTCACTCACTACCGCGTTGTTTTCGGAGCCAGCAGTTCTTCCAGTTGAGGCAAACCGTTGCCGATGGGAAGGGCGGAACCAATCGGTGCATTCTCGGGTCGATAATTCTGTTCAAAGCCGGCCATCGCCATGCAGAAAATCTTGTTGGAGTAAGGGTTGCGGGGATCGATTCCCGCCGCCGCCGCCCATTGCTGTTGCTGGAACACCGTCGTGTAATTGTAGGGCCGGAAGTAATAGTGCCCATGATACTGCGGGTAGTAAGCATAGTGCGGGAACATATTACAGGGGTGAGGGATCTTGCGGCACAAGCAGCACCCGTCGTCATCATCGCCGCACGGGCATCCGAGACAATTCGGACAATTCCCCGCAACGCCCGGATCAACATACTCCCCCGGTCCCGGTCCGGGAGCAGGCCCGAAATTTGGGACCGGAGGCATCCCCATGGGATCGGCAAGCACCGGACCACCATACCCGGGGTCCGCTCCCACCGGGGGAGGGGGCGGGACAAGTCCATGCGGCGGAGCGAGATGCGGCGCGGCATACGGATCGGCGGTATGGGGAGCCGCATCGAGAGGCAGCGGCGGGGCTCGCAACGGTTCGGGTTGCGGCGGCAGTTGCGGCTTGGGAGGCACTTGCGCGGTGCGCAACGGAGCCTTAATGGTCGACGTATATTGTCGCCCCGGGGTGCTGGCGATTGGCGTTTTTGCGATGGGCGCCTTCGTGGTCGAGACCGTCCGGATCGCCGGAGTGGTGGTCGCTGCCGTTCTCACGCTCAGGCTGGAGGTCGTTGGCGGTGCCGCCAGTAGAACCGAAAAAATCAGAAGGGAAAGACCAATCATGAATCGTTTCCTAAGCGTGCGGCGAAGTCGTTCCGCGATGCCGTCGGCTGGAGGAGGAAGTCTCAGGTGATTATCAAAAGAGTTCGGACGTTTAGCGGAATGGCATCGAATTCTCTCCGCTGTCGGCGAAAATCGGCGGAAATTGCCCGTCGGAGACCGCGGAATTCGGTGCAATCGTTGTTCGTGGAGTTCGCCCGCTCGTTGGCATCACAGTTGCGTCGCTCGGATTCAGCCAAACGAGGACTTCTGCATGCCGGACGACACGACTTTGACAGCGCGACCGTGGCACCTTTCCATCTCCACGTGGACGGTTGTTTTCCTTGGCGGACTGATCGTATGGGGCTATGCCCGCAGTGGTCCGACGCCGCGTGCGCCCAAGGTGGCAATCGCACCGGTTGCAACGGCAGTGCCGAATGAACCGCTGGTCCCGGCATCTATCGCGTCAGATGAAGACGTGCGCGGCGTCCCTGCGGCTGGCGAGAAGCCTCCGACCGGTCGACTGATCGAAACGCTGCGTCAACAAATCGCTCAATCGCCGCTGTTGGGTGAAGCGGATGCCCAATCGTCACTGATGGATTCTCTGGACCAGGCCGGTACCATCTGGACCAGGACGCAGCGGCAGAATCGGGAGGCACTCCGGCAACTCAAGCGGCAAGTCCGCATCGGCGAAAGTCGCCAATCTCCGCATCTGGTACTTGTGACATTCGATCGAGCCAGCGCGAT
This sequence comes from Planctomycetaceae bacterium, assembly GCA_021732785.1. GTDB lineage: Bacteria > Planctomycetota > Planctomycetia > Planctomycetales > Planctomycetaceae > DSVQ01. The sequence goes on from JAKFUG010000027.1 coordinate 86,904, forward strand.
CGATGACGCCGACTCTCCCCGCGAAAAACTCTTTGCCGACCTTGCTCAGCGGGGCATGAACTTCCGACAGCATTACGCGGGGGGGGAATCGCCGACCTCGGGCTGGTGGACCTTGATGACCGGACGAAATACGGGACGCGCTCGCACGGAAGAAGCACGGTTCCAACTCCGCGAGTCCGAGCCGAATGTGGCCGCCGCGCTGTGGCAAGCGGGTTATGCCACCGGATTCCTCGGCGTGTGGCACGACCGCATCGCACCGCTGGACACCGGTTTTGATGATTGGACCGGTTGGCAAGGGGCCAGCAACAACGTCCCGCACTTTCCCAAAGTCTTACAGACGTCGCGAACGAAAATGTCGATCCGTGCGAATGAAGAGGCGAATCCGTCCGCATCGTTGTGGCAACTGCTCACCGTCGAGATCGAGAGCTTCGTCGCCAACCGCGCGGCTGAGTCGCGGCCGTTCTTCCTGCAGGTGCGATTGCCGGAACTCGCCGACATTTCATCGACTGCCACCGACGATTCTGCGGAAAGTGTTGTGAATCGTCTGTTGGAATGTCTGCAAAAGGCGGGAATGGATCGGCGGACGTGTGTCTTTATCACGGCGTTGTCCGGGCGTGAATCCGCAACCTCACCCTTGCTGACCGAAGACGCATTGCGTGTCCCGCTGGTGATGGTCGGCGGTCCGCAAATCACAGCGGGTGCGGAAGTGAATGCGGCCACAACCGCGTGGGACGTTTTTCCCACGATGCTGGAAATCGCTCAGTCCACCCGCCGTGTGACTGCCACCGACGGGCAGTCGCTGCTTTCCATTGCCAAGGGAGATTCATCCCATTCCCACCGTTTGCTCTATTGGGAAACCGATCGCACCGGCTTGGCGCAGGCGGTCCGCAAGGGAGAATGGAAGGGAGCCGCGAAAGCCGGCGATCGGCAACTTCGCCTGTATCATCTTCCCACCGACCCGAACGAAGAAAAAAATGTGGCGGCCGATCACCCCGATGTTGTAAAAGAGTTGCTGGCTCCGGCACCGCCTGCGGATTCGGGGGCAACGAAGTCCGCGAAATCGGATCCGAGTTGAGAATGGTGATTGATCGAACGGATTTGCCCGCCCGCGCACTCATGAAAGAGATGGACTGATGAACTCAAAGCTGGCTCGTGTCGCCTTGTTGACGGTTGTCGCCGCGTGTTGTGTGGCCCATCCGACACCCGCCCAGGCTGACCCCACGGGTAAAAGCTACACCACGCTGGAGTTCATCAACGTTTTCGGTAACTGGGATTGTTACCGGTTTGAAGACGACGGAACGTTTATTTCTACGTACGGCCTGGTGCTCGGGGAATTTGAGGAAACGGATATCTGCCTCTTTTCGCTTCCCATCATTGGTTGCGTCTTCAGCATTCCGTCTTATGAAGTGACCATCATGTCCCCGAGCAATCCCGTTTATACGGCGCTCGATGTGAGCGACTTCATGGCGAGCATTCCCATCATTATTGGCACGATTGCCACGGACGACCCGAAAGATCAGGGCTTCTTTATCGGATTCGAAAGCCCGATTTGCCGATACCCGGCCCGGTGTTGTCCGAAGAATGCGTTTCCGCCCGCGGCCCCGTAAGCGAAATGGCGTTGCAAACCGAGACGTTCCCGCCCGGCCCGTGAGTTCTGAACGGGCGGAAATCGTTTTCGGACCGCCTCGTGGGGCTTGAAAAAACTTCGCGGAATTGCGCGAGAAATCTCGACGGGGGACTGCCGGTCGGAATCCGATCTGACCAGAATGGGGGGCGAAAATAGGTGCCCTTGTTCGGCCCGATCATTTCTCTGTTCTCCGATGAATCAGGATTCTCACCGTGAAAGCGGCCAACCAGACCGTTGTCAGCATCGATTACACCCTGAAGGATGACGAGGGGGATGTCCTGGACGCCTCCGAAGACGGCTCGCCGCTGGTCTATCTCCACGGGGCCGACAATATCATTCCCGGACTGGAAGAGGCGCTGACCGGGAAGTCCGCGGGCGAGGCCTTCACCGTCGTCGTCTCCGCTGAAGATGGTTACGGCGAGTACGACGAATCGCTGGTGGCCGAAGTGGAACGGGATCGCTTTCCCGGTGCCGATGAGGTCGAACTGGGCGACCAGTTCCAGGCGAACACGCCGGAAGGTCCGCGGATGGTCACGGTGATCGGGATCGAAGATGAGGCGATCACGATCGACGCGAACCATCCCCTCGCCGGCGAGACGTTGCACTTCGACGTCAAAATCGTCGATGTTCGCGCCGCGACGAAAGAAGAAATCGAACACGGCCACGTCCACGGCGAAGGTGGCCATCATCACTAGATGATGAAATCTCCTTGCAGAATGAACGCGGGCGGACAGCAACAATGGCTATCCGCCCGCGTTTGCATTTTTCTCAGAAGCCTGAATCGCCGTGTGCCACTGGCTCTGCCAGTGTCTTTTCTTCGCAAGTCATTGCGACAATTCACACTGGCAGAGCCAGTGGCACACAGGAAAGAATTCTTGCAATTGAACTTACGCACCGCAATCCAATGCGTTGTGGCGCGTCGGGCTTGTGAAGGCGTCGCGTTATTTCGGCGGAACGACGGGGATTTCGATTTCCGGCGTAATCAGAAACAACTCGACATTGACCGGTTTCAAGGTCGTTTGTCCCGCGGGCAAGGTTTGCGACAGCGACTCGATGTTCGCGGGGGTCGCACTCAGTGCGGGTGCCGCTTGTGCCGCCGTGGCTTTCAAGGTTCCCTGATGGAACGTGAGACGCGTTTGATCCTGCTCGAGTGAAGCGACGTGATACACGGGATAGCGCCGCGTCGCCAGCACTGACGGCGTGGCCCCCTCCCCCGCGTTGGGATTCGTGGTCTCCAGTTGCAATGTCAGCTTGATGGGTGCCATCTGAGCGTACTCAATCGTCAACGTCACATCGCGGGCTTCCCCGCTCGTGCCGAAGCCGTTGCTGAACTCGGCGACGTTTTCAAACGTCGCATGCACAAGGTTGTTGTGCAGGCTCCACTGCGGTGCATCGAACGATTTGTCGCCCCAGACCAGCGTCATCCGGGCCTGTTGCAGATTCCAGTTCGGCGTTGATTGCACCACGAGATCGTCGCGTCCCAGATTAAACCGCGGCGCGATTTGTAGCGTTCGCTGCAACGCCTGCACCACCGCCGGCGGCGTCCGGACATCGCCCAACTTCGAAGCGCACATCAGCAATTGCGCCGCCGGGATCTCCCGCACGTTCGCCGGATCGGACAACCGAATCGCGAGCTTCGTCTGCTCACCGGAGGCGAGATAGAGTCCGACCAACGCTTGCTGGCTTTGCGATTTTTCCAAGTCGACATCCAGGTTGCGCAGGATCGCGTCTTCGGCGATGCTGTATTCACGATGGTCCTTCAACACATAAGCACACAGCAAGTTGGCTTCCCACACATCGGTTGAGAACGCCAAGGCTTGTTTGGCAGATTCCACCGCGCCCGGCTGCGAAAGGTACGCTTGAATGATGGCCCGGTTCGCCATCCCCGCGGCGAGCATATCGTCCTTGCGGAAATGGCCGCTGCCGAGCTTCGCGAGTTGTTCGTACGTCTCTGACGACGCGAACAATTGCCCCATCGACTGTTGTGTCCGCGCGACGTAGTACCAGTACGGAGGATACGTTTCGAGAAATGGTTCCATCCGCTTCAACACGCGCAGCCGTACGGTGGGATCGGGTTCCCGCCAGGCGTCTTCGAGTCGGTCGAGATCATCGCCGCGCACCAGCCAGCGGTCAGGAATCTGTTTGTTGCGGGCCATCTTCCATGAAACGTCCAGAAACTGTGCCGACTTCGACGTCAGCCGCGTCATCCGATCCTTCTCGATCTTCCACGCATCGAGTTCGCGATTCTGCGATTGATTGCGATAGTCCCACCAACTGGTCGCCCCTGTCTTCACCGCGGCACCAAACTGCGCCGTGGCCACCGAGGCACCAACCGCCAGCGCGTTCACGGTGAAATCGCGATTGAATTGCCGTCGATACTTTTCCTTCAGCAATTCTTTCTCGCGGTCACCCACTTGGATTTGTGCGATCTCATCCAGCACCGCCGTATACAACTTGACGACTTCTTCGTCAGCGATGCCGTTGAGATTCAAATGGTTGAGGATCTTCTCCTGCTCTTCCATCAGCACGCGCATCGACGGATAACGCCGAATCCGGTGAAACGACGCGCGGCTGTAGTTGAGCGCGACCGCCGCATTGCGACGGGCGGTCTCCGCGGCCGGGTCATCGGCCCGGATTTCAAACAGCATCCCTGCCCATACCATTCCCGTGATCATCGTGATCGGGATCGACTGACGGCAAAACCGTTTCAGGTCGCGCATGGGTCATCCTACTCCTCTGGCCGTCAACCCCATTGGTCTTCGGCATGCGACAATCTTACAATCGTCTGGTAAATCCTTCTGGAGACGAATGCCCCGTTCGCCCGGAGAAACACGCACTCCGCGTGGTTCCGGTTGATTAGCGAAACTTTGCTGCCGGGTCTCTTCTTCCGACTAGCGAATCTGCAACGTTTGAAACAACTTTAATACGCAGTCACCGGCAACCATTGCCGATCCACGCCGGGGGCATCACTCCCACGACGATAGCACTCTGCGAACGCGATGCCACGGTCTGTCGGAGTCGGTTCGCGCTGTAGAAATTGCGATGTGGCATCGCAACAAGAACGAAAAGGCCCCGTGAGCGGGCTCAACGGGGCCTTGAGATCGTAGAACGGTTTTGACTCACGGAGCTAAGCAAGCTCCCAGCCTTTGCGGTACTCGCGGGTCACGAATTGCTGCGCGTCAGGATTGTTCGTGACCTTCATGTTCACGCCATCCCACGCCACCTTGCCCCCGGCTCGCAAGGCGATGTTGCCGAGCAGGACCGTTTCCGTCAGCCGGCCGGCATACTCGAAGTTCGACAGCGCAAGTTCGGGCTTGTTTTCCTTGATGGCGTTCGCAAACTCGGTGAAATGGCCGGGAGACTGCACAATGGCGGGCTTCTTGAAATCGTCGGGAAACGATTCTTTCGGTAACAGCGTGTAGGTGCTGTGGTAGTCGTTATCGGAGTAGATTTTGCCTTTTTCGCCAATCACCAGCGATCCGCTGGCCCCGGGCTTGACCGGCGCGAGAACTTCGTCCGGAGGCAGCTTGCCCCCTTCATACCAGTAGAGAGTGCACGGCCCCAGATTGCCGCGCGGCCCGAATTCGTACTTGATGGTGCAGAACTTGGGATAACTTTCTTTCCGCAAATCGCCCGTCCATTCGGGATCGGGCATCGATTCCACAGACACCGGATCGAACAACTGCAGGGCCATCACCGACATGTTCATCGTGTGGCAGGCCATATCGCCGAGCGCACCGGTACCGAAGTCGATCCAGCCGCGCCATTTGAACGGTTGGTAAACGCTGGAATACGGCCGCACCGGTGCGGGTCCGAGGAAGGCATCCCAGTTGAGGGTCATGGGAACCGGTTCGGGTTTTTCCGGTCGGCCTTGCCCCTGCGGCCATTTGGGGCGGTCGGTCCAGATGTGAATCTCTTTCACCTGTCCGAGATCGCCCCGACGAATCATTTCGACGGCTTCGCGCAGTCCGTTCGATGCCGATCCCTGATTGCCCATCTGCGTGCAGAGTTTTTTTTCCGCCGCAATTTCCCGCATCAATCGCGCTTCGGCGACTGTGTACGACATCGGCTTCTGGACAAAGCAATGCTTGCCCATCCGCAGCCCGCGCACCGCCGCGAGTGCATGGGTGTGATCGGGAGTGCTGACGGTAAAGGCATCAAAATCATTGCCGACTTCGTCGAACAGCTTGCGATAGTCGGTGAACTTTTTCGCTTTCGGATAGCGGGCTGCGGCTTTATCGAGGCGTTCGGAATCGACATCGCACAAGGCCACAATTTCGCCGTGCCGACCGGCATCGTCACGATCGCTGAGGCCTCGGCCATCGACGCCAATGCAGGCGAAGCGAATCGTTTCGAGGGGCGATGTCGGCTGCGTCCAGCCGGCGCTCGAGGATCCCACCCACCAGGCGACTCCCAGCGCGGTGGATTGCTTCAGGAAATCGCGCCGTGCGGACTGCGGACTCATCGGATGCTCCCTCATAAGCTGACCTCCCAGGACAGCCTCTGCCACCTTCCGTGTGAACTTCAAGCTCGATCTTTGATAATATCAGCCGGCTCCCATCCGTGCAGCCGCGCAAGTCGAGAACAGGCTGATTTTTTCGGAAAGTGACACCGTCCTGGTGATCACTCACCCGTCAGTTCGACCAGTGGATAATCCCGCCCGTTCTTGGCATGCTTCGAAGCGGATTTCAGAGAATGTCTCTGGGAGACGGTATCCTCAAACGGGCGAGGTCCGCCATGTCCGACGATTGGCGTTGGGCGGCGATTCAATTGCTGGAAAGCTGGAAACGCGGTGGCGTGTCCACGTGGCAACGCATCGCGCCGGCTCCCCCCCCCGTTCGTCCGGCTGCCGAAGTCTCGGTCGCACCGACTCGTCCTGTCGCGCCGGCTGCCCCTCGTGCCGCGGCTCCCCGTCCGTTGTTTAGCCCCAGTGTCGGAGATGAACCGTTGCCTCGCCGTGCCACCGCCGCTCCTATTGCCGTTCCACGAGCACCGTTCGTCCCGCTCGACTTGTCACCGGAAGATCGGGTGAAACGTCTCGCAGAATTGAAAACCTGCGTCGCTGGTTGCACCAAGTGCGGGGAACTCGCGCGAACACGAACCCAGACCGTCTTCGGCGTCGGCAACCCGAATGCGAAGATCCTGTTCATCGGTGAAGCGCCGGGGGCCGACGAAGATGCCCAGGGCGAACCGTTCGTGGGCAAAGCCGGGCAAAAACTCAACGACATCATCGCCGCGTGCAAACTGAAGCGGGAAGACATTTACATCTGCAACATTCTGCGCTGTCGTCCGCCGGGCAATCGCCTTCCCGCTCCGGAGGAAGCCGCGAACTGCCGCGAATGGCTCGACGGACAGATCGCGGTCGTCAATCCGGATTACATTGTGTGCTGGGGGAGTTGCGCCGCACAGAATCTGCTGAGTTCCGAACTCACCATTGGAAAACTCCGCGGCCGCTTCTACGAATACGGTCGCGCGAAAGTTCTCTGCACCTATCATCCGTCGTATTTGCTGCGAAATCCCCCGGCCAAGAAAGACGTGTGGGAGGACATGAAATTCCTCTTCCGCGACATGGGCATCGATCTGACAGCCAAGTAACGCTCTTCTGTTCGCGGACTACTTCGCCGTCGTCGATTTTGCTCCGGGGAGATTCCCCTTCGCGATGGCGGCCGCACGGCGCTTGGCGACAAAGCGGGCATGTTCCTGAGCCTGCAACTGCGCGGCCTGGGCCCGGACGCGGTTGACGGCTTGCTGCTGTTGTCCCGCGCCGTTCGAGCCGCCACTCATGCCCTGCGTTCCGTGGCGTTGCGGCACCCGACCGGCGGCCGACACGTCCGTGATTCCGATGCTTCCACACACGATGGCGGCCATTGTGACGAACTTCACCCACGCTGCATTTCGAAACATGATCGGCCCCGTTCCGGAGTTGAATGTTGATCCCATCGAGCGGTGTTGCCGTTGCAGAACGGCAATGAATTCACCGGCTTCATCAGAATCGTACATCCGGGCCGAGGAACGTGAAGACCATTCGGATTCCATCTCCGAAAGCCTTTCACAGATGTTAGTTACAGCACGCAAGACTTCACAGAACGTAAGCTGCCGCCGTACGTTTTGGTTATTTCGCGGCGGGTTTTGGAGCGGGTGCCGGCGTTGGGGCGGTCACGGCTTTCAACACGAGCATTCCGAGCGGCGGAATTGTGAGTGACAACGATTGCGGATGACCGTGGCAGTTGCCGGGTTCCGAGTACACCCCGCCCGCATTGCCGACGTTGCCGCCGCCATAATGATCAGCATCGCTGTTGAGAATCTCAGTATAGAAACCGGCTTTGGGGACGCCGATCCGGTAGTCGTGCCGGGGGAGCGGAGTGAAGTTCAGCACCACGACTACGGTTTCCTTCTTGTCGCGGGAATGGCGCAAGAACGCGTAGACACTGTTTTGCCAGTCGTCGCACGAAATCCAGGCAAAGCCGTCGGAATTCATATCGGACTGATGCAGTGCCGGTTCACGTCGGTAGATGGCATTCAAGTCCTGCACCATTCGGCGGATGCCGTCGTGATGTTGATGCCCCAGCAACGCCCAATCGATTTCAGACTGATGGTTCCACTCGTGCCATTGGCCCATCTCGCCCCCCATGAAGAGGAGCTTCTTGCCGGGCATCGTGTACTGATAACCGTAGAGCAGCCGCAGGTTCGCGAATTGCTGCCAGTAATCGCCGGGCATTTGTGACAACAGCGAACGTTTGCCATGCACGACTTCGTCGTGCGACAGCGGCAGCACGAAGTTTTCCGTGAAGGCGTACACCATCCGGAAAGAAAGTTCGTTTTGATGGAACGACCGATGAATCGATTCGCGGCGGAGATACCGCAACGTGTCGTTCATCCAGCCCATGTCCCATTTCATCCCGAAGCCGAGACCGCCGGTATAGACCGGTCGCGACACTCCGCCCCACGAGGTCGATTCCTCAGCGATCATCATCACGCCGGGGAATTCCTGATAGAGTTGCGTGTTCATGTCCTTGAGGAACTGGATCGCTTCCAGATTTTCGCGACCGCCGAACGCATTCGGCACCCATTCCCCGGCTTTGCGGGAATAATCGAGATAGATCATCGACGCGACGGCATCCACGCGGAGACCGTCGATGTGGTAAACGTCGATCCAGAAGCGGGCGTTCGACAGCAGGAAATCGCGGACTTCACTGCGGCCGTAGTTAAAGATCAACGTGCCCCAATCGGGGTGAAAGCCCTGCCGCGGGTCGGCGTGTTCGTAGCAGCAGGTGCCGTCAAACGAAGCGAGCGAATGCCCGTCGGTCGGGAAGTGGGCGGGTACCCAATCCACAATCACGCCGATGCCGGCTTTGTGGCAGTAGTCCACGAAGAACTTGAAGTCGTCGGGCGTGCCGAAACGACTGGTCGGGGCGTAATAACCCGTCGTCTGGTAGCCCCACGATCCATCAAACGGGTGCTCGGTAATCGGCATCAGTTCGACGTGCGAATACCCCAATTCCTGGACGTATTCCACCAGCATCGGTGCCAATTCGCGGTAGTTGAAGTACTGACGGCCATCTTTCGGCCGCTTCCAGGAGCCGAGGTGGACCTCATAAACCGTGACGGGTTGTTCATACCAATTGGCAGTGTCGCGCTTGCGAAGCCATTCGTCATCGGTCCAGGCGTAATTCCGGACATCGCAAATGACGGAAGCGGTCTTCGGCGGCAGTTCGGCATAAAAGGCGAAGGGATCCGCCTTCTGAAGCAATTGCCCCGTGTTAGAACGGATACTGAATTTATAGGCGGTCCCTTCGAGCATGCCGGCCACGAATCCCCACCAGACGCCGGAATCACTGGAGTTGAGCGGGTTCGAGCCGTGCGTCCAGCCATTGCCATCACAAATGACGGAAACGTCCTGAGCATTGGGTGCCCAGACGGTAAACCGCGTCCCGGCGATGCCATCGACAACGTCCGGATGAGCACCCAAATGTCGGTAAAGTGTGGAATTCATATCTGACAGCCCATCATCAACTTAGAGGCGATCGTTGAGCATCCTCGCTCTGCCGGGAGAGGAGTTGCCAAGCCCCCGGCCGCGACTTTGCGGATTGGATGGTATCAGCCCCCCTACAGGGGAACAATCCTCGCAAAAGCAGAAGTCGGAAGATGTTTTGCTTCAGCCGCGATCCCGTCCGCAAACTAAACTCGATTGACGAAGTCGTCGGAGTGCGCATCGCTTCGATGAGACAGGAAGGCGAATTAACGAAGATTTTCCGATTCTGTAGCAGGGCGAAATGGGGGAGCATGCGCGAATTCTGTTGCTCGGCCCGATCGTTCTGATCGGACTTTGCTACGCGGTCGCCGCACCGGGCAGCCTGGATGCCGTGCGCGCCGGTGCCGAACGGGCAATTCTGCCCCCGCTGCCGTCCGATGCTCCTTTCCAGCAGCGCTGTGCGACCCTCGCCGACGACACCCGACGGCTGCTTCCCGACGACTGGACCGTGGTCGTCGCCGTCCCGTTTATTCTGGGAAGTAACGCGACGGCTGAGGAAATCGAGCACTGGCGGCGGGACATTGTCATCCCCACCGCGCGGGCGTTGCAGGTCGATTATTTCGATACGCCGCCGTCGGAACCGATCACCATTCTGATCGCCACCACCGACGCTGCCTACGAAGAGTGCGTGACGCAGTTGGGACATCAGGGCCGCAAAGAATACGCCGGGATTTATTCCCGCGCGGACCGGCGGCTGGTCCTCAACCTTTCGACCGGCGAGGGAACGCTCGCACACGAATTGACGCACGCGCTGGCGCATGTCGACTTCCCGGACATGCCGGAATGGTTCGACGAAGGCCTGGCATCGCTGCACGAAGACAGCGAGTTTTCTGAAGACGGCTTGCAGTTGATCGGCCTGCAAAACTGGCGCGGCGAATTGCTGCGCGAACGGTTCCAGCAAGGGACTCTGCCGCCGCTGGAAAACTTCATCACGGGAGAATTCAGCGGTCCGCAAGCCGCGCTCAATTATGCCATCGCGCGCTCCCTGTGCCTGTTTCTGCAACAGCGCGGTCGCCTGACGGCGTTTTATCGCAAAAGCCGGGCAAATCACGAAATCGACCCCACCGCCGGGTGGTCGCTCGCCGCGGTTTTAGGCCACGAGGACCTCGTCGGCGTCGAAGAAGAATTCCACGCGTGGATTCAAAAGCGTCAATAGTCCATGGTCAGTTGTCCGTTGTTAAAGCAATCGGACAGACTCTTCTTCCCCACTGACAACGGACCACTGACACGCTCGCTACGCCCGTCCCTGTTGTTTACGGCGGAGCATCGTGAAGAGGTGCCGATAGCGACGCGGCTCGGGTGTCACCTGGCTGCCCGGAAGGTTCGATGTTGCGGCGGGGACATCATCGCTGCCGAACTCGAAGACCGCACTTTCGGAGGCCGGTTCATCGAGCACGAACTCGGTCTGCGTGTCGTGCAGGATTTCGAGTACGGTCGTGCCGAGTTGATCTTCCGCGGTGCGGTCACCGGTCGGACAGACGTCGGCAAGTTCTTCGTTAACCGAAATTTCGCTGTCATCACCTTGTGCTGCGTTCAAAACTTCCTGAACCGCATCCAATCGTTCCGCGATTTCGTTCGCACCGGACAGCCGCGCCAAGGCGGTATTCCAACTGATTTCTGCATCGGGGAAAAATGCCGGGATCGGCGTGTCGGCGTGGCGCACCAGCATCGTCGGTTCGGGAAGTTCGACAACGGGTTCGATCACCGGCGCGGGGGGTGGCGACTCTGGCGGCGTCAAACCGGCATCGAGCGCGGTGTAACGATCGATCACAACTTCTTCCACGAAGCCGCTCGAGTCGGCATTCATCACGAAAGCCTGTGATGTTGGTGGCGACGGCACGCGTCCGCTATCCCAAGTGGGGGGCGTGGCCGCCGCGAAGATCACCATTTCGCCCATGTCCGGCGCGGGCGATTCGAGTTGGGCACTCAGCCGATAAACCGGCAAAGCGGTCGGTTCTTCGTCGAATGATTCCGCGGACGCAATGAACGCCGTGGCTTGGGGAATCGTCCATTCATCGTCGGGGATTTCTTCGTCGATGACCGCGGGCAGCGATTCGACATCATCGGCCATTGCCGAACTTGTCGTCGATTCCCAATACCGTTCGGAAATGGGATTCCACGGCAGTGAGAGATGTTTCAAATCATCGAGCGCCGCCGTGATATGACTCGCGGATGCGGGTTGCTTTTCCGCGACGTAGGCCAGCAACAAGGCGTGATCACACAATTGGTTCACGCAGCGCGGCAAGCCATCCGCCGCCTGGCAGACGAGGTCCACTGCATCGGCGGAAAACAGCTCGTCTGTTCGACCGCCGGCCCAGGTGAGGCGGTAATCGAGATAATCCGCGGTTTCCTGTCGTGACAGCGTCGTGAGCGCCACTTGCGCCCGGATGCGATGATTGAGTGCCTGCATCGCCGGATGGACGAGCTTTTCTTCCAGTCCGGGTTGACCCACGAGAATCAGCCGAACAAGCGGTTTCCCCTCTTGCGCCTGATCCGACAGAATCCGTAATTCTTCCAGCAACGATTCGGACAAGAGGTGCGCTTCATCGACGATGAGCACGAGTGCCCGTCCGAGTTGATGTAATCGCCGCAACACCGGGGCCAGTCCTAGCCGCAGTTCCTGATCGGTGGGCTTGTCGAACGGCTGCTGCATTTCACAGAGGAGCGTCTGCAACAAGGATCGGCGCGTATTGAAGGTCGCGTGCCGCAGCAGCACGGTATCGAAGCGCGGGCTCAGTTCCCGGACGAGGCGTTCGCAGAGAATCGTCTTTCCCGCACCCGCCGGGGCGACCAACATCGCGATCCCCTGCCCTTGTTCAGCGCAGACCACGAGTTCATCGATCGCCGCCTGATACGGCCCACCGGCATACCAGCATTGCGGATCGGGGGACGCTGCGAACGGTCGCCGTTGAAGTCCGAAAAATGCTTCGTACATCCCTGCCCCCAGAACAAAACGATGGCCCGTCGTCCCTCATGGACGGCGTGTGCAACATCGAACCGTTATCTTCGGTGACTTGAACACAACCGCTACCGTCGAGTTGGTCGTCATAGGCGTTGAACTTTGCCGCGGCGATTAGGGCGAGTTTGCCGGTTGGGCGAAATCGAACGGTCGTAGTGAACCCTTGGACCGATCGAGGTGTCGGTTCCGATTTGACACGGTAACTTGGGGAATCGGCGATTTCGGCCATTTCCTCCCACGGGTCAGAACTGTAGGATTGGATGGGTTCCTTGTCGGCGACCGTGGCCGACGAGTGTTACAAAACGCGAATTCTCGCGTGGAGAGTGAAACGACGTATGTCCGACGGCACCGTTCGGTTTCGCAGTCAAAATGATGTTCGCAGTCTGCTCGGTACACGCGACCGCAATTTGCGGCGACTGCGTGACCGGCTGCACATCGATGTGGTCCTCCGCGGCGAAGAATTACAGATTCGGGGCGAGCCGGCGCAAGTCGAGCGCGGCACCGAAGTCCTCTCGGAACTGCGCGGGTTGATCGAACGGAAGGGCTTCCTTCCCGACGACGAATTCGACCGCGTTCTGGAACGTTCGATGGAATTCTCCGATCCGGACGAGACCGGCGATGCGTCGATCGAAGTCTTTCACAAAGCCCGGCGGGTGATGCCGCGGACGGCCGGGCAGAAGCGGTACATCGAAACGATTCGGACGCACGATCTCACGTTCTGTGCGGGTCCCGCAGGTTCGGGTAAGACCTATCTGGCGGTCGCGATGGCGGTCAATGCGCTGCGGCAGGAACAGGTTCGCAAGATCGTGCTCGTTCGCCCTGCGGTAGAGGCCGGTGAAAAGCTCGGTTTCCTCCCAGGCGACATGCTGGCCAAGGTCAATCCGTATTTGCGACCGTTGCTTGATGCCCTGAGCGATATCCTCGATTTTGAGCAGGTCCAACGGTACCTCGACCGCGATGTCATCGAGATTATCCCGCTGGCATTCATGCGCGGACGGACGCTCAACAACACCTTCATGATTCTCGATGAAGCCCAGAATAGTACCACGACGCAGATGTTGATGTTCCTGACTCGAATGGGACATCACTCCAAGATCGTGGTGACCGGCGATGCCACGCAGACCGATCTTCCGGAAAACGTTACCAGCGGGTTGAACGACGCGCTGCACCGATTACGCAATGTGCCGGGAATCGGCACGGTCCATTTGTCCGGAGAAGATATCGTCCGCCATCCCCTCGTACGGCGGATCGTGGCGGCGTATGATGTCGGCCGTCCGCAACCGGCCGTAAATGGGCACACGGTCGGCCCGGTGCCAGTTGGCAGTGAAAAACCGACGGGGGAAACGTTCCCCCACAATGGGGAGGATGCCCTCCTTCCCGATTCCCCTTCAGCCTGATCCTGTATGCGTTTGTTTTCTCAACGCCGTTCGCGGTCGGCCAAGGCCGCGACGTTGACGGCTGCAACGAAGTGGTCTGGCCGCATCAGCGGTCATCTCCGCAACGTCGATGTGTTGCTCCGTCTGGCGATCTGTTCGGCTTTTCTGATTCTGTTGGCCGGCGTGCTCGGCAGTTGGCGGGCACCGTTTCGTTATCGCCTGGGAGAATATGTCCCCGACGGAATTCTCGCGCGGGCCGATTTCGAGCGCATCAATCTCCGCAAGACCGAACTGGCCCGGCTCGATCGCGAACGACTCGTCGCCCCCATCTTTCGCAACGACCCGGCCCCGTTGCGCGATCTTGCAACCACGTTGAGAAGCGACCTGTTTGAAGTCGCTGCGGTACACGATCCGAACGACCTGGCGGACGTGGTCCGGTCGGCGTTCGGCTTCCAAACCGACGCGGCGAACCACGCCATCCCCGATCCCATGCTCCGCGAATGGGAGGCCCTGCGGATGGTCATCGGCCCGCAAGAATCCAAAGAGCGGACGATTGATGAACTGGTCGATCAATTCACCACGTTTACGGCTCCGCTGCGGGCCAGCGGGGTGCTGAACCCGGCGGAAATTGGCCGTCGCGATATCACCCTCGACCGCCGCATCAGCGTGGTGGGTGTCGACACCGTTCTGGAAGACGATACGCCGCTGGAAACGCTGCCGGCATCGCAAGCGCTGCTGGACGAATCCTTGAAAGCCGGCGGTCGGCTGGCACAACAGTGGAGTCAATTCGCGACGCTGTCCCGCATCCAGCCATTGCTGGAGCGCTGGCTGCGACAGCGGATTGTCCCGACTCTGGTCTATGACGAAGAATCCACGACGCAACGGCTGCGTGAAGTCCGTAAAACCACGCCGTTGGAGAAAGATCAGTTTCAACGCGGCCAGGTGCTGGTCCCGCCGGGGGCGTGGATCGATGAAGAATCGCTCGATATCTTGCGAGCCCAATACGACACCATCGAAGCCGTCACATCGTGGACGGACCGCGTGATTCGACTCGCTGTGGCGATGACGCTGCTGTTCGTGCTCGCGAGCGTCCATGCGTACTATCTGATGCGCAATGAACCGCGGATTGTGTATCACGTCGGCCGCATGACGGTTTATCTCACAACGATCACCCTCTCGGTTGGTTTCGGACGACTGCTTGCCGGGCACGGTTGGCGCGGCGAACTGGTTCCGCTGTTGTCGACGGTGATGATTCTTGCCATCGCTTACAATCAGGTTCTCGCGGCACTCACCGGTTTCTCGCTGGCATTGCTGCAGACGATTGCCGCCGGGGGGAACGTGATCGATTTTGTGGTCGCCATGAGTACCGTGGCCGCCGCCGTTGTCCCACTGACGGCGGTCTCTTCGCGATCCAAGATCGTCTCGGTCGGCTTCGGCATGGCGGTCACCTATTGTGTCGTCGAATGGGGCATGGCCATCGTTCGCTATCAACAGTTGGACCGGCTGTGGACCGACTGGTATCTGCTGTCGGACAGTATTTCTGGTGCGACATCCTGTTTCGTAACCGGGCTGCTGGTGTCCGGAACGTTGCCGTTTATCGAAAAAGTTTTCGGTGTCGTCACCGATTTGAGTTTGCTGGAACTGAGCGACATTTCCCACCCGCTATTGCAGGAACTGGTCCGTCGCGCCCCCGGGACCTACAACCACTCGATTGGCGTGGCCACCATTTCGGAAACGGCCGCGGATGCCATTGGCGCAAATGGGCTGCTTTGTCGTGTCGGGGCCTATTATCACGACATCGGCAAGATGCTGAAGCCGCAATACTTTGTCGAAAACATCGCCGCGGGCCAGGAGAGCCGGCACCAGCATTTGAACCCCGCCATGAGTACGCTGGTCATCATTGGCCATGTGAAAGACGGTGCCGATCTCGCCCATCAACACAATCTGCCGCAACCCTTGACCGATTTCATTGAGCAGCACCACGGCACCACGCTCGTCGAATACTTTTTCCATGCGGCCAGCAAGCAGGCGGAAGCCCAACCGGAAGAGTTCCGGACCGTCGTTCAGGAATCTTCGTTCCGTTATCCGGGTCCGAAGCCACAGACCCGTGAAGCTGCGGTGATGATGATCGCGGACGCCGTCGAAGGGGCGAGCCGCACGCTGGCGGAGCCCACACCGAAACGCATAGAAACGCTGGTCCACGAGATCGCGATGAAACGGCTGCTCGACGGCCAGTTTGACGAAAGCAAGTTGACATTGACCGAACTCGCGATCGTGGAAGATTCTTTGACGAAATCGCTCATCGGGATTTACCACGGCCGTATTAAATACCCGGACCAGAAGACCGCGTGATTGGCAGCCGAATCCACTATCATGCTGACCATTCAGAATCGCCAGACGCGCTGGTCGGTCAATCTCACCGATCTGGAACAACGTTTGAGGACCGCCATCGCCGCGGAAGCCCCGGCTGCGGCGGAAATCGCCGTCGTGCTCGTCGACGACGCCGAAATCCACCGCCTTAACCGAGAATTCCTCAACCACGACTGGCCCACTGACGTCATCACGTTTTTTGACGATTCTCCCGAGGAAATCCGCGATTTCGGCCCCATCCGCGGTTACGGGCGGGCGATCGCCGGGGAATTGGTTGTCAGCGTCGAAACCGCCTTCCGGGAAGCGCGGCGTCAAGGGTGGGGTATTGACGACGAATTGTTGCTATACTGCGTCCACGGGTGGCTGCACCTGTGCGGCTACGACGACCTCACCGACGACGAACGTCCGCAGATGCGGCGGCGCGAACGTGAGGTGCTGGGACTGTTCGGACTGTCCCCGCAAGACCTGGAAGACTGAACCATTCGCCCATCGACAACCGAACTGTCCGCCATCAATGTTCTTTTTCTTTCAAGCATGAATCGCGACTTGTCCCAGTACCGCCCGTACGTTTCGCGTCCCTCAGGGGGCCAATCCTGATGACGCTTCTCGCAGGCTTGGTCGCATTCCTGATGGTGCTGGTCGGCTGGTCGGCACTCGGCTGCTATGCCCTCACCGATTACGCCTACAGCCGTCTTGAAGAGCTGTGCGAACGGAACGGTGTCGTCCATCGCTTTCAGGAAATCTTGCGGCAGCAGGACTTGGCTTTGCTGGGCCTGCAAGTCCTGCAAACGTTAACGACCATCGGGTTGACGGTCGCGGTAGTCATCTGGATCGGCATCCCGACCGGTAACGATCCGGGGTTGATCGCCCAATGTGTCGGTCAATACGCCTTGTGCCTCGGTGCCACGGTGATTGTGGCGGACCTGTTCCCGTGGACGGTGGCCCGCGTCGCCAGCGAACCGTTTTTGTACCGCTTCTGGCCCATTATTCGGGTCTGGCTGTGGCTGCTCCATCCGGTGATTGTGCTGGTCCGGAAAGCCGATCGTTATGCTCACCAGATGCGCGGCCGCGGGGATGCCGAATCGGATAACGCCTCCGTGATTGGCGAAGAAATCCGCACCGTGGTCGATGAAGGCCGGCGCGAGGGTGTCATTGAACAAGACGCCGGTCAAATGATCGAGCGCGTCATCGAATTCCAGACCGAAGACGTCGGCGCGATCATGACGCCACGGATCGACATGGTGTGCATTCACGTCGAGGCGAATCTGGAGGAAGCCCGCAAGGAACTGATTGAATCGGGCCATTCGCGCGTGCCGATCATCAGCGATTCCACGGACGATATTCTCGGGATTCTGTACGCCAAGGATTTGCTCCGAGCCCTCGAACCGCGACGGCAACCGCAGGACCCGATTCCGGTGCTCCGCGACATTATCCGCGAGCCACTTTACATTCCGCACACGACGGCGATTCCGAAGTTGCTCGACCTGATGCGCCGCCAGCACGTGCAGATTGCCATCGTCAACGACGAATACGGCGGCGTGGCCGGTCTCGTGACGATGGAAGACATCATCGAAGAAATCGTCGGGGAGATTGCCGACGAGTACGATGAAGAGCAGCAACACGAAGACATTGTCACGATCTCGGATTCGATCGTGGAAGTCGATGCCCGCGTGCATCTCGACGACTTGAATGAACGCTTCGAATATCACCTTCCTGAAGATCAGGAATTCGACACCATCGGCGGGTTTGTCTTTTCCGTGATGGGACGCGTGCCCACCGTGGGGGAAACCGCCGAGTGGAACGGCGTACGCTTTACCGTTCTTGATGCCGACCGCCGCACCATTGTTCGCCTGCGGATTGAGAAGCTCGCTGACGGCGAGGCGAACCACGCCGACGATTCCGAGCGATAACGGTCGTCTGCAGGTTAACCGAACAAATCCACCAGCGGCCGCGGGTCATCAATGATCGACACCGGGCGGCCTTGCGAGTCCGGCAGTCGCACTTCCGGATCGATGCCGAGCGCATGGTAAATTGTCGCCGCGAGACGCTCCGGCCCCAGTGGTTCGGAGACCGGGTACGCACCGTCCTTGTCCGATTCCCCGTAAGTGATGCCGCCCCGGATTCCCGCTCCGGCGAGCATCCCCGGGAATAACGTCGCCCAATGATCGCGACCACCGGTCCGGTTCACGACATGCGTGCGGCCCATTTCGCCCACGGCGACCACCAGCGTTTCATCGAGCAAGCCCCGCTCTGCCAAGTCGTCCAACAGCGCGGACGCCGTTTGGTCGAACTTCGGCAACAAGTGATCGCCGACGTCTTTCGCATTGATGTGCGAATCCCAGCCGTAGCCGTTGGGGGCGTCCCAATGAACCGTGACGAACCGCACACCGGCCTCAACCAGCCGCCGTGCCATCAACGCGGATTGTCCGAACAGGTGGCGTCCATAGCGATCGCGCTTCTCCGGCGTTTCCCGGCTGAGATCGAGCGCCGCGCGGGTGTTCTTCGACGTGACCAGATTCAGCGCCCGTTGCTGGAATCGGTCGTACGCCGATAAGGTCCGCGAGGTTTCCAGCGCCGCCAGTTGCTGGTCAAACTGTTCGAGCAACGAATTCCGGCGCTCGAGCCGCGTGTGGGGCACATCGGAGGACGACAACAGGCCGTCGAGCTGAAAGGTCAGTTCCGGATCGGTGCAGTCGCGGAAATAGGGATCGTCTTTGTCGTCCCGTTTTTCGATGCGCGTGGTCACCGGATCATACGCGCGGCCCAACCAGCCGGAGTATTCCCCCGGCCGCACCAGTTGGACGGAGTATGTCTGCAGCCGTCCCAGCGAATTCGGCACCACCGCATAATTCGGCAGTTCCTTCGGTGGTCCGAAATGTTGTGTGGCGACGCAATCGACCACGGAACCCATTGAAGGCCAGTCTTTCGGCGTGGCATTGAAACCCCCGCCGATGGGGATATGCCAACGCTTTCCAGTCTGGATGTAATGCCCGCCGCCGCTGTGGTCGTGGTAGTCATGTGAGAAGCTGCGGACCACCGCGAACTTATCGGATCGCGCGGCGAGCAACGGAAACTTCTCGCAGATCTGCAGCCCCGGCGTGCGGGAGGCGATCGGCAGGAAATGGCCGCGAATTTTCTCCGGGGCCAGCGGCTTGAGATCGAACGTTTCGTGCTGACTGGGGCCGCCGAACAGAAACAGAAAGATGACCGATTTCGCCCGCGCCCGATGATACGGCTTTTCCGCTTCGGCTTGCAGCACGCGCGGGAGCGACAGCCCGAGCAGCCCTGCCCCACCCGCCTGCAAGAGCGCCCGTCGTGAAGTTCCGGCATTTCCCGGCGATTGCAGTGTCAGCATTCTGGCCTCGCAATTCCCGCACAACAAGTCAACAGCCGGTTATAGGATATCGGCAACGGCCCAGCGTGTCGAGAGGCCGCTTTGCCACTGATCACTCCTCGTTCCCTGTGTTACACTGCGGCTTCGGTCAAATCGAGTCGGCGACAGGAAAGCACGGATGACGGATTCTTCACAGACGATTTCATTCGTGGTTGAGCGGTACTTGTCCGGCTGCCGGATCGACAGTTTTCTCGCGAAACATCTCCGCAATTACACATCGTGGCGACTGCATCGGCTGGTGCGGGCCGGCCAGTCGACCGTGAACGGAGAACTCGCGGATTACAAACAGCGGGTCTTCACCGGGCAGGAAGTTTCCGTGCGTTTACTGGAACCGCCGGATGATTTGATGCCGCCCGATGAGATTCCTGTCCCCATCATTTATGAAGACGACTGGTTCCTCGTCGTCGATAAACCCGCGGGATTGGTAGTCCATCCGTGCGGAGAAAGCCCCCGCCGGACACTGACCAACGCGATTCAGTGGTATCTCGATGAGCAAGGTCCGCTGAAAGGCATCCAACGTCCGGGGGTGGTGCATCGGCTGGATCGCGAAACCAGCGGACTCGTCACCGTCGCGAAGCATCACCTCGCGCACCGGCTGTTGTCGATTCAATTCCAGAAAAGCCGTGTCTCGAAGGCGTATGTTGCCCTCGTCGACGGTGTGATGGCTGATGACGAAGGGGTCATCGATCTGCCGATCGGTCGCGTTCCCGGCTGCAGCAGTGCCTTGATGACCACCCGCGGCGATGCCCTCGAAGCCCGCGCCTCGCGCACGGCTTACGAAGTCCTCGAACGCTTCCCCCGGCACACACTCGTCCGCGCAAAACCCCGCACGGGGCGATTGCACCAGATTCGCGTCCATCTTGCGGCCCTCGGTCATCCCGTCATTGGCGACGAGTATTACGGTCCTTTCGGAGAGTTGAAACCGCCGCGCCCGGAACGCATGCCCAACGGCAAGCGCCCCGGCCCGCCGATGTCACCGTGGATCGATCGGCACGCCCTCCACGCCGACGGCTTGTCGTTCACGCACCCCATTCATGAAACGTGGATGGAGTTCGCCGCACCGCTGCCCGCGGATCTGCTCAACGCCATTGAAGCGGTGAAAGCGCAGTAGTCGAGGAAAGCGGAACGGTCACATCGTTCCCGCGGCGCACAATTCCGTCAATTCGTCAATCGATGACAACATGTCGGTCTCTGCGTCTTCGCTACCCGGAAGCATTTCGAGGTCGAGCTTGTTGAGACCGTTGAACGCCGCCACTTTGAACGCTTCGGCCATCGTCGGATAATTGAAGACGGTGTCTCGGAAATACTCCATGGTGCCGCCGAGAGCCATCACGGCCTGGCCGATGTGGATGATTTCCGTCGCGGTGTCGCCGATGCAATGGACCCCGAGCACCTGCTTGGTTTCGCGATGAAACAGCAGTTTCAGCAGCCCGTTTTCGTCGCCGGAGATCTGACCGCGGGCAATTTCGCGGAACTTCGCCACGCCGATTTCATAAGGCACGCGCTCTGCCGTGAGCTGCTGTTCCGTCTTGCCGACCATCGAGATTTCGGGAATCGTGTACAACCCGTACGGCAAGTTCTGATAGGCGACGTACGGCCGATCGAACATCGCACAGACAGCCCGACGGCCCTGCTCCATCGAAGCACTGGCCAGCGACGGAAAACCGATGACATCGCCCACGCCGAAAATGTGCGGCACCCAGGTGCGATGCTTTTCGTCGCACCACAACCGGCCGCGGTCATCGCTTTTCAGTCCCGCCGCCGGGAGATTGAGCGAGAGGGTATCCCCCACGCGACCGGCGGCGAACAACGCCGTTTCCGCAATCAGCCGCTTGCCACTTTCCAAGCGGACGGCGGCCAGACCTTTACGCAGCCGATCGATTCCCACCACATCTTCACCTAATCGGAAGACCATCCCGAGCGCCCGGGCATGAAACATCAGCGCTTCGACGATTTCCCGATCGCAGAAATCCAGCAGTCGTTCCCGACCATCGACGACGGTCACTTCGACACCCAGGGTCGCGAACATCAAACCGTATTCGATCCCGATCACGCCGGCACCAATTACGATCATCGACCGCGGGATCTGATCGAGTCGCAGAAGCTCGTCCGAATCGAAAATCGTGCGGCCGTCGAACGGGATATAACTCGGCCGCGCGGGTTTGGTTCCGCAGGCCACGAGGATCTTGTCCGCGGAAACGCGCTCGGTGTGACCATCACGCAGCACCTGTACCGTGTGGGGGTCCACGAACTGCGCTTCCCCCGCGAAGAGATCGACCTGATTGCGATCCAGATATTCCTGAATGACCTGCATTTCCCTTGAGACGACTTGATCGAGCTTGCGGCGGAGATCATCCATCGTGATCTTCCGCTTCTGCACATAGCGGTCTTTGTAGACCTCGCGGTGCTTGTACCCCGAGAGATACAGAATCGCTTCCCGCATGGTTTTCGAGGGAATCGTCCCGGTGTGCAGGCAAACGCCGCCGAGATTTTCCGGGCGGCGTTCGATCAGGGCGACACGTTTCCCGAGCTTCGCCGCCGCAATGGCACCGCGTTGTCCCGCGGGACCGCTTCCGATGACGAGCATGTCGTAGCGCATTGCCGGCCCCCAAACGGAATGCGCGATGCCAGCAAAGTCGCCGCAGCCTGCGCAGTCTCTCGTTCCGAGATCGTCTGTGCGTGAGAGTGGGAATCAGGCAGAAGGCTTTCTGTTCACGCAAAATGAGGAGTCGACGTGAAGTCTGCGGGCTGTGCCGATTTTACCGGCGCACGCTCACCGTTTTGTCGCGGCTGTTATAAGCCAGCGTGAATCGCACCGAGCACTTCGTCGTCGCTGGGAAGCTCCGTCGTCAGTGACGGCCGCAGCGGAATCGGCACGTCGTCCATCCGGTAGGCCGTTCCGGCACGGTGAATTCCGTAGACCGCCGTGTGAAACCGCACGGTCGGCGTCCACACTGGTTCAGCCAGCGGATTGTCCAGCAGAATCGTCGGAATGGATCGCAAATGGGCGAGCGCGACCGGTTCGAAGTCGGCGATGCGGTTGGAGCCAACCAGTAACGCGACATCCGGTTCGCGATTCGCCAGCGTTTCGTTCGCCGAGTATTCCCCCGGACTATAGCGGGGATAACCGCGGCTGAGATTGACGGAAAACGGAAAGCCGGTCTGCCAGCACAGGACGTTATCCGCGCCGGAGACGTCACCCACCATGCGCATCCGCCGGGCATGAAACCGCGTGAACACATTCAGTTCAATCGTCAGCCGCAGCAGGGCTTCGATGAGCCGATGCCCCAACGGTTGCCGCGCCAGTCCATAACCAAAAAAGATCACTCCACAGCGGCAGGACTTCATCCGCTCGGCGAGTTTTTCCAGTTCCGGTAATGGCAATCCGAGGCCGACCTCTTCGCGCGGACGGATTCCTTTGAGCAATCCCCGCAGCGTCCAGATCGCTTCAAAGTCCCGCCCTGCTTCAATGGGCAGATGATGCACATTCTCCAGTTCGGCGGTCGCGGTCCGCTTCGGATCAATCACGACCACCGTGCGATCGGCTTTGCCGCGCGGCAGAAACCGCTCGTTCGCCGGGTCGACGGAATACCGTTCGAGATGCCGGGGATGCGTCTTGACAGGATCGACACCCCAGAAGATGACCAGGTCGGCCCGATAGCGGATTTCACCGAGCGAACAGGTCGATTCACCGACTTCCTGCACCGCGAGAATGGACGCCCCATGGCCCTGTGACGCCGTGGTGTCGACTGTGGCTCCGAGCCGATCCGCCAGCGCTACTGCCGCGCGCTGCCCCGCCGTGCTGCTGCGGGAAAGGCCGTAAATCAGCGGAGACTTCGCCTCGCGCAACAGATTCGCGGCTTGGGCGACGGCGGTCTCCACCGAAACCGCGTTGCCATTCACAGCAGCAGTAGCGGGCGGCGTCTGCGAATTCTGCCGGGCAAACCAATCACGAGCCAGACCGCACGCACCCTCGGCTTCAATAATGCGATTGCCCGAGACCGTCAACTTGAGATCATCGCACACGCACGCGCAGACGGTGCATGCGACGTCATCGACGATTTGCATATCAGTAGGGGAACTCGGCGTCGTCACGGCAACAATTCAAATGAATTTGACAGTCGAAAAATGAAGCAAGTACTTTTATCGTGACGGCAAACAGACCCCGGAGCAAGTCGCACAGCAGTGTGACAAGGCATCACTGTGACCGATTCTTTGACTCCCGAGGCACACGCAGCAAATCAGACTTTGCCCGGTGCGGCGAACCGGTTACGTTGTGCGGGTGTCTCGATGGGACGTTTCAGGCGAGCCTTTTCCAAGCGGATCGAAATCGATGGATGCAGTACCATTGCCGAAGGGATTTTCGGCGGCGGGAATCAAGTGTGGCGTGAAGCCGGGGACTGATAAACAGGACCTCGCGGTGTTCGTCTCCGATCGGGATTGTGCCGCGGCCGGGGTTTTCACCACCAATCTCGTGTGCGGAGCCCCGGTGAAGGTGTCACGGGACCGGTTGCCACGCAGCACAGCCCGGGCGGTTGTCATCAACGCAGGAAATGCGAACGCCTGCACCGGCGAGCAAGGAATCACCGATGCCAAAGCGATGGCTGCCGTCATGGCGACGGCGTTGAACTGCGCCGCGGACGATGTGCTGGTCGCGTCCACCGGGGTGATCGGCCGCTTCCTGCCCATGGACAAGCTCACGGCCTCGATTCCCCAAGCCATCGCCGCGGCGACACCCCACGGTTTGATGGACGCCGCCACGGCGATCATGACGACCGACACCGTGCAGAAGCTGGCCACCCGTACGTGGGAGTGGAACGGGCAACCGGTCCGTATCACCGGCGTCTGCAAAGGGGCGGCGATGATTGCTCCCAACATGGCGACGATGCTCTGTACGATCATGACCGATGCACAAATCACCGCCGAGCAAGCCCGCAAGGGAATCGCGCTGGCCGTGCGCGACAGTTTCAATTGCATCAGCGTCGACGGCCACGAAAGCACCAGCGATTCGGTGTTCCTGCTGGCGAACGGCGCCTCGGGTCAATCGCCGCAGAATGACGCCGATTGGGCGTTGTTTCAGGGAGCGCTCGACGGTGTGGCGCAAGACCTGTCGATGCAGATCATCAAAGACGCGGAAGGAGCCAGTCACTTCGTGCAGATCGACGTGACCGGTTGCCGGACGCGCGACGAAGCCTTCAAGATTGCCAAAGCGGTGGCGGACAGCCCGCTGGTGAAGACCGCGATTTGTGGTGCCGATCCGAACTGGGGCCGCGTGGTTTCGGCCGCGGGTTATGCCGGGGTACCGCTGAAAGAAGAAAACATTTCGCTGGAGATGAACGGGTTCCCGCTGTACGAAGCGGGTCGACCGTTGCCGTTTGATGCCGCGGTGGTGTCGAAGAATCTGCGGGACAACCGCGACGTTTTGATCGAACTGAAACTGACGCTGGGCGAGCAATCGGTCCGGTACTGGACGAGTGATCTCACGAAGGCATATGTCGAGTTGAACGCGGATTACACGACGTAAAGTTCGGCGCACTGGCAAGCGGTCAATGCGGGGCGCGAAACCGCAAGCGGGCGATCCACGCTTGCGGTTTCGCGCCCCGGATCGTTTGTGTCACCGTGATCGCAACAAGTGGTCACTGTCCGATCACTTCGCCCCCCTGGATGGTCGCGAGGGCTTCCAACACGTTCGCGTCGATGTTGTCGGAAATGAAGCGCACGGAACCATCGAGCAATAAGAAGTGTCCGCCGCCGACATGCGCCCCGGCAAAGCCGTCCGGGCCTTTGAGGTACGGCTTCACAGTGAAGGCACGGATGGTGGACTTACCGCCGCGAGCCCAGAAGCCACGGTCGCCGCTGACATCCCCCACGCCAAGCGTATTGCTGGTCCCATCCGTGATGTCCCGCATGCTGCGCGGGTGATCGTAGGCAAACGCCCCGGCCCCTTTATCACCGACCTTCTTCTTCGGACCATCAACACCCAAACCGGCGATGCCGACGTAGTCCGTGGAGCCTCCCATTTCGAACCCCCGCGCGGCGGGAAGCGAGGGATTGGTATAGACGGGAATCCGAATCGTGACAGAGTTGTCGTCGACCTGCTTGTTGAATGGCTTCTGCATGTCAAATCCGTTGTAAAGCGGAGCCTGCTCGATGTAGGGCAGGATCGAGACCTGCCAACTCAACCGGTCTTCCACATCGTTGGCAGATTCCACCACCGTTCCCGTGGGGAACTTGTTGAACGTGTCGTGATAGTTATGTAACGCCAGGCCGATCTGCTTCAGATTATTGCGCGACTGCGTCCGCCGGGCAGCTTCCCGCGCCTGCTGTACGGCGGGTAACAACAAGGCCACCAGAACGGCGGAACTGCCGACCGACGGACCGCTGAGACTGCCAACGCCGGGCAGACTTGGCAGGGAATCGCGGCTTTGCCAGTGAATCACGCCGTCTTCGACCGAGCAAACCGAAACGTTCGGGAAGAGCGGTTTCGTCATCAAATCGCTCGGCGGAAGTTCGAGGGCTTTGACTCCCGGCGGCATCATGGACTGCAAGAGCGGCGCGTATTGCCCCATCGCCACAATGAGCGGACGCGGGTCGCTGACGGTCAGCGAAAGCATGTCTTTCGGCAAGCCCTTCAGCGATTCGGCCACCTCTTTCGAGGGAGCCCACGCATCGAGTTTGCCATCGCGCCGCAGCAGGAAAGATTCCACCATCTGCGGGGTCAGGGCGACGATCATCCAGTCTTTGTCGATGCAGAACGTAGGCCACATCGGCACGCCCTGCTGACCGATGGAGACGAGATCGCGGCCGTACTTCTTCGATCGCACAATCTGTGGCCCGCCACGTCCCTGTGGGATTTTCGCGAGGACCGTCTCGATCACACGGTTCAACTGAATGGCATCTTTGACTTCGAGACAAACGCCAACCCCCATGCCGGCGAACGCATTGGCCGAATCGGCATAAACCACATGTTTCGGTCCCAGCGACGTCAACAAATCCTGAATCTGAAAACCCAGGTCGTTCTGGAATTGCCCATAAGAGTCTTCGATTTCCGCGACGGCGTCCTTCGGGCCGACACGTTTCGCCATCGTCATCACGGCTTCCCAGTACGTGCTGTAAACGGCGAACCAGTCGATCGAGCCGGCGTAGAACGAGGGGACATTCTCCGGCAATGGCGGCAAATCCTTGAGCTGGAACGTGGGACTCTCCCACAGCGTCAATAATCCGTCGCGCGGCTCGGTGAATTCCAGTTTCGTCGAGTTCCAGCAAGCGGAACCATTGAAGCCGCTGTGCGACACCAGTTGCTGCACCGTATCCGCGCCGAGAATCTGCAGGATTTCCGCGACTTTCAAAGGTTGCGGATTGGCGGCCTCCGGGGGCACGGGAATTTCGAGCGGGCCAAAGGCGTCCCGGAGTTGCTTCACATCGAGCCATGTCGCGGCGATCGTTTCGGCGCTGCCGGCATTGGCTTTCAGACTGGACGCAATCCGGGCGGGGACCGGATTCGCGGTGCGGGTGAGGTAATCATCGCTTCCCGAAGTGATGGCCAGATGCGGGCCGAACGTCACCAGATTCAGCCCGGCGCTGTTGCTGCCGGGTCCCATCATCAGCGATGAAACGGTGTAAGCCCCTTTCTTTTCGGGTGCACCAATGGTCGCGCCGGCTTGCCGCAAGAGGGCTTCGACATCGTTCTGCAACGCCGCGCCGTCGATGAGAACGGTGGCAATGGCCTGCTCCGGGTCTTGCCCCTCTCCCGGTTTGATCGCTGCGCCGACGACCATGCCGTGGGTTAACACATGATCGATCACGTGCTCGACCGGTTGCACAAACGGCATGTTGCCGCCGAAATGGACTGCCCAGCCTTTGACTTCGCTATAAAACTCGCTGCCGATGAGCGACTTGTAAGCGGCCGTTTTTTTCCACGCGGCGTCGTGCGCCGCGGTGCCGTCATAGCGGAACTGCACCACGGAACCGGACGGCAGAACCTGCTCCGGAGCGGGCTTTCCGTTCGTTTTCGGAGGTTGTCCGGATGCGATTGCCAACGGAACGAGCACGGTCACGAATGCCAAACCACAAGCGCGCACGGTTCCGACACTCATCATGCTGGTCCTTGAGGAGAAAACCGACGATGGTCGCACCATCCGGGAAGAATTCGCAGACGGAATGACTCTGGTTTACGGATTTCCCGCGCGATCGGCAAGCCGCGGGGCGAATTCCGCTGCCGTTTACTCAATTGGCACGTTGCACCCCGCGCGAGTTGCGTCGCGATTTGATATTTTGTGACCCCGCAATACTTTCGCACGATTGCACACCTTCGGGAGTCATCTCTTGATCGCTGATCGCAGCAGCCGGACCGCCGAAGGGGCTCTGTTCATTCGCATGTTGCAGCAACAACTTCCGGTGGGAGAGCGGATTCTGAACGACCCGTGGGTGGCCCATCTGGCACTCTTCGGCCAGCGCTGGGGAGCCCGGATCCCGTTTCTTGCCCGTTACTTATTGAAAAAATATCCCCGGATGGTGGAGTACGTTCCCACCCGCGATCGTTTCGGCGACGAAATCGTCGATGACAAAATTCGCACCGGAACCCGCCAGGTGGTGGTCCTCGGGGCCGGACTCGACACCATTTCCTATCGGGTGTTGCAGCGGCATCCGGAATGTTTGCTGTACGAAGTCGACCACCCGGCCACCCAGGCGGTAAAGCAGCGCCGCGCCCGCAGTCTGGCAACGCGATTTGAAAACGGCATCCGTTACGTCGCCGCCGATTTTGAAATCGATGATTTTCGTGACAAATTGACCGAATCGGGCTTTCAGTCCGACCAACCGAGCGTCTTCATCTGGATGGGTGTCATTTACTATCTCAGCGACGAAGCCGTCCGTCAGACTCTGACGCGGGCGCGCGATTTGATGACGGCGGATTCACCCCTTGCTTTCGATTTCTGGCCGCCATCGCTGACCGAGGCGGGAGGTGACCCCGCGTTTGAAGCCCGGCGGAAAAGCTATGCCAAAGTGGGGGAAAGGCTGCAATTCGGCATCAACCCGAATGACCTTGCCGCGTTCGTCAAGCCCCTGGGATATGACGTCGCCCGGATCGAATCGATGAATTCTCTCTGCCAGAGGTACGTCCAGCGCGATTTGCAATCGCCGGAGGGGATGAGTGCGGCCGCCATCGTCGCTGCACCATGCCAGACTGCGAATCCCTCTGGTTGAAGTTCATTCGAAAGATCGCGATCACGGCAGGCTTCCCTCCGGCGGGCCGATCATGCAGAATGCGGGTCTCAGGAGGACTGATTTTGGCCAAGACCCGTCGAAAGGACGCGACGAGCGGTTCGCCGCCCGCTTCCCCGACTGAACCCGCACCCGTACAAGCGACCAAGGCGAAACCGACGACGGTGGATGTCGTGCCAGTGAGCGCGGACGCCATTGAAGCGGCGACGCAGCAGCATGGCCGCACGTTGTGGGGACAGTGGCGACGCCGCCAGCCCACGATGTTCGAGCGCCGCTGGTGGGACGACCGCATTCTCGGCGTCGCGATGGCCGATGAATCGGTCAAAGTACAGATGTTCCGCTTCGTGGACGTCCTGCCGCGACTGAAATCGCACGAGGACGTCACGCGGCATTTGCAGGAATACTTCGAGGAGGTTCGGCATCATTTGCCCTGGGCCGTCGAACTGGTCAAGTTCGGCATCGAACACATTCGGCCGAATTCCGTCATCTCGCGAGCCTTGGCCTACAACGCCCGCTCCAATGCCCTGCGGATGGCGAAACGCTTCATCGCCGGAACCAACCCGCCGGAAGTGTTGCGGGCGGTGGCAAATCTCCGCGAACAGGGGATGGCGTTCACGCTCGACCTGCTGGGTGAAGCGATCATTAGCGATGTCGAAGCGGACGAATACCAGCATCAGTATCTCGCGTTGCTGGATGGTCTCGCCCCGACGATCAACGCCTGGCCCGAACATCCGTTGACCGATCGCGATCACCTCGGACCGATTCCGCGGCTGAATCTTTCGGTGAAGATGTCGGCGCTCGTCAGCCACTTCCGCACGATCGACCCCGCGGGAACATCGGCCGCGGTGAAAGAGCGGTTGCGACCGTTGCTCCGTCGCGCGCGGGAGTGCCATGCGTACCTGCATGTCGACATGGAACAGTACGCCTACAAAGACCTCACACTCGACATCTTCAAGAGCATTCTCGAAGAAGACGAATTCCGTGACTTCGCCGACGTCGGCGTGGTGATCCAGACGTATCTGCCCGACGCCGACCGCGATCTGGCCCAACTGCGAGAATGGGTCCAGAAGCGCGGCACGCCGGTCTGGATTCGCCTCGTCAAAGGAGCCTACTGGGACTACGAAACCGTCGTGGCCCAATCGCGCGGCTGGCCCATTCCCGTCTATCAACAGAAGTGGGAATCCGACGCCGCTTATGA
Source organism: Planctomycetaceae bacterium (assembly GCA_021732785.1). Lineage (GTDB taxonomy): Bacteria > Planctomycetota > Planctomycetia > Planctomycetales > Planctomycetaceae > DSVQ01. The sequence goes on from JAKFUG010000027.1 coordinate 117,082, forward strand.
ACGGAATACGCGGTTTCTGCTCGAAAACTATCAATGGCTGCGACCGGCGTTCGGCAGCCACAACCTGCGAAGTCTGTCGCACGCGCTCGCTTGTGCGCAAGAATTGAAGGTGCCGAGCGGGGCGTTTGAAGTCCAGATGCTTTACGGCATGGCGGGCGAACTCGCGCAGGTCTTCCACGAACTGGGTCACCGCGTCCGCATCTACACGCCGTTCGGTCAACTGATCCCCGGCATGGCGTATCTCGTCCGCCGGTTACTCGAAAATACATCCAACGATTCGTTCCTGCGGCACAGCTACGCCGAGGATTTGTCGATTGAGGATTTGCTGATGAAGCCCGCCGATGTTGCGAAGAAAGCCCCGCCGGTCAAGATTCCGCCCCCGCCACCGTTCGTGAATGAGCCGCACACCGACTTCGGCATTCCCGCTAACCAGAAGGCGATGCTGCAGGCTCTCGAAGATGTCACCGACGAGTTCGGCAACGACTACGGCATTGTGATTGGCGGCAAGACCATTCTGAACCGCCCGCTGCAACTGTCGTTCAATCCCTCGAAGAAGGACCAGGTCATCGGCCGCGTGGCAATGGCCACCGTGGATGATGCCCTGGCTGCTGTGGAAACCGCCCGACGGGCCTTTCCCGCATGGTCGAAGACGGCGGTGCAATATCGCGCCGAATACCTCGATTTGATCGCCCGGGAGATGCGCACGCGCCGATTCGAACTTGCCGCATGGCAGGTTTACGAAGTCGGCAAACCGTGGGCCGAAGCGGACGCCGATGTTGCCGAGGCCATCGATTTCTGCGTTTATTATGCACAGGAAATGCGTCGCCGCGAAGCTCCGCAACAGTTTGATATCCCCGGTGAAGAGAACGAATATTTCTACCGTCCGCGCGGTGTTGCCGTCATCATTGCCCCGTGGAATTTCCCGCTGGCGATTCTCACGGGGATGGCCGCCGCCGCGCTGGTGACGGGGAACACTGTCGTGCTCAAACCCGCGGAGCAATCTTCGGTGAACGGTTACAAACTGATGGAATTGATTCACGCCGCGGGCATTCCCGATGGCGTCGTCAACTTCCTGCCCGGCGTGGGAGAAGACATTGGGCCCGCGCTCGTCGGCAGCCCGGATGTCGATGTGATCGCCTTTACCGGATCGCGTTCGGTCGGTCTCTCGATCAACGAACTGGCGAGTCAGTCGCACGGACAGCAAACCGCCGTAAAACATGTCCTCGCCGAAATGGGCGGCAAGAACGCGATCATCGTGGACAATGACGCCGACCTCGACGAAGCCGTTTTGGGCGTGATGACGAGCGCCTTCGGTTATGCCGGTCAGAAGTGCTCCGCCTGCTCGCGCGTGATTGTCCTCGCGGATGCGTACGACGAATTCCTGAAGCGGCTTGTCGAATCCACCCGCGCCTTGAAAGTCGGCCCGACGGAACGGCCCGACAGCGATCTCGGCCCGGTCATTGATGAAGAAGCCGCGGACCGCATTCGGCAAACCATCGAAGCGGGTCTCACCCAAGGACGGTTGGTGCTCGGTGAACCGTTGGCGGAAAATCTGACCGCCGCGGGTTGTTTCATTGCCCCGCACATCTTCGCCGATGTCCCGCCCGATGCGCCCCTCGCCCAGCAGGAAATCTTCGGCCCGGTGCTCGTCGTCTTCAAAGCGCAGGATCTGTCGATGGCGCTCCAGATCGCCAACAATACGCCGTATGCCCTCACCGGCGGTTGCTTTAGCCGCAGCCCGGCGAACCTCAAGCGCGTCCGCCAGGAATTTCAGGTCGGCAATCTCTACCTCAACCGCGGCATCACCGGTGCGCTCGTCGCCCGCCAACCCTTCGGCGGCTACAAACTCTCCGGCATCGGCTCGAAAGCCGGCGGCCCGGATTACCTCAACCAGTTCCTCATCCCGGTCAACATCACCGAAAACACATTACGCCGCGGCTTCGCCCCGCCGGCTGAGGCTGAGGTCAAGGCGACGTAACCCCACCCCGCTTCGCGGTTTCGCCATTGGATTCAGCACCGGATTTTGTCATCATTAATGTGAAAGTTCTCATACTCAATTTGAAATGTGAAGGATATCGCCATGACATGTAATCTCACCGTCATGATGGCCGTCCTGCTGCTGACGGTTGATACCAGCAGTGCCGAGGAACGACTCACGGTTCTTAAAGATCCTGCGGATCCATCACGCTTCGCTTGTGACATTACTTATGCGACCTTTACCACTCCGAAAGACTGGCGACCGAATAAAAGCGGGAACAATACATATGCAATTCTCACTCGGCAAAACGAAACGTATCCCGACGTGACGCAGATGATTTCGATCGATATTGGCAAGCCCATCGATTCGACAGCAAAGGCCGCTGCGGAATCATTTGCTTCCAAATGGAAGGGTACGGTTGTCAAAGATACGATTGACGTCGACGGCGTTGAGGGCTATCGAGTCTTGATTCCCTCGGACAAAAAATCGCTTCGACCTACCGACTGCATCGTGATCATGAATCGCGACCGCATTTTCTTCCTGATTGGCGGCGCAAAAGAGGATAAGGTTTTTGATTCGACGTTGACCGAACTAGTGAAGTCATGGAAATGGAAGAAGTGAATAATTTAATGCGCTGATGCTCAATTGCAGAATCATCCATTGTTACTGGGAATGAATGCATGATTGCGCGTTCTTGGCTTTGGATTTCAGTCTGGTTGTTGCTCGTCGTTGGCAATGGACTGGCGGACGACAAGCTGCGCATCGTCGGCTATCTCCCCGAATACCGCATCACGGCGATTGACCCCACCATGGGGGCGCGGTTGACCGATGTGGTGTTCTTTTCGATTGAGCCGCAGCCGGGCAAAGCGCTGGTGCATCCGAAATGGGAAGCCGCGAAGCCGTTGCTGATGCGATGGAAACAGCAACACGGGGTGCGGGTGACGATCACGCTCGGAGGTTGGAACCGATCGAGTGGCTTCCCAAAGATTGCCGCGACGCCGGAAAGCCGCCAGGCATTTGGTGCCGAAGTCCTGAAACTTTGTCAGGGGTATGAATTGGATGGCATCGATCTCGATTGGGAGCATCCAAAAAACACCCGTGAGGAAGCCGATTACGCGGCACTGATTGTGGAATTGCAGCGTGTATCGAAACCACACAATCTGACCGTGACGGCCGCGGTCGCCGGTTGGCAGCGACTACCCGCGGAAGGCTGGCAGGCGCTCGATGCCGTCCATCTGATGGCGTATGACGGACCGAAGCAGCACTCGACCTACGAGTCGGCAGTCGCTGATGTGAAACGACTGCGCGACCAGGGCGTGCCGGCCGATCGCATTCGTCTGGGGGTGCCGTTTTATGGCCGCGGAATTACGTCACGAAACAAGACGCTCACCTACGCCGAGATCGTCAAGCAGCATACTCCGGCACCGGATGTGAACGAAGTGGACGGCGTGTACTTCAATGGGCCGGACCTCATGCGGCAGAAAATGATGCTCGTGCAAGAGCAGAAACTCGGCGGCGTGATGATCTGGGAGATTGGACAGGATGCTCCCGGTGGTGCCAGTTTGCTGCGGCGCTTTGATGAATTCGTGCGGTAGTTTTCTCGAACCGGCGTACGCTTCCGTCGGCTACCGCCTTGCGGCACAATAGGTCCACTCATCTTGCCGCAACATCTTCAGGGCCGATTGCAATGTCGTTTTGGAAGTGGAGTGTTTGTACCATCATCGCCTTCATGGCGTTCACAACAACGCTGGATGCAGAAGACTCCGTCGCAACAGCCGCCCCGGCCGTATTTCAAGCGGCCGACATCGCGTGGATGCTGACATCGACCACGCTGGTGTTGATGATGACGGCACCGGGACTGGCGCTCTTCTACGGTGGCCTGGTTCGCAAGAAAAACATCCTGAGCGTGATGATGCAATGTATCTCGCTGATGGGTCTCATGTCGCTGATCTGGGCGTTCTACGGTTATTCGCTTTGTTTCAGTGGCGACCTCGGCGGACTCGGAATCATCGGCGATTTCAGCCATGTGGGCATGCTCGGCGTGACCTCCACCTGGGACGGCACACAACAGATCATTCCCGCACAGGCCGGCACCGGCATCCCGAAACTGCTCCATTTTGCCTTTCAGATGATGTTCTTCATCATCACGCCGGCGCTCATTTGCGGGGCCTTCGCCGAACGCATGAAGTTTTCGTCGATGCTGCTCTTCTCGGCTTTGTGGGGAACCTTCGTCTATTGTCCGGTCGCTCATTGGGTTTGGTCGGACGCTGGGTGGTGTTCCGAATTCAATCCCCAGTCGGCATATCGTGCGTTCGATTTTGCCGGGGGCACGGTCATTCATATTACGTCGGGTTTCTCGGCTTTGATCTGTTCGCTGTTACTCGGCCGTCGACTCGGTTTCCGACAGGAGCCGATGCCCCCACACAATTTGACGTACACGGCTGTCGGCGCGGCAATGTTGTGGGTCGGATGGTTCGGATTCAATGCCGGCAGTGCCGGTTCAGCGAGCTTTCTCGCGGTGAACGCGTTGGTGGCGACGCATCTCGCGGCCTCCACGGGCTGCATTGCGTGGGCCGTGGCCGAATGGGTGGTGCGGGGAACGCCAAGCGTCCTGGGGGCTTGTTCGGGGGCGGTCGCCGGTTTGGTGTGTGTCACCCCGGCGAGCGGTTCCGCTACGCCGCTGGGTGGGGCATTGATGGGCATCGCCGCGGGACTGGGATGTTTCTACGCCTGCACCACGTTGAAAAACCGCTTCGCTTACGATGACACTTTGGACGCTTTCGGTGTTCACGGGATCGGCGGATTGATTGGCGCGTTGCTGACCGGCGTTTTCGCCACCCGTGCTGTGACGGGAAAACCCGAGGCCGCGGGCTTACTCGACGGCAATGCCGCGCAAGTCGTGAACCAGGCGGTGGCCGCCGGGGCCGCGATTCTTTGGGCTGTGATTGCCACAATTGTGATCCTGAAGGTGGTCGATGCTTCGTTCGGCTTGCGCGTCTCCCAAGCCGGCGAATTGCAGGGACTCGATATCAGCCAGCACGGTGAAGAGGGTTACATCTTTCATTAGGATGTCGTGTGGACGGTGGTGACGAGACACGGGGTATACCGCTCCCCCGACCATCTGCCGATTTCGTCGGCAGCGGCCCGGCCATGCGGAAAGTCTTCAACCTCATCGAGCAAGTCGCCACGACTGATGTCGACGTGCTGATTTTGGGCGATACCGGTACGGGAAAGGAACTCGTGGCGCGGTCCGTTCACGATCGTAGCCGACGATCCAACGAGCCCTTTGTCGCGGTGGATTCTGGAGCCATTCCCGAGAACCTGCTGGAAAGCGAGTTTTTCGGCCATGAACGCGGGGCCTTCACCGGTGCGGATGCCCGTCGGATCGGGCTGCTGGAACATGCGAACGGCGGCACGTTTTTCCTCGACGAAGTGGGCGAATTGCCGCTGTTGTTGCAGGCGAAGCTGCTGCGGACATTGCAGGAACGGAAACTGCGCCGTGTGGGCGGCCGTGAGGAAATCGCGATCGATGTCCGGGTGATTGCGGCCACGGGTCGGAATCTCGAACAGATGATCCGCGAAAAGACGTTTCGCGAAGATTTGTTCTACCGCATCAACGTCGTCCGCATTGATCTTCCCCCGCTGCGCGCCCGGGGCGACGATCTCGGCCTATTGATCGAGCACTTCGCCTCGCGTTACAGCCGCGAGATGGGCAAGGCGGTGGTTGGGATCACTCCGGAAGCGTATCAGGTCCTCGCGCATTATCGCTGGCCGGGAAATGTGCGCGAGTTGCAGAATGTCATCCGGCGCGGAATTGCCCTCACGCGCGGTTCGATGATTTCCATTGACGATCTGCCCGACGACATTGTGTCGAGCGCGGGGCTGTCCGAAGCCAGTTCGTCAGCCAACGGGGCGACATCGGGATTCTTCGCGGAGCGCGATCGCTTCGTCCTCAAATTCGAACGGGATTACCTGAGCAGCCTGCTGCGGAAACATCAGGGCAACGTCAAATCCGCCGCGATCGAAGCGGAGTTGCCGCGCGGAACGTTGTATCGCCTGATGAAGAACCACGGTCTGGACGGCGATCAGTTTCGGTAGTGGTCCGTCACCTGTGCCGGACACCGTCGATTCTCGCTTGCGGTTTCGCGCCCCGCATTGCCAAACCGAGTGCTCTGCCACTTCCCCGACTGGCTCACAAAGCCGTTGTCTCACCCCCGTGAAACCGTGTCACATTCGCGCGACACCCGGTTTTCCCGGCGGAAAACGCCCGTTTCGATGATGTCCCCGGCGTGGGAACATGCCTGACGTCGCGATCGTGAGAGAAAACCTCTTCCGCGCGATGCAGGATCGAAATCGCCCAACGACGAAATAGCCCCGGTTTTGCGGCCAATCATGCGATCATCCGGCCACCGCAGAATTTTTGAACCTGATTGGCACGCCGTTTCCTTGGTAACTGATGCAACAACAGCCCGCCACCTTGATGATGCAGGATGCAATGGTGCCCCAATGAAGAAAATTGAAGCCATCATTCGGCATCACAAACTCGACGATGTGAAGAACGCTCTGGCCACCATCGGTGTCCAGGGAATGACGGTCACGGAAGTGCGAGGAATGGGTCGCGCGGGACAAGTCATCGAATCGTATCGTGGCCAGGTTTACTCCGTCGATCTCACGCCGCGGATGCTGATCGAATTAGTCGTCAGCGATGAAGCGTGTCCACAAATCATCCAGACTGTCATGATTGCAGCCCGGACGGGACAAGTGGGTGATGGACGCATTCTTGTGACCAGCATCGAAGATGTGATTCGCGTCCGCACGGGTGAAACCGGTGTGGAAGCGTTGTAAAAAACAAGAGCCTTCGAGCCCGTGGCGGTGTGCCGACGGCGTGGGCTTGCGGGGTGGCAATCGTTGAAACTGGGATCGGAAAGGGAAATCATGAAACGCATCGAAGCCGTGATCCGGCACTTCAAACTCGAAGAGGTCAAAGACGCCCTGACCGCCGTGGGGATTCAGGGGATGACGGTCTCCGAAGTCCGCGGATTCGGTCGCCAGAAGGGCCACAAGGAACAATACCGGGGCGCGGAATACACCGTCGATTTTCTGCCCAAAGCGAAAATCGAAGTGGTCGTCTCCGACGATCAGGAAAAGCAAGTGATCGAGACCATCGTCAAATCGGCTCGAACCGGGCAGATTGGCGACGGCAAGATCTTTGTGACCGATATGGAAGAAATGGTCCGCATTCGGACGGGGGAATCGGGAGCCGATGCCCTGTAGCGTACGATTCAGCGTGAATCGTCGGGGATCGTCCACTGGTTCTGTCATTGCCAACCGTCTGCCGAATGTGAGACGTGCGGCCTAACGGGCGCGAGCAGCGCCGAGGATTAACATCATGAAAAAAATTGAAGCGGTCATTCGTCACTACAAACTCGAAGACGTGAAGAACGCCCTGACTCAGGCCGGCATCCAGGGGATGACCGTGACCGAAGTTCGTGGCTTCGGTCGTCAACGGGGTCACAAGGAAACATACCGCGGGGCGGAATACACGGTCGACTTCCTCCCCAAGGTGAAGCTCGAAGTGATTGTCGGCGATGGGGAAGTGGCCAAGGCCATTCAAACCATCACGAACATCGCCCGCACGGGTCAAATTGGCGACGGCAAGATTTTCGTCACCAATCTCGCCGACGTGATTCGGATCCGCACCGGTGAAACCGGCCCGGAAGCGATTTAATTTACTGTGATCGCTGGCCGGTGCGCTCGCCGGCCGACGCGCACCCGTCGCACCACACCATCATCTTGACCGGCAATTATGTCCCTGGTGCGACAGGAACAGCAATCCGCGCAGCGCTCCGCGGATTGTTGCGTTTTTCGCTCTCCGAGACGCATCCCTGCGGCTGCGGCTCACTCTTAGGAATCGTCTTCCATGACGGAGACGCCGGGCGGACTCCCCGAAGATAGCGCCGCACGGATCGCTCGCTTGCGTCAACACGTTGACGCAATGCGCGAAACCGTCCGCAAACGGCTCGATCAGAACAGCACCGGAATTCAAGCATCGGCCGGTCTCGCACAGGCCACCGAAGAATTTTTGATTGATCGGTGGAACAAAGCGGTCGACCGGCATGCCGTCAATTTACGCGGTGATCTCGAACGATCGGGTGCCCTGATTTTTGTCGGTGGTTCGGGCCGCGGCGATGTCGCCCCCTACTCCGATGTCGACTTACTGTTCCTTCATGCTGCGGATAGTGCCGCCCCGTTTGAAACATGCGTGGCGCAGGTCGTCCGCGATTGCTGGGACGCCGGGCTGAAGTTGGGACACAGTATTCGCACGCCGCAGGATCTCCTGCGCACCGCGAAAGCCGATCCGCAGTTTGCCACCACGCTGGTCGAAGCCCGGCGCATCTGGGGATCCAGCGAACTCGTCGATCGCACGCTGCGGCAATATCAAAACTCCGTTTTGAAAGGGCGGCGGCGACAGTTCATTGATGCGTGTATTGCCGAACGCGATAAAGAACGTGTTGCCCACGGCGCGACCGCACAGCAACTCGAACCCGATGTGAAACGTTCGCTCGGCGGACTGCGCGACCTGCATTTGATCCGCTGGATTGGTGCCGCCCGCTATGGCACCAGCAACATCGATTCTTTGAAGCTGCAAGGGGCGTTAACCCCCGCCGATGCGCTGCGGCTAACGCTTGCTCACGAGTACATCACGGCGGTGCGAATCCGTCTGCATCTCGCGGCCGGTCGTCCCCAGGATGTACTGACGCGGGACGATCAATTGCGCATCGCCGCACAACGCGGCATCCCCGGCACTGCGGGACAACGACCCGTCGAGCGCTTCATGCAGGAATACTTCCAGCACTCGATGGCGATTGCGGAAATTACTGCGCGGTTCGTGCAGAATCATCGTCAGCAACCCGTTGCGCAGCGTCTTTACCACTTCGTGATGAATCATCGCGTTGACGACATTTATCGCGTGGGCCCCGAATACATCGATCTCCCGCGGAGCTTGCGCAGCCGACATTGTTCCACACTGGAAGAGATCCTGCGGCTGTATGTGACCGCGGGACTGCACTGCGTCAACTTGTCGCCGGGACTCGCCGAACATGTGAAAGCCGCCGCGCGGAATATCCCCGATGCCCAATTATCCGCGGAGGCCTCGCGGTTGTTTCTGGAGTTTTTATCGACTCCCGGTCACCTGGGGGGTCTCGTGCGCAGCTTGTACGACACCGGCGTGCTCGAAGTCATTCTCCCCGTGATGCGCCATGTCCGTTGTCTGCTGCAATTCAATCAATATCACAGCTACACGGTCGATGAACACACGCTGCGCACCATCGACGCCGCCGAAAGTTTTCTGGCCACCGACACGCCGCTGGGGCAAGCCTATCGCGAGATTCCCCACAAGGAACTGCTGCATCTGGCACTGCTGTTACACGATGCCGGTAAAGGGTATGAAGAAGACCATTCGGAAGTCGGCCGGCGGTTAGCCTGGGATGCCGCGGTCCGGTTGGGGATGCCGGAACATCAGCGCGATCTGCTGGTGTTTCTCGTGCATCGTCACCTGCTCATGGCCACTCTGGCTTTTCGTCGCGATACGACCGATCCCGAAGTGCTGCTCAATTTCAACTATGAAGTCGGCAGCCCGGACGCGCTCCGCATGCTGTATGTCATGACCGCAGCCGATATCTCCGCCGTGGGACCGGGAGTGTGGAACGACTGGAAGGCGGAATTGCTCGCCGCCCTTTACGATCGTTCGATGATCTGGCTCAGCGGCAAAAGTTATCTGTTTGAAGAACCGACGCGACTGCAACGCACCTTCGCCGATGTGACACGAGAACTGAATCCGGCCCCTGAAGACACCGATGCGCTGCGACGGCGGCTCGAATCGCTGCCGACGCACTATCTTCTGGCCACGCCGCCGGAACGAATCGCGGCCGATCTGATCATCGCGAAGCGACTCACCGATGCCGACATCGAAATCGAATCGAAATACGAGGCCGAAACGCGGACGGTGGAATATCGTGTCATCGTTCACGAGTCGGTCTCGGCCGGATGCTTTCACAAATTGACCGGCGTCTTCTCGGCGAAGCGGATGGAGATTCTCTCCGCCCAGATTTGTACAACGCCCGATGGCATCGTGATCGACAGCTACCGGGTGCGCGATTATGACCACGAAGCCGAGGTCCCCGAGTTTCGGCAAACGGAAGTGGCCAAGCTGATCCGCCAGGCCTTGCGCGGCGAACTCGATGTGGAACGATTGTTTCAGTCGCGTTCGCGGTTTGCCACGAACGTGGTTCAGGGCCCCGTTTCCAACCTGCCGATGCGCGTCGTCATCGACAATGATTCCTCCGACAAATACACAATTCTCGACATCTTCGCCCACGACCGGCCGGGCTTGTTGTACCGCATCGCGCGAACGCTCTTCGAATGGCAAATGTCGGTGGTGCTCGCCAAGATTTCCACGCACTTCGATCAGGTGGTGGACGTCTTTTACATCACCGATTCCACCGGACGGAAAATCAGCGATGGCACCCGGCTGAAACAACTGCGCGACGGTTTGTCGACTCAGATTGCACAGTTCGAAGAGGCCGCCGCCGCGGGCGCGTGATGTGTCTTTTGACGGAATCGAGCTATTTTTTCAGCACCGCGTCGGCGAAGTCCAGGATCTTCTCCCAGAACTTGCGGTTGAGCGTGTGTTTCTCATCCAGCCGATATTGCATCAATGTGCCGAAATTCGGACCGACGATCGGCTCGTCGTTCTGCACGAGTCCCGTCCCGACAACGCCTTTCGCGCCGAGCAATTTGTAAACCGGATCGGCGGCGCGCAACGAATCGAGTGACCGCGGGAAATTGGCCCAGGGATCTTGAGCGCCCTCCGTATCCAGCACCGGCCGCGGGGCGACGAGCGCCACCACGCAGTGTTGATCGAACGGCAAGCGGTTCTCGCGATCGTTGAATTGCGTGAACGTATCATTGAACCAATGCGGAAAGACCCGGTTGATCCGTTCCACTTTTTCCTGTTCGCTGGCACGGCTCAAAGCCATGCCCCCTGTGCCCGATTGGTGCGGCACCACCAGCGCGAACCGTTCATCCAGCGCCCCCGCTAACAGGGCGGTTTTGCCGCGGCGGGAATGACCGATCACGCACAAACGGGTCTTGTCCACGTCGGCGTCCGTCACCAGATAATCGGCGGCCCGGCTCAACCCCCAGGCCCACGCGGCAATCGTCCCCCACTGCGACTCCTTTGGTCCCGGCAGATTTGGATAGAACGGATGAATGCCGTCCGTCCAGTCGTGCTGATCGGGATCGATATCGCTCTCATGAAAGGTCGCGAAGCCGTAGCCGCGCGACAGGAGATAATCGACCGACCAGAATTCGGCGTCGCCTCCCCGTTCCGGTCCCTTGCCGCAATTGGCGTGCTTCCAGGCGTCCGGGTGTATCGTCACCGCGGTTTCATTCGTCACTTCCGGATTGCCGCACTTGTTCAATCCCAGAAAAATGGGAACGGGCTTTCCCATCGGCAACGGCAGGAACAAGGCGAGATGAATCCGCGGCGCATTGTCCGGAAGATCCGCAAAACGAAGCTCGATTTCCTTGAGTCGGCCGCGACCGCCGAACAGAGTGTCGTCGACCTTGGTGATCTTCGCTTCAATCCGCGGTGCGGCGGGCGCGACACCATACATGTAGTGTTGCACGAAGCGAATGAGTTCCGGGCGGCGCTGCGTGCGCCATTGCTCGGCCGTGGTGACGGGGGTGCTATCGAACATCTTCAACGGATCGGGGAGTTCATTTTGTTCCGGTAATTGGTCGATGGCCGGAAACGACTGTGCCCAGCCGCAGGAACCGAACGTCAAGTACAGCCCCAACACCAGGGGAAACACGCGCGTCATCAAGATGTTCCTTGCAAATGCGTCGCTATCGATTCAAGTAGCGGATCAGTTCAAAGAGTCGGGGCGGGAGCCCCGACCTATGGATGAAAACTCAAATCGAATCATAGGTCGGGGTCCCTGCCCCGACGCCTTTGAATTCAAGCTGACCCATTACTTCGATTCGACGCAGTTTAGCCATCCTGGACAACGCTGTCGCGGTACCCCTTCCGTGCCGCGGTTCAATTGAACCAGAACGCAAACGGCATCGGCGAATTGCCAAACGCGAAGTACCACATGAGCAGACGCTGCACATCTATTTCCGGGTCGTTTGTGAAGTAGCGCTCATCCAGTTTTTGGATGTCGTTCACGTTCTCCGGGGGGTCGTCGAGCAGCCGCTGGAGGTTCACTCCCACTTTTGGCTTTTCATTTCCAACACTGCTCGAAAGAAAGTATGGGAGCGTCTTTTTTCCCTCAAATACTGCGGCGAGTTCATCCCACAGACCTAACCACGTGTCGATCATCTGGTCGTTCACCCGCAGACCGAGCATGCTCGTTTGTTTCGCATTCGGCAACCATTCGGCATCGTTGTCGGTTTCTTTGCGAATGTGTTCCCACGTTTCCTTGTTGAGCGCCGCCGCTTGCACGAAGTGCAGCCGCATACGATGCCAGCGGAGCGGCTCCGTGTTCCGGAGCGTGGCGTAGGCATCACTCCAAGCCTTGCTGCGTTCGGCGTCCGTACCGACAAAGGCCGATCGAGGCTTAGCGAACAGGGTCGCGGATCGCATGTTGAAGACCGCTTCGTTATTCACGGCGAGATAACCGTCGAGAAAACCCATCAGCAGGTGGCAATAGGCGCGCAGCCAGGCGACGTCGCCACGATCGAACGTGACGTGCAGTTGCGGATTTTTCTGCAAAAAGTCGAGGCTGTTTCGCTGATCGAACCGCTTCAAGAGCGTCATCAACGAATCGGTCGCTTTGCCGTCGTGATCGAGATCGAACGCGACGTCCGCCAGATGCAGCGGCAGTTTGACCCGATCATCCTTGACCGCCGCCAGGGTGGCTTCGGCCAATTCCAGATCGCGGCGGAAATCGTCCAGCAGCCGGCGAAAAAGTTGATAGGTAATCGGTGCCGGATCGGGGTTGTCCGGGACCGGCAGGCGGACGAACATTTCACCGGCGGCTTGTCCTTTCACTCCGTATTCATGCAAGCCCTGACCCAGCCGTTCGACGCCTCGCAAGACCTGCAACACGCCCAGACCGAAGCGGGCTTGATCATCGGCGGGTTCGGTTTCGAGCCGGCGCTGAAGTGCCTGCTCGCCTTTGTCGAAAGCGCCGGACTTCAAATACGGTTCGACCAACGGGGCTTCGTCGGCAGACAGCGTCGACGCACAAACCAGCAGGCATCCCCAAATTATTGAGCGCATTGAGAAACTCCCGGAAGGATAGAGACTGGCTGGCAATCATACTCGCGTCCCTGCCGTGGGGATTCACGTTCACAGACAAAATCGCTGAAAATCAATCGCCGGGCCGTTACCATGAGGAATATTTACCGCGGTTCCGGCTCGTGTGTGTTTGTCGGAGGCAAGCGCCATCCCGTATGGTGCGATGCCGTCCTGCACGAGTGCCGCGTTCCTGACGATCGAGGATCTGTTTCATGCAGCGATTCCAAATCCATCGCAGCCCGTCCGTGCTGATGCCCTCGCGTCGGGGGGATGCGGCGAAGGTGATCATCATCACCGTTTGCGCCTTCGCCATGATCATGCTGATGCTGTGCGTGGGTGCCGGGTTTTACGGCTACGTCCTGTTCCAGCGGAACCTGGGCCGGGCGGTCGTGCAAGCCCCGGCGGACATTCGCAAACTGACCACCGAAATCACCGACATCGACATCCCCCCGCAGTTCACGCCGTTAATGGGGTCCGCGATCTTCGGCATGAAGTCGGTCAACTACACGTGGAACCCGCAAGGGAAACCCGCGAACCTGGCGAATCCGGGCCAAACGTACGATCCGTTGCAACCGATGCTGCACATCATGGAGATGGCCACCGGTTCTGCCGACATGAAGGACGAAGATTTCAAGATCAACCCGTACCAGCAGAAGGCTTTGAAATCGCAATATGTGGACTTCACCCAGAACGTGCAGGAATTCACGATCCGCGGCCGCAAGTGTCAGTTCCTGTTCGTGACCGGGCAACCCAGGGAGGGAGCGTTTGACGACGAAGCGGTTTACGACGAGATCGCCGAAGAAGAAATGCTGGCCGACGAAAACACCACCACACCCGCCGCAGCAGAAAACAAACCCGCCGACGCCACGGCCATTCCGGAAACCCCGGCAACGCCCTCTGCCGACGCCACCGCGGAAGTTCCCCAACCGGTCGATCCAGCGGCAAAGGTCCTTCCGTCCGTCCGCACGGTCACCGGACAATTTCCGGGGAAATCGGGCTCGACGACCATCACCATTCGCGTGCCTGTGGAAGGTTCCGACGAAGACGTCTTGTTGAAGATCATCCAGTCCCTTCATTGATGCTCGCGTCGCTCACGGGAATCGCATTAGAATGACACACCTCACCACCGGGAGTCATGTCGATGCCTTTTGCGAGTCGATGTTTTGTTCTACTGGCAATCGCGGCCACCATCCTGGCACAGCGGCCCACCCGCGCGGAAGAGCGAACGATTTCGTTCAACCGTGACGTCCGGCCGATTCTTTCCGACCTTTGTTTTCAGTGTCACGGCCCGGATGAACAACGCCGTCAGGGCAATTTGCGGCTCGATCTGGCCGGCGCGGCGCTGAAGGGGGGCGACTCCGGTCCGGCAATCGTCGTGGGCCATCCCGAAACGAGCGAACTCGTCGCGCGGATCACCTCGACCGATCCCACCGTGCAGATGCCGCCGCCGAAATCGAATAAGTCATTGAAACCCGCGCAGATCGAGACCCTGAAGAAATGGATTTCTGAAGGAGCCGAGTATCAGGGCCATTGGGCGTTTATCAAGCCGGAACGCCCGCCTGTCCCAGCCATCGTCGGAGTGACCCATCCCGTCGATGCGTTTCTCCGCGAACGCTTGCCAACCGTCGGACTCACCGCTTCGCCTCCGGCCGCGCGGGAGACACTCCTGCGCCGTGTCACGCTGGATTTGACCGGCTTGCCGCCGACGCTGACCGAGATCGATGCCTTTCTCGCGGATCCCTCACCTCAGGCATACGAGAAAGCTGTCGACCGCTTGCTCAGCTCGCCGCACTATGGCGAGCGAATGGCGTTACCGTGGCTCGACTTCGCGCGCTATGCCGACAGCAACGGCTTTCAGGTCGACTCGTCCCGGCAGATGTGGTTGTGGCGGGATTGGGTCATTCGCGCTTATCAACAGAATCTCCCGTTCGACCAGTTCACGATCGAGCAGCTTGCCGGCGACATGTTGCCGAACGCCACGCGCGACCAGATCGTGGCGACCGGCTTTCACCGCAACCCGCGTCTGAATGGCGAAGGCGGCCGCATCGCTGAGGAATGGTTTATCGAAACGGTGATCGATCGTGTCGAAACCACAGGCCTCACGTGGATGGGGCTGACGTTCAATTGCTGTCGTTGCCACGATCACAAGTACGATCCGATTACGCAGAAGGAATTTTACGGGCTGTTCGCGTTCTTCAACTCGAACGATGAAAGCGGCGTACTCGACAGCGAAGGTGGCAATCGCGGCGGCGGCAATTCACGACCGATCCTCAAGTTGCCAACGGAATCTCAACAGGCGGAATGGGATCGCCTGAAACGGACGATTGCCGACGCCGATCAACGGTTGAAAGAAGTCCGCGCGATGGCTGCGCAACGGCAAGCCGTATGGGAACCATCATTTCTGAAAGAGATCGCCGCCGATGCGGTCACCTGGCGGCCGTTGGAACCCGCGTCGGTTCAAAGCGCCGGCAGGGCGATATTGACGCGACAAGAGGACGGCACATGGCTCGCCAGCGGCACCAACCCGCCGAATGACGTTTACACCATCACCGGCACTCTCGCCGCGGGCTCATTCTCCGGCATCATGCTGGAAGCGTTTCCCGATCCGTCCCTTCCCGAACAAAGTCTCGGCCGCTATCCCAACGGCAATTTTGTGCTGACTGATGTCGATGCGGAGATCACCGCCCCGTCGCTGGAAAAGCCGCTCACCGCCAGCATTACCCGCGCGGAGTCGGACTATGATCAACCCGGCTGGCCGGTGAAATCCATCATCGACGACAAGCCGAAACGGCCGCGCGGCGCGAAGAACAACAAGGGATGGGCGGTCGATGGGCCGACGAAAAAGGAGCCGCGCAAAGCGATTTTTGTTTTCGCCGCGCCGCTCACCGTGCCGGAGAACGCCACGGTCACGATCACCCTGCGGCACGACGCGATCGGCGGCCACAACATCGGTCGCTTCCGGCTGTCAACATCATCGCTGCCACCCTCGCTGATCAAACTCGAAGGCAACGCCGTGAGTCCATCGCTTCGGGCGGCACTGGCCACCGAAACATCGCAGCGATCCCAACCGCAATTCGAGGAGATTGCCAAGTTCTTCCGCGAGCAGGGCGATACGGCACTGAAGCAAGCCGAAGCCGAACAGACTGCGGCGAAAAAGGTCGAAGATGATTTTGCCGAGAACCTGCCCAGCGTGATGGTGATGCAGGAACGCCCGCAACCCCGTGATGCCTTCGTCCTGAAGCGGGGCGAATATGACAAGCCCGGCGACAAAGTCGACCGCACCATCCCGGCATTCCTGCCCCCTTTCCCCGCCGATGCGCCGCGGAACCGTCTCGGTCTGGCGCGATGGCTGGTTTCCCGTGACCATCCGCTGACGGCGCGGGTGTGGGCCAATCGCGCCTGGGAACGGTTCTTCGGCGCTGGCCTGGTGCGGACGACGGAAAATCTCGGGTCGCAATCGGACTGGCCCACACATCCGGAACTGCTCGACTGGCTGGCGGTGGAATTCATGGAGCCGACGGTGCTCCCCACAGTAAACGGGCAACCGGCACGCCGGTGGGACATGAAAGCGTTCCAGAAGTTTCTGGTGATGAGCGCAACGTATCAACAATCCTCCGCCATCAACCCGACGCATCTGCAGCACGATCCTGAGAATCGGCTTCTCGCACGCGGACCACGCCTTCGGTTGGGTGCCGAAACGGTGCGCGATCAGGCGCTCTTCATCGGTGGATTGCTCGTGCCCACAGTCGGCGGTCCCAGCGTGCGACCGTATATGCCGGAAGGCGTATGGGACGAAACGAGTCGCTATGGCGATCTGCGCGGTTACAAGGCGGACGGTGGCGACGGGCTGTATCGCCGCAGTCTTTACACCATCTGGAAGCGGACGGCGGCTCCGCCGTCGATGCTGCTCTTCGACGCACCGAGTCGTGAAATTTGTACGGTGAAACGCTCCCGGACCAATACGCCGCTGCAGGCACTCGCGCTGATGAATGAAGTCACGTATGTCGAAGCGGGCCGAAAACTCGCCGAGCGGATGCTGACGGAAGGGGGAACCTCACCGGCAGAACGCATTCAGTACGGTTTCCGGCTGACGACCGGACGGTCAGCATCGACCACAGAGCGCGATGTGCTGGTTGCCGGGGTGGTTGCCGACCTGAAACAATTCCAAACTCATCCCGAAGAAGCGCAGAAGCTGATCACCGTCGGGACATCGAAACCCGCTCCGCAACTCAATCCGGCGGAACTCGCGGCTTACACACTGACCGCAAATGTCCTGATGAATCTGGATGAAGTCGTCACCCGCGAATAACGCTTGCTGTGAGAACCGCTCATGTCGATTCTGGAAACCGCCTTGCAGGACGCGTTCAATCGCCGCCTCTTTCTCCGCCATTCGACAACGGCGATGGGAGCCGCGGCGCTCGGTTCATTGTTCTCTCCTCGCGGGGTCGCCGCCGAACCGGCACCGGTGGCCAAAGCCAAACGGATGATCTACCTGTTTCAATCCGGCGCGCCATCGCAGATGGACCTGTTCGATCCCAAGCCGGGAATGACCGCACACCGCGGCGAGGATTTACCGGCGTCGATCCGTCAGGGACAACGGCTCACGACGATGACGTCCGGACAAGCCCAATTTCCGGTCGCGCCGTCGATTTTCCAGTTCGCCCAACACGGTCAAAGTGGAATGTGGCTCAGCGAGTTGTTACCCCACTTATCCAAGGTTGCGGACGATCTCTGCATGATTCGCTCGGTCCATACCGAGGCGATCAATCACGATCCGGCGATCACCTTCTGTCAGACGGGATCGCAGCTCGCCGGACGTCCCAGCATTGGGTCGTGGGTCAGTTACGGGCTCGGCAGCGAGAATGCCGACCTCCCGGCATACGTGGTGCTGACATCGTTTGGCAGCGGCCGCCCGGATGACCAGCCCCTCTACGATCGCCTGTGGGGTTCCGGCTTCCTGCCGTCGAAACATCAGGGCGTGAAGTTTCGCAACAAGGGCGATGCGGTTCTGTACCTCACCGATCCCCCTGGCGTGGATCGGCAAGCCCGCCGGCAAATGCTCGATCGTCTGGCGGCATTGAACCAGCAGCATCACACCGTGGTCGCCGATCCGGAGATCCAAACCCGCATCGCGCAGTATGAGATGGCGTTCCGGATGCAAACCAGCGTGCCCGATCTGCTCGACATCACGCAGGAACCGAAGCACATTCTGGACATGTACGGGCCGGATGTGACACGCCCGGGTTCCTATGCGGCGAACTGTCTGCTCGCCCGCCGTCTTGCCGAGCGCGACGTGCGCTTCGTGCAACTTTTCCACATGGGTTGGGATCACCACGGCGGGTTGCCTGCGGCGATCAAGGGCCAATGCCGCGATACCGATCAAGCCACGGCGGCACTCATCACCGATCTGAAGCAGCGCGGCCTGTTCGACGACACGCTCATCGTCTGGGGCGGCGAATTCGGCCGCACGATTTACTCACAAGGCGGCCTCAGCGAGAACAATTACGGTCGCGATCATCATCCGCGCTGTTTCACCGTGCTGATGGCGGGGGCGGGTATCAAAGGGGGCGTGACTTACGGCGAAACGGACGACTATTGCTACAACATCGTGCGTGATCCGGTCCATGTCCACGACCTCAATGCCACCATCCTGCATTTGATGGGCGTGGACCACACCCGGCTCACCTATCGCTACCAGGGCCGCGATTTCCGCCTCACCGACATCCACGGCGATGTGGTCACCGGCGTGTTGAGTTAATCCGCATTCCGTTTAACCGTTCGTCAGCGGAATTTCGGGAATCAACTCCACGCTCCCCGGAGGGACCATCAACGGTCCCGGTGGATTCGGTTTGGTGTTGAGCGATGGCTCCGACGGAACCTGATTGCTCGCACTCACCTGGACAAAGTGCGATTCGAGCAGGTCGCCAGCCCGGTAACGGATATCGAGCAGGGCTTTGGAATGTTCCGCCAGCGCTCGATGCCGCGCCGTTTCCGCGATGGCCAGACTCTGTTGCGATCGCAATAGCAAGTCGAGACTCGTGCGGCCGGCTTCGTAGTCGGCCGATGCCGCCATCACGCGCCGTTTTGACGCTTTTAGCCGGAGGGTTTGGATCTCGGTCTGTTTCTTCCAGCGTTCGAGCGCCTGCAAGGAGGCGTGCAACTCGTGGCCGATTTCGATTTCCTGTTGCTCGAGCGCTTTCCGGGCCTTTATCAGCTTGAGATCGATCTGTCGGATCTGTGCCCGTTCCGCACGCAAATACAGTGGCACCGAGAATTCCAGCCCCATACTCCAGCCGACCTGCTGACCGCGCAGCAATGTGCTGTACGCCGAATTGTAACCGTAGAATGTCGAACCATCGTTCGTCTGTTGATTGTAGAGATCGTTGCCGAAGCCGTTGAGGTGCGAGTTCGCGACGAAGTCCAACCGGGGATTCGCCAGGTTACGGGCGGCTTCCGCCTGCAACACCAGACTCTCGATTTGCGATTTCTGCCGCCGCAAGTCGAGTCGATTGAGATATGCCGACTGTAACAGGGCCACACGATCAATTTCGGCAACCGAATCCGTCGGCAGATCGGCCGGTTTCAGCACGCGTTCGTCTTCCGCCGGCAAACCCAACAGGCGTCGCAGCCGACCTTCCACGGAATACATGTTGCTGAGCGAGCTTTCGACCCGGCCCTCACTGTCGAGTGCGAGTTCCTCCGCCTGGGCTTCATCCGCGGCACCACCGCCGGGCAGCCCGCGCGTAAATTTCGAGCGGACTTCTTCAAACGTCTGCCGGGCTCGGTCCCGCACGGCGACTTCCGATTCATAATCCTGATAGGCGGCGTACAAATCCCAATATTGCTGGCCGATGTCGCGCACCAGTTCGAGAACCTGCCGTTCGAAATCAATCTGCGAGATTTTGGTGTTAATCTGCGCAATCACCACACCCTGATTCACACCGGAAACGCCGCGGGTTCGCTGGGAATTGTGGCCCGCAATCGCGTTCACTTCCGGACCGGCACCGGCCCACAACGGCTGGCGGAACTCGACGCCGAGTTGTCCGGTATAGGCCGACGTAAACAACCGGGCCGACGCATTATTCGAGTTGTAGTCCCAATTATGAACCAGCGAGATCGTCCCCCCGGAGACCAACGGTTGATCCAGCCGAATGTCGAATGCACCCGCATCGGTGGTCAACACGCTTCCCGGTGTCAGGCCGCCAGCGAGAAAGAGGTTGTTCTGAACCTGCTCGTCGCGGGAGAGGCTCGTCGACGCCGTCACACGCGGGTCGTAATCGGACAGCGCCGCCGGCACGCCGCGATTGCCGAAGAGCACGCCGTTATCCTGAATCGCCACGTCGAAGATCGACGGCACAAAATCGGCATTCGACAACAACGGGTTATTCGGTGCGAGAAACTGGGCATTTTGCCGAATGATCGCGTTGTTTCGCAGCCCCATTTGGACTGCTTCCTGCAGGGCAATCGGCCAGATTTCCTCGGAACGCGGGGGGCGTAAACCCCGCGTGGATGGACTGAGTGTTTGCGCATGCGGAGTCGCCGCTTCCACGGCGTCGAATTGAACCCGATGGGCCGCCTGCCGGTAGTAATCGAGTTGCGCATCCCCCACCCAGGGGACTTCCTCGTCGAGGCCGATGCCAATACAGCCGGCAGCGAAGCACGCCATGCTCATGGCGCAAACAATCGCTAGTGGTAGCCGGACCGCAGTCATGGCGTGGGAAACTCGCATGGAAATGTAACGGCAATTTCTGCCGGAAGGGGATGCCGGAGATGTACTGAAAGCCGGTCAACGTGTCGAGAGCGCTTCGGCAAAATTTGCCGAAAGGAGTGCGTCCCCGCATCGTCCATGCGAGTAAAGGCAGACACGTCATCGCGTTAGAATGACGGCACCAGCAACGAAAAAGCCCGGCGTTTCATCAGAAACACCGGGCTTCGGTTCGCATTCAGCAGTCAATCATCAATTCTGGAAGAACGAAAACAACCCTGAGCTGGACTTGGCTTTGGTGGTCGCTGCCACCGGGGCTTCCAGGCGTCCGGTGTTGCTGACCACCACTTTCACGTTGCCGACACTCGACAATGCCGGGCTGCCGTTGTCCGTCACACGGATCTGCAGGTTGTACTGCTGACCGTTCGACAGAATTCCCAGGCGGTTATTCACCCGCAGTTGGCCCGTCGTGGCGTTGATGCTGAAGATGTTGTTGAACGCCCCGTTGCCGCCGACGATCGCGTAAGTCCGCGTCTGGCCGGCATCGGGATCGGTCGCCACCACCGTGCCCACCACCGTGGCGTTGGCCGCCCCGGTTCGCACGGTGAATTGCTGCGAAGGCACCACCGGCGGTTCGTTCTTGTCCAACAGGTTCACGGTTACGGTCGCCGAACCCGACTTGACCGGTGAACCGTTGTCGGCTGCGGTCACCGTGAGGTTGAACACCGGCGTCGTTTCGAAGTCGAGCGCCGCCGCATTGCCGACAGTGAGCGCCCCGGTGGTCGGGTTGATCACGAAGGCACCGTTCACATTCCCGCCCGTGATCGAGAACGTCCGCGTCTGTCCGGGATCCTGATCGGTCGCCACGATCGTGCCGATGGAAGCGCCTGCAGCGCTGTTCTCGAAGATCGTGAACGCCTTGGCTTGCACCACGGGCGCGTCGTTGGCATTGAGGATGGTAATCGCCACGCTGGTGGCGGCCTGCAATGCCGGGTTGCCGTTATCGGTCGCGGTGATTCCCAATGTGAAGTTGGTCAGCCCGGACTCGAAATCGATGGCCGCCGGATTCGCCACGCGGATATTCCCCGCGTTGTCGATGCTGAAGGCCCCGTTGTTATTGCCGCTGACAATCGCGTACGTCAGCACGGTGCCGGCGTCCGGATCGGTGGCGGCGCTCGTCCCGACAAGCGTGCCGACCGGCATGTTTTCCGGAATCGTGAACAGCGGGTTATTGGCGGCGAACTTCGGTGCTTCGTTAACGTTGGTGAGGTTCACCGTCACCGTCGCCGACCGTTGTTGTGCCGGTTGACCGTTGTCGATCACCCGCACCGTCAACAGGAACTGCGGCGAAGCCTCGTAGTTGAGAGCCTGCGGATTGCTGACCGACAAGACCCCCGTCTGAGCGTTGATGCTGAACGCGTTCAAGGTGTTGCCCGCGGTAATCGCGTACGTCACCGACTGACCCGCATCGGCTTCGGTCGCCACAACGGAGCCGACCACCACTCCGGCGGCACTGTTTTCGGCCACAGTGAACGTCTGCGGCAGAATCGTCGGAGCATCGTTCACGTTCTGCAGGTTAACCGTCACCACGCCGCTGCCGGTGGCTGCCGGAGAACCGTTGTCGGTGGCAGACACCGTCAGGTTAAAGAACGGGTTGACTTCGAAATCGATCGCCGCCGCATTGTTGACCCGGATTTCTCCGGTCGAAGCGTTGATGGTAAAGGCATTGGCGGTGTTCCCGGCGGTGATGGCAAAGGTGCGCGTCTGACCGGCATCGCCATCGTTCGCGACCACCGTTCCCACGATTGTGCCCAGGGGGCTGTTTTCCGGAAGCGTGAACGTCTGCGGCGGAACCACTGGGGCGTCGTTCAAGTTCGTCAGAGTGATCCGCAGATTCGCGGTTGATGACAGGACGGGCGTCCCGTTATCTGTCACCAGCATCGTGAGATTGAAGACCGGGTTCGTTTCAAAGTCGATGGCCGCGGCGTTGTTGACCGTGATCAACCCCGTCGATGGATCGATGGAAAACGCGTTGCCGGTGTTCCCCGCGGTGATGGCGTACGTCAACGTCTGGCCCGCGTCCTGGTCCTTCGCGACGATCTTGTAATCGAGTACCAGCGTTCCGACCGGCATGTTCTCCGGTCGCGTGATGAAGCCATCGTAGACCGACGGCGCATCGTTCACGTTCGTCAGCACCACGGTCATCACGGCGGTGGATGTCAACGCCGGATTGCCGCTGTCGGTGACCGACACGGTCAGGTTGAACGGCGGCTGATTTTCCCAATCGAGCCCCGCCGGATTCGCGACGGTGATCACCCCGGTCGTCGGGTTGATCGCAAAGACGTTCTGCACGCCCCCACCGGCGGTCTGGTTACCAGCGGTGATCGCGTACGTCAACGTCTGTCCGGCATCCTGATCCGTTGCCCCCGCGGCGACCACCACGGTTCCGACCGGGCTGTTTTCCGGGAGCGTCACCGTCTTGTTGGCGATGACCGGGGCATCGTTCACATTGTTTACCGTGACAACCAACTGCGCGGTTGACGTCAGCGGAGGGGCCCCGTTATCGGAAACCTGAATCGTCAGATTGAATGACGGATTCGTTTCAAAATCGACCGCCGCGGGGTTCGCCACCGTGATGAGCCCGGTGGACGAGTTGATAGCGAAGGCCGCCCCGGTGTTCCCGGCGATAATCGCATAGGTCAGCGTCTGGGCGGGCCGGTCGCGATCGGAAGCTACAATCGTGTAATCGAGGAGCGTGGCTCCCAAAGCCGGGTTTTCGTTGATCGCCACCGCAGCGTTATAAACGTGCGGAGCGTCGTTCACGTCGGTCAGTTTCACGACGATGGTCGCCACTCCCGACAGCGCCGGCGTCCCATTGTCGGTCACCGTCACCTGCAGCAGGAACGGCGGCTGATTTTCGTAGTCCAGCCGGGTCGAATCCGCGACGGTGATTTCGCCCGTCGTGCTGTTGATCGTGAACGTGTTGTTCACGTTCCCGCCCGTGATGGCGTACGTCAGCGACTGGCCGACATCGTCGTCGCTGGCCACCACGGTATGCACCGACGTTCCGACCGGGCTGTTTTCGGCCAGCATAACCGTTGCCGGAGTGACGACCGGGGCCTCTTGCACGTTGGTCAGGTTGATGGTCACATTGCTGTTGACCGGAGCACCCACGCCATCGCTGACGGCCACCACGAGGTTGAACACGGGGTTCACTTCGAAGTTAATCGCGGCGAGCGTCTTAACCGTGATCACCCCGGTTGCCGAGTTGATCTGGAACGCGCTGCCGGTGTTCCCACTGGTGATCGTGTAACTCAGCGTCTGACCCGCATCCGGGTCCGAAGCCGTCACGCCCCCTACCACCGTCCCCACCGGTGTATTTTCCGGAATGGTGAAGGTCGGATTGTTGACCGTCGGCAATTCGTTCAAATCATTGACATTCACAGTCAGTGTGGCCGTCGACGTGTTCACGTTTGGAGCCGTGCCCGAACCACTATCGGTCGCCACAATCGTCAAGCTGTAAGTTGGCGTCGCTTCGAAGTTCAGCAAAGCCGAATTCGCGACTGTCACCACACCCGTCGTCGGGTTGATCGTGAATGTCCCATTATTCCCTGCTGTGATCGCGTAGCTTACGGTCTGCGAAGCGTCGGGGTTTGCGGCCGTGAAGGTCGCTACCACAGTGCCGTTCGGCATGTTCTCGTTGATGCCGACTGTCTGATTCCCGATGGTCGGGGCTTCGTTGATGTCCGTCAGGTTGATGGTCACATTGCTGTTGACCGGAGCCCCAACGCCATCGCTCACCGCCACCACGAGGTTGAACACCGGGTTCGTCTCGAAGTTGACCGCCGCCAGCGTTTTAACCGTAATCACCCCCGTCGCCGAGTTGATCTGGAACGCATTGCCCGTATTCCCGCTGGTGATCGTGTAACTCAGCGTCTGACCCACATCCGGATCGGTTGCCGTCACTCCGCCCACCACCGTTCCCACCGGCGTGTTTTCCGCAATCGTAAAGGTCGGATTATTAACCGACGGCAACTCGTTCAGATTCCCCACGTTCACCGTCAGCGTCACCGTTGACGTGTTCACATTCGGAGCCGTGCCCGAACCGGTATCCGTCGCTACGATCGTCAGGCTGTAGGTCGGAGTCGCTTCGAAGTTCAGCAGGGCCGAATTAGCAACTGTCACCACACCCGTCGCCGGGTTGATCGTGAACGTCCCGTCATTCCCCGCCGTAATTGCGTACGTCACCGTTTGTGACGATTCCGGATTCGCAGCGGTAAAGGTTGCCACCACCGTACCGTTCGGAGAATTCTCATTCACGCTGACCGTCTGGCTTCCAATCAACGGGGCTTCGTTGATGTCCGTGAGGTTAATGGTCACATTGCTGTTGACCGGTGCACCCACGCCGTCGCTCACCGCCACGACGAGGTTGAACACGGGGTTCGTCTCGAAGTTAATTGCGGACAAGGTCTGAACCGTGATCACCCCCGTCGCCGAGTTGATCTGGAACCCATTTCCCGTGTTCCCGCTGGTGATCGTGTAACTCAGCGTCTGACCCACATCGGGATCCGAGGCCGTTACTCCACCAACCACCGTCCCCACCGAAGTATTTTCCGGGATGGTAAACATCGGGTTGTTGACGGTCGGAAGCTCGTTCAGGTTGTTGACGTTGATTGTGAGCGTCGCGGTCGAAGTATTGACATTCGGAGCCGTTCCCGAACCAGTGTCGGTTGCCACAATCGTCAAGCTATAATTCGGAGTGGCTTCAAAGTTCAACAACGTCGTATCAGCCACCGTCACCACACCCGTCGTCGGATTGATCGTAAAGGTCCCATTATTCCCCGCCGTAATCGCGTATGTCACCGTTTGTGACGACTCCGGATTCACTGCGGTAAAGGTGGCTACCACCGTACCGTTCGGCATGTTCTCGTTGATGCCGACTGTCTGATTCCCGATGGCCGGGGCTTCGTTGATGTCCGTCAGATTAATGGTCACATTGCTGTTGACCGGAGCACCGACACCATCGCTCACCGCCACCACGAGGTTGAACACCGGGTTCGTCTCGAAGTTGACCGCCGAAGCCGTAGCGACGCTGATCTGTCCGGACGAGTTGATGCTGAATGCCGAGCCGGTATTCCCGCTCATAATCGTGTACGACAGCGTCTGACCCACATCCGGGTCGGTTGCTGTCACCGAACCCACCACGGTTGTCACGGGGCTGTTTTCCGGCAGCGTGAACGTGGGGTTGTTCACCGTCGGCAATTCATTGAGGTCGTTGACATTGATCGTCAGCGTGGCCGTCGACGTGTTCACATTCGGTGGCACCGCTGAACCGTTATCCGTCGCCACAATCGTGAGGCTGTAAGACGGGGTCGCTTCGAAGTTCAGCAATGTCGTGTCTTTAACAAACACAACCCCGGATGAAGTGATATCGAACGTCCCGTTGTTCCCGGCGGTGATGGCATAGCTCACCGTCTGCGCGGCATCCGGATTGGCTGCCGTGAAGGTCGCCACCGTGGTGTTATTGGGGGAGTTCTCGTTGATGCTCACCATCTGGCTGGTGATCACCGGGGCTTCGTTAATGTCGGTCAGGTTGATGGTCACATTGCTGTTGACCGGAGCCCCAACGCCATCGCTCACCGCCACGACGAGGTTGAACACGGGGTTCACTTCGAAGTTCAGAGCACTCACATTCGCCACGGTGATCTGGCCATTGGCCGGGTTAACGGCGAAGGCCCCGCCCGTGTTCCCGGACGTCAACATGTAGCTGAGTGTTTGGCCGACATCGGGATCCGATGCCGTGACCGACCCGACCACAGTCAAATTGGCCGTATTCTCTGGCAAAGAGAAGGTCGGGTTGTTGACGGTCGGCAGTTCGTTCAGATCGGTGACATTGATCGTGATGGTGGCATTATCCGTCAACTGCGGATTGCCGCTGTCGATGACCGTAACCACAAGCGTGAAGACTGGATTGGTCTCAAAGTTCAGCAGTGCGAGATTCGCCACCAAGATATCGCCATTGGCATTGATGGAGAAGGTGTTGCCCAAGTTCCCCGCAGCCGCAATGCTGTAACTGAACGGCCCGGTTCCCCCCGTCCGGTTGACATTCCCAACCACGGTGGTGACGACGGAGTTTTCCGGCACCGACATGACCACATCATTGATGATCGGGGCATCGGCATCCAGCACATTGATTGTGACGATCGCCGTGTCGATCAACCCGCCGGGTACCATGCTCGAACCCTGAGCGTCGGTCACTTGCACGAGCAACTGGAAGATCGGATTCTGGCTGAAGTCGACGGCTCCCGAGTTGGCAATGGTGACTTGACCCGAGACCGGATCGATGGCAAAGGCCCCGCCAACGTTACCGCCGATAATGTCGTACCGGAGCGTCTGTCCGACGTCTTGATCGGAGGCAATGACGGTCCCCACCACGGTCGTGTTCGGCAGGCGATGTTCGATCACGCTCGGCAACGTCTGATCATTGATGACGGGGGCATCGTTCGCATTGGTGACGTTCACGGTCACGGTGGCGATGGCCGCCGTGGCCGGTGATCCAGTATCGGTGACCTGCACGATCAAGCCGTACGAGCTTCGCGCTTCGTAATTGAGGTTGGCCGGATTGGCGACGGTGATCTGGCCGGACGAGCCATTGATCGCAAACACGCTGCCGATGTTGCCGGAGAGAATCTTGTAAATTTTCCCCTGCGGAACATTGTCGTTGTCATCGGGATCCGACACGGTCAAAGCGGCCCCAACGTTCGTACCGGCAACGGCATCTTCGGCCACCGTCCGCGTCTGATCCGCCAGGACGATTTGTTCGTTGATGTCATTCACGAAAATCGTGACGATCGCCGTGCTGAACAGCCCGATCGGAGTCGTGTTATCCGTGGCTTTCACCACGAGTGTCCAGGAGGACTGCGCTTCAAAATCGAGTGCGGCCGGGTTAATGACCGTGATGTTCCCCATGTTATCGATGCCGAACGGGGTTCCCGCATTGACGATCGAGTAAGAGGTAATCGTCTGCGTCGCCCCCACAGTGGTCGCGGTTACGTTGCCGACAAAGGTCCCGGCGACGGACGACGGGCTTTCATTGATGGGGAAAGTGGCATCGTTGATGATCGGGGCCACGGTGTTGGCGGGCACCACGTTGATCTGAACGGTGTTGACCGCGGACGAGAGCTGCAAATCGCGGTCAATGACGCGGACGCCCAAAGTGAAGCTGGGGTGCGTTGCCGCATTCAGGAAGGCATTGTTCGCCACCGTGATGATGCCCGTGGCGGGATCGATCGCGAACGTGTTATTCAGGTTGCCGTTGGTGATTTCGTAGGTGAACACATACCCCGTCGGCACGTTCAACGACTTCGGTAGATCCAGATCGGTGGCACGGACCTTACCGAGTTGTGTTCCGACCGGAGCCGCTTCCGCGACATTGAACGCCTGGCCGTCCGGAATGGACGTCGGCTCATTCACATCGGTGAGATTGATATCCATCGCCGCAATGGTCGCCAGATTCGGCGAGGCATTATCGGTCACCCGGATCAAAAGTCGGTACGTCGGCTTGGTTTCCCAATCGAGTGCCGAAGCGTTAGCCACGGTGATTTCGCTCGTCACCGAATTGATCGCGAACGCGTTATTGACGTTTCCGCCCGCGACGCCCCCCACAATGTTATAGGAGAAACTCTTCCCCGTCAGCGGCGAGAGCGTCTGCTCCAGCGAGGTCACATCGAAGGGAAGGAGCGGATCATTGACTTTGCCGATGACGGTTCCCGTGGGTGTGGTGCTGCTGGACGGCGAGTTCTCGGGAACGGTGAAGGTCTTGTCGGTCACCGCCGGGGCGGCTTCGCTCTGGTCGGTGATGGTCACAAAGACATATTCGTCGTAAGACAACGTCGGGTTATTCGGATTCAGGACGTTCGTGCCCTGCGCATTGACCGAACTCATGTCCTGCACACGAACGAGAACGGGAATCGTCGTGGTGCCGAAGAAGTTGTTGAGAAATTCCACCCCGGAGACAAGCCCCGTCTGGCCGTCCGCCCGCGAGCCGATGAAGTACGGATCGGCCGTATTCGAAACCGTCAGCCGTGCGAGGGTCGGATTGGCTCCCCCGATATCGCTGCTGATGGTGAACAGGTCACTTTGATTGATGACGCTGATCTGGTTTACGTCGCCCAACGCATTCTGGAAGGTGACGTCCCAACCATTGTTCGACCCGACAGTAAACGTCGCCACCGACACGTTTCCGGCACCGACCGTCGGCAGACCATTCAACGCCGTCTGAATAGCCGGGGCCCCGGCGTTGTAGCCCAGCGCATCGGTGTAGGCCGTGACGCTCAGTGAATTGACGTTGGTCTTCGACAATTGTCCGACGAACGTAATCACCCACGGTGCGCCATTACCGCCGCCCGGAGTGACCGTCACGTTGCCGCCACCAATCGTGGACAACAATTGCAACTCGGACTGAACTTCCGCGGAGGTGGAGTTGTAGTGCAGGTGCTTGGTGGTCTGACCGTTGAAAGTGAGCGTGAAGAACTTGTTGGCGTTGGGGAATGCCCCCATGTCCAGTGTCTGCACTTCATCGACGGCACCGGTCCCCTGTGTGGTTTGCGTCACCGGGAGCGTGCTGTTGAAGCCCAAAACGAACTTACCGCCGAGTGACAGCGAAGTCGGCTTGATGATCCGCTGGACTTCGCTAGTGGTCCCGGTCACCCCTTGGGTGGTCGTGGAACTCGACGCACCGAGAATCTGGTAGCGCAGAGTGGTATTGATGTTGTTATCACCGGTACCGTTGGCGTTGGTGTCCGATTGCCCAGAGACGTTCCCCGTGCCGCGGTTGCCCAAATTGGGGTTGTTGGGGTCCAGACCCGCCGTCGGGCTGCCCGCATTCTGATTGATGGCCGTAAAGGCGGTCACCACGCCGCCATTGCCAGTGAGCGGAGTTCCCGCAACCGAGTTCTCCGGAACGGTGAACGTCTGGTTCTGCTGGATAAACGGAATGTCGTTACGATTCACCAGATTGACGACGAAAGTCCCAGCAGTCGTCGCCGGAGCGGCGGCTCCAACGTCCCGAACATTGACGGTGATCGTGAAGCTGGGGCTGTTTTCGAAGTTAATCGCCGCGAAATTGTTGACCGTGATTTGGCCGGTGTTTGCGTTGATTGCGAAGGGACTGGTCCCATTCACACCGGGGATCGTATATTGCAGCGTCTCGCCTTCCGGATCCGAGGCGGAGAGCGTACCGATCACGGTTCCATTGATGGTGTTCGCCTGACTCGTCCCGGTCACCGGATCAACATACGGGGCGGCAAGATTGACCCCGATGTTTTCTCCGACGTTGTTGAAGGTTTGACCTCCCGGGATCACCGGTGCCGCGAGTAGCGACCGCACTTCCAACGGCTCGACTCGGGCCGGCAGGCGGCCGCGCGGGCGGCGTTCGACCTTCTTCATCGTGGCAGGAGAGAGTTGATCGCAAACCTTCTGGAGCCAGTTGCGCGGCATGGATGCGAGCTTTCGTCGAATGCGGAACCAATCGGGGCGATTTTGCTGTGGCCTAGGAGTTCACTCGCTCAGCAAAACCTACGGGGTAGGAATGATCATCATTTCTAGGAAATCCCACGTGAGCATTTGAGTCTGAGGGGGGGCGATAGGGCAAATCAAGAAAAAAAATCGACTCGTGCCACAGATTTCAGAAAAGCCGTCTTTCTTCCAGAAAGAAGTGCGGACCATGCACATGCGCACGACCGGACACGCCGCCGTTGATCCCCCCAATTGAATCAACCCCAGCCGATGCGTTGGCGCGGAACGAAAAAACTCCCGGTGACTTCCGGCACGCGGGATATCGAGCTTGTAAACGCCCCATTCCGGAGCGTTTCAACAAGAATTCCGCGAGAAAACGGCGACCTGGCACCGTTGCAGCAAAACCCTCAGGGAACCAGTTCCAGATAGGGATCGAGTCCCTGTCGCAATGCGACTTTTTCCCGCTGGGCTTCTTCCTTCAGCATCGCCCGGCGGTTTTTGAGGCTCCGGCGTTCGATTTCCGCCTGCGTTTTCCGAAATACACGCAGCCAACCCCGGGTCAATTCTTTCCGCCCGGTCGCCAACCCGGCTTCCAGCCACCGCTGATGCCGCTGGGGAGATGTCGCCCGAAAGAGTTCGTCTTCCAGTGACAACAGAAACTGATAGCTGCCGGGGTCGCCCTGCCGGGCACTGCGACCGACGAGTTGTCGGTCGATGCGCAGCGAACTGTGGACTTCGGTGACGATCACGTGCAGTCCACCAGCCTTGTGGACATCGGGATGGAGTTTGATGTCCGTCCCGCGACCGGCCATGTTCGTGGCAATGGTCACCCGCCCGGATTGACCTGCCTGGGCCACGATTTCGGCTTCTTCCGCGTGAAACCGGGCGTTGAGAATCTGAAAGGGAATCTGCCGCCGCGTGAGGACTTCACTCAACCGTTCCGAAGCCCCGACGGAGGGCGTTCCAATCAAGATGGCCCGGCCTTGTTGGCGAAGTTTGTCCGTCTGATCGACCACCGCTTCCCATTTGGATTCCAGCGTGGTGAAGATGCGCGGCGGCAAGGCCTGGCGAATGCACGGACGGTGCGTGGGAATCCGTGTCACCGACGTGCGATATGTTTTGTGAAACTCAGCAGCGGCGGTGATCCCGGTCCCGGTCATGCCCGCAAGGAATTTGTAGCGGCGGAAGAAGGTCTGCACGGTGATGCGGGCGGCTTCACCGGTATCCGCGGTCACTTCCACGCCGGATTTGCATTCGATGGCCTGATGCAGCCCCTCCTGCCACTTTCGCCCCGGCAAGGTCCGCCCGGTCGATTCATCAACGATCTGCACTTCCCCATCGACGATCACATAGTCGCGATCCTGCTGATACAGCAATTCGCCACGAAGGGCGTTTTCCACTTTGCGATAGAGTTTCTCGCTATCCAGCCCGTTGCAGGCGGAGGGCTTCGGCCACATCATCAATCGACGGCAACCGTCGATCGTCAATTCCACCTGCCGCTTGTCGCGGGTGAGGATGTAATCGTCGTTGGGGCGAAGATGGCTGACCATCTCGCGACACCATTTCAATTGCCCGACGGAGGACTCGGTCGGCGGCAATTCGACGCCAATCACCAGCGGCGTACCGGCGTCGTCGATGAGCACACTGTCGGCTTCGTCGATCAGACCGAAGTAAAGCCCGCGCTGAACGACACCGGCGCTGCGGGCTTCCTTTCGAAAAACGCGCGGCCGGTTTTCTTCCGTTTCGCCGTCCTGATGCAGGCGATCGCGGAGAAAATCGAATCCGTATTCACGGCTGGTGCCGTAGGTGAGATCGCACGCATACGCCCGCTGCCGTTCTTCGGGCGTCGATTCCGCATGGATCACGCCGACGGATAACCCCATGCGGTGGTAGATCGGCGAGAGTTCTTCGGCGTCGCGCTCGGCGAGGTAGTCGTTCACCGTGACGACATGGCTGCCCTTGCCGCGGAGCGCAAACAGACAGGCAGGAAGCACCCCCGTGAGCGTTTTCCCTTCGCCGGTCTGCATTTCCGCGAGGCCCCCTTCGAAGAGGGCAATCGCGCCGACGATTTGCACGGGATATTGTTCGATCCCCATTTCGCGGCGGGTGAACTCCCGGAGGAGCGCATACGTCTCGGGCATCAATTGCGACAGCGGCGAGCCCGCGCGGGCTCGCCAACTGAGCGACAGGGCGAGTTCTCGGAGTTCGTCATCACTCGATGATTTCAATGCCTGCGCGCGGCGAATGATGCTGTTCGCCAAGGTATGCCAGCGCGACAGCCGCGCCGCCATCGGCCGACCCCCGGTCTTGCACAAATGCCAGACTCGATCGAGCATCGCGGGCATCACCACCAGAGGTATTTCTGCACGAATTCGATGACGTCGCCGAAGAGAACATACCCCAGCGGTTTCTCTCCGCACGAGATGCGGGCCCGCACTTCGGCCCCAATCGCCAGATCGGCTAATTTCGGGGAATCGAGATCGGCACGGACTTCGACGATGCTGCCGGAGCTTTCGGAGTTCACCACGCGCGTCCCCACCGTGGTGAGGCGGGCCTGATAGGTGGCGTCCGGCTTAGTGAGCAGCCGGTATTCAATCGGCCGTTCTTCGCCGAGCGCGGCCCGCGCTTTCCGCAAGTGCCCCATGCGATGTTCGGCAACTTCGAGTTCCAGTTGCCAATCCGCGCGATCATCCATCACCTGGACGAGCACATCCCCCCGCGCCACCGGGCGGTTCATCAGCAATTGTTCCACCTGGAACGTGGTCACGACTCCCGCAATCGGGGCCTTCACCGTCATGCGTTCCAGACGTTCTTCCAATGTTGTCAGTTGGTCGCGAAGACCGTCGATTTCCACCTGCGATTCGGTGATCTTCCCCTGCAGCCGCGTGGCTTCAACGCGATCGGCCGCCTTCTCCGCGGCGTCCAACTGCGAGAGCATGGTGTTGACCTGCTTCCGTTTCGTGTTGAATTCGTTGCGAACCCGGACGAGTTCCGTCCGCATTTCGTTGTTCTGTAACCGCATCAGGACGTCGCCTTCCTTGACGCGGTCGCCGCTATGCACGGTCAATTCGGCGACATAACCATCCCACGGGGCGAAGACGTCGCGCTGCATCTGCGGCATCAACCGCCCGGTTCCTTCCACGCGGTAATCCCACGGGACGTAGATCATCGCCACCGTTGCGGCCACCAATGCGACCAGCGACAGCAGCGTGACGATGTGGTGCTTCCGGAGCCATTTCCAACCCACTCCGGCACTCCGCCAGACGGGCAGAAGGAAAATCGATTCATAGTCCTGCGCGGTCTTCAGCGTCGCACCGAGATGGTCGGTCACGAGATCGAGATGCGACTGCAGTTCCGGCGTCGATTCCATGTGTTCGAACTGCTCGATGATCATCGCGCCGATGATCTCGTTGGACTCCTTTTCCTTGGCCGCGCGCGATTTCGGTTCGTTTGGATTGTTCTCCGGCTTCGGGCCCTGCAGTGGGACAATGACCACGCACTGCGCCCCGCCGACATGCACCAGTTCCGACAGCGGCGCTTCCAACTCCGGCGACATCTGATCGAGTTCTTCCGGCACGCGCAACGGCACGCCGGTCTGCATCACGAGCTTCGCCAGATCGCCGAGCGCTTTCACCAACTGCGCCCGTGGATGAATGTCCTGCTGACCGCTGACCGCCGCGATTTTCGCCTTGCGTCCCCGCTTCAGGGCAATGCTCACGCGATCGGCGGCAAACAGCGTCCGGCCTTCGTTCGCGGCGGCTTGAGCGATTTCCTTCACCCGGCTGCGGCTTTGAATGTGCAGCAGCCATTTCATCACCGCGTCCCAGTCGGGCAACTTCGAAGACGCCGCTGGGCCAACGACAGCACCATTCGCGCCGATCAAATCCGCATTCGGGACAAGTGGCACGGGCGGGGCGGTCGCTGCGGACAGGGACGGCGCGGCGAGTGTTGCCAGGGCGTTCCAATCGAGCGCGACGAATTGTTCCTGTGCGACCTGCACGGCCCGCGAGGTTTCTTCCGCCGAGCGTCCCGGCGGCAAGAAAATCTCGGCAATGCCTCCGAGTTCCTCCCCGCGGTGAATGGGGGCGAAAACAAACGATCCGAGGTCTTCATTGGCCTCATTTTGCAGGCGGATCAACTGCGGCCGGCCTTCGCGAATCACTTGTCGAATGGAAGCCTGCCGTTTCGCGAGAATCTGATCGGAGGCACTGGAATCGCTCGGGGTTCGACCGGAAACTGCCTTCAATAAAAGCTGGTCGTTGTCCCGCTGCCAGAACGCCGCTCCGAATGCCCCCAGTGTGCGGACCACGCTTTGCAACAGATCGCCTGCGGCCGCCAGACTAGGTGTCGGAATGGACATGGAACTTCTCTTCGTTGACGTCGGCACAGTGCTGGATTCTCAACGGACGGAATGACGGAGGTTACGACTACAAGCGGAAATTGAACGTGCGCTGGAACGCTCGCCAGAGCCACCGGGCGGCGGTCCGATTGGTGACCAGAAACCGCGCTTCGCCGCGCAGTTCCGACTGCAGCGCGGGTAACTCGGCGTTCAGATCGACCTCGATTTTATAAAGTGCGTCCTGCACGCGCTCTTTTCCATCGTTACCGGTCACGGTGGCCAGTTGACCGCCATGCTTGGTGGACAGGTTTGGCGGGACTTCATCGAACTGCGCGGGGGAAATGACACTGATGAAGCCGGTGTAAGTCTTTTCGCTGTGCTCATCGAATTTGAGATGCAGTTCCATCGCCGGTTTCACGTCGCCCAGGTCGGCTTGATCGAGATAAATCAGCGCCTCTTTCTGCGAACCGGGCGCGATGTCCATCAGATGCGTCCGCTCCTGCAGGAAGCAGTGGGCGTTCTTTTCATCGAGCGGTGTGCCAACCCAGTGTTCGAGATGGACCTTCGCCTGTTCCATTTTCGCGCGGGGTGTTTTCGGCGGCGCGACCACGATCCCCGCGCACGGCGCAGTTAACGTAAGGAGTTTCAGATCGGCATCGATTTCCGCCAATTCGCGTTCCGCACTGGCCAACGCTTCGCGTGACACTGCGGCGGTTCCCGGATCATCAATCGCTTCGTACAGCGCGATCTCCTGCCGCTGCACCTGGCGTTCCACGAGCAATTGCCGCCGCCGATCGCGTTTCGCCGGATCGTCCAACTCGGCGAGCACCTGCCCCGCTTCGACGTGATCGCCGGGCTTCACGTGCATCCGCACCAAATCTCCCGCGGCCTGCGTGTGAATATGCCGCACATCACGCGGTTCGAGCATGAACGTCGACGAGCGATACCACGGAATCGGGAGGAAGAAGAACGCCAGAATCAGCAGCCCGGAGATCACCACCGAGGCCGCGACACGATGCGGCTGCAACGGCTGTGTCCGCGGTAACTGCGTCATGCGATACATTGAAAACACCGTTCCTACGATAAAACTCGTTCCCGCCAGCGTCGCCAATGTGGTCCCGACACTTTGCAACCCGTACGGCTTCATGGCCGTGTGCAACATCAACAACATTCCCACCATCACCGACCACCCGTACGCCGCCGATGCCAACGCAAAGATCACCAGCCACGGCTTGCCGGAATTCGCCGAATTCTCCGAGGCCACGAGGTCGGCACCCATAAACAATTTCACGAACCAGGCCTGTTCGGCCTGTGTGGCGAGTTGCCGCAGATTGGGGATTTCCCAGAAATCGCTGAGCATGTAGTAACCGTCGAGCCGCATCAGGGGATTGATGTTGAAGATGACCGTCGTGACGGCGCTCACGAAGAAGACATTCAGCGCAATCGCATTCACGGTGCCGTCATGGGTGAACCGCCAGACGAACAGAGCCATTGACGCGAGGACGCTTTCGACAATCATTCCCGCCGCGCCGATCAGAATGCGATGCCATTTGTTGGGGAGCATCCACGAATCGGTGACGTCGCAGTACAGCGTCGGGAAAAATGCCAATAGTGTCACGCCGATCTGATGACATTCCGCGCCGTAATGGCGGCACGACAACCCGTGGCCGATTTCGTGGAAGATCTTCGTCACCCCCATGACCATCCACAGCGCGAACAGATTCTTCCAGCCAAAAAACTGCGATGCCGCGGGCAAACGTTTGCGGAGTTCGCCGGATTCCATCGTCACTAGTAGCAACGAGGACAAAATTAACAAGCCCACGGCGAACAACGTCGCCGGGTGAAACATCCAGCGCGTGACCGGCAAAATCCACTGGAAGAAACGGTCGGGATCAACCCCCGGCAGGCGAATTGACAGCAGGTTGAAGCACGCGGACAGCACGCCCTTCCCTTGCGTTTCGGCATGCTGCTCGGCCCGGGCGACTCCCTGTCCCGGACGATTGCTGACCGCCAGACCTTCCTGATGCAGCCGCGCAATCAGTTCCTGCGTTTCGGCGACGGTCGGGCGAACCGTCGGAAACTTTCGCGTCAGTTCGACACGAATGTCTTCCAGCGAACGCTCGCCGTCGAGTTGCTGCAACGCGTGATATTGCTCGGCGGGCAACCGATGATATTTCAGTGCCACCGGATCTTTGATTACGAAGTACCGCACGCCCTGAAAGTCCATCGGTGCCACCACCAGGTCGCGCCGGCGCACCAGCGGCACTCGCCGATGCATCGACAGACTAAACGGTGCGGCGGCTTGCGTGATCATGCGGCGGGAACCGTGATGGACTTCTTAAAGTAGCCCTGTCGCTCCGCGACAGGAAAGCCGATCTAACAATCCGATCTTGATGTCATTCCGGCTGTCCTGTCGCGGAGCGACAGGGCTACGTTGGAGCGGAAAACGTGGCTCACCGATCACTGCTTTTGATCTTGGCGGTTCCCGATACGGGCGTGACGACCGCCGTCTTTCCGGGCACGATCGTCATGCGGGCAGTCAAACCGGCCCGCAGAATGTTGTCGTGGTTCATGACTTCCGCGGAGATGCGGACCTTTTCTCCGGTCGGTTCCACAACGACATCCACGAAGGTCACGCGGCCATCGAAGAGTTGTTTCTCTTCGGGAAGATCGTAGTTTTCAATGTCGAGCTGCACTTTCACCGGCATCCCCTGCGAGATGCGGAAAGAATCGGGCAAATCGAGCCAGCCGTCCACCCGCACGCGTTCCGTGGAGGTCAACTCGATGACGGGATCGCCCTGCCGGACCGCTTCGCCGCGCTTCTTGAAGACTTTCGTGACCACTCCGCTAAACGGCGCGGTGATGCCATACGCCTGGAGTTCCGCCGACGCCTGATCGCGTTCCAGTTTGTGGACCTGCAATTCGTGCTTGGCCTTTTCGATTTCAAAGGCCGCCGTTTCCGCGTCGAGGCTCATCTTTTCCATTTCGAGTTGGGTCACCGTCCGCGCCGTGGCCCGATTCGCTTCCTGAGCCTGGCGAAGCACATTGAGTGTCAAGTGGTGGGCTTTTTCCTTCGCCGAAATTTCAGCCGTGTATTCCGCCTTCTGCTGGGCAATGGCGAGCTGGGCCTGAATCACATCGTCGCGAATCCGGGCCACGCGCTGCCGGGCGGCGACGGGATCCCCTTCCCGCAGGTTCATTTCAGAGAGCACGCCGGCCCGATCGCTGGCGAGGGGAATCTGATCGATAATTTTGACGCGGCAGCCCGTCAGCACGATTTCGCCCGGCCGCTTCGGCTCGGCGGCGTGCGTGACGACGGCAACGGCCAGCAGCAAACCGCACATCATCGCCGGACCAATCCCTCGGCCCGCGTGGTGATAAAACAAGGACATCAAGCGACTTCCTTTCTGACGAGAACCACACAATCCATCAATCGTGCCCTGTTGGCGCTCAAAAATTCAACAGGGATTTGAAAACCATCGGGAATTTCGCCGACTTTCCGCAACATCGCAGCGGCTGCCGCGAAGCGTTGCCAAAAGTCATCGCCCGTCGTGTAAACCATCCCGATGGAAGCCCCGGAAGCGGTTTTACCGATGAATCGGAGGTTAGCGAATCTGACGCTGCCACCCGCGTTTTGAATGCACTGGGGGCTTTCCCCGTCCGAACGTTCTGGTACACTCCCAAGCATCAATTCTATCCGTTGTGTCCTTTCCCGCTCTGACTGTCATCGAAAGGTGCTCCTCATGGACCCGATTTCCCGCCGCGAGTTCCAGCAGCAGACACTTGGGTCGTTGATGACGTGGTCGCTGCTGCAAACGCTGTTTTCCGGCGATGCCTTCGCCGCGGAAGTCAAACCCATCGCGGCGAAATGGCTTGCCGAACTGAATACGATGAGCGTTGACCTGAAGGGGGAAAAATTCGGTCCGCTCGAATGGCAAAAGCAGGTCGAGAAACTTTTCAGCCGCGTCGATCTGCCCGACCTGCTGCAATTCATCGACTTCGAAAAGTTGACCGCCGACGTGAAACCGAGCGAGCGGGGCGAGTTGAGCCTGCGGCCGAAGTTTCCGGAAGTCGAAGGGTTGCCGTCCAATCTGGTCTACGGCAACCAGGTTTTTGCCCTCAATAAAGACCGCTCGGTAGTACCGCACGGGCATGACAACATGGCGACCGCGTTCCTGATCCTGAAGGGCGAATTTCACGGTCGGCATTACGACCGGATGGAAGACACCAAAACGCACATGATCATCAAGCCGACGATTGATGAAACCTTCGGCGTGGGCCGGTGTGCCACGGTGTCCGACCTCAAAGATAATGTCCACTGGTTCAAGGCGAAAACCGACGGTTCGTACATTTTCAACATTCACGTGATGAGCGTGAAACCGGGCCGCACCGGGCGGGTGTACATCGATCCGGAAGGGGAATCGCTCGCCGGGGGCCGCATCCGGGCGAAGAAGATTGATCACACCGAAGCGAACCGACTCTACGGTTGAGGCGATTGGAGTCGCAGCCGAACGTACTTCTTCTTGCCGACTTTGAGCAGCAAACCATCCGTCACCGGAATGAGCTGATCGTACGCCGCGATCTTCGCCTGCTCCTCCCCAAAAGTCGCACCCCCTTGTGAAATCACGCGGCGGGCTTCACTGGTGGTGGGAACGAGATTCGTCACTTTCAACAACTGCGCGGCCTGCAGACAACCGTTCTGCAAGGTCGTGGCGGCAATGTCGACGGTGGGGATGTCCGCGGGCAGTTCGCCGCCGCTGATTTCGCGCTGCCAGCGCTCGGCCGCTTCGGTTCCCGATCCCGCGGGGTGATACTGATCGATCACCGTCGTCGCCAATCGCAGTTTGGATTCCTTCGGATGCCCGGCGAGCAACTGCTCCACTTCCTCCAGCGGGATATTCGTCAGCAGTTCGAAATACATCTTCATCACGCCGTCGGGAACCTGCATGAATTTCTTCATCATCTCGTACGGCGATTCACTGATGCCGATGTAATTGCCAAGGCTCTTGCCCATCCGGCGGACGCCATCGAGACCGACGAGGATCGGCGACATCACGCCAATCTGCTGCGGCAGCGTGCCGTCTTTATCGCGGCGCGACTGGACTTCCGCGTTCATCCACCGTTCGGCAAGGGCGCACGTCGCCGAATCCTTTTGCAGATCGCGGGCCAACATGAAGCTGTAAAGCTGCTCGGTGCCGCCGAGTTCGATGTCCGCGCCGATGCAGACCGAATCGAACGCCTGCATCACCGGATACAAACACTCGTGCAGAAAGATCGGCGTCTGGCTGGCATACCGCTTGGCGAAATCATCGCGGGTTAACAACTGGGCGACGGTCACCTGCCCGCAGAGCCGGAGGATGTCGATGAACGTCATCGCATTGAACCAGTCACCGTTGCGATGGACTTCGGCTTTGGAGATGTCCACGACCTTGCTGACCTGCGCGAGGTAATCGCGCGCGTTGTTCTCGACGTCTTCCGCGGTGAGTTTTTTCTTGCGGGCTTCATCCCGACCGCTCGGGTCGCCGACCATCGCGGTGGCGTTGCCGATGATGATCACCGCCTGGTGGCCGAGATCCTGGAATTGCCGCATTTTCCGCATCGGCACGGTGTGACCGAGATGGACATCGATCCCCGTCGGATCGATGCCGTACTTCACCCGCAGCGGCCGGTTGAGCTTGCGGCTCAACTCCAGCTTGGCCGCAAGTTCTTCTTCGGGAACGATCTTTTCAACGCCACGACGCAGGATGGCGAGCTGGTCAGCAACAGGTGGGAACATGGGATGAGTTGTCAGTTGCTAGTTGTCAGTTGTGAGAAGAAAAAGACTTCATTCGCTTGCGCTTTGCGGGATCCCAAGGTCGACGCTCTATCCCGACGTACTGGAAGATCCCATTGCGCTGAGCAGCGCGAGCGCCATATTCGCGGCGTTGAACATGCCGTGTGCCGTCACGACGGCGAGGTAACTGCGGCGAGCGTGGTAGAGGTAACCGAGAATCAAAGCGAGCGGAATCAAGGCGATGCCGTCGCGCCAGCCATGCACGAAGGCAAAAATGAGTGCGGTCGCGATGATTGCTCCACGGGCATGCCAGCGTTCGGTGAGCCACCCTTGCAATGTCACGCGAAAAACCAGTTCTTCAGAGAGCGGTGCGACGACGGCGGCGATGAAGAACATCATTAACAAAGGGACTTGCTCCGGTGCCGTTGCGAGCATTTGCAGAAAGGGATGCTGCGTTTCCCGATGGCGAAACCACACGGTCGCCAGAATTAACGCGAATGTCGGCACAATGGACGCAATGAAGGCTTGCTGCCCCCACGCGATTTGTGTCGGCCAATCGTTGGCGTCAATGCCGACCTCTTCCGGCCGTAATCGACCGGAAGCAAAGAGCAGCAACCCCAACCCAACAAAGATGCCACATCCCATGATCATGCTGCCGATGATGGTGGATGTATCAATCGACTTCGGAGAATTCTCCTTGGCACCATTGGCCCCATCCGTCACTGGCGTCTCAATCTTCACCGCCGGTGTGGTTTCTTTGGCAAGGGCCAGCACATCCACCGCGGTTTGCTCCAGGGCCATAAAAGCGACCCAGAACAAGACGGCGAAAATGGCCAACGGCGGCCACGGTTTGCGTTCCACCGGTTCCGATGTCGGCAATTCTGTACCGGCGGCTTCGGACAGCGTTTCAGCCAGTTCCGGTTCCGAGGACAACGGTGCCGGACAACCGAACTGTTGCGGACCGAATCCCCAGCGCAGCCACGATAACCCGCTCGCGGTCAGCAAGGCGGAAAACAAAACCCCAGTCAAAAATGTCGCATCCAACATTCCGTCGACCGTACCCGATTTCGCGGCGAAACGGTATCGTAACCAGCTTCACGCTTGCCGCATCGCAGGAGGAAAGACGTCCATTTCGGGTCCTACTGAAAAAGACTCTCAAATTGGGCGTCGGTCAGCCCGCAATGCGCAAGCGAAGATCTGGATGACCATCCAACACAACGAATGCAGTTATCGATGACGGCGCTCCCTCCCGGCAATGTGCTCGAACGGATCATGGACCACAAGCGCGGCGAGGTCGCCCAGGCCAAGCTGCGCTGTTCTGTCGAGTCGTTGACCGAGTTGAAAGAACAAGCGCCGCCGGTGCGCGATTTTGTTGCGGCGCTGCGGGCCGCGCCGTGGATGGGATTGATCGCGGAGGTGAAGAAAGCGTCACCGTCGGCGGGGGTGATCAAAGCGGACTTCGATCCGGTGGGCATCGCCACGCAGTATCAAGCCGCGGGGGCGAATTGTTTGAGCGTCCTCACCGACGAGCACTTTTTTCAGGGACATCTCGATTATCTGAAGGCGATCCGTCAAACCGCGACGGTCCCGTTGCTGCGGAAGGATTTTTTTCTGGATCGCTATCAGGTGCTGGAGGCCCGCGCCGCCGGTGCCGATTGCATTCTGCTGATTGCCGAGTGCCTGTCGGATTGCGAGTTGCGGGACCTTTATTTCTATGCGTCCGAACTTGGCATGGAAAGTCTGATTGAGATTTACGATCCGGAAAACCTCGACCGTGTGCTGAAACTCGATCCGCCACTGGTCGGGATTAACAATCGTGACTTGCGCTCGTTTGTCGTCAGTCTCGACCAGACGACGTCGCTTGCCGATCGCGTGCCGCCGGAAACGCTGCTGGTCAGTGAAAGCGGCATCAAAATCCGCGCCGATGTAGAACGTCTCCAAGCCCACGGAGTCGGAGCGATTCTCGTCGGCGAAACGCTGATGAAGGCGGGAGACATCGCCGCCGCGGTGCGGGAACTGGTCTCCGCACCGTAAAAATGACAATTCGCGAGAATCGCTAAACTGAAGCGGGATTTGTGGTTCCGCAAATCGCAAGCGAATTCGGCGAAAAAAAGGTTGCATTTTCTCTCCGAGAACATACGATTGTTTCATACAAACGTTTGAAACAATCGGAGTGCTCCCGATGGTCGATGACACCAAGCAACGCCTGATTGACGCCGCGGGCGAAATGTTCGCCGAAAAAGGCTTCGAAGCCGCCAGCATCCGCGACATCTGCCAGCGGGCGGAAGCCAATCTCGCCGCGGTGAACTATCACTTCGGGGATAAGCGGCAACTCTACGTGACCGCCGTTCGGCATGCGCAATGCTGCCGACAGGAAGATGTTCCGTTTCCCGAATGGCCTGCGGAGATGCGTGCGGTGGATCGACTGCGGGCTTTCATCGAAACCATGTTTGCCCGGATGCTGGCCGGTGACCGCCCGCGCTGGCATCTCGAAATCATGCTGCGCGAACTCGCCCGCCCCACCGAAGCGTGTGCCGCGGTGGTGGAAGACTACATCCGCCCGATGGCCGACACACTGCGCGGCATTCTTCGCGATCTGCTGCCGAACGACATGAGCGAAGAACAGCGCTGGATGATTGGCTTCAGCATCGTCGGTCAGGTGCTGTTCTATTACGTGCATCAACCGATCATTCGTCTGCTGATCGGTCCCGCGGGAATGCAACCGATGGCACTCGATCAACTGGCGGATCATGTTACCCGTTTCACACTCGCCGCCATTGGTGCCGGGCCTTCGGTCGTGACGCACCCCATCCCAACCGCGACGACGGGGAACCTGTCATGAACTGGATCGCGTGGAAAATGTTGACCGGCGACCGGGCCAAATACTTCGGCACGGTCTTTGGCGTCGCATTCGGCGTGCTGCTCATTTCGCAGCAGACGTCGATCTTCGTCAGTTTGATGCGCCGCACGGCGCATGCGGTGATCGATGTTCGCGATGCGTCCGTGTGGGTCATGGATCCGCATCAGCAGAACGCCGACGAAATCAAACCACTTTCGGACAGCGATCTGAACCGCATCCGTGGCGTGGAAGGCGTGGCGTGGGCCGTGCGGTATTTCAAAAGTCTGGCCCGTGCGAAAATCGAGAATGGCAATTTCCGGCAGGTGGTGTTGCTGGGACTCGACGACGCCACGCTGGTGGGGGCACCGGTGAAAATGCGGGAAGGCTCGTTAGCCAATCTGCGACGGCCGGATGCGATCATCGTCGATAAAGCGGGTTACGAATATCTGTGGGGACAGGAACCGGTTCGCCTGGGCCGCACGCTGGAAATGAACGACCACCGGGCGGTACTGGTCGGCATCTGCGAAGCCACCGCTCCGTTCCAGACGTTTCCCGTGGTCTACACGCGCTATTCGCAGGCCGTGCAGTTTGTCGCCGGGGAACGCAAGGTGATGTCGTTCGTGCTG
This sequence comes from Planctomycetaceae bacterium, assembly GCA_021732785.1. GTDB lineage: Bacteria > Planctomycetota > Planctomycetia > Planctomycetales > Planctomycetaceae > DSVQ01. Next base: position 161,163 of record JAKFUG010000027.1, read on the forward strand.
ACGAAGCCGCAAACCGGCATCAGCGACCAGACCCTCGCCGAGCGCATCCACGACAAAACCGGCTTGATGGCTCAGTCGCGGCGGGAGTTTATGTGGTTCATCATCGGCTATTACATGCGAAACACGGGGATCCCCATCAATTTCGGCATCACGATCGCACTGGGATTCATTGTGGGGACCGCAATCGCCGGGCAGACCTTCTATCTCTTCACGCTGGAGAACCTCAAACAATTCGGCGCGCTGAAGGCGATGGGGGTGAGCGACCTGAAAATCACCGGAATGGTGTTGTTGCAAGCGACGATCGTCGGTGTGATTGGTTACGGGCTCGGCATCGGCATGACGGCCCTGTTCTTTGAATCGACCGGCGGCATCACCGCCCTCGCGGGCTTTTACATGCCCTGGCAGGTCGCCATTGTCGCTGCCGTCGCCGTCGCCTTCATCATCGTTCTGGCCAGCTTCATCAGTCTGCGAAAAGTGTTGATGCTGGAACCGGCCGTCGTGTTTCGTGGGTAGCGTTTTTTGGCAGTGGGCAGTGGGCAGTGGGCAGTGGGCAGTGGGCAGTGGGCAGTGGAAGATTCAATAAGGTCGATCATGGTGAGTCAAGTGCTTTTACCAACTGACAACGAACCACGGACGACGGACGACGTCGCGATTTCCTGCACCGGCGTCATCAAGGACTTCGGTGAGGGCGACGCGAAGGTCCGTGCGCTCTACGGAATTGATGTCGATATCCACGCCAGCGAATTGACATTGCTCATCGGTCCCAGCGGCTGCGGTAAGACGACGTTAATCTCGATCATTGCGGGATTGCTGAATCCGACGGAAGGCGAGATCAATTTGTTTGGTACGCCACAATCGGAACTCCGCGGACGGAAGCTCGTCCAGTTTCGAGCCGAAAACGTCGGGTTTGTGTTCCAGCAATACAATTTGCTACCCGCACTCACGGCGACGGAAAACGTGGCGGTTCCATTACTGATTCAAGGCTGGAAACGACCGGCGGCTTTGAAGGTCGCGCGGGAAACGCTCGTTGCCGTCGATCTCGAACAGCGAGCGGACCAGTTTCCCTCGCAACTCTCCGGCGGGCAGCAGCAGCGTGTGGCCATCGCCCGGGCGCTGGTGCATCAACCCCGCCTGCTGGTGTGCGATGAACCGACCGCCGCGCTCGATGGCAAATCGGGACGGACGGTGATGGAATTGATCAAGAAAGTCGCCGTGCAACCGGGCCGCGCGGTGATTGTCGTCACGCACGATCAGCGCGTGTTCGACTATGGCGACCGGATCATCGAGATGGCGGACGGGCGCGTGGTGCGGGTCGCCAGCGATGCGGCGGAGATCGCTCATTTTGCCGAAAAGGTGAGCGCATGAACCGAAATCTGATTCTGCCGGCGATGGCCGTGATGGCGTTTTCCTTCATGTCGTGGCATCTGGTGAAATCGAGTCGGCCTATCCCCGATGTGGACCCGCCCATTTCACCCAGCCGGAATCCGTACACGGAAACGATCGCCGGCGCCGGATTGGTCGAACCGCGCTCCGAGAACATTCACGTGGCGGCAATCGTGCCCGGCATCGTCACCACCGTGCATGTGCATGTCGGGCAGGTGGTCGAGAAAGGGGACGTGTTGTTCCAGCTCGATGATCGGCAACGGCGGTCGGAACGGGTGGTGCAGCAAGCCGCCGTCGCGGAAGCTGAGGCATCGTTGCATCGCATGCGCAATGCCCCTCGTGCGGAAGACATTCCCCCCAGTGAAGCCCGGGTGACGAAGGCGCGGGCGGAGCTCAAGGCCATCCAGGATCAGATGGACCGGACCGAGCAATTGGTCGCGAGAAAGATCCGTAACGAAGAGGATTTGGTGCAGAATCAGCAAGCCTTTCTCGGAGCCAAAGCAGCGCTGTTGCAAGCCGAGACGGAGGATGCCCGTTTGAAAGCCGGTTCCTGGAAAGAAGACATCCAGGTTAGCGAAGCTCAACTGGAACGGGCGCGGGCTTTGTTGCAACAGGCGGAGATTGAAATCGAGCGATTGCAGGTGACCGCTCCCATTCGCGGCACGGTGTTGAAGGTGGATGTCCGGCCGGGCGAATACGTCGGCACGCCCCCCGGGCAAACGTTGCTGGTGATTGGCGACATCGAACGGATGCACGTCCGCGTCGATATCGACGAACAGGACTTGCCCCGGTTCCGCCCCGGCTTGACCGGTACCGGTTATGTGCGCGGCGACGCCAACACGCCCATCGAGTTGCAGTTCGTGCGAGTCGAGCCGTTTGCCGAACCAAAGAAATCGCTGACGAATGCCGGGAACGAGCGCGTCGACACGCGCGTGTTGCAGGTGATTTATGCGCTGGTGTCCCCCCCGTCGACGTTGTATGTCGGGCAGCAGATCGATGTCTTTCTGAATGCGGCGGCGCTGGGGAAGTAAACGGAAAGAGACCCAGGGATCGGAATCCCTGGGCTTCTACCGCGGGATTGCATCTCGCGATGATTTCTGGTTTGGTGCTTTCAGACGAAGTGACGAACGTCCCGGGAGTCCCATCATGAGCGCGCGGCCGCTGCTGGTTGCTGTCTGTTTACTGGTCCATCCTGCCATTGGTGACACGGCGGAGAAGCCGAACGTGCTGCTCATTTGCGTGGATGATTTGAAGCCCGCGCTCGGTTGTTACGGTGATGTGCGCGCCCGGTCGCCAAACATCGACCGGTTGGCAGCCCGATCGACGATGTTCGAGCGGGCATACTGCAATCAGGCGGTCTGTTCACCGTCGAGAAATGCGCTGCTGGTGGGTCTGCGACCACAAATGCTGGGAATTTATGATCTCGGCACAAACTTTCGCCAATCGCGCCCCGATGCCGTCAGCCTGCCGCAGCACTTCAAGAACAACGGCTGGCGGACCGAAGCGATGGGGAAGATTTTCCACGTGGGTCACGGCAACACCGAAGACACGGCGTCGTGGAGTGTGCCTCACTGGAAAGCGAATGTGATTGCGTATGCACTGCCGGAAAGCAAAGCGCAATCGGGGCTGACGCGCGAAGAAGCGTTGTTCGCGAATCAACCCGCAAAAGATTTACCGAAAGGGGCGGCGTACGAAGCGGCTGATGTCCCCGATAACACCTACCCCGATGGTGCTCTGGCCGACGAAGCGATCCAGCGGCTGAAAGCGGCGAAAGACCGCGGCGGCCCATTCTTCATCGCCACGGGATTCGTCAAACCGCACCTGCCGTTCGTCGCCCCGAAGAAGTATTGGGACCTCTATTCCCGCACCGACTTTCCGTTGGCAGCGATCCCATCGCCTCCCACCGGCGCACCGTCGTATGCCCCGCAGTTTGGCGGCGAACTCCGACAGTACAAAGATATTCCCGAGAACGGCGCGATTCCGGAAGACCTGCAGCGCACGCTCATCCACGGGTATTACGCCGCGATGAGTTACATGGATGCGCAGGTTGGCCGCGTGCTCGACGAACTCGATTCCCTCGGTCTCCGACAGAATACCATCGTGATCCTGTGGGGCGATCACGGCTGGCATCTCGGCGATCATGGCATGTGGTGCAAGCACACGAATTACGAACAAGCCGCGCGCATACCGTTGCTCGTGTCTCTTCCCGGACAAACTGCCGGCGCGAAGACCACCGCGTTTGCGGAAAGTGTCGATGTTTATCCGACGTTGTGCGAACTTGCTGGCGTCACCGTGCCGAGCGGACTCGATGGCCGCAGTTTTGCATCGACACTGCGCGATCCGCAGGCGAAGACGAAAGATCACGTGATTCACGTTTATCCGCGCAACGCGCCGGGTGTCGGTCCGGTCATCGGCCGCGCGATTCGCACCGAACGGTATCGGCTCGTGGAATGGAAGAAGATTGGAGCTGGTGCAGAGACCGCCGACATTGAGTTGTACGATTACGAAGCCGATCCGCTGGAAACCGAAAACCTCGCGGTGAAACATCCGGAGATTGTGGCATCATTGCGAACGCTGTTGGCGCAACATCCCGAAGCCAAACCGCAGATCAACACGACGGCACCGGCCCCCACCGAGTCCAAACCCAGGACCGACCGCAATGCACTTTTCGAGAAGAAGGACAAAAACAAGGACGGCAAATTGACGCGCGAGGAATTCCTTGCCGATCAACCCGACCCCGACGAAGCCCCCAAGCGATTTCCGAAGTTCGACACCAACAACGACGGCGTCCTCTCCCGTGAGGAATTCGTGGGACAGGGAAAAACGCCGTAGTGCTCCGTCACGTCCAGGAATTCGGGTCGTGTGCCACTGGCTCCGCCAGTGTCTTTCTTCGATGGAAGGCACGCAGTTCAATGCACTGGCAGAGCCAGTGGCACACGGAAATCAGGCCGCGACAATCCACCAGAACATCACAACGGCGGTGGGGATTCGGTCGGGTGAATGAGGTAGACGGCAAGACGGCGTCCGCGGTATGCCATCGGTTGCACCACGGGGTCGACTTGCCAGCCGCTGCCAACGTCGGCAAGAAAACGGAGGCCGCTGCGGCTCCAATCGAAAAGAATGATGCGCGATTGCGGATTCTGGGCCTCGGCCACGAGGGTCGCCGTAATCTTGGGGTCCCAGCCGGTTGCTTGCGAGAACGTCGCCCTGGGCCAGAGCGAACGGACCAGATAGATCCACGGCACGAGATCACGTCGGCCGTTTGCGACGATCGAAGTCCGCGTGATCGCCTCGTTCTGCGACATCTGCCGACGAATTGTTTTCCATTGCAGATGGTCGAACTCGTGCTGCTTTAAGGGAACGATGGCATACGCCGCATTCCCCAGCAGGGTGACGATCGCCGCGATTAACACCCACGCGCGCAGCTCGCCTTCCGACCACGTTGCCCGGGTGCGTCGCAAACCGACGGCCAGGGGGGCACTCGCCAGCAACACGATAAAAACCCCGCCACCCGCGACCAATCCCAGACTGGGATGGTGCGTCCCGCGCCAAGCCACCGCGGCGACCGTCGCGGCAATAGCGGCCGCCAACCCCAGGCGCGACGTCTCCCGTCGCAACGCCCGATCGAGTCCGTGTGCGGCGAGCAATGTCGCCGGCAAACAGAGAAACACATCCCATTCCCGAAGCGCTTCGGGGGTTCCCTCGAGCGCGCGCCACAGAACCCTTCCACATAAGCCGACCGCATTCCAGAGGATCAGCCAGCGACACCATCGCCGATAACGCCCTTCACTGCCATACAAGCCGATGCGGACCGTGGACCAGCCCCCGACGCACCACCAACCGAGCAGCATACTCGGTTCACCCAGCCAGGACGCCCACCGATCGCGATGAAGAACACCGCTGTCGGAGGGCGACAATTCGGACGTCAGCCCCATCCAGGCATCGAGGAATGTAAAAGAACGGGATTGAAACATCATGGCGGGCCACCACAGCGCCAACGCTGCGCCGGTGATGCCGAGAATCATGATGCCCAGATAAGAGGACTTTTCTCCCACGGAAGGGGTCATTCCCAGCGGCGTGGTCCGCGAAGCCATGCTGAGGAGAACCAGCACGGTGAAAAAGGCGAGCGCCATCCAACCGCCGGACAAGATCGACAATCCCCAGGCAATCCCGCCGGTGAGCAACCGAAACGAGATCGCCCCCTGATCCTGTTCGAGATGCCCCCAGTAACCCCATGCGGCGGCAACGAGCAGAAATAGCGTGAGCGCTGTCGGGGCACCGGTTGCTGACAGCGGTGCCATCTGCGGATGCAGCGCAAAGAGCATGGTGAGAATCAGCGCTGTCCGCTCTCCGACGGCTTCGCGACACAACTGCCACAGCAGCGCGGTCGCTCCCATCATGCTGAGACACGAAATCAACACCGGAGCCAGCGAACTGCCCGCCGGCAAGAGCGGCAAGACGGCGGCCGTCAACCACGAAATGAGCGGCGGGGCCGAGCGAAGTTCACACTCCGGCCATTGCGAACCGGGTTCCAGCCAATCCTCAATTTCCAGTGCGTTTTGAACGGCCAGGGCCCGCAAGGCCCACGGTGCCGATTCCACGTCGAGGGTCGACCACGCCGCAAACCAGATCGGTGGCAAAACGCAAAGCAGCAGGACCAACGGCCGGTAAGCCGTGGCACGGCGCAGGACCAGGGCGGAATCGCGGGGGACTTCGGCCGCCAGGCGCATCAAGCGCGCGTCGTCGACTACCAACGTCATGCGGCGCCTCGGTGAGTGATTCGCATAAGTCCCTTCATCGCCGCCGAGCATACCGCATCGACGCCTGTCTCCCAACCTTGCGATCTGTTCCGCGTCGGTTTCAACCGACCGCGGCGGCTCTTAAGAAAACCCATCTTCACCCGCGGCCTGCGAGTTTGCGGTCTGCGGCAGGACCGATACATTCAATATTCTTGACACAATCGATGCAATCGTTGTCATCGCGCCAATCATTTTTATCGCTACAAATGGCGCAACCCCACCTCAAGCCGAAACTCATTTCCCCCCATCTCACGACCTAGTCACAACTTACAGCGATGGTCCGGTTGTAACGATTGTGCGGATTGCAGAGATGGCACCAGACTTGCCTGCTGTAGGGATTGTCCGGATGTAACGATTACCGCGATGGAATCGATTGCAGGGACCCCGGTGTTCTTCGGAACCCGAGCTATTTCCCGCAGTGCGCATTACCGCACCGCGGGATGAACGCCGTGTACGAGCGCGTGGGACGACCTGAGAGACCGTCTTCTCGCTGAGGTGCGAACAACAACGCCGGTGTGTGGACACCGGCGGTGTTGTGCCAGGGAGCGCTGCGGCTCGGAGGGCTCAACCCCTTCGAGCCGTTCGCTCGCTCCCGCCATTCCTTTGCCCTATTCCCTGGCAGCTGTCTGCCCCACAGACGGCACTTCGATGAAAGAGAGTTTTGCGATGAGTCTCGTTCGAATCTGGTGGCGCGATGAAAGCGGATTGGTCCTTTCCGCGGAGTTGGTGATCATTCTGACGATTGTCGTCATTGGATTAATCACCGGTCTGGCTTGTCTTCAGCAGGCCGTTGTTGCCGAACTGCAAGACGTGGGTGCGGCCTTTCGGGGGCTGAACCAGTCATATGGATTCACCGGTTTTCGTGGCTGCCAGAAAATCTGGGGCCGGACAAGCTGGACGGCCGGGTCCGCATTTTATGATCGGTACGATGGGTGCCTCAATGGCAACTGCACAATCGGCTTGGGGCAGGACATCATCGGTGGTCCGGTGATCGGAACGTCGCCCACGCCGATCGTGACGACACCCAGTCCTTGTGGGACCGATGGCGTCCCCTGCCCGACCATTCCCGTCACGCCTCCTCAACCATCCCCTGTCATCACCGATCCCGGCTGCCAGGCTTGCCAACCGTTGCGTGGTCCCACCGTACCCGTGCCAGCACCGGAGATCCCGCAAGGCCCGGTTCCTCAGTCATTACCTCAGTTGTGATCGCAAACACATCACATTCTGCCTGATGATCGAGCAGCGCGGGCCTTACAGGATTGAAATCCAACCAGGAAATCACCTGACAAGTTGATTCATCCCTGAAACACAATCCACACTCGAACTCACAGTCAACGAGCCCTTGTTCATTCATTTGAACAAGGGCTCGTTGCGTTGGGAACGATCCGCAAATCCGGCATAACTGGAACAGTGAAGCGCAAGTGATTGCGTCAGAACAAGATACCGCCAAGTCCCTGAAAAACGGCACCGTGTCGATTGGCGCAGCTCTGCGACCGGCACCGGATGTGCGGAATGTTCCGGCGTGATGCTGTCCGGAACGTAAGTCCGGTCTGGCATCACAACCCCTTGGACTGCTGCTGCCCGTTGGCAGTGGTCTGAGTTCCTCGGGAGCGACCGTGGCCGCGGTCGCTCTTTTCTGCGAAGCCTTACGGACGGCCATCCGTGAGATCGCAACCGAACGTCCGGCTCGGCCAACAACCAAGGCAGATTCGTCTGCACTCATTGATTGTCGCGGGGGCCTCCACAGCCTGCGCTGCGTCAACCGAGTTCGTTTTGCCGGACACTGCTCTTCAACGGTTCGTGCCTCAGCTAGTCTCTCAGTCTACAACAAAGGTTGAACGTTCCATGTTACGCAAACTGTTCTCCGACGAAACCGGGGTGATCATCTCCGCCGAGCTCGCGCTCGTGCTGACGATTGTCGTCCTGGGTGTGATCGTGGGCCTCAGCGAAATCGCTGTCGCCGTGAATACCGAGTTGAACGACATCTCGAACGCCATCGGTGCGCTCGATCAGTCGTACTTCTTCACCGGTTTCAAGAAGACGTCTGACGGCAAGGTCACCAGCGGTTATGCTGGCTCTCGCTTTACAGACTTCCACGACGACTGCGACAAGAACCTGACCTGCGATCTGGTGTGCGGTCCGCCAATCATCGATACGTGTGGTTGATCCTATTCTGAGATCGATGATGCCGGCATAACCGGCGCTTATGATCTACCGCAATCGCAGCCCCCGGGGGGATTGATTCCCCCGGGGGTGTTTCTTTTGAGTCTCGGCGATCAAGACGGCACAGGGGCGGAGAATTGGATGGGTCTCGAGCGCTGCGACGTCCACTGCCATCATCTTTCTTGATACAACCAGTACAACCGGCATATTAAGTGCAATACAATCAGGCGGTGGAATCCGAAGAGGTAATCAACTCAAATAATTCGGCGCAACATATATTCTTTGAATAGGTTACACCGGATGTAACAAACAATCGGGGTCCCTTCCGACGTCTCATCGACGATACACTTTGTTTCGTTTGTGCAACCTTGTTTCCCGGTTTGTTGCTCAGATGCAACAGGCTCCGTGAATCATCAGCATGGGAAACGACGTCCCAGCGGATTCCCGCATCCGCTTTATCGACCTGCGCAATCGCTTGCAGAGTTGAGAGTTCCGCGCCGGAATCGCCTCCGTTGCCGTTTCTCACCACGCGCGTTTCCCCTTCGCCTCATCCCCGTCTGGCACGCACTTCGCGTTTCTCCGTCATGTCGGGGTCTTGGCTCACGTCGACGGTTCGTTCTGAATTGATCGAACGCCATTCCGCACCCTGAAATCCCTTCCTTTTCATCGAATGAAGATCCAACGGGATTGACCGGAGCCTGTGAGAGGGTTTCGGACTCGAGCCTGGGTTCGAGGTCGCCAGCGATCCCGTTGGTGTGTATTAGACCGGTGGGGCAATTCCCCCTCGGTCGCTGAACGTTCCTGCGCAGGGAATCGCTTGTGAGAGACGGCCATCTTCCACAAGCACCGTAATGAGCCGACCCATTACGGCCCGGCTGTGAGCCTGTAAGGTGCAGGCCCACAGCCAAACATCGTCGACGGAAACAGTCCGTCGCGGTGACACAGTTCCAGTCAGTTCACAGAGGAATTCAGACACATGCTGCGGAAATTGTTCCATGATGAATGCGGTGCGGTCATCTCGGCCGAACTCGCGCTCGTTCTCACCATTCTCGTTCTCGGCGTCATCGTCGGACTCAGCGAAGTGGCCGTTGCGGTCAACACCGAGCTGAACGACATCTCGAACGCCATCGGTGCGCTCGACCAGTCCTACTTCTTCACCGGTTTCAAGAAGACGTCTGACGGCAAGGTCACCAGCGGATACGCTGGGTCACGTTGGACGGACGCTCACGACGACTGCGACAAGAACCTGACCTGCGACCTCGTCTGCGGTCCTCCGGTTCTCGACACCTGCGGTTGATCTGACTCGCGTCGGTTGATCGCCAGATGAGCTGACGCGACGGAGCGACTTCAATTCCAGACTCCGGAGAGGGAACTCCACGTTCCCTCTCCGGAGTTTTTCCTTTGGGCCGGGCAATCTCTCCGCCCGGCGAAACCGAGTTTCCTGTCCCCCGCAGGAGTTCCCTACTCATGCTTCGGAGTTTTGTGACGGATGAGAGCGGTGCGGTCATTTCGGCCGAGCTGGCTCTCGTGCTCAGCATCCTGGTGCTGGGTGTAATCGTGGGTCTCAGCGAAGTGGCCGTTGCGGTGAATACCGAGTTGAACGATCTTTCGAACGCCGTCGGCGCTCTCGATCAATCGTTCTTCTTCACCGGGTATCCGAAAGATCCCGGTGCGAAAGCCACGGCCCGCTTCGGCGGTTCGCGGTTCACCGACGCCCACGACGATTGCGATGACAACCTGACCTGCGACCTCGTGTGTGGTCCGCCGGTTAACGATACCTGCGGTTGATCGTCTGCCCGACAGACGAACAACCGCATCCCGACAACAACGGCGACCGGGGGCAAGCCCTTCGGTCGCCGCGATTGTCGGCCGATTTCGATAGGAGCCAAGAACGGCATACGCACGGAGGCAGAGCACCTTCTGCGCGTACTAAAAATTGGAAACGCCAAGAAAGGCATTGTCCGCATGTCAAAGTCTCTTTGGAATGATGAGTCCGGTGCCGTGATTTCCGCGGAACTGGCCCTCGTCTTAACGATTCTGGTTCTGGGAGTGATCGTCGGACTGAGCGAAGTGGCGGTGGCGGTGAACACGGAGTTGAACGACATTTCGAACGCCGTGGGCGCGCTCGATCAGTCGTACTTCTTCACGGGGTTCGCCGGGTCGCTGCCGAAGTGTACGTCGCTGTATGCGGGTTCCCGCTTCACCGACGCGCACGACGATTGCGACAAGAACCTGACCTGCGACCTGGTCTGTGGTCCGCCACAGCAGGACACATGCGGTTGATTCACCGCGTGTGAATTCAACGGCAATCAACGTTGCACAGCCGCGCGGTTTCTTTCGAGGCCACGCGGCTGTCTTCGTTTTCGCTGTTCAGGCCACCCGCGTTGAGGCGCTCATCGCCGCATTGAAGCGATGTTGTCCTCCTTGCAGCCGTGTTGTGAATCCGCAACACGGCTGTTGCGTTTTCGCAACACCCGCGGGGCCGATCTTGCGGCGGTGACCAACGGCATGCAACGACAAGTCCATTTATTCCAGGCTGTTGCAGCAATACCCCCGCACGTTGCCACTTCTTGATGGTGTTTCATAGGACAAGCGCCGGTCTTGACATCGCGTCAGTGTGGCGATGCGCGCAACGGGCGGCCATTTCGCCATCCGGAATTCATCGCCGCGGCTTAACTCGCAGCGCGGACTCCGGTTAGCAAGAAGCGGCCAGCGCCGTCTGCGGCGGCATAACGCCCGGTGGTACGGCGTCTGCGTTCTTCCATCGGCGTGATGTTCCGCGATGCGATGCCTGGTGTCTGGCCAGTGCCGGGCATGCTCGTCGGTTCGTTCGGTCGTTGTCGTACCGGCTCAGGTCGAGTCAGCGACACGACCGTTGCTGGAGCACTGCAAAGGTTGTGACTGCCGTTTGGCGACGGTTGCGCACGATGTCCGTTCGGACTCTCCAAATTCGACTCACTCTCACAATGAGGATTGACGCATGAATCTGCTACTGGCCTTCCGTAATGATGAATCGGGTGTCGTGATTTCCGCCGAGCTCGTCCTGGTCCTGACGGTTGCCGTCCTGGCCATGGTCGTCGGCTTGAGCGAAGTCGCGGTCGCCGTGAACACCGAACTCAACGATCTGTCGAACGCCTTTGGGGCGCTCAACCAATCGTACTACTACTCCGGCTTCAAGGCGGAAGGCGGCTATAAAGTCAAGAGTGCGGTCTCCGGATCGAGCTTCACCGATCGTGCCGATGACTGCGATACGAACATGAGCTGCGACCTCGTCTGCGGCCCGGCTTCGGCCGTCGGCGAACAGAACTGGTAAGGGACTGCGGACGTCCGCCCGCCGAGATCAAGCCACCAGCCCGGACTCCCGCGAGTCCGGGCTGGTGGCGTTTTTGGGTGTTACCGATCGCGGACATCCCAGCGGAAAAGCCCGCGATCAACCCTTTGTCACTTCGCAGAAGGAACAATTTCCGCCGTGAATTTTCCACTTTCTCGATGCACCCTTGCGGCGGCCCCAATGCAGTGGTGACTTTTGATGCGACGTGTGATACAAGAATGAACCATAGACGAGAGCGATCACCGTTGCAGTTTTGAGAGACCCACCCCATGTCGCGTTTGCTGGTTTGGTCATGCGTGGCGTTGACGATTACGGCCCGTGTCGTTTGCGCACAAAGCGTCTTTCCCGGTGCCGACTGGGAAGTGGCGACGCCCGCCAGTCAGGGCATGGACGCCGCCGCTCTGGAGCACGCGAAGGCGTGGCTGGAATCGCACAACAGCAAATCGGGTGTCGTGATTCGGCACGGCAGGATCGTCGCCGAGTGGTACTTCGGCGGCGCGACACCGCAAACCAAGTTCGCCGCGTATTCCACGAGCAAATCGCTCTCCAGCATGGCGACGGGCCTGGCGATCGCCGATGGGAAACTGGCCCTCGACCATACCGTGGGGAAGTACATCCCGGACGCGAGCCCCGAGAGTAAACGCACGGTCACCGTGAAGCAACTTCTCAGCATGACCTCGGGGGTCCATAACGACGCCGGCATCGGCATGCGTGAAGACCTCTTCAGCTATGCCCTCAAGACCGCGCCGATGGATTTCGAACCCGGCGCAAAATGGGACTACAACAACACGGGGCTCGCGCTCCTCAGCCCGGTCTTTCAAAAGGCCACCGGCAAACAAATTGATGACGTCCTCAAGGAACGGGTCTTTCTTCCCATCGGCATGACGTCCGACGATTGGACGTGGGAGCATCGCGAAGGACTCGCGCTCCCCTACTCCGGTTGTCACACCACCGCTCGGTCACTCGGCCGCATGGGGTTGATGGTCCTGCATCACGGAGAGTGGAACGGCAAGCCGATCGTCCCCGCGGCGTGGTTGAAGGAATCGATCGGTGCCTCGCAGGATCTGAATCCGACGTACGGTTATCTCTGGTGGAACAACACGACGGGCAAGTGGCCGAAAGTTCCGAAGGACGCGTACGCCGCGCTGGGCCGGTGGGACAACAATATTTTTATCGCCCCCGGTCTCGATCTGGTGGTCATCCGACAGTCCGACCTCGCGCCGGAAAAGGGCCATCAGATCGCCGAGTATTACCAATTGGTTTGTGAAGCCGTAAAGCCATAACAAAGGTAGCCCTGTCGCTCCGCGACAGGAAAGCCGAATAACAGTTCGCGCTGTCGCTTCATCGGCTTTCCTGTCGCGGAGCGACAGGGCTACTTTGGAGGAATGTGCCATGCTGAACTTGAATCCGCAGACGACGTCGTTATCGCGCCGCCACCTGTTGCAGATGGCGGGGATGGGTGCGTTGCCGCTGGGGTTGCCGGGGATGGTCTCCGCGGCGGTGGATGAGCAGCGCGGCCTCGGTCGCGGGGCGGCACCGAAGTCGTGCATCTACATCATTCTGTGCGGCGGGCCGAGCCAGCTCGATACGTGGGACTTGAAGCCGAATGCGCCGGACACCATTCGCGGGCCGTATCAGCCGATTGCGTCGAAGATCCCCGGAATGCAGATGAGCGAGTTGCATCCGCGGATGTCGCAGTTGACGCAGCACTTCACGCTCATCCGCTCCATGACGCACGTCGGCAACATCAGCAACCATTTCGATGCGATGCACCACTGTCTGAGTGGTCAGGCGGAAGCTCCGGCCGATGCGCCATACATGGGGTCGATCCTGGCGAAAGTCCGGCCGAGTGAACGGACCATCGCCCCGTATGTATGGCTCATCAAGTGCGTCGGCGACCCGGTTTTCTGTGCCCCGAACATCGGCACCGGCGGGCATCTCGGAGCCGCGAACAGTCCGTTGTTTGTCGGGTCGGCAGCGAATCATCCCGCCATGCCCACCTTCCAGCCGCCGGATGAATTGCAATCGGCCGTGGTCGCGAACCGTTTGGAAGACCGCCGCAAACTGCTCGATGTGATCAGCCCCACCGTGAGCGCGGCCGCGGCGCAAAAACCGACGAAAGACTGGCAGGACATTCATCGCCGCGCATTTGAATTGACGAGCGGTTCCGAAGCCCGCGAACCATTCCAGTTGGACAAGGAACCGACCGCCGTGCGGGAACGGTATGGCATGCATCCGCTCGGACAAAATCTCTTGCTGGCACGGCGGCTGGTCGAATCGGGCGTCGGCTTCGTCACGGTCAACGGCTGGACCGGCGCGTCACCCGATGGGGGTGGCGGGGCACCGAGTTCGAGTTGGGACATGCACGGCGGCGAAATGGGGATGGGGAGCGCGTTCGGTAGCGGATCGTATGGTATGGGCTGGTGTTTGCCGAAGCTCGATGAAGCCCTGTCGGCGCTCATCACCGATCTTCACGACCGTGGCCTGCTGGAAAGCACCATGGTCGTCGTCACCGGCGAATTCGGTCGGACACCGAACATCAATGCCCCCGGCATGAACCCCGGCCGTCAACATTGGCCGACGTGCTTCTCGACCATCCTCGCCGGCGGCGGCATCCGCGGCGGGGCGGTGTATGGGGAATCCGACAAACACGCCGCCTATGTGAAAGATCGCCCGGTCCGCCCGCAGGATCTCGGCGCAACGATCTTCCACTCGCTCGGCATCCCGCTCCACACGCGGTTGGGTCGTGATGGCTTTACGCGGCCGTTGTCAACCGGCGAACCGTTGATGGAACTGTTTGCATAATCAACAAAAACGGAGCCCAGCGATTGATCCCGGAGGGATGTCAGCCCTCACGGGATCAAATCAAAGACTGAGACCGACATTCATCGCACGACTCGGACTCATGGTGATCAGTCACGCAGAGCCCGGCCTGTTAGACCGTCAGCACTCCGCCAACTCGCCAGTCGCCTTGGTGTCGTAACCCGGGAGTTCGCTGAGGGTGCGGCGGAATTGCGGTGATCGAATCACGCTGATGAGCGCCCGCACGCGCGGTTCTTGCGCGGCAGCGGTTCGGAACACGATGTCGTACGATTCCTGCCGCACGCTGAGAAACCGCAACCCGGCTTCCTCCGCGACGAGCCGCAGGCAAATGCCCGCATCGGCCCATCCATTCCGAATGGCATCGGCCACGCCGCGATGATCGCGCGCCAGCCGCTTGGGTGCGGCGCGATCCTGCAGAACTTCATCGAGGCATTCCCGCGCCCCGGAACCGACTTCACGCCCAATCCAGCGGAGACGGCCGGAGACCGCATCCGTCACCGTTGTCGCCGTTTGCACCTGCCCCAGCGCGAGCCCTTCATCCCAGCGCGCCACGTGCAACAGCGTGAAACCGCTCCCCAACTGAGACCGCACTTGCTTCGCATTGCCCGCCTGGCTGCGCGACTTCGACAGATGCACCCCGGCCGCATGGACGAGACCGTCACCTAACAACTTTAGCGCCGCACGGCTGGCACGCCCCAACACGAGCAGCCGCAGTCCTGTCCGATGCGAATACTCCGACGCCAGCAGCGCCGCCGCGGGATCGCAACTGGCGAGCACCAGCGTTTCCGTCGCGCGATCATTTCGTTCCGACTGGATATAACCGGCCCCGGCAATGCCGTCGTGCGGCAACGCCACGAAGGAGGTCGCCTCCGCCGGGTAGAGGAATCGCTTCCCGTCGATTTCCGCACGCCAGAACCGACACGCCGCCTGCGCGACGGGCCAGGCCCAGTTCACCGGCGAACGATGCTCCGTCGAGACACCGAACAGATCTTCCACCCGGCATTCGAGGGCCGCGGCAAGGGCGAGGGCCGCCGAAACGGACGGCGTGAGGCGCTGGATTTCAATTGCGCTGACCGCCGTCCGTGAAATCCCGCTGCGGCGCGCGAGTTCGGATTGCGACCATCCCCGTTCCAGGCGAAATTCACGCACGCAGTTCGGCAATGACAACTCTGACATGATCGTGTCATTTTAATGGCACGATTGCGTCACCGGCAAGGGGATTATAGAAACAGCTTCCCGCCGTTATCGATTGAGAGCACAGGAATCGCCATGCCGATGTCATCCCCCCGCCGCGCGTTTACCCTCATCGAACTGCTGGTTGTCATTGCCATCATCGCGATTCTGATCGCCTTGCTGTTGCCCGCGGTCCAGCAAGCGCGAGAAGCGGCCCGGCGGACCCAATGCCGGAACAACCTCAAGCAACTGGGATTGGCACTGCACAACTACGCCGATTCCAATCGAACGTTCCCCCCCGGGCGGATTGTGTACGTCTCACCGAACGACAATCTAAGCGCATCGGCCAACGGCAATGCCACCACCGGTAACGGCGACTGTTTCTCGGCCTACGCTCAGTTGCTGCCGCAACTCGACCAGGGTGTGATCTACAACCAGATCAACTTCAACAGCGGTCCCGATACCGCAGCGAACAACAACGTCAGCATCATTCAACCAACCGTTTTCGTCTGCCCGTCGGATACTGGCGTGAGTGCTTTAGCGCAGGGGACCGGGTTTGCCGGCGTCATCAACTATGTCATGAACACCGGCACGACGTTCGCTGTCTCACCGCGGAATCCCAGCGGGAATCCGGTGACCGGAATCTTTTTTGAGAACTCGAAGGTGGGCCTGGAACACATCACCGATGGCACCAGCCAGACCGTGTGCCTGAGCGAACAGATTTTATCGGTTCTCACCGACTCCACCAGCGACAGCAGCGGCAATTGGACGGGAGTTACGCCGTCGACGGGATTCGTCCTCACCTCTGGCAACAATAACACCAGTACCGGGCCGGAACTCATGAACTATCCTGGCGACTGCGTCGCTGGCGGCAAACTGCAACTGACGCGTGGCAACCGTATCCTCTATGGCGCTCCCGGTCACACCATGTACAACCATATTCGCGGACCGAACGATCTTCAGATTGACTGCCGCGGCGGTTTACCTCACAGCCCGCGGAATTTTTATTGGTGGAGTCGGCTGTCTCACAATGTGGCATCGCACAGCAAGCATGTGGGCGGCGTGCATTCGCTCTTCGCCGACGGGCATGTGCAATTCATTTCCTCCAATATCGACCGGCCCATCTGGCAAGCACTTGGCAGCCGCAACGGCGGCGAAGTTGTCGGTGAGTTCTGAGACCGATTCATCATTGAGGGCTGCTGGTGCATCCGCTCATCACGCGGAGCGTGATGGCTACTATGGTGGCCATCACGCTCCGCGTGATGAGCGGCACGCTTCAATGCCGATGTTGACCGCGGCCGGTTCCACACGGTCGTTCGCCGAGGACACGGCGATGTTAACGTCAGGGATTATTCGGCGGAGGTCGTTTCGGTGTGACATAAATCGGATTCGAAAGAATCCACGTCTTCTGTTCCCCGGCGATATCGAGGCTGACTTCGACCCGGTAGACGCCGGGTTCGGTGACGGGGAAGGCGAACGTGTCGCCCATCGTTTCCGCGGCGACTTTGCCGTTGCGGATCAATCGCCAGCGTCCGGATAACGGGGTTTGCCCGCGGAAGGCGAGACCGTCGGTCAGCGGAAGCTTGCTCCCCATCTCGAAGCGCTCGTTCCCCTTCACGGCGACGAAATCAAAGCCCGTGGCATCGCAGAGCCAATCAAAGGCAACGTACACGCGGCCGGTGCCAAGGGCGTCCCACACCGCCTTCTCGCTCAGTTCCGGCATCAGTAAGTGTGTGCCGACGTAGCCGAGGCTGGTTTCGTAGCGATCGATCACCGCTTCGAAGAGCACGTCGCCGGGCTTCTTTCCTTCGGCGAGCGGTTCCAGCAACGGATTTCCCTTGGCGACCAGTTCCAGCACCGGTTTATCGAGGGCATCCATGATTTTCACTTTGCCGTCATCGCCGAGTCGCAGCCGTAGTCCGACGTTTTGATGGGCATCGTTCCCCGCGACGCCGGTGTGGGGCGCGAGTTGGCATAACTCGTCATAGCGCCGCAGATAGTCCGTCGGATAATCTTGAAACGCCGCGAACGCTGCCGCCGGGTACTGACGGTACAAATCCGCGGAGCGAAAGAACCACAACGGATTCTTCAGCGCGTTGAGTAACTCCGTCTCTTCTTTGAAATCGGCGTGCGTGTTGTAGATTTCCGTTCCGGTGATGCCAGACAGCGTCCAATCCATCCGTTCTTCGAGGTGGCAAATGAAGAGGCGGCCATCGCGCCCGCAGACAAGATCGGTGAATTCCTGATTGCTGCCGCCGTCGAGTCCCTTCAGGCTTTGCGTGGGATAACAGAGGAACCCGCGCATCTCGGCACCGGGAATCAACAGCACCCCATCCTTCAACCCGCGGTGACCATCGTTGAAGAAGTCGTAGTGCTCGGCCGGATGCTCGGAGAACATCAAGACCTGTGTGCCGACTTTTTTTGCCGCCGCCACAATGTCCTCAATCTGTCCGCGACTGTCGTGTGAGAACTTGGAGTGGACATGCAGATTCGCGCGGTAGTCCGCTAACGGTCCCGGCCGCTTCAGACCTTTGCGTTGCGTGCGCAACTTCACGACGGCTTCGGTCACTGCTTCCAGTCGCTCTGGCGTGAGCCGTTTGAGCGCGTCGCCGGCACCGACCGGAGATGTGAGCAACACCATCGACAACAGCATCGCAATCCAACGCATCATTTCGTCCTTCTGACTCTCAACTCTCCACCATCAACTCTCCACTGCGATCAAATCCGCTTCGACAAACTTTCCCCGAGACGTTTCAGTGCCGGGCTGACGTCGAACGGTTCGAGGTGGACATTCAGCAGGCTGAAGGCGTCCCGATGCGCGAGCGCTGCGTTCAGCGCTTGATCGAGATCCCCTTCGGTGTGGATTTCGAAGCCCCAGCCGCTTCCGAGCAAGTCGGGCAGGCGGTGATAATCCCAATTGAGGATGTCGTTGAACGGGCCATCCTGAATGAACCGTTCCGTCGTGTAGCCCTTGTTGTTGAGGACGATCACGATCGGATTGAAGCCGTGCCGAACCGCGGTCGAGAGTTCCAGGCAGGTCATCTGAAAAGCGCCGTCGCCGACGAGCACAATCGGCCGCAATTGCGGATTCGCCACTTGCGCGCCAATGGATGCCGGGACCGCAAACCCCATGGAGGTGTAGTATGCCGGGCTGAGAAATTCCGTGCGGCGATAAATCGTGAGTTCCGCGGCCCCGAAGAGGCAGTCACCGACATCCGCCACAACCACCATATTCTCGTCGAGCAATTCGTTGATCCGCGCAAACAACCGCGCGGTCTTCATCGGGGCCGATGGGTTCAGCACAAATTTTTCCGCTTTCGGCTTCGGCGGCAATGCGCGCTTGCTCACTTTCAAATCGAGCTTTAACAGGCCCTTCACGAAGTCGCTGATGAGCACGTCATGAAAGTGATGGTGCGAAATTCGCAGATCTTCCGTCGTGGCATAGATGCACTTCGTCGGATCAAGCTGGGCCGTGTAGATGCCCAGATCGATGTCGGTGAGAAACGCACCCAGCAGAATGATGCAATCGCTTTCTTCCACGAACTTCCGCACGCTCTCCCGGCACATGGCTCCTTCGTAAATGCCCACAAACAGCGGGTGTTTTTCACTGACCACCGACTTGCCCAACAGCGTGGCGGACATCGCGATCTGCGTTTTCTCGGCGAACTTCACCACGTCATCGCTGAGGCCGAAGCGGTGCATTTCCACCCCGGCAATGATGACCGGACGCTGGCTGCGGGCGATCATTTCCCCGGCTTCATGCAGGGCTTCCCGCAAGGCATCCGTGTGGCTTTGCGGCGGCTCCGACGACGGCACGTGCGGATACGGACACCGGGAATTCACCCGGTCACGAGGCAATTCCAGATAGACCGGCCGTTTGTATCTCACCGCGGCGTCGAGACACCGATCGATCTCACGGAAGGCCGTCAGCGGGTCATCCAGCGAGGCATTGGCCACCGTGATTTTTTCAAAGACCTCGCGCTGTGTGGTGAAGTCGCGCACACGGTGATGCAGCAACGGATTAGACCGCCGCTCTTCAACTCCAGGTGCCCCGCTGATCACAACGACCGGCGATTTTTCCGCATACGCCCCGGCAATCGAATTGCACAGGCTCAAACCGCCGACGCAATACGTCACGCACACCGCCCCTAACCCATGCACGCGGGCATACGCATCCGCCGCGTACCCGGCACAGTCTTCGCGCGTCATGCCGACGACCTTGAGCGGGCTGTCCTGCAAATGCCCGTAGAATTGCAGCACGAAGTCACCGGGGATGCCGAACACATCGGTGACGCCATAATCCTGCAACCGGCGGATGAGATACTCCCCGATCGTCGGTGACTCCGGGGTTGTCGGTCGGGCGACCTTTTTTTTCACGACCTTCTTCATTGCGGCAGCGGACGGGACCGACTTCTTGCGGCTGGCCATGATGCAGACTCCTCAGCAGGCAGGCGCGATGCAAACCGTGGCCGCAAAAACGCCCAGCGCGCGGCCGCGAAGGAATTCTCAGCCGTGACGTGCGTTTGGTCAATGCGTGATGTGTGCGGAATTGATGAACTTGACACAGCAACGTAAGCATATCGCGAAGGAGATTCCTCAAGCGGACGAAATTGTCAATGACGGGCAATTGCCAATCGTGTTAGACTGTCGTCGCGGAAGTGAATGGGTTGCCCCTCAGCGGGCCGTCTTCTTTTAACCGATGGGCAGGAATAAACTTCCATGTCGCCGCGGGATGCCTTGGTCGAACAAATTTGTGCGTTGCCACTGGCCGAACGATTGCAGATTCGAGCCGCGCTCGATGAGAGCGTCGATCGGGACCTCGCGGGGAGCGGGGCGGAGCCAGGAAACGCTGCCGACTGGTCCATTGCGCGGGAACGTCTCGAAGCAGAGTTGCTGCGCGGTCTTGACAGTGGCCCGTCGATCCTTGTGGATGAAGTCTATTGGCTCGAGTTACGGGACCGGATCGCGCGCCGACGGCAGAAGTCCGTATCATGACGCCATTGCCGACAGCATTCCGGCCGCAATTCGAGTCCGACCTGCTGGATCAGACGGGCTACCTCGAACGGGAAGCTGGAGAGGCCGTGGCTGATCGATTCTTTGCGGCGGTGAAAATTTCGATTGCCTTTCTTGCTGAGTTTCCGAACGTCGGTACGCGTTGCCACTTCGAGAATCCGCAACTGAGTGGCATTCGGGCATGGCCGGTTGATGGATTTCGCTCGTGGCTCATCTTTTTCCTCCACACCAAAGAAGGTCTGGAGTTCGTCCGTTTGCTGCACGGTCGCCGCGACTGGTCCACCTTGTTGAGCGCTGGCGAGGAAGATTCGTAGGGCGAGCGATGCCCACCAGGGATTTATCTCCGCTTTCCACAACCCCGCATTGCGTCCTA
The DNA here is from genome assembly GCA_021732785.1 of Planctomycetaceae bacterium. Taxonomy (GTDB): domain Bacteria; phylum Planctomycetota; class Planctomycetia; order Planctomycetales; family Planctomycetaceae; genus DSVQ01. The sequence continues at coordinate 182,221 of JAKFUG010000027.1, forward strand.
AAACGAAGATGTTCGGCACAGCCTACTCGACTTGTCAAATGTTGAGATTGCGATGGTCAATTCTGCCGCGATATGATTAGAACCATGTCAAACACCATTGCGACTCACATTGAACCCCGCGCAAATCGAGATGGGCGCGAACGGGCCTACATCGATGGCACGCGAGTTCGTGTTCAAGACATCGTCGCCCTGGCAGAAATCCAGGGACGGACGGCCGATCAGATTGTCACCGCAGTCCCGCACCTGTCGTTGTCTCAGGTTCATGCAGCGCTATCGTATTACTTTGACCACCGAGCCGAGATTCAGCAGGAGATGCGTGAAGATGAAGAACTCGCCCGCCAACTGAAGATCCTGGGCGGTCCCGGCCCCTTGGAACGACGCTTGAAAACTACAGCGGGACCGACCGGCGATACAGTTTCATCTTGATGAGCACGTCGATCATTCCATCGCTCAAGCGCTGCGGCGACGCGGCATCAACGTCACCACAACTTCGGATGCAAGATTGCTCGGTGCGTCCGACGAGGATCACCTCGAATATGCTCAAACAGCGGAGCGTGTCCTGTTCACTCAGGATGCCGATTTTCTGCGGCGGCATCAGCAAGGGGTAACCCATGCGGGAATCGTGTATGCAGTTCCGGGATCGCGAGAGGTGGGTGAGATCGTGCGATTTCTCTGCCTGATTCACGATTGCCGCACGCCCGAGCAAATGCGCGGAATGGTTGAGTATTTGTGAGACTGTTCGTGAGGCCACCGCGATGAAATCCCTCTCTGACAAGTTTTCGACAACCGTCCAATTCACCAGATTTGGTTTGAGCCATGCCGTTGTCTTTGGCGTCGTCTGGCTTGGCTTCACGGCATTGACCTACATGGCGGTTTCCGGAGGATTGTCCAACGCCTCACAGGAACGCGGTCTGGTCGCGATGACGACACTCGGAACGATTGCCGGTCCGATGACGGGGGCGATCAGCCGCCGGTTTCAAGGCTGCTGTCTGCAAGCGTCGATGTCCTTGTTGCCGTATGCCGCCACCGGGTTGGTGATCGGCGTCTTGTTTCAATGCCTGCCGCTTCCCTGCCGCCGAGGCTGGCAAGGTCTGCGGTTGAGCGTCTGGGGACTCGGGTGGCTCGTCTGGTTTGGCAGCGGGATGGTTTCGTTTGCCCACGCGTTATCGTGAAGGTGTAGCGTTGCCGACAAGCGACCGGTACAGTAGCGATGAGAGCCGTTTGTGGGGCCCGTGTCCCACTGATTTTACCGGACGGCGCACAACGGACTGGCGCATGACACTGCATCGCGAGAAAGCCGATGTCCGCCCTCACGCCCTCTGATTCTCCGCCGGAATCGATTCCGTTATCCACCGACTGGGAAGGTGCCTGCGACCAGTTTGAGGACGAGTTTCGAGCCGGCGCGACGCCCGGCATCGAAGCGGCTTTGTCCACGGTGACGGCCAACATTCGTCCGCGGTTGCTGTTCGAACTGCTGTCCATTGAACGCTGGTGGCGAAAACGGCGCGGAGAAATTGCCCAGCCGGCCGAATATCTCTCGCGATTTCCGCATGATCAGGAAATCATCGCGGCCGCGCTGTCTTCGATGAAATCGCCATTTCCATCGACAATGAGGTTGTCGGCGATGACTGCGAAGCCACCGGAACCGGCGCTCGACGTCGGTGGCACGCTGGGACCGTATCACCTGGTTGCCAAACTTGGCGAAGGAGGCATGGGGATCGTCTTTCGAGCGATCCACACCAAACTCGACAAGGTCGTGGCACTCAAAATTCTGTCTGCCGCGTTCATGAACCAGCCCGATGCCGCCGCGCGTTTCCAGCGTGAAATGAAAGCCGTGGGGCGTGTCAACCATCCGCATGTGGCGCAGGCATTCGATGCCGGCGAGATCAACGGCACGCATTACCTCGCGATGGAATTCGTCGAAGGCCAGGACCTCGCCACAATCATTCGTGAGCGCGGGGCGCTGCCGTTTGCCACGGCGTGTCGCCTCATTCGTGAAGCCGCGGAGGCCTTGTCGGCCGCGCATGCCGCGGGGCTTGTCCATCGCGACGTGAAACCATCGAACCTGTTGCTCGACCAGAACGGACGTGTGAAGTTGCTGGATCTGGGACTGTCGCGGCTTCTCGCAAAGGAAGACACGCCCGGCACCAATCTGACGGCGTTCGGCCAGGTCTTCGGCACGGCCGATTACATGGCTCCCGAGCAATGGGACGATCCCCGCAAAGCCGATGCGCGGACTGATCTGTATGCGCTAGGTTGTACGCTCTTTCATTTGATCAGTGGACGTCCACCCTATGCGTCGGACGACCATCAATCGGTGATCGGTAAGATGAAAGGCCATGTCTCGGCCCCTCTTCCCGATCTCACCGAGCTTGCTCCGCAAACTCCCGCGACCGTGGTGGAAGTCTGTCGGCGGCTGATGTCCAAACGTCCCGAAGATCGGTTTCCGTCCGCCCATGATGTCGTGCTGGCCCTCGCTTCCTTTGCCAATACCAACCTCGTCCTGCCACCACTCTTGACGAGCGGCTCCCGGTCCACCGCTCGTTCGTTATCCCCTTCGTCTTTGCCGGCGGGTGATGATCCATCCTCTACCGCGTCGCCGCCGTCCGTTTCGCCCACGACGCGAATCTCACCGGGAATCTCGGAAAACCGGTTCACGCGCGAGATGATTTCTTCGGCATCATTCCACATGATTCGCGCAGGACTGGTGCTTCTTGCCGATGATAACCCCTACGATCGCCAGGCATTTCGTCGATTGATCGAGCGGCTCGGTCACGAAGTGATGGAAGCGGAAAATGGCGAGCGCGCGCTCGCGATTCTGGCGGAACATCCGGTCGATTTGATTCTGCTCGATTTGAAGATGCCGGTAATGACCGGCGAAGAAGTCTTCGACCACTTGCAAGCCAGTGGTCGCCTGCAGAAGATTCCCGTGCTGATTTTGTCGGGCTCGGCCAGTGAAACGGAATCGGCGGCGGAAGTGGCCCGCTTCGTGGCACTCGGCGCGGAAGACTATCTGCAAAAGAATGGCGATCCGCGTCTCCTGGAAGCGCGCGTGATGAATTCGCTCACGAAGAAACTGCTGCGTGACGAGCAACAGCAGTCGCTGCAGACGCTGAAACGCCAGCGCAGCAGCATCGATAAATTGCTGAATGCGCTCTTGCCGCATCAAATCAAGGCCCGCATTCTGGCCGATTTCAATGAGTCGGGCCAATTCGCGGTCGAGCCGCAGCGCTACGACGCCGCCGCGGTGCTGCATGTGGGCTGGGTGGAATTCAGTCAATTCTGCGAACAAATGTCGCCGCGCGAAGTGGTCGACGCATTGCATGCGCTGGTGACCGCACTGGAACAGATTTGCGTCAAACACAATCTGGAAAAGATCAAGACCATCGGCAGTTCGTTCGTCGCCACCGCGGGCTTGAATTCCTTCGCGGAGCAACCTGTCAGAAGTTGCCTCGCGGCCGCGGTCGACATGCTGGCCGTTGCCGCCGCGCTTTCGCCGCCGGCAACATTGCGGATCGGCATCGACTTTGGTCGCGTTGTCGCTGGAGTGGTAGGAACGAGCAAGTTTCAGTTCGACATCTGGGGGCAAACCGTCGACCGGGCGTTGGCACTCGAACAGATTGGCGATCCCGGCAGTATCCATCTCTCGGCGGCCGCGTGGCGCGAAGTGGAGGACGATTGCCGCGGGGAGGTTGCCATGCGCGAATTACCGGGGCTCGGCCGCCAGGCGGTCCATCGCTTCCGGCAGTTTGACGCTCAATAAAAAAGACCCAGGGATCGGAATCCCTGGGCTTCCTGATTGCACGCCTCATCGATCGTGGGCATCACGACTTCTTGGCGTTCCATTCATCCAGCATCGCCTGATAGCGGGCCTTGTTGAAGTCGGCAGGAATTTCTTCGTCGTGATCTTGCAGCAGATCCTCGATGGTTAGCGTGCCGGGATTCACGCCTTCCGCGGGGACATCCAATCCGGCGGTCCAGACGATTGCATTCAGGAAGAACTTGCGAAACTCGTTGTGGCCCCAGTTCCAGTGGACGTGACCGCCGGAACAGCCAAAGCCACGACCGCCATCGGCCCGTTCGGTGGCCCACGCCATGTGTTGCGGGGCCTTGTCTTCAATCACGGCTTTGCGGGCATGCGGGTTGTTGTTGTGCTGGTTTTCCGGGCGGCTGAGCTTGTACGTCTTTTTCCCATCGGCCTCGATCATGACCGGCTTGCCCGCGGCATCGACTTCCACCAGCGTCGTCAGCGGGGGCAAGTCGGTGAGCAACGGCGTCACACCGGCCATGCCTTCGCGAAACCGCATGTGGTAATACCATTCATCATTGATCTGAAACGGCCGCACGCCACGTGTCGCCTGATGTTCGGGCAGCTTCGTGTAATTGGCGGTCCAGTGCGGATTGACGGAGTAGTTCGGTTCAAAGAACCCACCCGTCCAGCGGAGGAACGCATCTCCCGGAGCGCCGATCACCGTCTCCACGCCGTAGTGAATACAGACAATGCCGACACCTTTGTCGCACAATGCTTGCAGTTCGCTGAGATGTTCATTGAAGGGATGCCCGCCACCGCCATCGGCGTAAATGACAATGGTGTTGGCTTTCGCGAGCTTCTCGGCCGAGGGCCAGCCAGCCTTTTCCAGGGAGTGCATTTCGGCGGTGATGGGCAAGCCGCTGGAATTGATGAGTTTTGCGAGTAACGCACACCCGGCGGTATGGTCGTGAGCACCGAAGCCGTGGCTGCGACGACCGGCGAGCAACAGGGCATGCTTCTTCCCGACGGCTGCGGTCGCGGCGGTCTTCTTGATCTTGATGTTGCGGAACTGCACTTTCATCGGCGGACCGGCGTGCAACTGCAACGCCAGCACGCCCGATGCGCGGCGGTCAGGATGTTCGTCGGTGCAGACCGAGGTCACCGCGTCGTTGATGCGATGCTCGAAAGTGTAACCCTTCGCCGAGATGCGGTACGTGTTCCAGTCTTCTTTTTTGATGTGCGTCTGGATTTCCTTGGTATCGCCGACGGAACCGACGACCTCGACGACAACCTTGCCGTCTTCGCCCTTCTTCACCACAGTCTTCTGACCGCGATTGGCGAGAATGCCGCGGAAGCGTTCTCCGTAGTTGATCCCCGAATACGTGTCACCGGCTTCAAAATCGGCCTGATAACCACCGATGACCCATTTTTCATTCGGGACTTCGAAGCTGCGGTATTGGATGCCGGAGTTGCCGCCGATGATTTTGTATTCCAGCGTCAGTTCAAAATCGCCGACGTCGCCGCCGCGGTAAACGATGAACGTGTTGCCTTTCGTGGGCTTTTCCGCGGTCGTCTGGCCGGTGATGCAGCCGTCTTCCACGCGCCAGAAGTCGGGATTGCCGTCCCAGTTCTTCAGCGTTTGACCATCAAAGATTGATTCGAAACCATCTTGAGCCAAGGCGGCGTTGCCCAGGGCACACAGCCCGGCAACGACCAGCGCGATCCATCCAGTCCGCATGAAGTTCTCCCGCAAATTCAGGGTCGGTCGATCACTTGTCTTCCAGCGCGAGTATTGGAACATATCGCCCTGTAACGATGCAACCAGCACAGCCTGAGAACCTGTTTTCAAAATCGCAGAGCGGAGAGCAGAAAGCGAAAGGCGGAAAGCCAGTCACCGAAAAAATGCCTTTTCTGGCTTTCCGCTTTTCGCTTTCTGCCTTCCGCAGTCACTCAGACAAATTAGAAAACACCTACCGAGAAACCCTGTTTCGCAGCGCCAATTCACTTCGCCCGCTTGACGTCTACACGAGGAACCGTCCATGCCCCAACTCATCGCTCATCCGACGATCATTCAAGCCGCCGGGAACAAGCCGAAGAAAATTGAAGAATTCATCGGCCGGGTGAACTCGCAGACCGAGGGGGTCAGCATGGCCCGCATGACCAGCCCCGGCGGCTGGGTGGAACCGGGACAAACCCCGGAGTTCGATGAATACACGGTGGTCCTTCGCGGCGAACTCGTGGTGGAAAGTCACGCCGGAAAAATCACGGTGGGGGCCGGTCAGGCGGTGATCACCCGCGGCGGCGAATGGGTCCGTTACAGCACTCCGGGAGACGCCGGGGCCGAGTACATTGCCGTCTGTTTACCGGCGTTTTCCCCGACGTCCGTACATCGCGATGCGGAATAAACCCGGCAACGAAGGGCTTCCTGCCGAAAGAAACCCTACGGAATTGTCAGGTTCGGCTTGTATGACCGGGGAAAAGGCCTTGGCGGGTAGATCCGCTGGTTGCCATGTGAGGGGGCGTTGCCATTTCGCCACATGATTCCAGGGAAGAAATTCACAATCGAGGTCTTGTCGAATTCCGAGGGGAATAGTCTTGACCTGTTCGTGCCGCGGTTCGATCAAAGTTTCAGCCGCAACCGAAACGATGGATTCATCTTCTCCAATTCAGCCTTGTGGTGAGGGCCGGGTATGTCCCGTCTTCGCGTCAGTGTGATTATTCCCACCTACAATCGTGCCCATCTGATTGCTCGGGCCATTCGATCGACCATTGCGGCTCTCGATGCCGATGATGAAATCATCGTGGTCGATGATGCCTCGACCGATCGAACCGCGGCGGTGGTCAGCGCGTATTCCGATCGCGTCCGTTATGTGTTGGCCAATCATGGGGGAGCCGGAGCCGCACGCAATTGCGGACTGCCGCACGCTACGGGAGACCTGGTCGCGTTTCTCGATTCCGATGACGAATGGGACGCCGACAAGATTCGGTTGCAGCGAACGTTTCTGGAACACCGGCCGGACGTACTGTTCTGTTGTTCGAACTTCCGGTCGAAAACGGACGACGGCGTCGTCGAACCGGGATACTTGATTCACTGGCATAAGAATCACCAGCCGTGGGATGAGATTCTGGGACCGGGAGCGTGGTACTCGTCGATCGCAGCACTCCCGTCCCACCGCCCCGATTTTCGCGTTCATGTCGGCAGCTTTTTCCTGCGGGAACTGCAAACCGATTATATGGCAACGACCACGGTGATCATCCGCCGTAAAGAAGCTGGCGACGCCTTGCGGTTCGCGGACGACATCCGGATTTCCGAGGACAAAGAGTGCTTTGCCAGAGTGGCGCGTGTGGGACCGGGAGCCTACTTCGATGCCGACCTGTCGACACAATGGGGACATAGCGGACCGCGCGTGAGTGATACGAACCACTTTGCGCTGACATCGGCAAAACTGCTGCTGATCGACCGCATCTGGGCCGCTGATCCGGCATTTGCTGCCGCTCACGGCTCTGAAATCGAACGCGCCAAGCAACAGCAATATCTCAAGCGCGCCCGCTGGTTGCTGGCGCGGGGTCGCACCACGGAAGCGCGGCAGGACCTGCGTCACCTCCACCACGCCCCGCTTTCGTTCCGTGCGTTCGCCGTCCTGCCGGAGCCCCTCGCTCGTGGGGCCATCGCATTACGCAAATGGCTGCACAAGTCACCCCACTCCGCCGCGGCGTATTGAGCGGTATCGCTTACTCAACCACCAGCGTGGCGAGATGCTGTTCCCACTTCGTCTCGGCCACGCGGACTTCGTTCGCCTTGGCGGAGAGCGCCTCGGTGACGGTTTCCAGATTGTCCTCAACTTCCGCGAGTTTCTTTAGAAAGCGGGCACGGACCGCATCGTCTTTCTGCACGGCTTTCAGATTCTCCCGCAGCCGCGATTGCTCCGATTCGAGATCGCGTTTCGCTTGCTCCAACCCGCGGCGTTCGTTGTTCAATTCATTCACCGTAGTGCGCAGTTCTACGGCTTTCGTCAGTGCGTCTTTCACGGCCCGTCACGTCTCCTTCTGAATGCGGCCGTCTTCCATCTGGACGATGCGGTCGGCGAGATCGAGGATGCGGTTGTCGTGCGTCACCATCAACACCGCAGCCCCCTGCTCTTTCGCGAGACGTTGCAGCAGTTCGACGACTTGTCGGCCCGAAGTGCTATCCAGCGCCGCGGTCGGTTCATCGGCGAGAATCAATTGCGGTTGGGCAACCAGCGCGCGGGCGATCGAAACACGTTGCCGCTGCCCCCCGGAGAGTGCCGCCGGGTAGTAGTTCATCCGGTCGCCGAGGCCGACAACTTTCAGCATCTCCTGCGCCCGCCGCCGACGGGTGACAGGATCAACTTCTGGATGCAGTTGCAGCGACATTTCGACGTTCTGCTGGGCCGTCAGAAAATCGAGCAGATTGTGCAATTGAAAAACGAACCCGATGTGCCGACGGACGGCAACCAGTTCGGTCGGCCCCGCGGCATCGAGATCGTGGCCGAGCACATCCACCTGACCACTTTGCACGGTCCGCAAGCCGCCGACGAGCGTCAACAGCGTCGTCTTGCCGCACCCGGATGGCCCCATGAGAATCACGACACTGCCCGTTTGAACGGTCAAGCTCACGTCGTAGAGAACCTGCTTGCGCAGGTCTCCCTCGCCGAAGGAGTAGTTCAGGTCATGGACGTCGATGGCATCGGGCATGATGGGTTGATTTAGAGAAAGGAAACCAATTCGCTTGCGCTTAGCAGGAGGTTTCCCGTCCGCAAAGCGCAAGCGCTATCAAAAAATCTCCGCCGGGTCGGCGGACCGCAGTCGCCGCACAGCGACCAGTCCCGACAAAAAACACATCGCCAACGACAAGCCAAACACCTGCGCCCCACGATGCAACGACAAGTCCATCGGCAGCATCGTCGCCCGCTTGCCGATTTCGTACAGCCCCGCCGCGAGAATCGTCCCCGGAATGTAACCGCAAAAGGCGAGAATGAGCGCCGCCTGTAAAACCGTTTTGACCAGATAACCGTCCGAATAACCCATCGCCTTGAGGGTCGCATACTGCGGCAGATGGCTGCTGATATCAGTGAAGAGGACCTGATACACAATCGCAAAGCCGATGAAGCAGCCGACGATCACCCCCATCGTAAACACGAAGCCAATCGGGGCGTTGTCCTGCAGAAATTTGAGCTCGGCGGCAATCAGTTCTTCCGGTGTCTGCACTTTCAATTCGCGACCGTAGGCCTGCCGCAACGCCATCTGCACGGCAAGGCGATCCGCACCGGGACGCAGTTCGATCACGCCAACATCAATCGCGCTGGCTTGGCGATCCGGGAACAACCGCAGAAAATTCGCGTCGGTGGTGACAAAGTTTCCGTCTGCCTGAAAGCCGACACCAATGCGCACGGTTCCCACAATCGTCACGCGGCGGTTGTTGATTTCCGCGGTGACCGTTTCGCCCGCGTGGAAATGTTTCGCGACGTTTCCCAGCGACGGCCGACACACGACATCAAACAACCCCGCATCGGCGACGTTGGTTTTGCTCCAGCCTTCGGCCAACCCCTGGGCATCGAACAGCGGTTCATCGGGCGGCATCCCGAACACGAGAATCGGCCGCTTCTCACCGGTCCACGGGTTCTGCCATTTCCCGGTCGCCTCATAAAACGGATGGACCGCGACGACATCGGGATGCCCGAGCGCCCGCCCTAGCAACCGCCGTGGAAACGATTCCGGCCGCGCGAATTCCTTCGTGTGCGGGCTGATGAGCACCAGATCGCCGGTGAGATGGTTCGTGACCGACGTCGCGCTGCGATAGAGTGCATCCAGAAAGCCCAACTGCATCCACATCAACAGGACCGCGACTACGACGCCGGTCACCGCCGCGAAAAACTTCGCCTTGGAGTGCGTCAGTTGCAACCACGCCAGCGGGATATCACGAAAAAACACGCAAGGGGTCTCGCTGGTCGTTCAGGCAGGACAGTCAGCATCGGGGATTATAGGAAGGGAATTCATCGCAAACCATCACGAATCATAAACGTTTTAGAGGTTTGCAGTTAGACTATGTTCAAACTCATTTTGACGCTGTGCTTTTCATCTCTTGAACGAGATGCTATTCTACTCGGCCCGACTCCGCAGCGGCGGGGGTTGGCCAGAGATGACTTCCGATACGAATGCGAGAATCATGAAGCTCACGACGAAACAGAAAATCAATCGACGCTGGAAGATCAAGCGCCGCGCGAAGCGTAAACTGAAGCGCGGGCTATAAACGGTCCGGCGCGATTCCATGCGATGCGAATCACACGGCGGCTGAAGAGTCGCCGTGTTTTTTCGTGCGCCGTTATTGTTGTGCTGCGTGTGCCACTGGCTCTGCCAGTGTCTTCATCTTTGAGATGGGAAAACGAACCCACTTCGAGGAAGACACTGGCAGAGCCAGTGGCACACAGCGGCTAGCGCCGTGCCGCTCACGGATGTTGCGGTCGCTGGGATCCCGCAAAGCGCAAGCGACGGTGATGTTGTTTACGACAATAACAGTTGCAGGTCTTCGGTGGTCAGACCTTGGAGGATCGTGCCGTCCTGTTCGAGGATTGCGTCGGCGAGTTCGCGTTTCTGCTGTTGCAGCGCAGCGATCTTTTCTTCGACCGTATCCTTACAGATGAGCCGGTAGGCGAACACTTGCCGGGTTTGGCCGACGCGGTGGGCCCGGTCGATGGCCTGCGTTTCGACGGCGGGGTTCCACCATGGGTCGAGAATGAAGACGTAATCGGCCGCGGTCAGGTTGAGACCTAAGCCGCCCGCCTTCAAGCTGACGAGGAAGACGCCGCAGTCTTTGTCGTTCTGGAAACGCTCGACGCGTTCTTTGCGGTCGCGGGTTTGTCCATCGAGGTATTCGTAGACGATCCCCTGCTTGTCGAGATGCGTCTTCACAATCGCGAGCATGCTGGTGAATTGTGAGAAGACGAGCGCCTTGTGACCTTCGTCGATCAGTTCCTGCAACTGCGGAACGAGGGCGTCCATTTTCGCGGACCCCTCTTCGGGCTGTCCCTTCTGGAGCAATGCCGGGTGACATGCCGCCTGTCGCAACCGCAGCAGCGCTTCGAGGACGTGCATCTTGGCTTTGGCCATCCCCTGCTGATCGATGATGCCGAGCAGCGAATCGCGGTAATGTTCGCGAAGTTCGTCGTACAGCCGCTTCTGCTCCGGTCCCATTTCGCAGTAAATCGTCTGCTCGAATTTTTCCGGCAATTCGCTGGCCACGCTTTGTTTGGTGCGACGGAGAATGAGCGGTCGCAAACCATCGGCGAGTACGCGGCGCGTTTCTTTGTCTTCCGGATCGGCGGCATGCAACCGGAACGCCGAACTGCGGCCGAGCATGCCGGGATTGAGGAACTCGAAGATCGAGCACAAATCGCCAAGGTGATTCTCAATGGGCGTGCCGCTGAGGGCCACGCGGTGCAGCGATTTCAGCAGCCGCACGGCTTTGGCCACTTGCGAACCGGCATTCTTAATCGCCTGCGCTTCGTCGAGGACGATGTAATCAAATTCGAGATCTTTGAGCAGCAGCACATCGCGGCGGAGGGTGCCGTATGTCGTCAGGATCAAGTCCTGCTTGGCGAAGAGATCGCGCAGCTTGGCCCGTTCCAGACCGTGGTATTCGATCACGCTCAACTGCGGCGTGAATTTTTCGCACTCCTGTTTCCAGTTGAACATCAGCGACTTCGGCACCACGATCAGCGACGGCACCTTCTTCGGCCGGCGTTTGCGGCGCTCATCGAAGAACGCGAGCATCTGAATCGTTTTACCGAGACCCATATCGTCCGCGAGGCAGCCGCCGAATTGGAAATCTTCGAGGAAGTGCAGCCAGCCGAGCCCTTCCCGTTGATAGTGTCGCAATTCGCCGTGGAAGGTTGGCCCTTCATTGACCGGAATAATCCCGGCGAAGTTGGCGAGCCGTTCGCGGACTTCGAGGAACTTCGCGTCGAAATCAACCGATGCCTGTGTCGAAAGCAGTGCATCCAGCAATCCGGCTTGCACGGCGGTAAAGCGGAGGTGGTCCCCTTCGGTGGCTCCGAGACCGGCGAGCAAGCCGTAGCGTCGCAACCATTCTTCCGGAACGATGCCGAGCGAACCGTCATCGAGCACGACCGTGCTATCACCCCGGGCTAGAGCCGCAAGCAACTCCGGGAAGCCGATTTTGCTCCCTTCGAAGTCGATGTTCGCGTGCAGCTCGAACCAGTCGATTCCCGAGCGGACCTGGAACTGAATTTCGAGCGGCTGACGGACGCGTTTGTCGTCGGCACGCACTTGCCAACCGGACGCGATCAGTTGCCGCACGGCGGGACCGAGATCGCGCGAAAGGATTTCGACGTCGTGCTGACCACGGCGTTGATCGAGCAGTTTGCGGAAGCCCAGATCCTGCAATTGCGACCAATACGACGCTTCACTTTGACGATGCCGCACGAGACACCGACTGGCAGAACGTTGCACAATGGCCCAGCGGCCACTGGTCCCGCGAACGGTCGCGCCATCGTAGTCGAACAACAATTCGCCTTTCAGACGGTCTTGTTGCCAGCGGGCTTTGGCGGGGGGATGGACCGTCAGAATCGGCTTCGGTTCGAGGCTGACTTCTTCCAGTTGCAGTTCGGCAGGCAACTCCAACCGCGGCAACGCCGGCATGTCGAGCAGCCGGTCGACCAGATCGTGCTCTTCGCCCTTGGGAACTTCGATTTCCGTCCCGCGGCGGAGCAATCCGACCCAGGGAAAAGCATCGAAATCATTGAACGGCGCAATTTTATCTGCGGTGACGAACAACCCGCCAGGCACGAGCAGTAACGGTTCGCGCAACCCCATCCGTTCTTCGCCGCGCGTGAGGGCTCCCTGCAACCGCCACTTCTCGCCGGTCTCGTCGGGAATCACGCCCAGGCTCAATTCCCACGTCCCTTTATCGTCCCAGTTCAGCACGTCGGTCAAACGTTCTTCATCGCCCGCGAGCCGCAACCGTCCGGTCGCACAGATCGCCGGGAGCAACATCTGGCAGAGATCAAACGGGACTCGGTATCGGTGGACCGCGGCCCAGGTTTCGCCCCCTTGTGCCGACCAGTTGCTGCGATCGGGTGTCCCGCCGATGAGGTGCGCGAGGATGCGGCGATCTTCGTCGTCGTCGATTTCTTCGAACTTGCCCGGCTTCAACCGGAGCGGCTTGAGCTTGCCCCATTCGCCGTTCGCGCGCCGCTGCCGCTGTGAGGTTTGAATGATCAGGGTGTCAGCTTCTTCGCTGGCGGCGGCGTCAATTTCGTAAATGATCTGGCGTTCGCGACCGGCGGCCCCGTTGTTGCCGTCGTCTTCCTGCATGGCGCGACGGAGTTCCGTCAACCGGCTTTCCCACTCCTTTTGCGGCGGGGCGGGCGGTTCGGGAACTTCCGCAGCGGCAGCGGAACGACGAGCCCGGGTCGATACCGGCGCGCGACGCAGCAGTTCGTCCGCCGGTTCTTCGTCGTCCCAGGCACCGTCGAGGCCGAAATCGAACGCTTCCGATTCCACCACGAACGGCGGGATATAGCCGGGTTTCACCGAGCCGCTGAGATAATTGCCGGCGTCGATGGCAAGAATTGTCCCCCAGACGTGCTTGCACTGAATGTTACCGGCGGGGGGAGCCGGCGTGGCACCGCAGGTACACGACAGCTTGAGTGCGTTTTCATGGCGGCTGATCTGCGTCTGATATTCCACGCCATCGCGGACGACACCGAAGACGTGTTCGGGCGTGACGCGCGTGACCGAAACCCGTTCGGCTTCCAGATACGCGGCTCCACGAAAGCGCACATCTCCGCGAAACTTGCTCTCAAGCAACTCCGCCAACGTCATGGACGATTCCCTGTCCCGGCGGAGCGACCGCCGCGATCAATGTTTCAGTGACTCAAACCGCCACACACGGATCGTTACGGACCGATGCGTGGCGCAGCCTCCCAAGATACCCGATCCTGTCTCGGATTGACCACTCTTCCGTCCGGTATTTCATGACGAAGTTTCCGCAGCGTCTCCATTTCATCACCGTGTCGGAAGAAATTGCCGGTGGAAACGGGACACGAAATGAGCGCGCGAAGAATTTGATCCCGTCAGGGATCGTAGGCCATTAGCCGGGGGTCGGAGGCCTTGCGGAGACCCCCGGATCAATCATGAGAAAGACGATCGACCCCGGCGGGGTCGCAGCAAACCACGCCGGGCTGCGACCCCACCGGGGTCGAACAGATTCAACATCCCTCAAACCGGTGGTGTCGCTGCGCTCAACCACCGGCTAATGGCTGCGATCCCTAACGGGATCAGATTTGATCAATACCCCCCTGCACTGGGAGCGCCGCTCGCTCATCGTTACAATTCGTACTGATTATTTGATTCCGTTGGCTTGATGAGTTTGCTGATCCATGCCCGCGCCGATTCCGCCTTTGTCCGACTTTGAAGTCCGCGAATGGTTTGCCCACGCGGTGAACGCCGCGGATTTTGCGGGCCAGCGCGTGCTGGTGATCGTGCCCGATGCGACGCGGACTGCCCCCTTACCGCTACTGTTTGATGCGCTACACAAACGGCTCAAGCCCGTGGTGGCGCAGCTCGATGTGATGGTCGCGCTCGGTACGCACCCGCCGATGTCCGAAGCACAGATCTGCAAGCTGCTGGGCATCGCGCCGGAAGAACGGCAGCGGTTATTCTTCCAGACGCAATTTTACAATCACGAATGGGACCGTCCGGAACGGCTCACCACGCTGGGAACCCTCACGAAATCCGAGACGGAAGAAATCTCCGGCGGCTTGTTGTCGATGGAAGTTCCCGTTGCCATCAATTCGCGAATTTCGAACTACGACACGCTGCTGGTGCTCGGCCCGGTCTTTCCACACGAAGTCGTCGGATTCTCGGGCGGCAACAAATATTTCTTCCCGGGAATCGCCGGTCCGGACATTCTCAATTTTTTCCACTGGCTCGGAGCGCTCATAACCAATGTGGGCATCATCGGCGTGAAAGACACTGCGGTGCGGCGCGTGGTGGATCGCGCTGCGGCGATGATTCCCGTCGAACGAAAAGCGATCACGTTCGTCGTCGCGCCGGATGCCCGACCGTACGGCTTATTCTACGGGACGCCGGAAGCCGCGTGGAATCAGGCCGCGGACTTGAGTGCTCAGGTTCACATGCTGCGGTATCCGAAACCGTTCCAGCAGGTTCTTTCGTGTGCCCCGCCGATGTACGACGATTTGTGGGTCGCCGGAAAGTGCATGTACAAGCTAGAACCGGTCGTCGCGGACGGGGGCGAACTGATCATCTACGCGCCGCATGTGACCGAGGTCTCCGTCACCCACGGAGAACTGATCGAAGAAATCGGTTACCACGTCCGGGACTATTTCACGAAGCAGTGGGACCGTTTCCAAGATTATCCGTGGGGCGTGCTCGCCCACTCCACCCATGTCCGCGGCGGCGGCACCTTTGAAAACGGCGTCGAAAAACCGCGAGTGCAGGTGACGCTCGCCACGGGCATTTCGCCCGAGACGTGTGCGAAAATCAATCTCGGATATCGTGACCCGAAGACCATCGACATCGAATCGTTCGCCAACCGCGAAGCCGAAGGCGTGCTGCTCGTGCGAAAAGCGGGCGAGTATCTGTATCGGCTGGAGTAAGAAGGTGGTCGGTGGCGGGTGATCGGGGGTAGGCAGAACAGGAATGCCAGTTATCGCCATCACCAGCTACCAATCATGCCGTCTTTCCTCTGCCTGCCACCCACCACCTATCATCGACCACCTAGGATCTCCCGCATGGCCTGGACGCCGACCGATCTTTCCACCCGCCTCGATTTCGCATTGCAGGTTGCGCGCGAAGCTCAAACGCTCATTCTCGGTTACTACCAGAACGACTCGCTCGAAGTCATCAGCAAAGCAGATTTAACTCCCGTCACCGCGGCGGATCGCGGCGCGGAAGAGTTGATTCGGGCCCGGTTGAAAACCGCGTTTCCGCACGATGGCGTGCTGGGGGAAGAATTCCCGGAAACGCCCGGCACGAGCGGTTTCCGTTGGATTCTCGATCCGGTTGACGGCACGAAATCGTTCGTCCACGGCGTCCCCTTATTCGGCACGTTGATCGGCATCGAATATGACAAACGATGCGTCGTAGGCGTGTGCCGGTTCCCTGCATTGAATGAAGTTGTTTACGCATCGATTGGCACCGGTGCATGGTGGCAAATCGGCGAGGATTCGCCGAAGCGTGCTCGCGTTGCGGATATCACATCGCTGGCCGAAGCCACGTTCTGTCAAACGAACATGCTGCGCTGGGAAACCGTGGGACGCTGGGACGCACTGATGACCATGCTCCGCTCTGTCGGGCTTTCCCGTGGCTGGGGCGACTGCTTCGGTCACGTGCTTGTGGCCACCGGCAGGGCCCATGTCATGGTCGATCCGTCGATGAATCCGTGGGATGCCGCGGCGCTCGTTCCGATCATTCAGGAAGCCGGCGGGCACTTTATCGATTGGACCGGTTCCCCCACCATTTACGGCGGCAGCGGGCTGTCGGTTGTCCCCGGACTGAAAGAGGAAGTCCTGGGAATTCTGAACAGGTGACGGGCGGCTCACGAATCTGTTACACTCCCCGCGCAGGGTGACAAAAGGGACCACGGGATGAGTGGCCCGTCGCCGATCGACAGGGAAGAACACCGACGTCAGGGATGGCATCCGTCAGTACCGGCAAGCTCGGTCCCCGAGTTTGCGAAGGATGAACTGATGCGAATCGCGGCGGTGCAAATGGACGTTCGCTTAGCGGACGTCGCTGCGAACATGGCGACCATGACCCGGCGGGCCGAAGAAGCCCACGCGAACGGCGCGGGCCTGGTCATTTTTCCGGAATGCGCGCTCACCGGTTACTGTTTCGACAGCCGGAAGGAAGCGCTGCCGTACGCGCAATCCATTCCCGGCCCGGCAACCGAAGCCATTCACGCGGTCTGCAAAGAACTGAATCTGCACATCGTGTTCGGACTGCTGGAAGCCGCTGGCGATAAACTCTACAACGCCGCGGCGATGGTTGGTCCGCAGGGACTCGTTGCCAGCTACCGGAAAGTCCATTTGCCGTGGTTGGGAATCGACCGTTACACCGATTACGGCGATCAGCCGTTCGCCGTCCACGCGGCGGGCGAAGTGCAGGTTGGTCTTAACATCTGCTATGACGCCGGCTTCCCGGAACCAGCGCGGTGTTTGTCGTTGCTCGGAGCGGACCTCATCGTCCTGCCCACCAATTGGCCGCCGGGCGCGGAATCCGCCGCGGAGTATGCCATTAACACCCGCGCGATGGAAAACACGGTTTATTACGCGGCGGTGAACCGCGTGGGAACCGAACGCGGTTTCCCCTTCATCGGCCACAGCCGCATTTGTGACCCGCTCGGCCGGACACTGGCTCACGCGCCGCACACGGAGGAAACCATTCTCTACGCCGATGTCGATGTCGCTCTCGCACGGAAAAAGCACTTGGTGCGCGTTCCCGAATTGAACGAAGTCAATCGCCTCGCCGACCGCCGCCCGGAGATGTACGAACCGATCGTGCGTCCGCATCGACTGGTGCGCCCCGGCAAACGGTGAATGCAGCGAATACCGCGCAAAGTCTCCAATGATGGTGCGTCATCGACGGTGAGTCGCGTTTGGTCTTCCATTTTGCACTTTGCATTTTCCACTGATCACTTTGCACTTCCAGACATTCGGTATCACGCGCTCCCCGCTGACGCCTCAATGCTCTACAATGCGCCCGGTTCCCTTTCGCGTGGAAGCTCGGTCGCATGTCTTGGCTGCATCCCGCTTTGTTGTTTGGACTCGCACTGACGGTCGTGCCGATCGTCTTGCATCTGCTGCTCCGTGCGCGGCCCAAGCGTTTGATCTTCCCCGCACTGCGACTCCTGCAATTGCGGAATGTCCAGAACTCGCGGCGCTTGCGGCTGCGGCAATTCTGGTTGCTGTTTCTACGGATGCTGGTGATTGCCGGTTTAGTTCTCGCCATCGCGCGGCCCTCGTTACCCCCGGCCGATTACTCGCTGAAAACCAGTGAAATCCTGCGGCTCGCCGCCGTCGTGGCGTTCGGCCTGGCAACCTATTTCGCCCTGCAAACATGGTGGAATCGTCAACGACTCCCGGCCCATGTGCTGCGGTCACGACGGACGTATTTGAAGGGCGGCGTGGGTTTGCTCACCGCCCTGCTTTGTGCGCTGTTTGTCATCTGGCCATATCAGCGTCGAGTCGCGGCAGAGATCACCAGCCCCGCTCCGCCGGCGCTGCACAACGTTCCTGTCGCCGCAGTGTTTCTTGTGGATACGAGTGCGAGCCTGCAGTATCAGTACGAAGGAACGTCACGGCTCGAAGACGCCCGACGGATCGCGCTATCGCATCTGCAAAGTCTTCCCGCAGGAAGCAAAGTTGCGGTGCTGGATGGTGCCGGTGAACTCCCTGCGTTGTTCACGCCCGATCTTTCCGCCGTGCAGAATCGTTTGGAATCACTCTCGATTCAACCCGCGGCACCGGCATTGAATGAGCGGTTGCGTGTCGCGTCCCGGCTGCAGGAGGATGACCGCCGCCGCACGATGTCCGAACAGGCGGGCGTTGCGGAAGCGCAGCAACAAGACAAATTCGTCCGTGAAGTTTACCTGTTTACCGATCTGGCAAAGTCCGCGTGGCGCGATGATTCCACACATCTGCAAAAGGATGAACTCGCTGCGGTTCCGTGGATGGGGTTGTATCTGATCGATGTCGGCGTCGAGAAACCGATGAACGTCGGCTTCGTCAAAGCGATCCCGACGCGACCGGCGATTCCCAGTGGCGGCGTGCTCTCGGTGGAAGGGACACTCCGCGGCTTCGGCCCCGTTCGCCCCGACCAGACCGTCGAGTTCTGGTTGCAGATCGACGACAAGCCGCCCACCAAGCGCGACCAGCAATCGGTCACGCTCGTGGAAGGTTCCGAAACCGGCGTGCAGTTTCAACTGGACGGCGTGACGGGAAAACTCGCCCAGGGGGAATTGCGTCTCGTCACCGCGGACCCCCTGAGTTTCGACAACGCCGCGGCCTTCACCGTCCGGTTGCTGCCCCCGCTGGAAGTTCTGGTCGTGGCCGATGAGCGGCCGCAAACGCAGTTCTGGCTCGAAGCGCTGAATGATTTGAATCTCGCCGGCGTGGCCTACAAACCAACCGTGATGCTGACGTCGCAACTGCGGACCGCCAAACTCGAAAAGTACGACATCGTCTGCCTGCTCAACGTGGCCCGACCGACCAGCGAACACTGGGAGAAACTGAAGGAGTTTGTCATCAACGGCGGCGGATTGACGGTCTGCCTCGGGGCCGCTTCGACAGCCACGGCCGGTCCGAATCTCACGCCGGCCGAATATGCCAAACGGCTTGATCCTGTCGCCTACCAAGGCGAGATTCCCGAAGCCTTATTACCGGGGAAACTGAAAGCGCAATTGCCCTTTTCACCGGGGAGGCAACTCACCTTTCGCGGATCGAACCATAAGTTAGTTTCGCGGCTGGAAACGCTGGGGGTACTGGCGTGGCTGAACGAGGTGGATTTCCGTCGCTATTGGAGTATCGAGCCCGATCCTGCCGCAACGGTGCTGGCCCGCTGGAATCACGATTCCGCTCCCCCTGCGCTACTCTTTCGTGATGTCGGTCGTGGCCGGACCATGCTGTGGGCCACCTCGGTCGATTCCACGGCCTGGAGCGATCTGCCGCGCGACTGGACGTTTCTGGTCCTCGTCGATCAAACGATGCAGTTGCTCTCGCGACAAGCCAACAGTTCGCTGAACTACACCGTAGGCGATCCCGTGATTGTGCCGCTACCGCCGGGCAGTCCGTCGGGACCGGCGCTCTTGCGCGCCCCCGATCTCACGCAAGTCCGGGTCGAGATTCCCCAGGACGCGCGGGAATTATCGCTGCCACGAGTTACGGCGGCGGGACATTACCAGATTCTGTCCAGCGATAAACAACCCCCTGCCTTGGTCGCCGGCTTCAGCGTGCGGCCCTCCGCCACGGAGAGCGATCTCACACGATTGACGAAAGACGACCTCGACGCCCTGTTCGGCGAGAAGCGCTACGGCCTGTCACGCGATCCGCAACAACTGGCCCGTTCCGTGAACACCGGGCGTTTGGGCCAGGAAGTCTACGGCGTCGTGCTGGCATTGTTGATTGTGTTCTTCGTCACCGAACAGGCAACCGCGACCTGGTTTTACAAGACGGATGAAGGGTGACGTTGATTTGAAAAGAGTCGGGGCGGGGGCCCCGACCTATGTTGGCATCATGCAATTCCTTTTTCATAGGTCGGGGCCCCTGCCCCGACGTTTTGCAGCAGGTATCGGCTCCACTCCATGCAATTGACGGTCGAACCAATCTGGGGATGGACAGGCGTGGCGCTGGTCGCCGCGGCTTTGCTCGTTCTCTTGTTGGCGATCGATCGCGTGCAACTGCGCGGTTTAACTCCGTCGCGACGCTGGTGGCTGCTGGGACTGAAAGCCGTTGCGAGTCTGATCCTGCTGCTGGCCATGTTGCGGCCCGCCATGGTGGCGACGGAAACCGACGAACACACCTCCCAATTGTTTATTGTTGCCGATGTCAGCCGCAGTATGAGCACTCCCGACGGACCGGGGGGCATCACCCGCTGGCAAGCTCTGGAAGAAGACTTGCAACGGGTCGCTTCACAACTGAAGGGACTCAAGGATAAAGTCGACGTCCGGCTGTTCGAGTTCGACAAACAACTCCGGCCCCGTCCCGAAAAGCGGACCGAACCCGATGGCACGATGACCGCGATCGGCCAGACACTCGACGATCTCGTCCGCGAAGCCCGACAGCAACCGACCGCCGCGATTCTGTTTCTCACGGACGGTTCGCAGCGGGCGTTGTCTCCGTACGACATCGAGCCGCTGCTGTCCGCGCGGAAACTTGCCGAAGCCAATGCCCCGGTTTATCCCGTGGGATACGGAGCGACCTCGCTGACGAGTACCACGCTCGATCTCGCCGTGCAGGATTTGCTCGTCGATCCCGTCGTCTTCGAAAAGAAACTGGTCCCGATCAAGATTCAGCTCACCGGCAGCGGCGTCGCGGGACGGAAAGCAACGTTGCGCGTCCTGGTGGAAGATCGCAGCGGAAAAACGCTGGGGACATCGGGCGAACTCAAACCGGTCCCGGCGACCCTCACCGCGCGGCCGGTCATTGAAACGGAAATCCGCAAGGACAACGAACCGCAAACCGTCGAACTGTCGTTCATCCCCACCACCGCGGGCGAATTGAAAGTCGCTGTCGAAGTCGAACCGCTGGACGGTGAACTCATCCGCGGGAACAACCGGCTGGAAACGATCATCACCATCCGGCAGGGAGGCTTGCGCGTCGCCTATTTCGATGTGCTCCGCTCCGAGCAAACCGCGCTGCGAATGGTGAACGGCTCCGACAAGATTCAACTCGATTACTTCCAGGTGCTCGGCGGCAAATTCAAGTCCCGCACGGTCATCCCCCCCACGGCGTTCGAACGGGGACAGTACGATGTCTACATCATCGGTGACGTTCCCGCCGAGGTCTTTGGCGAAGTCAATCTCACAAACCTGACGTTGCGCGTTCGTGACGGGAACGGGTTGATGATGCTCGGCGGGCTGGAAAACTTCAGTTCGGGGGGCTATTCCACCACGCCGCTGGCCGATCTGTTGCCGGTCGCTTTGACACCCGACATCACGGTTGCGGGCACGCCCGATCTCAAAGCGCAGTACACCGGACCGCAGGTGATGGTACCGACGGAGTTGGGGCTGAAACGGTACGTCATGCAATTGGCGTCGGGTGAGAAGAACCGTGCCCGATGGGAAGGGCTCGCGCCGCTGATGGGGGCGACCAAGCTCGCGCCGAAGAACGATCTCGTCGAAATCTGGGCGACCACACGGGAAGGGCATCCGCTGCTGATGGCGACCGAAGTCGGCCGCGCCCGGGTTGCGGCGTTTGGCGGCGATACGACTTACCAATGGACGCTGCACGGGCAAGGCGAAGAACATCAGCGCTTCTGGCGACAGATGGTTTTGTGGCTTGCCCGCAAGGAAGTCGACTCCGATCAACCGGCGTGGGTCCGTGTCGAACCGCGCAACTTCCTGCCGGGGGCCACGGTGCCGCTGGAATTCGGCGCACGAGCACCAAACGGCGATCCGATCACCGACGCGATTTTCGAAGTCAAAGTCACACGTCCCGATGGCCAGATCGTGACCGTGCCGCCGCGATCGAGCAACGGCCAGTTCTCGGCGGACTTCCCACAGACCGATTTGCCCGGCGATTACTGGGTCCGCGTGACCGCCCGGAAAGATCAGGCGTCGCTGGGATTCGACGCCATCACCCGGTTCATCGTCGATCCGAAAGACCTGGAACTCGATCAACCCAACGCCGATTACGATCTGTTGCGAAAAATCGCCGAACTCACGGGCGGGCAATTGCTGCGGTCGGAAGATCTGGAAAAGTTTCTCAAGGATTTGCAGGGAAGAAAACTGGATGAACTGACGCGGATTCAGGTTTATCCCCTGTGGGACAACTGGTGGCTGCTGGCCGCCTTCGTCGGGGTGATGTCCGCGGAATGGGCGATTCGTAAACGAGCGGGGCTGGCGTAAAAAGACGAATGCAGTGCAAAGTGAAAAGTGAAAAATGCAAAGTGGAAAATGGAATACGGGAACTGCACGGCAGTGGATCTCCTGTCCTTTTTGCACTTTTCACTTTGCATTCATCACTTTGCACTCGCCCTTCATCCCCATCCACGGAAAGGCTGATTCCCTCCTTGCCGGGTGTCGATTTCTGATAAGATACAACAGTGAATCTTCGTCGCCGCGGACCGCTCCGCGGTGAGTGCCAGAAGGACGTGGTATGTCGACCATCGTGGACCCGTCATCGAATGCACACTATGTCGACTTTGCCGAGTACGTCGACTTTCAGTTGCAGAAAGCCCGGCAGCAGATTCGGACGACGGACATTCTCTGGGCCGGCACCGTCGCCGTCTCGGTCATCGTGGGCTATCTCTTTCTGTTCGTCGTCTGCGATCAATGGCTGTTCCCCGGCGGGTTGCCGTTGAGTTTTCGCTGGCTGGGATTACTCGGCATCCTCGGGTTTCTGACGGTCTGGATCGGCTGGCGGATCGGTCAGCCGCTGCTGCGACGCGTGGGGATGTTGTTCGCCGCCAAAGAAGTCGAACTTTCCGAACCGGCGCTGCGGAGCAATCTGCTGAACTGGGTCGATCTGCAGGAAGATGGCCGCAAGGTGAACCCCGATGTCCTGCGGGCGATTGAACGGCAAGCCGCGGTCCAACTCGCAAAGATCAACGTCGCCGATGCGATCGATCACCGGCCACTCGTGCAATCGGCATATGTGCTGCTCGGCATCGTGGTCCTCTTCTGCGGGTACTTCGTCCTCTCGCCGAAGAAGCCGGGGCCATCGTTGTGGCGCGTCCTCCCGCTGGTGGATGTGAAGCCGCCAACGCGGACGGAGATCGTGTCGGTCAAACCGGGCGACACCACCGTTCTCGCTCGCAGTTTCGTCGATGTGGAAGCCAACCTCGCCGGGGCGATTCCCAAGCAGGTGCGGCTCCTCTTCACCACGGCGGACCGGAAGTTCCGTGACGAAGTGGTGGTCATGCAGCCCGATGCCGAGGGGAGCGTACGCTACCGGGGGCGACTCGCCGGCGAGAACGGTCAAGGTCTGCTGCGCGATTTGACGTATCGTATTGAAGCCGGCGACGCGGTGTCGTTGACCTATCGCGTCACCGTGGAGCAACCCCCTTCCGCCCGTGTGGAAGGCGTGGAAGTCGTCGCTCCGTCGTACATGAATTTGCCGAGCGAAAAAGTTACCGGCGGCACCTTCACCGGCTGGGAAGGGAGTACCGTCCGGCTGACCGCCACGGCGAACACAACCATCAAGACGGCGATGATTCAGTTCCTCGACGAACCCCAGGGCAAGCCGACCGGCGAAGAAGTGGCCGCGAAGGTGAACCGGGAACGCAACATCACCGCGGAATGGAATCTCGAAATCCGTGCGGACGGGACGTTCACCACGTATTTCCGAGTGCAAGTGGCGACGGAAGACGGCCAGACGGATCCCGCCCCGGCGGTGTATCAGATGACGATCCGCCGCGATCAACCGCCGGAAGTGGTGCTCCTCTCGCCGGAACGGGACCTGGAAGCCCCGGCGAATGCGGTCATCCCATTATTGGTGATGGCGCGCGATCCCGATTTCGAACTCGGCCCCGTCACGCTGGTCGTCGACAAAGCAGGCAAGGTCATTCACCGCCAGGTTCTTTCGGAAGGAAAACAGCGTGCCGTGCAATTACAGCACGAATGGTCGCTGGGACCGCTCGATCTCAAGCCGGGCGATGATCTGACCTTCTGGATTGAAGCGCAGGATAACCGCCAGCCCAAACGGAATCGCAAATCGACCACGCCGTTGCATGTGCAGATCCTCAA
>JAKFUG010000006.1 GCA_021732785.1 Planctomycetaceae bacterium
AAGCCGACACTCACGTTCTCCGACGCCATCACACTGGTCCGTCGGCAAATCTGGCACACCTGGGTTTTGCAAAGCCCCCGCCACGCCCACGCCTTTCACAAACTCACACCCCAACAAAAACACACACTGCTGGAACTCGTCACGCAGGCACTGTGATGGCCAAAGTCGAGCTGAGACGCTGTGGATAATCCGGGCTCGCCATTTTGAGTGGCGCGAAGTGCACATCCCGGCTAGTCTGATCCAAGACGACGCGCGGCATCCGCATGACGCGATTCCAGTTGCGTCGCTCGTCACGGAGAAACACGGATGTTGCTGCTCCTCGCCCATATTACGCAGAACGATCCTTACCGCTCGCCGGATTGGCGGTTTGAAAGGGCTCTGTATTGCTACCTCCGCGACTTCCATCGTCATTGCAACGACGAAGACCTGCCCACGCGGCAGGCCGTCTGGGTGTTGCGGGGATGTCCCGAAGAATTGCAGCCTGAAGGAGTGTTGCGGAACCAGTCTGACGATGTTCGCGCGGGTATAAAGCTGATTGAATCACCGCCGGAAATCAATTATCTGCGGCAAGCATGGCTACTGTCCGGAATTCCGATCGGCGAGGTTGCGACGCGGATGAATGAATCCACGACCGCAATCGATTGGTACGAACAGCTCTTCTTCGATGTTCGCCATCGCCGCAGCGACGAATCCGCGATCCGCGATGCCGTGATTGGCCATCTGCCGCCACCAGGACGCCCGCGGCTTCGCTGGATCACCCTGCGAATCGCGTATGAGGTCGGACCAGACGCACTGGAGGCCTACGCGCCTGCGCTGCAGACGCTCATCCGCCGCGGCAATTCGAAACCTGATGATTTTTGGCATTCACTGTCCGAGGGTTGTGAACTAGCCCAACTGGTCAGCGCTCCGGATCTGCCGGATGACATCGGCGAACTCCTTGAGTTGTTGCCAGCACATTGTCAAGCCGCGACGTAACCGCTGCGCAGATCGTTTATCGCTGAAAGCAAGCCTCACGCCTCCGGAAATGCACGTGCACACCGCGCACTTTTTCGGACGCGGTCTGCTTTTCGAAACTCCGGCAGTCGCACCGGCCGCACTGTGCGTAACATTTCTTTGACGTCAAAGCAATCTATACCAAACAAAACATGGCGGGCCATTTCTCTCGCGATATTTCTATTTTGAAGCGACCGACTCATGGCCGATCTTCTGCAGCGTCGCTAGTCTCTCACCACATTGTGCCAAGCGATCTATGAGGGCACTTTTCTGCTTCGACGTCAGAGCAGTCCACTGGGGCTGTAATGCTTCACTCGTGAAAATGCATTCCAAAACGGAAACGGCGGCTTCGATGGCACGGACTCCCGCGCCGACTAACGGCGGCCGTCGTCCTCCCTTCGACTGAGCGCCCGGCTGCTTACTCAATTCCTCACGCAATGTCTGCACTGCCAGCATCACAAAGCGAAATCGACATTTGTTCGCGGACGCGATGCCGCGGTAACCTGGTGGCACGGAAGATGAAAAAGTCGCTTTGCACCGCGGTTTGTGGCGATTCTGCTCCTTCCGCGTCCAACTTTTGAATTCCAGCTCGACCGATGCGTCGTTGCTTAGCCTCCAAAAGCCCATCGGCAGGCAAATCGGACATTTTTTCGTCGCGCGCAACTCGCCGCGTCGCTTCCGGGTCGGATTTGTACCGACTTGGGACGGAGTCCGAAGCAGCGTCAACAACGAAACATGGCCAGCGACCACACTTCCAGAAGCACGCAATTACGGAGACAGAGGGCCGCCGGTGTGCTACTCCCTGCAGCCCGAAGCCATTCCACAACGCCAACTGGACGCGCGCATTCGCCGAAGGCCTGGATTACGCCGCGATGAACCGCAGCGAGACCGTCCGGCGCTGCTTGCCAAAACTCTCGTGAAAGTGACCGCAAATGTGGCAAATAGATTTCTTTGACGTCAAAGAAATCTTGGTTATGGAGAGCGCACAGAAGCCATTTTTAGCGAATCATTCGCTCCGTTTTCGGCTGGCGGAGAGCCGGAGTAATGAATTGAGGGCGAAACCCGGTCATAAACACTGAACCGCCTTGTTGCCTTTCCCGCGTCTCTTTTCTGCGGCAGGTGACCGTCCTGACTGCTAATCGGCGGTCAGGAATGCGTGGACGGTGAGGTGTGTGCGAACGGACGAGACGGATTCGCGATTCAGGGACCTGCGATCGGCATTACCGCTTCGCCAACAATCGGCTGACGGCATTTCCCTCGGTTGATCCCGCTGACCTTCATTCCGGGCGCAGCAACTCCTGCTCGCTGATTCTCCCGGCCCGCGTCCGTCGCATGTGATTTCCTTCTGTCTGCTCGCGCCGGTGCGGGAGCGGCTTTGTGTTTCCCACAAGCCGCTCCTGTCGCGGGGCGGTCATTTTGAGGAGTCGCCCCATGAGTTGTTCACTTTCTGCATGCACGAAAACCGCAGCCGCTGTTTCCGCTACGTCGGACTGGCAATCTGCTTTCGAAGCGCTGTTGCCAGCGGTCCGGGGGCAAGTGCGTTTCGCGATCCGGCATCTCATCGGCGATGCACAGGAAGAAGCGCAACAGGAAATCATTGCCACCGTGTGTCTGATGTTCGCCCGATTGCACCGGCAGGGGCGTGCCGAAGACGCCGCCGCGAGTAGTTTGGTACGGTTTGCGGTGAAGCGTTACCGCATTGGCCGCCGGATGGCCGAACGGACGAATGTCGGCGACGCCATGTCTCCCGCATATCGAGCACGCCGGGGCGTGCGGGTGGAATCACTTGTCAATGAAACGTCGAAGGATCGCTCGTGGGAAGACCTGCTGGTGGAAGACCGCCGTGTTTCGCCTGCGGATCTGGCGGCGAGTCGCCTGGATTTCCGAGCCTTTATGGCGACGCTCGACCGCCGTCGCCGGCAGATTGCGGAAATGCTTGGAAGCGGGGAGACAACGCAGAGTGCCGCGCGGCTGTTTGGATTGAGTCCGGGACGAATCAGTCAGCTCCGGCGAGAATTCAAAATCGCGTGGGACGGATTCATCGGTAACGTGGAATCGGCCGCCGCGTGAATCGCATCGGAAACAGTGATCGGGGAGGACCGCCGTAACTGGGCGGGTCTGCCCTTCGGGGCAGATTCGCCTGAACGGCTTCTTCTTAGCCATCAGACGGCAATTCATCATCCGCTTTTCATGCCGCTGGTCACACGGCCCGCCTTATCGGCATTTTCATCAGCACTTCAGCGCCATGATAAATGAAGAAACAAGTCCTTTCCCGGTACTTGAAGACGCATTCAATCTGTCAGCAAATCGATGATGAACCCTCTTCGGATCGGCCAGCGATGTCGGTACAAGCACCCGGTCGTCGAAACTTGGACCGGTGATGGCGGGACGCTACACTCTCTTCTCGCTCCTAATGTCCTTCCGCGGTTCCACAATTGCAATCAAGAAATCCGATCTTTACTCGTCCCTCTGGGCGTCTTGCGATAAATTGCCTGGCGGCATGGATGCCAGCCAGTACAAGGACTACGTCCTGTTCATGCTGTTCATCAAATACATCTCCGATAAATACGCCGACTATGACGGCTTCGAGCCGCCGGTTGTCATCCCGAAGGGTTCCAGTTTCAAAGATATGATCGCTCTCAAGGGAAAGAGCGACATCGGCGACGAGATCAACACGCAAATCATTCAGCCGCTGATCAATGCTAATACTCGCCTGGCCCGCAGTGACTTCCCGGACTTCAACGATCCGAACAAGCTCGGCGAAGGCCAGGCGATGGTGGATCGTCTCACCAATCTCGTCGGTATCTTTCAGAAGCCGGAACTGGACTTCTCGCAGAACCGGGCTGAGCACGACGACATTCTCGGCGATGCGTACGAATACCTGATGCGGCACTTCGCCACCGAGAGCGGCAAGAGTAAGGGGCAGTTCTACACTCCGTCCGAAGTCAGCCGCGTCATTGCCCAGGTCATCGGCATCTCCCCGACGAACACCGTGGCCAAGACCACCGCTTACGATCCCACTTGCGGCTCGGGTTCGCGCATTGATGAGTTGTGAAAGCGTGCCATCGAGATCATCGTTGAATTGTCAGGGACGCGGGCGCGAACTCATCGTCGCGCCACGACGCCATGCGCTCGCTTTTTCGGTGTTGCCGAGCTCTTCATTGAGTTCCGCGAGTTTCAGCTTCAAATCGCGATTGTAAAGATCGTTTCGCAACCGATTTTCAAGGACGAGAATCTCGGCCCCAATCTGGTTCAATTCGCGGCTGCGTTTCCAATGCACTGCGGCTCGTTGCTCCTCTTTTTGCTTCTGATACGCTTGAGCCAGTAAGTAGTGGGATTGCTGATCGAAGTCATTCTTCTGGACGGCTTCCGAAAGATCGGCAATGGCTCCCGGGAGATCGCCCAAGTCGAACCGGCATCGTCCTCGCAACGCCCGGGCTTTGAACCAACCGGAATCGGCAGCGAGCAATTCGTCCAGAATCGCAATGGCCTCTGCGGGGTGGCCTTCGCGCTGCAGCAACTCGGCGTTCATCGCCTGCACCACTTTCAACGAGGCAGGATCGCGCGTGGTTTGGAGCAGCGAGTCACAATGCTCACGCGCTTGCGGCAATTCTCCCAGCAGTAGTTCGAGTTGAATCAGTTGGGCCCGCACGCGGTGGGATTCTACCGGCGGAAGTGGACGTTGCAGGGCTTCTCGATAGGCTTGGACTGCGAGATTGGGAACGCCCCGTTCGTGATAGAGACTCGAACAGACCAGCCAGGGAAAGGCATCGTCGGGTGCGAGCCTGGCATAATCCTCGCAGAGTTGAAGGACTCGCCCTTCGGGCTCTTCGCCGTTCTCCTGGGTGTAGAGCGCA
Source organism: Planctomycetaceae bacterium (assembly GCA_021732785.1). Taxonomy (GTDB): domain Bacteria; phylum Planctomycetota; class Planctomycetia; order Planctomycetales; family Planctomycetaceae; genus DSVQ01. Next base: position 4,851 of record JAKFUG010000006.1, read on the forward strand.
TAAATGAGCAGTTTCAGCTTGAGCGGATGTTGACGGACACGTTGTTCCGCCGACAGCAGGATGTGCGCCGCCAAGCCGCTGTGGCCGGCGGCTTGAGCCTGTTCCGCGAGCTGCGTGAGCTGGTCGAAATCGCATTGCTCCGGATGCGGAAGGGCGTCGAAACGCGAGCGGGCTGCATCGAGTCGGTTGAATCGCAACAGCAACTGGCATTCGTAGAGCTGTGCGTCCGGGAACTCGCCATGGGCCGATTCAATCAGTGCGCGGACCGCCGCAAGCTGTGTCTTCGGCGAGTCCTTCGAAGTTCGCAACCGTGCCAATTGCCGCTGCGGTGTTTCTGTCCCCATCCGGTACAGCATCGCACTGATGAGAACCACCGCGCTTAGACCAAGGACGATCCCGATGCGAACTCGGAGTTGCGATGATGATTTGATGGTCATCGGACTTTAAGGTGGAGTGAGATTCGGACTGTCCGGAATTCGCCGGCCTTACAATGGTTCTCCGCGTCCCTCAATGAGTGCGTTGGTGTGGTTGGGTTGCAGGTTCCGAAACCGTTCCTGCTTGCCGTTCAGCCAGCGAACGGTGCAATCTCCCGCGGAATTTTCATCAATGGGGAAAAGGATGCGGCGATCGAATTGCGACAGGTATCCTGCCCCGCCGCGAACGTGCCGGACCAGTTCCCGCCCGGCATATTTTGATGTCACCACGGCCCCGGTCGCAAACGGATCGGAACTCGTTCCGTGCAAACAAACGCTGACCCACTTCTTCGGCGTCAGGCGATTTTTCAAAATCGTGACCGGTGAATTCTGATGCACGATGACGAGGTCCGGAGCGCCGTCGTTATCCAGGTCGCCCACGGCACCGCCACGGGCCACATGATGCACGCTGAAGTACGGTCCCCCTTTGTCCGAACAATTTTCAAACCGTTGCCCGTTCTGGTTTCGAAACAGGAACTGCGGCTGCTCGTACGGACTTTGGCCCGTGTGGTACATGACATGGCCATTCAAGACGAAGAGGTCCTGCCAGCCATCACTGTCGAAGTCGAACCAGCCGGTGCCGAACGCCACATAGGGGCGGCAAACATCCTCGAGCCCGATGTGCGCTGCCACCGAAAACGTGTCGTCGCCTGAGTTGCGATAGAGCGTGTTGTCTTCCAGTTGATAGTTGGCGACGAACAAATCGCCGCGGCCGTCGCCATCGTAGTCGCCGAAATCAACACCCATGCTCCCTTGCGGAGCCCCATTGGCATCGAGCGCCGTGCCCGATTGCAGGCCTTGCTCCACAAAGGTTCCCCGGCCATCTCCCAGATAGAGAAAGTTGGGCGTGAAGTCGTTGCCGACATACAGATCGAGCGTGCCGTTGCCGTTGATGTCCGCCGCGACCGCCCCCAGGCCTTTTCCGTCGCTGCGAAGCCCCGCGGTGGTCGTCGTCTCGACGAATGTCCCGTCACCCCGATTGCGATAGAGGCGATCGGGCGCGGGGGGATATTGCCAGATTCCGCAGATGTCGCGAATGCCGCGCAAATCTTCGCCGCAGTTGCGATCTTCCCGAAGATCGAAAGTCACATACCCCGTCACAAATAAATCGGGGAGTCCATCGGAATCAAAATCCCCCCACACACTCGCGGCGTGCAGACCGGCATCCTTGACGATTTCGGATTCGGTCCAATCCTGAAAAGTCCCATCGCCTTGATTGCAGAAGAACCGACAATGAGGATACCCCGTGATGAAGACATCGGGGTGACCATCGCAGTTGAAGTCGCAGACGCTGCATCCCACGGTATACGACGATGATGTCGCGACCCCGGCCGAAGCAGCGACCTCGGTGAATTGAAAGTCACCTCGATTGCGATACAAGGCGCTTGGCAATCCGCCAATCACCATCGGGCTGCCGGCAAGCGTGCCTCCCCCGATGAGAAAGATATCCAGGATGGCATCGTTGTCGAAATCGAAGAGCGCGACTCCGCCGCCTATGGATTCCAACAGGGTGAATTTGTTGCCTTCACGGCCATTGCGATAGGTGAAATCGATGCCCGTTGGAGGCTGCAGAAACCAGTCGTCGGGCCGTGCCGCGAGGGGAGGCTGCGACGGTGTCGATTTGCTGGAAGGGGTCGTCAGCGCCCATGGATCAGGCCGCGATGTCGCAACGGACTGATGCGGGGAGGATTTCGGCGTCATCACGGAAGCATCTGGACCGCACCCCGCAGGAACACCGGCGAGAAACAGGATCGCAAGACGCGATAACCACTTGATGACAGAAGTCTGGCCCCGCACAAACACAGACAGGGGTCCCTGCTTTCGGCCTGCGATGCTCCCCATGAGATACAAGGCTCTGCTGGTGGCGCGGTGACGGGCGATGCGTCGCATCAGGCATTACGGCGTCAGGTCAAAATCTGCCTTGTTGGGGCCTTTTTTCACTGGGAATTCGAGCCCGCTCGTCAGCGCCGACGAGTAAGAAGCGGCAAACGGAAGTTTGGGTTTCGTTTTGGATTTGATGGCCTTGGTCATATCGCCAACGTTTGTGGTCATCTGTTCGGTCGTCATCGTGCCGGATGAGGAATTGGTCGTGGGCGGCAGAACGGTCGCCGTATACGTAACGGCGGGCAATTCGGTTTTCCCATTGTACAGCAAAGAGTATTCACCGCTGGCATTGACCGTCCCGCTGGCGGAGTAGTTCGTACCCTCCTTGGACTGGAAAACGACGTGCGAGCCTTCAGGGGCAGGAGCCCCTTTCACGGTCACTTTGCCCGAGACGGTACCGCGATCTCCGGTGAACCCGTCACCGCCACGGCTACATCCCATTAGGACGACAACGGAAAGCAGGACGAGCAGATGTCGAGGCATAGTTGGATTGTCTCCGATCAATTGTGACGTTTAGTCGGGAAGCGGCCATGCTGCCCGATGGCGCAGCGTTTTGATTCTATCGAATGCGGTCAACGGGACCAGCGACCCAGTTCACGAAAAAACTCTTGGGGGTTTGACTGGCAAACCCCCAAGAGCACCAGTCGCTCTTGACGAACCGATTAGGTCTTCGGCTTCCGGAGCACCCAAACCTATGCCGCCTTGTGAACCCCGGTTTAGAAGTCGCCGACGGTTTGCAGATCGGCAGCGATGCAGAGATAGGTCAACGTCGTCATGTTGATGTTTTCCGAGATAAAGCGGACCGTTCCATCTCCCATCAGAACATGCACGCCACCCGTGTGAGCGGAGTTCAACGGCGTGTTGTTCCGCTGGTGTTCCGTGCCCGAGATGACTGCTTCCAAACCCAGGCTGCGAGAGTTCGGTGCATAGCGAATCGTCGTCACACCGCCACCACCGACCCAGGGTCCCCACGTGTTGTGCGTTCCCATCGCCCAGCCCCAAGTCGCACCGGGACGAGCGTCGGCCTTCATTGTGCCAGCCGCATTTTGCGTCCAGTTGCTTTCTTCACCCACCATCACCGTGTTCGACAGCCCATCGGTGCAATCACGCATCCGGGCGCAGTCGTTGTTGAGGATCAAACCGGCTCGGGAAACGATCCCCCAGTCGCCGACGGCCCACGCATAGTCGGTCCCGTTCGCCGGTTGGTAGTTACCAAGCGGTGCCGCACCGTTGACCCCCATGTAAGACGGAGCGGGCAAGCAGGGGTTGGCAAAGCGATTCATGAACGTCGGGATCGGATTCGACGGGCAAATCATCCAGGCGATCTGCTTGCCTTCATAGTTGGCGGCATTGGCCCCGCCCGCGCCGTCGTGCCAACCCGAATCCGGCGTGAAAATCCATTGGTTGAACAACGGAGCCTGATCGGCATACGGGAGGATCGAAACGACCCAGTTGCGCCCCCAACCGTTCTGCATCCCATTGCCGGGCAAGCGGTTAAAGGTGTCGTGATAGTTGTGGATCGACAACCCGTACTGCTTCAGGTTGTTCTTGCACTGTGTCCGGCGGGCCGCTTCGCGCGCCTGCTGCACAGCCGGCAACAGCAAGGCAATGAGAATCGCGATGATCGCAATGACCACCAGCAATTCAATGAGGGTAAATCCGCGTTTCTTGACCTGGCGCATTCTGAGTCTCCCAAAGGAAATGAAGTGAGGACACCGAACAAATATCGCGACCCGCACAGAACGGGAATGGGAACGATCTCCACACGAGCCAAGCTCAGTATCCCGCCTGGCAAGCGATTTTGTCGTCATAATCTACGACAACTGACGGAATTGGAAACAATTTGCGAGAACGTGAAACGAGAGGTGACAGATAGGTCTAGTTCGATATTACGGACGAGGGGAAGAGAGTGCAACTGAATCCCGCGCGCCGCAAGCCTAAAAATGTTTTTTTTGCGTGAAAGAGGGTTCTTCTCAGACATCGACCGATCTGCAACCCCAGCACCAATGAAACAAGGCCCCACTTTCGATCCGGCATTCCACGCTTTCCCCTTACAATTTTACCCGGTGATGGGGCACAACGTTCCCACACCATTGGCAGCTCGTTGTTCAATGGGCGCGAAAACCGGAAACGGCGACTGGCGTTCGTTGTTCGACAAGCACCCATTCCCGATCCCCTTCGAGGGGCCCCACCTGCTGTTTCTCACCCGAGGGCCAAAGAATTTCGATCCTGTCGACAACGGGGTTTGCGCCCAAACCGCACGTCAGCCGCCGCTCGTTCGATGCCTGAAAGCCGTCACCGGCCGTGAGTTGCAGCGTTGTGCTCTGATTTCCTGCAAACACCCGCACCCGCGTTCCGATGGCATCGCGAGCGGAGTTCACCGCGACCAGTCGCAGTGCCAGAAAATGAGCCGGTGTATCCGTCCGGTTGGCCAACAGGGCCGCCGGTTCATTCAGATGGGAAATGCAAACATCGGCTCGTCCATCCCGGTTCCAGTCGAGTTTCGCCAAGGCCCGGCCGTGACGCGGTCGTTCAAAAAACGGCCCCAGTTCGTGTGCGGGGACCTCCACAAAGTGAGCGTTTCCCCCGTTTCGAAAGAATTGAGCAGGCATTGGATAAGGAATGGTCGCACTCATCGGGTCATGAACATGGCCATTAGTGAGGATGAGGTCCGCATTTCCATCTAAATCGGCATCCAGGAACTGGGTTCCCCATCCGAGCATCTCAAACCCCGGCTCCGCAAGTCCGGCGGAAGATGACTGATCCTGAAAGGAACCATCCATTTCCTGTCGAAACAGGTCATTCGTCTGGCGATAGAAATTGGTGACAAAGAGATCCAGCCGCCCGTCGTGATTATAGTCGTCCGCGGCAACTCCCATGCAGGCTTTGGCTAACCCCTGATGGTCATAGGCCAGCCCGGCGAGCATCGCGCGCTCTTCAAATTGAGGAACCTTCGACGATTCCGTGCGATTCTGAAAGAAGAAATTGGCGGTCATATCGTTGCCGACAAACAGGCTCAGCCGCTGCGAACCATCGAAATCGGCGGCGATCACGCCCAGTCCACGGCCTTCTTCCGCGTTCAAACCGCTGGTGGCGGCCATCTCCTGGAACTGGCCGTTGCCCAAATTCAGGTAGAATCGATCGGGTTCCGCCGGATATTGGAGGGGGCTGCAACGGGGCCGCACCCGTTTGTTGCACGGTTTGAAGATGGTTTCGCCGCCGAGATAGGTCACGACATAAAGATCGGGCAAGCCATCCTGGTTGAAGTCGGCCATGACGGCGCTGGACGTCCACCCACCGGCCTGCGTTCCGGAAACGGCGGTGACATCGGAAAACGTGCCGTCGCCGTTGTTGTGAAGCATCTGGTTGCGACCGACGTTTCCGACATAGAGATCCGGAAAGCCGTCGTTGTCGAAATCCCCCACGGTGACGCCCTGACCATAACCGATGTCGGTCAGCCCCGCCGCCGTTGTGACATTCTCAAAGGCAAGGGGCGAATCCGCGGCGTTCGGGTCTCCCCGATTGCGGAAAAACTGATCGGTCGCCTTGCCGTCGAAAGTCGCTGGCGGCAGGCGGCCTCCCTGCGTGAAATAGACGTCGGGCCAATGATCGCCGTCATAATCCAGCACGGCGACACCGCCGCCGTTCATTTCAATCATCGATTCCCAATCACCAGTACTCGCCCCATTGTCGTACTGAAACTTGAGACCGACCGCGTCCGCATCGTCCTGAAAGGAAATGCGGGCTTGGAAGGGGACCGCAGGAGCCGGCGATGCGTCTGGCGAATTCGTCACACGGCGAGGCAACGGGAAGCGCGACAGATCAATGTGCTGTGCGGGATCGAGTGTGGGCACTGTCAACGATGATCTACACATGAGGATCGGCGATAAGCGGGCAAGCGTCTCGCGCGCCCACTGCGGCGGACGACTCGGTTCGCGCAACGCCACTTCACACCAGCCAGCGGCTTCCCCTAGTCGGCCGAGTGATTCCAGTTCGTTCACGAGCGCAGGGAGCGCTGCAAGATTGAGCTTTTCGGACTGAGATGCAATTGTCAGCGAGAGCGACGACAATTGCTGCGCGCGTTTGGCGAACGCCTGGGATGACTCGACTTGATGGAGGGCCGCGAGGGATTGGGACAGAAGGTAATTGGCGCGTAATCCGTTCGGATTCAGTCGCCACGACTCCCAATAACAGCGAGCCGCACTCTCGATTTGTTCGTGGTGTGCAGCGGCCAAACCCCTTGTCACCCAGATTTCCGGATGCGTCTGAGTTGTCGACGGCATCCGTTCGCAGGCGTGTTCGAACTCATTCCATTGCCCCGTTTCCACGAGCAGTTTCGCGAGCAGAATCTGTGCATCGACGACATCCGGATGTTGTACCACAACGGGCTCAAGTTGCTTCAAAGCCGCCGTGAACTGCCTGTCGCGCCAAGCCTGTTGGGCGAGCGCCAATCGCGGCAAAGATTCCTGTGGCATTATCTTGAGAGCCTGCTGTGCGGACTCCGCGGCTTGCTGAAATCCCAGCTCGGGATTGGCAAAAACCAGCAAATAATTCGAATTGATGATGCTCGACTGGAGGCGTTTCGCGACCGCTTCGTGCGCTTCCCAGCTTCGCCCTTCCAGCATCAGCAGGAAGATCCATTGATCCCAGGCGACAGCATCGCCCGGCGTCGCCGCGATGGAGTTGCGGAGACATTTTTCGGCTCGGAGGACATCCCCGGCATGGATGGCGAGGCGTCCCAGATCCCGCTGCGCCACGCCGAAGAGATGCGAATCTTGCTGTGTGACTCGCTTCAGAAAGCTCTGCGCTGCCTCGGGGTCGCGTAACGCCAGGCTGCTCGATCCCGCCACCGCCAATGCCCGATCTGATGTCGGATCAAACTTCAAGACCCTTTGAGAAAGCGCTTTCGCCTGACGATAGTCTCCGCGACCCCACGCCAGTTCCGCCTGGACGATGTCGCGAGTCGAGGCGAAATAGATCAGGCCGACGCACAAGGATGCGAACAGCAGCGCACCCTTCGCCGGTGACAACAGCCGCGCGGTCATGTCGCTTTCCGGTCGGCAAAAAATCCCCACACGAGCAGAGCCACTCCGGTCAAGCCACATACCGCCGCGACCGGGAGCAGAATGGTCTGGGCGAACGAGTGATAAGGAAAACCGATCAGAAACGCGTTCGAAAATGCTTGCTCAGCCGCAAGAATCAAGACGGCCCCCGTCAATGCGCGCATGCGTCGGATCCTTCATTTCCATCGGGCCGTTCACAGGTGAATGTTCCCTCAAATTACGGCTTGCCCGCTCGGATCGCAACAACAGATCGCTTATTTCGGCAAGGCTGTGACGAACACGTTCTCGTGGCTGGCACGCGACATCGGGAGATCGGGCGAGGGGTTGTTATCGAAAATGGTTGCGATGATGATGGATGCGATCTGCCGCCTCTTTCTGCCTTCGTCAGCGACCGATCTGACCCGGTCAACGAAATGGAATTGTCGTGATTCTCGACGCAACAGAGACGTCCGCTATCGTGATTCATGGCAATTCGAGAGCGCGGCCGTTATCGCCCATGCCGCGCGAGGATCAACCTTTTGCCTCTGGCATGCAGGGATCTTCCGCACCGCGATGGTTGTCCGCCTCTGTGTTTCTGCTGGTGTTGATCGGATGTTCGGGATCGTCTGTCGAGACGTTGTCATCGGCACGGTTAAAACTCAAGGCCGGGCAATTCGAGCAAGCGGAAGTGGCAGCACAACAGGGAATTGCCAGCGGCAAACAAGTCGATGCCTGGCGTGTCCTTGCCGCGGAAATCGATGTCCGGCAGGACCGCAATCAGGCGGGCCTCGCGCATTTGCGCCAGTTGTCGGTCCATCCCGATGCGGATTGCGCGACGCGGCTGGTGGATCTCGGCCAATTAGCCTTCGATCATGGATTTGCCGAAGCGGCGGAACTCGCGTTCCGCGCGGCTTTGACCGCCGTCCCGGATGAACCTGCGGCCACATTCAACCTGGGCTTTCTTCTGGGCTTTGAGGGCCGCAGTTGGGAAGCGGCGCGCTATCAATTCGCGACGGTTCAAAGTGGACAATTCACCCCACAACACTTGGTTTTGCTGGGTGCCGGTGTCCCGGTGGTGGAGCATCCGGAAATGCTGGAACGATTCCTGAAAGCCGTGCCGGACGATTCCTTGCCCCGTCTGGCAGAAGCGCGAGCGGCGATTCGAAGTGAACGATTTGCCGTCGCCGAAGAAATCCTGCAGCAAATCGTCGCACAGGATCCGCAATGTGGGGAAGCGCAGGGACAACTCGGGCGATTGTATGAAGCGGGTGATCCCGCGGTCTTTCAGAAATGGAACGCACAGGTTCCCGCCAGTGCGGAATTCCATCCCGAGGTGTGGGTCGCACGGGGAATATGGGCCCGACAGCAGGACCAACTGACGGGAGCCGCTCGCTGTCTTTGGGAAGCGGTTCAGCGCGATCCGAATCATCGCGTCGCCCATTTTCAGCTTGGACAAGTCCTCATGGCGATGAACCGCTCCCAGGAAGCCGACGCGTTTTTGAATCGCGCGAAGCAATTACAAGAACTCGCCGCGCTGGTGGATAACATCCTTCAAAACCCAGACGACGCCGAGCGCATGCGACGGGCGATGGAACTGACGGAAGAATTGCATCGCCCTGTGGAAGCCTGGGCATGGGCGATGGCCGCAGTGCAGGTCGACCGTTCGAATTGGTGGGCCAAAGTGGCACAGAATCGTTTGCAGCCGGCGGCGAACGCCGCGACTTCTCAAGTCACCGAGAACGGCTGGCTCGCGCACACTTATGATTTCTCCACGTTGCCCCTGCCCGACTTTTCGCGATTCGTCACGCCCATCCGTAGTCCAGATGCGGTTGCCTCGTCCGACTCCGCAACGATTCGTTTTGAAGACGAAGCACCGGCATCGGGTTTAAACTTCGTGTACCACAGCCGCGGACCCCACGAGACCGGGGCGATGCGGATGTACGAAACGACCGGCGGCGGAGTCGCCGTGCTGGATTACGACGGCGACCATTTTCCGGATCTCATTTTCACTCAAGCCGGAGCCGTCGTGCCTGCTGAGCAACCCCCGGACTGGACCGATCGGTGCTTTCGCAACATGGGAGGGACCGGTTGGCAGGACATTAGCCAATGGGCCGGTCTCGCGGATGTCGATTATGGTCAAGGAGCCACCTCCGGCGATTTTGACAACGATGGTTTTGTCGATCTCTACGTTGCCAATCTCGGAAAGAATCGGCTCTATCATAATCAGGGCGATGGCACGTTCCTCGATGTCACACAGACCGCGGGAATGGTCGATGAACGATGGACAACCAGTTGTCTCATGGCCGACCTGAACGGCGATGGCCTGCCGGATCTCTACGATGTGAATTATCTTTCGCGCGCGGATGCGATCCGGGCAACGTGCCATGAAGGCCAGGAACTGAAACGCTGCAGCCCCGATACGTTTGCAGCCGAACAGGACCAATTGTTTCTGAATCTCGGGGACGGCCGGTTTCGCGATGTGACGGCGAACTCCGGGATTGAACGCCCCCTCGGAAAAGGGCTCGGCATCATTGCCGCAGATTTCGACGGTTCATCGCGACTCAGCCTTTTCGTTGCTAATGATGCCGTGCCCAATTTCTTCTTCGTCAATCAAACGCCGGTGGGTGGAACCGAACCGGTGTTTGTCGAGAATGGTTTGCAAACGGGCCTCGCCGTGGATGGTGCCGGACTCCCACAAGCCTCGATGGGTGTTGCGGCCGGAGACATGGATGGCGATCGATTGCTCGACTTGTTCGTCACGAATTTCTATGAGGAATCGAATACGCTCTATCTTCAGCGGCACGGCCACATGTTCGAGGACGCAACGCGCCGCGCGGGACTTCGCGAACCCAGTTGGCGCATGCTCGGCTTCGGTACACAGTGTCTCGATGCCGATCTCGATGGCTGGCTCGACCTGATCATCACGAACGGTCATGTCCTCGATCTGTCCGCAAAAGGAATTTCCTTTCGGATGCGACCGCAATTCTTTCACAACTCCGGTCGCGGTCAATTCCGTGAACTTCCCGGACAACCGTTGGGAGCCTATTTCCAGCGGGAATATCTCGGACGGGGATTGGCGAGATTCGACTGGAATCGGGATGGCTTGCCGGACTTCGTGGTCTCCAATATCAACATGCAAGCCTCCCTCGTCACCAATCGGTCTACCACAACGGGAAATTCCTTCGCGGTTCGACTGGTGGGCACTCAAGGTTCCCGAGACGCCATCGGTGCTGAAGTCACGCTGCATGTCGGCGACCACGTCTGGTCGCAACAACTCGTGAGTGGCGACGGATATCAATGCCGGAATGAAAACCGCATCGTCTTGGGTGTTGGTCCAGCGACCCACATCGATCGCTGGTCGGTTCGCTGGCCATCGGGGATCACGACGGAATATGGCGGGATCGCAGCCAATGTCGAAGTGATTGCAACCGAAAACAAAGCCATGCCGCTGATCCTGCAAGGGTCGCGAGAATGATTGCCGCGAATCCGAACCTCGCCTTGTCCAGGAGCCTGTCTCCGTAATCGCTGCGCTCTGGACAAATCACGGAAATTGTCCTCCAATGCGTGGCGGCGTGGGTGGGTTGTTGGTCGGGTTGTTGGTCGGGGTGGTGTTGGGGAGGCGGAGCGGTGAGCGAGAAAGTGTATCGTCCGTGGCGGCCGGATCAGGCGTGGTTGATGCCGCCGTCGCAAGCAATTGAAGCCCGTACCTCTCTGTCCAATGCTTCATGAATCACGGTGGTACGGTAAATACTCCGATCTTCGAGCACACACATCGACAAACCGTTTGATCAGATCGAGGCTTAATGCGCCGTCACTCCGCTCGGGATGCCACTGAACGCCGACATAGAAATGCCGCAGCGGGTCGTCGATCGCTTCGATCACTCCATCGGGTGAGGTGGCAACGACCAGCAGTCGGCCCGCGTTATTGACCGCTTGATGATGTGAAGACACCACAGTCTGGCTGGAAAGGTCTTCGCTCGAAAGCCTCAGCAGGTGATCCGTTGAAGCGAGTAAAGCCGAAGTCGCGATTCCGATGACGATCGCGTGTCGATAATTGTTCTGATGGACTTCGACCGCATTTACGAGCGTATCTGGCAGGTGCTGGTTCATTCGCCCCCCCGCATGCAGTGCCATGATCTGCATCCCGAGGCACACGCCCAGAACCGGACGATGCGGCTTCCGCGTCAAGGCGTCGAGAAGCGCGAGTTCAAACTCTTGGCGTCGCGGCTCTATGCAGCGGGACAGAGGATGTGCCGGAACGCCAAAGGCCTCGGTTCGTGCATCGTCGCCTCCCGTGAGCAATAGGCCATCGCAGAGGTCGACGTAGTAAGTCGCCGACTCAACTTCCTGCGGTAGCATCACGGGCAATCCGCCCGCTTCAACGACCCTGCGGCAGTAGGCCAGATTGCACTCATATTTGCCGCTGGCGATGCTGTTCTCAACATTGTCGACGGTAATGCCAATCACAGGACGTGTCATGTCGATGATTCTACCGCTCGCCGACGACGCGGGTTTGCGTTAGTCGTGAGCCGATCGTGTTTTTCGCGGTGTGGCGCCCAGCGATTGAAGGCATCTCAGATCATAGCGGTTTCAACAGCTTTCATCGCTGCTCACAATGGTTAGCGACCTCGCCGGAATGGTCGACTTTCGCCGTGATGTGCGAATATCTCTTTACCATGAACTTCCCGACACAGACGAAATCAACCAGCAGAGTAACGAACAGCAGGCATCCCCCCAACCGGAGCGGCGAACTGACGCACGAAGCACAGCGTTCATCATGCTTACCTTGCTCCGCTTCGCGTACAGGAAAGCCAGAGTCGCCGTCTATTTGTTGGCGGCGGTGTGAAAGTGTGGCGCTCGCCGAGCAGAAGCGGAACTTCGCGAAGGTGACCGAACTGCTGGCGCAGTGTGCTACCCTGGAACGCCAACTCCAAGCCACCGAAAACGATGGCTAAACGCTTGTTGCTGAGAAAGCACTTCTATAACGCTTGGGTCAGCATCATCCGGGGACCTTATTCGCAAGGCCTCATCAATTCGGAACGTGGGCTTCAAGTGCAGTACTGCATTGCCCTTTTCGAGCAGTTCAAGAAGTCAACGGTGTCGCGACGGCTTTTCATCGAACCTTCGATGAAGTTGCAAGGCGACCGTTCAGTTGTTCTTGCCGATCCGTTAGAATCTGGGCTTCCTCTTTAAGGCAAGCAATGAGCAAATACCGTCGTCATTTCCGGGACACGGTTGAAGATCGTGATCCGAATGTTATGTGGATGGACGTCGGCGAAACTCGCTGATCGCACGGAAGTCGGGCGGATCCTCTCCCACGATCACCCGGCAGGCGACATCCTGTTCGCACCGCGACATGATCTTCCGCGACGACCGCATCCCGGTGGCATAGTTGAAGATCAAGAGCGTCAACATCATCCGCGGATGAAACGGCGGAAATCCCCGCAGTTTTCGCTCATAGTACGCCGTGATCGAACTGACGTCGAGTTCCCGCACGGCATCCATCAAGAAATAGACCAGGTGCCCTTCTGGCAACCAGTCCCTGGGAGCCCGTCTTGGTAATCCGCGAGCAGCGCTGATACAGATTGTCTCGACGTTTTGGGCGTCGCGGGACAGTTGGATTTGGTGGGCAGGGAGGTTGGCGTGAACGAGAAAGTGTATCGTCCGTGGCAGCCGGACCAGACGTGGCTGTTGCCACCATCTCCCAGGAGCCTGTCCGCGTAATTGAAGCCAGCGGGTTTGGTGTGATTTTTCGGGGGAGTGATCGCGGCGTGGGGGCTGGTGGCCGAGCCGCCGTGGGGCGGCCTACGCCATCGCGTGGCGGAAGAGTTTCAGCAGGTTGTGCGTCAGGCACACCAGTTGCCATTCGGCCTGCATCTTCTTCAGGCCCCGCAGCGCAAACTGGCGAAAACCGCCACCCTGTTTGATCTGGCCGAACACCGGTTCGACCTGACCCTTGCGTTTCTTGTACGTCGCTCGGCCCGTTTTCGTCCGCAGCGATCGGGCCATTCGCTGCTTCGGTGTGAGTGACTGCGGAATCCGTCCCCGCGGCACCGGTGGCAGTTCTTCATGATGCTTCAACCGCTGCGTGGCGATGTACGGCGTGATGTCGTGGGACTCGACGCACTGTGTGTTCGCGTCGCTGTAGTACCCCGCATCGGCGACCAATGTGTGCGGTCGTTGCTTCACTTCGGCATCAGTCAGATTGGCTTCCATCTGCTCGAGCAGCGGTGCCACCTGTTGCACGTCGTTCGCCTGCTGCGTGACATCGGCCGCGAGGATGAACTGTGCTTCGTCGACCAGGATCTGCGCGTTGCCGCACTGATCCCAGCCCTTGTTCGACGCTTTCATGATCCGTGAATCGGGATCGGTGAAGTTGTACTGCGCTTTCGGATCGGGTTTCACGCAATCCAGATTGATCGTCTGCGGTTCCTTTCCCTCGGCTTCACGAACCGCATTCTGCGCCGCATTGTCTGCCGCGGCTTTCGTTCGCGCTTCCGCTTCCAACGCCGCCTTCGCTTCGCGAATCCGTTTCAACCGCGACTCCCGCCGTTGCAGTTCCGCCGGCAGTTCGTCCCCCCGACGATTCGCCCCGTGCTGTGCGTCTTCCGCCTGATCGTCCGCTTCCGCTTGAGCCAAGAGCTCGCGAATCTCCTGTTGTAAACGGACTTCTTCGGTCTGCATGCGGTCGTAGCTCATCGCCTTGTGACGAGAAGCATTCGCCTTGATCTTCGTCCCGTCGAGTGCGAGCCGTCCGACCCTCAACAAGCCCGACGCCGACGCCAGCTTCAACACTTCGACGAACAGCGTTTCAAACGTGGCGAGGTGTCGGCGGCGAAACTCGCTGATCGCACGGAAGTCGGGCGGATCCTCTCCCACGATCACCCGGCACGCCACATCCTGCTCGCACCGCTGCATGATCTTCCGCGAGGAGCGCGTCCCGGTGGCATAGCTGAAGATGAGGAGCGTCAGCATCATCCGGGGGTGAAACGGCGGATAACCTCGCAATTCCCGCTCGTAGTACGCCGTGATCGAACTGATGTCGAGTTCCCGCACAGCATCCATCAGGAAGTAAACCAGATGCCCTTCCGGCAACCAGTCCCGCGGTGACGGCGGCAACAACCACGCCTGCTCCGGCTGCCATGTCCGATACACCTTCTCGCTCACCGCCAACCTCCCTGCCCAACACCACCCCAACCAACAACCCACCCACGCCGACACGCATTGGAGGAGAATTTCACTCTCTTGTCCAGAGCGCGATGATTACAGGGACAGGCTCCTAGCTCGACCTTCTGACGGGTTTCATCACTCATCCCCGTGCGTGTTGCTGGCTTGTCTGGACGAGCCGCAGCCGCCTTCTCCGCCGCCTGTCGCAATTCCAGCGCCATTTGAGTCGCCAGCGTCACGAGCAACGGGCCAACTTGAATAACAGCCTCGTCAATCATCTGCTCAATTTCAGGCCATCGTTTGTCCTCGCGCACCGCGTCAAACCTGGACGGATCGCATAGGCCGTCCAGCCACACGGAGTATTGACTCCATGTCCAGACGAAGGACTCCGCGACGGACACGATGGATTCGCTGTAGCTCGCCGCCGGTTGTGCGCTTCCGATCTTGATCGGTGCGGACTGATAGGGTCGAACCGGCAATGCCATGATGGCGCGGCGGGCATAGGCGGCCTGAAATGCGATACGCTTCCAATCCGCCGGAAGCGACTCCAACATGCCGTCTCGCATGACATCCGGTATGCGGCTTTCTGGATGCCGGGCCATCCAGATGAAGTCGGCTTCAGCAGAGGCCGTTTTCAGCAGTTCAACGATGGTTCCGCAGACAACTTCCGCGACTTGGTACGGGTCGCCCGTTGTCGGGAGTGGCGCAGAATGGCCATCCAGCGTTGCTTGAGCGAGAAAATGCATCGTTCCGGCCTTCCGATGTTGCCGGGATTCCGAATCGAAAGGCACGCGGGCAGGGCGTTCGGATTCGCCTTTTCGGGAGCTAACCTAGCCCGCGGTTGTCTCATTGTACTTCGTTGGTGACGAGTCCCCATTGAGATGCTGTGCCGCCTCAACGGCTTGCCGTTCGGCCGATCGGCTGTAGTGCAATGTCATCGCCGCTTCACTATGTCCCAAAAGATGCTGTGCCTTTTCAAGCCCAATATCATCAACCAGGCGGGCCGCAACAGAATGCCGGAGTTGGTGCGGACAGAACGGCATGACGTTTGCCCGGAGACAGGCACGATGTACGGCTGGCGTGTAATTATCTCGACGGATAGGGAATAATCTCGCGGTCGGATCATTGGTCAGATGCCGTTTTAGAATCGCCTGCGCGGTTTCATTGAAGACCAAAAACCGGCGTTTGCCCTTGCGGGCGCTTTTGTGTTCGTGCAGTTCCGCAATCCAACAGTCTTTCCGCCGTTCGATCATTTCGCCGGTCAACTTCAGTATCTCACCAGGGCGAGCGCCGGTCAGCAGTTGCAGGTCGAGAAGATCACGGTACTTCGGTTTCAGTTGGGCACGGACGGCGTCAACGTCGCTTTGTGGGACTGCCAAGCGGGGCTCTGGTTCGGTCGCCGTGGTTTCGCCGATCGCCAACGATGGAACGGTTTCCAAAGCCGTTACAACGGACGTAGGAACCATCTCCCAAGAGACACCCCAGCGAAAGATTTGCCGAATCCGTTTTGCTTGCCGGTTCACGGTCGGACGAGACCACGGCTTCCGCGGCTTCCGATTCCCCTTCGCGTCTACGGCATCAGGATCGCCGTTCACCATCTGATCTCGCATCGTGCGGAATCGAAGCGGCCCGAACTCATCAACGAAGGTTTCGCCGAACAGCGGACGCAGCACTTTCATCGCCGCGCGGAAGCAATGAGATTCACCTTCAGAGCGCCGCGACAATTCGCGGGTGGCGAATGCCAACAGCAGTTCATTGACCGTCAACCGTGGCTTATTTGCGGCGGGTGATGATGCCACTGCCACACAGGCGGCCAACTCGTCCAGAACCTTGGCGTATTCTCGCTTCGATTCTGGCGAATTGAAGACCCACAGATACCGGGGTTTTCGATCGACATAACAGACCGCCTGACCACTACCGCGGTGGTGACAGTAGCGAGGCAAAGACGATTTCGGACGGGCCATAAAAGCAAACTCCGCGTCACTGTCAGTAGGAACTACTAACAATCACGCGGCGTTTCTTGCGTCTGTCGATTTTCTGGCCGTGTCGCAAACCCTTGCAAAAAAATTACTTGCGATTTAGTGGAGGCGGGAGGACACCAATAGAACTTTTTCTTACCGGGGTCAGTGGCTTTGAATCCTCGACAACTTTGCTGGTTCGATCGCTCGTCACACTGGGGTAAAGTTTCTTTTGAATTGTCGCAAATAACTTTCTGGTAACAACTTGAGACGATCGCTTTGGGATGAAGACGCAGTGATTTCAGGGACACAAGTTTCATTGGGAGTTTGATGCCAATGTTGTGACGACGGATTCGTGTGCCGCTATGCCACCGAGCATTTGCAAAGAATTCGCGTTCTTCGTGTAAGGCTGCCGGATTTTGAGCGTGTAACATGTTAGGAAACGACCATGACGCTCACCCCGACAACCCGTGCGAGTTTGCTGCTGCGGCTTCGCGATCCCAAAGATCACGACGCTTGGGTGGAGTTCGTATCTCTCTATGAGCCAGTGGTTTACTGTGTCTTGCGAAGAGCTGGCTTGCAGGATGCTGACGCCCTCGAAATGTTGCAGGAGCTGTTTCTGGCGGTGAACCGAAACATCGGACGCTGGGAGCATGGGGCGGAACGTGGTTCATTTCGGGGTTGGTTGCGTCGAGTGACCCGGAACTTAGTCGTCTCCTGGGTGCGGCGGCAGAAGCGACAGGTGACGACTTCGTCCCTCGATCTCGATTCGTTGTTGGAGTCGCCGCCGGCAGTCGATGGTCCCGAGACGGATGAGTTTGATCGGGAACTTCGGCGAGCGCTGTTTCACCTGGCATCGGAACAGGTCCGGGGCGAAGTGCGTCCTCAGACATGGCAGGCTTTTTGGGAAGTCGCCGTCTCGGGGACTTCCGTTGCGGAGGCCGCCACCAAACTGGGGATGACGGCCGGAGCAGTGTGTGTCGCCAAGTGTCGCATCATCGCGCGGCTCCGCGCAGTCGTCGCAGAAATCGACATGGAGAAGAGAACATGAACAGTCTGTGCTCTCACGAACGGTTGGAACTCGCACTGGCGGGGTCGCTCAATGCTGACGACGAAGCGACGCTGCATCTCCACCTGGAAGAGTGCGAGTTGTGTTTCGCGGAAATGGAGCGGCTTTCGGGAGGCGAGCAAGCCAGCCGCGAGATCGCCGCGATGCTCATGCCCAATGAGTTCTACGATGCCGCGCCGCTGCGCGAGGAATGCTCCACGGCCGACTTCGTCGTCGATCACCTGGAGCCGTCCGATGACCCGGCGGTTCTGGGGCGGCTGGGTGGTTATGACGTGCTCGACATCATTGGTCGCGGCGGCATGGGCGTAGTGCTCAAGGGATTCGACCGCGAACTCAAGCGGTTCGTGGCCATCAAGGCGTTGGCTCCGCACCTCGCTCACAGTGCGCTGGCGAGAAAGCGGTTTGCTCGTGAGGCCCAAGCGGCGGCGGCGGTGGTCAACCTGCACGTCATTGCCATTCATCAGGTTCAACCCAACGGGCAACTGCCGTTTCTGGTCATGCCACTGCTGACTGGCGAATCGCTCGCGCAGCGGCTGAAAGCGCGAGGGACATTGGAGCTGAAGGAGATTCTCCGCATCGGGATGCAGGCGGCCGAAGGACTCGCGGCGGCTCACGGGCAAGGGCTGATCCATCGCGATGTGAAACCGGCGAACATACTGCTCGAAAAGGGAGTGGAACGCGCGGTGCTGACGGACTTCGGTTTGGCACGGGCCGCCGATGATATTTCGATGACGCGGTTGGGCGTCATCGCAGGAACTCCGGAGTACATGTCGCCGGAGCAGGCCCGCGGTGAGGCGCTCGATGGCCGCTCGGATCTGTTCAGTCTGGGCTGCGTGCTGTACGAGATGGCGACCGGCGTGTCGCCGTTCCGCACCGATTCGACGATGGCCACGTTGCGGCGGATCGTCGATGAGCAGCCCGCCGCGATGGCCTCGCTCGTTCCCGAACTGCCGCCGTGGTTCAGCCACATCGTCGAGCGATTGCTGTCGAAAGACCCGACTCAGCGTTTTGCCTCCGCGAGCGAAGTCAGCCAATTGCTGGAGCAATGCCTGTCGCATCTTCAGCAACCCACGTCCGTAACTCTGCCCGCGTCCCTTGTCCGTCACGCCGCTGGCCGCCGTTCGATTTTCAACATCACTCGGAAAGGAGTGTTCGCCATGCTCGGAACGATTGGAATGACTTTGTTGGGGCTGGTGCTGCTGCAAGCAACGGAAGCGCCCGACATCAGCGGACAATGGACCAGCGACGAATGGGGGACCGTGGTTCTTGAAGCGAAAGGGTCCGGAGAGTACGAGGGGACTTTCACCGGCACCGGCAAGGACAAACTGGCCCCGAGTAATGACCCACTCCGTGGGCCAGGTGCTGGCTCCGCTCTCCCTGGTGCTCCCGGTGCTGGCTTAGATCCCGCCGGTGGTTATCCCGGTGGTGCCGGTCTCCTTGGCATGCCCGGTGCCGGTCTCCTTGGTATGCCCGGTGCTCCCGGTGGTGCCGTTCTCCCTGGTATTCCCGGTGATCCCGGTGCCGGCTCCGTTCCACCTGGTGGTCCAGGTGACCTCCCCAATGGTCTTAGTGTCAGGTCCAAGTCGGGGCCTGACGCGCTCAACAGCTCCAACAAGACCAATCCTGGCGGAAGTGCTGGTCGGATGGGGGGCCCACTTGGAAGTGGTGGTGTCACAACTCCTGGCAGGATGTCTGGCGAGATGTCTGGCCCAATTTGGAGTGGTGGTGTCGCAACTCCTGGCGGGATGTCTGGCGAGACGTCTGGCCAAATTTGGAGTGGTGGTGTCGCAACTCCTGGCAGGATGTCTGGCGGGTTGTCTGGCCAAATTTGGAGTGGTGGTGTCGCAACTCCTGGCAGGATGTCTGGCGGGTTGTCTGGCTCACCTAGCCTAGCAAACCCCGGCAAAGGCAAATCAGGCACCTTGCAGTTGAAGTGGTCACGACTCGAACGCCGCTTCAACGGGACTTGGGGAACGGGCGCAGATCGCCGTGGCACCATGTCGCTACGGCTGGTGGACAAGGAAATTCGCGGCGGATGGACGACAGACGAAGGCGCTCAACTGGAATCTGGTACTCCACTGCTCGGCGATCTGTTGTGGAAGCGAAGCGTGGTCAGCGTCCCGGACGGCGGTACTGTTTTACTAGGTGGCCTAGGAGTCCCGAAGACCGCCTACGCGGCTGCAAATTTACTAGGTGGCGTAGGGGGGCCGAAGACCGCCCGCGAAGCTGCGAAACCTTTAGATCGCCAGAACGCCCGCGCCGTTGTCGAAGCCTTTGTGGCGGCGGCACTTTCTGGCGATGGCGAGACGGTCATCACTCTCGCGAAGCTCAATCGAAGGGATCCGAAACGCCCCACCGAGCGAATCGAAGACAACATCAAGTTTTTCCCAGATCGCGAACACCTGCCGATGACGTCGGTCCATGTGAACGACGCCGAGAATCCAACGGACGCAATTGCAATTTCCAAACAATTCAAATGGGAACACCCGCAGAGCGAGCGAAAGACAGATGTCGTTGCGTGGTTCACACTCAGCATGAGTGAAGCAGGTTGGATTGTCACGAACATCTCCTTCGAGTGGATAGAAAGTACCGATGGCCTGTTGAAGAAGTTCCTCGAAGCCAATCCGAAATCAATCAGCGTGCCGCCGTTGACGAAAAGGCCAGCGAGCAATCAGTTTCACGATTTGCAAGGCGTGTGGGAATACATTTCTGTCGAGGCAGATGGCGTGGTCACGGAATACAAGACGCCTGTATCTTCCGAAGTGTTGTCCATCACCGACAATCTGTGGAAGATGAATAGTCTCATGGGTAGCGTCAATCGCGTCGAAATCGATGGCCGTAATCTCACTTTCCACGGCAAGACGTCAACCGGCAGTGCGAGCGGCGTTGGCGGAGATGTACCATCCATTGCATATGGAATCTATACGCTGGATGACGATTCGCTCGGCTTTTGCATGACCCCGTTTGTACCAAGCTCACAAGTTGGCACCGGAGCAGATGCATTCGGGGGACCAGTTATCAAGCACCCACAGAATTTTGAAACCAAGGGGACGCAGAATCTCGCCTACCGACTTCGTAGGTCCGCAGCGAAAGTCTCTGCAATCGAACAGCCTCTCGATCGCCAGAACTCTCGCGCAGTCGTCGAGGCCTTCGTTGCGGCGGCAATTGCAGGCGATGCGATGAAACTCCCGCCCGTGGATGGCCCGTCCGTGCATCCGAGGCTCGCCGATGACCGCTACACGAAGAGCGGCGTGCCGCTCGCGGAGCAAACTTGGCCCATGCCGCCGTGGGGCGCGGAGAAGGACGGGCTGAGCGCCGGCCTCCGCGTCATCGGCGACGCACGCATCGGCGGCGAGGTGAAGGTAGAACTGTGGGTGCGGAATTCCAGCGCGAAGGATGTGAAGTTTTCGCAGTGCCTGCGCGCGGATGTCGGGCTCTCCGTCGTGGCGAAAGACAAGGACGGGAAGGAGCACTCCGCGGACATCACGTCATTCGACGGGAAACCTGTTTTCGATCACCTGTTGCTGCCGCCGGGGCATGGCGTGAAGGTGAAGGAGTTCTCGGTGAAGTTCGGTGCGGGGAAGAACGATAAATTGGAATCGGGTTGGGTGAATCTCCAACTCACGCCGGGCGACTACAAGCTGCGCGCGGTGTGGAGCGACACCACTTCGCGGGGTGCCGCTGAAGGCGAGTGGACCGGAAAACTCACGACGGGCGAAGTGGCGTTCAAACTCGCTGCGGCGGATGCGGGCGCGGATGCCGGGAAGCCTGCCGCCAAGCCGCCGGGCGCAAACATCGTCAAGCTCCCCGACGACCAATACGTGAAGTCGGGCTTCCCGGTGGATGAACTGGCTGGCGAGGGCGTGATGTGAAACGACGTGCAAAACCGTCTGTCGCTTGGATATCCGTCACCGTTTGTGGCTTGCGCTTCACGGCTGAACTCCCACTGGATCGAATCATAGGCGTAACGCACCGTGCCTATGACCGTCAAGGGATGACGCCGCTGCGAAAAAAGTCGTCCGACTCTTACTGACAAGTCACAGCCGAAGTGCGGATCTTACGGCCAAGAGAAGATTTTGATGCACGGCATTTCACCGGGTCGGCGTCGAACTAATTCTGTCCTCTTGGTGTGATTCGAACATTCTTATTGAAAATGTTGATCGCCGTTGAACCTCCGCCAGGTCTGCTCCGACACTTGAAGTAGCGAGCAGGCGAAGGGCCGGATCGCCGATTCGTTCGAGGGGGAGTACATGCAGAGCCACGCGAGATTGGCACGAGACGAGTGGCTGGCACTCGCATGTCAGCGCGGGCAGCCAGAGGCGTTCGAGGAGCTTATTCGGGAAATGGAGCGACCCTTACTTTACTATGCGACCAAACTCCTCCGGGACGACGAGCGGGCGATTGATGTCCTGCAAGAGATTTGGCTTCAGGCTTTTCGGTCGATCCGCCGACTGGAAGAGCCCAGTCGTCTGCGCCCCTGGCTTTACCGAATTGCCCACGGACTCGTGGTGGACCGAATTCGACACGACGTGTCCCAGTCGCAGGCCGAACTGACGCGAGCAGTCATGGATAACGCCGTTGCCGAGGAACCGTTCCGGGCTGAGGACGCAGCCGCGATCCATTGTGCCCTGGACTCGCTCGATGCCAAACACCGAGAGGTACTTATTCTCCACTTCCTGGAGGACCTGCCCTTCGCGGACATAGCGGGAGTTATTGGCTGCCCTGTCGGCACCGTCAAGTCTCGCGTTTTTTATGCCAAGCAGGCTCTACGAGAGATTTTGCTCCGAGGTGGTTATGAATCCCAATGACGAACTGTTGCGAGACCGTCTGATGGCCCAACAGGAACCGAATCCCGAGAAGCTCGCCCGCTACCGCGAGGCGGTAGAAGCCATGCTTGGGCAACAGCGTCGGCACAAGTGGTGGGCCGACGCTGTCCGCGCAGTTTTGACAACCGTGGGAGCGATTGTCCTTTTCCCGCTCGCGATCCTCTTCGGGCTGATGTTCATGTACCTCTTGGTGGGCGGGGCAACCCTCATCGAGGCATGGTGTCCTGCCACGGCTGGGCTTTTGTGCCTCGCCGGGGCCGTCGTCCTAGTGCGGTGGTTCTTCTCCAGGCGCGCGGACGACTTGCTCATGGAAGTCAAGCGGTTACAAGCCCAAGGGTTCGAGTTCGAGGATAAATTGCAGCGTCATGAGGACCATAAGCAGAAAGGACGATAATGATGTCTGGCCAGATTAGTAGGTTGTGCTTCCTTGTGACGCTGCTCGGATGCTGCTCGCCGATGATTGCGCTCGGTCAGGCTGAGAAACCAAGCCAAGCGAATCCGACTGACGCCGCATTGCTCCAAGGACTGCAACAGCATGTCCGTGCTGCGGCAAAGAAAGCCATACCGTCCGTTGTCGCTGTCGCTCAGGCATCGAAGCCGCGAAGTCTGAAGCATCACCAGCCGTTCGCTTCTGGCGTGATCATCACCCCCGACGGTTTGATCCTTTCGCAATACCACGTTAGCCACATGCTGGATCCCAACGATTCCAACAAAAGCAGTAAACCCGGTGAGCGTGTGAAGGTGATCCTTCATGACGGGGAAGAACTAGAGGCGGAACTCCTTGGTGCTGATCGCACTTATGAACTCTCGCTGCTCCGCCTTGTGAAGCCAGGCTCGTATCCACACTCGCCATTGCACGAGGACGTCGTTGTACGAGCCGGCGATTTCGTGTTGCAGCTGGGCCATTCGCTAGGCTTTCAGCAAGGTCGTGGGCCTGTCGTCCGGCTCGGCCGTGTCTTAGTGCATCAAGAGGACACGTTCGTAACCGATTGTCAGGTCACAGGTGGCGACTCGGGAGGTCCCTGTTTTAGTCTCGATGGCCGTTTGGTAGGGTTGATCCGCAGTGATGTTGGACTTCAAACGCTGAACGAATTGGCCGCAGGCACCATGACCAAGCGAATCTATGCGCTCCCGGCCTGTTCGACTTGTCCTCTCATCCATTCACGCCTGGAATCGATGCAGCGCAAGGTGTTGTCGCCTCGGGAGGATACAGCCGCGGGGACATTGTTTGGCCAACTCCGGAATGCCGAGACGATCCCGGCGAAGCAGTGGACGCAGGGCGGGGAGACAGGGAAGGCCTACAAAGAAGTCATCAAGAGGGCGCGATCAAGCGTCGTAGCAATTCAAGATGGAGACGACATGGTTGCGTTTGGTACCATCGTGGGCGCTGACGGGTGGATCATGACGAAGGCCAGCGAACTGCCGCTGGAGCCGAGGTGCCTGTTGCCGGACGGCAAGGTCGTTGCTGCTCAGGTCAATGGCGTGGACCCCGCCTTTGACCTTGCACTCCTCAAGGTTTCCGTCACCGGCCTGCGTCCTATCGAGTGGAGCGACGACGCATCGCCACCTGCGGGGACGATCCTGGCCGTACCCGATACTCAGGAATTGCCGCTGTCGGTCGGCATTGTGAGCGTATCGCGCCGTGAATTACAGGGACCGTTTCCGAAGAAAATGATTCCGCGCCCGAAGCAGTCGGCGGCGTTGCCCGAGTTGCTTGGCAGCCCCGTGCCAGGGCGCGGTTATTGGGTCGAGTACGTGGAAGGGCACGCCGCTGCTGCTGAGATTCAACTCGGCGACATCATCTTGACCATTGGCGGCGCGCCCATCCGCAGTCATCAGGATTTCGCAAACTGCCTCAAAAGTCGGTGGTCGGGGGAACGCGTACCGGTACGCGTTCTGCGCGCCGGTAAGGAGCTTCAATTGACCTTACGACTACATGCCGAGGCGGAGCTGCCGATTAATTATCGTAACGATGATTTCCCGACCATCTTCGAGCACGACGCACCATTGTTACCCCACGAGTGTGGTGGGCCGGTCGTTGGACTGGATAGCAAGGCGTTCGGTATCACGATTGCTCGTGTGGGGTCACACGGCTGCATGGCAATCCCCGGTGATCGGATTCAAGACCTTTTGCCCGACCTAAAATCCGGCAATCTGGCGACTAACTGGGTCAAGCCCGTGGAATTGGATACAGGCTCTGGCAAAGCTCCGGAGCCGAAGGTCGGCAAACCCGTCTCCCTCACTCTGGACCAACTAAAGCAGCGTCTCACGGAGCGTGCTCAACGGTTCAAGAGCTTGCTGGTTGACTACGAAATCCTCGGCGAAACACATGTCGCTCCGCAACTTCTGGCTGCCTGGAACATGGGCGAATTTCGGGACTACCAAGAACGGCATCGCGTCGCTTTTTCAGGAGCCAAACGCTATTCACAGCGGTCGTTTCCTGCCGTTGTGTTTCACGTCATCCCCGCTGATCAGATTACCCCAGACCCGTGTGCCCCACCAGAAGTCGCGGAGATGATTGAACGTCAGAGGCAAAACGCAGCGAACGAGAAAGCCCAGGGGAGTTCACGCCACCTGTTTGCGCGAACCTTCGCCGAGGACGAGCGCTACGTCTTCGACGGCAGTGAGTGCTTTCGCTGGGACTTCCGCAAGAAGTGGGAGAAGGTTCCTGCCAACTACTTCCACTCCTCTGGTATGTACCTTGGTGCGTTGGGGCTGCGGCCGCCCGACCCTCAACCGAGAGCGAATCGGCGAGAGTCGCAACAGCAGTTCTCTTTTCCCGACAACTTTTCCCTCTATGCAAACTGCCGTCTCCTACCCAATGAAGAGTTCGCGGACGGCACAGCTTGCGTAGTGGTGGAAGCCGAGCGCGAGGTCGAAGTAGACGGCAAGCGAGACAAGCATGCTGACAAATTCTGGTTTGATCCGGCACTCGGTTACACGCTCCGGAGGTGGGAAAAGCGTGTGAACGGTTCCATCGAAGACGTACGAGCCTGTTCGGAATACGAGGAGTTCGCGCCGGGTTGTTGGCTTCCCTGGAAAACCACTTGGACTCGCTTCACACCGCCCTGGGTTGCGCCGGAATATCGCAATCAACCAGCGTTTACCTACGACATGAGACTCCGTAAAGCTCGGGTCAATGACGTAAGCGACGATGTATTCAAACCGACACCATGACCGCGAGACCTCGTTTGACGCTGGGATTAGGTCGCGGCAACCACTGCCATGATCCTCAACTTCGAAAACCTTGAATCCCTGTGTCTTGGAGATGTCAGGATCAGTCCAGCGGCCATTGAGAAACTCAAGGAGCGAATTCAAAATCAAACCTCCGACAAACAACTGCGATGGGCATACCGACAGCGAAAGCAATGATCCACACTAAAGGTGTCACCTACTCTTCCGCCTGTCTGTCACCCCTTGCTCTCGCAGATAACCACACATGATTCAGGACCATTCCTTGTCGCATTTCCTCAAGAGACATGACGCGCTGGACACCATGCGGAACATGATCATGGCAATTGCTGTCTCATCGCTTTGCAGTCAATTCGCACTTGGGCAGGGCTCAGGAGAGCGACAAACCAATGCGCTGTTCGAGAATCACGCGGCTTGGAACGCTGTCTACGAATCGGTTCGTCCGAAAGACGACAATGAATTGTCGTCATGGAAATATGATTCGTCTGTGCAAAGCGTCTTCGATACCGCCCTGGAAGACTCTGCTGCCTTGCGATCGCAACGCCCGATTGTTCGGCTGTTGATGCAGCGTTCGGCGTGGTACGCCTTCGATTCCCTGGCGAGTGAACTCAATTATCACGACGAAGCGAATCAATCTTTGCGGGTGCGACTCACAAAAGTGATTGCTGCTTCTGCCTTAACCGCCGACGAGATCAAGCAGTTGCCCAACACCTATGTTGCGAAGGCGTTTGACGATGACAAGCAGCGCAATCCCGCGTTTGATCTCGATCTGCCTGCTGATCTGCTGCAACCAGAGGGCGAGTGGCTTCAGCTATCGCACAAGAACATCAATCGAATTGGCCTGACGCATGAGATGAGTCGTCGGGGCCGCAGCGAGTTCTTGCTGTTTGTGCGGTTCCCCAGTGGACGAAAACAGGCCGAGGAGTATCTCAAAGGCCACAACGATGTTTCCGCCGTGGAATCGCGTCGGCGAGATGCGATTCTGAACTTTCGCATAGTCCGGAACGAGGCCATGCCGCCGAGCCCCATATTCCCTGCCGGGGCGCAAGCGGTGTTGCTCGAACGCATGCTCGCCATTTCGGATCAAGGCGTGCCAACGGCAACGCCCGTCACCAAGTCGGTGGCCTTCCTCGATTCCAAACGGGCGGTGAATTCCGCGAATGGGAATCTCCATCCGGTCCGCAGTGCCGCGTTCGAGTTGTCGACAGAAGCGTTGCTTGGTAAGGACTCAACGGCCTACTTACGTCGGCTGAAGGATACGGAGCCATTCAACGGAGAAACGCGATTTCCAAATGGTCTTCAAAGCTGCGTCGGGTGCCATGGCGGCAACGGGCTTGTCTCGTTAAGTGGCGGCATTGCGACAATGGAAGTTCCGCCAAGTCGAGCTGTTGACATCGTACGCAACGGGACCGCCTCGGCCACCGCCACTTGGAAAATGCGCAGGCACGATTTCGGGCTCCTGCGCGGAATGCTCGAAGTTCTGAAGGAAAGAAAGTGATGTCGAATTCGGGCGATCCGCGAGACGCAGGGAGGAATCAAAGTCGTCAGGAACCGAAAACATTCGGACGGGGTGCCGTTGATCGAATAGAACTAAGAAATCATCGACCTGAATCGCGTTCCATTAACCTAGAGCGGTTCCATTGTAGGTCTAGCGCTATCTGGGTGGGTCGGTTAGATTAGGGGCCATCCCAAGGAAGTGGTCTGATGGAATGCTACAGTGCAGAAGTTCGCGGCGAGGTACTCGCCGCGTGCGATGCGAAGTGTGAAGTATTGCCCAAAGATCGGTGAATTCATGTCAAGAAACCCCGCATTGATGTCATGGTTGAGTTGGGCGTTTCTCTGTGTGGTCGCCGTTTGGTCCCTCGTGCTCATTGTCGGACTCTTCTACTCGCTCCGTCGTTTCATCACTGAACCACGCGAGGCAAAACTTGTGGCGGCGGCATGCATTCTCGAATTGATCTACATCGGACAGATGATGTTTGGGGATGTCGTGGTCCTGCTCGTCCCAGTTCTTCCCGTTGCGGTCGTGGAAATCCTAAGTGCTTCACGATCGACGTATCTTCTCGCCATCCATCCCGTGTCATGGGGTCTCGTTCTGCTGGCGGTCTTCGGGCGGAAACGAGAGAGGTATCTGGTTGAAGAGAATCGCAAAACCTAATACTACAGCGCACGTTGTGGTGTTATCCGGGTCGGCAGTGGGGGATTGTCGAGATCGGGATGCCGAGTTTGTACAGGAGTCGTCGTCGGGTTTTGATGTGCGGGATAAACAAAGGTGTCATATAAACAAAGGTGTCAGGAACTGAAAACATTCGGCTCCACACTTATTTCCACCTGACTGCCCCGCAACCGATGAGATCGGCAAGCGGTCGCTCGGTTTCGCCCGATCATGTCCGCCGGTCAGTCCACCCAATCGAGATAGGTCTCGTGTGACGATCCGGCTCGGGATTTCCTCGCTTCCCGCGCGAGGCACGCTCGTTGTTCGTCGGCAGAGGACGGCGTTTGGCGGCGGTGACGCAGCGTGACTCGCTGGTTGTCCCAACCCCGTTCCGCCCGGCAATTTCGCGGAATTGCAAATTCGGGTGTAAGAATTCGGGGATTCGTGGATGATTCTTCATAGGAGAAGAACATGCCCGAGTTTCCGGAAACCAGCCACAGCCTCATCGCCAGGGTCAAAGACCTTGGTGATGGAGCGGCGTGGACGGAGTTTCTGGGAATTTACCAGCCGGTGGTTTTTCGGATGGCCCGGCGGCGGGGCTTGCAGGACTCCGACGCGCAAGACGTTATGCAGCAGGTGTTTCTGTCGATCTACAAGTCGATCGAGGGCTGGATTCCGGGAGACTTGCAGCCGCCGTTTCGGGCCTGGTTGACGACGATCGCTCGCAATGCGATCACGAAAGCACTGACTCGGCGACCTCGCGACGCGGCCACCGGTTCGACCTCGATGGTGGAGCTGCTGGATGCTCAGCCCGATCCGCAGGAAACCACCGCCGAGATTTTGGCGGAAGCCCGGAAAGAACTGATCCGCTGGGCCACCGAGCAGATTCGCTCCGAGTTCAGCGAAGCGACCTGGAACGCCTTTTGGCGGACGGCCATTGAAGGCGTGCCGATCGCCGAAGTTGCGAAATCAACGGGACGCTCCGCCGGGGCGGTGTATGTCGCGCGGTATCGAGTGATCGCCCGGTTGAAGGAAAAAGTTTTGGAAGTCTCGCAACTCTGGGACTTGCAGGAGAATCAATCATGACCATTCAGAATCCGCAAACGTGCTTGTCGGCCGAACTGCTGCGGCAGTTGTCTCATGACGAGCTATCTCCCGAAGAGTTGAAGGACGTGGAAGACCATGTCAGCGACTGCGAACGCTGCCGACAACTGCTGGAAGTCCCGCAGTCCGATTCGCAGTGGCAGGACGAAATCGTCCCGATCCTTCGCACTCCGTTGGAATCACCGCACGTTGCGGGCGATCACGACGAACGAGGCTGCGAAGGCGAATCACTGGAGTCCATCCTGCGGTTGCTGGGACCGACGGACGACCCGCACATGCTGGGTCGGATCGGTTCCTATGAAGTCGTCGGCGTGATTGGCCGAGGCGGCATGGGGGTTGTTTTCAAAGCCTATGAAGGCGCTCTGAATCGGTTTGTGGCGATCAAGATGCTGCTGCCTCATCTGGCTGCTTCAGGAGCGGCTCGCAAACGGTTCGCTCGCGAAGGGAAAGCGGCTGCGGCGGTGATTGATGACAACGTCATGCCGATCTACAGCGTGGCCGAATGGCAGGGAGTGCCGTACCTCGTCACGCAGTATTCACGCGGCGCGACGCTTGAGAAACGCATTCGGGATCAAGGGCCGCTGGAGCTGAAGGAGATCCTGCGGATCGGAATGCAAACGGCTCGCGGACTGGCGGCCGCTCATGCGCAGGGGCTCGTGCATCGCGATGTGAAGCCGTCGAACATCTTGCTCGACGGCACGGTCGAGCGAGCGCTGTTGACCGACTTCGGGCTGGCTCGTGCGGTCGATGACGCCAGCATCACGCGGACGGGGATTATTGCCGGAACTCCGCAGTACATGTCGCCCGAACAGGCGCGCGGCGGCAGCGTCGATGCTCGATCGGACCTGTTTGGCCTGGGCTGCGTGCTGTACGCGATGTGTACCGGCCGCCCGCCGTTTCGAGCGGACAGCAGCTACGCCATTCTGCGAATGATCACCGATGACGAGCCCCGTTCGATTCGTGAAGTCAACCCGGACATTCCTGAGTGGCTCTGCCTGCTGATCTTGCGGCTAATGGCCAAATCGCCCGATGCCCGCTTCGGAAACGCGCTGGAAGTCGCAGCCCTGCTTGAGCAGTGCCTGGCTCATGTGCAGCAACCCACGTCCGTGCCGCTGCCAGCTTCGCTTGTTCCTCACTCTATGGAAAGTTTTATGAAGTCCAGTGAACCAATCGAGTGTGAGCCACGCATTCCGTGGTATTGGGCCGTTGCGTTGCTCATCCCCATCGGAGTCGTCGTCGTCGGGTCAACCTTCGCGCTGTTGCTGCTGTACTACGGCGGCAGCCAGCCGCTTCCACCCGAGGCGAGAATCCCCGTCACTGTGGCGTTCCCGATCAGTGCGATCGCCTCTTTCTGGCTGTGGCGCTGGGCGTTGCAAAGCCTTTTGATGCGTCTGGCTCAAGGGCAGCAGCCCACGTCTATACCACTGCCAGCGTCCCTGGTGAATCACGTCGCTGGCCGCCGTTCGATTTTCACTGTCACTCGGAAAGGAGTGCTCGCCATGCTCGGAACGATCGGAATGACTTTGCTGGGGATGGCGCTGTGGCAAGCGACGGAAGCGCCCGAAATCAGCGGTCAATGGACCAGCGACGAATGGGGCACCGTGGTTCTCGAAGCCAAGGGGTCCGGAGAGTACGAGGGGACTTTCACCGGCACCGGTAGCGACAAACCGGCAACGGACGATCCTGCCAGACTGTTTGACGGTGGAGCGCTCCTCAGACCTGTTCCCGACATTGCTATTCGCAAAGGTAAATCGGGCACCGTGCGTTTGAAGTGGTCGCGAGTCGAACGCCGCTTCAACGGCACCTGGAGAAACGACGTTGATCCCACCAGCTTGAGCAAAGAATTGATCAAAAAAAGCGTGCTCGAATCGAAACTATCGGTCAGTGGCACGCAGGAAACGGCTGATGATCGCACCGGCAGAATGTCGCTGCGGCTGGTAGACAATGAAATCCGCGGCGCGTGGACGACGAGCAAAGACGCTCAAAGGAAATCTGGTACTCCACGACTCGCTGATCTGACATGGATCAGAACCGTACTTCCACAAACACGGCCGGTTGAGAACGAAGCGAAGGCTGCGAAGCGAAGTACCTCTCCCAAAAGCGCGCACATCGGTGGCAACGTTGATTCAGTCATGGTGGTTCATGACGATGTGGACCCACACTATGCCTTCTATTATCCCGGCGAGTTCGGAACCTCCTCCAGTGGTTCGCAGAACACTCAATCGCTCAGTTGGATGGATGAAGGCAGCATCACACTCAAAGGCGGAAGAACCTTTGGCTACCACCGCGAGTCTACTGATCCGTTCCATTTGCGCGTGAATGGCAAGGAATACGACCTACGGCAGGGCCGCGTGCTCGAACTGCGTAGCGACGACTCGGTGGAGCAGCTCAAGCTATTCCCCACGCTCTCGACGGCAAACACTCCGGCGGCACTGGCGAAGCTCATCACTTCAACGCGCGGGATGAACGAGGAGCCGTTCACCTTGGAGAAAACCCGTCTGCAATTGGAGGCCGCCGAAGCTCAACTGCGTGATCTCCTTAAAACACATGCGCCGACACATGCGCTCGTCGTGGAGGTCAGCCGGTCGGTCGAAGCATTGCAACATAGAATCAAAGAATTGACCAAGCATCCGGGTGGGGCTGCCGGCGAGGCTGCGAAGCCTTTAGACCGCAAAGATCTCGACCCAAAGTCTCTCTCCGCCGCCGCGAAGCGATTCAATTCCGATACGGCCGAAGTGCGCAGCAAGATCTTCGCTCCGCCAATTCCGGATCTGACTGTGGAACGACTATGCGAAGGCTTTCGCCAATCGGCAACCTACTATCGCGGCCTGGGCAAACGGCAAGTTGCCGACGCACTCGAGAAGATTGCGGTGAGCGGTGAATTGCCGAACGAAGCGATAGGCGACTTGATCGGTTCAGATTTCCATGCTCAGGATAAAATGGGCAGGACCATTTCTCGACAGGTTGTGCCGGCATTGTTCCTGCCGGATGACACCACATCAACTGGACGCAGTTTGGTCGTCCTGCGGCCGTTGGAATTGATTTACCGGAAAGATGGCCCTGTCTCGAAGGACTATGGCGATCAGTTCGCTCAGGGTACCCCAATGGCCCCAGGAGGTGAACAGCCTTTAGATCGCAAGTTGCCCCCTTTCGCGATTGACGAAGACGAAGACAGCCGAGGCTCTGATAGTCCTCAGATACTGATGAAACACATTGCCGATTGCCAAACTCGTGGTGATGACGCGGGCGTGCTTCGGTGCTGGACGGATCAACCAATCAAACAGCTCGCTACAACCTACTTGTTAATGTCGATAGCATCGCTGGATGACTTCGAAACCAATACCGAGGCGAAACGACCGGCTGGCTATGAAGATCAAATGACGGGGCTGAAAGAGTTACTTCGCGATGAGGTCAAAGACCTTCAGGCAATCAAGCCCTTGATCGCTCACCCGCTTACCCAGCAGGTCATCAAGGAGTTGGGCAAGGACTTTGCGGTCTTGGGAAACGCAACAACGAACAGCCCGTCTGTCAAAACCCTGACGGGGGTCATGTCAGAACAGCTTGCCGACCCACGAAGGTTTGTCAAGAAGTTCCGCAAGGTCGTGCAAACAGATGGGGGCCCGAAGGACAATGAGAAAATCACGGTTTTCGATTACAGGATCGAGCTGACGGATGACAAAGCCCTCGCGACGCACAAGTCCAATCGCTGGATCATGGGGTTGATCAAGACACAAAGTGGTTGGCAGATCAATGAACCATGGCGTGAAGCTGATGCGAAAAGTGTTTTAGATGCGAAAAATGTTCCAGGACTTGATGAGACATTAGATCGCAACAACGCCCGCGCCGTTGTCGAAGCCTTTGTGGTGGAGGCGCTGGCCCGCGATGGCGAGGCGGTCAAGACACTGACAAGGGGGCAACAACCCGAAATCGTTGCGGCACCTTTCCTTGACCTGAAAATCGCTGGGCTGCCTATTCAGTCCGTGTATGTGAATGATGTCACCAAGCCAACAAGAGCGCTGGCCACTTCGGATGTTGTGAAACTCGAAGGACGCGATGGCTTCCTGGTGTTCAGTCTGAGCATGAGCGACTTTGGCTGGTTTATCACAGACATCCACTTCGAGTCCGAAGAGAGTGCCGAACGCGAGCTGAAGAAGTTCCTCGAAGCCAACCCGAAGTCGATCAGCGTGCCTCGGCAAGCCAACAGCGAGGCTGCGAAGTCAGCGACAGGCTCGGCTGACGCACCGCCAAACACAAAAATGTCTATGTCCACACGCGTCAAGCTCTTCACCACCGGCGACGGCAAGAAGGTCGCGTGTTCGCCGGACGGTAAGCTGATTGCAGTCGCGAGTGGTGGCAAGGCATTCCCCGCAGCCGAAGGCTGGAAACGAACGGTGGAGATTCTGGACGCCGAAACGGGGAAGACCGCAGTCTCGATATCGCTCACCACCCAGGATGAAGACGCACTCCTTGCCGCGACCGAAGGACCGCGCGACTTCGAGGTCGGGACGCTCGCATTTTCACCCGATGGAACCCTGCTGGCCGTCGGGACCGGCTTGGGACAAGTCAAATTGTTCGAGTCGCGGACAGGCAAGCTGGTCCTGTCGTTGGACGATGAAGCGGCAAGACTTGCGGATCAAAAGACCCCAGAGAAACTGAAGTCGCTCAAGCGAGCCATGGGAAGCGTCGGCTCGTTGGCATTTTCCCCAAGCGGCAAACTGCTGGCGACGAGTGGCGGGTCGTTTGATGACGCCGCGCCCAATTGGGGCGGCGTCCATGAGTTGGGAGAACTGGCCACCGGGCCCGGGCGGCTCAAAGTGTGGGCAGTGCAGTCCGGGACGCTACGCAACGATCTCGTGGGGCATAGCCATGCAAACGCGGTCGCGTTTTCGGCAGACGGGGCCTATTTGGCGAGCGTGGGGAGTTGGCAGGGTGGCGGTGGCAGCGATCATGGAAGCGGCGTCATCCTGTGGGCTCCGAACACGGGTATCAAGCTTCGCACCTTCCCGGTCAACACGAATGGCGGCACCTGGTCGGTCGCCTTTTCACCGAAAGACAAACTGATGGCGATCAGCTCACGGACTTTTGACAAGGACAATGACACCAGCACGAGTTCCATCTGCCTGCTCCGCACTGCGACGGGCATTTTGGAATGGAAACAAACGGTCTCCGGTTGGGGGCACCCGGTGGCCTTCACGCCTGATGGAAAGAGTGTCGGTGTGCTGTGCGGCGGAGAAGCGATCCGGTTCTTCGACACAGAGACAGGGACATTGAAACACCACCTCGGATTGGCAGACCCCTGGAAGGAAGCACGATGGAACGACTTCGCGCTACTGTCCCAAGGCAGGCTGGCCATCGCTGGAGCGGACAACTTACGACAAGGGAAAGTCGAGATTTGGGACTTCACTGGTCCCAACATCAAGGCTTCAGCAATCGAGAAGCCTTTAGACCGCCACAACGCCCGCGCGGTCGTCGAAGCCTTCGTGGCGGCGATGATTTCCGGCGATTACTTGACGGCCAAGACAATTATTGGTGGTCCACCGCCCTATAACACAATGGAACTTTTTGGAGACCTCGCTCAGTTGCCCGTTCAGTCCGTGTATGTGAATGACTCCGCCAATCCAACAAGAGCGCTGGCCACGTCGGAATTATTCAAGTTCTCAAAGAGTGATCAGCGTGGTGAATTCATGGTGTATTTCAGGCTCAGCATGCGCGAATCCGGTTGGATTCTTAAGGACATTCTCTGGGGGTCGGAAGAGCATGTCGACCGCGAGTTGAAGAAGTTCCTCGAAGCCAACCCGAACGCGATCAGCGTGCCTCCGCAAGGCCAAGCTCAACCACGCGCGGCGCGTGTAAACCCACTCGTCGGTCATTGGAAGTTGGTTAAGCTTGCGGACATGCCAGTTGATCAATTGGCGGGTGCGACGGTGGTGATCGATGAGCATCGCTTTAAGATGCATGTGCCGTCGCAAAAGGGACTGTATGCCGATTGGCGCTACTCGCTCGGTGCGAACGGTGATCTCGATCTCTTCGATGCTGATGATGCGAAAGGGGAATCAACTTCGCGAGCCAAGTATTCGCTTAAAGGAAAAGCTCTGTGCTTGGCATTGAATGCGAAGAAGGCCGACCTTCCACGACCGGTGTCAGCAACCGGCGAAGTTCCGCAGGAAGGTGTGCAGTACATTGTTCTTGAATCGGATGAAGAAGCGCAGTCGAGCGAAGCGGCAAAGGCCCCCGACGCCGGTCGTGGAACACGCGAAGGCCATCCACAAGCTCCAGAACAACCTGCGCTGAGCAAGACGTTGAAACAACTTCAAGGCGAATGGCGAGTCACCCGTCAAATCCACGCGAACGGCGAAG
Source organism: Planctomycetaceae bacterium (assembly GCA_021732785.1). Taxonomy (GTDB): domain Bacteria; phylum Planctomycetota; class Planctomycetia; order Planctomycetales; family Planctomycetaceae; genus DSVQ01. The sequence goes on from JAKFUG010000006.1 coordinate 40,078, forward strand.
AAGAAGGCCGGTCCGGTAACTCAATTTTGGAGTTTAACGGTAACCGCATCGTCAAGCATGGAGGCGAACCTGGTGATGCGATGCTGATTCAGGCCGACGAGTCTCATTCACCCGTGCGTGTTGAGATCGCCCTGGGATCTACGCAAGATTCTGTGCTTGGTCTGCTGAGTGTTGAAGGTGACATGCTGATTCTCTGCTACGGGAAACATCAAAAAACACCCGCTCCCGAAAGTCGTCCTGAGAAGCTTCAATGGGTCTCCGGTGTCTGGTACATGGAACTGCAACGAGTGAAGCCCGGCGAGACGATCGTTCCTTTGAAACCAAAGAGCCAATCTCAGCCGCAGGCAGCACCTTCGAATCAAGCTTCACCGAATGCGATCAGCGTGCCTTCGCAAGCCAGCAGCGAGGCTGCGCGGCCAGCGACAGCCGCACCTCTAAAAGTAGCCGACACCGGAAAGCTGGAACTCGAAGTGAAGGAGCCTGAAAAGTTGCCGCCGGAGAAGGAACCCTTCACCGCCTGGGGCAAGGAAGTCGGCGGCCTGCAAGCGGGCTTTTGCATAACCAACGCGGATGACATTCACATCAGCGGAAACGTCAAAGCAGTCGTGAAATTGCGGAACGTCAGCAAAGAGACGATCAGTGCCTCGGCCGTGCCTTTGTGGGTGCTGATGAGTCCTCCGAAGGTTGTTGATTCGCAGGGCAAGCCTGTCCGCACCACAGATGGGCCGTATCCGTTGCTCGGCTTCAAACTGAAACAACTGACTCTAAAGCCGAGCGAGGCGGTTGATGTCGACAAGACCGAAATTCCCGTTGCGGAATTGAATCAAGAGGTGAAAGTGGCGGCGGGTAAGGTGCCTGATCGACGAATCATCCACGTTGAGCCAGGAAAGTACAAAGTCAACTGGACAGAAAGTTTTGTGCAAGAACATGGTGAACTAGCAACAGGTACCGTCGAATTCGAGGTGAAGGCCGCGAAGGAACCCTTCACTGCCTGGGGCAAGGAAGTCGGCGGTCTGCAAGCGGGCTATTGCATTACAAACGCGAATGACATTCACATCGGTGGGAGGGTCAATGCGGTCGTTAAACTGCGGAACGTTAGCAAGGAAACGATCAGCGTTTCGGCTTGGCCCTTGTGGTTTGTGAGCCCTGACAGGGTTGTTGATTCGCTGGATCAGAGTGTCCGCGCCACGAATCCGCTGGTGACGTCTTTCGAAATCATTCCTGCCAAACTCACTTTGAAACCGGGCCAGACAGTTGATGTGGGCAAGGCCAACATGAACGTGGTGGCACTGAATCAAGATGTGAAGGTGCCGGGAGGGATGGTCTCGATGCACACGATCCACGTTGAACCCGGAAAGTACAAAGTCAATTGCATCGGTTTTGTGCAAGAGCATTCCGCCCTTGGAACAGGAACTGTGGAATTCGAGGTGAAGGCCGTGGAGAAACCGTAAGCAAGCAAGGCATTCAACATCGAAGACGCCTTCACCACTTTTAGGAGTCATTTCAATGAAGCGAACAGCAGCGATTTGTGTCGCCCTCGTGTTGTCCTTGGTCAGTTCGGTTTATGCGATTTTCACAGTGACCGATACGGGGACGTGGCCCAAGAGTTGGCCAGCGGAACTGGAGCCACTGCGAAAGCAATCGCGCACATTCGAGGGTCCGAAACAACCCCTGATGCACTACGCGATCCCATTCACCAAGCGGGATGAGTTTGAGTCAGCCTGGCCGCATCTCCTGAAGATCAAGTCCAATGGAGCCCCCATCGTTCTGAGGCGGGGTCCGAGTTTCTGGCTGGGTGACAAGGCCACCGCCGGGGTTTGCGTCCACACTCCGCCTGCGGGTCAAGACCCGATCGCCGACGGAAAGGATGCGAAGGGCAACTGGGAAAAGACCATCTCCATCGAGCTGATCGTGGACGGCGCGATCATCGACCTGAACCGCATTCCTTTACCCGCAGATACCCCGATCATCGACGAGCGATTCAAGAACGGAGCAATCGACGAAACGCCAGTGGCCAAGAACAAGGCCGAAGACCTGTTCCGCCAGATGGAACAGGCGTGCGTTCACGCCAAGTCGGCCAATGTCGCGTTCTCTGGAAAATTTCAGGGAGCAACCGACGGCGAACTCAAAGGGAGTTTGTTGCTGGCGACCGGCAACAAGTTCCGCCTGGAGATGAAGGGGGATCTGGCTCTCGGCACAGATGGCATACAGCCGGTCCCGGTCAATGTGGCGATGGTTTGCGATGGGAAACAGAGCAGGACGGCCAGCCTCGATCCACAAATACCTTCGCAGGTCGTGGATGTGACCAACAATTACGACACCGAGATGCGTCTGAAGTTGGCTCGCGCTGGGATTCTCGGCCCGATGTTTATGTTGGCGGAAAATGTGCCGCCAGGCGAGAAGCCTCGCGAGTTTGACGCGGAGAAGCAGCTTGGCCTCAGCGACTTCCAGTTGGGCGAAAACCAAATCATCGGCGAACAACAGGCCCTGACCATCCACCACAAACTTCACAATCGAAACTACACGGAACCACTCATGGTCACCGTCTGGCTGGATGCGAAAACGAAACTTCCATTGAAGCGCGAGATCACCACGAAACAGGATCAGCGGGCGATCACACTGACCGAGACCTACCCGACTCTGACGCTGGACGAGAAAGTCGATGACCAGCAGTTCGAACTGCCGAAGCCGTAAGCAAGCAAGACCGGGATAGCCCCGATTGCGCCGACGAAACACCCCACCTTGCATGGAGTCATCACGGAGCGATCCATGAAAACCAATCGCCCACAGCCGCCGCAACAGGATCGTAAGAATCATGCCGCAACCAAACGGACTCCACGCCACAAGACGCACAAAAGCGGTCGCGATGCTCGCTGCCGCAATCGTCTGCGCGCTTTCCGCATTTCCACCACGAATAGCTTCCAATGAAGTGCAATTCCCTGAAGTGCCGCGCAGCTTTTTATTTGGGGACGTGAATGTTGCCACCGTTGTGGTGCGTGATGGCCAATACGGTAGCTCTCCAATGACAGCCCGCATCGCTTGCCGCATCGAAATGGCTCGCCTTGCAACCGAATGGGTCGTCGTGCTTTCGGCCGCAACTGTGGCCGCATTGCTCTTGCACATGCGTGCATTGCAACCCTCGGATGAAGAAAGCGGAGAAACAACGGCAAAGGACGCCTGATGGTCTGACGCGCCGCTGTTAGCTGCTCAACCATTCGATCGAGAAGCAATGAACCATTACCCGCAGATACCCCGATCATTGATGAGCGATTCAAGGGCGGAGCAATCGCGGTGCCCATCGCGAAGGATGCAAAGTGGAACCCGCCGCAGGTCGCGCACAAGTCGTTGTTGTCACCAGCAACGGTGGCGTTTGGCGAGCGGCTGTCGAGTCGTTTTTGTTTTGACCCGTGTCACCGAAACAAACGTGTCGGAAACCGAGAACATTTCGGTTCCACCCACAGTTCCCCTCGACTGCTTCGCGACCCGGTCTCGTGTGGCGACCCGGCTACGATTCCCCCTCACTGCCCATGCGAGGCACGCCCGCAGATCGTCAGCCAGGGGACAGCAAAACGGCGTCGTGTAGCGGCGGTGACACAGCGGGACTCGCTGCTGGCCCCCACCCGTTCCGCCCGGCATTTGTCGTGAAAAACTGAGCGGAATGCGTAACACGGCGCGGTGTCGGTTGTGTGACTCTTTGGAAAGTCCATGACACCAACACGCACAGATTTGCGACGACGCGGTAAGATTTTAGCGCAACTGGGATTGTTCTCACGCGGCTGTGCGTTATATTATTAGCGCACGGCAATGCCATTCAGGCGGAGTGCCGAACGAGAACGAGAACACTGGCGCGGGAGGAACTGCTCATGCCTGATTCGTCTGATCTGAGTCGCCGCGAGCGGCAGATTATGGATGCCGTCTTTGCGCTCGGGGAGGCGACTGTCAATCAAGTCGTCGAAACCATTCCGTCGCCGCCGACGCCGATGGCGGTTCGCAGGATGATGCACATTCTGGAAGAGAAGGGGCATCTGCGACGGCGCGAGAGCGGACGCGAGGTGATCTATGTGCCTCGCCAGACCAAGGGCAAAGCGGGGCGTCTCGCGTTCGAGCAAGTGCTGGAGACGTTCTTTGGCGGTTCGCTTGAAGAGGCTCTCGCGGCGCATCTGCATTCGCGGAAGGACCAGGTGTCAGCCGACGAACGTGAGCGGCTGATTGCGTTGATCGAACAAGCTCAGCAGGAGGGCCGGTAACATGAATCGCACGATATTGACCGTGGCTGGGGTGTTGAGCGCGTCGAGCCTGCTGTTGGTGGATTCCGCCATCAAAGGGACGGTGCTGCTTGCGCTTGCGGCTGTTGTGGCCTTGATCCTGAGACGCGACTCGGCGGCGACTCGACATCTGGTGTGGCTGCTGGCGATTGTCGCAATGCTGGTGGTGCCGCTGTTGTCGGCGATGTTGCCGCAATGGCGCGTGCTGCCGGCTTGGATGAGTTCATCGAGACCGGTTGTTGCGGATATCAGTCCGCCGTCAATCTCCAAGTCCCCAGGTGGAGTGATTGAATCGCCTGAGAGAGCGGCACCAGTGGAAGTCGAGCGGCCATCGGCAACGGTCTTTCAGCCGGCCACTGTGTTGCCGGATTCGCAGCCCGCATTGGCGACACCGGAAGCTGTTCCAGCGCCGGCGGTGCGGAGTTGGAATTGGATCAATGCGTTGCCGCTGGTGTGGGCGATTGGTTTTGCCGTGCTCATGCTGCGGCTGTCGGCCGCGCGATGGATGCTCTGGAATTCCGAACGGCTCGCGACGGTCGTATGTAGGCGAGTTGCTCCGCAGCTCGCATTCGAGTCGCGGAGCGACTCGGCTACGGCGCACGACCCCATCGTAACAGCGATGGAAGCCATCTGCTCGCAACTTGGAATCGTTCGCCCGGTCGCTCTGCTCATTCACCCGGACAAGACGATTCCCGTGGTCTGGGGCATTTTTCGTTGTCGGCTGATGCTCCCCGCGGCGGCGCGACAGTGGAGCGACGAGCAACTGCAATCTGTGCTGCTGCACGAACTGGCTCACATCAAACGCCGTGACACCATCGTGCAACTGCTGGCACAGGTCGCGTGTGCTCTGCACTGGTTCAATCCGTTGGTGTGGTTCGCCGCCTGGCGACTGGATGTGGAACGGGAGCGGTCCTGCGACGATCTGGTGTTGGCGAGCGGCATCAGGCCGTCCGCTTACGCGGGGCATTTGCTCGATGTCGTCACGGGGCTCTCGCCAGCCCGTTGGACGCAAGCCTGTGGTTTGGCGATGGCTCGCCAGTCGTCGCTCGAAGGCCGTCTGACCGCCGTGCTCGGCAAGGATCTCAATCGTCGCGACGTGTCCGTGGCCCTCGCGGGACTGGCGCTGGCCATTGCGGTGGGTATCGCGGTCCCCATCGCGATGCTCCGTGCGGCGGATGAGAAATGGAATCCGCACCAAGCCGCGCACATCGGCACGAACGACTTCTCCGCCTATTGCGTCCACAGCGGGAAGGACGCTTCGTTCGTCATCGCTTATCACGGCGACTTCGGCTCGGCGACCGAGAGTGTCACGAATCCCAAGACGCGCACTTGGACCGACTCTGGCACGATTACCGCGAAGAAACCCGGCATCGCGCTCAGCTTTCATCGCACAAACACTGCGCCAGGCAAACTCAGCATCACGACCGCACCCGCCGAAGGCCGCGACCTCAGCAAGCCCGCGCCGCCTCCTCGCGAGTTCGGGCAGAAGGAATACGACCTCGCGAAGGGCCGCGTGTTTCTGCTCAGCGACAATGGCAATGTCCGTCAGCTCGACATCGCCACTCCCGACGTCACTGACCAGGCATCCGCGAAAAAACTCGCCGCGCTCATCGCCGCCATCCCGCCGCAGGATCGCGAGGATGTGGCGTTGACGCCGAACCACACCGGCAAACTCGCGCCGGAGACTATCGCGAGACTTAAATGGGGCGAGCCGGTGAGCGGCCTCCGCATGGCGCTCGCGTATCCGCCAGCACTCGGTGACGCGCTGCTCGGCAAGAAGCCGCATTTCGAACTCGTTGTGCAAAACGTGTCGGAGAAAGAGGTTCATTTCCTCGCGAGCGATGAAGCTCCCAACCCGCGGAGATTGCTGATCCGCGAAGGAGAGCGCATCGTCCAGGGGCTTTCCGATCCGGAATTGTCGGCGGCGGATTGGAAGCTGCAGCCGGGCCAGTGCGGCGTGCTCCGCCTGTATACGAAAGAGGAGCGCAACAAAGCCGGCACGATCCCAAGCTCAGCCATCGAAAGCGACCTGAGCAAGATTGGCCGCTACCACGCCATCGTGCAGATGGAGATCGCGAAAGCGCCGCCGGGTGCGTGGACGGGCAAGCTCGTCACTGGACAGTCACGCGGCTCCGCAGACGTGGCAGCCGCGCCGGCTCCGATGCACAAGGACGCCCGTGCGTATTACGAAGTCTGGCAGCGCTACGCGCGGGCGAATGGCGACATTCCCGGCGCGCTGGTCGGCGAACTGGCGGCGGCGGTGAGGCAGTTCATCAAATACAACCCGACTTGGGAGACGGTGCCGAAGCTCAACGCCCTGCTCCCGCGTCTCGACGTCACACGCGACTGGAAACCTGCCGACGCCATCGCGCTGCTCGATGAAGTGGCGGGCATTCAGGATTCGCCGATTAAGGCGGCACCGTGGAGGGGAATGAGACACACGATTCGCCAAGGCGAGGCGCTGCCGAAAAAGTTCACCGATGCGACGTGGGGCGAATCGCAGCCGAATGGACTGCGCGCGGCGTGGGTGCTGGAGCCGAACGCGACGGAACATCGCATCGGCGCGGCGCTCAAGGCGCGGCTGCTCGTACAGAACACGGGGAGCGTCTCCGTCGTGCTCCAAGTGCCGACGTGGCATCAAGGCTGGGTGAAGGCCCGCGACGCGAAGGGCAAGGAGGTCGAAGCCTCCGGCCTCGAGTGGACGACGCTCGCGCAGCTTGTTCCCGTGCGTCTCGCACCGGGCGAGTACATCGAAATCAACACACCCGGCATCGGCTTTGGACCGCGTGCGGGAATGGGGCCGTGGGCCGGGCCGCGCGTTGGCTCGAATGTGCTCGCGAAGGCAGGCGACGAACTGACGCTCACGCACGGCCTCGTGCCGCTCGACGGTAGCGAAGTTGGCGTCAGCGAAGACGACCCACACGTCTCCGGGCCGGGCTGGTGGCTGGCGCACGTCAGGTCGCGCCTCAATCGCGAACTCCCGTTGCCCGCCGACGCCGCTGAGCGCACGCGTCTGCTCGACCGCGCAGTGCGCGAGCTAGTTGCCACTGCCCCCTCAGCGGAAGAAACCACCGCATTCATCGCCGACAAGACTCCGGATGCTCTCGATGCGCTGGCCAATCGCCTCGTCGCTCGCGTGGATGTGGTGTCGTTCAGCGGCAAGCTGCCGACTGCTCCGGCGAAGTTCCGCGTGCTCGCCGCCGACGTGAACGCCGACAAGCAACCGCGCGTCGTGCTCGGCCCCGGCGAGTATCCGCTGAGCAAGGGGACGGCCGATCGCGGCGCGGCGACGTTGAAAATCGTTGGCAGGTCGATTGGCAATCGCCACACGAACGACGCTCAACTTTTGTTCGAGGCCACCGAGGCGACCGGAAAGCTACCACCGGACTCTCACAAACTCGAAGTCCCCGACGGCCGGGGCACATGGGCCATCGTCTGCCGCCCCGGTTCAGGCGTCTTTTATCTGCTGAGCAAAGGCACGGTGCGGAAGATCGACTACAGCAACCCGCGGAAAGTCACCGACACACTGGCGAACGACCTCCCCGCCGAGTTCCGCGACGAAGTGAAGCGCCAGCTCGACATACACGAAATCTCCGCCGCACAGCAGGCGGAAATTTTCGAGAAGCCAGCCGCTCCGGCAGCAACGCCCGACTCGAAGACTGGCGCGAATGCACCGGCCAAGGACGAAGCTCAGCCAGCTTCTGAAGCGCCGAAAACGCCGGAGAAGGAACCCTTCACCGCCTGGGGCAAGGAAGTCGGCGGCCTGCAAGCGGGCTTGGGCTTCAAAGCGGGCGAGAAGCGAGTTTACACCCACGGCGATGCTGCCACATTGCAGGGTGAGACAGCCACACTAGTCGTTCGGCTTCGTAACGTCGGCAAGGAGGAAATCAAGTTTCAGTACCTCCGCCAATACTTCATTGAGAACCCGCCCACCGTGACGGATGCCAAGGGCAAATTGAAGCAGCTCGGCAAGGTCTCCGCTTTCGGAGAACACATTCCGCAAGAAGTGAAGCTGGCGCCGGGGAAGGAAATCGAGCTTTACGAATGGAAGCCATATCTCGGATCGGGAAACGAAGAAGGAATGCCACAATATCCCTACATATTTGGGGCTGGAAAGTTCCAGGTTCAGTATGAGAAGGTTTTCGGAAACTCATCGGCAGGCACAATCAAGCTCGATCCCGCACTGGAAAATCTCGCCACAGGACAGTTGGAATTGGAGGTGAAAGCTCCTGAGAAGGCGCCGGTGGAAAAAGAACCCTTCACCGCCTGGGGCGAACCCATCGGCGGTCTGCAAGCGGGTTTCGGCTTTCTTCCCGGCCAGCAGCGGGCCTACAGCCACGGCGAAACGGTTCGACTGGTCGTCCGGGTTCGCAACGTCGGCAAGGAGGAGGTCAAGTTCCAGTACTACCCCACATTCCTCTCCGAGAACTCGCCAACTGTGCTAGACGAAACAGGCAAGCGAGTTTCCCTCCGCCGTAACACGCTTCGCCTAGTGCGCCAAGTTCCCAAGGAAGTGAACTTGGCGGTGGGGAAGGAAATCGAACTCTACGAGCGAGAGCTGCGTCTGGCTTCCGGAAACGAAGACGCAGGCGAGCTGAAAACCCGAGACATTTTTCCAACAGGGAAGTTTCTGATTCAACACGAGCAGGTTATTGGCACCCCATTGCAAGGCTACTCAGCGCAAGCCTCCGACAAGTATGACCCCACTCTGGAAGAACTCGCCACCGGGAAGTTGGAACTGGTCGTCAAAGAGGTCCCAGCCAAGCACGACGAAACTCTCGCTGCCGACGAGCAAGCTAGGAGACACAAAGAGCAGCTCCAAGGAAGCTGGCAAGTCGTCGAAGCCGATATCGGTGGAACGCATGCTCCGAGGGAACGCAGCAAGGAACAAGTTTGGACATTCGTTCGCGACAAGCTTGCCTTCGATTTCGGCGACGGCGATCCGATGGAAATGACCTATCGCATCGACGAGAAGCAAGAGCCGGCGACGATCGACCTGTCCCCCCTTGGCCCGCGCGAAAAGGGGAATCTGTACAAGGGCATTTACGAGCTTGACGGCGATCAACTGAAGGTCCATTTCACCCGCAGTTCCGCGGCCGACTCCCGGCCTACGGAGTTCAAGCCAAGCGGAAAAAATCGCGGCATGCGGTACTTCGTCCTGAAGCGGGCTCCCAAACCCGATGCGCCAGTCGAAGTCAATCCGAAATCGATCAGCGCCACTCCGATGGGCGGCCCTTCGACGTTATCCGTAGTTACTACAGCCGACGATGCCGATCACGTCTTTCGGAATGCCATCAAGGCCATCACCGAGAACTATGCCCGCATTCCGAAGTTGTCCGTCACAATTGAGGAACTCAGCATCAGTCCGTCGGTTGAAAAGCGGGAGACGAAGACCTCAGTCACCGATGAAATCTCGATCAGCGCCACGGCAGCGCCCGTATTCGTTAGCCGCTCGATCGTGAAACTCAATGGCGCTGACTTGACTTGCGATCGTTATGAAAGAGTCGGCAATGAATTGAGCTTAAGCTCAACGATCTCGCGAACGGGTAAAACGTGGACCTTCCATGAGCATGCCACGAATGTGAAACGCACGAAATCAACAAAGGAGATGGGGAGTTACTTGCCGATTGACCCGCGAGAATTCGGTGGACTCGATCAACGTTTCGGATTACTGGAACAAATGCGGCGGTCCAAGGCACTTTCTCTGCGCAAGCAGGGAGACATCACCACGATCGAGACCGAGATCACCGATCCGCCGGAGTACGGCTACGATCCCAAACAGCGATTCACCTACGCGCTTGATGCCTCCAGGAACTATTTGCCGATCAGCGTCATTCGACACTATGGCGACGGCTCGCTGAATACCTTGACCGAGTTCACTTACCAAGAAGTGCAACTTGGCAAAGCGTGGTTCATGAAGTCAATTTCCACAAAGTACTTCCTGCAGGAAGTTGCCGCGAAGGATGCGCAATCAAAGGGCTGGCATCAGTTTCTTTTGCACAACGTGGTTGAGCCCATTCAGGTCGAACCAATGAAGTAATTCACCTGTCCTTCCACCATCTTCAGGAGTCATTTCAATGAAGAGAACATCAACGACACTCGTTGCCTTCACGTTGCTTGTTGTCTATTCGGCCGTTGTGGCGGGGCAAGATTCGGCCAGCAACATTCGCATTGCTGGAAAATGTGTTGATGAGAAAGGAATGCCCGTCGCGGAGGCCACCGTCGACCTCTACCTCAACACCGATTCAACCAAGAGCCTGAAAACGACGCAGACTCGACCGGATGGCTCATTTGACCTTGGAGACTTTCCTGACCCGGAACTGAATCCTGGAAAGGACGTGAACTACAAAGTCGTCGGGAGCAAGGCAGGAAAGTCAGTCAACTACGTGGCGGTACTCGCCCCTGCTCAGAAAGCGAACGCGCTGGACCTGGTACTCGGTGTTCCAGCCCAACTCGAAGGCATCGTGACAGGCCCCGATGGATCGCCATTACAGAACGCACGAGTCCGAGTTGCTGGCTATCCCTGGATCGATGGCGTGCATGGTGCGATCACAAACAAGTCGGGTGAATATGTGCTGGAGGGAATTCCGGCACTCGAACATCCCGGCTTTGGTCGTCAAGCAATCCCCAATGCGCCCGGGTTACCCGGGTTATTTGAACTCCACCCCCTCGCAAGCAAATTCCTGATGGTGGACCATCCGGAATTGGGGTCTGTCCAGCCGAAGTTCGCTCAATGCCCCGCGACCATTGATGTTCACTTCAATGAGCCCGCACAGATGACCGGACGAATTGTCGATGGACATGGAAAGCCCATCGGAGGCGTCAAAGTGACTGCCAGGCCGTCCCAGGCACCCGCTCATCGGGTGGCACTTTTACGCGCGATGAATTCGGGAATCAGTCAGGGAACAGCAACGACAGACGTCGATGGCCAATATGCCATCGTGCTTCAACACAGCGGCGCTGTTGAAATCAACGTGATTGATCAACAGCATTTTGCGAAAACCGTTTCCGATGTCGTCGTGCAAGCCGGAGAAACTGTGCCGGTCCCGGACATCGTTGCCATCGGAGCCGCGTTTGTGACGGGACGCATTGTGGATGTGGATACCGACAACACGGTGGCTTGCCCGAAAGGAGTCCGTTTGCACGTCTATGTGATGGGAGAAGGAGCATTGACGAGCACTCGCGTTCGTCCCGATGGAACCTATCGCCTGCCAGTCCTGCCGGGGACGAGCTATGCGTACTTTTCCTCGAAAACGTTGGACGAATTGACAAAGACCTGGGACGTACTTGAACACCCTACTCCCGTCACCGCCAAGAACTATCCGGTCACAGTGGCCGCCGATCGCTCCATCGAAATCAACTTTCCGGTCAAATTGAAAAAACCAAAACGGGGAGACGATCGCTAGTGCTTGCGGAGCGAATGCGAACAACAACGCGGCACCCGCCGCAACTGAGCAGTAGCAGGCGACCTTTTACCACTTTTAGGAGTCATTTCGATGAAGAGAACAACAGCGATTTGTGTCGCCCTCGTGTATTCCTTGGTCAGTTCGGTTGATGCGGATTACACCTGGACCGATCAGGGGACGTGGCCCAAGAGTTGGCCAGCGGAACTGGAGCCACTGCGAAAGCAATCGCGCACTTTCGAGGGGCCGACGCTGCCCCTGCTACACCACGCAATTCCGTTCACCAAGCGTGATGAGTTTGAGTCAGCCTGGCCGCATCTCCTGAAGATCAAGTCCAAGGGAGCCCCGATCGTCCTGAGGCGGGGTCCGAGTTTCTGGCTGGGTGACAAGGCCACCGCAGGAGCTTGCGTCCACACTCCGCCTGCGGGCGAAGCCCCGATCGCCGACGGGAAGGACGCGAAGGGCAACTGGGAAAAGACCATCTACATCGAGCTGATCGTGGACGGTGAGATCATCGACCTGAACCGCATTCCACTACCCCCCGACACACTCATTATCGACGAGCGATTCAAGAACGCAGCAACCAGCGAAACGCCAGTGGCACGGTATTCCGGATCGATTGTCTCGCACGTCGATTCGTACGGGTCTGGCACTGGAGGCAGCCAACATTTGGCGACCTTGGGTCAGATGAACGCGGGATTTGACTACGGAGACTCATCAAAAACGGATTGGAAGGGAAGCATCAAATGGCGTTATCTCCGGAAGGAGAGCAACTCTGATGTGTACAAGGTTGAATGGGCGTACAAACCAAAGGGCGGATCACCAACTCACAAAGTCGATGAACTTTCCTTCGATGGAGTGAGTCCGGCTAAACTTGTCGTAAACGAACAGTGGGTCATTTCGATTGAGCCAGACCAGCCACCCGTCAAAGCAAAATAGGGTACCCGCCGAAGTTGAGAAGTCGCGGCCGACCTTTCACTACCTTGAAGAGTCATTTCGATGAAGAGAACAGCAGTGTTCGCTGGCTACGCTTTCCCTATCACCCTGCAACTCAAAAAGGATGTGCCCATGTTGACGTTAAGAATCCTTGCAACAGCCTGTGCCTTTGCTGCGTGCCTGAATTCGACAGTCGGATTCGCTGCCGAGGATCAGCGTTGGTCCGTTCAGATTGTCGATGATACTGCCATCGTGCGAGCGTCTGAGAAAACGGAATTCAAGTTTGTTCAGGCGACCGTGACCGCCTTGCAAGAATCAGGAATGGAGAAATTCACTCTTCGTGTCAACAAACCAACCGACAAGATCGGCGACACGAAGTTGACGTTCTCGATTCGAATTATTGATGGTTCGGCGGAGATCACATCGTCAACCGACATCCCGTACAAGTATCTGGAGAAGACGATCAAGAAACTTAGTGATGCTGGTGTGCGCAAGATGAAGTTCGCGTCCACAGGAAGATCAACAGACGAGGCAATACCGCGCTGATATACGCCAGCGAACAAGGCGGTCAGCCGACATTTGGCGACCTTGGGTCAGATGGGCACGGGAATTACCTATGGAGGCTCATTAAAAACGCATTGGAAGGGAAGCATCAAATGGCGTTATCTCCGGAAGGAGAGCAACTCCGATGTGTACAAGGTTGAATGGGAGTACAAACCAACGGACGGATCACCAACTCACAAAGTCGATGAACTTTCCTTCGATGGTGTGAGTCCGGCTAAACTTGTCGTAAACGAACAGTGGGTCATTTCGATTGAGCCAGACCAGCCAACCGTCAAAGCAAAATAGGGCACCCGCCAAAGTTGAGAAGTAGCGGGCGACCTTTCACTACCTTGAAGAGTCATTTCAATGAAGCGAACAGCAGCGATTTGTGTCGCCCTCGTGTTGTCCTTGGTCAGTTCGGTTGATGCGGATTACACCTGGACCGATACGGGGACGTGGCCCAAGAGTTGGCCAGCGGAACTGGAGCCACTGCGAAAGCAATCGCGCACTTTTGAGGGGCCGACGCAGCCCCTGCTACACCACGCAATTCCGTTCACCAAGCGTGATGAGTTTGAGTCAGCCTGGCCGCATCTCCTGAAGATCAAGTCCCAGGGAGCCCCGATCGTCCTGAGGCGGGGGCCGAGTTTCTGGCTGGGTGACAAGGCCACCGCAGGGGTTTGCGTCCACACACCGCCAGCGGGCGAAGCCCCGATCGCCGACGGGAAGGATGCGAAGGGAAACTGGGAAAAGACCATCTCCATCGAGCTGATCGTGGACGGCGCGATCATCGACCTGAACCGCATTCCTTTACCCGCAGATACCCCGATCATCGACGAGAGGTTTAAGAACGGAGCAATCGACGAAACGCCAGTGGCCAAGAACAAGGCCGAAGACCTGTTCCGCCAGATGGAATGGGCGTGCGTTGAGGCCAAGTCGGCCAATGTCGCGTTCTCTGGAAAATTTCAGGGAGCAATCGACGGCGAACTCAAAGGGAGTTTGTTGCTGGCGACCGGCAACAAGTTCCGCCTGGAGATGAAGGGGGATCTGGCTCTCGGCACAGATGGCATACAGCCGGTCCCGGTCAATGTGGCGATGGTTTGCGATGGGAAACAGAGCAGGACGGCCAGCCTCGATCCACAAATACCTTCGCAGGTCGTGGATGTGACAAACAATTACGACACCGAGATGCGTCTGAAGTTGGCTCGCGCTGGGATTCTCGGCCCGATGTTTATGTTGGCGGAAAATGTGCCGCCAGGCGAGAAGCCTCGCGAGTTTAACGCGGAGAAGCAGCTTGGCGTCAGCGACTTCCAGTTGGGCGAAAACCAAATCATCGACGACCAACAGGCCCTGACCATCCACCACAAACTTCACAATCCAAACTACACGGAACCACTCACGGTCACCGTCTGGCTGGATGCCACAACGAAACTTCCTCTGAAGCGCGAGATCACCCTGAAGCAGGATAATCGGGCGATCACACTGACCGAGACGTACCCGACTCTGACGCTGGACGAGAAAGTCGATGACCAGCGGTTCGAACTGCCGAAGCCGTAAGAAAGCAAGGCATTGAACAACGGTGACACCATTCCTCACGCCGGAAACATTCCTGGAGAAGAAGCATGCAGTTTACGCTACGCAGAATGTTTGGAGCAGTCACAGTCGTTGCCGTCGTTGTGACGCTGTTGATGTATTTCACGAAGGAGTATCGCCACCAGTTGGCGATCCGATCCGATCTCCAAACGATGGGCGCGTATGCCGTCCGCTTCGGACCAGGCGGTGCCATCCAGGCGTCATTTCATGATCCCGTCGCTTCTCCGGGAATCGCAAAATATCGAGAGATTGCGGTGTTGGACTTTAAGGAAGCGCATGTGACCACCGCCTCGCTCGACAACCTGTCTGGCTTGGAGAGGGTCGGCGTCGTCGTATTTTCCTTGAGCGATGTTCGCGATGAACACCTGCCGCAATTGAAAAGGATCGGCAAGGTTCGCCATCTCTCCCTGAACAACACAAAAGTCACCGACGCCTGCGTTGACGCGCTCATCGACCTGTCCGATTTGGAGTCTGTAACAACGGCGAATACCTTGATCACGCAAACTGGCCTGGAACGACTGCGCGACGCAAGACCTTCACTGAAAGTGGTGACTCAATGAACCTCACCTCGGCAAGCCGAGAAACCGAACGCGGTGAATCCAGCACACTGAGTATGTCAACGAACAGCGGAGCACAAGCGGATTGCCACCACAGTCAGGAGTCATTTCAATGAAGAGAGCAGCAGCGATCTGTGTCACCATCGTGTTTTCCTTGGTCAGTACAACTCATGCCCTTTTCACAGTGACAGATTCCGGGACGTGGCCCAAGAGTTGGCCAGCGGAACTGGAGCCACTGCGAAAGCAATCGCGCACATTCGAGGGTCCGAAACAACCCCTGCAGCACTACGCAATTCCGTTCACCAAGCGGGATGAGTTTGAGTCAGCCTGGCCGCATCTCCTGAAGATCAAGTCCCAGGGAGCCCCGATCGTCCTGAGGCGGGGTCCGAGTTTCTGGCTGGGTGACAAGGCCACCGCAGGGGTTTGCGTCCACACGCCTCCTGCGGGTCAAGACCCGATCGCCGACGGGAAGGATGCGAAGGGAAACTGGGAAAAGACCATCTCCATCGAGCTGATCGTGGACGGCGAGATCATCGACCTGAACCGCATTCCTTTACCCGCAGATACCCCGATCATCGACGAGAGGTTCAAGGAAGTACCGCTGGGAATTGTTGCGCGCGCTGAGGCAACCAATTTGCAACGCTCAGGCGGAAAGCTTGAGCCCCGAGTTGTGCGGGATGAGAACGGCCATGTCACTCGCCTCGCGCTCAACGACATGAAGTTGTCGCCCGAGGATGCGGCCGACCTCGGCAAGTTGGAACATCTTCAATCCATTGTTCTGTTTCGGACGGGCTTCACCGACGGCGATTTGGAAAAGTTGACGGCCTGCCGGAAGCTCAAGCACCTGAACCTGACGAGCACCGAAGTGACGGATGATGCCATCGAGATGATCCTCAAATTTGAAAACCTGGAATCCCTGTGTCTCGGAGATGTCCGGATTAGTCCCGCGGCCATGGAGAAACTCAAGCAGCGAAATCGAAATCAAACTTCCGACAAACAACTGCGATGGGGATACCGACAGCGAAAGCAATGATCCGCAGGGGGCGACCGGTCGAACCAATCTTCAGTCATCACGGAGCAACCCATGAAAACCAATCGCCCACAGACGAGTCAGTCGATGCGCCGCACACTGTTTGCCGCCGCTCTCGCTGTGATTGTCCTCGCTGCCATTGTGATCGGACGGCGTCACGGCACACCGAGTCCTTTGACGCCGCAGGAAACGCGTGAAGTGATCGCAGCCATCAGCCAGATCGCGCCAGGCTCAAAGGTCGCGAGTGTGCGGCGAGACCCCGATGGCAAGGTCCGCGCTTTTCTTCCCGGCGACCCAGAAGGCGGGCAAATCGTTGTTGTCACGAACAACGCTGGCGAATGGCGAGCGGCTGTCGAGATGGTTTTGTTTTGACCCTTGTCAGCGAAATAAGCGATTCGGCACCGAGAACATTCGGTCGGCGTGCCGTTAATCGAATAGACTGGGAACCAGATCGGTGACTCGTCGGGTTGTTGGACTTGCGTGGGAGATTGCTGCTTTGTGACTGATGTGACTGCGATTTTGAATGCGATTGAAGCCGGGCATGCGCGGACGGACGAGTTGCTGCCGCTGGTGTACGAGGAGCTTCGACGACTGGCTCTGGCGAAAATGCGGCACGAACGGCCGGGCCATACGTTGCAAGCCACGGCGCTGGTCCATGAAGCGTTTCTTCGTCTGCTGGGGGACGAGCAGGCGACTTGGCAGAATCGTCGCCATTTTTTTGGAGCGGCCGCCATCGCGATGCAGCGAATTCTCGTCGAGCAGGCTCGTGAGCGTCAGCAACAAAAACGTGGTGGAGACTTCCAGCGCGTCGAGCTGATCGATGTTGCGGTGGCCGATCGTGAGCTGCCGTCCGACACGAACCTGCTGGCCCTGAATGAGGCTCTCAAGCGACTCGAACAGGAAGATCCGGCAAAGGCTGAGCTTGTCCGGCTGCGGTATTTCGCCGGCCTCACCGAAGAAGAAGCGGCTCTGGCTCTGAACATCTCCCGTGCCACGGCCTCGCGTTGGTGGACGTTTGCAAAAGCCTGGCTTTTTCAACGTGTTCAGGGGAAGGATTAGACCGTAACAACCAGCCGGCCAACCGATCCCGTGTCAAGTTGCGAGTATTTCAAAGATTCTGTGAGGCGCGCGTGGTCACAATCTCGCATGGCTGTGAGAGTCAACCAGCCTCTTACGGGAGAACACCATGTCCGCAGCAGAAAACTCAAATGATTCAACAGCTCAACCCGATCCGGCATCGGTGCGTTTGGAGCCAACGGTGAGCGATGGCGATCCCAATTCCGGCGCGTCGGTTTCTCCCAATTCCATCGAAGGGCTTTTTCTTCGGGCGTTGCGGCTGGAAACTCCCGCCGAGCGTGACGTCTTGATTCGCGATGCGTGTGGCAATGATCTTGAGCGAATCCAACGCGTCACCGCACTCCTGCGAGCCTATGAAGACGCCGGTAGTTTTCTCGAAACTCCCGTGGGCGGATTGCGAGCGACTCAAGAAAGTTCGCTGAGCTTCTTGTTACCGTCCGACAAGGAAGGTGTTCTGGGAACGATTGGCCCCTACGAAGTGCTCGAAGAAATCGGGCGCGGCGGCATGGGCGTTGTCATGCGAGCCGTCGATCCGAAACTGAACCGGGTCGTTGCCGTAAAAGCCCTACTGCCGGAATTGGCGGCGAATCCCAATTCTCGACGACGCTTCTTGAGAGAAGCTCAGGCAGCGGCCGCGATCAGTCATCCGCACGTCGTCGCGATCTACGCCGTCGATGATGCGCATCAGGATGTTGCGGGAAAACCCGTGCCGCCGTATCTCGTCATGGAATGCGTCAACGGCCAATCCTTGCAACAGAAGCTGGACCGAGTTGGTCCGCTGCGACTGGCGGAGATTCTGCGAATCAGTCGGCAAATCGGAGAAGGGCTGGCGGCCGCGCACAAGCAAGGGGTCATCCATCGCGACATCAAGCCGGCCAACATCCTGCTTGAGAACGGCGTCGAACGGGTCAAAATCACGGACTTTGGATTGGCTCGTGTGATCGACGACATGACCGTGACTCGAACAGGTGAAGTGTGTGGTACGCCGCAGTACATGTCCCCAGAACAAGCCAGCGGAGAGCGCGTCGATCAGCGCAGTGACCTGTTCAGCCTCGGTTGCGTGATGTACGCCATGTGTACCGGCCACAGTCCGTTTCGCGGCGATAGCATTGCTCATGTGATCAAGCGAGTCACTCAAGATACACCTCGCCACATTGCCGACCAAAATCCTGAGATTCCATCATGGCTGACTGACATCATCAATTCGCTCTTGCAGAAGAATGCCGAGCATCGTTTTCAATCTGCCGACGGTTTGGTGGCGATTCTGGATCAGCACCTGTCACGCATTCAGCACCCGACCGAATCGGGCTCGCACTCGGCAATCAATCAACAAGTTCCAATCGGCAATGCTGCTACGGCCGCCCAAAGGGAACCGAAAACAACTGGCCCGTCTGTGCCCGAGTTTGCGGCGATTTCGTTCCTTGAACGATCGCCTCAAGTCCTCGTGCCTACTTGGATGCGCAGGACCAGTCGAGTTTTCGTCATGGTCTGTGTGATCGTTTGGATGCTCTTTGGCCTCTCCGCTATGGACGGCGGCCTGGGCATTGGAATAGGCGAGTTTGTCATCCTATCGTTTCTGAATCTCGGTCCGATCCTGATGGCAGTCATTTTGTTTCGACCGAAAGTTTCTCGCGAAGTCATGGCAATCGCTCTGTTTTTGGGATTAGGCCCGCTGGGTTTATTGATCTATCTATGGATCAAAGATCATTTGAAGGTAGCCGATAGCTCGACTGAGCATTCATCGCCGAAAACTTCAGGACCGCCAGTCAGGTCTCCGGTTGAAACCTCGGCTTCCGAACACGCGTCCTTGCAATTTGGTTCGATGATCATGTCTGTCCCTTTGGCAAACGCTGTTCACTACACCGCCGTCAAGTCAATTGGTCACTTCTGGATACTGCTTGCTTTTGTAGGAGTGATCCTCTCGTTGGTCCTACATCCCACGCTGGATTATGCAGCCAACACGTTTCAGATGCTCAGTCAGGCACTCCAGTTTCCCGCATCGCTGTTCGGGATTTGGATCATGATGATGCTAGGGACGAAAATCTTCCGCCCAAACCAAGTCCCGATGCGAACGTGGGCGTTGGTGAGCTCGTCGTCGTTCGTCTGCATGGCGCTTGGCTATTTCTGGACCACCGTCGTTCGAATGCCGTTTTCGGGAAACCTAAACGAGATTTCATCGCGAACGCTCATGGGCGTCGCGATCCTTCCCACGATCATCAGCCTGATGTATTGCGGATACGTCTTCCGTGAAATCACAAAGAATCCGGAGAGTTTGCAAGGCTTGCAAAACCTCACCGGCCGCAACGCTCGGCTATCGCCTCTGAAGATGTTTGTACTCATTGTCTCTCTCCTCATGATCTTGGGGTTGGTTAGTATCTTTGTTTACGAGTCTCAGCCATCAACGGTGGATGGGAAGGGGATTGTCAGCGAACAGCGCCCTGTCCCGGACACCGTTAAAACGAAAGACACACCGTCCACCGCACCGACACTAGCGACACCCTACCCGGAGAAGACTGAAGTCGAACGATTGCTGCATCTCGCTAAGGAACAGGAGGCGAAGGGACTGTTTGAACGTGCATTGGACCTCGTGAATCAGGCACTACAACTCGACCCCAACAGTCCGTCCGCCACATCCATGAAAAGTCACCTGGAGAACATCCTCTCAAAGATTTGAAGTCCCTTTTGTCCCGCTGTTGGACGAAACAAAGGTGTCGGAAACCGAGAACATTTCGGTTCCACCCACAGTTCCCCTCGATTGCTTCACGACCGATGTGATCGGTAAGCGGTCGGTCCCCCCAACCGAGAGCGGTCTCGCAGTAATTTGCCAGATTGACAATCAGACTCCCTTGCACCTGAACTTAAGAAGTCCGCAGTTTGTTGCTGGACAAAAGACGTTGTCCTGCGCTATGGATGGGGGGCGGAAAAACTCACCAAGAACCAGATTCCTGCGGTTGCCGAGTGGGGAATATGGCTGCTCGCGTTGCCCAGCATGTTCTCGGCCATGCTGCCAGTCGGTTGACGGGATCGGTGAGCTACCAGCAAGGTCACGCGATGATGGGCGGAGCCAACGGATGATTGGCTTACCAATGGAGGAGCATGGACGATCAAGATAAACGGATGACGGAAGTGGGCGAGGTTTGGACCAGGCCAGTGGAGCTACTTCCGGCCCTGATTCGAGACGCAGGCGGAGCGGCTCAGTTTGCGTATGAAGAGTTTTTTTACGGTCAGATTCGGAATCCATTCACGCGGAAAGCATATCTCCACAGCTTCCGTCTTTTTTCCGATTGGTGCATGTCAGGTGGATTGGAGTTGGTCCGCGTGACACCAGCGGATGTCGGAAGATTTCTTGATTCATTGTCGGTTGCCTTGCCAACCAAGAAACTGCACTTGGCGGCACTGCGGCGGTTCTTCGACGGACTTGTCATGCGACATGTCCTGATTCTGAATCCGGCATTGTCAGTTCGCAGCGAGCGGTATCAGATGATCGAGGGGAAGACGCCAGAGATTTCGGTTGATCATGCCCGACGATTGCTGAAGGGCATCGACATGTCGCACGTCGTCGGCCTACGAGACTTTGCCGTCATTGGGATTCTGATCTATACGGCAGCCCGTGTCGGTGCCGTGGCGAAGTTGCGGCGTCGAGATTTCTATGAAACGGGAGACCAGTTCTGCCTGCGATTTCACGAAAAGGGTGGTAAGGTTCGAGAGATCCCTGTCCGCCATGACCTACAGCTTGCGTTGTGCCGCTATCTGGATGCAACCGATCTCCGATTTGCCGACCCCGTGTCGCTGCTCTTTCGGACTGCGAATCGGCGAACCAAACAGTTGACTCAGAATGGAATGACGGCGGATGACATGGCTCGGATGGTCAAGCGACGTCTCCTTGACGCCGGTCTGTCGTCGCGGTTGTCTCCCCATTCATTTCGGGTAACAACGATCACGGATTTGCTGGAGCAAGGCGTTCCACTTGAGGATGTGCAATACCTGGCAGGGCACGCTGACCCACGAACGACGCGCCTCTATGACCGCCGCAAACGCCGAGTGACTCGGAATATCGTGGAACGGATTTCGGTGTAGCACTTCGGCCGAGTTGATGGGATTGGCCCGCTTGGATTCCGCAAGGTTCGCAATCGGGGCGCTGCCCCGAACCCTGGGATTTTGGGAGGCATGGCTCGCATCGGAGTGATTGCCGGATCGAGTGCGCTGATGCGGGGCGTGCCATTAACCAGAAAAGTTCTCACGCGGCATTGTGTGACGTGTATTCCTTCAGGTCGCTCGCAGAATGTGTTGGATCGACGGTGTGGCATGGCACAAACGGCATCGACCTATCGGAAAGAAATGTCAGTGCGATGTTCTCCGCAACTTGCCGTGCTGAATTCTCACCAAGTCCCTTGAGATCGGATACTTCGCAAGCATCATCTAACGAGAATCGCCCCGACCGAGCCACAGCGTCAACGCGTACCAGGCGGTGACCTGTCATGGCGGATGCGAGTCCCAGCGTTCCTCGCACCTGGGCTTCCTGCAGGAGGTCGATGACGCCTCGATTCCATCTCAAGAGACCGCCGTTGCGACGGCGTCGATTCACATCAAATGGCTCACACGTCGTCCCGATGCTCAGGATATCAATCTGGTCGATGGGCCAGCGCAGGGCCGTCATGGCTTCAATCAGGCCCACCATTGCCGGACAGTTTGCCCACACACCACCGTCAATAAATGCTCGGCCGTCGTGGTCTGTATAAGCATTGAAGTACGTCGGTGCTGCCGAGGTTGCGAGGGCCACGGTTGTGGCTGGTAGCTGATAGTCCATTCGGTACGCGGGACAATGTGCTGTTTTGAAAAGTTGGATATCACCATTGAGCGCGTTGAACGCTGGGATCACCAGTCGATTTCGGGAGGCTCCGAAGTGTTGCCCGCCAAGAACCCTTTGCAATTCGCCTGCGAGGACTGTTTGCGAGTGCTTCGGTTGCATGACGTGGCGCCAGATTTCGGCAATCTTGCCTCGAATCCCGGCGGCGGGTGGAGGAAAAATCACGGGCCCCCGCTTGACGTACAGATCGACGATTTCACTCAAGGGGACTCCAAGCCCAATGGCGACCGCAATGATACCGCCAGTTGACGTACCGGTGATCAGATCAAAATGATCGCTGATGGACTTGCTGCTCAGTTTTTCCAAAGTATGAAGCACTGAGGCCGTGAAGGCTCCCTTCACGCCGCCCCCATCCAGTGACAGGATGCGATATCGTCGCCGTGAATTAGTTTCTTCGGAATCGTCGCTCATAGCCCGCCTTTCGAATCGTTATGGGGATCTCGGGATGAATTCCACCGCCGAGCCATTCTCCCGTCGCGTGCCAGACTTCGTAGAAGTAGAGCCACAGGGATGTCCAAGGGAGAATAGTGTGGGCAATGGGATCGTCCGGCTTCCATTCGCCACCTCCCGGCAGGAACAAACAGAGCCGCTCCTGTGAGTACATGTGCGGTATCTTTTCGCCGCCAGCACCCTTTCGAAGTTCTGGATTCACAACACGAACTTCGGGGCTCCGACCGCCCCGCTGATTGACGCAGACCGTGTAAGTTGCGGAAAGCTCGGAGGGCCGAAGTTCGCCAACGGCGGACAATGTGGCACCGCAAATCTTGCTGCGGAAGTTTGGCCACCACAGCCTGAGATACGCCAACTGCTCTCCCAAACCCAAGACACGTTGCGGAATCAATCGTTGTCTCCATGGAAGTGATTCGACGGCATTCGCACGCTGGTCGCTGCCGAAATCGCTGCTGGAACCAACAGGCCCGACTGTGCCTGAACGTGCAATGAGCGATTGGTCCGGGGACGAACGACACTGCGATCGGCCAGCGACTTCACCGCATTGCGGACCGGCGATTCGCCAAAGAGTTCGGACAGTTCCTGCTCGATGGCGTGAATTCCGCGTAGCGCCTGCAATCGCTCCCAACGCTCCAGGAACGCCGTCACTGCGGTGCAGAAATCCCGATATGCGGTTGGATTAGAGTCCCATTTTTCACAGATGTTCTCGGACGAATGTGCCGGATTGGTCAACCGTAGGCGTTTTCCCGACTCGATTGTCTGGACGGTCGATTCGAGAATCGAATGCAGCGAGTCCGTGCAGAGTTGTTGCCCTCCATAGAAATGGCCACTGAGCGTCGTCAGGATGATTGACGGCGGAGCCAGGTTGGGGCGGTCGACATAATCGACATCCCGCCAACGTTTGAAGAGCTGCACGCTTCGTTTCAGCGCTGGCTTGGAGTGAACGGCCTCTTTTTCAGGGACCGGATCGACTTGGGCTCGCGCGTACTTGGCATTGAGCGTCCAGACTGGAATGCACAGATCTTCGAACCAGACCGCATAGTCCTGCGGATTCGTGGATTTCCACACGTTGTTCGCGGGGTGCTCAAGCGCGAGATCGGCATTCAGGTCCGGAACGAGAATGCAATTTCCACCGCAGGCGGAATCAGGAATCGCCGGAGCAATGTCGAGATGGAAATCACCGGCATATTCGAGCCGAATGCAACGTGGCATTCGCTTCATCATTGGCCGGTAAAGCTCGTTGGCGTACAGGCGATCCCAGATCAACTGATACAGTTCCCCAGGATGCCAATCCTGGGAGGCGGTCAACTTGCAGACCGCATCGAGATCGAATTCGGATTTTCCGATGGGCTTCGTCGTCGTCCCCAGGCGTTGCGACCCTTGCGGGAAAATATGCGGATCAAATCCCCAGAGGGGACTGCCTTCGCGTGAAAGCCAGTCCGCGACGGCTCCATAGTGGCTGCGTGCTTTTCCGTCTTGCGTTTCCGTCAATTGCAACTCGACGCAGACCAATTCCAGTAGCGCGTCCAGCGTATGATTTGCGGATGCCGTTAGATTCATTGACAAGTCCTCCCATTTGACCGCCCCTGGACGACTCTGTTGCGACAATCGCAGAACTCGTCCATCAAATCACCCCTGATTTCCGCAAGAATACCGCCGAGAACGGACGATGTCAACGTTCTGTGTTGAAAAGTAGCCCACTCTGTGCCACAATGGGGCCAGCACAAATGCTCGAAGGAGACACGAAATGGACGAAGCCAAAGAACAAGGCAAGGATTTAGTCCAGTTGGCGCGACTCGCGTTGGCCGGACGTCCTCAAGATATTCAGACTTATGTGACGCGGATCTCTCGCAAGTACCAGAAGCTTTCACCAGAACTGGGCGAGCAACTGAAGGAATTGATGAAGCTCGCGCCAACCCGACAGTCGCCGCTCCGCAGTGAAGGGGTCGCGACGATTCCGGTGGATCGCGACAGCCGTTTGCAATTGCTGCGTCACGAACCGGGGGCTAGGCTGGAGCATGAACCAATCTGGACGGCGACCGTTGCCGAACAATTGGGGCAAATCGTCTCGGAGCATCTCCGCTCTGACGAACTCCTGGCCAAAGGGCTGGCTCCCACTCGAACAGCGATCTTCACCGGTCCGCCCGGTGTCGGCAAGACTCTGGCGGCGCGCTGGCTGGCGGCTCAACTCGATCGTCCGCTGCTCACGCTGGATTTGTCAGCGGTGATGAGCAGTTTTCTGGGTCGTACTGGCACCAATGTCAGGCACGTTCTCGACTATGCCAAGGGCGTGACATGCGTCTTGTTGTTGGACGAACTTGATGCCATTGCGAAGCGACGTGATGATGCGCAGGAGGTCGGCGAGTTGAAACGCTTGGTGACCGTGTTGCTGCAAGAAGTGGATGACTGGCCGGAAGGAGGGTTATTAGTCTCGGCGAGTAATCATCCCGAACTTCTGGACCCTGCCGTCTGGCGACGATTCGAAATGCAGATCGAATTTGAACTTCCAGAAAAAGACGCCGTGCAACAGGCCATTCAATTGTTTGTGGATGATGCGGCGGCACTCAATGGCAGTTGGTCAGCCGCTCTGGCAGAGGTGCTCTGCGGCCAATCCTTCAGCGACATCGAACGCGAACTCAAGAGCCTGCGGCGGCAAGCGGTACTCAGCAAATGCCCCCTCGCAGATCTCTTTCCCCGACTGATACGCCAGCACATCGACGGTCAACCCAAAACCGCCAGGAAAGACATTGCCTTGCGACTGGCAGAGGCCGGTCTTTCCCAACGTTCCGTTCATGAATTGACAGGAATCAGCCGTGATACACTCCGGAAGCTGAACCAGGCGGACGAACACCCTTTGGAGCAGAACTGAGATGGCTAAGCAACCCAATTTTCTGCTCGGCAACGGGCATCGACTCACTTCACCAGTAAAAGTTGGCAAGGGAATGGAGCCGAAGGCTCCGCCTTACGATTTGGGCACGGCCAAACAGCGATTGTCTTCCCAATTCGCGACGGCAGTTGCCGAATTCGCCGAATTACCTACGGCAGCGTGCCCCGACGGATACACGGTGGGACTCATCACACTTCATCCTCAATACACCGCCAAATCCTACTTCCCCGACGACCTCCTCAAAGACGCACGCATGCAGGCGATTGGATCACGTCCTGCACGCGTGACGCCGGAGCAGTGGACGAAGAAATCCGCTCCCGAAGAATCACCAACGACCGAACTGTTTGTTGCCGCCAGGCGCGAAGATTTCGCCGCCTTCGCCAAGCAGTTGCCGCGAATCTCTGAGTCCGACAACGCTTCCCGAGATTTATTTAAGGTCGAAGCCTTTCGCGCTCCACAGTCGAAAGACCGGATTCAGCGAATCAACAAGAAACTCGATCGTCCGCTGTTGGAGATTGTTCTCCACACCAGCGGCATCCGCAGACCAGCCCGCATACTGGAAGCCTTTGAGGAATACGCACAGTCGCTGGACCTTAAACCGGATCTTGACCGCCGCTTTGAAGTGGGAGCACTGTGCTTCCTTCCCATGCGGGCTCCTCGCGAGTTGATTGACGAACTCAGCAAGTTTTCGTTTCTGCGCACGATTCGCGAAATGCCGGGATTGCGACCACTCCGCCCCATCATCCGTGCCACAGCGAAGTCCAAGCCTTTTCCTGTGTCGCTGCCGAATCAGGAGCCTCTCGACAAACAACTTCGGGCGGCCGTGTTTGATGGCGGGATCTCGGAAGAGATGGGGAATACGTCTTTTGCAAACGCCCACGAGCCAGAGGGGATTGGAGCCGCAGTCGATGGCTACGTCGATCACGGGACGGCAGTGACGTCGGCGCTTCTATTCGGCCCGATTGTCAAAGGTCAGACGCTCCCGCAGCCCTATGGTGTTGTCGATCATTACCGGGTGCTGGATGATCAGTCCAGCAACGATCCCTTCGAACTCTATGATGCACTCACCCGCATCCGTGACGTTTTGCAGTCCCGCGATTACTCGTTTATCAATCTCAGCATCGGCCCGTCACTCCCCATCGAAGATCATGAAGTCCATGCGTGGACCGCCGTGCTGGACTCGTTGTTGGCTGACGGCGAAGCGCTGACAACCGTGGCTGTCGGAAACGATGGAGAAAAGGACCATGAGTCGGGTAATGCGCGCGTTCAAGTCCCATCCGACTCGGTGAACTCACTGGCGATCGGTGCGGCATGCAGCACGAGCAAGACTTGGGGCCGTGCCTCCTATAGTTGTATCGGCCCCGGTCGCAGCCCAGGACTCATCAAACCCGAAGTCGTCGCCTTTGGCGGCAGTAGCAGTGAACCATTCTTCGTGCTCGACCAATCCGTCAGCATTGCCACCCCCGATGCCGGCACCAGCTTCGCATCGCCATTTGCCTTGCGCATGGGGATGGGAGTGCGGGCTCACTTTGGGGCGAGTCTCTCACCCTTGGCAATCAAGTCGCTGCTCGTCCATTGCTCGGAACCTGCCAAGAAAATCCCTGTTCATGAAATTGGTTGGGGCCGAATTCCTCAAGACCTGGAGGCCATTGTCATCTGCCAAGAAGGCGAGGCCCGAATCGTTTATCAAGGTGATCTCACTCCGGGTCAGTACTTGCGAACGCCGGTGCCCCTGCCTCAAGGAACATTGGCAGGCATGGTAACCGTCACCGCCACGTTCTGCTTTGCCTGTCAGACTGATCCGCATGACCCCGGCAACTATACGCGTGGGGGGCTCGATGTGACGTTTCGACCGCATGCCGACAAATTCGGCGAGGATGCCGTTCACCCAAAATCACATTCCTTCTTTCGGCAGACCGACTACGACACCGAGAAAGAGTTGCGACACGACGCCCACAAATGGGAAACGACCCTGCACCGCCGTTGCCGCTTCCGAGCGGCGACCCTGAAGGACCCGGTGTTCGACGTTCACTATCAGGTTCGCGAATCGGGACAGGCGTCATCGGGCGAAAAAATTCGATATGCCCTGATCATCACGGTCTCAGCTCCGAAGGTCAAAAACCTCTATGACCGCATCGTCCAGAGGTATCAAACCCAACTCGAACCGATCTTGCCGGTGATCGAAGTCCCAATTCACGTTCGGTAATACGCCCCGTACGTTTCCACATGACAGGAAGGAAATAGTACAATTGCCGGTGAGGTAAACCATGACCACAACCACTGCAACCAACCGGAGAACATTCCAGGAACTGCTACCGGAATTGATTGATGCGTATTCTTTGGCTCCCTTGGAATCGCACCCGTTGGCGGATCATACGAATCGGCTGACACCGGCGTTTGCTTCACTGAGCGACAGTATCTGGACGGCATTGCCCATAACCGATTTCTCAACAGCCATGACGCATACGGACGTGGCGCGTTCGGTCGGTCAGTGCGCCGCGACTTTGGAACAGAAGCAACAAGATGTGCGACAATTTGTGGAATCAATCTGCTATCACGCAGTTGAGTTGCGTGTTCGGGGGCCGCACATTCCGGACGCACGGGCGTCGGCATTGCAATCTGCCAGACTCCCCCTGTTGGAAGCCGTCAATCAAGTCACGCAGCCTTTGCGAC
Source organism: Planctomycetaceae bacterium (assembly GCA_021732785.1). Classification (GTDB taxonomy): domain Bacteria; phylum Planctomycetota; class Planctomycetia; order Planctomycetales; family Planctomycetaceae; genus DSVQ01. Next base: position 68,356 of record JAKFUG010000006.1, read on the forward strand.
CTGCGCTCACGGCCGATCTGATGGCCCAGCCGCTGAGTGTTGTGCATCCGGAAGTCAATGCGTGGGTTCGCGAAGCATGCCATACCATCGCAGGGCAGTTGCTGTTGTCGATGCATGTCCTGGTGGAACTGGAAACGGTCGGCGTGATCGAATGGCCGGGCGAAACGACTTGCAAACTCCATTTCTTTCGCCATTTGGTCACGCAGGACCGCATTCGTACTCAGACCACCCGACAAGTTACGGAGGATGGCGACTCGGACAACCAAATTGTCCGGGTGACTGAACTGCGGCAGACGATGGGCCGCAATCTCTATTCGATCGAACGTCACGAACATCATGTGATGAACGCCGAAGTGAGAGAAGTCGATCGCACACAGTTTCCAATTCCCCAAACCTATCAGGAATTCATTCACGCAATTCCCCCGTGGATCAAGCAGTATGTCCGAATTCTCGAAGGGGATCTGATCCTGGAGCGTGTCACCCAGCGTGACCTGCGGGAAGAAACCTGGGAAACGACGGCCGTGCAACGGACTGCCTACGAAATTGAGCCTGCGATCTTGCTTGGTCACTATGTCATCACCGGCTGGGGGCAACAAGAAGTCGACCGCGAACAATTTCGCCGAAATCGAATCGCCCAGCGGGAACCTCAGGCTGAGCCGGTCAAAGATGACTCCTCGCGGCGCAATGCGGGGAAACAATTCTCCGAATTAGCTCCGCTTGCCAAAGCAACATTCGCGGCCGCTGTCGCAGTAATGCTGTTCAGCCGCTTGCAACACAGCGTCATGGTTCCCCTGGCGCTGTTGCTGTCCTTGGCAGCCGTGGGTCTCCACGGACGCACTTTTGGCCTTCAGTCGCTCTGGCGAAATGGTGATGTTGACCGGTTGTTTGTGGGGGCAGGCACGATCGCCATCGCTTCGAGCCTATTGGCGATTGAATCCGCTCTCTATGGCGTGTTGTACGGCAGTTGGACAATGGTCGGTTGGTCATTACCGGTGGGAATCGTGGCCATGATCACGTGGGGCATGGCGTCCTCACGGCAGCCAAGGTAGGCCATCATGACTTCGACATCTCCCAACAATCGTCGTGGTGTCGCCGAGCATCTCACGCATTCACAACTGATGCTCTCCGCCTTTACGGTTGTGTTGTTGCTCGCGGGATGGTCGATCTTCGTCTGGTTTGGAATTGGCACATTACTCGCGCCACCAGCACCGCCGACTCCACCTCCCTCACCGTCTCCCGTCGGTCCCCAGCCCCCAATTCCAGTCAAACCTCCGGTATCCAAAGAGATGCCCTATGAGGAAGTCGAGCGTGACCTACTGGGTACGTTGCAACGAAGTGAGATCACTGCTCGTTTGCTACCGCTTCAGAAGCTTCTCGACGAAGCCCAGTCGCTGAATTTGGGTTGGACCCGTCGAATTCAGGACTTACGGACCAGTGCTGACGGACGCCGCTTGGCTACGGTCGACTTCGCAAGACGGATTCGCTTTCTGGAACAGGCGGCTGCACAGATTAAGCTCGACGAAATCCGCCAAGATCTGGACAAGATCGACGTCCAGGTCCGCGATGTTCGTGGTTCCCTTCCGAGCTTTCACGAAGTCGACGTCACCGTAAGCCGTGCCAGCACGGAATTGACCAGCGCCACCGCCACTCTCCGGCAATGTGAAATGGCGATCAAGCAGATGCTTTCCGCATCGCCGCAGTCGCAGGCCGACTCATTGCAACAGGTCCTTGATTCTTTGGATCAACAGGATAGCAGCGACATCAAAGCGATGGTGAATTCGCGGTTGGAAAAGCTCAAAGAAGCACAGACTGACGCAGAGCGCGTGGCCTTTGATCGTCAGCGGCAATTGAAGGCTGACCTCAAGAATGCTTCGATGGCTTTAGGACAACAGGAGACCGAATCGGCCGAAATTTTGCGAACCGCTCAAGACGCAGACAAAGCAACAGCGAAGTCGCTGGCTGATCAGCGGGCTGCTGCAAAAAAACAATTGCAACAGGACTACCCGGCCGTTCGCACGTTGCTGACTCCATTCACGTCCAGTGGATATCGTCAACTCGATGCCTCGTCGCGACTCGTTCCCACGGCGGATTCTCTGCCCCTGTCATATTCTGGTTTGCTGCGATCGGGGGCACTGGAAGATACCAAGAAGGGACTCGAAGCCCTGTTTCGAATCGGACAACAGAAAGATGGCTTCGGAGCGACCAATGATCGGTCACTGGGAGCGTTTCCCGAACTGACTTCCGAGTTCGATATCGGCAAGCCGGACATCGTTAAAAAACTCAAACAGGCCCAATCGTTTTTGCGCACTTACGGCGAAGCGATGGTTGAGGCCAAACTTCTGTCACCCTGAAGACGCCGCCATGACACCGTCACCACAACCCTCAACGGGAATGAAAGATCTGCTGCAAGCAGCCGTTTTGTTGTGCGTCGTTCCGTTATTGTTCTACGGAGGTTACTCCCTGCTCACACGCACCGCAGAAACGGTCCCAGAGCCGCTTCCACCGATTTTCGAAGGCACGAAGGAAAAACTGACACCGCTCATTGAAGTTCTGATACCGCCACCGGGGCCCCCACCCGGCGATGCGTGGGTGGCGGAAATCGACCGAATAAAAGCCAAGCTGACCGCGATTGCTCCTCGACTTTCAGCGGATCAGTTTCAGGAGCTTAACCTGCGGCTCGATCGACTGCGAAAGCACTGCGTCGAGCGGCGAACTCAGGTTCCGAAACAAATTGGAACCGAGTCGTTGCTGGGCCAGTCATTGCTTCGCACCGCCGAGACGATCGATCGGTTGGGGCAGAAGTCCGAAGAGTCGGCGTTACCCTGGGACTGGGAAGCAGAATTTGCGGTTGCCGAGGAGACGCGGCTTGATCAACGAAAAGCGAGCATTGAAAAGCAGTTTGATGACCAGAGCCGTCCGCTCATGGCCGAGCATCAAAACACGCTCGTGCGGATCACGCGTGATAACCGGCAGATCGAAGACGATGTGCAGCGAAAACAGGATGCCATCGCCACGATCCGGCGGAACAATTCGGAACGGGTAGACCAGCAGAAACGACGTACTGCATTTGAAAAAGATAAGAAAGAGATTGAACGGCTGCTTTCGCCGTTCATTACTCCCGCCTACTGGCAACTCTCGACTTCCGCTCGTGACTGGAAAAAGACGGCGGAAGCCAAGCCGGTGTCCTACCGCGACTTGGAACGGCTTGAAGCGCTGCTGCCAACGATAGAGGGGCTCCGCGAGTTTGCCACAATCGGTGGGTTCCCACAGCATGTCAATCCCACCACGGCACGACCACTCGGGGCGTTTCCGGCTTTCTACGACACCACGCTCAGCGATCCGGCTCAGTTGGAGACCATCAAGCGTGCTCAACGACTTCTGAAAGAGCATGCTCCGTATCTCATTGAGTCCGGGCTGCTACTACCATAGGAGCGACGCATGAACAACCAGACGCAAATCTATAAGTTCCTGATCCCGATTATCGCGATCCCATTTCTGCTGCTCTTCATCCCATACTTTTCTCGTCGGCCGGTCCCGGCTCCGGTTCCCACGACTCAGCCTCCCGCTCAAACCCAGCCCCAACCTGTCCCCGCGTCGCAGGTAGAACCTCTACAAACAGCGGATCATCAGGGAACACAAGTCGAGATGCCTGCGAAGCCAATCCCTTCGCCAACGCCAATCTTAGATGCCCCTTCGCCAATTGAGAAAGCTCTGGAGGAGTCTCGCGAACGCCGCAAGAAAGCACGGGCCGCCTATCAACGGCTCGTTTCTGCAATTGATGCCGAATCGCTGAATACTTTCGGTGGTCAAGACTGGGCTCAGATTCAGGCCCTGGAACGCGAAGCGGAATCGGCGGAGCAGCCTGAACTTTCCATCGAGCGTTTGACTGAAGCACAATCACGGCTTGAGAACCTGAGAAGTGACCTTCCCACACGCCAGCGGCTCTATGAGATTCAAAAGCTGCAATCAGAAGGCCGCTATCTCGATTATTTGAAAGCGGTCGTTGCGGCGAATGAGCCTCGTTCGCCACTTCCCGTCGAGCGTTTCTGGTCCGAGATCACCGGCTGGGACAACACTCGCTGGATGGAGTTGGCTCGTCACGAAGTCGACTCCATGGCACCGGACGATCCGGGTTTCGCGGAGATCATGCTGGCGGTTGCCGATTTTCATGCCCGCCAAGGCGATACCGGCGAGGCACATCGAGCAAACGAACAAGCCTGGACCCGTGTGGCACGCCTGACCAACGCCCATCGTGCGGCGGAATCCGCTGTATTCGTCTTGCAACGCCTGCTGCCGTCTCTGCCGGAGTCGCGACAGAAGGAACTCCTGATCGAAGGGACGCAATTGGTGTCCCAAGCTTCGCATCCCAGGCTGCGCATTGAACTGTTGACCGATCTGTCCAGCATGCTCCGCGCTCGGGGCTACGAGGCCGAAGCCCAATCGCACTTGGACAAGGCGATTGCGGACTCTCAGAATTCCAAGCTCCAACTCAGTGAATACTGGCCATACATCCTTCGCTGTCGTGCGTTGTCGACTTCGTCACCTGCGAAATCCATCTTCGAGATTTGCGTTTCCATTCCGAAATATAATGGCTCACGAGGACTCGATCCATTTCCGGCCAACGCGATGGGTTACTCCTATGCCGCTCAAGCGGCAGTCCACTCGGGCAATCCCGTGGATGTATCGCAGGGAGTCCTCCTGGCAGAGGCACAACTCCTTGATGTCACGGGTTCCAACAACGACGAATTCCTGGCTCGTCGACTTCTGGCCGAGGCCGATCTTTTACAGAAACACTGGCGACGAGCTTTGATCTCCGCCCAAAACATCGCGGAATTGAATCTGCGCGCCGGGCTGGTGTATCAGATCATGGTGGCCGCCCCAGACGAGGTGCCACGGGAGGTCGCGTTACAAGTCCTCAATTCACGTCCGACTCATCAGGGAGCCACGCTCGCGATCGCACACTATCTACCGAGGCTGGCGGCTGACGACTCGACGAGGTTGCCGGAGTTATTGCCTTGGATTCTGAAACAAAAGGCCAATAGCACCCGCGCTGCCGCCTTCTTGGGACTCGCACAATACGCGGGGACGTCCAGGTCTGGCCTCGCCGAGACGACACGCTTACCGCGTCCCGTACCAAGCGTTGAAGACGTGCGCAGCCTGCTTGAAACCGCCGAGACCGACGTCAATCTGTTGCAGATGCCACTTGACAGAGCGTGGGCTTCGATCTGGATTGCCCTCTGTTGGCATCGTCTCGATCAACCGGCCAGTTACCGCCGTGCCTGTCAGCAAGTCCACGAGCATCTCTTCGTCGCTTGGCAGAGCTATTGGAGAGGCGAGAAACCCGAGAACCCGCGTGACCCGGCAGGGGAGTATCGCTCATCCCAGAATCGTACGAGGGATCTGGCGAGAATTGTCGAATGCTACATCAGCTTTGCCGAAGCGCAAGCGTTCTTGCTGAAAGACGCTCAAGGTGCACTCGCCACTTGCATTGACGCCGCACGTGCGTCCGAACACCAGTACCAAGCCAAGTACGACCCCATGGTCCGGTTGAAACTGGTTTTTCAAGCGGTCCATCGCGAATGCGGACTGTCGACCGGTCTGCTGGACACCGCGTCCTTTCAGGTCAACCATTTTTTCCCCTTGCTGGAAGCGGCTTCCCAAGGCGACATCACCAATGTGGAACGACGTCTGCAACTTATCGAGACAGAAGGCCCTGGCTACGATTTCAAAAAGGGGGATTGTTTGGCGCGCGGTTACGCGGAACTCGCAATTCTGACCGCTCGTAGCGGCAATCTCCCGGCGTATCAAGCGGCGCGGCGTAAGGCACTGGCCCAGATTCAAACGCAGGGCGCGACCGACTCGATCCTGCTCCCGATCTACGAAGCCGATGCCTACGCAGGCGAATTTGCCTTGGCGGCGAAGCTCAAGAGTAGCGACGGTCCGCTACCAATCTATGGCACTGGCGCACGACCGCAGGCCGCCCTGTGTGTCGAACTCAGTGTGGCGCGACGATCTGAAGACGCATTGAAACAGCTTCCGCCGCTGTCACAACCGTATTGGCGAATGCAGGCGATGCATGCCATTGCGGCCGCACGGTTCCAACAGGAGCCCACAAGCGAGCACTTGGCCTGGCTGGCGACGCTGCCGGAGCCGATTGACCGCATCGCGGCCTTGTGTGGCTTGGCACTCAAGAAACCGAGACTTTGATCCAACGGCCATTGCCCCACCGATTGATGAGTTGTATCCGAAAAACTTGCATCACCATGCAAGTCGTGGTACGACCGTTCCATGATGCATGTTTACCTCGGTTGGGCGGATTCCGAAGGGTTGAGATTCTTTCAGCCGGAAACTGACTCGACGTTGCGCCGTTTCGCTCAACTCCTTCAGCACGATCACCGACGTGTGGCAGTTTGGTCCGTCCTCGATTCTACCGCCCTCGCGGCCGTCAATTCCCTACTGGATGTTGCGGATTACAAGACCGCATGGCAGGTCTTGCAGAATCATTCCGCACACTTGGGTCGCTTGATTTAGCTGCGATCCCAAGTCCACTGAATTGTTTGTGACACGGCCACGAAAGTCTGCTAACTGACCCGGATGAGCCTTGGCTCAGATGCTCTTTTGCCATTTCATCGGGTAGACGCATTCACAGACCTTTGCGGGCATTCTTCCAGTCGGCCCACAGAGGTCGGTGGTCTGAAGGTTTTCACCAGCGATGGACAGCGCGGTTGAATCCCCGAGCGGTGCAATGCACCCCTGGATGGTTCAACCGCTGTGGTGAACCGATTCGTATCCTCAAATCGGGAGCCTCGTCTATGTCTACTCTCATGAAAGCGAATCAGGAGCTGTATCGTCGCACTCCGGATGAATGCTTCCACACCCTCGACGAACTGCACACGCTTTGCCGTGCGCAGCGGGAGAATTCCCAAGACTATTGGGAACGCCCGGAACAGTTGCTTTTGACCCACGACATGACGCTGGCGATTGGCGGTGCCGCCGATCTCTCGCTCAATGATTGGTCGTTCTCGCAACTGTGCCGCATGGCGAATGTGAGCAAGGAAACGATCAATCGACTCAGCACCAAGACGGCCAGCAAAGCCTTCGAGGAGACGCTGCCGCAGTCCGAGAAGCCGCTGCAACTCCTCGCGACAGGGAATACGATCCGTTCGATTCACGGAGTCGCCTACACCCGTCTGTGGAACTCTGAGTTGTTGGACGTCGTCCGTGATGCCGCCCCCGATTTCACACCGCCACAGACGGCGTGCGATGGAGTCAGCACCGGACTGTACTGCGGGGAACAGGATTTGTTCGCGTTCCTGATCGATCCGCTCGGATGGGTCGATATCGGTGGCGAATCGTTCGCGCCCGGCTTCTTCGTCTGGAATTCGGAAGTCGGCCGTCGGTCACTGGGAATTCAGACGTTTTGGTTTCAGCGGATCTGCCAGAACCACATCGTCTGGGATGCGACACAGGTGATTGAGTTCTCACGCAAGCACACAGCCAATGTGCGCGACGGCTTGACCGACATTCGACGCCATATCGACGACTTGGTCAAAGCCCGCGATGCGCGTCGCGACTCCTTCGCTGCCGTCCTGCAACGGGCGATGTCGACACGGCTGGGAGACGATGCCGAACAGGCGGCCAAACCGTTGTTGTCCGCTGGGATTCCCCGCACGCTGATCAAGGATGCGCTGGAACTGGCCCAACAACAGGGTGGTTTCACGATCTTTGCCGTGGTGGATGCGCTCACCAAACTGTCGCAGAAGGTCGTCTATGCCGGTGATCGCGTCGAATTGGACGCCAAAATCGGTGCGTTATTGGCACTCGCGGCGTAAGCCGAAAACGCGGTGCGGCGAACGTCGATTCGTGTTACTGCCATCGAAGGCATGGGGATTGTCCTCATGCCTTTTTGTTTCCCCGAACCCATTGGAGATGATTGTCATGGCTACTGAAAAAACTCGTCCCGTCCACGAAGTCAAACTGGGTCGCATTCGCGCGGCCGTGTGGGAAAACACCACTCAAAATGGTGTTCGCCACAACGTCACGGTCTCGCGACTGTATAAGGACGGTGATCAATGGAAAGACTCCTCGTCCTTCGGACGTGAAGACTTGCCGCTCGTCATCAAAGTGCTCGACCAGGCACATACATGGATCTACGAGCATCCCGCCGCCGCTGCTGCGGACAACGGTGACGAGTCGGGTTCTCGCTGAACCGATCACGCATTTTCCCGCTGCGAAGCCGGTTTCTCGACCAGGTTGCCGACCACCGACTTCGCACATTCTTCAGCGCAATGGATTTTTGAGGCATGACTCGCATCAGAGTCACTACGGCGGCAAATGGGAGGGGCGGTCGAAGAGTCACGCTGGACCGCGCAGCAGAAACCTTGTGTGAGCAGAACATCCCATGAAAAACAGAACGGTGCAGCCAGCCCAAGGCTCACTCTGCACCGTCCCACCAGCACGGAGTGACTCCGACGCATCGACTCGGCTATTCCTTGGCGCGGTTGCTTCCCAGCAGAGCCTGCCTCCGCTTCACCGAGTAGCCATATCCTGCCACCGATCTGCCCACGGCGCAAGGGCAACAGCAGGCCCCACGGGTGTCAGGTCCGGCTGCTCAGACAGCCGCGTGACTGTTGCTCGCAATCGCGAATTCCCCTGGACGGTTGTTGGCGATCCATGCCAGTCTGAAATTGGCGGACGCAATCCCGCATCGACATCGTTGGCTTGAGTAGACCGAACAAGACCACCGTCTTCCGTGTGATTTCTGGCACATCGAAGTCGGTGGCGTGCCTGCGAAGGTTTTGCCTCATAAATGCCCCGTCATCGGCTTCTCTGATTGTACCACGGCGTTCAAGGTCCGCTTTCGCCTGCGGCGATGCGCTGCTGCTTGGCCAGTGGCCAGTGGCCAAGGCTCCACCTTGACCTGCCGTGTCGTCGAGTTCCAGCCGCCGACGGGCCGTCTACCACTTTCACACAGAAGCATGACAGTCGGCTTGCTTCTGCCGGAGACGAATGATGAATCGAGAAGAAGCACTAAAAAAGAGCGATGACGCACTGAAGGAACTGGCTCTGGCCTTACAACAAGGAAAGAGCGACACGCTGGTTAAGTACTTGGATATGTTGTCCAGATTCCACAACTATTCCTTTGGGAATTGCCTCCTCATCGCCCTGCAAATGCCTATTGCGACTCACGTTGCCGGATTCCACCGCTGGAAATCGCTGGGACGCTACGTCAAAAAGGACGAAAAAGGCATTGGCATCCTGGCTCCGCTCGCCAACCGCAACAAGAAACGCGAGGAAACTGAAGACGACAAAGAACCGGAAGAGCGACGCTCGGCGCTTCGAGGATTTCGCGTCGTTCATGTTTTTGATGTCACACAGACGGAAGGAGCTGATCTTCCTGAATTCGCTGCTCTGGGCGGTGATCCCGGCGGAAGACTCCTCAGTCTGGAAACGCTGATTCGATCTCAAGGCATCCATTTCGAATTTGTGGACGCACTGGGCGGGGCGAATGGCGTCTCTGAAGGCGGTGCGATTAAGATCGTAGAGTCTCTGCCAGTCGCCCAGAAATTCTCGACCATGTGTCACGAATTGGCCCACGAACTGCTTCATCGTGGCGACCGACGTGCTCAAACGACGAAAGCGGTTCGTGAAACTGAAGCCGAAGCGGTGGCCTATGTCGTGTGTCGATCGGTAGGACTGGAATGTTCGACGCGCGCTTCGGACTACATCCAAATCTGGAACGGTGATGAACAAGTCCTGATCCAGTCCCTGGAACTGATTCGAGATGTTGCCACACACATCATCACTTCGCTCGACGAAACTCAAGTCAACGTCGAGGAGGTCAGCCATGCCGCGTGACCCATCTCCACACTTCCGATTGGGGTGCTTCCACTGCGATCGGGAAGACTACGATGGCGTGACCGAACTCCCCAAGGATTGGACAGACATCACGGAGGTTCAAACCCTGGAACAAGCGCTGACACCGGTGGACTTCACTGCCCCGACTCGCCTCAACATCTTCGAATGGCAAACCCATCTGGGAGTTTGCCCGGAATGCCAAACCGAGGACGAAGGACCAGCCGTCACATAACCGGCCGAAAGGATTCCGTTTTTCTTACCTACGAGGTTGCTGAGGCACGCCACTCAACCTCGTTATCAATTCTCCAAAGTTTCATTTCCTCCAGAAAAGAACGTCGCCACTTGCCGATTTCTTCAATCTGTCGTACTTTCAGCCGATGGAAATTGACCGGAACAATCGGACTGCATGGCGGTTGCCAAGCTTCATTTTTGCCATCAGTGTGGCCGGTTGCCTTCTTGTCACCGCATTCGGTGCCCCTTGGATGCCGCCGCTTTGGCTGGGACTGTTGATCAGCGTCGTGCTGGCACTCCAATTCTATCGGGCGCACCCCGGCCGGTCAGAATCGTTCGAATTGCTGGAAACGCCATTCTATCTCTCTCACGACACAGAAGTATTTGAACGATACAGGCAGTTCTCCCAGCAACTGCTGAAGATCAGCCAACGTTCCAGCAAAGTTTACCGTGACCTGGCCCTGCGACAACTGGAAGAGATGACGCGCCACTGCGTGGAACTCGGACAGGGACTGATCGTCTTCACCGAGACTGAGACCTGGCGACTGGCGTATGAACGGCTGTTGCGGGAGCCGACCGTCTTCACATACCGATCCGTCGCCGTGGTGCGTCATCCTCGCTACTGGCAGGACGCTGCCGGTGTCGGGAGTATGCAATTCAACTTTCAACTGATTGACGAGCACGTCATCACCATCGAACGCATTGTGGTGATCGCGGATGCTCTCTGGCCGAAGGAGCAGGATCTTCCCGACGACGAATTGCGCCAATGGATTCACGAACAATCGGTCCACGGTATCTGGATCTCGTTGGTCCGCATCTCCGATCTCGCATCTGAGCCAGAACTTGTCCGCGACATGGGGATCTACGGTCAATTGGCGGTCGGCACGCAGCTACTCGCCGAAGACAACCTGCGAACCCAACGGTTCCTGCTGAATTTCGACCTCAACGCCGTTCGAGACGCGGAACGCCTGTGGGAAAAACTGGGGATTTATTCCGTGGCTTACAAGGCTCTACTGGATCAGTTTCGCCTGTAACATTACGATCGAGCCGGACTCTCAAACGGACGGTTCGATATGCGTTTCTATCTGGACACAGCTCGGATGGGACAAGCTTGTCCCGCAGCGTTGCAAGTTCAGTGCGAAAGTGCCCGACTTGCCGCTGATGATCCGTCGCTGTACTCGCTTCCTTTTCTCAAGGACGGTGCAAAGGCTTGGCCAGATGATGTGCAGCAGGAATTTCCTGCCTTACGTCAGTGGCAGGGGACCTGGCAACTGAAGCAAAGATTTGCGACTGCCTGGGGCGTGCCCGATCCGAACCGAGTTTTCTTGGCCGATCAGACCGCTCGGCTCTTGCGAATTGCGGCCCGCGTCATGTTTCGCCAGTCCACTCATGTGTTGACCACCGATCTGAATTGGCCCGCTTGGCAGTCCATTGTCGAGGAAGAAGGCCAGCGACACGGTCGCCGTGTTTTTCGAGCGGCTATTGCCGAACCCCTCTTGAATCACGGTTGGACGGCGGAAGAAGTCGTACAACACTTGTTGCGGACGTTCTGTGAACAGCGTTGCGATGGGGTGTTTCTCCCGGCGGTAAGCAGTCTTGGTGTCTGCCTCCCTGTTACCCAGTTGGTACATCGATTGAAACAACAGGCTGCGCTTCGATTCGTGCTGATCGATGCCGCTCAGGCATTTTGCCAGATGCCCGATGTTGGAATCGCAGATTGTTGCGATGTGTTGGTCACCGGCTGTCACAAATGGCTGGGGGCTCATCTTCCGATGGGCATCGCTGTCGCTGGCAATTCCCTGGCTGCAGAACAAATTCGCTGTGTCATCAATGGCCCTCGACACTCGGCTGCTTACGATGACCCTTTGTTGCAACTGACCGAACAGCTTCAGACTTCTCACGTGAGTCGCTACTCCGAAACGGTGAATATCCTGCCGGTGCTTTCCGCGAACGCGGCTTTGGCAAACGTCAAGAATCACCAGCAAGTGTTGGCCTCCGAGTACCGACAGAGGCGGGTCAATGCGGATCTGGTTGCTGAATGCCTTGCGGAAACGGCTTGGCATCCAGTCGATCTGGATGATTCCGTTCGATCTGCCATTCTCCTGGCACGATGTCGGAGTGGGGTAACCAACTATCTTGACCCGGATGAATTGCAATCGGGGTTCCAGCGGCAGGGCATCGCCCTGAGCGCCTATTCCGGTGGATGGCTGCGGGTTTCGATGCCATCGCAAGTCTTCTCACCGGATCACGTCCACCAACTGACCGCCGCCGTGCATGCCGTTAGTCAGCTATTTCAGTCTTCGTAACTCGCTGACGGTCAAATCGTTCTCACGGCTTTCGTACGAAAGACAAAGGAAAAGAGAGCCTCTCGCCCTGCGATCGCAGAGTAGAAAGTCAGATGTCTTATCCTGGGCGATTCGGTAGCACTGTCAATGCAATGTTTGTTATTCGATTTCGCACCACAGACTGTTCTGAAAGTGCAGGCCGTAACGATGGGATAGTTCACACGGCAATTGCATTTGGGCGTTGCCCCAAGGGGCCGGGCTTGCTCCGGGCTGCGCTGTCGCTCGGTCCTGCGGACTGCGTCGCACCCTACGCATCCCTAACGCGGACAGACCACTGAAAGGCCACTCGACTTGGAATGGCCGAGTGGCCACGGCGTCAATAACTGTCCGTGTCACTCGCTGCTGATTGGACCTGCGGCCTACGAGGCACTTTGACCGACCTTGATGACAAATGAAGTCAAAATGGTCTTCACGGCCGCCAGGACTTCCAAATGCTCCTCAGAACCAACGATGAGTAAACGACAATGACACCCATCGCGGCACCCGGATATTTCACAGCCATCAGCAATAAGATTGCATAGAAGAAGACGAACTGGGCGGCCATCAGGCCACCTGAAAATTGCAGTCGCCGGTGGGCGCGAAGGGTTGCGTGATTTGCCTTCGTAACGACAACGCTGATGCGGGAACGATTTCGTATCCCGCCTGACGACGCACATGATTCACGGTGCGGAGGATGTTCAAAAGCTGACGGCGAATCGGTGCGTAACGAGCAAATGGGATACGCCGGAAATCTTCGGTCAGCGTGGCCAATTTCCGATGAGCCGCCCGCATGAGAAAATACGCCTTCAATTGTTGATACGTCGTGGCATCAATCCGCACGCAGGCGTGCCACTTTGGCGCTGCTCCACCTCGCGGAGTCATCCCGGCGCGACGGTAGCTGATCGAATAGCCCTCGAAGCGAATGGGGTGTCTGCGACAGTCGCGGATCTGTTCCTGCTGTTTGAAGGGATGGTGTCCTTCGGTCGCGAGCAAGAGAAACCAATCCTGGTAACGGATGTATTGCATATTGGCCAAGCCTTTAGCTTTGCGAGCCGACCGTTGCCTCTCGGAAATGTCGATTCCGTACTTGGCAACCAGCTTCCGATCGACAGAGTCTGCATCCTTGGAATGGGGGATTCTGCCGCTGACATACCACCAATAGCCGTGACGCAAGTAGCACACGGCAACTTGTTGAACGAGTCCCTCAGGGCTGCTGGCCACGCATCGGTATTTCATACGTTGCCAACTCAAGCACGTCAAAGTTTAAGTCGCAAGAACTTTCTTCGCTGCTTCTCAACCCGCCTCAATGCGTGTTCGCAATGGCTCAAGATTGTGGGGTTGTTGCGGCCAACCCCACCAAGCCGTTGCAAATCCTTGTCGTATGGACCGACTGAATCCGTCACGATTGTGCGGGACGCACTGCTTTCGTCAGTGCACCCGCACAATTCATAGTGCCCACGTTCGCATAACCTCAGCCGAACGTTTCGCAGTGCGAAGACGCACCCCGAGCGTTCGTCGTCAGTCTGCCGCCAACAGTGGTCGCTCTCCCGAGCCACCACCATCGGCCACATGCTGCCTGCCAAGGACTGAGCCGCACCGATCGTCGGTGCGACTCCTGCAAATCTCCAAACAGGGTCGGCGACTGACATCGCCTTCAAACCCCTCAGCCCTTTCGTTTCCGTTGATTCGGGGCATCACTCCCAAACACGGACGGGACGCGACTGCCTTGCCGCGCACGAACTGCCCACCCTGGAAAGGTGGAATTCGTGACCAGACCTTCGCCTGATTCACCGCGCATGCTCCCGCATGCTTCCTACTGAGGCCACTCTCCCCCACAACGGCACACACCGTTTGAAAACGGATATCTGGCGACCAACCAGACCGCCGGAGTGCCTAACTCCGGACGCCGCTGTGGCTCCTGCGTTAGCATCGACCTTCGATTTCGAGTTCACGTTGCTAGGACGTGTTACCGTCCGATCCGCTCAGGTGTGTGCCCCCTTCCGGCAGGCCACACTTTCTCGGCGAATTGCCCCAGGCAATCACACCGAATTTCCTCTTACGAAAGCAGAAGCTGAGAGTACCGCTCCTGAACGGACTTTCGCGATTCGGCACCGTCTCCTCGAAATCTCACTGGCAAGCTCTTTCGTTCGTAGTCGATTGAGCCTTTCATGGTTGAGCTTTTCACCGCCGGGCGTTTAACCCAGTCGCCGAAACGGTCATTCCGGTGTCCGTTGTCGCCAACGAACAGCTCCCCACGCCAGCCGCGTTGAGCGAACTCACATTGCTGCAAGCCCGAACCCCACGGACGGGATTTGCACCCGCTTTGACCTTCGACCAAAGTCAAAGGCGAAACCAGATTCTGGTTTCATCGACACGGCCTTGTCATGCAAACATGACAAGGGATGTCCGCATCGCCCGCTTTGGCTCTAGCGGCGTTTCGAACGCCGCGAGCCTTGCCATTGGATAGAACGCCGGGATTACTTCGAGACAACTCCTGGCTCCGATACAAAGGGAGTCAGGTTGGCTCGGGATTACTCCGACGAGCCTCCATTGAACTGGACGAGCCACTCTCATGGCAATCCAGCTCGAAGGGTCAGCGCGAGGAAGGGTGGCAACCCTTCAGTCCTTATCCTCGGTTGATGCGACCGAGATTCCCGGACCCGCTGTCCCCGTTTGGAGAGATCAGCTCAAATCGCTCTTCTTCCCGGTTGGAATACCGGTCTTCGAGCGAATGCGTTGTGCTTGAGCATGACGACCGGCAGGTTTCCCTGCCTACGCAAACGATGGTAGCCGGATGACGAAAGACTGTCACGAACTTCCTGCTGCCGTCGTCCGCCCTGGCATCGGCAAGCTGGCTCAGCGATACCGATCGCCCGTCACGATGACGTGTCGGAGGCGTCGCACGAATTCGGCGTTCAGGCGTGTCGTTTGCGTCGCATTTTCCCCTCAAGACGTGTCGCAATCGTCGCAACGAGTACGCCACATCCCGTTCCAAGTTGCGGAAATGACACGACAAATCCGTGGGACGCATAATCGCCAAAGGTACTGGTACAAAGAGAATATGAAAAACAAAGGGAGAATTGCTGGAAACGATTCAGAGAAGTCTTTTGAGTAAGTCCGCCGTCGACTCGGGATTGGGACTCTTCGATGTTCGAGGTGACTGGGAACCGAATACCTCATCGACCAGTCGAGACAGCACTTTTCTGCCTTCAGCGGTCGGATGCTGTTTTCGAAGTTCTTGCCGACGAGCAGCGTGCCACCAGTCCGGTGGCGTTCGCAATCCCAACGCTGCTTGTTTCAACGAGTCGACCAGAAACGCCATCGGGCTGACTCGGAAATGATGGTTACCAAAACGTTCCAATGCGGCCTGCGTGATGTCGATCCAGAGTGCTACCTGCGATTGCGGATATTTCTGAATGAGTCGCACGGCGGCGGCGGCCTCAAATCCAATCGCCAACAGGCCGTCCATCAACGGAGAGTTCTCGACAGATGACTGTTTCGTTCGCGGCACTGTCGCGTCGAGTCTGTCGCCGCGCTCGAAGGCAACAGAGAAGACGCCGGGACGCATGCGTGAAATCGCTGATTCCTTGATAATGCCCGCGTCGGTCAACCGGAGCAGCGTGCGTTGCACTTTCACTTTCACGTCGCGAATGGCCAGGTTTGAAGAAAGCCCCAACACGTCGACTCCCAAATGAGACAATTCAAACACCGGCAATCGCCCCGGTCGATAACCTACCTTCAAAATCAGCAACAGCAGTCGCCGGGATGCGGCATCCAGTGAGCGATAGAGTTCGAGATCAAACCGCATGCCACCACCGTTCGCCTGAATCAAAGCAAAGAACACTCTGTCCCAGCAGATTGTCCAGGCACGGCTGGATTCGGGATTAGCAGGCAGCGAGTAACTCAGGAATCCAAAGCTGACTTTGCGGTACTCGCTGCGCGATGGGTCATAACAGGCATCGCTGAGATACTTCACCATCGATAACCGTTGGAGTGCTGCGGAAAACTCCTGATACTGACGCCCGCCGCGTCGTGTTCCGGCATCAATGAGCCCCAATTGCGTCAGGCACCAGTGTGGCGTCGCCGTGAGGGTTCCATCCGTCTCATGCTGTTCGAGCGTCAGCGCCAGTAAGCCCCACAAATAGAGTTCGTCCGTGGGCGAGAGTCCCAGCGGCGCAAATACTCGGACCTTGGCCGTCTGCCGTCTTCGACGGGCATCACTGTA
This sequence comes from Planctomycetaceae bacterium, assembly GCA_021732785.1. Taxonomy (GTDB): domain Bacteria; phylum Planctomycetota; class Planctomycetia; order Planctomycetales; family Planctomycetaceae; genus DSVQ01. The sequence continues at coordinate 84,994 of JAKFUG010000006.1, forward strand.
GTGATACTCGACGGCATGGATGAGATTGTTTTTCGTCGTCCGGTCCAGCGGACACAGCGAGTGTTCGACCAATGACAATTGGCCCACACCCACACGCCGTTTTGCTGCTTGCTTCAACACACTTAAAGCAGTTAGCACGACTCGCCGGAAAATGGAAATGACGATTTTGCTTGACGACCTTCCTCGTTTCGTGACACGGTTTCCTCAGTATTCATGAAGACTTAAAGGAGAATTGCCAATGGCAATCGGCAACCAGCACACCACATCCATCTGCCTGATCAACCAGAAAGGGGGCTGCGGCAAGAGTTCCACCTGCTTTCACCTGGCGGGAACGTTCGCTGCTTTCGGCCGACGAGTCCTGCTCGTCGATGCCGATCCGCAAGGTTCCATCAGCCAGGGCTTCTTCGGTTCCGACGCGGTGGAGCAGTTGCCTGCGTGGGACACTTTGGCGGCACTGTTTGATGAACGGTGCCATCACATCGATCCGGAAGCATTAATTCGGCCCACGCAGATCGACGGAATTCATGTCCTGCCTGCCAACCATCATCTGGCGGCCTTCAACACGCCATTGCCGGAACAGGGCGGTGTCATGCAATTCGCATTGCGGGATTTTTTGGAGCCACTGCCGCGGTTCGACGTTGTGCTGTTTGACTGTCCGCCGAATCTGTATCAATGCAGTTGGAACGCCATGATCGCGGCAGAACATGTCCTGATTCCGATACCTCCCGAAGATTTCGGCACGCAGGGAATCCGAGCCGTGCATCAGGCGGTGGCCAATGCCCGTGTCCTGAATCCGTCCCTGCGACGACTGGGGCACCTGATTACGCGCAGTGACCGCCGCATGTTGGTCCATCGTGCCTACGAAGCGCGGCTGCGCGACCTATACGGCGAACTCGTGTTGCAAACGACGATTCCGGAGCTGTCCGCCTTCAAAGTCGCTTTGGCCTGTAGACTGCCGGTGCAAATGCATGCACCGAAATCGGCCGCTGCTGTTGTTACCCGGCAACTGATCGAGGAGCTGACGCAACGGATTCAGAGTCGAAAGCTCCACAAGGAGGCCGCATGAGCAACACACGCAATGTCCTGAAACAAATGAACGACAATCTCAATGAATCGATCGGCGTACGAAGAACGGAACTGCGTCCGCAACTGAGTCCCATCGCTGCTGCCCGTGATATCGGTCGACGCGGGAATCGGGCATTTGGGCAGATTGAGATTGATCGAATCCAGCCTGACCCCGACCAGCCGCGGACGGAATTCGATCCGATTGCACTGGAACACCTCGCAGGCAGTATGCGTGATAAAGGCCAGCTCGCACCAATTCGAGTCCGCTGGTCTGAGCCACTTGCGACATGGCTGATCATTTCCGGCGAACGTCGTTGGCGCGCCGCGCAACAAGCCGGGATGAAGGTCATCAATTGTTACTTTCAGGAACTGGCCTTGAGTCCCACACAGATTCTGGAGGAACAACTGATTGAGAATCTGTTGCGAGTCGATCTGAGACCCGTCGAAGAAGCAGAGTCATTTCAGAAACTGATGACGGTCAACAAATGGACTGGCAAAGACCTCGCAGCGGCACTCAATATCAGCCCCACGCGCGTCTCACGGGCACTGGCGTTGCTCAAGCTCCCGCACGAGATGCGAGTCCGAGTTGATGAGGGCGAACTCTCGCCGCGTGCCGGTTACGAACTTTCCAAACTCTCCGAACCGCAGTTGGCGCAGGTGAAACACGTCAGCCAGCCGCTGACAGTCGAGCAGGCGTCTCGCGTTGTTCGTCAGCGAACAGGTAAGGCTCAACCGACTTCGCGTGGAGCGCGGCAGACTTTCATTGCTGAGAACGGCTGGCAGATTGTGGCCAAGTCATCCCGCAAAGGAACGTACCACGAAATCGAAGCGGCACTTGTTGAAGCCCTCGAAGAAGTCCGATTGCGAATCGACAACCGCGTGAATCTGCTGTAGTCCTCACCCACTCCGACGACGGAATGGCGGCGGCTCCGCTGGACGCTGCGCCGGCCCTGAACGGGCCATTCCGCAGACTGGCGGGGGCCAGCCTGCGGCGGGCTGGACGCCCTAGGGCTCGCTGGGCCGCTCGCCCTGAGTCCGAGCCTGCTGGGGCAGGCTGCGGACTCTTCGGCCTCCGCTGGACGCTGCGGCCAGTTGCGGCTCACCTGCGGTTCGCCGCTAGTCAGTGGGGAGGTTGACGACTGGCATCTCGACTGGCACGACAACTGAGTTCCCCAAGTTCCGACCGACTTGCCGCCGAATCTCCACAAATCCCTTTGAAACAGCATAATACCGACTGGCACGTGTTGACCTACCGTATTGTCGTGCGGACACGTTGCCACTTTGATACCTTGAGAGCTATCAAACCTGACTCGATAGCGAGGGCGCGGGAACTTGGCACGGGACCATTTTTACTTCAAACGACAGCGATACGACGTGGTCGATCGCGCCGTGCTGGGACGGAAAGAATTCCTGCTCACTCGCCAACTCTCGTCCGGCCCCCGTCGCCGGTTTCTGGCATACGATCCCATCGCCGGTCCGAAAGGTGCTTTGCGAATCGTGCAGTTCATGCCCCATGTTGGCGACTCCTGGCAGCGTGTGGGCGTGCTCCAGCGATTGTCGCAGCACAACCCAGAGCTGCCGCAGATCGTCGAATTTCACCGCCATCGCGATGAAATCGTGTCGGTGGAAACGTGGATTGAAGGCCGGGATCTGCGGTGGTGGATTCGAGCGATGCGTGAATCCACGCGACAGCGGCTGGGAGCCCCTGAAGCGATGCGACTGTTTCGTCAACTCGCTCATGCGTTGCATCACATTCATCGTCACTGCGGCGTGATCCACGCCGATATCAAACCAGCCAATATCATTCTCTCACACACGTCCCGGAAACTGACTCTGATCGATTTCGGGAGTGCCTGGGGTGTGGAACGCAGCCACGTTCGTCACACGGGTGATGGTCGTAGCGACCTCTACGCCGCCCCCGAAATTATGAATGACGCGGCCGGCGTCAACTTTCGCGCGGACTATTTCTCGCTGGCGGTCGTTTGCTTTGAAGTGTTGGCATTGCAACTCCCGTATGACGGACTCGGTGGACGTGCCGGTTTGTCAAAGTATGTTGGCCAGCAGGACTCACTGTATGTGCCATGCAGCCAGCTCAGTCGAGAGCAGCAGAAATTGGACCGACGTGTCTGGCTCGCCATTGACGCATTTCTGACCCGCGCCCTCAGCATCGATCCGGAGCAACGTCACAGCAATGGCATCGACTGGCTCGCAGAATGGGACTCGGTTGTGAATCTGATTCAGCGACCGGAACCCGTTTCTCTGTGGACTCGGTTGATGATGAAAGTCAGTGATTGGCTCGATACTCGCTAATTGTCTTGCCCGAACGACTGACGATAGGGCGGTTCCCATTCGAATCGGTCGCCGCAATCCGAGTGTTGCCCGTCATCGTTCTTGAATGGCGGCAACGGCGCTCCGAAACGCACGATGCGTTGACCGAGCAGGGCGGAACGTGGTTGCCCCAGCGGACAGCGACTGCATTTCCGGGAATCATAGGTGACGGTTGACTCGTTGCGATGTTCCGCAGCCTGAGCCAAATGTCGCAGGGAAACCAGACTGTTGTGAAAGTCTGTCCGAAATCGCTCACAGTTCGGCACAACAAAGCCGGAATAGTCTTCTCCGGTCAGAATGATCCCGTATGGACATTCGGAACCAAACACCACGCTGCTTAACCGACAGTAGGCCATGATTTTGACGATCTGCGGTTCCCGAGGAGCTTCCTGTGAAGAGCGGGTCCGAAAGACCGGGATGCATAACGAGCCTTTTTGCAGAATTCGCCAAGGCTTCCCTTCCAGATTCCAATCGTTGTCGCGCAACGCATCTTTAACGTCGCGGGACTCAAACCCGAGATTCAGCAGGCCGAACCAGTTTGTCGGCTGCATGATCTCCGAATAGGGGTCGGGTTCTTCGCATCGACCATCCAACAAGGTCTTGCGGCGACGCAACAATTCCTGAAGCACCATCAACACGCTGAGGCTTTGATGCGTGAGATACACCAACGCCACGCCAGCCAACACCAGATACCAATACTGTCGCAGGTAAACCGCAATCGGACTGCTGGCGGCGATCACGAGTACGGACCACAGCCACCGCATCAGCCGCTGATAGTTCCGCGCGAGTTCGGCTTCAATCGCCTGGATTTCAAAGCGTGGGAGTGTATCGAACGCGGGCGGCGTATCGTCGGGGTCAGCGCGTTTGTTTTCGTAAGCAAGCAGTCCCGCACGCGGACAGAAGGTGTATTCCGCAACCGCATGCACACTCAGCCACGGTTCGCTGGGTGTGGCCTTCATGCGTGAAACGCGGGCCGGTCGTCCTCCATCAAATCCGTCACTCATGCCGACCCTTTCCACTCGTTAAATACCACAATCACATCCTCAAACTGAGTGGGCCGCGAACGACGCGACACCGACAGGGACTTCAGCAGGACATGTTCGACGTTCTTAGGTAGTTTCGCAGTTCGCAAGGCATCACGTTCCGTCCCTTCGTCCGGGAGCGTGCCCAGCAAGAGATGCAGAGTCACACGCCCCCAGGAAAAAATGTCCGCCCGTTGATCGACATCCTCAGAACTGGCTTCCGGCGCACGATAAGGATCAATCGGCCAATCGTCGTTGGAAACCGTCGGACTCCCATCCAATAACTTTGCGAGTTCAAACTCGGTCAATACGGTTCGCTCGGACTCTTCTTCGATCAAGATGCTCTGCGGTGAGAGTTCGCGACGGACGATCCCCGCAAAATTCAGACGAGCCATTGCCTGTGCTGTTTCCAACGCAATTCGAACAGCAAGGTTTCTCGGCAATCGTTGCCTCTTGAGCAACTCGCTCAGCTTGCTGCCGCTGATCCACTCGTCAATCACCCACCAGCAGGCGTCGCCCGGCCCTGCAAACGTGGTGACGTTGCCGATGATGTGCGAATGATTGCCAACCCGCGCACAGACTTCCGCGTGACGCAGCAATGCTGTCCGACTCCGTTCGCGTTCCGCACTGGCCATCCCCTGCAAGTCATAACACTTGCCGCGAGCCAGTTTCGGCAAGTGCTCATGTTTGAGTCGCCAGATGCGGAACTGCAATTGATTCGAGGCTGTGATCCACTTGGATTCCGCCGACTCCAACAACCATTCGTGTATTCGTGCCGGACTGCTCGTCATTCCTTCGACTTCAGAGCGAAGCAATTCGTCAATGCTCGCCAGTCGGAACGCAGTGCGAAACTTCTCGGCGGTGGCCCAGTAGACGGGATGCGCGGCATTCAACACCGCTGAAACACTTCCAGTGGAAAGCAACGCCCGCTGCGCCAGTTGTTCGATACTCCACCCCTTCTGACGCATTAGCCGACTGATTCGCTCCGGGTCGAGTACGACAGTTCGATGCTTCCGATTATCTGCCATCAATGCTGCCAATCCAGATTCCGCGAGATTGAAGGAGCCTGCGTGGAGCGTGAATCGGACCGGACGTTTAATGCGACCAGTCCGATTCAACACACGTGCTGCCAACCCTTCAAGTCAGGAGTCGTGCCTCATGTTTCAGAAAAATGTTCAATGGTTCGTGGACCGACTGGTCGAGCGTCTCGTGCCGACCATCGGCAGCTTTTTGACATCCGCTCTCCAGCGGATGCTCATTCTAAATCATGCGGAGCATCACAACCAACTGGAAGAGCAAGCTCAGCGTTACGAAGCCGTCGGAAGGCAGGAAATCGCTGACCTGATTCGCAGCCAGGCCAAGGGATTGACGCTCGACAAACCTCTGCCATTGGCAGAGCAGGTGCTCGAAGACTTCGACGCGGCCAACCCGGCGTTATTCGAGGCGTCTCAGGGGAGTGCTCCGTTGGCGCTGGCTGATGCGAACCGACGTCCGAAGCCTCGTAAACGAAACGACGAAATCACCCCAGATGCAGAAGGTGGATTGTCGTGATGAACGCATTGAGGCTGCGAAGTCGCGATCTGCTGTTGCTAGAAGCGCTGGCTCTGCGAGTCCGACTCATTGGACAACGTCAAGCGGCGGAAGCGTTCTGGGCTGGCCACATGGCCAATGCCAGACGCCGACTGCTGCAACTCGCGGCGAGCGGCATGTTGACGCGGCACATTGTCAACGCCCAACCGCTTCCGGAACTAATTGACCCGGTCGTGCGCTGGCAACCGGGACAGCCAATTCCGGATGCCGATCGCATCGCCTTTCAGTTGCAGAATCGCTGGCGGTTTCGCTCGCTTCGTCCAACCGTCGTTTACTTCCCGACCGAGAAGACGATCACAGAATTCGGAGGCCGCCCTCGAACCCAGGCCGTCCTGACGCAGATCACGCATGACCTCGGCGTCACGGCGGTTTGGCTGAGATATGCCAAACAGAACTCGACGCTCACGTCTTTGTGGGTGGGAGAAGACATCCTCGCGCCTTCCCGTGTCGATCAAAAACTCCCCGACGCCGCTTTGGTGGACCAACACGGTGAACCGACGCTACTGATTGAATTTGGCGGTAGCTACGGAGCCGCCCGTGTGGCTGATTTCCACGATGACGCCGCAGCACGCGGACTCCCTTATCACTTGTGGTGAAAATATGACTGACCGAGATCAAAGCATCGTGCAAATGACCGACCGCTATCGGATCGGAACCAATGCGGCCTATCGGCGACTCATCTTTGCCGAACAGTCGCTCAACGCCGTGACGAAAGTCACTGCCCGCATGTGTCGGCAGGGGTGGTTGCAGCGTTATCCGCTGATTCCGCCCGAGGACTACTTCACGCTCGGACCACAAGCCGTTCGACAGTTTGGGTATGCCCCCAGGCGAACCGAGCCACTGGGACCGCAAGCCTTGCCAATTGACTATGCCGTACTGCTCTATGCCACGCATGGAGAACGGTCACGGCTCACGTCTTCCGAACTCACAGCGCTGGCTCCGTGGTTGCCCGGTGAATTGCTGCATGCACCGTACTGTCGGACAGCGGGAGGAGTGTTGGAACTGATTCGCGTGGATTTGGGCGGCTCGCCTCAGCACGTCGCCAGGAAAGCTGCGGTGGATTGCTCAAGACGACTGGAAATCCCCGAGTTCCAACAGCTTGTTGATCAACAACGATTTCAATTGGTCGTGTTGACCACCACCGCCAGCAAAGCCCGCCTGATCCGACAGGCCATCGAAGAACTGTCGTGGCAATTCAATGCCCGTTTGCACCTCACCGTAATTCCACGTCTGACCTTACTCCATCTCCGACAACAATAAGGAGTCCAACTGATGCCTCGCGATACGTATTTCCAACACTCGGGCAATCCGGTGCAGACTGACAGGCTTCCGACGGAAGACTTGCGATTGCAGTTTGCCCATAACTCTGCGGACCCAGCAGCCGATACGACCTTCTCCCGCATTGTGCTGCGTAATCTCTTCCTCGTCGCTGGAATCTGCCTCGCGGGAGACTGGCTTGCTGACGTCTTCCGCCTTTCGTTTCCGTTCAACTTAGTAGCCGCGTTTGTGATGATTCATGGCATGATTCGGCTCTGGCAAGCGGCCACCGTCTACCAGCCGCACTTCCTCCTGTTGGCCATCCCGTTTGCCATCCATATGTACGGACTGCCGTTTCTCACGCGAGTTGCGCTGACTACCACATGTGCCGCGTTTGTGGGGCGAGAATTCGCTCGGCACTACGTTTATCTGGCGACGAGTTTTCCGTGCGATCGCGTTGTGGCCGATGCAGAACGCGGGCATTGGGATGTATTCACAATCTTCTGTGCGCTGCTGGTGCTGCCGGTTGGTCTCGCATTAGTCGCACCGAGCACGGCGTCCTTTTGGATGATGGTCTTCGTCGGCGGAATCGTCGTGTTGTTGTGCATTGGCGACCCGCTCCGGATCACAGCAGATGTGGCGACGGCGTGGTACTCGTGGTGTACCTATAACCGGAACGATGAATTGGCTCCCGGAATACTGTCCAGTCCTGCGGGACCACTGACTCTCCGACTCGGTATGACCGTCTGGCTGGTGAGCGATATGACATTGCTGCTGGCCTCGCGGAGTCCCATGTCGCAATTAGTCTGGGGAAATGCTCCCGTCACGCTGGGGGCGGCCCACGCGGTGCTGTGGACCGTATTGACGTTCATGTTGATTGGTCTTCCGGTAGCTGTTGCCATTCTCCTGCTGATATTGGTCGCTCTTCCCGCAATCTGTCGCTTCAGCCTGCCGACTTCGCCTGGATCACAATCCGCTGACTGGAACGTGGTGACGGAATCGATTCGCAATTCCTCGAATCCCGTTGAGCGCGACAGCATCTTTCTCGGTCGAGTTGCTCACGATGGATCACCACTGCTCGTGCCGCGCGCCGTATTCCGAGAACACGCTCACATTCTCGGTGACAGCGGTTCCGGCAAGACGGCCCGAGGTCTGATTCCACTCGCGGAACAATTGATCGCCGACCGGCAAAGCAGCCTGATGGTCATTGACCTCAAAGGCGATTCACAAGAAATCCTGTCTTCGTTGAATGTCTGTGCGAAACAGTATGGCAACGGCAGTTCGCCGATCCCGGTTCGGCATTTCAGCATCCGCGAGGATCACGCCACTTTTGCGTTCAATCCATTTCAACTTCCGTGTTGGCAGCGACTGAATCTGTTCCAGCGAACCGACGTACTGTGCGGTGCATTGGGTTTGACCTATGGCACCGATTATGGGCGAGGCTTCTACAGTTCGGCCAATGCCAGTGTGCTACACGCCACACTGCGGGCCTTTCCCCAGGTGGGTTCGTTCTCGGAACTCTCCGACAGAATCGCCTTCGTCACGTCTCGCTCCAAGGCCCATGGGCTGAGTGACGGTCAGTCGGACGCCGGAAACCATGTCCGCATGATCGCAGACCGATTGGCGTCATTCAAACCGTTGAATGTGACACCCGAGCAAACCCCGTCGCCGGAGGTGACTCGACAGGCGATGGACCCCGCACAGCTTTTTGCTCGCCAGGAGATCTTCTATTTCCACCTGTCCACAACACTGGGCCCCGGTTCGTCACCCGAGATTGCGCGACTGGCGATGTTCATGCTGCTGACGACGGCCACGCTCACAGAACAACGACGACAAGTGTATTTGATGATCGACGAGTTTCAGCGTGTGGCGGCGCAGAATGTCGATGCAATTCTGCAAATCGCCCGCAGCATGAACATCGGCGTCATCTTGGCCAATCAGTCGATGCTCGATCTCAAACGGGACGACCTGATTCATGTGGTCGAAGCGAACTGTCGGTATCGGCAGTGGTATGCCGTCTCTTCGCCAGAAGAGCAGGAGCGACTTTCGAAGGCCAGTGGTCAAACCGTCGATCTGCTGCATTCCGAGTCCACATCACGGCAACGCGATGGCTGGGAGGTGCGGACCACGACATCCCGTGGAAGCAATCAATTCCTTGCCCCGCGACTCAGCATCAACGACATCAAACTTGCCAGCGACGATCCACGGAAGAGCATCGCACTGGTGACGCGTGGTGCCGGTTACAGCCAGTTCGGTGGGATGCCGGTCATTGTCGAATCGGATTTTCACATTTCAGAAACGGAGTTCCAAGCGCGCAAGAACGCGCCGTGGCCGTCAGCGACGTCCGGCTCATTCGTGCCTTGTGATTGGAGCACGCCGAATCAGGCACTGCCCAAAGGGCGCAAGAAACGCGGTCCTTTAGTGACGGAAGAAACGATCGGCGACGAACCGGACTTGTTCGGCAAATTCCTGGCCGACAACTCCAATTGAAAGCCCCAATCCCATGCCCTGGACGAAAGTGGAAACCGAAATCATGACATCCCTGACCTGTCAGATCCGAGTCCTGTCGCAACAGCAACTCGAACGGGGCTGGCAAACCGAAAATGCCACCAAAGCGCTGGCGGTCAGTATTGTGAAGCTGACCGCCGCGCAACTGATTCGCAGCGAAGTGTGGAACGTGGTGCCGCCACAAATTGGCAAGGTGCCTCTCTTCACTTGGAAGCCGGGAGCCCCCAAGCCCGATACGTGGCGATTATCCCAGACAATTCGCGCGCGATGGAACCGCCCGTCAACGACGCTCACCGTCTATCAGGCAACCGAATTGGCAGGCCGTCTCTTTGGATCGCGGTCTGGCCACAACATTCGCGTCATTGAGCAACGGCATGACCTGTTGCTGGCCGAAGTGTTCATTCTGTATCGGCGGCAACTGTCCGAACTGGCGGAATGCTGGGTTGGCGAAGAGGCCCTGCCGATGGCCGAACGCGGCGTCAAAAACCCTGATGCCTTCTTGTTCGATTCACAGCGGCAACCCCGCCGCGTGATCGAGTCGGCGGGGGCGTACTCGCAGTCGCAAGTGGAGACGTTCCACGAATACTGCCGAGTGAGCCGCCTGCCTTATGAAATGTGGTGAAGCATGAATCCCCATCGCTCTCTCTCGGGACTCATGAACGAAGTGCGTCGCTACCGCATCGCACTGCTGGACCTGCTGCTCGCAGACCGACCGCAACCTTTTGGCGAACTCACGACAGCCGTGCAGACCTGCCCGGAACTTCTGATGTTTGATGCGGTGTCTGGGGACCGTTGCGTCTGCTTACGCCGACGCAACCTTCCTACGGCGCTGGCAGTAGCGCGTGCCGTCGCGATTCAACTGTTCTGTCGAGCGGACACCACGAAGCGAAACTTGTTAACTCATCGCGACATCAATCAGTACTTTCCGACCTTGTTCCGATCTGGACTGCCGTCCGGTTACTACGTGGACGGGACGAACGGATCACCAATCTTAGGCTTCGTGCGAGTCGATACGCATCTTGCGCCGCTGTCGAGAATTCGCCAGCACACACAAGAGTTGATCGAACGACATGCGAGCGATGCCGCGTTTCGCCCACTGATTTCCAGGCAACAGTTCGAAGTGACATGGTTGGTACCGACCGAAACCAAAGCAGCCGGATTCAATGACATCGCGGCCACACTTCGTACGTGTGGCATTCGGTGTGAATCGCAATGCGTTCCCAAACTCCTGGAGTTGTTGGTGCCGCTGAGAAACACATTCCCCGACGTTGTGGGTTTGTAAACGGCTCTTGGCCCGAGAGCGACAGAAAACAAAGGGCAAGCGGATTCCTCATTGGGATGACTGACAGTTCTGACTGCCAGTCATCCAACTGCCGTCAGCATGGGGCTGACGACAGCGAAGCAGGAGGAAATGAATATGTGGGTATTTCGATACTTTCGATTCGTCCGCTGGTGGCGGGATGGAAAACGTCTGTCGATGCGATCCGTCCTGTTGCTCCCGATTACCGTGCCAATCCTGATCACTCAGGTCACGTTGATCGGCATCGTACTCGCCGTGTTGTTCTACATCGCGGTGAATTTGTCAGACGCCTTCGACTTGATCGGCCGCGCCGTCGCGGACGCACAGTCGAGCGATGAAGTCGACGAGCCCTTTTTGTTTGTCAAGGGAGGTGAGTTTCGACAAGCAGGTGATCAGAGAAGAGGTTCTACGGCTCGTCTTGCCGAGCCAAAGAGCGGCGATGACTTACGTCATCGTCTTGATGAACTGCGATCAACGAGGACGGGAATTCCTGCACGTCGGTCGCGCAACTTAGGAGGCCAATATGGCAAACAATAAACCCGCACATCAAATCCGTTCTGGTGTGATTCGGGCGGCAATCTGGCTCAACGTGTCTGAAAAGACCGGTGAGACATGGTTCACCGTCACCGTCACGCGCAGCTACCGAGACAAGGAGCAACTCAAAGATACGTCGACGTTTCGTCGAGACGATCTGCTGACTGTTTCGAAGCTTGTCGAGATGGCATTCAATTGGATCTGGGAGCAATCCGCTCCCAGTGACTCAGAGGTGAACGAGTAGTTGTTCAACCCGCTGGCAGGACTGCAAGTCCTGCTGGCCTACTCGAAATGGAGGCTATCACGATGACGGCTGTGAAATCAAACGGAAGGTTCTTGCTGGGACAGGTGATGATTACTCGGGGGGCGTTGCAAGTTCTTCCCGCACGCGAAGTGTGGGAAAGCATGCAGCGTCATGTCCAGGGTGACTGGGGCGACATTTGCGAAGGGGACTGGAAACTGAACGACGAGGCTCTCAAGCATGAGGGGCGCCTTTTGTCTCGGTACCTCAGCAATCAAGGCACCCGATTCTGGATTATCACCGAATGGGATCGTTCCCTGACGACTGTTTTGCTTCCAGAAGAATACTGAGAGAAGGGTTTTACACAGGTTTTGCATGTTGGTTTTCGGTCGGCTGGTTCGCCAGCCGACCACTTTTTCCCAACACCCTTTATCGGCCCTTGGCCGAAGCGAGATTTTCGATGAATTCGATGGAGCCTTCGATGACCGAACCTTCCGACGAGGAGTTTGGCAAAAAGCCATACAGCTTCGTCGGCGCTGGGCGACTGACATCCTTGCTTTGGAAAGCGGGCAGCGAGCATTCCGAGTGGAAATATCGGTTCAACATAGTTCGCGGGCCAACAGTGCTGGAATCGTTCAACCCGCTGTTTGAACCAGCAGATCTGTCCCACCTTGTGAAGCTGGTGCAAGTCATGGCGTCGGTGATCGTCGATGATGGCTGCCTCAATGCAGACGACCGTGAGCGATTGCGAACGCTTGTCACGGACCTGGATGAGCTGACCGTTCGCTGGGATTCCGCCGCTCTGGACAAGGGAGAAAGATAATGGCCAAGTCTCCCATTCATGAAATCCGTCGGGGACTGATCACGATTCGGATTTGGCAGAAGCACACACGCGGTCACCTGCGGCACACGATTACGGTCACTCGCCTCTATCGCAACGGCGATCTCTGGAAAGAGTCCACACGCTTCGAACGAGACGATATCGCTCTGGTTCGACTGGCTCTCGATGTCGCCCAAACTTGGATCATACAACAACAGCAGGTTCGCAACTCGTGACATCCATCCCTCCAAATCCCGAACAAGCCTCAGACGAGCCAGCAAGCTTTGGCGACTTACCCGAGCAAACTGGCGTTCCGTCGATTGTTCGTGACTTGTCGCACCTCATTGTATCGGGGGCGAAGTTCTCGACGATTTACGCCGATCCGTCGTGGCCCTATTCCAACACTGCTGCACGCGGAGCCGCCGAAAACCACTATCGCACGATGACGATGGAGGAAATCCGCAGCGAACCAGTCCGAGTGCTCGCAACTGAGCAGGCTCATCTGCACTTGTGGACGACAAACGCTTTTCTTCGTGAAGCGTTCGATATCATCCGAGAATGGGGATTCACTTATAAGTCCTGTCTAGTGTGGATCAAGCCGCAAATCGGCATGGGAAACTATTGGCGGGTGTCGCACGAATTCTTGCTTCTCGGCCTCCGAGGGGATCTTTCGTTCCAAAGCTGGCAACTCGCCCGCCGCACGGTGCATAGCCGAAAGCCATTCTTGTTTCGCGGCCTCATCGAACAGGTCAGTCCCGGCCCCTATCTGGAACTCTACGGCCGCGAAGAACTCCCCAACACGGGGTGGACCGTCTACGGCAATCAAGTTGAACGCAGGCTTTTCTAAGGAGCGTTCGACGATGCCGAATCCCCCTGACCGCTCGCCGAAGCCTCCGCCGCTCTCCGTTCCAGCGGGCGCACCCCAATGGATCACCGTCGAACTGCTTGAGCACACCATCCGCATTTGGCAACCATTTTACCCAGACCAGTTGATCTCGGAGGATGCCTTGGAGATCATCATGGGAGCGGATCGCATGTTCGAGTTGTTGTCGAAGGGACATGGAGATGAAACGATACGTCGCACTGGCGAGAGTCAGCAGTCGTGAGCAGGAGCGAGAAGGCTTTTCGCTGGATGTTCAGGAAGATGCCCTGAAACGCTTCGCGGAATCACACGGCGGGACGATCGTCAAGCTCTTCAAAATCGCAGAGACAGCCAGTAAGCGAGACGAACGCAAGACCTTCAAGGAGATGATCGCGTACGCCAAACGCCACTGCGTCGAACTTGACGGCTTGCTGTTCTACAAAGTCGACCGGGCGGCTCGAAACCTGTTTGACTACGTTGAACTGGAACGGCTCGAATCCGAATACCAGGTTCCGTTCATTTCGATTTCGCAGCAGACGGACAACAATCCGGCCGGTCGCATGATGCGACGCACACTGGCCAACATGGCAAGCTTCTTCACCGAGCAAATGGCTGTTGATATCAGCCTGGGCATCAATCGGCGCGTTCAAGAAGGACTGTTCCCTGGCAGAGCTCCTTATGGTTATCAAAACATCAGAGCCAATGGTCGCCGCGTCATTCAATTGAACGAAGGCGAGGCGACAAACGTTCGCCGCATGTTCCATCTCTACGCTTTCGAGAATCACACGCTTGAAGGCATCGTGAAGCGGTTCAAAGCGGATGGTGTCGTGTATCGGCCTGGCAATCCCGATTGGAGCCGTACGTCAGTCCATAACATGTTGACCGACCGAGCCTACATCGGAGAGGTTCGCTACCGGGGCAATTGGTTCCCTGGAAAGCATGCCCCGATCATTGACCGGGCGACTTGGGACCGCGTGCAAGCGCTACTTGGTAACCAGAAGCAGGTCACGCACACGATGACGTTTGCTTCGGACCTGATCGAATGCGGGCACTGCGGGCACAAAATTACGGGTGAATGGAAAATCAAACAGACGAAGAGCGGGCCTCGCGACTACCTCTATTATCGCTGCACCAAATACAACAAGCCGGATCATCCCCGCACCCGCGTGACCGAAGCCGAACTCGACCGGCAGGTACTCGCCATTTTCGACAAGATGCGGATTGAAGACGAAAACGTTCGCGACTGGTTCCGGGCAGTGCTGGCCTCGAAGACAAAAGACGCCCAGGCCGACACGCGAGCGCAACGGGCGGAACTTCAGAGACAGGAAACGCTCATCGCCGCTCAGCAAGATCGACTGCTCAATCTCCGCATTGACGGACAAATCGATGACGACACCTTCAACCGGAAGCAAACCGAACTTCGCGACCGACTTGCGTCGATAATGCTGCAACTGGAAGTTCTGAATCGAACTCGCGACGAAAACGCCGAATTAGCATCGAGGGTGTTTGAACTTTCTCAAACCCTGCGGAGTAAATGGCTTACGTCTGACTATGCCGAAAAACGTAAGATCCTCGAAATCGTCTGGTTGAACTGCCGACTCGTTGACGCAACTCTTTGCCCTGAAATAAGAAAGCCCTTCGACATACTTGCCGAAGGGCTTCTTGTTCCAGAAAGTGGAGGGTAGGGGAATTGAACCCCTGACCTCTTGCATGCCATGCAAGCGCTCTCCCAGCTGAGCTAACCCCCCGATATTGTGACACCGGCAACGGACACTCCGCTTGGGGGGAGTGTTCGCATTCTTCCGGTCCACAAGATAATCGGATTTTTAACGACTGGCGTTCATGAAATCTAGCCTGACAGTGAGTTTGGCGAGCGAGAAAATTGAAAAATCGCCGCAAGCCAATATTGCAAAAGGCTTTGCGGTATTTCTCAGCATTCAACTTACACTACACACTCGGCAGTGATCTGGTCGATCCCGACTTGAATCGGAGCTTTCCCCTGTAAATGCGCGGGCGAAGAGTGTTTCCTTAAGCCACGCTCAAACTCGCCCATGTACGGTGCCGGTTCCTGACGGTTACGTTAGCGCAGTCCGCTCGCTTGGTTGCCGACAATCGTTGCCGCTTGGTACGGTGTCGAACTGTGATTCACACTACTTGATGCGCACGACTCAAGCCGGATTCAGGGAGCCCTTTCCGATGCAGAACTTCTGGTCTTTGACTTTGTTCGCGGGGTTAATGATGGCGACTTCGCTGATGGCGGCCGACGATCCGAAGAATCCAACGAAGAAGGCCTTCCTTGATGCTCAGGAAGCCGGACCGGACTTCGCAGTGCAGGGCGAGTACACGGGCAAACTCGGCGATGCGGGGATTGCAGTGCAGGTGATTGCTCGGGGAAGCGGCAAATTTGACGCGGTTGTGCTGCCCGGCGGATTGCCCGGTGCCGGATGGGATGGCAAAGGCCGTCATGCGTTGTCGGGGGCGACCGAAGCGGGCAAAACCACGCTGAAAGGCGACGGAGGGAGTGCCGTCATTGATGGCGAAACGCTCACCCTGACCTGGGCCGATAAGAAAGCGGACCTCAAAAAAATGATCCGGACATCACCCACGATCGGGATGAAACCTCCCGCCGGGTCCAAAGTGATTTCCGTGCTCTTCGATGGCAGTAACGTCGATGCGTGGATTCCGGGCAAAATGGAAGAAGGGGGACTGATGGGTGTCGGGACAAGAACGCATACCAAGTTCGACAGCTTCACGTTGCACCTGGAATTCCGCACGCCGTTCATGCCGAACGCCACGGGTCAGGCACGCGGCAACAGCGGGATGTATTTGCAGGATCAATACGAATGCCAGATCCTCGACTCGTTCGGCCTCACCGGGGAAGACAACGAATGTGGCGGGATCTATAAGAACTCGCGTCCGATGACCAACATGTGCCTGCCGCCACTGACATGGCAAACCTACGATGTGGAATTCACCGGGGCGAAGTTCGATGCCGATGGAAAAGTCACCGCGCCAGGGAAATGTACGATCAAGCACAACGGCGTGATGATTCATGATGAACTGGAGTTGAAGACGACACCTGGCGGCGGACAAGCCGATCAGAAACCCGGCGCGTTGTTCCTCCAGGATCACGGCGATCCGGTGCGGTTCCGGAATATCTGGGTTACCGAAAAGTAGGCGATTGTCCGTTGGGAGGGGACGGTAACACGGTTCCTCGATCACCACTGGCAACGGACCACGAACAACTAACCACGGACCACGGATCCATGCCCGGTCGCGTTTTTCTCGTCGGTGCCGGGCCGGGCGATCCGGGTTTGTTGACGCTGCGCGGAAAGGCCTGTTTGGAACAAGCCGATCTCGTGCTGTATGACGGCCTGGTGAATCCGCTGCTGTTGCGCCATTCCCACGCCAAGGCACAGCGGACGTGCCGGGTGGGGGGACCCGGCGAGCGGCATCTCGATCAGTCCGAAATCAATCGCGAACTGATTGCGGCGGCGAAGTCGGGCCTGACGGTGGTGCGGCTCAAAGGGGGCGATCCGTTCATCTTCGGTCGCGGCAGTGAAGAAGCCGCGGCGCTTGCTGCCGAGGGGATTCCTTTTGAAGTTGTTCCGGGCATTACCGCCGCAACGGGGGCCGCGGTGTATGCCGGAATCTCGCTGACCCATCGCGATCATGCTTCGGCGGTCGCGTTCATCACCGGCCATGAAGACCCGACGAAGCCAGAATCGGCGATCGATTACGAAGCCCTCGCGCGGTTTCCTGGCACGCTGGTCTTTTACATGGGACTGCATCGACTCCCGCAGATTGCCGAACGGTTGATCGCCGCGGGGAAGCCGCCGTCAACACCGGCGGCGGTGGTTAACCGGGCGACAACGCCGCGGCAGCGCACAGTCACGGCAACGTTGTCGGACTTACCGGACGCGGTGGCGGCGGCGAAATTGTCGCCGCCGTCCCTGGTCATCATCGGGGAATGTGTGAGCGTTCGTGGCCAAGCCCAATGGTTTGAAGATCGCCCGCTGTTTGGCCAGGTGATTGGGATTACGCGGCCCGAGGAACAAGCGGATTCGGCCATCGATCGCGCTGTCGCGCTCGGTGCGTTACCCGTCGTGATTCCAACCATCGCGATCGGCCCCGCACCAGACCTGGTCGCCGTGGACGCCGTGCTGGATCGGCTGGATCAGTTCGAGTGGTTGATTTTCACCAGTGTGAATGGCGTCCGTGGATTACTCACGCGCTTGTGGGAACGTGGTGGCGATGTGCGTCGATTGGCCCATACAAAATTGGCCGCGATTGGCCCCAGCACGGCTGCCGCACTCGTCGAGTTTTCCTTGCGCTGTGATGTGGTGCCCGATGAGTATCGTGCGGAGGCATTAGCCGAGAGGCTTGCCCCGCTGGTGAAAGACCAGCGCGTGTTATGGGCGCGGGCCGATCGCGGTCGCGATGTCTTGCCGCAATGTTTGGCCGCAGCCGGGGCGCAGTTGGAACAAATCGTGGTCTATACCAATCGTGATGTAGCGGCTTTGCCCGCGACCGAACTGGCAATGCTCGAACGAGGCGAAGTCGATTGGATCGGACTGTCGAGTCCGTCCATCGCCCGTAATCTGTCGACGCTGTTAAGTCCCGTGGCCCGGCAACAACTCGGCGTTCGCACCCGGTTGTGTGCCATCAGCCCCGTCACCGCCGCTGCCGCCGAAGAGGCCGGATTGCCGATCGCGGTGACGGCAAAGGATTACACCTGGAACGGAATGTTCGCGGCGATGATCAACAGCCGGTGAAGCATTATTGTCGCAGCGCCGGCATTTTGGCGGCTGTCATCGCGCCATAGCCGGTCGGCCATTGGGATTCGATCTCGAACGTGGCCACGTGATCTTGTTCATTCACCGTTTCCTGTGGATTTTTCGCCAGCCGACCGGTCCGATCCACTGAGACAACCACGCGGTATTTGCCGGGGGGAAGCATTGGCTTGGCAGCCAAATCTTTCGCGCGCTGCGAATTGCGGGGGGCGGTCACGGTCAAGTGCTGCTGCCATAACTTTCCTTTGCCGAAGACCGCGCGGTCACCTGTTGCCCAGCGGTCTCGCGACCAGCCGCCCGGTTGCGACGCGTCGGTCCGATAGACATCGACCTGCAGCAACAGCTTGTCGAATGATTCGGGCACATCGGTCAACTTGAACCAGATGTCGGTCGCACGGCCCACTTCCGCCAGCGGCGCGGGCAAATCTCTGGCTGCGCGGTATTGGCCTTGAGCCGACGCCGCATAGTCCTCGATGAAGGCGAGGAACTGTTTGTAGCTCCGGTCGCCAATCAGCATTTTCTGTCCGCCGCCATGCTCCACTTGCAGGGTGGGCTTCAACAGAATTGGGCTCTGCGTCGGCTTTTCGAGGTCGATGAGTCCCTGATCGAGCAGCTTTTGCAGCGTCGCGGCGGGATCTTCGGGAACGATCCACGAGATGCGTTCGCCGTGCTTTTTCACCTGCTCTTTGTTGAGCCGCGGCGAGTGACAAGCCGCGCAGCGCAAGGATTCCGACCAGATGTGTTCCACGAACGAAGCGAGCACCTGATCGCTGCGCCCGTGTCGGACCACTTCGACGGGGACTTTCGGTCCGGTCGTTGTCACTTTCTGCTTTGCGTCACGAAACTTCGGATCGGCCGCCGCGGCTTCAATCCACGCACTGAATGCGGCGAGTTCTTCTTCCCGTACGGAAGCGGGGATCAGAGAAGTCTTCTCCGGTTTGCGGCGAATGAAGGTGAGCAGCTTCGATTCCTTCGGTTTCTTCACGTCGATCAACCCCGCATCGCGCAAGGCCACGAACGTCTCCGTCGGATCGGGCCGCAAATAGTCCTTCAAATCGACGCCGCTCAGATGGCACTCCGCGCAACTGGAGGGTTTCGGCGAATTGAGAATCGGCAGGATACGACGCTCAAAGACCGTGCGCGGGTCATCGGCAAAGGATGACGCGGTGAGAATAAGTACGAACGAGAGCGCTTGGGAGATGTTCATGAGTGACGGTCCGATGAGGCCGATGGCGGAATTCACGAATCCGAGCAGTCTCCGATTGCCTTTGCCCAGTTTCGATCGCGGAGCGCTGCCAATCCAGCTTGGTCGAAACAGCATAGCGAACTTGGGCGAGGTGCAACGATACCGTCTTTCAAGGTTGTCGGCACACAACGATACCCGCCACGCAAACGGGGCTTGATTCGATGCTGAGGCATGTACGCAATATGTTGCGGAGTTCCTTCCGTTGCTCCCGGTGCAAAAAAGACCAGCACGAGGACCATTTCGGGATGCAACGCTGTCAGTCGTCCGGCATATCCGTAAGTGGCACGATCCCCCTTACCAACAGTGGGGTACAGTCCCTTCACTTGAACAGGACGGACGAGAGCATGTGTCGCGTCCTCAATGGTGATCATGAAATCAAAACCTTTGTCCCGGTGTGGGAAGTAAATATTCCACCCCGCATCTGCCATCAAACCCGCGACGTACATTTCCGCAAAGTAGTCTCTTGCCATTTTGGACTTCCGGGAATCAGATGCGGTTATCAATTGGACTGGCGACGGAATCCAGCAGTTGGATAACGTGAGCGACCTGATACGGCCGTTTCACCAGACCCGTTTTTCCGGCGGAGTGCCATTGCATCAGGCAGACGTGATTGGCCGTCGCGAGGATGGTCGGTGAACCTTCGGCGGTGTTGAGGAACGCGGCTTTACGAGCCAGGATGGCTTGCGCGTTCTCCGGTTTTTCGATGTTATACACGCCGCCGGAGCCGCAGCAGTCGCGGGCGTTCGGAGCATATTCCCAACGGTAGCCGGTGGCGTCGAGCACCGACCGCGGAATCTCTGGCACCTTCTGGCCATGCACGAGATGGCACGGCAGGTCGACATAGACCCGGGTGCCATTCGGTTCGCGTTGTCTTCGTGTCGGGCCGATGTCGCCGAGAAAACTCAGCACGTCGCGCACCGGGACGGTTCCTTTCAGCGTCTTCCCCAGTGCGTGCCCGCAGCCGGAAGAATTCGTCACGACGGCATCGATGTCGAGCGGCCCAAACACGCGCCGGCTTTGCTCTTGCAAGGCAACGACGCCGTCGAGACCGGTATGTTCCTGAAACGCACCGCAGCAACCTTGATCGCGTGGAACGATCACTTGCACGTTGTTCTCGATCAGCACCCGCACCGTGGCAAAGTTGATTTCGCGAAACAACGATTCCATCAAGCAGCCGGTAAGGAGCGCCACGCGCGGGCCCGTTGGCTGGCGGCGGGACATGAGCCATGCGGCATACTCCGCGGTCGATTGCGTCGCCGAAGGTTGCCCCGCAAAGACGAACCGGTGAGGCAACAGTCCTGCGGTCCGTAACACCCGCGCCGGCAGAAACGCCCAATTCATCAGCGCAGGCCTGGCAACGAGTTTCGCCATGCCGCGCAATAACAGTGATGGTTTCGCTCGACCGGTGGCGACATGCTCATGACGGACGTGTTCAAAAATCTTGCCGTACGGCACATTGGCCGGACACGCCGATTCGCACGCCAGGCAACCGACGCATTCCGACGTGTAGAAGTCGGTCCACTCATCCCGCGGCAACCGCCCGTCGGCTTCCTCGCGCCACAACCGCAGCCGCCCGCGCGGCGAATTGTTCTCGTCCCCGGTGAGCTGGTACGTTGGGCAGACCTCGAGACACAACCCGCAATGGACGCAACTGCTCAGCAGATCGGGATCGAGCGGTGCGCAACGGTTTTCAACGGGAGCAGCGTTCACGGGAGCCGACATGCGTGTTCCAGGTGTGTGATCCAGACGGATTCAGCCGCGGTGGGAGTGAGCGCCGGACGATGGCGCGAGTGCCAGTCACCACCGAGTTTGTGCAGTGCTTCCGTATGCCGAGCAATGAGCGCTGCCATCGTCGCGGAGTCACCATAAGCATGGATCACGCCGGTATAACAGAGCGCCACAACCTGCACTCCCCGTCTGGCGATCTCGCGAGCCAAACCGACGACATGCTCCGGCGCGGTTTTCAGAACGAGGTCAGGACAACCATCCCGCAATGGAGGCGCGTGGTCGTTGATGGTGATCGCCAAGTGCTGTTTTCGAGCGAATTCCGTCAGAAACAACGTGTAAACCGGCCATTCATCAGCTTGAGCCGCGATCCCGATTCGTAACTGCGTGTCGTCGCCATTGACGAGCAGATCGATGGAATCGAACCAGTGCATCCAGCCATCGTGCAGCAACGGTGGCACCGCGGTAACGACGGCTTCCGCGCGGCCGGACATCGTGATGACGGCATTGACCTCGCTCGTCGGTCGCAATCGCAACACGTAATCGATCGGTGAGCCGAAACGTTGTCCCGAACCGAGCAGAAAGCGGAACAGGTCATACCCGGTGGTCGTCTTCACGACGCGCTCGCCGACACGGATCACGCGACCGTTGGGGAGCCGCCAGTTCATGCCGACGATATTGTCGCAGTATGGACCGAACCGCGATGACGCCGGGGCGAAACCAGTGGCGTCGACTTGCTGCCGCAGTGGCGTGTGATCATCGAGCAGCAATGGAAATCGCCACCGATGGGGACCGGCGATGCGCTCGATGTCCTCCGCCACGGCATCCGCGGAGATGCAAGCGATGCCATCAATCGTGTCGAGGAACGGTTCAAAAAGGCGTTCGGAAGTTGCCGCATGATGCCCGTTGGTTTTGGCCGGCGGCGATGTTGACGTGGACGATTCAAAGCGGCGATTCGCGAAGACTTTGAGAGGGTTGAGCTGGTGTCGCGGGTTGAAAATGGTGGGGATCAACAGTTGCAGCCGCAGCGAATCGGGGCCGAAGACGAGGGGCATGTAGGCGGTTTTGTCGTTGCCGATGCCGTGTTCGCCGGAGAGCGTGCCACCCACTTCCACCACGCGCTGCATCAGCCGTTTGCCGATGTGTTCGACCTTTTCCAACTCGCCGGGATTGCGGGAATCGAAGAGAAAATTGGGATGCAGGTTGCCATCACCGGCGTGGAAGACATTCACCGCGCGAATCCCCGCGGCGTCCGCTTCGTCATAAACGAGTTGCAGCAATTCGGCGAGTGCTCGCTTGGGAATCACGGCATCCTGCACCACGAAATCGGCACTCAATTGCCCCATCAACCCTCCGGCGACTTTGCGGGCCTTCCACAGTTTCTTGCGTTGATCTTCTTCGTCACTGAAGACCACATCCTGAGCACCCGCATTGCGCAAGATCTGAGACACGGATTCCACACGGGCATCCACCAATGCCGCGGGGCCATCGATCTCCGTCAGCAACATGAAGGCGTTTTTGGGCAATCCGACGGCCATCGGACTGTTCTCGACCATTTCCACGCACCGCGGGTCCATCAGTTCGATTGCCACGGGATTCGATGAATGGACCACGAGCGCGTGGATCGCTTTCTCGGCGGTCATCAAATCGGGATAAGTCGCCCGAAACGTCCACACTTTTTCGGGACGCGGAAGCAGTCGCAGCCAGAAGCGCGTGAACGCCCCCAGCGTTCCTTCGCTGCCGACCATGAAGCGTTTCCAGTCTTCACGCCACGGACCGCGTCCACCGGCGGGACCACCGAAACGGTGTACACTGCCGTCAAGAAGGACGGCTTCCACACCGAGGACGTAATTACTCGTCACGCCATACCGGAAGCAGTGGGCCCCCCCGGCGTTCATCGCCACATTGCCGCCGAGTGTACACACCGGCCCGCTGGACGGATCGGGCGGATAAAACAATCCATGCGGCAGCAGCGCATCATCGAGTCGTTGCAGATTGACGCTGCACTCCGCTTCGCACCAGAACCCTTCACGGTTGATCTGCGTGATGTTCTTCAGTGCCGAAGTATGAACGACCACTCCCCCTTGAGCCGCGACGGGACCGCCGGAGAGTGATGTTCCCGCGCCGCGCACGCAGACGGGGACATCCCATTCCTGCGCGTGCTGGATGACGCGGACCATTTCGTCGGCATCGGCCGGAATCACCACGGCATCGGGGCGAAACGTTTTGTATCCCAAACCGTCGGTGTCATATCCCGCGAGTTGTGCCGGCGCGGTGAGGATGCGTCCGCGCGTGACACAGCGTTTTAGTTGAGCTTCGAGGGCTGACGATGACATGAGCACTCACCCAGGAAAGATTTCCACGACCTTCCGGAGTGAGAATTACAATGCCCCTTCGGCACGGTTGCTCCACCACGGCAATCCCACGCCGCCGTCGACGGTGAGGGTGCCGCCGGTCATGTATTCCGCATCATCGCTGGAGACGAACGCGACCGCTTTGCCGACTTCATCGGGGCGGCCGAGACGTTTCCACGGCAGCGCTTTGCCGCCCTGTTCGAGTTGTTCCTCACTGAAGAACTTCCGTTCGCCGGGAGTATCAATCCAACCGGGATGGACGATGTTCACACGAATGCGGTGCGGAGCGAGTTCGACCGCGGCGGTGCGGGCCATGTGATCGATCGCCGCTTTGGCCATGTTGTAAGCCATTGCCGTGGGGATCGCGAGGACCGCATGCGGCGAACTGACAACGACGATAGAACCGCCCTTGCCTTGCTTGACCATCTGCAATGCCGCCCCGCGGACCCCGTAGAAGGCCCCCCACATGCCGACGTCGATGGTCTTCCGGAAACCGTCGAGGTCGGCTTCGATCATCAGTTGACGGTCGCTGTAGACGGCGTTGGAGACGAAGCAATCGAGGCTGCCGAAGGCGTCCGCGGTTTCGGCAATCATGGCTTCCACACGGACCCGATCGGAAACGTCGCCGCCGAGGACAATCGCCTTCACGCCGAAGGAACGGGCTTCGTTCGCGACCATTTCCGCTTCGGATTGGTGCGAATGATAATTGATGGCGACGTTGGCCCCTTCCTTCGCCATCTCCAGAACGCAGCCCTTGCCGATGCCGCGCGAGGAACCGGTGACGAAGACGTTTTTACCAGCGAGACGAGGCATTGAGGGAGAGTCCTAAATGATGGCGATTTTGGATAGGGATAAAATTCCAAGTTCCAAGGGCCAAATTCCAAACAAATCACAAATTCCAAGTTCCAAACGGGGATTACCACATATTCTCTGACTCACCGACATTGATCAACTCACCTTTGTCTTCGTTTGGAATTTGAAATTTATCCGTTGTTTGGAGCTCGGAATTTGGAGCTTGGAACTTCTTATTCAATCCTACTGCGGCACGCACGTCAGACAGTGGCCCTTCAGCAGGATTTCCGTGACGCGGCCCACTTTTGACCAGCTCTTTTGCGAGCTTTTCGGGATATCGCCGTCGTGGATGCAGGTCACACTGCCGCAGTCGACACACACGAAATGCGGGTGGTGGCCGTCGGGGTGATTGGGATTCTTGAGTTCGAACCGCCAGACGTGATCGCCGAGTTCCGTCCGCGAGACCAACCCCGCATCGACGAGATCGGTGAGGTTGCGAAAGATCGTCGCCTTGTCGAAACCCAGCGGGACCAGATTCTCGGCGACTTCCGCATGCGACAGCGGCGACTTGGCCCCTTGCAGACGGCGCACGACCGCCAGTCGTGCCGCAGTGGTCCGCAAACCCACTTTGGTCAGCAGGGTGCGAACCTGGGCAATCGCTTCAATTTCGTGATCGGTCGCCATGCGACGGTCCTTCGTGCGAACGGATGGGTGCCCCTTCAGACGCGGCGGAACCCTCGATTCTCGAAGTATACCGGCTCAGCCACGATTCCGACAATTCGCCACCCTGCTGGCGCTTTGCCGACGCCATACGAAGCGCTGTTTGACCAGCGCTTCCCGGTGATTTGCAAAGCGACAAGCGGGTCAGGCGAGGGATTGGCCTCTGGCCGGACGAGTGCCTTCGCTCCACCATAACCGCGTGGGAATGAGTCCCACGCCAATCACCGCGAGGAAGAACAGTCCGCTCATGGATAGCGCGAACAACCGGCCTTCGGTTTGACCGTAGGCATGCAGACCGATGCCCAATTCGTTCACACCGAACCACGACCAACTGACGACAATATTCCCGGCGATCGTCAGCAGTGCCAGCCCGCGGGCTTTCACCATTCCGCCCCAGCGAGCGTGCAGACAAAGAGCGTTCCACAGCACGATCATCAAAGCGCCGTTTTCTTTCGGGTCCCAACCCCAGAACCGGCCCCACGAATCATCGGCCCACAAGCCGCCGAGGACGGTGCCGACAAAGCTGAAGAAGATCGAGAAACAGAGCGTGCCGTACATCATGTTGTACAAATCGCGGGCAAACTTCTGATTGAGCAGCGGCGTCGCTATGCCGAGAAACACATACGCGATTCCCAGCAACCCGGCGACATACGTCGTCATGTAACCAAAAGTGATGCAGGTGACGTGCGTCGCCAGCCAGAACTGCGTATCGAGCACGGCTTGCAGCACGACGAACGTGTCCCCGTCGAGCGACAACTGATTCGCAATCCCGAGTGAGAGAAACGCGGCGGCGGTTCCAATGACGGTCCCAATCAGCGAGCCGATACCGTTGCGGAACGCCATACTCAACACGAAGCCCAGCAGAGCCCCTCCCCAGCCGATAAAGATCGCCGAGGAATACAGGTTGGTCACCGGCGGGCGTCCCGAAATGTAGATTCGGGCCGAGAGAGCAAACGTATGCAGCAGGAAGGCCACGATCGCAATCCCCACCGCCATGCGGGTGGAGGCGGAACCCCACGTTGGCCACACGAAGCCGAACAACGCCAGAATCCCGAAGATAAACGCCGTGACGTAGAGCATCTGCGCGGTAAAGAACGGTTGCAGCCGGTTAAAGAACGATTCGAAGTTCGTCTTCGACAGCGATAAATCATCGGGGCGATGATCTGTCAGCCACGCTTTGTAGGCGTAGACTTCCTTGTTGAATTCGTCCGGTTTGTTGCTGGCATATGCCACCAGAATGCGGGTCATCGCCTCAGCCGGTTCTTCCGCGGGCTGGCTGAGAGCCGTCGTCTGAATCAGATTTCGTGTCCATCCCGAAGCGAAGGTGTCCCATTGCCCCCCTTTTTCCTGTGGCGGGATGACCAGCGGCGGGTGGCGTTGCCGCAGCGCTTGCTGCCGCTGTACCGCCCCGCGGAGATCTTCCCGCCAAGTCTCGGGCCGGATGTTCGGCGGCGAGAACGATTGCAGCAGCAGGTCGAGAATCCCGATCTTCTTTTCGAGCTCGAGAATCTTCCCCTGATAGACGCTGACGTTGGCTTTATCCTGCTTGCGAGCCAACTCGGCCTGTTCTGTCAGCGCTTCCAGTTTGGGCAGGAACTCTTCGGGCGAATACCGGAAGCGTTCGCGCCATTCGAGTCCGAGCAATTGCTGCACTTCCGGATTCTCGATGCGGAAGACCTTGTGCTTAAAACACGCTTCCGGCTTGGCCATCACATCCAGCAACCACCGGATTGCGGGTTGAGATTTGTCGTTGTGGTCGTTGAAAGTCTGCTTGCCTGAAGAGATCACGAGCAGACTGCTCCGCGCGACAGTATCGAGCGGTTTGGTGCGGCCGTCGGCGACCACGGGGATCGAGCCGAACGCTTCGAGATCGAACTCGCCTGTTGATACTTTGGGGAATGCAGCCCGCAGACCTACCGTCGCCACGATCAAGGCCGCAAGAGTCGCCGCACCGATGCCACAAGCCAGTGTCGCACGGCTGTTAAAGAAGTTAAGGGACGTTGTCTCAGCCCGGTACAGAAAGCGGGACAGCGTAATCAGGAAGTGTGACAGCATGCCGATGGCCACGATCATGCACGACACGTACGGAATCATCCACCCCGTATTGGTGACCACCTGCAGCGTGGTCCCTTCGATCTGTGTCATCGGATCGCGATGGTAACCGCTCTGGTAAAATGTCTCACCGGCGAACCGCAACGGATTGTTCATCCAGATGTGGACATTGCGGTCGACATGGCGGGTGTCGTCCACCAGCCGGACATCGGACGAGTAATTTCGCGGCGTGTCGGTCCCGATGTAATCATCCTTGCGGGCATCGGTCAGTTGGAACTTGTACGGCTTGTAAGTCCGCTTGAACCGCAGGGCCACATCGTACGATTTGCCATCGACGGTGACGGTTTCGTTCTCATTCTGAGCCGAGAAAATCAGACCGAGCAGATAGGTTCCGAGATCCTCGCCCGATTTGCTTTTGAAGGTCACGTACGCCGACGAAAGATCGACCTTGCTGTCCATGTCGGTCCCGCTGCCGGGGCGAATGTTTTCGACAAAGTATTCCAGTCCGTGGCCTTTGGTCGCCAGATTGGTGTCGTCCTTGCGAAGCTTTCGCAATGCGGAGTTTTGAAGGAACTGTTTGATCTCGATGTCAAATGGCAAACGCGGATCGGTGATCAGCGAATTTGGCTTTGAAGCGTAGCCAATCCGCGTTTTGGGAATCACGGTGACGTGATCGACTTGGGGATCGGAATGGTCAATCACGGCCAATTCGACCGTGCGGATGTCCTGCACGAAGTTGACGGTTTCGCCTTCCTGCAATTGCAGTTGGCCTTCGACCGCAATGATTCCAACGAGGAGTTCGCCGAACATCATCAGGCCGATGCCCGCATGCAGCAGCACCACACCGGCCCGCTTCTTGAAGACGAGGCCGCAACCGACGAGCAACAGCAATCCCACGCCGCCGCCTTGCGTTAATTGCCACAGGATGCGCATGGCGGAATCGCTGAGCCGCTCGCCGCGGAGCGCCATCGATAGCAAAATGAAAACCCCACTCCCAAGGAGCAGCAGTGTCGGAATGGCTAAACGGTGAAGCCAGTAAATCGGAAGCCCGGTCTTCCCAAACGATAGTCGCACCCAAGATGCCACGATGGCGGTGTAGGTAACGGTTGCCGAACCGACGAAGCACCACCACAGGGCGTCATACGACACCCACGGTTGCGCCTGCAGTCCTTCCGAGTTGTTGGCCGACATGATGACCAGTGTGGTCAGCACCATCCCCGCGAGAATTACCAGCAACCCGGAGATGAGCGGCCAGCCTTTCGCCTGCACCTTGAAGCGGATCAAATGCGCGGCGAGCAAGTTCAAGGCCATCAGCGAGCCGACCAATTGCCCGCCGGGAAAGGGAAACACTCCAGGAATCTTTGGCATGGGGGCGGAGGTAAACGCTTTCCAGAACGACGGCGGCAGAAAGATCTTCAAATCGACCCAAGCGATCCACGTGCGGAAATATTCGTCGAGGACCTGCCCGATGTCCTTGTCGACCTGCGCAAGAGTCCCCGCGAGAATGATGAAGATCGACGCCGCGAGCAGCGCAACGGTGAACTTCAGCGAGGCCAGCGGTGACAAGACCGCATTCATCAGCGGCCCCACCCCCGAGCCATCGCGTTGATACTGGGTGAGCTCTTGATCATTCGCGGTCGCGGTCGACATGGAACGCCTCTTTATAATACTCGTTCCCACGCGATGCAGGCAGCGAGTTCAACTCCGGTCCCCTCTCCCCCGTCTGCGGGGGAGAGGGCCAGGGTGAGGGGGCGGATCGAAACGCCCGGCCCCCTCATCCGGCCTTCGGCCACCTTCTCCCACGCGGACGGGGGAGAAGGGACCCATTCACACTCTCTTACGGCAACTGTACACTCTTCACAAACGCTTCAAACGCGGCCTTTTCCTGCAGCGCCAACGCCGTGGTGGCCTGCAGTTTGATGAACCACGTTTTGTCCCCTTTGTCGACGATCACACCGAGGATCGATTGCCCTTTTTCCGCATCGGGCGGGGCAATCAACACCGCATAATCGCCGGTGTCGGCACCGACTTCGATGGGCTGCAACGCGGCCTTCAATCCCTCGGCGTCATACGTTTTCGCACCGATCTGCCCGGCCCAGCGATTCACGTTGGCCAGACGATCGCCCGCTGCCTTGGCGAGATCGATGATGGTGACTTCGCCTTTCCCGGCGGCCCCTTCAATTTCATAGGCAGCTTTGCGCATCCCGCCCGATTTGCCCGGCCGCCAGTCGGGCGGGGCGGTCATTTTCAGGGGCGAAGCCGTCGCATTCGCGGCATCGTTCATCGGCGGGGCCGCCATCGGGCGATCAAAGCCGCCACGCCCCCCGGCGAACGGTCCGCCCATGCCGCCGGCCGCTTTCGCTTGTCCTTCGAGATTCACAAAGACCGCAGTGTGATCTTTGGGCAGCGTGAGCGTTTCTGTCTCACTCGATAACTGGTCGCTCTTCATCGGCGGCAATGAGAGTTGCCCGCGCCATCGATTCAGGTTCGCGAGCACGCCTTCCTGCTGATCACCCTCTCCGGCGGGAAGCACGGTGACAGATGTTTCCAGCGGGGGCTGGGTGTCGATGACCAGTGTCGCGAACCGTAAGCCACTCGAAGGTTGTTGCGACCACCCGCCGGGCAGCGTCCATTGCGGCTTGCCGGAATCGTTGAACGTCATCGACTGCACGACCTGGCGAAATTCGGCCACGCGGCTTGCCACGGCATCGAGCGGACCGGTGAGTTTAAGGAACCAGAATTGTCCGTCATGCGGAATGATCGCCCCGAGCATCCGCTGCGGTTCCCCCGCGGAATTCGACGCGCTGCCTTTACCAGTTGGGGTCGGAAGCTGGATGGCTTCCACCTTCGGGACGTCGTACTGCGTGATGTTGTCCTGCGGACGGCAGCCCCCGTTAGCCGTGGCAACGAGTCCACAAACGAGCACCATTCTCAGTGTGGAAAAAAGCTTCACGGACGTTAACTCCCGGGGAGGCACCCGAGACACACTCCGCGGAGTGTGATTGTTTCGGGAAGGTTTGTTCAGGCAGGACCGACTCGATTTCGGCTCGAAGCGGCGAAAAACGGCTCCACATGATTATAGTTGTCCCGACCGAGGAAAGTACACTTGCCCGGAAAAGACCACCGATGACTGCTGATCATTCACCCGGGTTGATGATTTCTTCTGTTAGCGTCCGCGAGTGGCCCACGGCGCTGGAGTTGTTGTTCGCGACTTTTCCTGCGGAGGAAGTGCAGCCACGGATTGATTCCACGCTGATCGCCGTCAGCGAAGGTCGGCTCGATTTGTCCGGACTGCGGTGGATCACCCGCAACGGCGCTCCGCTCGCCGTGTCCCTGACGATGGAGCAACCCGACAGTGTCACGCTGGTCTGGCCCCCCGTCATGAGTTCGGACGCCGAAAATCCCGCCGTGATGGAAGCCGCCCTGCTGCGGGAATTGACCGCCCGCCTCGATCAATCGGGATCGCGGCTGGCCCAGATCCTGCTTGATCCGACGGAAACCACCGACTGTTCCATTTACGAAGCGCACGGGTTCAGCACGCGGGCCGATCTCGATTTTCTCGTCCGTACGCTCGACGGAACGCTGCCGATTCCGGACATCGCCGACTGGGAAGTGGAAACGTTTGATGAATCTTCAAACCGGGAGCGTTTCGTGACGCTGATCGAAGCGACCTACCTTGGTTCGCAGGATTGCACGGTTCTGGATGGTCTGCGGAATGGGCAAGAGGCGCTGGCGAGTCATCGACTTTCCGGGCAATTTCATCCCGAGCTGTGGACACTGTACAAAATCGCCGGAACAGACGTCGCTGTGGTGCTGCTCAACGAACATCCGGAACAATCCGCGGTGGAGTTGGTGTATTTCGGTGTCACCCCGGCTGCACGTGGTCGCGGTTACGGTCAAAACGCCTTGATTCAGGCCTTGAACAGCGCCGCGGCGCGCGGCAATCTGCTCGCCTTTCTTGCCGTTGATGCCAAAAACCGTTTCGCCGTTGATGTTTACGCCAATCTGGGCTTCTCGCATCTCTCCCGGCGGCAAGCCCTCTTTCGCTGGCCCGGCGGTTTGGCACGAAAGTAATTGACAGCTTCTGAACATGACGGCCGACCAATTCTGGCGCTCCGTTCCGAATTGCGGGAGGCGGCAACCCCCGGTCTTCTCGCGACTTTTGAAGGTTTCTTCCAGACGATGAACGCGGCGCGAATTTTTTGCGAAGCCGATGGGTTTGACTCCCGCCGCGCCGGAGATACGATCAGCCCCACTGAGTGAGTCTGAAAGACGCTCACCGCGCGACCCGAATGGTGTCTGGAATTGGACATCAAAATGGTGGCGGGGCGGGTTGTCTGTTTCCAACAATCCAACACTCTCCGAACAACATTCACGAAAGTGCGGAACCAGGGGTGGGTCTGCACGACGAGCGTGGCTGCGCCATTGGCAAAGCTGGCTCGACGTGGACATTGGCGAAGATTGGCGGACCGGAGTGTGGGGGTCGCAAGATGCAGCCCGGCATGAAGCCGACAGAGACGGATTGCGCCGCGATGGGTCACGATGATCCCCGCAAAGCCGCCGTGCTGGCAGAATTGAAATTCCGTCTGGGTGCGCAACCGTATGCGTTGTGGTGCCAGGACAAAATCGAACTCGACATTCGGGACGACGTGTTGACCATCGCGGTCGGCAGTCCGTTCCTGCTCAACTGCATGCAGAAGCAGTTCAGCGCGGTGCTGACCGAAGCCGCACAAGCGGTAATCGGCCCGAGCGCTTCCGCAGTGTTAACCGTCGATGCACGGCTGTCGCTGAAACCGGGTTCCACCGCGTCGAGCACGTCGCGCAGCGCGGTGCGTAAGCCGCCGGTTACCTCCAGCACGGCAATGACTGTCGCACCCCCGTCCTCCAACAAGGACGCGAGTGCGCGCATTGTGCCCATGACGGAATCGGCGGGAGCCGCGTTGGCCATCCCGCGGCAGCGCCGGCTGGCGGAACTTTCCGAGTTCATCGCCGGGCCGTCGACCGAGATCGCGCACACCGCGTGCAAGCAAGTGGCGATCTCACCCGGATTGCAGTTCAACCCGCTCTACATTCACGGCGCTGTGGGAACCGGCAAATCGCACCTTCTGGAAGGGATTTGTCGTCAACTGCGGCGGTCGCATCCGAACCTGCAAGTGGTGTTGATCACGGCGGAAGGCTTCGCCAACTATTTTACACAATCGTTACGGGACCGGACGTTACCCAGCTTCCGTCAGAAGTTCCGCGGCGTTGATCTGCTGCTCGTGGACGACATCGACTTCTTTGAATCGAAGCGTGTCTTTCAGGAAGAGTTCCTGCACACGCTGGCCGACCTCATCGATCATCGCCGTCAGGTGGTCATGACGGGCGATCGGCATCCGCGGTTGTTGTCGAAGCTGGGCGATGACCTCATCTCCCGGATGCAATCGGGATTGGTTTGCCGGTTGGAAACGCCGGACGCCGAGACGCGCCGCAAGATTGTGACCGTGAAAGCCCAACGGCTCGATGGCGAATTCGCGCCGGAAGCGCTCGAGTTCATCGCCGACCGATTCACCGGCAGCGTGCGGGAACTCGAAGGCGCGTTGAACTGCCTGCAAACGTATTTCTCCATGACCCGTAAGCGGATCACTGTGAACACCGCCCGACAGGTCCTGGCCGATCTCGAACGCGATTGTTTGCGGATCGTGCGGCTGGCGGATGTCGAACGGGTGGTTTGTGCGTTGTTCGGTTTGCGACCGAAGGACCTCAAATCGGACAGCCGCGTTCGCACACTCGCCCAACCGCGGATGTTGGCGATGTTTCTTGCGCGGAAACACACGCCGTCGGCATATTCGGAAATCGGCCAGCATTTCGGTGGGCGCAATCACAGCACAGTCATGTCCGCCGAGCGCAAGGTGCAGGGCTGGCTGGAAGAAAATGCGTCGGTCCGCATCGCATCGCAAGATTGGACGATCGGCGAAATCGTCAGCACCCTGGAGCAACAGCTCCTCGCCGGCTAACGCTTGCCGCTTTGCAGAATCCCATTTCCCGCTGGTGTGGTTCAGATTCTTCCGGCGGTGCCACCCGTAGCGATTGTGCGTCGTGAGAACTCCACGCGGGAGTTTCGTTTTGGCACAAGCACGTCGCCAAATAAAAGCTAGAGTTGCCCATCGGCAACAGTCCGTTTGCGGCGCAGAGTGCGTCCGTCCCGTTGCTGAGTTCGCTCATTTTGAGAACTTTGCACGTGGCACAATACCTCGTCACCGGCGGTGCCGGATTCATCGGTTCGCACATCGTCACCCGCTTGTGCCGCGAGGGCCATTCGGTCCGCGTGCTCGATAACCTTTCGACCGGGTCGCTCGAGAACCTCGCGCATGTCGCCGGTCAGTATGAATTCGTGCAGGCGGATTTGAACGATCGCTGCAGCGTTGACCGGGCCGTGACCGAAGTGGAAGTCGTCTTCCATGAAGCGGCGTTGGCTTCGGTGCCGCGAAGTGTCGAACAACCGTTGGAGACACACGCCGCGTGCGTTACGGGGACCGTCAACCTGCTGGATGCCTGCCGAAAAGCGGGGGTCCGCCGCGTGGTGTATGCCGCTTCGAGTAGTGCCTACGGCAATGCGGAAGTGATGCCCAAACACGAAGGTCAGTTGCCGGGGCCGTTGTCGCCGTATGCCGCCGCGAAACTGGCCGCGGAACTCTATTGCGAAGCTTTCGCCGCCACCTACGGATTGGAAACCGTGCGGCTGCGATACTTCAATGTGTTCGGTCCCCGACAGGATCCGAACAGCCCCTATTCCGCTGTGATCCCGCGGTTCGTTGCGGCCCTGCTCGCCGGAGAACAGCCGGTGATCTATGGCGATGGATCTCAATCGCGCGACTTCACCTACATCGACAACGTGGTGGCAGGCAATCTGCTGGCAGCGCGCGTGCCGGGGATCAGTGGCCGCGTTTATAACTGCGCGTGCGGTTCTTCGCTCGATCTGATCACGCTGCTCCGCACCATCTGCGAACAACTGGACGTTCCGTTCGCGCCGCGGTTTGCCGCCCCGCGCGTGGGGGATGTGCTCCATTCCTGGGCCGATATTTCCGCGGCGGAGCGCGATCTCGGCTACCACCCACAAGTGCCGATTCGTGACGGCCTGACGCGCACGGTCGCCTGGTATCTGGAACAGCATCAGCAACGTCAAAGCGAACAGCACGGCTGCCTGAGCGCATCCGTTTCGGCCCGGTAATCTTCGCGATTACACATTCCGATCAACAACACGCAATCCTGCACTTCCTTACGGAAGGACCGCTCCCGTGACAAAAGAACTCGAGTTTCACGCCGGTAAGCTCCCGGGGCATACCCATCCCGACGAAGAGGCGTACCGCAAGCCGGTCAACTTCGCGCTGCTGGCCTTGCGCTATCGCTGGTGGTTGGCTGCAGGCGGGATTCTCGGCTTCGCGATGGGATTCGCGTACTATCTGAAAGCTGGCCCGGAGTACGACGCGACGGCGCAGATTCTCGTCTCGCGCCAGCACACCAGCCCGATCCCCGCCGAACAGCGAACGCTGAGCGATTGGGGCGAACGAAGCGAACACATCGCGATCATTCTCAGCCCGATGATCGTGGATCGCGCGGTGGACATCGGCAAGCTCGACCAGTTGTCGATCTACCGCAAGGCGAAAGATCGGGAAGAATTCGTCGAAGACGTGATCAGTGGGCTGAAAGTGAAACGGACGTCCGGACAAGACCGCTCGTTCACCAACGTTCTCACGCTGACATACTCCGACAAGAATCCGCACGATGCCCGCGCCGTGGTGCAGGCCATCGTCGGGGCCTACGCGGCTTATCTGCAGACCACGCGCCAGGAAAAGGCGTCGGAAGTGCTCGTCAGTACGCAGAAAGCGCACGATGATCTGCTGGCCAAACTCCGCCAGCGCGAACAGGAATACCACGAGTTCCGCGATTCCGCGCCGTTTCAATGGAAAGCCCCCCTGGGGGCAACCGCGGCCGACGGGAACCTCACCACCAACGTTCATCAGGAACGGATCATCGCGATTGAAGAACAACGCAAGCTCAATCTGCTACGACAGGCGGAACTGCAATCGCGTCAGAAAATCCTGACCGAAGGTTTGAAAAATCGGGAACCGCGTGAAAGTCTGGAGATCATCGTTCAACGGTTTCTGACACAGGACGGCACGGCCAGTATCGAGCGGCAACGGCAACAGGATTCGGGGATCTTCGAGAACCGTTACCTGCCGATGCTGCTGGAAGAGAAAAAGCTGCTGCGCGATTACGGCGTCGATCATCCCGATGTGCAGATGATTCAGAAGTCGCTGGCATCAGTTCGCGAGTTCTATCGGATGCAGGGGATTCGTTTGCCCGAAGATTTGCCGAAGAAGCCGGACGGCCGCCCGCAGGTGATGCCCGAGCAGGACATTGTAGCGTCCTATCTGGAATCGTTGCGGTTACAGCTCACGGAACTCACGCTGCGAGATTCCGAACTGGCCACCGTGTTCGAGCACGAATCCCAACAAGCGAAGGATGTCGCGCGGTTCCAGGCGAAAGATCAATCGTTGAATGCGGAATTGACCCGCTTGCGCGATTTGTGGGGTCAGCTCGTCACGCAGGTCAATCAGGTTGGCATCGAAAAAGACGGCAGCGGTTATTCATTGAAACAGCTCGCGCCGGTGAAAGATGCCCTGTCGATCAAGCGAATTCTCAAGTTCGTCGGCGCGGGAACCATCGCCGGGATGGGCTTGCTCGCCGCGATCTGCGTGCTGCGGGAACTGAGTGACACGCGACTCAAGACGTTGGCCGATGTCCGTACGATGATTCATCATCCGTTGCTCGGCAGCATTGCCCGCTTCGGACATCAGGAAGATCGCACGTCGCCATCGACGGCCCACGCTCATCCGGGCATGCGGTATCTGCTGGCACCCCACTCGCTGGAAGCGGAAAACTTCCGGTCGTTGCGAGCCGCGGTCAGCATTGCCTGCGAGGATGCTCACGCCAAGCTATTGCTGGTCACCAGTCCGGAGCCGAGCGATGGCAAGTCGACGACCACCGCGAACCTCGCGGTGGCGATCGCTCAGTCGGGCAAGCGCGTGCTGCTGATCGATGCGGACCTGCGTCGACCGACCGCACATCGCTTGTTCCGCATCCCGGCCGATGTCGGCTTGACCGACGTCCTGCAGGGAGAAGCCAACTGGATGCCGTTGGTGCGACAAACGACCATTGATAACCTGTCGGTCTTGCCTGCCGGTGCATCGCCGGAGAATCCCGCAGAGTTGTTGTCCTCGGCCCGGTTGTCGCGATTACTGAAAGATGCGCGGGACGAATACGATCTGGTGCTGGTCGATGCCCCGCCGATGCTGGCCGTCAGCGATCCGTGTGTGATCGCCCGGCATACCGAACGGACCTTGCTGGTGGTTCGTCTCGGCAAGAGCAGCATGAGTTCGATGGCCCAGGCTCGCGAACTGGTGAAAACGCACGGCATCAAGTTGCTTGGTGTGGTGGCCAACGATCTGTCGGCCAATGATGATGCCGATTACGCCAATCGCGGGGCTTACTACCGGGAATACACGTCGGATCCGAAAGCGGTGAGCCGCGAACCGGCCACGGTCTCGGTATAATCACCGTCGTGTGATTTCGATCGAGCATGACGACCATGATGAACGCAGGTTGGTGATGAGCGCGTTTTCGCGGCGGGAGATCGGTACGACAGGGATGCAGGTGACGCCGTTGGCCCTGGGATGCTGGCCCATCGCGGGAATCACCAGCATCGACGTCACGGAGTCGGCGAGCCGGGCCACCATCGCGGCAGCACTCGACGCGGGAATCAACTTTTTTGATACCGCGTACTGCTACGGCTACGAGGGGGAAAGCGAACGGATGGTGGGCGACGTCCTCCGTCCGCATCGCGATCAAGTCGTCATCGCCACCAAAGGCGGCATCGAATGGGGCCCGGACAAGAAGCAGGTGCGCGATGGCCGCCCCGCCACCATTCACCGTCATTGTGATGAAAGCCTTCGACGGCTCGGCGTCGATGTGATTGACCTGTATTACCTGCACGCGCCCGATCCCAACACACCGGTCGAAGTGACGGCGACTGCGTATCGGCAGTTACTCGACACCGGCAAGGTCCGCGCGGTCGGGCTCTCCAATGCGACGACGGCCCAACTGGCATCGTTCCACCAAGTCTGCCCGCTGTCGGCGTTCCAGCCGCATTTCAACATGCTGCAACGGGAAATTGAGATCGACCAGTTGCCCTGGTGCGTGGCCCACAACGTTTCCGTGATGGTGTACTGGCCGTTGATGAAAGGCTTGCTGGCGGGAAAGCTGCCGCGGAATCACGTCTTCGACGAACGCGATGGTCGCCGGAAGTATCCGATGTTCCAGGGCGAAGAATGGAACAGGAATCAGGATTTTCTCGACCAACTGCGACCGATCGCCGATGAGACCGGGCACTCGCTGGCGCAGGTCGTCTTGAACTGGACGATTCAACAACCCGGTATCACTGTCGCCCTCTGCGGCGCGAAACGTCCCGAGCAAATCCTCGACAACGCGGCGGGGCAAACGTGGCGATTGACACCGCAGCAACTCGCACGGATTGACGCCGCCATTGCCGCACGCGGCCCTATCCAATCCCGCGCCGCAGTCACATAACGCGAACCAGCCCGAAGCGCCGGCGACGGGTTTCTTCGATGGAAATCCAGTATATTTCCACGATACCGATTCTCTCTCGTGGAAGCCCCTCGATGTCTTTACTGCTGGAAACCACCAACGGTGTGCTGCGGATCACGCTCAACCGTCCCGAACGCCGAAATGCTCTTTCCGAACAAATGCTGACCGATCTCGGCACCGCGCTCGATAATGCCGCCGCGGATCGATCGGTACGGGTGATTGTTCTCGCTGCGACCGGTCCGGTTTTCAGTTCGGGACACGATCTCGGCGAAATGAAGGACCGGTCCGCCGACGATTACCAATCGCTCTTTGCACGCTGTTCACAAGTGATGCAGCGGTTGCGAACGGTCCCCCAACCGGTAATTGCCCGTGTGCAGGGTTTGGCCACCGCGGCGGGATGCCAGTTGGTTGCCGCGTGCGATTTGGCCGTCGCCGCCACCGATGCCCGCTTTGCCACGCCGGGCGTGAAAATCGGCCTCTTCTGCACCACGCCGATGGTCCCGCTGGTACGGAGCATCCCGGCAAAGATCGCCATGGAAATGCTGCTCACTGGACAACCCTTATCCGCCGAACGTGCGCTCGAAGTGGGCTTGGTTAATCGCGTTGTTCCGTCCGATCAATTGGACGCCGCGATTCAACATCTAACGGACGCGATCTGTGCCAGCAGTCCGCTCACGATTCAAATTGGTAAGCAGGCGTTCTACGATCAGGCAAACCTCGACGAAACCGAAGCCTACGATCGCGCCGTCGCTGTCATGACCGACAACGCCTGTCGGCACGATGCCCAGGAAGGGATCGCGGCCTTCCTGCAAAAACGCCCGGCGAATTGGACGGGAACGTAGGAGAAAAGGAAGCGGACGGCCCGCAAGCCGCCGTCGGTCGCGTCGCCTGCGCGGTTAGGCATTCGCTCAATGGACGGCGACATTCTTTGCCAGGGTTTTGAATCGCTCCCCGTTGGACTGGACCACCGTGATGGTGACGTGCCCGGTCTTGCTGGTGTTGATGTCGGTGACGGTGCCCGATTTGCCCTTGTGGACGCCGCCAATCACGTTGCAAGCCGCGCCGTCGATTAATTTGCTTGTGGGTTTGGCTTTCATGTCATGAGTTCCGAAGCGTTTGGTTTGGATGTGTGATTCGGCCACTTGCTGTCTTGTGGCAAGTGCCGAGGACTGAGTGATGCGACATCAACCCGTGTCATTGAATTAACGACCGCATTCGCGAATGCGGATGTAATGTCTCGGCGAGGTCGGTATCGTAACAGGAACAAATATCACACACAGCGGAGTCATCTCGGTGAACGATCTTACCGCAGAGTCTGCATCCTTGAGAATCGATTATGGGAAACGATCGCTTTGGAAATTGTGGTGGACCATTCGACGACAGTCGCCGCCGCGGGGGCACAAGCGTCCCGCTCCCATCGAACCGTTGGAAGTTCGCACGCTGTTAACCGCGAATACGGCTTCTCTCGGCGACATCGGCACGAATGCGCTGACCGTGGTTCCGGAAGGATTGCTGATTTACTACGCCTATCCATCCGGGATCAATGGAACGTTCTCGGTCAACGGAGCCGCTGCGGAATTTGCAAAGTACTCCTTCGTGGTTCTCGGGGGAGGACTGGAGCAAACCGGCCATGCCGATCACGCGAACACCGCCGCGATTCTGAATCATCCGGCGACGGCGAACACCACGTTTTTCGGCTATGTCGACCTGGGTGTTTCCACGAGCAATTTCACGACCGCGGAAATCCATCAGCGGATTGATGCCTGGCAGGTCACCGGCGCGGATGCCATCTTTCTCGATGATTATGGGTACGACTTCGGAGTCTCGCGGGCACGCCAGAACGACGCCGTGGACTATGCGCACAGCCTCGGCCTGCCCGTCGTGGCGAACGGTTTCTTTATCAACGAAGTGTTCGGCAATCAGGTCGATCCGCAGTACAACCCCGGTGGGGCCGCCCCGAGTCTGCAAGCCACGGATTATTACCTCTACGAGAGCTATCAGATCACGGAAGGGAGTTTTGTCGGTGGATCAACATGGCGTGCGAAAGCGGACGCGCTGGCGGCCGTGCGGACCACACTCCCCATCAAGGTTCTCGCCGTCACGACGACTCTCAGCGCCACATTCGATCAAAGCCAGTTCGATTATGCCTACTGGTCGGCGGCGATGGATGGTTATTCCGCCTTTGGGTGGGGCGAGCCATCCTTCTCTTCCAGCACGGCGAGCGCGCCGTTTCGATCTCGGCCGGCAACCGACCCTGGTTCCGCCTACAGTTCACCGATCGGCGGCGATTCTTCATTGTACACCCGTGAGACGAATCTCGGCCGGATTACGGTCAATCCAACCGCCCATCAGGCCGGGTTCAATGAACTCGATTTCGGCGATGCCCCCGAACTCGTGTCGAGCCCGGCGCCGGGCAGCTATCAAACCAAGCTCAGCAGCAATGGTCCACGCCATCGCATTGGTGGTCCGCGTTTGGGGACGCAGGTCGACTTTGAATCGGACGCCGTTCTGTATAACGAGGATAAAATCGACACCGGTTACGGCACCGGTGACAACATTTATGGAGCCGATGAAGACGGCGTGACGTTCACGTCGTTCATGCAACCCTCACCGACGGTGGCGACATCGGCAACCGTCACGGTGAATGCGCAGAACACGAATGGAAATGCGCGGCTGGATGCGTGGGTGGACTTCAATCGAGACGGCGACTTTTCCGATGCAGGCGAGCAGATTTTCCAGAATCGTTCGCTCGCGGAAGGGAACAATGCGTTGACATTTGCCGTCCCTGCGGGGGCCGCTAACGGGAAATCGTTCGCCCGGTTTCGCGTGAGTACGGCGGGCAATCTGGCTCCAACCGGCCTGGCGAACGATGGCGAAGTGGAAGACCATGCGGTCGTGCTCGGCAGCAACGCGACGCTCCAGGTCATCGAGAACGCGATCCTCGCGCACCGCTTTCCAAATGGTGTCTTGAGGTCGAGCAACGGCGTCTCGTTTTACCAGCGCGACAATGGGCACGCGTGGTATATCCTCGATCCTTACTTTTCGTCTTTTGCCGTACGAGCGCTGCTCGCGGGACCGAACCTTGGCACGGCCGACAAATACGGCGTTGCGGAAAACCACCTCGCGTTCTGGCTATCGCACGTTCAAGGGAACGGATCCCTTCCGCGACTGATCGTCGACGATAATTTTCAGTTCCTGACTACGGCCGTTGAAAGTACGTTCGACGATCCGATGACCGGTCTTCCCGTCGTTTTTGATCCCGCCAAGATTGGTGCCGACGCCGATGATTCCGCGTTATCGATGATCCTGTCTGTGGCTGCGGATTATGCAACTCACGGTGGTTCAACGTCGTTCCTGAATTCTCAGCGGACGGCGCTGGAATCGATTGCCACGACGCTTGTCAGTCTCATCGAAGCCGACAACCTCCCCACGCCATTCATCGATCCCGCGAGGAACTATTTCATCAAGCAGACACAGGACTGCGCAGAAGTCCTGCAAGCGCTTCGGCAATTCGCCGCTCTGGAACGGGACGTCTTTCACGATCCGCAACAGGCCGCGTTTTA
Organism: Planctomycetaceae bacterium; assembly: GCA_021732785.1. Lineage (GTDB taxonomy): Bacteria > Planctomycetota > Planctomycetia > Planctomycetales > Planctomycetaceae > DSVQ01. Next base: position 126,413 of record JAKFUG010000006.1, read on the forward strand.
TACGGCGAGAGCCGATGCCACCGCCCCCGCGATTGAGCAGTCCCTTTACGATTCGGGAACGGGACTGTATCGCCAGTATCAAGGGGCGAGCACACCGGACTTAAACGTCTGGTATCCGATTGTGCTCGATCAGGTCTGGCCGATCATCACCGGAGTCGTCCCCGCCAACTCGGCTCGGGCCCGTCAATTGCTGGATGCCGTCTACGGTGTCTGGGATGGCTCGCCGCAACTTAACTGGACGATGCGGACCGATTCGGCATCGCTGGCATGGGCCGCAATTCGAGCGGGCGACAAAACTCTTGCGGCGGCCGCCGTGCAACACGTGTTACCGTGGGCGTTGCAGAACACGCCCGCCAATCCCGCGGTCCCGATGACGGTGGCCGATTTTGGATTTTTGCTGCAATCGCTGTTGCCCTCGCTGGCTGGTCCGAATGCGACCACTTTCACAGAGAATCATCCCCCGCTCTCGATCAACCCGACATTGATCGTGTCCGATGTCGATACTGCCACGCTGGCCAGCGCCACGATCCGCATCACGAACTTTGTGCCGGGCGAAGACGAATTATCGTTCACCGGCAACGGCGCAACGATGGGCAACATCGCCCTCGCCAGCAACATCAATGGAACGTTGATGCTGACGTCAGCCGGTGCCACGGCGACCTTGAGCCAATGGCAGTCCGCTCTCCGCAGTGTGCAATACTCCAACAGCAGCAATTTCCCCAATCCCACCAAACGGGCGGTGACATTTACGATCGATGACGGGGTCGCATCGAGCAACACCATCACCAGTACGATCTCCGTCATTGATGCCAATGATGCCCCTGCGCTCGGCGGGGTGATGGCCAGTCAACCGGTGAACGACGATTCGATCATTAGTCCCTTCGCTGGCTCGACGGTGACCGATCCCGACAATCAGAACATGCTCGCGAAAGTGACGATTAGCAACGGCGTTGTCCGTGGGGACTTCACAGCCGCTTCAACAACGGGCTGGACGCGCACGGTTGTCGGCAACGACATCGTTTATTCGCGATTTTACAACCCGCAGGCGAACATCGGCAGCGTTGTTCAGACTGCGATCCGCGCGCTGGTCTTCGTGCCACGGGCGAATGCCATCAAGCCGAACACCACCGAATTGACCGACATCACGGTCTTCGTCAACGACGGCCTGGCAAACACGTCAGCCACCACGCGACTGGTCATCACCAGCGTCAATAATGCCCCCACCATTGGCGGTCCCAGTAATGCGGTCGCGGTCAACGATAATGGGACCGTGAATCCGTTCCCCATGCTCCTTGTATCCGATGCCGACCATCAGGAAATGCTGATTTCCGTGACGATTCTCAACGGCAAATACCGCGGCGATTTCACCAACGCCACCAGTTCCGGCTGGACGGTCCGTTACACCACCGGGAACGACATCACCTACAAACGCTATTTCAGCCCCGGACCCAATGTCGGAGCGAGCGCGCAGGCCGCTTTCCGGACGCTGGTCTTTCAGCCGCGAACGAATGCCATCAAACCAGGCACAACGGAGGCCACCGCTTTCCAGGTGACGGCCAGCGATGGTGTCGCACCCGCCGTGTTGGGAACGGGCACGCTGGTGACGACAACCAGCATCAACAACGCTCCCGGCCTCAGCGGAACGGTCGCCGGCCAAACCGTGAACGACAATGCGACAAAGGCGGTCTTCAGTTCGTTGGTGGTTACCGATCCTGATACGCAAGAGATGCTGGCGCGTGTCACGATCAATGGCGGCACGACCCGCGGGGATTTCGTCGCGGCATCGACCGTGGGCTGGACACGTTCCGTGAGTGGCGGAAACATCCTCTACAACCGCTATTTCAGCCCGCTCACGAACATCGGTGCGACAGTCCAGACGGCAATCCGCGCGCTCGTCTATCAGCCCCGAACCAACGTCCCCATCGGCACCACTGAAACCACGACGTTCGCCGTCTTCGTCAATGATGGAATCGCGAACGCGACGGACAGTACGACATCGGTGATGACCACCGGAGTAGCGCCGCGGCCCGTGCCTGCGGTTGCAGTCACCGCGCCGCGCTTTCTCGACAACGACATCGCCACCCTCGTTGTCCCGAGTGTTCAGTTGAGTGGGCCGACTCCGTCGGAACGGGTATCCAGAAAGCAGCGTTAAAGTATACAAAGAAACCGGAGTGAGCGCGTTCCGGCAGAGCCTCACGCCGATAATTCAGCCATTGGCGATCACTGGGGACGACTACTGGCATACGGGTCTTTGACCCGTTGCTTCACTTCTCCTGAGAGCGGGAATTTGGGATTGCGAATGGCGTCGGGCAGATCGGCTTCCCATTGCCGACGATCTACGCGTTGCAAGTCCGGCGTCACGAGTCTGGTTCGTGCCCGTTCGACAGCCCCGGCCATGCCCAGCGTGGCGGCATCCGGATAAGGCATGATATAGGGCACCAGGGCAATGATGACTTCATTGCGCTGACGGAGCACCGTTCGTCGCTGGAAGAAGCGACCGGCCAGCCAGACATCGCCGAGGTAGGGGATTTTTGTCTGCGTTTCGGTGTCTTCTTCCTTAATCAACCCCCCGATGATCATGCCGCTACCGTCGGCGAGCATGACGGTGGTCTCAACTTCCGTGGTGTCTTCCTGCGGCAAGCCGGCGGCACTGATCTGTCCCCCCGACACTTCGGGTTTGACCTGCAACATCACCATCCCCTCATCGGTGATGGTGGGAGTCACATCCAACACCACGCCGACATCGAGGAAATTGACGTTCTGCAGCGTGCTGGTCTGCGTGGTTGTGGTGACGAGGAAGCCGAGTTGCTGACCGATCTGAATTTTTGCGTGTTGGCCGTTAAGGCACAAAACCTGCGGCGTGGCGAGTGTTTTCGCGTCGGTCGTGGTTTTCAAGGCTTCCAGCAACGAATGGAAATTGTTGTTGTCGATGCCGAAGAAGAACGCGGGACTCGCCTTCGGATTCGCGAACCCGGTGGTTTGCAGCGACACCTTGGTGCCGCTGATATTGAACATCTCCTGCAGATTCACACCGTGGCGGAGATCATCTTTGAGATTCACCTGAAGAACGTGCGCTTCAATGAGCACTTGCCTCGGCGGACGATCGACTTCGGCGATGTAGCACTCGATGCGGGCCAGATATTCCGGCAGGTCTTCAACGACGATTTCCTCGCGCGTCCGACGAGAATTCTTGGAGTCCACGACGGTCGTCACCGAGCGTCCCGCGGGAGAGAGTAAACTCTGCACGACCCGCTCCACATCGTCTGCCGCGATGTAATTCAGACTAAAGACACGGAGCCCGACGCCGCGCAGTTCGGGCGAGGATTTGCTCTCGCTGGCGACTTTCGAAACGATCAGAATATTGCGATTGCGATGCCAGCTATAACCGTTGACCGTGAGGAGTGCATTCAAGGCGTCATCCAGGGCGACGTCCTTGAGTGTTACGGTGACACGTCCTTCGACTTCGCCGCCGGAAACGAGGTTCAATCCATGCTGCTCTGCCAGCAGGCCCAGCACGACCGAAAGAGACGCATCACGCACGGTGAGCGAAATCAGTTCGTGACTCGCATCGGACTGCTGAAGTTGAATCTTGGGCGTGGTGCCGGACGGATTCACTGGAAGCAGAAATTGTTTGTTGGCTGCCGGGGCGGGCACTTCCGGTTCGCTGGCGGCTGGCGGGATCGCCTCCTCTTGTGCGAACGAGACGTTCCGAACCCCACGATTGCTTTCGAGGGTATACCCCGATCGTGCCGTCAGTGCATTGGACGGAGTACGAATTTCGATTCCCCGGGGCTGCCAGGTGGACTTCGGTTCCACCGGCGTGACAACATCCCCGATTTCAGGCGGTGATGCTGCCGCGATCGTTTGACTGAGCGGCACGTGATTCGTCACCGCGATCGTGGGTGGAACAAATTCTTCGTCGACGAGCGGCTGGCTCGGTGGCATTGGCGAGGGTGGAATGGTCTCGTTGACCATCGCAGGCACTGTCGCATTCACCGGGCGCAGAGGTCGCGTTGCGTTCGCCTTGGCAGCCGTCGTAGTGGTTGTGACGGGACGAAGAGGTGTTTGGTTCGATACGGGTTTGACCGTGGCCCCGGCCGATATTGGTGCCCGTTGAACCCGGTTCTCGATTGTCGGCATGGTGGCTGTCGACGCCGTCGCGGGCTGGTGAGCGGGAGGGCGTCCGACGAGGGGCTGCTTTCCGGGCGCGGGTGCCGTTTGCGGCGCAGGGGCGAGCCGCTTCCACGAATACCACGGCTCGGCCGACATGGCGGGAGCGCACATCAGCCCGAAGGTCACGATAGCGACCAATCGGCTCGCTAACGTAATGGGCTTGGAGCGTGGCATTCCGTACTCCGAACTGTTCACAACCGCTGATCGACGGAAGATCATCGGTTGGTCAACTACTTGAAGTTGTTGCCGCGGTGCGCACCCCCCCATGAGATGCGCACGCTGTCGTCCCCTGCGCTTCGGCGCGTGCAGACAAACGAATCATCGGCATTGGAACGTCTACCGTACCGCTAAATTCGGTACAATCCGTACGATCGCTACAGGTTGAAGCGCGTTTGCAGGGCCAAGGTGCGGCAGATTGTGCCGGCCGGAGTTCCGGCAACCATATTCGCGGGCATTCTCCACGGCGATTCAAAGACATCCGCGTTGACGAAAACCAATTTTCTGGTCGCGGACACAATGCCACTGCTCGACAGTTGTCGGCATCGGGCCTCCATCACGGCTTCGGTGCGCTGGTCGCGTTAACAGGCCGTTCGATCAGTTCGAGAACAACGCCATCGGGGCGAATCGCGGCAACGCGGAAGCGGTCGTCGATTTTATCGCCGACCATCACGACATGATCGCCCACCATCGCACCAATGCCCCTGGACGTGCGGACGAGTGCGGTCAAGCGGTGGCTCTTCGCGGCTTCTCGCAGCTCGGCCGCCAGTGCTTCATCCTTCGCTGCTTGCTCGGCGGCAGAAATCGGCGGCGGCGCGGGAACGACCGGTTCGACTTCAACCACGGGCTCAGCGATCACTTCGGGTTCGGGCTTACTGTATGGTTTCAAGCCTTGCGGCAACTGGAACGGGTTCGTCGCGAGAACTTCCGAGAGAGAAATCGTGGGCCAAGTCACGGCGATCGCATTGTTGTCCGCAGGAGACATCGGTACCCCATTCGCGGGCTGTCCTTCCGGCTTACGGACGACCAGCGTGGGAACGACGACCTTCTCTGAAGGCGCAAAGAGCATGTACAGCATGATCACGCCCAGGACCGGAATCATGATGACCTTGATCCGGCTCTGAGACGAATTGTTTGACACTGCCCGTTCAGCCATGACGAGCCTCCGCCACATCCGGCTTGGTCAAGGGGGCGTAATAAATTCGCAGCGTCATTTCGATGGGAAGGCGGGTTGCGTCCGCCTCGCCGGTGTGAACGCGCAGCCGAGTCACACGGCACAACCGCGCGAGCGTCCGCAGGCCATCGAGAAACTGGCAGATGCCGGCATAGTCGGCGGAGGCATCCAATTGAACTTCGAGTGCCGTGTGGGTCCCTTCGTTCACGGGTTCACGCGGGTGATAACGTTGGATCTTCAACTGGCAAGTCCGTGCCAGGTGTGTGATTTGAGCGAGAAATTCGGACTCGCGCGGCGTTTCCGGCAATCGTGAAATCGCGTGAGAAAAGCTCCCTTCAAAGTTGGCAACCTGGCCTTCAATCTCACGATGGCGGGCGAGAATGTCATCGCTCTGCGATTGGAGCAATCGTTCTGCACGAATCCGCGTGGCAAGTTCCGTGTGCTGCTTCTGCATGGGTTGAATCGCGAACATCCACGTGACATAGGCAATGACAATCGCGCCACTCAATCCACACGCATGCAGACCAAGGTCGATTCCTCGCAGCGTTGATGATGAGCCACCCTGAGACACGATCCATCCCATTGCTAAACGGTCAGTCCACACTTATTGAAAGACGCATTCCACGGTAAATTGACGGCACTCGCCGGGCATTGCCACGAAGTGGATGGACGACTTGAGTGCCACCGACTCAAAAACTCCGGCTTCCCGCAAACCCGCGACGAATCGCGCCACGGCCAGGTCATCCACGCCGAAGCCGTCAATTTTCAGGTGCGCGCGATCCACCAGCCGTGTCGCCGCCGGCACTGTGGTCGCCGGGTTGGTAGCGGCGTCTGTCGCCGCCTTGGAGTTCTTCACCACTTGGACGATTTGTGTGGGCGAAAGAACCAGGTCGTAAACCTGCACTTCCGGCTGTTTGCCACCCACAGAGCGCCCGATAATTCCGAGCAGTTGCACGGGCTGCTCCATGCGGTCGAGCATGGCCAGCATGGATTCTCGGCTTCGAAGAATTTTCAGCCGCTGAAGATTCTGATCGAGCTTTTGCTGCGTATCGCGCACAGGGCGGACAGATTCTTCGAGTCTCGACAGTGAATAGCGCTGCGCGGCAATCCGCGAGGTTTGCATCAACGTGCCAATGATGCACAGCACGGAAACGGAGCCCCACACGACGGTCCACTGCCGCAGTCGCAACCAGACGCGATTGCGACGCCGCACAACGATCGGCAGCAGATTCAAGTGGTCGTTCATCGGCTTTTCAGCAAGCTGGCCAACGCGAAGGCCGTTCCAAACGCGGGAGAATTCGTATCGAGTTCATGACTGGTCGCTTTGGTAGATGGCAAAGCCCAGACTTTAATCGGGACGGGGAGTGCGGTCCGAACCACAGCCGCGCTCAACTTCAATGCGGCGCCCCCTCCCATTAACACCACCGACTTTGGCGTCTGCCCCGGAAGATGTTGGAGAAATGCCCAGGTGCGATGCAATTCATCCGTAATATGATTCAGATACGGTGCCGAAAGTTCCGCCAGGACGGCCGACATATCATTTGCTTCGGCGCAGCTTTCCGTGCGACAGAAGCCGTACGCGGCCAGGAGTTGCCGGCATTGTTCGGCTTCGAGATCGAGCGGACGCATCATCGCCGTTGTCAGAGATCGCAGCTCGCAATCGCGAAGGATGCGTGTGTAAAACGGCCGGCCATCCACGACGACGGCGAGCGTCATCGCGCTGTCGCCCCAATCGATGACGGCGACCGGTTCGGCAACGGCGGAACCGTTGACGGCCCGCGCCATGGCGAACGGCAAACCATCGAGCACACGGCAATCGAGTCCACAGCGCCACAGCACCGCGGACAGCTTTTCCGCGAACGATTCTTCGATTCCCAGCAAAGCGTAGTTGCGATGGCCTTGCGAAGACGCGTCCAGTTGTGTGGACCAGGCTTCCGTCACCCAATTTCCCACGGCGGTATCGGGCTCGTCTTGAAACGCGACCTGCAGGTCTTGCGAGGAAGTCGGCTCGTCTGCCGTTTCCTGCATTTCAAAAGTGCGGAAGGACATCAACTTCATCGACAGGGTGCATGCCGCGGGCAGGGGCCACCAGCGATTGCGCGATGACCACGCGCGACTCAATGTCTGCTCGATCTCCGCCAGCCAGAGGTCGGGATTGGACACCACCGGCGGATTGGCATGGGGGACCACTCGGCACACGCGCGGCCGGACCGCTCCACCACTCGACTCCAATTGCACGATCTTGATCGATTGGCTGCCGATATCGACACCCACGACCGTTCTCGCCGCCGATAAACGTCGGCGCGGAAGCAAGCTGCGACGGGAGGTGGACATGGCACTCGTCATCGTCGACCGATCTCAAGGGAGCTTGCGGTCGAGCGTGATCTTTTCGAGGCGCTCCAGGCGACCGTCCATCGTTTTCAGCGTGGCGGCAATCTCTTTCAAAATGGTCTCCGATCGTTCGGAACCGGCCTGAAATGCCGCACGCGGCGTTGTCTCCCGGACTTCGGCCTGCAAGAGCGGTTGGCCGCTCCCCAGTTGTGCCAGGCCGTAACCGAGAATGATCCCGCACAGAATCATCATCGAACGAGACGTCGAACCGGTAGTGGCTTGCGTCATGATGGAATCACCTCTTCAGTCAACTCATTGCCCGGCAGCGGTTACATCCAGCAAGGGCAACATCACACTCAACACCACTCCGCCGACCACCACACCCATCAGCACAATCACGGCGGGTTCAATGATTTTCATGGACGACTTGATGAACTGTTCGCCCTCTTCTTCGTAGTATTGTCCGATGAGCTGCAGCACACTCCCAAGCTGACCGTTGCGTTCGGCGGTCTGCACCATCTGTGCGGCACCGGGGGGAACAAATTCCGACCGGGCGACTTCCGTGCTCATGCCGCGCCCGTTGGTGACTTCGCGGTCGAGAGCGTCAAACAATTGAAGGAATAGTCCGTTTCGAATCGCTCCCCGGCAAAGTCGAATGGATTCCAGCAAGGGCACACCGCTTTCGATCAGTGAGCCGAGCAATCGGAAGGATCGACCAGTCAGCAGCGAACGTGTCGCGCTGCGCAAGACCGGTGCGTGCAGGACGAAATGATCGAAGTATCGTCGCCAGGTATCGGTGCGACTGAATTGAAACAGTCCAATCGCTACAACCGCTACAATCGCTACCAACCAGTGCGCTTGCGCTCGCATCAAACTCGCGGAATCCAGCAGCAATTGGGTGAACGGCGGCGCGGGTCGTCCCAGATTCTGAAAGACTTTCGAAAATTGCGGCAGCACAAAGAAGACGAGAGCACTGACGATCAGGACGGCAACTGCCGACAGCACCAGCGGATACGCGACGATGGACACGATCGCATTCCGCATGCGAATTTCGTTCTTTAGCAGCTCGCACTGGCGCTGCAGCACGGCCGTCAGCGTGCCCGAAGCCTCCGCAGACGCAATACTGGCAACGTACACTTCGCCGAAAGTCGCGGCATGTTTCCGCAATGCCAAAGAGGCCGATGTCCCGCTGTTCACATCCGTGGAGACGGCCATGAGGATCGGCTTGAGTCCCGGATGGCGGCATTCCTGCGCGATACTGCTGATGGCCGCCGCGAGGTCGACCCCCGATTGGCACATGATCGACAACTGCGTGGTGATCACCAGCAGATCGGACTTGGAAACAGAAACGCGGCCTCCCAATGTTGGGGACTGCTTAACCGCCTGGTCACTACGAGGGCGTAACGCCGCGCTCGGTTTGAGCTCATTCCGCGGATTCATGAGCGAAGCGGTCGCCATTTCGATTTCCTAACGACAGAGCAGTCTCAGCGGCTTACTCGAAGAGCGCCACGCGCAACACTTCATCCAGGCTGGTGCGGCCTTCTTCCGCACAGCGCAGCCCGGCATCCAGCAGCGTGGCCCCACCATCACGACGGACGCAATCGCGCAGTTTTTCGAGGTCGGCCTGGGCGGAGATCAAGCCGCGCATTTCTTTCGTTGCCGTCAGAACTTCGTAAATCCCGACGCGTCCCTTGTAACCCGAATCGAAGCAGGCGTCGCAGCCTTCGCCGCGGGCAAACTGCCGACGATGGTCACCCTGGTAATGCAGCGTCTGCAGCATGTCTTCGGGGGGATAGTACGTGGTGCGACAGACCGGACAGATCGTCCGCACGAGCCGTTGTGCGATCACCCCGACGAGCGCCGCGGCGATTTTATAGGACGCCACGCCCATATCCATCAGCCGGGTAATGGCACTGGCGCTATCGTTCGTGTGGAGTGTGCTCAGGACGAGATGCCCGGTCAGTGCCGCCTGAATGGCCACCTCGGCGGTTTCGGCATCGCGGATTTCCCCGATCATGATGATGTCGGGATCCTGACGCAGAATGGACCGCAGCACACTCGCAAACGTGAGCGAACGATTGCTCGCAGCCTGGACCTGGTTGATCAACTCCAATTGGTATTCGACCGGGTCTTCGACGGTGACGATATTGCGGGCTTCAGACTTCACGAGTTCGATGGCGGAATACAGCGTGGTGGTTTTGCCGCTGCCCGTTGGTCCGGTGACCAGCACGAGTCCGTACGGTTTTGCGAGCATATTTTTGATGGAGGAAAGCTGCTGGTGCGGCATTCCGAGAGAATCGAGATTGAACGTGACGTTGGCGCGGTCCAGCACGCGCATCACGCATTTCTCGCCCTGCACGGTGGGCAGCGTCGAGCAACGCAAATCGATCTCGCGACGCTCGACGACAACGTGGATGCGTCCGTCCTGTGGAATTCGCTGTTCGGCGATATCCATTTTCGCCATCACTTTGATGCGCGAAACCAGAGCCGCATGAAATTCGCGACGCGGCCGCAAAACTTCGCGCAGTTCTCCATCGACGCGAAACCGGACTGCCGTATGTTTCGGGCCCGGTTCGATATGGATGTCGCTCGCTCGCTGTCGCGCGGCATGCACAATGATGTAGTTGACAAGGCTGATGACGGGACTTTCATCGGCCTGCGACTGAGCATCTTGCAGGTCGAGGTGGACCGCATCGGGGGAGAGTTCGACCGCATCCGCACTTAAGTCGGCGGTCACGTTATCGACTCGGAAATCGACCTCGTAACAGCGCGGCAGCAGCCCTTCAATGGCCGATCGCATCGCCAGCACGGGCCGAATCCGCATGCGGGTGACGCGTTCCAGTTCGTCGAGATGCAGCAGATTCTGCGGCTCGGCCATCGCAACCGTGAGCACGCCGCGCACACGAAAGAGAGCCAGGGCGCACAGTCCTTCGGCTTTATTGCGCGGGACCGCTTTAACGGCTGCCGGGTCCACCAACCCTTGTCGCAAGTGGATAAACGGGACCCGTAACTGTTGGGCGATAAACGGCAGCAGGTCTTTCTCTTCGACCAGTCCCAATTGCACAAACGTTTCACCCAGCCTTCGCCCTTTGGACTGCGAATCGGCGAGCGCGGTTTCCAACTCGGCTTCGGTAATGAGGCCGGACGAGACCAACCGGTCACCGAGCCGTCCGTACGTACCGGAACCCGTCTGCTCGGTGAGACTGAGCAGGCTCGCGGGAAGTTCTCCGGCGAAGGAGACGGGCACGGCGGTAAGCGCGGTCATCGGGTAAAGCTCCGCACGGCGGTGCGCACGTCGTCAAAATGCTCGAACCGCTCGCCGACTCCGGTCACGTTGAGGATGTCACGGCAGAGCGGGTTCGATGCCGCAATCTGCATCTGCCCGCCTCGTTCGGCGCACCGTTCCGCAGAACTGAGGAGCCATTCCAGTCCCTGACTATCGAACAGGGGAATTTCCGCCAGACTCAACACAATTCGTGGAGGCGATTCGCGCAGGCACTCTTCGAAGTAACGGTTCAACTCCGGCAAGTTCGGCTCCGTAACGGCCTCTTTGCCGGTGATGATTTGCACGGCACCTTGCTGAACGACGCTAAACATCACCGCGCTCCCGAGTCAGGAATGGGAAGTGTGACCGTAAAGGTTGTCCCCTTGTTCAATTCGCTTTCCAGCGTCAAGAGCCCGCCGTGCGACTGCACCACTTCCTGCGTAAACGTCAGGCCCAGACCGTTTCCATGGATATCGCGGACACGAGAGTCGCTGCTGCGGAAGAATTTCTCGAAGACGCGTGCCTGCTCGTCCTTCGCGATCCCAATCCCGGAATCGGCGACGGAAAACTCGAGGCCTTGTCCGCGGTATTGCACGTCGAAGCGGACCGTTCCACCGGAAGGCGTATACTTGGCGGCATTCCCCAGCAAGTTCACCATTGCCGACTCGAACTTGTCTTTGTCGAGTCGCAAAGCGGGGAACTTGGGCGGCAGCTTGACGTCGAACGTAATCTGCTTCTGATCCATTTGCGGGCGAACATGTTCCACAACGTCGTGCAGCAGCCGTTCCAGATCGGTTTCGCGCAGGTCGAAGACCAGCGAGCCCGATTCAATCTGGCTCACGTTCAGCATTTCGTCGACAAACCGTGCCAACCGAGTCGCTTCCGCATTGATGATGTTGCAGAATTCCTTTTGCTTTTCGACATCGATGCCATCGTGAATCGCCAGCGTTTCGGCGTACGCCTTGATGTTCGCCAGCGGCGTACGCAATTCATGGGTGGCCAGAGAAACGAAGCTGTGACGAGATTCTTCGACCAGGGCCTGCTGCGTCACATCGCGAATCGACCACACGACGCGCGCTTCACCGGACTCCGGATCGACGGTGAGATACCGCGCGATGCGCAGCACTCCGCCGCGGATTTCGGACGTGCGACGCAATTCAAAAACGGCGCTGGCACTATTCGCAAAGAGGGCGGCCAGAACGGTATCCGCATTATGCGCTTCCTGCACTCGCAGCAGCGGCAACAGATTCTTGCCGGTCAGTTCCTCGGCAGTATCGCTGCTCACGAGCACGCTGAGGGCCCGATTGGCGTAAAGAATTCGTCCGCCGACTTCCGTCAGGGCGATTCCTTCCGACAGCGCTTGAAGAATCGTTGCCGCGCGATGATCCCGGCGGCTGGCGAGCGATGCCGACAGCCGTTGTTCCAATGCCGACAGGGCATCCTGCGTGGCGAGCCGTTCCAGCAGGGCATTCCAACCGGCAATGGCGGGTTCGTTCCCGTTGAGCGATTCGAAGCGGACACGTTCATCGCCCGGATGGGACGAGACGCGCAGCAGTTGTTGTTCGATGGCCGCGTGGAAGCGGACCGACTGATTGAGCACAATCGCGCCGACACCCAGGACCGCGAGCGGGATGATGGCCGCCAACGGAACGAAATCGGCGATGCGGGCGTGATCGATCAGCAGCGTCGTGATGACCAGCGAAAGAAATAGCCCCGCCAGCCCAAACGCAAGATAGGAAGTGACGAGTCGCCTTGTGAGCGAAAGGGGCGTTGCCCGGGTGCTCATGGTGCTCTCCTCCCCATGCCAAAGCTGCAATCCCGCGGGCTGCGGGTGGGCTCGTTTTCGGTTTTGCCGACAGCAACACGCTGATGAAGCATCGACATTCACACAACTTCTTGACGGGCTTCCGCCCGACTGCCAAGTGCCGGATGAAGCCCATCTTTGAGTTGCAGTACGAACGTCACGATCGCCTGCGGGCTGACAGGCTTGAAAAAGAGGTAGCGGATATCACATTCAACCACGAGATTGGCGGCATCGGCCTCCATGCCTTTCGCCGAACACAAAACGATGGGCATTAACTTGCGACCCAGAACCTCACGGACATAGTGGCACAACTCGGCCCCATCCATGACGGGCATCTGGTAATCCGTGATCATCAGGTCGAACTCGCGCTCTTCCAGTTGCTCGATGGCTTCTTCACCGTGGAAGGCAACTCGCGTGCTAAAGCCTGCCCGCTCCAGGTTGAAGCGCAGCACCTGCGACATCGCTCGATTGTCTTCCACGATCAGAATGTTGAACCGATCGTTCGACATGATAGGGCACTATGAAGTGATCAACCTGAGCCGGGGTTTCGAGAACGGTATCATCAATCGAAGGGATCAATTACCAGCCGATCGATGACGTATCATTCACGCGGAATTCGCCGGTGGTTGCGTTGTAGGCCCAGCCAAAGGCACCGGCTTCAATCGTCGTAATGGGAGATTGTGTGGATGCCACCACGGAGGCGTTCTGATTGGTGCCGACCTGGGCGGTAGGAAACGGGCCGCTCAGCATCGGGGCCAAGGCCGTGGCAATGGTGGCCGCGCTCGGGTAGTTCCCGTTCTGCGATTTGTACATTTCCAGGGCATCGCGGACGACGGCAAGGGATTGCTTCGTGCCGTTGCTGCGTGCGGTCGACGCCGTGTTCACCATTTTGGGAGCCGCGACGGCCGCCAGAATGCCGATGACGAGGACGACGATGGCCAATTCCACGAGCGTGAAGCCGCGGCGTTGGCGAGTCTTGAGGCTGAGAACTTGCATGATTCTGTCTCCATTGATAACGAGTGACCAATCGAGGCACCCCGGCCGCACTTTGCATCGCCGCGCGTTCCCGACACAAAAACCTAGTTCCGATTCAACAACACGCAAGTTGGAATTTCGGAACATCGCCGATTCTTCGTCTGCCGAGGGAGAACGGGGACTCTTCCAATCCCCTCGCGGGTTGTTCCCAGTACAAACGTTGCCCGGCGATCGATCTCTCGCTGCGGTTGTAACGGTTGCGCTGGTTTGAGGGTTTTCTTCAACCGCGGCTGCTCTTCGATTTCACTAGGTCCCACCGAAACCGCGTTATGTAGACGTTTCATGACCTAGCGTTAAGCATCGTTCGCTGTGTCGTTGTCGCACAGACGATGCTGGACAGATGCCATGAACTGCTCCGAACTCACCGCCATCGCTCCCGCCCCGCCCGCCGTATCGGCGGCAAACGCTCCCTTGTTGACGGTGTTGTCATCAACATTCGGTAGTCCCTTTCAGCTTTGGGACGAGACACGCCCTCTGCCCGCGGAGAATATCGCGGCCGTGGAACAGGCGCGACGTCATGGTTCCGCCACTCATTCGGTCGCTGGCGAACGCGTGCAGATTTGGATTGAGTTACCGGGACGGCGGAACCATCGCCCCCTGGCAGTGGGAACGGTGACCAGTCGCGATCCGCAAATGCTCGACTTGTTAGTACAAGCCGCCCGCAAGCTGATCGCTCAGGACCGAACACTTTCGGAACGATCGGCCGATGTCGAATCGTGCCTGGAATCTTTGACTTATGGGCTGGAAGAGCAGACATGGCTGCGGTCGTTAACCAGCCATCTCACGCTGTGCTCCCTCCGCCATACCTGGCATGACGCAGCGCGAGCGATCCTTCCGACATTGCGCTCCCTGGTTCGTGCCGACTCATTAATCGTCGTCGTGGATGCTGGTAGCACCAATGCCATACAGACAGATCCGTTGAAAGCCATAGAACTGGAGTTCCTGTGTGACGGACAACCCGTCGTCGACAACTCGTACTGGCAAAAATGGTCGGAAACGCGGGCCGCGAAAAATGACCGCGAACCGGTGGTGCAAAATGGTCCGGTTGTTGACGCGGACCTGCAAGGCCATCGCGTCCATGCCCTCTGCGCCATTCCCATCATTCATCATGATCATCACTTTGGGTGGATCATCGCCGTTAAGCGACTGTTGACCGATGCGGAAGGGGTTTGGAAGCGGTCGTCCCGCTTAAGTGAAGAAGAATTCGGCACCATCGAGGCGGGCTTGATCGAAGCCGCGGCTTCCATGCTGGCGACCCATCGCAGCAATGTGGATCTGCTCCAGGACCGTGAAAACCTCACTGTGGGCATTATTCGTGCCATGGGCCATGCGATCGATGCCCGCGATCCTTACACACGGGGTCATAGCGAACGCGTCGGCCGTTATGGACGACTGCTCGCCCGGACGATCGGTCTTTCGTGTGTCGACTGCGACCGCTTGTATCTCTCGGGCCTGCTCCATGATGTCGGCAAGATCGGTATCCCGGATACCGTCTTGCAAAAGCCCGGCAAGTTGACCGACGAAGAATTTGCGATCATCAAGCAACACCCCGAGATCGGTGCCCGCATTGTCAGCACATTGCCGCAGTTAGCCAATCTGTTACCGGGGATTCTTCATCACCACGAGAACATCGATGGCACCGGTTATCCACACGGGTTGGTGGGCGAGTCGATACCACTCATGGGGCGGATTCTGGCGGTCGCCGATGCTTATGACGCCATGACCAGCGATCGTCCTTATCGAAAAGGGATGCCGCGCGAACGCGCTGCGGAAATCTTATCGACGAATGCCGGAACTCAATGGGACGAGCCATTGGTCAAAGCCTTCCTCGCCATCCCCGTCGAACAACTGATTCTCGATGCCTTTGAGAGAGCCGACGGCTGGCACACCGACGAAGCCTCCCTGCACGGTGGCACAGCCGCCCTGTTTGGCAGTGACGAGTCCGCCATCATGAAGCATATCAGTCGCGACAATCTCCCACCGGTGGAAGGTGATTCTGTCCTTCCGTGATCGAACACAAATGCTTTTTGACCCGCTCTCGCCGAGAACCTGGAACGCGCCACGCTTCTGCACGACGCGGCGGATGCGCCGTGGCTTCACTCTGATTGATCTCACGCTGACGGTCCTCATTCTGGGAATCGTGGCGGCGGCAGCGGCTCCGCGATTCTCCGGGGCCATGCTCTATTACCAGGTCGATGCGGCCACCCGGCGCATTGAAGCCGACATCAATTACGTTCGCTCGTATGCCCGGTTCACCAATCAATCGTGCAGTTTGACGTTTTCCGCCACAGCGCCGACCTACACCACGACAGGAGTGCTCCATACCAACAATTCAGCGCGCGTCTATGACGTTGACCTGGCGGCACTCGGCTACCCGGTCACAGTGCAGGCCAATCTCGACGGCGGTCGCAGTGTCACATTCAATTCGAGCGGCAACCCGCAAGTCGGCTCGCCACTGGTCGGGCTGACAGCGGGAACGATCACGATCACCAGCGGAGTCCAAACGCGAACGGTGACCATCGACGCGGTGACGGGAAAGGCGCGACGATCATGAAGCGTCGGCCCCCGCGCGGTTTTTCGCTGATTGAATTGATGGTCAGCCTCGCTGCGGCTGTGGTTCTGATGGCCGGAATGGCATCGGCTGTCGCGGTGTCGACACGATCGCTGGCGTTGTCCGATACCGGCAATAACGCCCGTGCCCTGTCCGCCGATGTGCAACGCGATCTGCTTGCGGATCTGCAACGGGCCACCGGTTTCACCGAACGCACAACGACCGCAGCGACATTCACCGTCCCCGATCGCACCGGTGATGGTCGCCCGGAAACACTGCGGTACGCCTGGTCTGGAACACCGGGGACACCGTTGACGTTACAAATGAATGGCGGCACCGTGCAGAACATTGCGGAAGATGTCCGCGACTTTGCGCTGGCGTATCGGACGCAAACGCTGGTGGCCCCTGTCGTGCCGGATGAAAGCCCACCGACCATCGGACGGCTTCTGTTCGTGTCCGGTCCTCCCGGACTCGCACCCACCTTCGGGCAGCAGGTGGGAGGGTCGGGCAGTCCGGTGATCGAAACCAGCCGCGATCCCAAGATCACACTTTTCCAATCGTGGGGCTTCGAGGTCACGGCGATAAGTGCCGATCAAACCCAGACCGATTTCACCACGGCGATTGCCAAAAACGACGTGATTTATCTCTCGAGCGACAACGGTATTTCGCAGGCGGCGGACCGGGTCGCCAGTGCGGCTATCGGAATCGTCAATGAAAACGCCGCCATGGCCGAACCGCTCGGCTTCTATCAAGGAGCAGGGAGCGCATCCGGAACGGATACGGTGATGGGCGTGACCAGTCACTACATCACGCAGAGCTACACATCCCGGCAACGAGTGAAGGTGATTAACACGGCGAATAGCCTGCAGGCATTTCTGAATCCCAAAGCGACCGGGATGACGGTCCTCGGTGCGGAAACGACTACCGATAAAATCAACTTCGCCACACTGGCCGCAGGACGAAAGCGGTTTGACGGTGCGAATGCACCCGGCCGTCGCGTTCAATTGCCCTGGGCCGTCACCGATCTCAATGTTTCGTCACTTTCCACCGACGGCAAAGCGTTGCTGAAATCGTCGCTGCTGTGGGCTGTCGGGAACGGGTCCGATGGCAACTCGTCTTACATTCCGTTCGGTCTGACGAATTCCAACGATAAGGTGGATTATTTCAGCTCGTCTGGAACGCTCATGCACGCCTCGAAAGTCACGCTGGCATCGCGCGGAGAACTAATGGAACTGTCCGCGTATGTCCGTTCGAGCAGTCTCCCGTTGCGCCTCGCGATTTATTCCAACGCGACGGGGGTGCCGGGAGTGCGTCTGGCACAAACCGCGGCACTGAATGGGATCAGCAGCGAGTCCTGGATCACCGGCGCGGTCACGCCCATCATTCTGGAACCGGGCACCTACTGGCTGGCGGTCGCCCTCAGCAATGCGACTCAGCGGGCCTACTACGATGACCCGCTGACGGGCATTACCTATCAGCTTTCCGCCATGAATTTTAATTCCGGTTTTCCCGCGACGTGGACTCCCGGGTCCGGCGGCTCGAACAGCTTGATTGCGATTAAGCAACTGATGATGAACGCCTCCCTTCTGGCACTTCCCTGATCGACCGCAGGCTCCGGCACCATGAAATCGTCCCGTCTTGTACCGCAACACGCCCCCCGCAGACCGTTGCCGCACGGGCTCACATTGGTGGAAGTCACCATCTCGACGTTGATCGTCGGGTGTCTGATTGTGGCGGCCCTGCAATCCGTGGGGAATATGAATCGGACCTGGACCACCACCAATCAACTCGTCGATGGGCAAGGATTGGCACAAGACCTCATGCGCGAGATCATCTCGCAGAATTATTCCGATCCGGCATATACCGCAGCGACCACGTGGGGGCCCGAATCCGGTGAATCCAACCGGACCAGCTTCGACGACATTGATGACTATGATGACTGGACGGAATCGCCGGCCAAAGATGCGACCGGGACGGCTCTCTCGGGCTATACCGGCTGGTCCCGTTCCGTCATGGTCAAGAAGCTAGGCGTCTGGGATTATTCGGTCAAAAGTGATACTTCGACCGACACCGGCTTGCGACGTGTGACCGTCACGGTCACATCGCCAACTGGAAAAACAACGACCATGATGGTCTACCGTACGGAGGATGCGGGGACGTCGCAGGCACTGTCCTCGAATGCCACCACCGTGAAGTGGGTCGGTTGCAATCTGAAGCTGGGAACGAATGTCCCCTCCACCATGAGCACTTCGCTCAGCAACCATGCGGAGGACCAATAATGTTCCGCAGATTTCCTGCGCAGACGCTGCGTCCACACCGGCGTCAGGGAACGCTGTACGTGGGTGTTATGTTGACCGCCACGATTGTGGCCATCGTTGGCCTGGGCGGATTGTCGGTCGCCACGCTGGGAGTCCGTGCGGCCCAGAACACGCGCGATGCCGAAACGGCTGCCATGCTGGCCCGCGCCGCCGTCGAAGAGGGCGTACGAGAGCTCGCCGCAAATCCCTACTGGCGGACGTTGCTGCGCAGCAATACCACCTACACACCGTTCGTGAATACCCTCAATGGGGGAACGCTCAGCTTCCAGATTGTCGATCTGGATGGCAGCCTCACCAATAACTCGGCCGATGGAATTCGCATTTACGGAACCGGACGTTACGGCGCCGCGGCGTATGTCGAAAGCGTCTTGTTACAGCCGAGCGGTAATGCGGTGGATTGCCTCGAAGCCGCACTGCACTGCCAGGGCAGCATCACCCTGGGAACGTATTGCAATGTGGTGACGCCACAAATCGTGAGTTCCAACGGTTCGATCACCGCGACGGCCAGTCAATGCGAGATCGCCGGAAGTGTCGAAGCCGTGGGAAGTGTGACCGGTTCCGTGACGGGGACAAAATCGTCGGGGGTCTCGTCCCGTCAAATGCCTGGCAACACGGTGTTTGAATACTACCGCGCGAATGGAACGTGGATTGATATCGCCACCCTTCCCCTCTCGCAAAGCACGCGGACTATCAGCAATCGTGTGCTCGCTCCGACGCTGAATCCATTTGGGTCAGCCGGAAACGCGGAAGGAATTTACGTGATTGACTGTCAGGGACAGAATCTGCAGATCGAGAACTCACGCATCCTCGGCACGCTGGTCATCATTAACCCGGGGACAACCTGTTGCTTTCAGGGGGCGCTCTCGTTTTCTCCAGCCAGTCCGAATTTCCCAGCGATCATGGTTCAAGGCAATGCGCAATTTGACACGGCGTGGACCTCGCTCAGCGAAAGCACACAGACGACGAATTTCAATCCTGCCGGAGCCCCTTTCGAGAACGCCGTGGATACCGACTCTGTCGATCTTTATCCGTCGAGCATGAAAGGACTCACCTATGTCTCCGGCAACCTCAAAATCAAAGGCAATCTGGCGGCGGAGTGCGCGTTTGACGGCTCGGTCATTTGCTCCACGATCGAATTCGAAAGCACTGGTGATGCTCGATTCACCTACCGCCCCACCCATCTCCACTACCCTCCACCGGGATTCGCCACGGGAAGTGCATTGCAGATTGTCCCCGGTACCTGGCAGCGATCCGTGCTCCCCTGATGAGTCGTGCTGAACAACGGTTGCATGGGGGTCACTTTCGGTCAATCCGACGTGCTCATGCCGTGTTGCTTTTTATCATCATGATGTTGCCGTTCTTCATCATTCATGATCGCGTTCGTTCCGCATGGTGTGACATTGCCATCGCTGGCCGATGAATTGATGATCATCGAAAGGCACTCTACGGATCGGAGATCTCCGCATTCCGGCGCGCACTTCGAGCGACCGTATTCTTCGTTACGAATCGAGCCCATGGACTTCGGCATTAGAGTTGCGTGACCAGCGAGAGGAGATAATCCCTCGTTGCGAGCGCGTCGATGCAGAAGCCTTGGATCATCGGTCTCGCTGTTGTCGGTCTGCAGGCGGGCCTGATTGCCGTTGCGTGTGCCATGTCGCCGGAGGACATGGCGAAGCTCGTAAATCAGCCGGTGCAACTCGTCCTGGAAGACGGACGCACACCCCGCGGAGTCCTGTCGGCGAAATCGAACGAGGAATGGTTCGTGCTGCTGACCGACGTCCCGGACATCATGATCGAAAGCCGATTTGCAGCGGAAATTGTGCAAGACATTCAACCCCTCGCGGCTTTACGTTCGAGTCCGCAGGACCTGCCCGAGTTGATCGTTCCGCCGCCGCCTGCTCCCGCGATTCCCGCTCCGGCTGAAGCGCTCGACTCACTTTCACAACCGCACGCGAATGTCTTCCACTCACCAACATGCGTACCGCACGCCATCGATCCCATTGATGGAGCAGCCATCTTCCCGGGGATCGATCCCTTGGGAATTCCCCGCTCGCTCAACATTTCGACAACGGTTGCGAACTGGGACGCCGACCGCGAAAACGATGGCCTGCTGGTGCGCGTCTCGTCGATCGGCAACTGGGGCCAGGCGGTGCCGGTTGAGGGTTACCTCGATCTGCAACTGCTAACGGAAACCAAATTCGCCACCGGCGGTCGTACGGTTTCGCGGAACGAACATTTCCAAATCGCAGAACGGTGGTCCCTACCCATTCACGCTATCGAGTTTGACCCGAGCGGAACCATTTACAAACTCCCTTTCCGCAGAATTCATCCCGAAAGCAATCTCAACATCGCGCCCGACGCCATGCTACTGGCACGCATGCGAGTCCCGTCGGCAGGAGCGTTCGACGCCGTCGATCCCTCGGTTCGGCTCCGCCCCACCAGCCGCGTTCGCGAGGACTATTTCTTGCAGCAAGACCCTCGCCGTCCATCGGCTCATCGCTAGGTTCCCAGCCCTAATGGACAACGGCCGCGCCCGACCCGCGAGCAAGTGACCAGAGACGAAAGCCTCCCGATTTCAAAACTTTACGACTAAGGATGGGTCCGAAGTCAAGCTTCACGTGCCACGATCAATCCAATCCCCTGTATAGGGGATGTCGGACAATCTGCACTAATGGCGAGTGCCTTGTGACGATATCGTTCTGAAGTGGGGCGCTATGTGCCTCTGCCTGAGGCCGGGGAGCGGGGTCGGGATGGACTCTGCTCCCCGGTGGCTTTTTCGCGTTCATCACACCGGTAGTGGTTCGGCTCGTGGCCCACCCATGGCGATGAGACGCACGCTCTGCCCATTTCGGAAGCCGCTACTCATTCGACTGAGTGCGCTGTGACCGTCGCTTGGCCCAGTCCGCCAGCAGTTCACCGCGAGACGAGACCGAAAAAGATTTATAGATCGCTTTCGAGTGATCGTGAACCGTATGCACGCTAATCCCCAACGAGGCGGCCACTTCCTTTTCGGAGAGCCCCTGCACGAATCCATGGTAGACGCGACTCTGGGCCGCGGTGAGTTGTTCCACCCGGTCTGTCAGGTCCGTTTTTTCTGAGACGTTGTCGTTCCTGGAACGCGTCGACTCATCTCCGATACTGCCGATTTCTCGAATGGCATCCGCCATCGTGCCGCAAAAAGTGAGTTCATAAGAACCAATCCCGACGCGGCTTCCCGGTCCCAGCGCGATGTATTCGTGAAGCAGAATCCCATCCACGATGGTTCGGTTGCGGCTGCCCCGATCGCGAATGAACAGACCCTGGCTGCTTTTGACCAGCAGGGCATGCTCGCGGGAAATATACAGATCGGGAAGCCGGATTTGGCAATGCCGACCGCGACCGATCATGATCTCCGCGTCGCGGATTTCATACAGCCGATCGAACACGGACTCGCGACGAATCACGACATGCACTTCACTCATGTGGCATCTCGCTTCGTTGGTCAAACCTGTCGCGGCATTTTTGAAGAGAATCTCCTCTCGGCACACTACGCCACCCTTCGATCCCGGTCAACCGCAAGAGACGCATGGACGGCCCGCCACTGTCAGCTTTGTGAAACTGTCAATGCAATCTGCAATTCGAGCGTCTCAACCAGCCGATCGATCACGTCGGACGAGAGCGAGCCTTTGCCCAGCAGAAACGGTTCAATCTGCTCCCACGGAATCCCGGCTTGTTCCAGCACAATGGGGAGACGAAAGGCGGGGATGCCCGCGTTCTGAATAGCTCGGCGGAGTTCTCCGCTGAAGGAGTTTTCGGCAGCAGCAGTTCGGAAACGGTCGTATCGTTCCCGCGTGGCCACGGGATCATGCGCGGCCTCGGTTTCAGTGATGGTTTGCCGTTTCCGATCACGCTCTTCGGCGGTCAGTTCGAGCTCGATCCGTTGAAGCTGTGAGGCGTCCATGTTCATTCTCCTTCCCCCATCGGGAAAGCATCGACGGGACTGATCGTCACGTCGTCGATGTACTCAAAGACACATTTCAACAACCGCCCGGCGTTCGTTTCGCCGACGATCTCCCAACGGCCGTTCTCTTTGTTCGGATGAATGTTGCGCTGCCGGGCCCCGAGAATCACTTCCTCGAACTCATCCAGCGTAACACAGTGCCGCCCCATGTGCGCCACCGTTTCGTCATCCCACATGATGAAAAAGAGCGGCATGGGCAACAATTCTTGCTGAGTAAGAACGTGGGCTGACAGGGGGGCCCCGATTACCATTCCGATGGCGACCGGGGCGGCGCAGCCGCAAGAAGCTTTTCAACAACGCGTTGCCATCATACTTCTTGTCGCTCCGCGACCCCGGTAGCCCGCAGACGATCAGGCGGGGCCATTCGCCGAGAACATTTTCAAACAGAACCACCAAAAACCGTGCCACTGCTTCGTACCCGAAGCAGTGCTGTCGAGCAGTTTCCATCATCCGAAAACACTGCTTCGAGTACGAAGCAGTGGCACATCCACGATTTCCGAGACAGTTCAAGCAGAGCCACCCCGCCACCCGATCAATCTGGCACACCCGGGCCAATAACTTCGTTAAACTCTTTCACCTGCTGACGGCGGCGGAGCCATGACTTGATGTTCCACCGCGGAAAATAGTTCAAACGGTAGTACCAATCGTTTCTTCCCGTTTTGTCGTTCTGTAATTGAGCTTTCAACTCAGCGAGTAGCGCAATTGCGAGAGAATGGTCCCGAAATAGAACACGATCGCTCTGAATCAACGTGAGCTGCACACGAACGTGTTCAAGTTTTGGGTCGTCGTGCTCCAACATCTTGAGCATTCCCAAGAGATGCAGGTCTCGTACACCGTTTCTGCTCAAGACGCATTTATGCAGTCGCGTCTGGTCGGGTAGCAGCGCTCCGCTCGCTGTTGTGGGAAAAATGTCAACCGAGCCGCGGCGTCCACGAATTTCTAGTTTGTATTCCGGGATCTCGGCGAACCCCACATTCCGTATCTCGTATTGCACGCCTTCATGGGCAGGTAGCTCCTGAAACCAGCTAAAGCGAAGTTCAACGGCGGGTCTACTTTCAAAGTACTGCCACAGCCGATCCACAATGACACCGAAGATCGTACCGAATACAAATGCGATCAAAGTTCCAATTGGATGCCACAAAAGCTGCATTGCGTTCCACATGATTTCTACATCCTCTCGTGCCGTACGACGAAGCCTTCTGGTAAACGTGAATAGATTGCTCGCGGATCACTCAAATGAACGGTCCAACATCGTCATGCGACGCACCCTACGTTTCCGTATCCAACCCATCCCCAAACTCCGCTTCCGGTTCGGCTTCGATGGTCGCAACCACATCCCCCAAATCGGCGGGGGTGAGGAGTGGTTTTTCCGGGCCGCGGTCGAGGTTCACGAGGTCGGGGTCGGTGGCGTGGAGCAGTGCGGAGTCGGTGCTTTGCGGGTCGACGGTGTGACACGCGGTGGTGAGACGCACGGCGAGGTCGCGGAGTTCGTCACGCCACGCTTGCGGGTCGATTTCCGGCGGGGCGAGCTGGCTGAATTCGCCGAGCAGCAGGCTGAGCCGCAGGATGTGGCGGAAGACGATCCCTTCCTGTTTCACCAGGTCGCGGCCGCTGGTGTATTTGGCGAAATCGCCGCCGAAGTCGAGCAGGTCGCCCGCGATCCACACGGGGGTGATCGGGGCGGTGATGTCCGGGTACTCGGTCTCGAAGACCATGCGGACCTTGTCGGCGAGCGGCGGCGCGTACTTGCGTTCTTCAAACGGAATGTCGGGATCGAACTCGGGGTACAGATCGCCCGCGGGAAGCAAGCCACGACTGACGATGTCGCCATCGATCCGCGTGAGGGCTAATGGTCCCGGCGGCATCTTGTGCGGCGGCGGGACGCGGACGAACTTCAACATCGACCGCGGAAAATCAAGCGCGGCTTCCCACAACTGCAACCGCTCGGCGGGATCGGCGATGCCGAGGTGCTGGATGAGATAATCGCCGAACAACGGGTTGATGCTGCGGAAGACGAGCAGCCGTGCGAGTTTGTCCGTCGGCGTTGCCACCATGGGGCGATAGCGTTCGGGGACGTGCTCGACCGCGGGGGCTTTGATCCCTTGCGCCGCCCATTGCTGATTGAGCGCGGTCTGCAATTGCTGGGAGAGCCACGATGTCTTGGGAGCCTCGGGCGGAGGCGGAGCTTGTCCCGGCGGTAGCGGTTCCGGGGGCGGCGGTGGGGGCGGATCGAGCACGATGTATCCGCCGGCGTGCAGCGTCATCAGCATGCGGTCGAGAACTTTTTCCCCGGCATCGAGCAGCTTCGGTTCCATGAGCCGTTTGCGGACGAGCACCCTCAGGCGGTCCACTTCCGGCGAGAGTTGCAAGAGGTACGCCAGCAGTCGCCACGGCAGCGGACCGCGGCTGACAAGTTGCCCCGGCGGTGCGATGCGGAGCTTGTCGAACTGCGATTCGTTCCAGTATTGCCGCTCGGGACTGCGCGTCGGCATCTTCTTTTTCATCTGCTTCTTCGCGCGGATGAGATTCGGATCCTTCGTGTCCTCGGGGATCTGGTCGTACTTCTCCTTCCAGCGAAGAATCTTGACATCATCCTCATGCGGCAAGGCGAAGACGAAACCTTCTTTGTCGAACTGCGGCCGTCCCGCACGACCGAACATCTGATGGGCCGAGCTGGGGTCGATCACCTTCTGCTCGCCCGGTTTCCCTTTCAGCAGACACGGCAGGACCACCGAACGAGCCGGGAGATTAATCCCCGCGGCGAGGGTTTCCGTACACATGCAGATTGACAGCAGCTTCTTCTGAAAGAGATGCTCGACGATGCGGCGATACTTCGGCAGCAGCCCCGCATGGTGGACACCGACGCCACGGAAGAGCAACTGCTTCAACTTGGGACCGATTCCTTTCGACCAATCGGTCTTGGCCAGTTCGACGCCGAGTTCTTTTTGCTGGCCCTCTGCGAGCAGACTGCGGCCCTTTAATTCTTCGGCAACACTCCAGCATTCCTCGCGGTTGAAACAGAAAACCAAGGCGGGCGTGTACTTGGACTCGGCGTCCCCCGCGGCCATTTCTTCCAGATGTTCGGTGAGCAGTTTATCGGGCACCCAGCGAAAATTGAGGGGCACCTTGCGGTCGCTGCTCTGTACGAGTTCCAACCGCCGACCGTGGCAGCGCTCGAGCCACAACAGGAAGTCGATGGAGTTGCCGACCGTTGCGGAGAGGAGCAGTAACCGCACGTGTTTCGGCAGCAGCGACAGGGCGAACTCCCAGACGATGCCGCGTTCGGGATCGGAGAAACTGTGGAACTCGTCCATCACCACGCCCTGGACGTTGGCGAAGTCGAACCCTTCGGGATGCAGCAACCGATTCAATAGAATCTCGGCGACGACGACGAGGACTTTCGCGTCGGGGTTCACTTTGCGATTGCCGGTGACGAGGCCGACATCATCGCGCGAGAAGCCCCAACGTTCCGCGGCGACTTGAAGTTCGACGAACTTCTGTTCGGTCAGCGCGATCAGCGGCGTGGTGTAGTACATCACCCGGCCGGTGTGCAACGCCTCGAACGCCGCGGCCTCGGCGATGAGCGTCTTGCCGGTTCCCGTCGGCGCACAGACAAGCACACCGGTGTCGCTGGAGAACCACGCCAGCAGGGCTTCTTCCTGCACGGGATACGGCGTGAACGGCAACTGGTCAAAATACCGCTGGGCCAGATCATCGCGGGACGGCACCGTCGCATCGGTCATGGAGGAATTCCGTAGGGTGGGCTGTGCCCACCAATTTTCACGTTGATCTTCTTAAGAAGATGGTGGGCAGAGCCCACCCTATATCTGTCCGCAGTATTCGTGATCATCCCTCACATCGCAAGCACGCCCCCAGAAGCCCAGCCATTGCCATGGCTGGGGTGCTTCAGATTGCCCCAGCATCCCGGCTGCGAAGAAGCAGCCGGGATGCGCTTCCCTCTCCTTGCCGCCGCTGCCAATCGACATCACAATGTCGGCAAGAATATTCATCGTTATCATCGAAGGACACGCACCCATGCTTCCCGCCCCCGTTTCGCCGACGCGCCGCATTCTGATGGGGCCTGGTCCCAGTGACGTTCCGCACCGCGTGCTCGCGGCCCTGGCGTCGCCGACGGTCGGGCATCTCGATCCGTACTTCCTGCAGATCATGGACGAACTGCAAACCATGCTGCGACAGGTCTTCTGCACCCAGAACAAGTTAACGCTCGCCGTCAGCGGGACCGGCAGCGCGGGGATGGAGACGACCGTCGTCAATCTCATCGAATCCGGCGACAAGATGGTGGTCTGCGTCAACGGCGTCTTCGGCGGTCGCATGGCCGATGTTGCCCGCCGCGCCGGTGCCGAAGTCTTTTTGCTCGAAAGACCGTACGGCGAAATCTTTGACGCGGCGGAGATTGAAGCGGCATTGAAGAAGCACCGTCCGAAAGTCGTCGGCATCGTCAACGCGGAAACTTCGACCGGGGCGCATCAGCCCGTCGAAGACATCGCGAAATTGTGTCACGCGCATGGTGCGTTGATTCTCGTCGACTGCGTGACCTCTCTCGGCGGTGTGCCGTTGGAAGTCGACAAGTGGGAACTCGACGCGGTCTACAGCGGGACACAGAAGTGCCTGAGTTGCCCGCCCGGTCTTGCCCCGGTCACGTTCAGCGATCGCGCGGTGGCGGCGATTGATGCCCGCAAGACGAAGGTCCAAAGCTGGTACCTCGACATGCAGATGGTGAAGGACTACTGGGGCAGCAGCCGGGCGTACCACCACACCGCTCCCATCAACATGAACTACAGCCTGCACGAAGCCCTGCGGCTGGTCCTCGAAGAAGGCTTGCCGGCCCGCTTCGCCCGGCATCACCGCAATCACATCGCCCTGCGGGATGGTCTCGCCGCAATGGGGATTCAATACGCGGTGCCGGAGACGCATCGGCTGCCGATGCTCAACGCCGTGAAGATTCCCGCGGGAGTGGATGATGTCGCCGTGCGAAAGCAATTGCTTACCGAGTTCGGCATCGAAATCGGCGGCGGCCTGGGACCGTGGAAGGGGCAAGTCTGGCGCATCGGTTTAATGGGTTCGACATCGTCCGCATCGAACGTGCTATTGTTCCTCGCAGCCTTGGAAAAATGCCTGCTCGATAAAGGGGCCAATGTCCCGGCCGGTGCCGGAGTCGCCGCCGCGAATGCGTCCTACCGCGCGGGTTGAGACATCGGTTAAACTCGCCATTGGGGTAATCAAATCATGAGTCGCTTGATTGTTCGCTCGCGCGTCGATGCGGATGGCGTATTGCGTGTCGAGGTTCCATTGGGGACTGACGAAGCCGATCACGAGATGCAGGTGACGATTGAATCATTGCCGACTTCACTCAATCCGCAGGCCGACTATGTGGCATGGCTGGAAAGCCTTGCCGGAAGCTGGCAAGGCGATTTTGAGCCCATGCCTCAAGGCGATCCGGAAGAGCGGGACGCATTCTGATGTACCTGCTCGATTCCAACGCATGGATTGCCATCTTCCGTGGAAAGAGCGCGTCGTTGCTCGACCAACTCAAGCAACGGCCAGCCACCGAGATTGTTCACTGCCCGATTGTGATCGCAGAATTGTGGTACGGGGTCTGTCGAAGCACTCCGCCCCATCGCGTTACGAATCAACGTCTCGTTGAACAAGTTGCGACGACATACGTCTCTGTACCATTCGACGAGGCGTCCGCGCTCGATTCCGCTGAACTGCGGGCTTATCTTGCCTCAAGCGGCCAGCTCATCGGTGCGTACGATCTGCTCATCGCCGCCATTGTCAGAGTTCATGGATTGACGCTCGTCACACACAACACCGCGGAATTCTCTCGCGTCCCTAATCTGCGCCTGGAAGATTGGCAGTGAGTGCCGAAAGTCACTTCGCCGCATCGCGCAAGGCTTTCCATGTCGCGAAGGCTGGATACGGTTCGCGTTTGGCGGAGAGCAATCCCCACGATTTCTCGATGACGAGTTTTGACTCTTCCGCTTTCCATGGGAGATCGAAGGCCTCGAAGGCGACGCCGTGAAAGACGAACGCGGGTTTGTCCTTCTTCACAGTGCCGCCGCGGGTGTAGTTCGACCAGAAGGCTTGCTGCGTGGCGGGGGTGTAGGCGGGCTTGCCGTCGTGGGGGAAGCCGGTTTCCTTCACCAGGACGGGTTTGTTGGTTTGAACCGCCAGTTTGGCCGCTTCCTCATGCACCCAAGCGGCGGCGGGTTCGGCGGCGAGGGTTTCGCGATCGAACACCGGGTGAATATTCGGGGCGAGAAAATCGCCAAACTCGCGGACGACTTTTCGCTGATAACCCACCAGCGGCTCACTCGTCGTGAGGGGAACGGTCTTTCCCAACCGCGTCCGCAACCGTTGCTCGGCGATTCGCAGGTCATCTTCTTCGTAGCGGTTGAACGTCAGGCCTTCGTTTCCCACGATGATGCCGATCGCCATGTCCTTGCCGAACTGTTCGGCCAGTGCGGCAACACCATCGAGTTCTGCCGCCGAGCGAATCTCCCACACGGCGAGCAGCACCGCGCGAAAACCCAGTTCCTTCGCCAATGCCACCGTTCGCGGCGTGGACGATTCGTTGTAACCGTAAAGCACGAGACCGTCGAACGCCGGTCGCAGCGCTTCGAGGTCTTTGCGTAAGGATGTCGTCGTCACGCGGCGGTTATTGACTTCTTGCCGCGGATCGAGTTCCGAAGGCGTGTAGGTGATCATCAACGCCGTCGGGCTGCCTTGCAGGTAACGGAAGAGCGCCGGTTCCTCGGCGAAGGCTGCGGACGAGAACGAGAAGAAGAGCCAGGCAGCAATGTGAAGCGGTCCCAGTTTCATTGACGGAATCCATGGAGAGCAATGGAGCAAATCGGTTTCGTAACGGGGCTACCATTCGTAATGCAGTGTCACGACAACAGGTTGTCCCGTGAGTTTCACCGGTAGCAGCAGTTCTTTCTTACCGCGCGAATCACGCAGGATCGGGGTCTCACCGCCCGTCACTTTCAGCACCCACAAATTATCGATGCGGTAACCGGCATCCACGGCGTCAATCGCATCGGCAACAGCGGCGCGGAAATACCACATCGCGCCACCGGATGGTCCGCCGATAGTCAATGTTCGTTGCAACTGTCCGAATTTCTCGCCTGCGGAAATCACCGGCTTTGGGAAATCTTCGACGGTGATCCCCGGACCTTCGTAACGGAACGTGGGACGTTGCACGTCATCCAGGTTGTAGCCACGGAAGCGGAAGCCATTTTCGCGTGCCGGGCTGTCGGGCCAGTTCGCATTGACGGATTCGAGTTGGGCAAAAGGTTGCCCCGCAGGTAAATGGAGCAAGTCGTCGCCAAGGGGGCTTTCGAACCCGACACCGCGGCCGTTCCAATGCCGGGCCGCATCGATGAAGGCCCCGTGCCAGATCATCGCCAACCGCATGTCGTTGGCATCCCAGGCGAGATTCGCCCGTTCGGCATAACCCACACCGATGGCCCGCGCTCCGGCCCCTTCGATGAAGTTGCGGTAAATGATGGGGGCCCACGTCGGCTTCAGTTCGATCGGCTCGCGCACCAATCCCACCGGCACGGCGGCTTTGTCTCCGTCGTCGAGATACTGCCACACCGCCCGAATTTGTTTGTCGGCGCTGCCTTCGAGGAGATCCCGAATGGTCGACGTCCCGAACGGCCACGGCGCGGGCATGCGGGTGCCTGGGCGGAAGGCTTGCGGATCGAGCATATAGCGATGGAACCAGTCTTCGCGCAGCCGCGTCGTCATGGTGGTCAGATTGATTGCCCGCACGCCTTGGGAGGGATGCTGCGCAAAATCGTGACACTTGATGCACGACAGCGCATTCGCCCCGACCAGATGGCGACCGATCGCCGTGACTTTGTACTTCGGCAGATTCAGATTCGGACTCGGGGCGGAATCGGGTTGACGGTCGACCGTGGCGAAAGCCGCGACGAGATGACCGACGTTGCCCCCGCCAAACTTGGGCATCTTCGATTGCATGTAAAGCTGGCGGTCACTGGCACCCTGTTCGAGGACACGTTTCGTCCAGTCGTCCCGAAGTTTGTCCCCCACACCGGTCAGCGCCGGGGGCAGGCGGCCTTCATCACCCATTTCCTTTTGAGCCGAGGTGAAGAAATCGTTACGGGCTTCTTCCACGCCGCCGATGTCACCGCGTTTGTGACACGCATAGCAATTGAACGTCACCAAAGTGCTATGGATGGTGTCGGCCACGGTTCGGTCGGCGGGCGCCGTCCCCACCACGGCGGCCAGCGCCACTTGCTGTGCCCCGGACAATCCGTACCGTGGTGCGGAAGCGGGCGGAGTTTCCGCCAAACAGCCGCCCGTCTTGCCGGTCAATTCATTCCACGGTTTGGCGGTTTTCGTTGAAACAAGCGCTTTGCCGTCGTGTTTGAAAGAATGACACGACGCGCACCCGATTGACTGAAACAATTCCCGGCCCCGTTCGGCCAAGGGCGCATCGATCGGAGAACCGGATTGATCTTTTCCCGCTTGCGGCAACTCTTTCGACAGCGAGACGACACCGGCAAGGGGTTGTTTTTTGAGACCGTTGCCCTCGATGTTGACGTCGAGCGAAGCTTCGCCACCCCCTTGAAAGTAATCGACGATGACGGGATGCCAGCCGATGTCGAACGAATGCCGGCCCTTGTTTTCCAAATGAGGATGAATGCCGTCGCTGTCGACGATGACTTCGCCACCGATGGTCAAGCGGCTGCCGTCATCGGAACCGAGATAAAACTGATGCTGCGCCGCGGCTTTCACATACAGATTGCTCGTGAAACGGATCGCATAATTGTCTTTCCGTTCCGCCACCGTGATGTCGAAGCCCGCGCATTGGCCGGCTTTCACCGGTTTGAGCGACTCAAAGTCCGGCAGCTTTTCCCACGATCCTTCATAGACCGCGAATTCCACATTCGGGGCGAGATTCACATCACGGACGAAAAACTGGGCGATGTCCCGATATTCTTCATCCTTCAGTCCGAATGCCGGCATGCGGCCCGAGGGACGGGACTTGAGCGGATCTTTCAAAAAGGCCGCCAAACTGAGGGATGTGTATTTCTTGCCGAGATCGGGTAATGCCACCGACGTCGGCAAATCCGCGGCGTTCTCGCCCACAGCATTGTGACAGGCGGTGCAGCCGATGCGATGAAAGGTCGCTTTCCCTTTTTGAGCCGCGGCCTGGTCGGGGTGCGTATCGGCCACGCTGCCAGTACTGGCGAGAAAATGCGTGAGCGCTTCAATCGCCGCCGCGCGGTCGGCTTCGGGCACGGAGTCCATCACCTGCGGCATGGTCGTGCCGGGCTTCACCTGTTGCGGATCGGCGAGATAACCGCGCAACCATTCGGGGCGGACACGATTGCCGACGTCATCCAGCACCGGCGCTTTTTTCGGTGCGACCGCCGTCAGTTCGCCCGGTCCACGATGACACGAAAGACAATTCAGTTCCTGCACGAGCAACCGCCCGGAGTCGATGAGTGGTGTCTCTTCGGCAGCGTGAAAGCGCTCAAAGCCCGGCACACGCGGTGCGGCTTCGGCAAAACTGGCCGCCATCGCCAACCACACCGCACTGGCCACCCACCAACCCGCACAATTCCGGCTGCGATTCATTCGCGATTCCCCGTCACGTTGCAGAAGCATTTTTCTTCGTTTTGCTGGACGGCGAATCATAACGGCGGAGGCGGATTCATCGCCAGCAACGGCCAATAGAGTGTGGTGCCCCTCTGGAGACCCATTCGCGCAAATACCGGGTGGCTAAACCGTCGAAGCCAGAAGAACCCGCCGCGGCATCCTTACGAGGCCGTAAGCAAAGGACGTCATTGCATCTGTTAAGGTAGAAATTCCTCAGGAAAATGTGAACGCTTGGCCCGTAATACTGCGGCTTCGCTCGTATTTTACGGTCATCGCGAAACTTTTCGTTTGGGCGGGTGTTCATTGAGAGGCTTCTGCCGCAGCGATCTGGCGGAAAAATTTCGAGCGGCACAATCGGCGACGAACAATCCTCGACCGTTGTGCGATTCTTTGGTGAAGTCGGTCGTGGCCAGGGAGAGCGAACATGCTGACCTTAGCGTATTTTGATCCAGGCTCCGCCAGCTTGTTGATGCAGGCGTTGGTGGGGGGGAGTGCCGGGTTGATCGTCTTCGGGCGGTATCTGTGGATGTCATTGACCGGATCTGGCATGCCTGAGGTCGTTTCAACTTCGTCCGCAGCGACGCGCCCACTGCCGCCGACGGAGCGGTTGCGCGACGAGTCTTTGATGGCCGAGGCACTGTCAGGCGAGTTCCGCTTTCACGCCTCATGAAAGCGGACGCCCGCCATTTCGACGGTGGGACTTGGTGCGAAAAGATTCGCATCTTGTTTGTCGCCAATGGTTGTGTACGACCGTTCGTCGCGGGGTCGCCGTCAGGGGCGGAAATGCGGCGCGAGACTGCGATCGTCGTCGGGCACAAGGATGTTGACGGTGGAATTTGATCCTGGCTCTTACCGGGATCGCGACGCCCGCGTCTGCCGGGGAGTCGACGGACAAATCTATCGGTTATTGTCCCCGCGCGCACTGGACGAGTGGAACGCCGTGTCCCAGGCGTCGTTCTTTCCGCAAGCACTTCGATCCGGTGCCGTTGTGCAGACGGAACTCACCAACGACTTCGGTTCATTGCCGGAATCGCTTTCCGCGGCGGGCGATCACCCCTGGGCAGGAGTCTTGCAGCACGAGGCCATCCCGTTTGTCAGCTATCCGTACGAGTGGTCCTTTTCCATGCTGCGCGATGCGGCCCTGCTGCACCTGGAATTGCTGATGGCCGCCGTTGCCGACGGGTGTACCGTGAAAGACGGTACCGCGTACAACATTCAGTGGCGGGGTCTGCAGCCGGTCTTCATTGATGTGGCTTCGTTCGAACGTTTGCCGCCTGGAATGCCCTGGGCGGGTTATCGCCAGTTCTGTCAAACGTTTCTGTACCCGTTGTTTCTGCAAGCTTACAAAGGGATCGCTTTTCATCCGTGGTTGCGCGGCCGCCTGGAGGGCATCACGCCGCAGGATTGCTGGCAGATGATGTCCCTGCGGGATGTCTTTCGTCGCGGCGTCGCCACGCATGTCGGTCTGCATGCCTGGATGGAATCGCGCCCGGCAAGCACGAATCGCGGGACCTCACAGACATTGGCCGATGCGGGCTTCGGAAAGGATCTCATTCTGAACAATGCCCGCGGGTTGAAAAAAATCATTCAGCGCTTGCGTTGGACGCCGCCAAAGTCCACCTGGTCGGACTATGCACAAACTCATAGCTACACCGATGGTGATCAGCAAGCCAAGCAGCAATTCGTCCGCCGCGTCGTGCATTCCCGACGTTGGCACCAAGTGTGGGACCTCGGTGGCAACATCGGCCTGTATGGCGAAATTGCTGCGGAAAACGCCGATCTGGTTGTTGTTGTCGAATCCGATCATGCGGCGCTCGACCATTGTTACCGCCGTCTAGCCACGGCCCCGACGGAAATCAAGCGCAAGATTTTACCGCTGGTCGGAAATGTCGTGGATCTGTCGGAGAACGTCGGCTGGCGCGGTCGCGAACGCAAGGCCTTCGTCGAGCGCGGGAAACCGGAGCTGGTGCTGTGTCTGGCGTTAATTCATCACGTTGTCATTGGTCACGGTGTCCCCCTGCGCGAATTCATCGACTGGCTGGCGGACTTGGGAGCGAGCGTGGTGATCGAGTTTGTCGCCCGCGATGACCCCAAAGTGCAGGAGATGATGCGGAACCGCCGTGACACTTGCGTCGATTACAACGCCGATGAATTTGAAGCGGCACTGAAACGCAGGTTCCAGATTCGATCGCGGGAAACGTTAACCTCCGGAACACGGTCGCTTGTCCTGGCAGAGCCGCTCGCATGAAGCTCCCCAAGCTCACGAAGACCGCTGTTGCCGATGCTGGCGGTACACCGCTTACCGATCGGTCGAAGGCATTGCATCTGCTCGTGCTGTTCAACTTTGCCGTGGCCCAGCCCGTCTTTGATTTGCTGTGCGGACGGTTGCCATTTCTGCGCGACCTGCGCATCCCGGCGAGCGCGATTTACGCTCTGGCATTCATGCTGTCGCTCGGATTGCCAGGCCTCCTGATGATCGGCGTCCGTCTGGCTGGTGTGGCCGGACGAACGGCTTACCGTGCGACTTACTCCACCTGGTTGTTTCTGCTGGCGGCGTTATTCTTGCTGCCGGCGTTAAAGCAAACCGGCTTTCTGTCGGCCAGTACGGTCTATGGGGGAAGCATCGTCCTGGCTGCGGGAGCGACCTGGTGCTATTGGAAGTCGCCGAAGTTGCGCTCGATTCTGACGCTATCGGCGTTGGGATTACCTTTATTTCCCCTGATGTTTCTGCTGCGGTACTCCGCGTCCGTGGACACCACCTACGGGTTGTCGGAACGAACCGCCAAGTGGACGACTCCCCCGGTGGTGCTGATCGTCTTCGATGAGTTCTGCGGTCAGAGTCTGATGACGCCCGAGCGCGAGCTCGATGCCACACGCTTTCCCAACTTCGCGGCGCTGGCGAAGGACGGCCAATGGTTCCGGAATACCGCGTCGGTACACGAACTGACAGCGCAAGCGGTTCCCGCCATTCTTTCCGGTCGCTATGGAGACCATCTCTGGCCGATGCAACTCGCCGACCGCCCGCAAAATCTGTTCAGCATGCTCGTCGGCAACGGCGGTTACGAACACGCGGCGTTCGAACCGGTCACCCGCCTGGCCCCCGAAGCCAACGTCGAAGACCATTCCGCCGGCGACCTGTTCAGTGTCCGATTGCCGTTCTTTTTTGAAACGCTGGGTCGGGTTTATCTGAGCCATTTGATTCCCAACGAGCATACCCACTGCTTGCCGGAAGTCCCTTACATGTGGTTCGGTGTGCGGCTCGAAAGAGACATCGATCCGGCGGCCCACCGGGGGACATTTCGGTACACGTGGAGTGTGCATCGCCCCCGCCAATTCGAACACTTCCTGGAAACCATCGACGGAGCCGGTGGGCCAACTGTCCACTTTCTTCACGTCCTGTTGCCACATGTTCCGTGGAGTTACCTCCCCTCCGGAGAATGCTACACCAAGGACGGGGCGGATTGGGAATTGACGAACCTCGGCAGCGAAGCCGATCGATGGAATCCGGACGAGCTGCAAGTGATCCACGCTCAGCAGCGGTATTTGCTGCAGTTGATGAACGCGGACCGACTCCTCGGACAAGTCGTTGCCAAATTGCACGCGACAGGCCAGTACGACGAGACGCTCCTCATTGTGACGGCGGATCACGGAATCTCCTTCCGCCCCAGCGAATACCGTCGCGGCACCACGGCGACGAATCAGGACGAGATTCTCTCCGTTCCGTTGTTCATCAAACGCCCCGGTGAAACACTCGCCGGCGCGAACGACCTTCCCGTCGAAACCGTCGACATCTTCCCGACGATTGCCGATGTATTGGGATACCGCCTCACTCAGAAGGTGGATGGATGGTCGGTCTTTGACGATCGGCGTCTTCCGCGAACGGCGACCAAACAGGGAGCCGGCGGCACGATACGTTCGGTGCCGGTGAAAAGCGTCATGACGTCATCCGCTCCACAAGAGATTCGCCATCGATTTGGAGCAGGGGACGATCCGGCAGCAATTTATCGGATTGGTCCCGTCCCCGAATTGGTCGGTCGGAATGTTGCCGAATTCCCGCTCGGAAAAGGCCCGAAGCTGCGCCTCAACGTCAGCCGCTATGGAGATGTCTGGCCCAGCGACTCAGCCGCAACCGTTCCCTGCTTTTTTGAAGGAGCGGTTCATCGTCACAATCCGGTCGATGAAGATCCCGTCGTGCTGGCCATCGCGATCAATGGCGTGATCCAGGCCGTGACGCGCACGTACCTCCATGCCGGGGGGCTTTCGGAATGGGAGGCGATGGTTCCGAAGTCGGCGTTCCACGCCGGTCAAAACGATGTGCAGATCTATCAGGTGACGGGCACCTCGCCGAATTGGACGCTCACTCCCTGCGAAGTACACCGGCAGGGAGCCGCCGCGGCACCGTCCTCGCCCCAATAACCGTGCGGTTCGATTCTCTGGAACTGGACGGAATCACGCGGACCGGCCACACTGCCACGGAAGTCTCCACTTTTTTGTCCGCCAAGTGTGATTTCCTATGCTCTCGACGGTCTGGAACGTAATCGAACGGTTACTGACAACTCCCTATCACCCGACTGCAGACGACCAGCCGTTTCTGTCCCGTGCGGAAACGCAAACGCAGGCCGGTGTCGCTGTCACGGTGGCCATTCCCAGCGTCCGCGAAAGCGAAAAGCTCTTCGGCGTGCCCCTCGGTCATCACGGTTTGCAGCCGGTCTATCTGCGAGTGGAAAATCATTCAACCACCACGCTCCGGTTTCAGTTTCGCACGACGGATCCCCGTTATTCCACACCGCTGGAAGCCGCGGGACGGTGTCACTTTTCGATTCTCAAGCGGCTCTCGGCGTTCGGACTTTTGGGCTGGCTGGTGTCGCCGTTGCTGCTGTTGATTCCGCTGAAGTTGCTCACGGCTCAATGGGCCAATGCCCGGATGGACGACTGGTTTCAGACACGGGGCTTCCATCGTCGACCGATCCCCCCCGGTGAAACGGCGGAAGGCTTCGTCTTCACGACCATGGACGCCGGGACGAAAATCGTTCGCATCTATTTGATGGCGTTGAACAGCCATGCCGTGCGGGAAGTCGCCGCACTGGAAGCGGGGAAGGCGATTGCGGATGGGCCAACTCCTGTGGATCTTGACCTGACGTTCACGCTGGCCGTGCCGAATCTCGCCGTGGATTATGAACATCAACAATTGGCCCAGCGGACCGCATCGGCGGAGTTCGAAACGTGCTCCGTCGCCACTTTGCTGGAGCGGTTGAAAACCGTGGCATCCATCACCACCAATCGCAGCTCGCGTGGCCACGGCGATCCGATGAATCTGGTAATTATTGGTTCGTTTGATACGCTGCTCCGTGCCTTTGTCGGTCGCTGGGACGAAACCGAAGCCATCACGCTGGCCACCTGCTGGAAGACGGTCCGGGCTTTTCTCCTCGGCTCGGAATACCGCTACTCGCCGGTCAGCCCGCTCTATCTGTTCGGCCGCAGTCAGGACATTGCGCTGCAACAGATTCGCGCATCGATCAACATCCGCCTGCATCTGCGACTGTGGCTCGCCCCGTACCGCCTTCACGACAAACCGGTCTGGATTGGTCAAATCAGCCGCGATATCGGTGTTCGTTTCACGACCAAAGTCTGGAACCTCACCACGCACCGCATTGACCCCGATGTGGACGAAGCGCGGGATTACGTCCTCGACGATCTTCTCGACGCCGAGCGCGTGGAAGCGGCCGGGCATGTCGATGCGATGGAGCCCTCCACGGTCACCGCCCCGCGGCACAATCTCACGGGAGACCCGTACTACACCGACGGTTTCCGCGTGGTCATTCTGTTGTCCGACCACCGCACCCGCCCGCGTTTCGTGGAATGGTCACCGCGCGAGTGAGGTCATCAATGGGCATCACTCGCATTGATGTCGACCTTACCTCGCATCGTTTGAAAGATGTAGGCGAAGTAACCGATGGTCAGCAGCATGCCGACCGCCCACCAGCCGAGCGCCACTACCAGACCGTAGCGGGCAGAGATCGAATTCGACGCGGTGAGACTGAGCGCCGGATCAATTGTCGAGCGGAGCCAGTACGGATAGTTGCCAGTCAACGTGGTGGCGGACAGACCGAGGAGAAACGCGGCGGAAGACAGGAACGCGGCGAGTGGCCGATTGCGTTGCAGAAAATAAAACACGCCGCCAAAACCTCCCATCGCGAGCATCACAAACGCCACGGACCACGGGCGCGAGAACAGATTCGGGAAGATGTCCGGTTGAACGAAGGCTGTGGCAAGCGTGACGATTACCCAGAAGGGAACGAGACTCGTCCAGATTCGACGAGCCGCGATGCGACTCCGTTCTTGAACCGGCCCTGCGGTGCGCCAATCGAGAAAGAGCGCCCCATGCCCGGTGAGGGCGAAGAGCGCAAAGAGGCCGACCAGAATGGTGTACCAATCGAAAATCCCGGCCTGTTTCCCCGGTTGAAAGTTCGTGAACAACGGCATTCCGGGCAGACCGGTTTCCTCCAACGGCACGCCCCGCACCAAGTTCGCGAGGGCCGTTCCGAACACGAATGCCAGCATTCCCGAGGCCAGCGAAAACACGGTATCCCAAAATTCCCGCCATAATGGATTGTCTTGCAGCGATCGAAACTCGATCGACACGCCACGCAGGATCAACAACCACAACACGATCATGAGCGCGAGATAAAACCCGCTGAATGCCGTGGCGTAGACTTTGGGAAACGCCATGAAGAGGACGCCACCCGCCGCAATGAGCCAGACCTCGTTGCCATCCCATACCGGCCCGATCGCGGAGAATACCGTGCGCCGTTCGAGATCGGTCCGCGCGACGAAACGGTGCAGCACGCCGACGCCGAAGTCGAAGCCGTCGAGGACCACGTAAATCGACAGCATCGCCGCCACGATGGCAAACCAGATTGCTTCCATGGGATCACGCCTCGTGCATCGCAGCGGGACCGCGGCTGATTTCTTTGAGGAATTGCAGTACGAACACGATCCCCAACAGCAAGTACAGCCCGACGAACCCGAGCAAAGTGAAGACAACATCCCCCGGACTGACCTGCGTGGAACCGGCATCGGCGGTGCGCATCAGACCGTAAATGATCCACGGTTGGCGACCGAGTTCCGCGGTCCACCACCCGGCCGTGGTCGCAATGTATGGAAACGGAAATGCCAGCAGCAAGACCCAGAGCATCGACCGCATACGCAAGAGTCGATCGCGCCATAACAGCGCAGTCGAGACGGCCATCACCAGCATCATCAACGTCCCCAGGCCGACCATGATGTGATAGCTGTAGTACAACAATTCGACATTGTCGGGCCATTCTTCTTTGGGAAAATCGTTCAAGCCTTTCACCGTGCTGCCGAAAGTGCCATAGGCCAGAAAGCTGAGGAATCCGGGCAGAACAATCGGATTCCGGAGTTTTCGTTGGGCGACATCGGGCTGTCCGATGATGGCGAGTTCCGCATACGGACCCCCTTCAAACAGCCCTTCCATCGCCGCGAGTGCCACCGGTTGATGCATCGCGACCATTTTTCCGTGCTGATCACCCGTCGGAAAAGCCACCAGGACCGTCGAAAGCAAGCCGGCAATCACGCCGGTGCGCAGGCAAATGACGGCGTGTTCCCGATGCGTTCCGAGCAAGGCCCAATAGGCACCCACCGCGGAAACGACAAAGGATGCCGTCACCACGGAGGCCGCCATATTGTGGGCGTACTGCCAGAATGCCCAGGGATTGCCGAGGAACGCACGGAAGCTGGCCAGATGGAGCACACCGTCCTCGCCAATGACATGCCCGACCGGATGCTGCATGAAAGCATTGGCCACGATGATGAAATAACCGGATAACCACGACCCCGTCGCCAGGGCAATCGCCACCGCAAGATGCCCTTTCGGCCCCAGCCGCTTCTCACCGAACAGAAACAAGCCGAGGAACGTGGACTCCAGAAAAAACGCGAACACGCCTTCCATGGCCAGGGTCTGCCCGATCACCTCACCGGAAAAGCTGGAAAAGCGCGACCAGTTGGTGCCGAACTGAAATTCCAGCGGAATGCCGGTGACGACACCCATCGCAAAATTGAGGCCGAAGATGCGGGCCCAAAACCGGGCGATTTCGTTGTATCGCTCATTCCCCCGGTACAACGCCGTGCTCTTAAACAGCACGATGAGCAATGCCAGTCCCATCGTCAATTGCGGGAAGAGATAGTGAAACGTGACCGAAAACGCGAACTGAAGACGATGCCAGAGCAACCCGTCGGCCATGATGATCCTTCTTGTCGGTCGCGATTTCATCGCGGTTGCAGACCGCGAATGATCGAAACCGACACCACTCTTCGGAACGATGCCGAAACATTGTAGGCAGGACCTGCCGTGGAACGTACTCCCCCATTTCGAAATGGAATCGTCGGGACAGAAATGACATGAGGGCACGGAGGGCATCACGGGGCGCGTCGAGCAATCATGCCGAACGAGAATCGGCGGCCGTTACCATGAGAGCGCCGAACTATCGTTCACGCGCAGCTCACCGGTGGCCTGATTGTAGACCCACCCACACGGTGCCGATTCGACGCTGGTAATCGGATCCTGCGTGGAAGGAGCGATCGCGGCGTTCTGGTTCGCGCCGATTTGGGCGACCGGAAATGGTCCCGTGAGATACGATTGCAGTGATGTGTCTATCGTCGCCGCGGTCGGGAAATTCCCGTTCTGTGCCCGATAGAATTCGATTGCACCGCGGACGGCGCGCAACGATTGTTTCGTCCCATTTTCGCGCGCCGTGGCGGCCGTGTTGGTCATTTTGGGAGCCGCGACGGCCGCCAGAATCCCAATGACCAGCACGACAATCGCAAGTTCCACGAGGGTGAAACCGCAACGAGGGACTGAGCTTTTATGATTCGGCGCACGTTTCACGATTCTCACTCTTGCCGATGTCCGTCGTGGAGTGAACCACTCCGACAGAACTCGACTCGCCGCGATGCTCGGAATAGGAAACTTAGTTCGAAAACCACAAATGGCAAGTCGAATTGCAGAAATCATCCCGCGAAGTCGGTAAACCATCGGCAGGTTTGAGGTTACCGCTGTTGAAATCGGGGCTCACCGACTCGGATTTTCGTTGCTATTTTTTCCAGAGCGGTATAATTCGGCCATCACATCCCGCCGTTCTGGCGTGCCGCAGACCTGCATGACATCCCTTCGATGATGTCGCGAAACGGAGGAAGATCCCATGTCCGCTTTACTCACGCATTCCGTAACCGATTTGCACTCCATCCAGGAATGGTTTGCACTCACGTCGCACGACTTATTCCAGGCGAAACGCGAACAGCCCGATGAAATGGCGCGCGTTCAACTGCATGTCGCCGCGCAATCGGCGCATCGGCTTGCCGCAGAAATCGAACGCTTCGTGACCCTGCATCGGCAACTGCAGCGCGATGGTCTGATTGAAGAATAACAGCGCGAGTTTACGATTCGTCCTGTCGTGTCACGCTGGCAGCGGGGCCGATTGCAGCCGATAACCATCATGGTTGCAGGGAACCCAGAGGGACCGTTCGCACGACGTCGGACCACGAATCGCCGGCGGGATCACTCGTGGCGGTTGTTTGAACAACGTTGCCCGGCGTCTTCCATTCGACATCAATCCGCGTGAGCAGATTCGCCGCGATGCTCAGCAACTCCCGTTGACCGTGTGCGACCGAGTGAATCACTTGTTGAATCGGCGCACCGCGGCGTTCCCGGCACACGGTCACGTTATTGG
Source organism: Planctomycetaceae bacterium (assembly GCA_021732785.1). GTDB lineage: Bacteria > Planctomycetota > Planctomycetia > Planctomycetales > Planctomycetaceae > DSVQ01. The sequence continues at coordinate 168,464 of JAKFUG010000006.1, forward strand.
TGCGGGCAGTCATCAAGGGGACACGCGGCAGTGCGGGTACTGTCCGACTGTGAAAGGTCAATTCGCCCGTCTCCTCGGGAACCATCACCACCGCACTCTCTGCATCGCCGGCTTCAATGGGCCATGCGTTCTGGAAGAGTTTGGAAAGGGGCCCGTCGATTGACAACTCATGGTTATCTAGAGGTTGAGAATTGTGCCGCAAAATGGTGGACAAGACCTGTTCGATGCTGTGTAAAACCACCTTTCGCGCGAGACGGCGGAGCGGATCCCCCAAGGCATGGTCGTAGGAGCAACGCTGCTGCAGGAAACGCTGGAGCTTCTTCGATCCCGCAAAGATATCTCGTTCGACATTCGTACGCAGTTCCTGCACGAGGCGCGGACGATGTTCCAGAAGCAGCTTGCGTAACGACTGCTCATAGGGCGTCGGGAGCGTGCTGTCGGAATGATGTGCTGTCGCATCATTCGCCATGCGTTTGCCGAGCTGCTTGAGTTCCTGCCACATGCTCAGCAGGTGATCGATGAGGGCGGAAAGATTGGCTTCGATCGTCCGAAGTTGCCATTGAACGAGCACTTCGGTGAGTTCTTCGAAAGAACACAGGCCGTGTTGAATCAGTTTTTCAGCGAGAACCGTGCGTGGATTCGCGCGCCGCGTCAGCCAGCTCCGGCCGTTCTTCGCCGCTTCGTCCGGACTGGCCGACGTCGAAAGCCGGATGCGTGAATTCGTCTGCTGGCTCTGACGTTCAACGATAGCTTTTCCCAGAACGCTGATGAGATCGCGAATGCAATTGCGGCCGGCTTCCGCGACATGTCGGGCCGCATCCACGCCTCCCCTGGGCTGATCGATGAGGTCGCACACCCAGGTGATATACCGGCCCGCAATGGGCATGGCCTGCGAAGCGAGCCGCGAATGCAGCAGATCAAACAACGTGTTCCGCGACGAATCCTGCGGGCGTTCGCCAAAATCCAGGCCGATGATTCGATCCTGCATCGCCAACGTCAACCGCGCCACTTCGTGGTCGGGAACATCGTCGGCAACGGCTTTCACGGCTTCATCAAATTGAGCCTGCAGGAAGTCGCGCTGTGAGCCTTTCAGCTCTTGATGAAGCATCTCTCGCGCCTGTTTGACGAGTTGCTGCACATCGACTCCGCAGGCCAGCGTTTTCTGTTCCGCTTCCGCGGTCAGTTGCTGGTTCTTCGCGTTCTGGCTGTGCTCCATGGAGTTCAACAGCATTGTTGCCGACGAGGTCTGGTTGCGCTCACCGAATGCACCTTGCGGTTCCGAACCGCACCAGCCATCAATGATGTCGACGCAAAGTTGGCGAGTCAGATCGTCAACAAAAGTCCCGGCATACCCGCCGATTTGCTGCACTTGCACCAGATCCATCGAAGCGCTGCTCCGTGCCGGGACTGGAGATGTGCTCAGGGCCTGGTCGAGATTCGTCAAGAGCCGACAGTAAAGAAGCTCGGCAACGTTATCGATGGCACGCAGCCAAACCGCGGTATCAAGATCTTCGCCGAGATGCAGGAATTGCGTCTTGGTGAAAGTCTGGTTATTACCGTGGAAGGGGGGCGTCTGGAGCATCGGCTCGCCGGGGTAAAAACTTCCCGCAGCGCTGAAATGTTCCAGTTCCGTCATTGTGGCAATCGCGTTCAGGACGGCTTTATCGCGCCCGCTGCCCGTGGGTGTGGAATGCAGCAAGACGCCATCGACGGGAGCGTCGGGAAAGCCGGCGCTGTGCAGTTCGTGGCGCGCCGCGTAAGCGAGATCCGCCAGCATGCCGCTCCCGGTTCCGCCGGAGATGGATGCCACCAGCAGGATACGCGGGGGCGTTTCCGGGCATGCGGAAGTCACATGCAAGATGGCGGAGCGAAGCGACGCCAGAACGCGGCTCGCATTGGTCACTAACGCCAGTCGACCGAGCGGACGGAGTCCTTCCGTGCGGAGGTTGCGGGGAACGTTGAAGAGCCAGCGGCGCGAGAGCCAGCGCCGATGAAGATGTCCCTGTTCGCGATATTCCGCCGAACTGCGCAGCGGTGTGGGAACCGTTTCCAGATCATTCCACGCCAACTGATCGTGATTCATCTCATTCAAGGTGTCGGTGTCGACATCGAGAAACAGCATCTTGAAAGCGGGCAGTGTGCCCATGCCTCCGAGCCGGTCGGCGATTCGTAGTCGCAGTCGTTGCAGAGTCTTCCCGGCCGTGCCTCCAATTCCGATCAAAATCGTCGGCACCGCGCGGCATTTTTGCGGGACCGGCTTGAGAGTCTGGTTGGTGTCCCCCGCGGCATGCGATTGAGTCGAAGCGGTTGACACTTCGGCAGGAGTGGGCGTGGCTGCGGGTTTGACGAGCAGGTCGCGAGAAAAGTGAGCCTTGGCAATGCCCGCTGCCGGACTCGCGGGTGAGCGTTTAGCCGCCGCCGTCAGTTCCTCGATCAATTCCATGCAACATGCAAAGCGCTGCTGCGGGTCTTTTGAAAGGGCCCGGGCGATAATCGGCCGCTGCGCCATCGGGAGCGCGGTCAGGTCCGGATTCTCGCGCAGATGCTGCGTCGCCAGTCGGGCCGCGGTGGTGCCGTTGAACGGTAGCGCCCCCGTCAACATTTCCTGATAGAGAATCGCGAGACTGTATTGATCGCTGGCCCGCGTCGGTTGTCCCTCGAAGATTTCCGGCGCGGCATAGGTCGGCGTCAGTCCCTGCACGAGCGATGAGGATCGTTCATAGATATTCATCACCAGGCCGAAGTCGGCAACTTTCAACCGTCGACCGAACAACAGCAGGTTCGCCGGCTTGATATCGAGATGCTGAAGGGCGTATTCCTGGTAGATGTAATCGAGCACATCGGCCACATCGCGCATCATCGCCAACAGTTCGTCCTGCGGGATGCCGGGGAGTTCCCTGGCCAGACAGCCTCGAAAATACTCCTGGAGATTTTTGTCGCCGAGTTCCGTGACAATCGCGAGACAATCGCCATTCTGTTCGATGCGTTCGATCGAAAGGAGAAACGGGTGGCGGACATCTTTGATGCGGTTCAGCGCGCGCAGTTCCGTGACGCGCTGCGTCGGATCTTCGCCATAAATCAGCTTAATCGCTTTGGGCACGCCGCCGGGGGCCAGCGTTTTCCAAACCTCTCCGTATCCCCCGCGGCCAATGCGTTCCTGCAGGCGATAGCCTGGAATCGGCTCGCTGGAACTGGCATGGCTGCCCGTGAGTGCGTCTTGAGAAGACATAGCAGGCTTTTCCGGGAATCGCGGTGCGGGTGCAGACAGTTCGTCCGGCCGCAGCGCGGCGGTCATCGATTATTTGACTTTGAGAACCATGGCAAAATAAGTTTCCACCGCGGCATCGAGGTACTCCGGACGGATCTCGAGGGGGTGACCGTGGTACCGACAGTAGTTGCGGACTTGCGTCAGCAGATCGCGGGCATGGCAACGCCGTTTCGCGCGGCCGGGCTTGTTGTAATGTTTGTCGAGCAGATAGTTGACGACATCCTTCCGGTACTCACAGCCAAACTTCTCGCAGTAAAGTCGGAAGAGGTGATGGAACTCCTCGTCCGTCGGGTCCGTCATGTGAATCTTGTACGGAATGCGCCGCAGGAACGCTTCATCGACGAGGTCTTCCGGTTCGAGGTTCGTCGAGAAGATGATGAGTTGTTCAAACGGAACCTGAATCTTGCGGCCGCTTGGTAAAGTCAGGAAGTCATGACGCGATTCCAGCGGCACGATCCAGCGGTTCAGCAATTCGCCCGGGGCAATGCGTTGGCGACCAAAATCGTCGACCAGGAGGCAGCCGCAATTGCTCTTCATCTGCAGCGGTGCCTCGTTCACATTGCGATCGCGGTTGAAACGTATTTCGAGGTTATCGAGGGTCAGCTCTCCACCCACCACCACGGTCGGCCGTTCCACGCGAATCCAGCGGCGATCGACGGTGGCCGCCCGCAGCAGTCCTTCTCCTTCTTCCGGCACCGCCTTGTGAAATTGCGTGTCGTAGAACTTGATGATCTCGCCGTTCTCGATGATGGCGTGCGGCACCCAGATGGATTGTCCGAAGCAACTCGTGACGCAACGTGCCAGGGTTGATTTACCGTTGCCCGGAGCGCCGTAGAGGAACATCCCGGCGCACGAGTTCAATGCCGGGCCGAGCAGATCAAAGAGCTTGGTCTCGACGGAGATATTCCGGCAGGCATTCAGCAGCGTTTGTCGCGTGGGGGCTTCGTCGGCGATCGATTGCGCTTCGACCGAAACCACATATTCGGCCAGTGGAACGGGGGCCGGACCAACGTACGCACTTTGACGAAGGTGCCCGCGGGCCTGTTCGTGGCCCGCCTCTGTGAGCATGTAGTTGTAATCGTTGAGTTGGGCCGTGCCCGCGTGAGCGACGAGCTTGCGACTCCGCATCGATTCCAGGATCGGTGCCACGAGTCGCAGCGGCAAGCAGGTCATTGAGGACAGACGCCGCCCGCTGTTCCCGCCAATCACGGCGAGATGGCGACAGAGCAACGCTTCGACATATTGTTCGCTCAGCCCCGTCTCGGCGATCGTTTTGGGTTCGGGGGGACAGAATGTGTCCTCCGACAACAGTTGAGCCAACAACTCCGCGTTGACTTCCATCGGCTTGTCGGTCTGGGTGGTCGTCATCTCGTAACCTCAGGCGTGGGATGCCGGTGACATCTCGGTACTGGTGTCGAGCGCTCGAACACCACGAGAAGGCACTCCGCCTCATCCGAACTCTAGGTCACGTTTCCGATTGCCAACGTGGCAATTCTCCTTTGGTCCCCGAAATGCACCGAGCCTCTCTGTAATTCCGGTGTAAGGGCGCATGAAATTCGTCCGGCAGTAGAAAAGTGGCGGCTTCCTCTCGTTGAGACGCCATCCGCTTGTGAGAAGCCATTCCTATCGGACGGCAGATCGCGAATAGACGTTAAAATCAATTCCTTGCTGACGCGTGACGGGACTTTAAAACCGATTATGACGTTGAATTTCATTCGCGGAGATTTCGGCACGATTCTGAAGACTTACCCGTTCGTCCTCGGTTTCTGAACTACACTTCCTTACAAGTGTTCCAAAGTCAGCGTCGACCTTCGGAATCGCTCCATCGTCGTAGCGACTCTTTCACCGACCGGACTTGGGACCAAGCAGATGAACGAGGTGTTCCATGCCAGAATGGTTGCTAGTCGGCAAAATGAGCGCCTCCGGCGAGAGCTGCAGCAAGCTCATCGCTCCTCTACCGTTTCGAGTCGGTCGACGTCCCGAAGCCTCGCTGACGTTGCCGCGGGCAACGGTTTCCGGCCTGCATGCCGAACTCTTCACGGTCGACGATCGGCTCTTCGCTCGGGATCTGGGAAGCACCAACGGCACATTCATCAATGGCGAGCGGTTGCTGGACGTGGCCGAAATCCAGCCGGACGATGTCATTCAGTTTGCCGACCTGGCACTGCGGGTGATGCATTCATCCGCCAAGTGTGACTCACATACCCGATCGGAAGATTTCTGCGACCATGCCTTGGCGCGCGTGCAGTTCGACACCTTGCTGCGCGATGAAATCATCACGCCCTATTTTCAGCCGATCGTCGATCTCCGGACTGGTGCGACGCAGGCGTTTGAAGTCTTGGCGCGAAGCCGGCTGATTGGCCTGGAAACGCCCGGCCGCATGTTCGCTGCTGCGGCCGATCTCCAAATGGAAGCGCGTCTCAGCGATCTGATGCGGCGTAAAGGGGTCGAAGTCAGCGAGCACTTTCACGAAACTCCGCCAGTCTATTTGAACACTCACCCGATCGAATTCGTGAATGATGCCGCATGGGAATGGGTGAGCCAACTCCGCGAGATGGCCCCCACTCAAAAGCTGATCATCGAAGTTCATGAAGCCGCCGTGACCGATGTCATCAGTGTGGCAAGATTCCGCGCGTTGTTACGCGACCACGATATCGGCCTTGCGTTCGACGACTTCGGTGCCGGACAGGCACGGCTTGCCGAACTGGCCTCCGCCCGGCCCGATTGCCTGAAATTCGATCGCAGCATCATTACCGGCCTCGATCAAGCCGAGCCTTCGCGGCAGCGATTTGTCCGCTGTCTGGTGGATGCCATTCGCGATATTGGTGTCACGCCCCTGGCCGAGGGCATTGAAACGCTGGGCGAACAACAAATCTGCGCCGAATTGGGCTTCGAATTGGCGCAAGGGTACTACCTGGGGATGCCGCGCCCCATCGAATCCTACTGCAATTGGAGTTCGCCCCTGCCCTCCGATGATGTGGTTGTATGCCCGTCGAATCGAGTGCTTGAGCCCGCCTGATGCAAGGCCGCAATGTCGCCGCGGGATCGTCACTCTGGTGGACCTGACGGAACTCGTCGCCCTGCAACTTTGCAGGCGCGGTGGCGTCGGCCGATTACCGCCAGGGGGTTGTCTGTCGATCGGGCATGATCGCCTTCGGTCCCGACCATGTTGCCCGTTGGACGGAAGTCGTTGCCGTCGTCGATTGCCGCGCCACATGGGCCAACCGCGGTCGAAACACAACGGTCAGCACGAGGGGCAGGTACCATAGAATGTAGATGCCCCCTTCGTTCGGATACCAGAACTGCGTGGCGACGATCACCGCCGCCGAGTGCGCGAGCAGATGTTCGAGATTTTTTTCGAACGGCCAGATCGTCAGCATGACCAGCGCGACACAGAAGGTCGCGAACACGGGGATGCGATAGGCGGCATCGTACAGCGACCAGAACCCCAGCCCCTCGCCCCCTTCAAACCGCAGAGCTGACCAATCGATCGAACCGATAATCTGGCGGGTGAAGGACGCGGTATCTGCCGATGTGAAGATCAGACTGGCCACCAGCAGGACTGTGACACTCACCACGGCCCCCGCAAACCGGACGGCCCCGCGTTTCCAGTAAAATGCGATCCAGATCGGCAACAGGAATGCCGGGAAAAACACGGTCCCGCAGGCCAGTCCCAACAGCCCCCCGGCAATGGCCGGGCGCTGGTAACAGACGACCGCCCAGATAATGAGGGCCGCGGGCAGCACGTGCATGACCCGGCTGGTGTCGTACGCGGTGCAAGGCAGCAGCAGATACAGCGTGGCCATCGCCAGGCCGAGATTCGTATCCTGAAAATGCCAGCGGCCGACGAGAATCAGCCCGAACATCACCGCGATGTGGGCCATCACGGCGAGACAGCGCGCTGCAACGAGTTCCGCCCCGCCGGTCAGCGGCACCACCGTTGTCGCTAATAATCGTCCCGCCGGTCCCGCCGAGGGGGCTTCCGACTGAGTCTCGGTGCTGTCTTGTCCTTTGAGCAATTCATCCGCCATGCGAACCGTATTCACGGCGGATTCGTGTGGTTCTTCGCTGACGATGTTAGCGACTTGAAAGGCCAGTGCCGAGCACAGCAGAAACGTCATGCCGGCGGGGTTGAGATTCTGCTCATAACGCGGCCGTCGGGTGAGGCTGGCGTCAATCAGCAACCGCCCCCACAATAGCGCCGTGGCGGCGAACAGCCACACATACACCCACGGTGCCCCGGCGGAAGCGTGTCGCACGATCAGAACGCACGGCGACAGCGACAGCAGGACCAGCAGATCGACGTTGCGCCACGACCAGAAGCGGTTGAAGCGGTAGAAGACTGACAGAATCAGCAGCGACGACAGGTAGAACCATGTCGCACCGTTGACTTCATATCCAAACAGCACGTTTTCCATGAACCAGACTCGCAGGAGCGGAGCAATCGACCCGTCTGGACGTGATGTCCAAAGATCGGGTCATTACCCGATGCGACGCATCCCGGCGCGCGTCAGCCACTCCTGCTGCTCTCGCAATGGGAGCGTGCCAACCGCCAATACGATACGGCTTGCGGCGGCCACTGCCAATTGGCAATCGCCACGGGCGGGCGATTTCGTGTCAATTCGGTGTTACAACCATTGTAGACCGCTGGGTTTAGATCGATTGTACGGATTTTCCGTATGGGTCAAGCCGGTAAACTTTACGCAGAATGGTTGAATTACCATGACAGGTGACAACTGGCCGCTGAGCCGAGGAACATCCCTTGTTCACACCGAAGGAACAAGAGCCAAATCGCTGGCAACGTGTCATGAGAAGCTCGACCGTCGGATTATGAAAGCGGGGTTTCAAAAACGGGCGTCAGGGCCTGAAGGAAAGCATTTCGAATGGCGTCCATGACTTCGACGGAACCCCAACCGAATGAAAGCGAGAGATGACCATTCAAGCCGAACGCGTGCAACGCCCATTGTCCGCTCGTGCCCACCGGGCAAAAATCGCCTTCCATGCCGCAAATGGTGGTCGCACCAAATCGCGTTCTTGCGGAGCTGAATGTGCCACCATAGGTTGCGGCGACTTGAACGAGTTCCCGCCTGGCAACTGAGTCTCGCGATTGTCTTCGATGCTGACGCACTTTCAACGCATAGGGCACCATTTCCACCAGCAGGCGGATCGGCATGGGAAGGCATTCATAAAACAAGGGGCTGAGTGTTTCCCCGAGACTGTGGTTCGACTTTTCGAACATGTGTTGACGGACCGCTTTTAAGACAGAATCCAGGGAATTGCTCGGCGAGTGCGGTACGAAAATGGTCTCAAGACCGACGAGATTGCCGAAACGGAACGGAGTCCCTTGTCCAAATCGTCGCCGCAAATCGACCAGCACCGCGATAGGCAACGTGGGGTCGGATTCGGGCAAGACTTCCGTCGCGGCAAGGAAGTACGCCGCCAGGAGGGTCTGAAAGATCGTGGCCTGATGTTGCAACGAGTATTCCTCAATCTGTTCCACTTCCACGGGAGTCAAACCGTGCTTCACGACGGCGCTTGATTCGGCAGCAGCGGTCGCCTGCGAGGGACTCACCCGCCACTTTCCGGCCCGTTGGATTTCTTTCAGCTCCGCGAATCCCGTGTTCCGAATCTGCTTCCGTTCCATCCTGGTCAAGCCGCGGACATATTGGCGAAAGCCGCGTTCAACCAGAGGACACGGTGCCAGGGCATATCCGGGATCACGTTCCAGCGCATTGTAGGTGTCGGCGAGAATCTGCACCAGTTTCTGGAGCGTGCGAAAATCGCCAAGGACGTGGTCGAACCGAATAATCAGGGTGTCAGTGGTCTCATGGAGTAAGACGAATTGCATCGCCTGCCGGGAGGGGCAGACATCATCGCCGAGGCGGTCTGCCCCGGTGTAAATCACCAGGTAATCGTCCACCGTGCCGGTCTCGAAGAACTCCCATCTCGGTTGCCACCAGTGTTCGACAAAACGACAGCGCATCAACGGAATCGCGTGCAGCATCTGCTCCACAGCATTCCGCAACCGCGACACGTCCAGACACCCGTCGAGATGAAGCGTCAACCTCATCTCCCGCATGCCCGCGATTGCAAAGACGCGATCGGCCGCTTCAACGGGAACAGGGAAGGTCATCGGAGGGAATCTTCTTCGCGTGAGCGACCGGGAGTCAGGTCGAAATCATAAGAGTTCGCCGTGCAATGTATCGGGCGAAAGAAGCTGCGAAAACATTTCGGAAGGGAATTGCACCGATTCACATTCCCAACCCGTCAAATTCCTTGAGAATCAGACGTTTTTTCCTTTTCAGCGGTTCCGCATCTTGCCATCCTTGTACCGACAACAGTCCAATCGAGGTGAGCCTCGTACGGATGCAACCCAGCCAGGGAATCGACTGTGTCCGCCCCGACGGTTCAACATGTGATCGCGCTCATTGAAGAAGCCACGCAATTCCCGCCCGGCGTTCTCGCGCCGAATACGGCATTGGAAGACTTCAGCGGATGGGATTCCATGGGGATTGTCACGCTGTTCGCGCTGGTACAAACCCATTTCGGAGTCAAGCTCCGGACGGCCGATATCGAATTTTGCCTCACCCCCGCGGCAATGACCGAGCACATCACATCGCTCGCCGCAAAATGACAACCACCATCGATTTCACTTGAATAACAGGGCCTTCGTCTGCATCATCACTGAAGAACACGCTCGCGCAGGCGTATCGACTTTCGGCACATTGGGAACTCGTCGACGGATCGACCTTGCCTGGGCATCACGCCATGCGTGGGGTGACATTTGATCGACACGGCGGCATTGAAGTCCTGCAATACCGCGAGGACTTGCCGATTCCAGCGATCGGGCCGAACGATGTCCTGATCAAAATTCATGCCGTGGCGATGAATCATAACTGCCTCTGGGCCCGTCGTGGGTTGCCGGGCATGGACATCCTTTTTCCGCACATGAACGGGACCGACGCCGCGGGTGTAGTCGCCGAAATGGGTTCGGCGGTGACACAGTGGAAAATCAACGACGAAGTGCTGGTGCATGGCGGGTTTTCGTGCGGCCACTGCGTCGAATGCAGTCGCGGCCACCCCAGTTTCTGCCCGGAATTCCAGATTTGGGGCTTTCAAACGGGTCCGAATGCCGGTGGTGAGGCGGAATATGCCCGGGTGCCCGCACGACATCTCGTCAGCAAGCCCGCCAATCTCAGTTTTGACGAAGCCGCCGCGATTGGCAGCGTGCTTTTGACCGCCTGGCGGATGCTCGTGGTTCGCGCCCACATTCAACCCGGCAATTTTGTCCTCATCTGGGGAGCCGCTGGCGGATTGGGATCCATCGCCATTCAGCTTTGCCGACTCTACGGCGCGAAGTCAATCGCCATCGTGAGCGATGACCGCAAGGCCGCGTTCGTCGAGTCGCTGGGGGCCGACTTTGTGATCAATCGCCATACGCAACGGATCAATCGGGAAGTCATGGCCATCACTCGCCGGCGCGGCGTGGACATCGTTTTCGAACATACCGGGGCCGAAACCTGGGAAACCAGCACATACTGTCTCAAGTGGGGCGGAACGATCGTGACGTGTGGAGCGACAACCGGCTTCAAAGCACCGCTCGATATCCGCTTTCTTTGGAACAAGGAACAGAACTACCTCGGTTCCCATTTTGGCAGCGTCTCCGAAATGATTGATGCCTTGAAGTTCGCCGCCAGCGGTCAAATCCGGGCGATCATCAGCGACACCTTGCCCTTGTGCGACGTGGCCCGCGGACACGAATTGCTCGAACGCGGGGAAGTGTTCGGAAAGATTGTGTTAGTCCCCGAGTGAAGTCTTTGGGACACGAGTTGAGATTCGATGAAACCCACATTGAGAAGGAAGTCACCATGTCCACTGCTGAAACCGTCAAGCAATTGCTCTTGCGACATTTGGATGCGGATGAGGAAAAAGTCACCCCCACGGCTTTGTTGCGCAGCGAACTAGGGGCGAAATCGGTTGATTTTGTGGAATTCATCGTCGATTTGGAGAATGAATTTGAAATCGAAATCTCCGAGGAGGACACCGAAGCGTTACGCACGGTTGGCGATGTTGTGAACTACATCGAGCAGCGCACGACGGCGCGGACTTAACATGCGCATGCACCGCGTCGCCATCACGGGACTGGGCATTGTCAGCAGTCTCGGCAATTCCGTCGATGAAGTGCGGGCCTCGTTACAGGCAGGGCGCTCGGGCGTGGAACTCGTGCCGGAACGAGCGTCGCTGGGTTTTCGCAGTCGGCTTGCCGGAACGATCAAAAACTTTGTCGCGGAGACGTTTGACCGCGAACACGAACGGCATCTGGGTGATGGCGGCCGGCTGGCGATGTCCGCGGTCATGCAAGCGGTCCGCGATGCCGATCTTTCCGCGGAGTTGCTGCAGAGCGACCGATGCGGCGCCATCGTCGGGAACTGCGGCAACATGCGGGACATCTACCAGTTCAATCACATACGACGGGAGTTGAAGAAAAAACTGCCGGCGTTGGCCCTGGCTCGCAGCATGAATTCCACCGTGTCGGCGAACATCAATGTGATCCTTGGGCTACGGGGACAGTGCTATACGGTGTGCGCCGCCTGTGCCTCGGGGGCCATGGCGATCGGTCTGGCAGCGCAATCCATTCGCGCAGGAATGCAGGATCGCATGATCGCGGGCGCGATCCAGGAAGGTTCGACCGAGTTTGATCTGCTGTTCGAAGCACTCCGGGTCTTCAGTCAGCGCGAAGACATACCAATGCAGGCATCGCGACCATTCGACCGGCGACGGGATGGGTTGGTGCCGTCTGCCGGAGCCGGCTTCGTCGTCCTGGAAAACTACGAACAGGCCGTGGCTCGCGGGATTCCGATCCACGGCGAAATCATCGGGTTTGCTTCCAATTCGGACGGTTTCAGCATGACGACTCCGTCCGGCGAAGGAAGCCTCCGTTGCATGCGGATGGCACTCGCCGATGCGGGCCTCACCCCAGACGCTGTGGACTACATTAATGCCCACGCCACGAGCACGCAGGTGGGCGACACCGTGGAAGCCAACGGAATCCGCGACGTCTTTGGTTCACGTCCGTTCGTGAGCTCCACGAAATCGATGACCGGCCATGAAACTGCCGCGTCGGGGGCCACCGAGCTGATCTACACATTACTAATGATGCGGCACAGGTTCATTGCTCCCAGCATCAATATCGAAGAACTCGATCCGGAATGTGCCGGGATCAATCTGGTGATGAATGAAGCGGTCGAGACACCCATCCGCGTGGCAATGAGCAACTCGTTTGGCTTCGGTGGTGTCAACAACGCACTAATTGTTTCGCGTCCGGATGAATCCGTCTGAACTCCTGGGGACAGCCTCGTCGTGAAACCATTCTACGTGCGACATCCCGTGCAGATTCGAGCCACCGGGTGCTATCTGCCCGAACTCGTGCTCGACAATGATGCTCTGATTCAACGATTTGGTTTGACGATCAACAGCCAGTGGATCGTTGCGCGGACGGGGATTCACAGTCGACACTGGTTGCGCGACGGGGAAACTACATCCGACATGTGTGTGGCTGCCGCGAAGCAGATTCTCGATCGGGCCGGAGTTCTGCCGTCCCAGGTCGATCGATTGATTCTCGCCACAGGGTCGCCGGATTATCCGAGCCCATCGACCGCGACGATTGTCGCGCGGAAACTCGGAGCCCGTTGTGCGGCCTTCGATCTCTCCGCCGCCTGTGCGGGATTCCTGTACGGTCTCGATCTGGGAATGGGTGCCATCACCATGGGAGCGAAAAATGTTTTGGTGATTGCCGCCGATGCGCGCAGCCGCTATCTCAACCCGAAAGATCGTCGCTCGCTGGTCCTGTTCGCCGATGGTGCGGGGGGCGCGCTGTTAACACCGGGCCATGAAAACGAAGCGGGGTTTTTATCGTTGGTGATTGATGCAGAAGGCCGTGAACGCATGGGGGCGCACATTCCCGCGGGAGGGGCCGCCCGTCCGACGTCGCAAGCCACGCTCGATGCGCGCGAGCATTACATTCAAGTCGACGGTAAGGATGAAATCTTTGATGCCTTTGTCGGTTACACGCGAGAAATCTGTGCGCGCGCCCTTGCCGATGCGGCGTTGACCTGGAACGAGATCGACCTCTTCATCACGCATCAGGGGAATGCGCTGCTGGTGGATGCCACCGCGAAAGCATTAGGGCTCAATCCTGAGAAAGTCGTCAACACGGTGGCTTATCACGGCAACACGTCCGGTGCGACGGTGCCGATCGCTTTGACCGAATCGATTGCCTCCGGTCGCATTCAACCGGGATCGCGCGTGTTGTTGACCGCGGTGGGTGCCGGTTGTACGTTTGGAGCCGCGATCTACCGATTTTGATCGATCGCCCTGTCACCCGTATTGGAATTGAAGCGGATGGTTCCCACGTCTTCGGCCTGTCCGACCGCCATCGTGACTGGCGGCGGTCGTGGCATCGGACGAGCCATTGCCCTGCGGCTTGCGACCGACGGAGCCCGCGTGGTGATCATCGGACGAAATGCCGACCGCTTGCGGGAGACAGCGCAGCTTCTGAATGGCGGGGCTGCAGGGACCATCGAATGCCTGCCCGGGGATGTTCGTGATGAGGCGTTCTTCAATGACCTTCGTTCGACGGCACCCTCCGTGCAGATTCTCATTCACGGTGCGGCAGCCTTTGCTCCGTATGCCCTGCTGGAACAGACGCAGGATGACGAATTGGTCCCGGTCTGGGAGACGATTTTCACCGCGGCCCTGCGTTTGACCCGGCATGTCTTACCTGGCATGAAAGCGCAGCGCTTTGGACGCATCCTCTATCTCGGTTCGGCCGTCGCATCGCTGGGGGGAGCGGGACAAGTCGCCTATGCCTCCGCCAAGGCTGCACTCGAAGGCTTGATGCGGAGCGTGACCTGCGAATCCGCGATGGACAACATCGCCTGTAATCTGCTGGAACTGGGACTCGTGGAGACCGAACGGGTGAAGGAGGCGCTCTCGTCGTCGCAACGGCGTCAACTGGTGAGTCGCATTCCCGCCGGACGTATGGGAACCGTCGCGGAAGTGGCCCATGTCGTTTCATTTCTGACTTCGACCGGAGCCGGTTACATTCAAGGAGCCGTGATTCCCGTCACGGGCGGTGCCGGACTCGGGCTCACTACTTACAGAGCGGGGGAGACCCATGCGGATCTCTGAAGGCTTGTGGCGTCATGCCCGTTGGTCTCCGGAACAGATCGCGATTCAAGATGGTCGTCGCCGGGTGACATTTGGAGAATTCGCGAACGAAGTCCGCGGGCTGTGTCAGTCTCTTCAGAAAAAGGGTGTGAAGCCCGGTGATCGCGTCGCCGTGGTGGCGACGAACTGCATCGAATATGTGGAATTGTACCTTGCTCTCGGCGAACTCGATGCAATCCTGGTCCCGGTCAACTGGCGGCTGCGACCAAATGAAATGGCTCCGATTCTGAAAGATTCCACGGCAACGCTGGTCTTCTTCAGTCCCAAGTTCGAAGCCGCGCTGTCATCCCTCCGCGCGGAACTTCCCCAAGTGCGAGAATGGATGACCATCGGCGAAGACGGTCCCCTTCCCTGGGAAGCGCTTTCCGAAACCGAAGCCCCGACGCTCACCGCCTGCAATCCCGATGCGGTGATCATCCAGATGTATACCAGCGGAACAACCGGCGCGCCGCGCGGGGCGATGCTGACCCATCGCAATCTGCGGAGCATGGTCGCCAGTTGGCTCATCGAGATGCCCTTGCAACGCGGCGTCGACCGCAGTTTTCCGGGAACGCCCCTGTTCCACATCGGGGCCGTGATCATTGCGTTGTGCAGTCTCTCATCGGGAAGCACACTCGTGCTCCTTCCCGAGTTTCAACCCGCAGAAGCGGTCGCCACTCTCGCCGCGGAGGAGATCACGCACGCGCTCTTCGTCCCGGCGATGCTCCGATGGATGTTGCTGGAGTCGCAAATCTCCGAACTGAATTTCTCGCATCTGAAAACGATCGTCTACGGTGCGGCTCCCATGCCCGTTCCCCTGTTGCGCGAGGCGATGAGCGTGTTTCACTGCTCGTTCCTGCAGGGGTATGGATTGACGGAATCCTCCGGAGTTTTGACCGCGTTGCGTCCGGATGACCATTGCTGGCCCACCGAAGAATCCCCCCCGGCGCGATTGGCGTCGGCCGGTCGCGCGATCTATGCCAGTGAAGTGCGTGTGGTCCATCCCGATGGCAAATCCGTTGCGCCGGGCGAAGTGGGGGAAATCGTGGCTCGGGGTGACAACATCATGACGGGTTATTTCGGCATGCCGGAAGCCACGGCATCGGCGCTCCGGGATGGCTGGCTGCACACCGGCGACCTGGCCCGCATTGACGAGCAGGGATTCATTTATATTGTCGATCGCCAGAAGGACATGATCATCGTTGGTGGTGAGAACGTCTACCCGCAGGAAGTGGAAGTGGTCCTGCATGGTCACCCGGCGGTGGCGGATGTCGCCGTGATCGGGATACCGCATGCCGTATGGGGCGAAGAAGTTCTGGCCCTGATCATCCTCCGACCGGAGACACAACCGACCGATCGGGAGGTCATTCAATTCTGTCGTCAGCAACTGGCCCGTTACAAATGTCCCACAAAAGTGGAATTCCGTGAAACGATTCCGCGTAATGCCGCCGGGAAAATCTTGAAACGCGAGTTGCGCGCACCGTATTGGATGCAGCAAGAACGTCTCGTTTGAACTTCGTAAGGCGATGATCCGTGGCCGACCTGATGAGCCCCTGTTTTTCTCTCGAAATCGTCGGCACAGGAACGGCCTTTCCTCTGGACCTCGGCTGCGAGGCCGGAGTGGAAATGGATAATGCGGCCCTGCTCGACCGACTGAACGGCGAAGCCCGGCGAGGAAACGCGAGTCCCCGTTCTCAGCCAGACTTTCAATCCCGGTTGGGCATCGGCCGTCGTCAATGGTTGTTTCCCGAGAAAGGACATAGCGGCGATCTCGCGGTGCTCGCCGCTCAGCGAGCACTCACCGCGGCCGATTGCACATTGGCGGATGTCGACCTGTTGATCGCGACCACATCAACGCCGCATCGCATTTCGAGTTCTCTGTCGGCGTTCGTGACAAAACAACTCGGTGCGGTCGTCTCTTCGTTTGACATCAAAGCGGGTGGTGCCGGCGCGTTGTTCGCATGGCTGACGTCCATCCAGTTTCTTCGACACGAGATTCAATCGGCCTTGATCGTCGCGGCGGAAGTTCCGTCGCACTATCGCGATCCGGACGACCGCACCGCGACCGCGCTCCTTGGTGACGGGGCCGGAGCACTGTTCTTGCGGCGCACCACATCCGAGTCTCGCTCCATCGGCTTGCTCGGGGGATTTTTTGAAACCGTGCCCTCGTGCGGGACGCCGTGGACAGTTCCCGGCGCGTTGCCCCCCACTGTCGCCGCATGTGACGCCGGGGCCTACCGGGCTCAGACCAGCGACGCGACCTACAACCAACAATTACGGGACCTGCGCGCCGACTTGATTGTCCACTACCGGCAAGCACTGCCATTGCAGGTTCCTTCTACGCGCTGGCTGCTCAGCAATGCCCCTTCCCTGAGCCAGGCCCAAACAGAGTTGGCAGTGCTGGAGTGTCCACGGACGGAACTTGAGACTACCCTGCAAGACCACGGTTATCTCGGGTGCGCCGGCCCGCTGGTGGCATTGCATGAATTGCGAATGTCCCGACGAGTTCAGCCCGAGGACTTGGTGCTCTTCACCGCCGCCGCGGGCGGAATCCATCGCGGCTGGCTGGCATGGCGGACCTGATGATTCCGCCTGCGGTAACGCTGTTCTCCATCATGTGAACCTGCAACCATGAGGTTCGTTGAAGGAACGGATCTTGTGAGTCGGAAGCGATTTCTTTATGAAGCCCAATCTCGCATCGGCATCTGCGATCCTGATTTCGAGTCGGGGTGTAGGGGAGGTGCAACGCCCCGTCTGCGAACTCGCACCCGATCGGATCACAGGCTGGCTGGACAGCGGTGTCTCCTTTCGCTATGGAGAAGCGAATTGCGTATAATTCGGTCAGGCAGTGTCTAAACAGGAGGACGGATGATCAGCAGCAGTTACAATTTGACGCATCTGAAAGTCCTTGAGGCGGAAAGCATCCACATCATTCGCGAGGTGGCTGCCGAATTCGAGCGGCCGGTCATGCTGTATTCCATCGGCAAGGATTCCGCGGTGATGCTGCGGCTGGCGCAGAAGGCGTTTCATCCGGGACGGCTTCCGTTCCCATTGCTGCACGTTGATACGACGTGGAAGTTCAAGCAAATGATCGAGTTCCGCGATCGATTTTGTCGCGAACAAGGTCTCGACCTGAAAGTTTGGACGAACCAGGAAGGTCTCGCCCAAGGGATTAACCCATTCGATAGCGGCTCGAAGAAACACACCGATGTCATGAAGACGGTGGCCCTCAAGCAGGCGTTGAACCACTACCAGTTCGACGCCGCGTTCGGCGGTGCTCGTCGTGACGAAGAAAAAAGCCGGGCCAAAGAGCGCGTCTACAGCTTCCGCGACAAGCTGCACCAATGGGACCCGAAAAACCAGCGGCCGGAGTTGTGGAATCTGTACAACAGCAAGGTCAACAAAGGTGAGAGCATCCGCGCCTTCCCGCTGAGCAACTGGACCGAACTGGACGTATGGCAATACGTCCACATGGAAAATATCCCCATCGTGCCGCTCTACTTCGCGGATGTCCGTCCGGTTGTCGAACGCGACGGCACGCTTATCATGGTGGACGACGAGCGGATGCGTTTACTGCCGGGCGAGAAGCCGATGATGAAACGCATCCGTTTCCGCACCTTGGGCTGCTACCCGCTCACGGGAGCCGTTGAAAGCGACGCCACGACGCTGCCGGAAATCATCGAGGAGATGCTGCTGGCCAAAAACTCCGAACGTCAGGGCCGGGTGATCGACCACGACGAGACTGGGTCGATGGAACAGAAGAAACGCGAAGGGTATTTCTGAGTAGTTCTCAGTTGTGAGTTCTCAGTTCCCAGACTTATGGTTTTTGGTGGCGACTCACATCTGACGGTCGAGATCTCATCAGTGAAATCGCACTATCGGAACCTGCTGGTTTGGCAGAAAGCCATTGCACTGGTAACGCAGGTTTATGTCGTAACACGAACGTTCCCCCGCGAGGAATTATACGGGTTGTCCTCCCAGATTCGCCGAGCGGCTGTTTCCGTTCCGAGTAACATCGCCGAAGGTCAGGCCCGTCTCACGCCCGGCGAATTCCGCCAATTTCTCGGTTTTGCCAGAGGTTCACTCGCAGAGTTGGACACGCAGTTGATCGTCGCGGAAAATCTGGGTTATATCACAAATACCGGTCCCCTTTTTGAACAACTCGCTGAAGTCGGGCGGATGCTCTCCGGTCTGCTCTCTTCGCTGACAACTGAAAACTAAGAACTGAGAACTATCCATGCAAGCGGTTGATCTGAGTCAGGAAGACATCCACACTTACCTCGCGCGCCACCAGAAGAAGGAACTCTTGCGGTTCCTGACCTGTGGCAGTGTTGATGACGGCAAGAGCACGCTCATCGGGCGGCTGCTGCACGACACCAAAATGATTTATGAAGACCAACTCGCCGCCGTGAAACGCGACAGCGAAAAGGTGGGCACCACCGGCGCGGGTGAGATCGATCTCGCTCTGTTGACCGACGGCCTGAAGGCGGAGCGCGAGCAGGGGATTACGATCGATGTCGCGTATCGTTACTTCTCGACCGACCGCCGCAAATTCATCATTGCCGATACGCCGGGTCACGAGCAGTACACGCGCAACATGGCCACCGGCGCGTCGACGTGCCAACTGGCCATCATCCTCATTGATGCCCGCCACGGTGTGATGACCCAAACCCGCCGGCACTCGTACATTGTATCGCTGCTGGGCATCCGGCATGTGGTCGTCGCCATCAACAAGATGGACCTGGTCGACTACTCGCGCGAGGTCTTCGAGCGCATCAAAGACGATTACACCGGCTTCGTCGCCAAGCTCGAACTGCACGACATCACCTTCATCCCGATGTCGGCACTGAAGGGCGACAACGTCGCGTCCAAAAGCGACACGATGCCGTGGTATTCCGGCCCCCCGTTGCTGGACTACCTGGAGACGGTGCATATCGCGGGTGACCGCAACCTGACCGATTTGCGTTTTCCGGTGCAATACGTTCTCCGTCCGAATCTCGACTTCCGCGGTTTCTCCGGCACGGTGGCGTCCGGTGTTCTGCGCAATGGCGACGAGGTGATGGTGTTGCCGTCGGGCAAACGCAGCCATGTGAAGTCGATCGTGACTTACGATGGCGACCTGGACGAAGCGTTCGCACCCCAGGCGGTGACGGTGACGCTGACCGACGAAGTGGACGTCAGCCGCGGCGACATGCTGGTGCTGCCAGACAAACTGCCGCAGGTGAGTAGCGAGATCGAGGCGATGGTGGTGTGGATGGCCGAGCAGCCCTTCGTGCCCGGCCGGTTGTATACGCTGAAGCAAACCACGCGACAGGTGACGGCCGAGGTCGCGTCCTTCCGCTATGGTGTCGATGTCAACACGCTGGAACACCGGTCCATCGCACGGCTGGAACTGAACGAAGTCGGACACGTTCAACTCAGCCTGACACAGCCGCTGGCATGCGACCCCTACCGCACCAATGCCGCGACCGGAGCGTTCATTCTCATCGACCGCCTGACGAACAACACCGTCGGGGCGGGGATGATTCTGGAGACCGGTAGTGGAAAATCCCAAGGCGACGTCTGGGCCGCGGAGCCGGCCGCGCTCTTGAAGATGCGCGAGAGCCTGATCGCTCCGACCGAACGCGAACAGCGTTACGGTCAGATGCCGGTGACAGTGTTACTGATTGGCTTGACGGGCAGCGGCAAGAGCCAGATTGCGTACGGACTCGAACGCCGCCTGTGGGATGAAGGCCGGGCGGTGACGGTCCTGTACGGTCAGAACATGCGGCAGGGTCTCAACCGCGACTTGGGGTTCACCGCCGACGACCGCTCGGAAAACCTGCGTCGGTCGGCCGAGGTGGCAAAGTTGATGAACGACGCGGGGGTCATCACCATCGCCGCGTTTGTGGCACCACACGAAGCGGTGCGTGAGAAAGCAAAGCAATTGATCGGCAACGACCGCGTGCTGGAAGTGTTCTGCACCGCGCCCAATGAGGTGCTGCGGGCGCGCGACAAAAGCGGCGCATACCAGTTGGCCGATGCCGGCAAGATCGCCCAGATGCCGGGAGTCAGTGCTGCCTTCGAAGAACCAAAATCGCCCGATCTCGTGCTGCAGACCGACCAGATCAGCGTCGATGAGAGCGTCAGCCGGATCGTCGAATTGATGAAAATGAAAGGCTATCTATCTGCCGTTCGCAGTGACGCGGAGTAATACGCATTCCAGGAATCATCCGCGCGTTTTGAAACGTGCCGCTCATCACGCGGAGCGTGATGGCCACCATCGTAGCCATCACGCTCCGCGTGATGAGCGGATTCCAGACGACGCGCTGTTCATTGTTAGGATCGGTATAACACCAGCTCTAAACCCCGCTTGTAAGCCGCCGCTTCAGACGCAATCTGGTGACGATCGCCAATCAGGAAGACTAAAAAATCACGCGCGGTGGCAGTTCAGATGCCGTCCGCGAATTCGAACTGCGGATGGAAGACTTCGCGGCGTTCGACCGGCGGTCCCGCGGCGATAGAAGCCAGCGTCGCTTCTTCCATGCGCTTCGCCGTGTAGTTGCGAATGTCGAGCAGCACGCGGCGAAAGCGGCACGTCATTTCCTGACTGCACGGTTCGTAATGCGTCGCGGAGACGCAGGGAATGGGAGCCAGCATTTCGTCAAAAATGCGCACAATCCGGCCCATCGAAATATGCTCAGGGGCCATGGCCAGTTCGAAGCCGCCGATGCGTCCGGCGATGCTGTTAACGATGCCCTTTGCCTTTAATTCGAGCATAATCTGCTCCAGAAAGCGTTTGGGGATATCGTTCAACTCCGCCAGTTCACGGACCGACATATGCCCGCGTCCCGAGCGCCCGGCCAATGTGACGAGTGCCCGCAGCGCATAATCGGATTTCCGCGAAAGCTTCATGCCGCCGAACCTCAGTTAAAAAACGTCTGACATGATCGCGATTATATCGCCACGAGTTCGTGTGAAGCTATCGCACTTGATGATCACTTCTCTCCGAGTGTAAGCGGATTGCGTTCGAAGTGACGGCTGCTACTCTTGTGAGGTCGTTGACGAACGACATTTTTGTCGGTCTCCCTCGTGTGCCGAAAGACTGCGGACTAAAGATTCCCCGGCGCGATCATGGACTTCCCCACGTTTTGTGGGCGCTCGAAAAAAGGTTATGCGGCTTCGGCGAATTGGGCGGGTGATTGGTCTCCGAGGGCGGAGTGCCTTCGGACACGGTTGTAAAAGACTTCGATGTATTCGAA
>JAKFUG010000023.1 GCA_021732785.1 Planctomycetaceae bacterium
CGTCCACAAGCGGGACTTGGCAGCCCACTTCCGCGCGACGACTACCGCCAGAGAAAAATTCCCGCAGTTGGACGAGATCGCGAAACTCCGGGCCGAAGAACCGCAGTTCGTCAACACGATGGTCGTGGCGGAAGAGCCAAAACCGCGCGAGACGTTTGTCATGATCCGGGGCGATTTTCTCCGCACGGGAGCCGTGGTGAAACCGGATGTCCCTGCGGTTCTGCCACCATTGAAGACGGAGAACGACCACGCCAGCCGCATGGATTTCGCGCGGTGGCTGGTGTCGCGCGACAACCCCCTCACCGCGCGGGTTTTTGTGAACCGGGTCTGGCAGCGCTACTTCGGCCACGGGTTGGTCGAAACCGAAAACGACTTCGGCAAGCAGGGGGACCGGCCCACGCATCCCGAGTTGCTCGACTGGCTCGCCGACGAGTTCATGCGGACCGGCTGGGACACGAAGCAATTGCATCGACTGATTATCACATCGGAGACGTATCGTCAGGCGTCGGTTCATCGCGATGACCTTGATGAAGTCGACCCGCTGAACAAGCTGCTCGGGCGACAGAACCGATTGCGGATCGATGCGGAATCGATCCGCGATGCGGCTCTGGAAGTGAGCGGGCTCCTCGCGGACGAACTCGGTGGTGCCCCCGTCACCCCGCCGCAACCCGACGGCGTGTTCGACTTCACACAGGACAAAAAGCCGTGGAAAGACGCCGAGGGAGCAAGCCGGTACCGCCGGGCGCTCTACACGCAACTGCTCCGCAGCAGCCTCTATCCCGGCCTGACGGTGTTCGACTTCCCCGACCCGAACGTAAGCTGCACTCGCCGGAATCGATCGAACACACCGCTGCAGGCGCTGACGCTCGCCAACGATAAAACCTTCACCGAGTTCGCGCGGGGTTTGGGAGAGCGGTTGCTCACGACCGCCGAAAGTGACGCTGAACGCATCACGAACGCCGTGCAGACGTGCCTGTCACGTTCACCAAGTTCTATCGAACGCGAACGCTTGCTCGCGTTCCTGCAACAACAACGCTATGCCTACGCTGCCGATGAATCCGCCGCGCAGGAATTGCTGGGCCGCAAGGATCTGAGCGGCCCAACATTAACCGAATCCGCCGCATGGACGGCGCTGGCCCGGGCGCTGTTGAATCTCGATGAGTTCATCACGCGGGAATAATAGCCGGAAAGATTACAATCACCCCTTGGGTTTAGCGGAATCCCCAGCAGGCCTACTTGATTATGTCAACCGTCCCTCATCCGCTGCTGATCGAAGTGGTTCCCGAGAGGATTCCCTTCCCGCGCTACGTCGGACCCGCCGACAACGGCCAGTTAATGACGCCGGAAGAGTTTGACGCGATCGAGGAGTACGACGAACTTTATCTGTACGAATTGATCGAAGGCGTGTTGATTGTCAGCGAGCTGACAGAACCGTCCGAAGCAGACCCGAACGATGAATTGGGTTACTTGTTGCGGTCCTTCGCCGAGACGCATCCGGGCATCTTCGACAGAACACTTTATGGGCAATACATCCGCATAACGCGTAGTCGTCGCCGGGCAGATCGCGTGGTTTGGATTGGGTTGGGCCGGGTTCCGAGGTTAAAGTGTGACGTGCCGGCCATCGCCGTCGATTTCGTCTCTGCCCGCAAACAAAGCTGGCAGCGCGATTACGCCCACAAGCGCGAAGAGTACCTTGCCGCCGGGGTGAAAGAGTATTGGCTGTTCGACCGGTTCCAACGACAACTCTCGGTATTTCAATCCACCGATGCGGGGATCACCACCACCGTCATCCCCTCCGGTGGAACCTACACCTCGCCGCTGCTGCCGGGGTTTGAGTTGCCGATCGATCGCCTGCTGAAGTGCGCGGATGACTGGATCGCAATGGAATCGGAGGATGGGCCGTGATGAGTCTTCCAAGGTCCTTGTACGGGAACCAGCACCCCGGCTGCTCCGAAGCAGCCGGGGTGCTTCCCTCGTCGACAAACACGTTCTTGCGCGACATCACCCGGCGGCATTTCTTTCAGGATTGCCGCGTTGGTGTCGGGGCGATGGCGCTCGCGTCGCTGATGCAACCGTCGGTGAAGGCAAACGAAGCACCGGGGTTTGTGACGGACAGTCGCGGGCTGCATCATGCGCCGAAGGCGAAGGCTGTCATTTTCATGTTCATGGCGGGGGGGCCGAGTCCGCTCGAACTGTTCGATGACAAGCCGAAGCTCCGCGAACTGCACGGGCAGGTGATCCCCGAGTCCTACGTGGCGGGCAAGCGGTTTGCGTTCATCAAGCGCGATGCCAAGCTCCTGGGGTCGGTCCGCAAGTTCGCGAAGCACGGGCAATGCGGGGCGGAAGTCAGCGAACTACTGCCGCATTTCTCGCAGATTGTCGATGATGTCTGCATCGTGAAATCGATGGCGACCGATGTCTTCAACCACGGCCCGGCGAAGCTCTTCGTCAACACCGGGTCGCCGCAATTCATGGGGCGGCCGTCGATGGGGGCATGGGTCACTTACGGCATCGGCACCGAAGCGGACGATCTACCCGGCTTCGTCGTCCTGCAATCGGGTCCCCGGGGTCCACGCGGCGGCGCTCCACTATGGGCGAGCGGCTTTCTGCCGACGAATTACCAGGGGGTGCCGTTGCGGTCGGGGAAGGAACCGATCCTCAATCTGTCGAATCCGCCGGGGATCAATGCCGACCGGCAGCGTGAGTTCATCGGCGCGGTGAACGATCTCAATGCGTTGCATCTCGGCGAACAGCACGACCCGGAAATCGCCACGCGGATTGCCCAGTACGAAATGGCGTACCGCATGCAGACCAGTGCCCCGGAACTGATGGACCTCTCCGGCGAAACGCAGGCCACGCTCGATCTGTACGGGGCGACGCCCGGCAAACCGTCGTTCGCGAACAACTGCCTGCTCGCCCGGCGGCTCGTCGAACGGGGCTCCCGCTTCGTGCAGCTCTATCACACCGACTGGGACCATCACGGCAACCCCGGCACCGAACTGGGCAAGTCGCTCGATGACCGCTGCAAGGAAGTCGACCAGGCCAGCGCGGCGCTCGTCGCGGACCTCAAACAGCGCGGCATGCTGGATGAAACCATCGTCGTCTGGGGCGGCGAATTCGGCCGCACGCCGCAGGGCGAACCGCGCGATCTGATGGGCCGCGATCATCACATTGAAGCCTACACCATGTGGATGGCCGGCGGCGGTTTCAAAGCCGGAGCCACCATCGGCGAGACCGACGAGATCGGTTATTACACGGTGAAGGACAAGGTTCACGTCCACGATCTACAAGCGACGATTCTGCACCAACTCGGCATCGACCATCTGCAACTCGTCTACAAGTTCCAGGGCCGCAATTACCGTTTGACCGACGTGCATGGAGAAGTCGCAACGAAGTTACTCGCCTGACGCTTGCGCTTCGCAGGATACCAGAGGTTGCGCCGCAGGGTTTGTGTCGAGCCGCCAAAACTGTAGTCTTCTGCTACCGTTCAACCGCACTTCGGTAGTCGAATGCCTGTTCTGCCAAGGAACAGCGTCAGACTCCACGAGCACAACATGCCAGCCCCAAAGCCTTCCCTCTCAGACATCGAGCGCGGGATTTCACGCTATGAGCGAGGAGATAGGCCATGGAGGCAGACATTGAATCGAGTAGATTGGTTCATTGTCCATAATGAGCAGCTTTACCCTCTAAAGTACACATTCGCCTTGGCCACGGATGTTCCGGTTGCGGACTACACAACCGACCAGATGAAGGCGGCGATGAGCCACTTGAATCTGACTTACCATAGCCTGAAGGCACATCTCGATAACATTCAGGACTTTGACGCACAGGTTAAGCGGTCTTTGGCCGACGATGCTGGCAGAGCGAGTAGGCTTGCCACGGCTAGCACTATTCCAAAACTGACATATACCTTTCATCTCACTTTTCAACGGAACCCAGACGTTGTTGCGGAAGTCCTTCTGCGGGCCAATGGGCATTGTGAGTGCTGCAAGGCCCGATCACCATTTCTCAGGGACTCTGATGGCTCCCCTTACCTCGAAGTTCACCATGTGATATTCCTAGCCGAGGGAGGGAATGACACCGTCGCTAACGCAGAAGCACTTTGCCCCAACTGTCACAGGCGCAAGCATCATGGACGCAACTCGCAGTAACAAGCCTCCCGGGTGCCCCGGATTGAACTCAGATACCACCGAATGACTGAGCCACCCGCGGCTGACGGACGTGCATGGAGAAGTCACAATCAAGTTGTTGACGTAGCCGGTCCCGCAGCAGCGGAGTAGACTGAAGCGTTCCCAATGCCTCTGATCGACTTGACTTTCACGACGCACTCCTTCGGCCGAACGGAACAGAGATGGCGCGATTCTCCTGTTTCCTCGTTCTCTGTTTCTGCCCCGTCACCATGTGGTCGGCGGAAGTCGATTTTGAACGGGAAGTGGTCCCCCTCTTCATTCGCCGGTGTCTGGAATGCCACGACGAAGCCAATGCGTCCGGCGGGTTCGTCCTTTCCTCGGCGGAACACATCCTCAAAGGGGGGGAAAGCGGAGCCGCCATTCACGCCGGGAAACCGACGGAAAGTTTGCTGTTGACCCGTGTCCTTGCCGGAGAAATGCCGCCGCCGCGACAGGGCATCGCCCGCCCGTTACCGGCCGATGAAGTGGACGTGCTGAAACGCTGGATTGAGCAGGGCGCGAAATGGCCCGCCGATCGCAAGCTCGATCTGTACGAAATGACGACGGACGTCCGCGCCGGGCGCAACTGGTGGTCATTACAGCCGGTCAAACGCCCCCCGGTGCCGACGGTGGCGCGGGCCGATTGGCAGACGAATCCCATCGATGCGTTTGTCCTGGCCAAACTCAACGAACAGGGACTGACCCCCGCACCGGAGGCCGATCGCCGCACGCTCATCCGCCGGGTGTATGAGGACGTCATCGGTTTACCGCCGACGCGTGAAGAGATCGATGCGTTCGTCGCCGACGAATCACCGCAGGCGTGGGAGACCGTCGTCAATCGCCTGCTGGCATCGCGGCACTTCGGCGAGCGGTGGGCCCGCTACTGGCTGGATGTCGTCCGGTTTGCGGAGACGAGTGGTTACGAGCGAGATCAAACCAAACCCTTCGCCTGGAAATATCGCGACTGGGTTGTCAACGCGATCAACGACGACATGCCGCACGATCGGTTCATTGTCGAACAACTCGCGGGTGATGAAATTCCCGAACGTTCTGTGAACTCGGTCATCGCGACCGGATTTCTGCGGTTTGGCACCTGGAACGATGAACCGAATGACCCCGCGGATTATCAGTACGACCGCCTCGAAGATCTGGTCCATACGACATCGACTGCGTTTCTAGGACTCACCGTGAAATGTGCGCGGTGTCACGATCATAAGTTCGATCCGATTCCGCAGATCGATTACTATCGGATGGGGTCGGCGTTCTGGGCCGGTCCGATTGGTGCCCGCGACCGGGCCTTGCTGGGCGGTCCTTCGGCGGACGAATTGGGCGTCCCCGATGTGCTCGGCTGGACTGATCTCGGCAAGAACTCCGCGCCGTTGCACCTGCTGAAGAAAGGGGACCGTCATCGTCCGCAGCAAGTCATCGAACCGGCGGCCCTGACCATTGTTCCCGAGAAATTCCGCACATTTGCAACTCCGCCGGAAAGTGCCAAAACCACCGGTCGCCGGTTGCAACTCGCGGAATGGATTGCCAGCCGCGATAACCCTGTGGTGAGCCGGGTCGCGGTGAATCGCCTGTGGCAACATCATTTCGGTGCCGGGCTGAGCCGGTCTCCGGACAACTTCGGTTTCCATGCCGACCCGCCTTCGCATCCCGAACTGCTGGAATGGCTCGCCGATGAATTCATGAAGAACGGCTGGCGTTCAAAACCGTTGCATTGGCTGGTGCTGACGTCGCGGACTTATCGCCAATCTTCACTACATCCTCTGCAAGAGACTTATAACGTCAAGGACTCTGCGAATCGGGTCCTTTGGCACGCCAATCGTCGCCGGCTGGATGCGGAAGGCTTGCGGGATGCGTTGCTCGCCGTGTCCGGTGAACTCGATCTGCGGGCGGGTGGACCGAGCTTTCTGCCATCCATCACGCCGGAAGCATTGGAAGGTCTCTCCCGCAAGGCGGCGGCGTGGCAAGCGTCGCCATGGGAAGAGCAACGTCGTCGCAGTCTGTATATGTTTTCGCAGCGGAGTTTGCTGTCGCCCTTCATGACCGTGTTCGATTTCGGTGACACCAATCTCCCGTGTGGTCAGCGGGATGTGACGATCGTGGCTCCGCAAGCCCTGGCGTTGTTGAACGATGAATTCGCTCACGGCCGGAGCGCGGCATTGGCGGATCGCGTGGTGAAAACCGCAGGCGACGACCGGGATCGCCAGATCCAAACCGCGTGGAGTTTCGCCTACGGCCGTGATCCGGATGCCGCCGAAATGACCGCGGCCCGGCAGCATCTGAAGCATCAGCGCGAGCGTTTCGCCGCAGCCCCGTCTGCGGGAAGTACGCCGGAGTTGCTCGCCTTGGCTTCGCTGTGTCATGTGCTGTTGAATGCGAACGAATTTTTGTACGTCGATTAACGAGAAGTTCCAATCTCCGAATTCCAAGCTCCAAACAAGGGCCAAATTCCAAGTTTCAAACGCAGAGAAAGAGGACTGCTGTTCCGTTTTCGTTTGGAATGTGCCTGCTGGAACTTGTTTGGAATTTAGTCTTTGGAATTTGGAATTTCCTGCCCCACGAGACCACACTCATGACCAACCAGCACTCTATCTATCCTTGCGGAACGACGCGGCGCGAATGCCTGTGGGACATGGGGGCCGGGTTTGCCGGACTTGCGCTCACGGCGCTGTTGGAGCGGGATGGGTTTTTCTCGCGACATGTCGATGCGGCATCAACTCTTCGATCGCCGCTGGCGGCACGGGCTCCCGAGTCCGCAGTGAAAGCCAAGTCGTGCATTTTCCTGATGATGAACGGTGCTCCGAGTCAGGTGGATACGTTCGATTACAAACCCGAGTTGGAGAAATATGCCGGGAAACCGCTGCCGGAAGGGAAGAGTTACATCAACTCCGGCGGGCGGAAAGTCGGCTTCCTCACCCCGTCGTGGCGGCCGTTTCGTCCGGGCGGCGAGAGCGGGTTGATGATCTCCGATTACTTTCCGAATGTACGCAAACATGCGGATAAGCTCGCGGTCATTAATTCCTGTCACACCGACAGCCACGCCCACGGCTCGGCACTCGTCGCCATGAACACCGGCAAGACGTTCATTGGCCGGCCGTCGCTGGGAGCATGGTGCGTTTACGGGTTAGGGACCGAGAATCAGAACCTTCCGGGCTATGTGGTCATTCTCGACAAGCGCGGCGGACCGATCAGCGGGCAGCCGAACTGGTCGGCGGGGTTCATGCCGGGCAGCTATCAGGGGACGTTGTTCCGCCCGGTAGGCGATCCGATCCTGAATCTCCGCGGGCCGGGTCATGTCAGTCCGTCGGTCCAGCGCGAACAACTCGATCTGCTCGCACAGCTCAATGCGAAACATTTGGCATCCCGTCCCGGGGGCGAAGAATTGGCATCGCGCGCGGAGTCTTATGAACTCGCGTTTCGCATGCAGTCGGAAACGCCCGATGCGGTGAACTTATCGCAGGAAACGGCGCTGACACAAGCCGCGTATGGAATCGGACAGAATCCCACCGATGAGTTCGGCCGCAACTGTTTAGTCGCCCGACGATTGGTGGAGCGGGGCGTCCGCTTTGTGCAGTTGTACTCCGGCGGCGGGCATCTCGAAGAGACGTGGGACGCGCACGAGAGCATCGAGAAGAACCATGGGCGACACGGTGCGGAAGTCGATCAACCGATCGCGGCGCTTCTTGCCGATCTCGAACAGCGCGGATTGCTCGATTCCACACTGGTGGTATGGGGCGGCGAGTTCGGCCGCATGCCGTTCAGCGAAGGGCCCGGTGCGCCAGGGCGGAATCACAATCCGTACGGGTTTTCGATGTGGTTCGCGGGCGGCGGAGTCAAAGGGGGCTTGCGTTACGGTGCCACCGACGACTTCGGTTTTGAAGCGGTGAGCAATCGTGTGCATCTGCATGACTTGCACGCCACGATTCTGCACCTGATGGGCCTCGATCACGAACGGCTGACGTATTTTCACCAAGGACGCGATGAAAGCCTGACGGACGTCGGCGGGCAGATCGTGACGGACATCATTGCATGAGGAAGAGACCCAGGGATCGGAATCCCTGGGCTTCTGTTAGCGTTTGATGGTGCTCACGGGTGACGCCGCCGGGCGTGGCACCGTGGCGACGGGTTTCGCAGGGGCGAACCGATTGACTGCCGCCGGAGCCACCGGTGGCATGACGGGCTTCCTGGGCAGGGCGGTGTTCGTCACCGGTCGAACGGTGGAAAGGGGCGTTGACGGTCTGACTGTCGATGTGGCCGCAACACTGGCGACCGGACCCAGGTTCTCGCGGTTCGGCTGGTAAAAGATGCCGCGGCAGTGATGCAGTGGTTTCCAACGCTCGCCGAACGCAATCAGCGATTCTGACGAACCGACAAACAAGGCTCCGTTTTGTGTGAGCACGCCGGCAAGCCGGTTGAACAGATCCTTCTTCACCGGCACGTCGAAATAGATCGCCACGTTGCGACAGAAAATGACATCGAACGGGCCGATGTTCGTAAACGGCTGCAATAAATTCCGTTCGGAGAATGAAACCATCGAGCGGACTTCGTCGCAAATCTTCCAACCCCCTTCGACTTTGCGAAAGTATTTGTCTCTGCGGCGGGGATCGATGCCGCGCGACATTTCAAAGTCGGAGTAAACGCCTTTGCTTGCCGAAGCGAGGGCGGCTTTGGAAAGATCGGTGGCCAGAATCTGCACGTCCCAGTCGTCGATGTCGTCGATCAACTCGCGCAGCACGATCCCGAGGCTGTAAGGTTCTTGCCCGCTGCTGCACGCCGCCGACCAGAAGCGCAGCCGTCGTGCCCAGGTCGACTTCGATTTGGCATCGATGATTTCTGGCAGGGCTTTATGCCGCAGGGCTTCAAACGGGGATTCGTCGCGAAAAAACAGCGTTTCGCGGGTGGTGATCGCATCGACGAAGTCGGCCCGAATCTGCGGATTGAGATTCGCGCGGACTTTCGAAACGAGATCGGTCAGGTCGTTGCACTTGTGATCGCGCAGCAGCGAGGGCAACCGACTTTCAATCAAATAAGTTTTGCTCGCATCCCATTGGATGCCGGCGAGTTCATCGACCAGGCGGCAGACGCGGGCAATTTCGTCTTCGGTGAGTTTCATCAGCGCGTCACCCTTCCGGTATAGCGGGTGATTTCCGCAGCGATCGAATTCAGCGGGGCGACGACGTCGGCAATGTTTTCTTCCACCAGCTTGCGCGGCATCCCGAAGACCACGCACGAGGCTTCGTTCTGCGCGATGACGGGCGCGCCGAGGTGATGCAGACGCCGACAACCCTCCACGCCGTCGTAACCCATGCCCGTCATGATGACCGACAGCGTTTGATTGCCGAACGATTCCGCCAGCGAGTGCAGCATGTAATCGACGGAGGGCCGGCAGCTTTGCACGGGCGCGTCATCGGTGAGTTTCACCTGGGCGTGCCCCGCGGCGGTTTTGTAGATCCGCATCTGTTTGCCACCGGGAGCGATGGCGACTTCGCCCGGCTTGATCAACTGCCCGTCAACGGCTTCACTGACCCGGAGTTTACAGACCCGGCTGAGGCTGTCGGCCAGCGATTTCGTAAAGACCGGCGGCATGTGCTGCACAATGGCGATCGGAACCGGTAGATTCTCCGGAAGCTGCGGCAACATGGTGCGCAGGGCATCGGGTCCCCCCGTCGAGACCCCAATCGCGACAATTCCCACGCGGTGTTTGCCGGCTTCCGGACGATTCAAAACGGCCGGAACACGGGAAACGACCGAAGCGACCGGCACGGGATTGCGGCGGGGACGCTTCCCGGCGAGCAGCATCTCAATGACATCGACTTGATGTAACAACGCGGCTTCGAGGTCGTGCTGGTTCTGGCGGGCGTTGCTTCCCGATGGCTTGACGACGAAATCGAACGCCCCTTCCTGCAAGGCCTGCAGCGTGGCTTCCCCCCCTTCGATGGTGAGGGCGCTGAGCATCACGGCTTTCGTCGGCCGTTTCGATTGTCGCAGCCATTTCAGCACCCCGAGGCCATCGAGTTCCGGCATCTCGAAGTCGAGCGTGATCATGTCGGGTGAAAACTGTTCGATTTTTTCGATCGCCATGCGACCGTTGGCAGCGGAACCGACAACTTCCACCTGGGGAAATGCCGCCAAGACGTCGCGGACCACTTTGCGGTAGATCAGAGAGTCGTCCACGACCAGGACGCGAACTTTTTCCGTACCAAACGCAGCGGCAGGAGTCGTCGGGGCAGTGAGAGTCGACACAATGGCTCCAAACAGATCATCCGGGCTGATTGCCAAGCCGGACGTCTTGCCTACAACAAAGTGGGTGAGGCGGAAGCGATCTTCGCCGTACCTCGGGGACCACTCTCCATCCGGACGATTCTCAGGGAATCGTCGCGAATACAGCATTCGTCAGGTTGAGGTGGCTCAATCACTCCACCATTCATCTGGAACTTAGCTCGCCCTTCAGACGCCGGGAGCCCTGAAACCGAACGTTTCAGGGCTCCCGCATGGTCCGAAGGGATCACGTTACTTGGTAACGACTTCCTCGCGATTCAACTGCTTCACCAGCCCTTGCAGATCGTTGGCCAGGGCAAGCAGTTCTTCACCGGCATCCTTGGCGGAGGAAGCCCCCAGCGAAGTTTGACGCGAAGCCTGATCGACCTTGGTCATGTTCTGCGTAATCTCGCGGCTGGCCGTTGCCGATTCGGCGATTGACCGCGACACGGTATCCACGGCTTGCGTGGTTTCCGCGACGTTTCGCGAGATTTCGGTGGTGGTGATGCGTTGCTCTTCGACGGCCGAGGCAATCGTCCGCGAGACGTCGTTGACGTTGCGGATCACGGTTTCGATCTCGCCCATCGCCTGCACCGCCTCATTGGTCGCCGCCTGGATGGCTTCGATGCGGCGGCGGATGTCGTCGGTCGCCGTGGCGGTCTGTTTGGCGAGTTCCTTGACTTCCGTTGCCACCACGGCGAAGCCCTTACCGGCGTCACCGGCACGAGCGGCTTCAATCGTCGCATTCAGGGCCAGCAGATTGGTCTGCTCGGCAATGTCCTGAATCACTTCGATTACCTTGCCGATTTCCGTCGCAGCCAAACCGAGTTGCCCGATCTTGGCGCTGCTCGTTTCTGTAAGCAGCGAGGCTTCCTGAGCCACACCGGCGGCTCGTTCGGCGTTCTGGGCGACTTCGGCGATGCTGGCGGTCATCTCTTCGATGGCAGCCGCCACGCTGCGGACGTTCGCCGTCACTTGTTCGGTCGAGGCACTCACGCCGCTCATGTTCGCCGACATTTGTTCCGCCGCGGCCGAAACCGAGGTCGAGAGATTGGTCGCCTGGTCCGCCCCGTTCGTGAGCTGTTCGGCCGTGCTGGACAGCCCTTGCGCGGAGTTGTTCAGGTTGCCGACAGCAGCGGAAAGGTTTTTGGTCATTTGTGCGCGGAATGTAACGTCAGCAGTCGTATCAGATGCGTATTTGACGACTTTAAACGGTTTCCCATTCAAGTCGAGAATCGGATTGTAAGAGGCCTGGATCCAGATCTCTTTGCCACTCTTGCCGATCCGTTTGTATTCGCCGGCATCGTATTCGCCGCGATTGAGTTTCGCCCAGAAGTCTTTGTATTCGGCACTGTTGCGGTAGGCGGGCTCGGCGAACATCCCGTGATGTTTGCCTTTGATTTCTTCCAGCGAGTAACCCACGGCATTGAGGAAGTTCTCATTCGCGTGGACGATCGTGCCGTCCATCTTGAACTCGATCACCGCCTGCGACTTGCTGATGGCATCGATTTGGCCCGCACGGTCGGCAGCCTGCAGTTTGGCTGCGGTAATGTCGGTGGCATATTTCACCACTTTGAACGGCTTGCCGTTCAGATCGTGAATTGGGTTGTAGGACGCTTGAAGCCAGATTTCTTTGCCGCCTTTGCCGATCCGTTTATATTCGCCGGCATCGTAGTCACCACGATTGAGTTTCGCCCAGAACTCTTTGTAGGCGGCGCCGTTTCGGTAGGCTTCATCACAGAACATGCTGTGGTGTTTGCCGCGAATTTCCTCCAGCGTGTAGCCCACCGTATCCAGGAAATTCTTATTCGCTGTGATGATCGTGCCATCGAGGTTGAACTCGATGACGGCTTGCGCTTTGTCGATGGCGGCAATGCGACCAGCGTCATCGATGGCTTTCGTTTCCATCTTTCCGAAGCGAGTACCGGTTACCCAAGTCGTGAAGCCGACGAGGAGCGATGCGATCGAACCGACGCCAAGCGTCCACCACCTCAGGCTGCTGCCGGCGGACATCGACGCGGCTTGCATCGTTTTCAGAGCGGCAAGGGCTTCCTCCGTGTCCTGCTTCGAGATCAGCGCCCATTCCAGACCCAGCAGTTTGAGCGGCGCGAACGCGGCGATCACGGGATGTTCGAGATAGTCGGCATCGAGCAGCGCGACTTCGGTCTGCCCTTTCTCCAGGGCTTGGATAGTTCCCTCATCTTTAATCATTGCAGCTTCGGGATGCAGGTAGGAAGCTTTTACGGACCGATGTTCCGCATCGCGGAAAGAATCGACGCGCGGGAGATAATCTTTCCCGACCAGAAGCGTCTCGCCCGTTTCCCCAAGCCCCGACCGATCGGCAACGATTTGGTTCAGACCATCGAGCGGGACCTGGAAGACGACCACGCCGGCCAGTTTCTCTTCACGATAGACGGGAGCCCCGATGAAACACGCCGGAGCTTCGTACGAGGGACCATAGGCTTTGATGTCGGAGAGTGCCACCGTCTGAGCGCCGCCATCGCGCACGCGGCGATAGACTTCACTCAAGCCCGATTGCGACAACGGACCATTTTTCAATGACGCACCGAAGTCGGTTTCTTTGAAAACAGAATAAATCACATTGCCGGTTTCGGCATCGACCAGAAACAGGTCATACAGCCCATAGGTTTCAACGACATTCCGCAAGGCGGGATGGGCAACCTGGTGCGCGGTGTGATAGGCCGAGTCCCCTTCCACGAGTTCCAGCCGGTGTTTTTGTCCCAGCGGATTCGGGTTGTTCGCAATGTAGTCCAACTGCAACAGCACGGCGGTATCGCTCAACCCCGAGACATACGCCGCGGTATCGAAGGATTTGCCGGCGTTCTGCTTGCGGTATTCGTTGGCGAAGTCGCCGTTGTAGTAGGTGAGGAGTTCGCGACGGGCTTGAATGAGGCTGCCTTGCGGCTTGGCGTCGTTGTGCAGGGCCGCATTCATTTCCTGATAGGCCTGCGAAGTAATTGGCCGGGTCGAAATATCCAGGACGAGTTTGCGGAGGTTGTCGATGTAACCTTCCAGTTGCCGCTTCTTCAAATCGCGCACGGCGACCATGTGTTCCTTCGCCGCATCGACCAATCCCGTCTGGGCGTTGGACTCCATTTTGCCCATCCCGCTACGAGCGGTATAGGTGCTCACTACTCCCAGCACGGCGAGTGGCAATAAGCCGCACGCCAGAAACGAAATCACCAGTCTTGAACGCTGACTCATCGAAAACTCTCCCAGAGATGCAGGCGAAAGGGGCCCGGAGGCGATTGGTATTAGTTGTCGGCGACGGCCAACGCGGCCGTAACATCGAGCGTCACCAGCAGGTCGGCTCCGACGCGATAGACTTGAGCGAAGTAGCGGCTGGCAGGCCCGCTGAGATTGGCGGGTAACGGTTCGGCATCGTTCGTGGAGACCGTGACCACATCCGCGACACGATCCACGAGCAGACCGATGGATTCCGCGCCCGATTGCACGATCAACAGCCGGGTCTTCGACGTCATCGCGGGCTGGTCGAGTCCGAGGATGGTACGGAGATCGACGACCGTGACCACGTCTCCGCGCAGATTCACGACGCCCGCCACCATGGGTGGCGCTTCCGGCACCAGCGTCAACGTCCCCACGCGGTTGATGCCGCGGATGCACCGGATATCGATTCCGAGCAGCAACTCTCCCAGCCAGAACGTGGCCAGTTGCAGTTCGCTGGACGCCCCTGCAGGATGCACTGGGGGCGCGAGATCGGCGGTCGCAGACATCAATCAGTTTCCCAACACAGGCACGACGGGATGCATGAAGTCTTCACGAATCGGGGGGTCGTTCCATGACCGGGAAGCGGTTTGAAAGTGGTTTTCAGGAAAGGATGGCGAGACCTGCGCCGACCCGTGTGCGTTTCAACTTACGGCGACAATTTGCGGTTCGGCGGAAGGTTTTGCCCGTTCCAGGACGGAGACTTCTTTGCTTTGGAAAACAGTCCTTTAGACCGAGGCAAACGCCACGCCCAGATGGCGGGCCACCGCGGTCAAAAGTTGTTCGCGATCGAGCTTGACCATGTATTCATTGACTCCGACTTTCAGGCCGTGGGCCCGATCCTCTTCACCGGCCAGGGAAGTGACGGCAATCACGGGCAGCCCGCGCCAGCGATGATCCTGGCGGACTTTCTGGCAGAGATCGAATCCGCTCATTCGCGGCATTTCGATATCCGTCAGCAGCAGATCCACCTGAGTCGCCGGCGCTTGTAATTTCTCCCACGCTTCCTGGCCGTCCTCACAGGCGATCACGTCCCAGCCTTCTTGCTCCAGGAACCTCTTTACTTTCGTGCGAAAGAAGCCCGAATCTTCGGCCAAGAGGATCGATTTCCGATTCTTCTCGCGAGAATCGGCAGTCGTTGCTGCTGGGTAATTTGTGACAGGGGCCGTTGCGTTCGCCGTCTGACCGATGGCATGGCGCGTATTGCCGAAATCGAAGACGTCGAGAATGCGGATCGTTTGCTTATCAACGACGATGGAACCCAGAACACCCTTCTCGTGGAAGGTGGACGCATCCATGGCGGTGGGGATGTTACGAATGTCCTGAACCTCGGGAGCAATCAGACCGATCTCGCGGCCGCCGTGGCGGAACACGACGACATACAACCGCGTCTGTTCTGTCCGCGGACGGGCGTTGATCGTGCTCTCCAAACTGATCAGCAAAAGATTTCCACCCCGATAAGGCAGTACCATCTGATCGGCGACGGTTTGTACTTCGTCCGTCTGAATCCGTTCGATCCGGGCCACCACCGACATCGGAATGCCGAACATTTCCTGCGGATGATTCGTGAAAATCAATGTGGGAATCGTCTCCGCATCACCCACAGGTCCGTCACTCGAACCGTTCCGATGCGACTGCTCCGATTGCGACAACTTCATCCGGCTGGCAATCCCCGAGGCATCGAGAATCATGGCGATTTGACCGTCACCCAGCACGGTCGCCCCGGCGAGGAAATGGATCCCCTTCAGATGGCGACCGAGCGGCTTCACCACGATTTCTTCCGAATCGTGTAAGCGATCAACGATCAATCCGTAGCGCAACCGCCCCGATTCCACCACAATGATGTTCGTAACTTCATTGCGAGATTGATCCGCGAGTTGTGTGATGGTTCCAGCTTTAACGGTCAATGTCCGCAGATCCACCAGCGGCAGCAATGTCCCCCGCAGCCGCAGCACGGCCGATTGATTGACGACGCTGATCTTCTCCGCCCGTTCGTTCTTGCCGACGCGGACCAGTTCGCTGATATTGGCCTGCGGGACGGCAAACCGCTGCCCCGCACAACTGGTGATCAGCGACGGAATAATCGCCAGAGTCAACGGCAGTCGCACGGTGATGGTCGTTCCCTGTCCCACCACCGTTTCAATTTCGACCGAGCCGCCGAGGCGTTCAAAGTTGGTTTTCACGACATCCATGCCCACCCCGCGGCCACTGACCGCGGTCACCTGTTCCGCGGTGGAAAAGCCCGGCGCGAAGATCAACTGCACAGCATCGCGTTCCGACATTGTCGACGCGGCTTCCGCCGTAATCAGCCCCTTCTCCACGGCTTTGCGACGAATTCTCGCGGCATCGATCCCGGCACCATCGTCGCTGATGGCGAGCAGCACTTTGCCTTCCTGATGCGACGCCGCCAGCCGCACGGTGCCGACGGGATTCTTGCCGTTTTTCGTACGCACATCCGGGGTTTCGAGCCCGTGATCCATCGCGTTTCGAACGAGGTGCGTGAGGGGATCGCCGATCGATTCGATAATGGTCTTGTCGAGTTCGACGTCCTTGCCTTCGAGTTCCAGTTGGCATTGTTTGCCGAGCGTCTTGCTGAGATCGCGGACAACGCGGGTGAATTTGCCGAAGACGTTGCCGATCGGCTGCATCCGGGTCTGCATGATCGTTTCTTGCAGTTCGGTCGTCACCTGGTCGATGCGGTTGGCGACGGAATCCATTCCCCGCGCATCGCCCGATTCCAGCGTTTGCAGCAGTTGATTGCGGCTGAGCACCAGCTCACCGGCCAGGTTCATGAGCCGATCGAGAACGGTGACGGCGACGCGGATGTTCGCTTCCGCCGTGCTGGTTCGCTTGTCATCGTGTGCTTCGTCAGCATGTTCGGCTGCACGTTCCATTGGAGCGGCCGTGTGCTGCCCCGGAGTCGTGGGGGCCAGCGTCGCTGCCGGAACCGATGCCGCAACCGGACGAGTCGGCTTCTCAGTTTCAACGGCCGTTACTTCCTGAGCGGGTACGAAAGCCTGGCAGGCATCGTCGCGATTCGGGTTGCACGAAAGCTGGTCCACGTCCATCGTGGTGACACGGTCGTGTGGCAAGCGGAAGAACGAGGCGATGGTACCGGCGTCGAGCAGGGACGAGTGCAGCACGGAAAACGGCATCGAGGCCAGTTCCCCCTTGGCACACTCGTCGCCCGTATCGAGATGGCTGTCGAGAATGGTTCCGGTGTCGCGGAGCCGTTGAATCAGCCCCATCGGGTCTTGGCCCTCGCGGTCGGTGAGCAGGTCGAATCGCAGAACGTTCAGGTTCTGCCCCTCGGTACCGGCTCGTTCAATTTCTTCCGCCGATGTTTCGAACAGCGGAACATGACCATTCCAGCCGCTCTCGGCCGGGCTCGCTTCCATCGCGGTCTCATGGCGCGCGCCTACCGCACCAACGGCGACCAGTTCTGTTTCAACCGGGGCGGATTCCCCCTCAGCAATGGCCACCAACGCCGTCACGAATGCCGACACGTCGGTGTTGTTCGACGCTTCGATGTTCTCGATCATCCGTCGGAGCAAGTCCGCGGATTTGAGCAGGCAATCCACAATGTAGGGCGTCGGGACAATCGACCGGCTGCGGACCAGGCTCAGCACGTGTTCCATGCTGTGTGACAACGCGCCGATCGGTTCGAGGGCCAGAAAACCGGCGGCCCCTTTAATTGAGTGGATCGCCCGGAAGACCTTGTTCACGAGATCGACGTCGATGTCGGCCCCGCGTTCTTCAATGGCGAGCAGATCCGCTTCGATTTCCGCCAGTCCTTCGTTCGCTTCGACGACAAAGTCAGCCAGGAGACCAGCATCTTCTTCGAACATGTCCCGCTCCCGCGCAGTCGGAATTCTAAATCGAGGGGCCCGAGCGCCTCCGGCGCAGCCAGTGGGATAAACAAGGTGTTCGCACCGGC
Organism: Planctomycetaceae bacterium; assembly: GCA_021732785.1. GTDB lineage: Bacteria > Planctomycetota > Planctomycetia > Planctomycetales > Planctomycetaceae > DSVQ01. Next base: position 17,617 of record JAKFUG010000023.1, read on the forward strand.
ACAATCGCCGCGGCTAAATGGAATGCCGCCATCGGCGCACTTTGCGCCAAGTATTCATTTGCCGCAAACTACGGAACCCTACCCGCGCCCGGCGTGTTGTCAAATTGCAACATGTGTTTCTTTTTCGAAACATCTTCTGCAAACTTCGAAAGCAGATTATTTGGTCTTCTTATCGCATTCGTTCAGCACAACCAATCTTTTACAATCGTTACAGGTTGCCGATGAGGCATTCAAAACCGAAAAAACGGCGTCACTTCGCATCATCGGCTTCAGTTCGGACGCTGTGATTTCAAAACGGATGGCGTAGGTCGATTGCGCGACCGTCGTCTCGGAATCCATTGCCTTTCAATGCTTTACAAGATGCGTATGAACACCCATCCTCGTGAAGAACGGGCCGCAAATTCCTTGCAATTCCTACAATCCGCTTGCGTTCTCTCCATTGGTGAGTTATGAAGTGGCCGTGCGAGGGATCGCCGTTTGGAACAAAACCGGGGGCAGGACGCCCGCCGATTGTCTCCCGTCGTCGGTGACAACCTCGCGCTCCAAGCCCGAGGAGCTCAAGGATGAGCCACTTCCGCGTTGTCTGGCCCGATGAAGAATGTCAGACCGAAGTCGAGGACGGCGGGGTCATCACCGCTGTGGTCCCCTTCTCTCTTTCCGAAGGGCGGCGATCGTTCCCCCGCATGAATATGGTGACCCGCGCCCAAACGCTCTTCGCCAACCGCGCGTGTCCCCACTGCCAATACCCCGTGGTGGAACCGCTGGAACTGAACGATGCGGCCATCAACCGCGCCGGATTGCCCATCCCGGGCACATCGACGCTCGTCGGCTTCCGTTGCACCGGTTGCGAAGCCGAGTGGGGCGTATAAACGAGATCCAGAAGCCCAGGCATTCCGATGCCTGGGTCTCTCTCGCGCTCTGTTTTAACGTGAAACGGCACCGGTCCGCGGGTCCACGGTCAGGTTCAATTGTTCGTGTTCATCCACAAAGAACACGTAACCATTGAACATCTCGTCGTACGTTTGCTCACCGTAGGGCACCGTTCGCCTGGAATCCGGGTTATACGGATTGAATGCCGAATTGTCATAATGAGCAACGGCTTCAATCCGCGTTCCTTTCGGCAGGCTTTTGGTTCCCGGTGCTAACTCATACGCCAATTGCCATTCAAAATTATAATTCGGAATCTGCAATAAAGTCTCTCGCGGCTGGCCGGGAACATGCGCAAAGAAGGTCATATCCTTCCCACGCAGATGCATGTGTGAAAACATGCCGAGCAGCGAGATATCCCGATCGAGCGTTTTCTCGGCGGTAATCGGGAAGGCTCCATGCTCCGGGGCGATGCGAATGCGGCGGGGGTCCAGCAACACGTGCCGGAGCTGCTTCTGTACCGACTGACGGGGATACTTCAACCCCACGGAGATCCGGCAGCGCTCGGGTTTGCCCGTGGTCGTGTAATGCACCTGCAATCCCAATCCCGCAAACTTGGGGATACGGAAGGCGAGCCCGTTATCGAAATGGGAAAGGTCCATTGGCTGACCGCCGGGGACATATCCCGTGATGAACGTTTCCTCGCCCGCCCCTTTGGTCGTAACGTAGGCCATGTTGCAATGATGGACCACGGCGGGGTTATCGGGGCGGATTTCCACCGCTTCGAGCCACGTCTCATTCAAGAAGACATAAGGGAGCGCGAGGTGCCGATAGTCCACGAAACCCGTTGCGGGAATCGTGTGCTCATCGAGCATTTTGATCACCAGATCGGGCTTGCCGATCCGCCAGCCGGACGGCTCCCCTTCCGGTGAGGAAGAGTTCCCGGCCGCGGTCCCCTCCGGACGTCCCGCACGGACCCAATGCACGATGGTCTCGCGCTCTTTTCGCGTGAGCGACGGATCATTCTGGAACTGGCCCACTTTGGCATGGGCATACCACGGCGGCATCCGCTCGTCGGTCACCACTTCCGCAATCATTTCCGCGTGTGCGGCGACCGTCGTGTAGTCGGTGAGCGGGAACGGCGCACCGCCATTCTCGCGATGACAGCGCACGCAGCGAGCCTGCAAAATCGGTGCTATCTCTGCATGAAAGGACGGTGTCGGGCCTTCAAAAGTCGTCACCGGCGCTGTGATCAGGCAACCATCGACCGGTGTTTCGGCGACTTCGATGCCTCGCCCTGCGAGAAGATCGCTGAGTGCGCGAGCCAGGTCCGCCCGCGTGGCTTCCGGGCGGTCCCCTCCCAGCCGCAGTTGATCGTCCACATGGCCGCGATACACGATGCGCCGTTGATCATCGAGAACAACAACGGCGGGGGTGCGATCCACGCCGAGGGCGCGCACACACGAATGGTCCGCATCCTTCACAAACGGAAAGACCGCATCCAGATCGATCGCCTGGGCCGCCATCGCGCGAATGGTGTCTTGCGGGCCGACATTGATGGCGGCGAATTGCACGCCGCGCGGAGTCCATTCGCGTTCCAGTGCCGATAACTTCGGGATCGTTTTTCTGACCAGCGGACATTGCGTGGTGGTGAAAACAAAGACATACGCGCGCGGCTTACCGAAGTCATCGAGTGAACGCACCAGCCCCCGAATATCCTTGAAGTGCAATTCCGCGATCGACGTTCCCAGTGGAACGCGCGGGGCCTCCACCGCGGGCAACGAACCGCTGCCGTAGAGCACCAGGAGCAGGCACAGAACAGATCGCATCGCCTGAATCCCTGCTGATTCCAAATCGTTCGATTTATTCCGTGGCCGCGGCTTCCGTGCGCACTTGCACCTGCAACGCACCCAGGGTTCGGGTGATGCGGGCTTCTTTCGACGAGATGAACGGCACGTTGTCGAGCACGAACGCGCGCTGCACGTTGGTCGGTTGAATCACCAGCCTGCCGCTTCCCAGCAGCATATATTCGAAGACATCATCGACTTCTTTGGTGATCCGCAAGTTCGACGCCGGGTAGCGTTCGAGACTACTCAAAAAACCATGATGATGGAGCAGCTCGTTGGAGCGGAGTTCCCAATAATCAAAGCGAATCAACACAAACACGAAGATATAAATAATCCCGAAGATCCCGGCGAACATGAAGTAGAACGTCGGGTTCGCTCTCGGCTCCATCTTTTGCAGAATGGCGTAGACGGCAGGCATCAGTGCGGGATTGTAAATCGAAAGCAGCGTCACCCCGAAGCCCGCGGCCATCACCAGGAAGAAGAGCGTTAACGAGGTCGTCCGTGGAAAGTCGAAGGCGAGGACGACGATATTGAGTGCGAAGACCCACATGAAGGTCCACCCCACGAAAACCGTGGCACTACTCTCTTCCCCGTACATCTTGCCGATGATTCCCGCGATGAGCGCCAGGAAAAACGTGGGGTAGAGCAGAATGATCTTGGGATACGAGATCAGGTAGATCGGCTTCTCGAGTTCGTTCGGCGATTCGGGCTTCTTGGCGCTTTTCGAAGCTGATGCAATATCCGCCACGGTGATTCTCCGTAATGTCGTACAGCGAAACGGGAACGGCGCAGAAATCATTTCGCGGCCGCGGGCGCACTGTAACCACCGGAGCCCGTTCTCGCCAGCGTAACCGGCCGCAGTCGCTTCTCATCGAATGAGCGGAAACGCACCGATCGGTCGCGCGGATCACGAAGCCGCCGTCACGAGCAAATTCTCCGGCGTGCGGCCTTCCAATGCCGCCTTGCAGCGACGGGCCAAAGGGAAGTCGTTGTTGACGCCCATGCCCATCTCGGCGTGTTCGCGATCCACCTGCTCGACCAGTTCGCCCAGTCGAAACGCTGGCCATTTCGTCTGCAACAGCATCAACTGTTCGAGACCGTTGTATTGCTGTCGCAGTTGATCGGGCAGCAACGCCGACAGCGCCACCGCGGCGACAGCCGTCCGTCCGAGTTGTTTATCGGCCAGCGCATGCAGTCCGCGGTGATGGAACAGGAGGCAGCAGACCAGATCGTCGGGCAGTTTCCACCGATGGGCCAGCAACGCCGCGGCGGTGGCATGATCCCAGCCGAAATGCGGGCGTTCGAAGTCGCACAGCGATTCGGCTTCCGTCGACCGGTTTTCCACGAAACCCGCGTACTGCTCGTAAAGATCGTTCGTCAGTACCGGCAGGAGATAATCCTGCAGCAACGCCCCGGCGAACGCGATGTCGGCGTCGGCCTTCAACATCTTCGCCACAATCCGGGCGAAAATCGCTTTCTGCAAACACGCATTCCAGAAGCACGCCTGATTGATCAGTTTGGATTTGCGCGAACGGACCGCGGCCTGCGTTCCGGTCGTAATCAACAGCATCTTGCTTTGACGAATGCCGAGCAGGGACAGCGCCTGTTGCACCGTCCGGGCTTTTTCACGCAGGCCGACGAAAGACGAATTCACGTGCTTCAGCAATTCAATCGTCAGCCCGGCATCGGTTTCCACGATGGCCGCAAGCTGCTTCAGTGAGGCCGATTCATCTTTGGAGCGTTCGATAAACTGCGTGACGGCATGCGGAAATGCCGGGAGTGCAATCGATGGAGGCAACGCCGCCAGGGTGAACGAGCTCAGGGACTCATCGCGGAGAGCGGACCAATCGATGTCGTGCATGACCGATCCTTACTGAGCAACCATTGCGGCCTGGGCCAACTGGGCTTTTTCGAGACGGCGGGCCAATGAAAAATGTCCGCCGGCCTGGGCGGAGGCCGCTTCCAATTGTGTCTGCACTTTCCCGGCCAATTCGGTCAAATTGAATTGCGGCCAGACCTGTTGGAGTTTGAACAATTCCGCCAGACCATCGCCGGGTTGACGGAGGACGTCGGGCATCAAGCCCGCGACCGCCACTGCTGCGGCGGCGCTGCGGCCGACTTCCGGGTCACTGAGGATGGACAACCCGCCATGGTGCAGCATGACGCAGCAAATGAGATCGTCCGGAAAGCTCCAATCGATCATCACCTGCGCCGCCGCCAGCGCGTGATCCCAACCGAAAGCTTCTCGTTCGTAGTCTGCCAACGGGCGGCGGACATTTTCCGGAGTCTGGGCAAAAGCGAAATACTGGTCGAATAATTCGTTGCACAGCAGGGGCAGCAGGAAGTCGTGCAACATGCTGGCCGAATAAGCGAGTTCGGCATTCGCACGCAGCAACCCGGCGATTTCCCGCGAAAACAGCGCGCGTTCGAGATTCGTCGTCCAGAACGATTGAATGTTGATCAACCGCGATTTGGAGGCCTTCATGGCCTGCTGCACCCCGGTGGACATCAGGAACAGCTTTGCGGGGCGAATCCCCAGCAACGAAATGGCTTGCGGGGCCGTGGACACTTTATTCCGCAGACCGAACATCGAAGAATTCACATACCGCAGCAACTCGCAGGTCAGTCCGCTGTCGGATTGAATGATTTTGCCGAGATCGTTGACGCCCGCATTCGGATCTTCCGCCCGGCGGTTGAATTCAATCAGCGCCTGGGGAAGAATCGGGAGTTTGATGGAGGGGGGAATGACTGAGGCCGTGCGGTCGCCGATCAGTTGTTTCCGCAGGTTCGTCCAATTGATCGCCATCTTGCGTGATGCTCGGAAAACAGGGAGTGAACGGGGAAGTTCCTCTACGGAATCTAGTTCACATCCGCGACGGTCAGCACAATTCCTTTCGGAGAGCCGCTCAGGTAAACCACTCATAGTCCTATTGAACCGGTTGTAACAACGGTGGCTGGAAAGCCGAATGGCGGAGCGATACGCTCTGGTTCATAGGCGGGAGACGATTTCCCGTCGGTTCCTCTAGTTTGCTGAAAAGAGATGACTTCATGTCTCGAAGGTATGCTCTGCAATTCGGTTTCGCGGCGACCCTCGCCGCGATAATAGCCGTTGGCTGCGAAGCCCCGCCGACGCCGGGGTCCAAGATCAAGGACGCTCCGATTCCCACCGCTCCAGGAATGACTGATATGGGTGCTAAACCGGGTTCGGTCGATGCTGATGCGCCAGAAGAATTCACCACCACAGCTTCGGGTTTGAAATACCGCATCCGTCGCAAATCGGACGGCAAGAAGCCGACGGCAACCAGTTCCGTGGTGGCCCATTACCGCGGCTGGACGGATGACGGGAAAGAGTTCGACAGTTCCTACAAACGCGGCGAACCCACGCCATTCCCGTTGAACGGCGTGATCGGCGGCTGGACGGAAGGTCTGCAACTGATCGGCGAAGGGGGCATGATCGAACTGGAGATTCCCTCCAAGCTGGGTTACGGCGATCGCGGCTTCCCGCCAGACATCCCGCCCGCTGCCACGCTGCACTTCATTGTCGAATTGGTCAAGGTGCAGTAACGCTCGCCACCAATCGGCGGGTTACGGCGCGAGTCGTTGGAATACCGGAAAAACGGCCGTTACCCTTGCCAGACCCGCCGCTGACGTGAGACGATACCGAATCTACAACGTAGAACGTTGCGCGGCAGGGGCCGGCCGGGTAACGATAGGCGGGGGCGGCAATTGCTCGGCCAATCTCGCGGGGCCGGTTCGACAGGATGACCGAAGCCGCCGACACCGCGTCGGTTCTTCCCCCCAGTCATGACGACATCGCTCATTACCGATCAGTCTGCGTTCGACGAACTGTGCGATCACATCGTGCAATCGGGTGCGGTCGCGTTCGACACGGAGTTCGTCTCCGAGTTCACCTACCGCCCGGAACTCTGTCTGGTGCAGTTGGCCACGCGCGAACGCTGCGTGGCGGTCGACCCGTACGAAGTCGCCGATCTTTCCCGCTGGTGGGAGATCATGGCGGATGACAAAACGTCGATCATCGTGCATGGCGGTCGCGAAGAAGTCCGGTATTGCCTCGCCTTTGCCGCCGCTCCCCCCGGCAAACTCTGGGACGTGCAGGTTGCCGAAGGGCTTCGCAGCCGCAGTTTTCCGCTCGGTTATGAAGCGCTGGTGAAGCGCGTGCTCGGACGGACCGCGCATGGCCGCGAAACCCGCACCGACTGGCGGCGACGCCCGCTCACCGAACCGCAAATTGCGTATGCCCTCGATGATGTTCAGCACGTCCTCGAAATCTGGGACAAGCAGCGCCGGTCGTTGCAGTCGCAGAAGCGGTTGCACTGGGTCGAAGCCGAGTTTCAACGGATGATCGACGAAGTCGCCGCCGAGCGTGGACCGAATGCCTGGCAACGCCTGCCCGGTTTGCAGCGGCTGTCATCCAAAGAACTGGCGGTCGTCAAAGCCATTTATGAATGGCGGGATGCGGAAGGAGCCGCACGGAATCGACCAGTCCGCAAGATTCTCCGCGATGATCTCGTGGTCGAGTTGGCCCGTCGTCGCCCCACGACCGAGGCCGATCTGCTCGCCTGCCGCGATCTCAACCGCCCCGAATACAAAAAGGCGGCCCCGGCGATGTTGGAAGCCATTACCGGCGGGATGGCGACCCCCACGTCAGCCTGCCCGACGTTGCCGAAGTCGCTCGACGATGACAAATCGCACGATGAGCAAGTCGTCGGACAATTGCTCGGGCTCGCGCTCGCCAATCGCTGTGCCGAATTGAACGTCTCGATGGCGCTCGTCGGAAAGGTCGCCGATCTGCGACACCTCGTGCGCTGGCATGTTTATGGCGAGCAGGAGGGTGAACCGCCGCGGCTCACCGAAGGCTGGCGGGCGGAAGTCTGCGGCGACCTGCTCACTGATGTGCTGGATGGTCGCATTTCTCTCCGCGTCGCCGATCCGCAATCCGATCATCCGCTGGTGTTCGAACGCCGGACGAGCAGCGATGCGAGCCCGGAATCCGAGTGAATTGCTCGCCGTTTAGACCCACACCAGCACCGCGACGTGTTCAGCAGGACCCGGCGTCGTGACGAGCGTGTGTGGTGATTGTGGCAACGGCCATGCCGCGAGATGCTCGCCGGTTTCGAACGCGGCTTTCGGTCCGTGCCACCAATACCCGCAACTCGCGTTGGGAGAGCGTTCCCGCCAATGCCAGGCGAGACGGCCCATCGACCAGCGGGCATTGATGTCCTGCAATGGACGGACACCGGTGCTGCCGTCGGGCAAGCGATAGTGCATGGCATCAATCCCCAGCGGACCCACATAACCGCGGGCTTGAAGTTCCCGTGCGGCATTGGTCGCAATGGGAACGGCTTCGGTCCACCACAGCTCGTTTCCCGATGGCAGAACAAACCAACTGCCGCGGTAATGACCACCGGGGGCGATGAGCATCGGTGCGACGCCAACGAGTACCGGTTCGCCTTCCGCCGGGACATCGAACAGAATGCCGACTTCATCGAGCCGTTCGACCCACGGTTCGAAGAAGACGACGCCATCCGCAGACAGGCGGCGCGTAATCCAATTGGCGGCGGCCGTGGTGAGCGGACCGTGCCCCAGTTGGCGTTCGCGTCCGGACATGCCGAACTCAGCTTTCACCACCCAGCGTTGCGGTTCCGGCAGCGCGGCAATGGCCGCGGCCACATCGTTCATTGTCTGACACGTTCGCGATTCTGCCAGACCCACGCCCCACGTGGCTTCGAATATCGATGATGTCCGCCGTGAGTTCGCCCACTTCACTACGGCTGGATCAACCGCAGGGTGTTGCCATTTTTTGACGCGTGCGGCCAGTAATAATTCGTCCGTCCAACCCCACGGAACGGGTTCGACAATCGATTCCACATCGCGCCAGTCGGTCACCATCCTGATGCTTGCGCATTGCAGAATCCCAGACTCCGCGATTGTTTCTGCATCCGCCGCTCGCGGCGTCCAAAGGATGTCACCATTCTTTGCGAGTGCCAACCACGACCACGCGAGATCGGCGTTCAACTCTTCAATGCGTCGGGGCAACACGCGCTGCGGGTCGGCGAGGCGATGTTCGAAATCGAAGTTGCCGATGAAGAGGCGGGGGAAGGGCATGGGATGGGCGCGAGTCCTGGGATTCGGCAAAGCGCAAGCGAGGGATGGATATCAATGTCCTGCATGTTTCAGGAACTGGATTCCCGCCTGCATTGTGGATGCCACCTGGATCGTTTCCAGCAGCGCTTCGTCCGAGACGCCGAGTTCACGCGATTTGGCAACGTGGCCCTCGGTGCAGGGCTTGCAACTGTTGATGTCGCTGATCGCCACGTTGATCAATTCGACAGTCTTCTCATCGAGCGACGTGCCCGTAAACGTGTGCGCCCGCAGTCCGACCGCCATGCCGCCGAAGAGTGCGCTGCCGCTGAGTTCGCGGAATTTGAAAAACGCGTTGTACATCGAACACGCCGACGCCACGGCCGCGACTTCAGCAACGGTCTGGTCATTGCCGCCCAGCGTTTTCAGCCGCGTGGCGAAGAAATCGGCCCACACATCGCACCCGGCATTGCCCGCAGTGGCGAGAGCAATGATCGCCTTCATCTTCTGGTCGAGCTTGCCGTCGGTCATGCAGAACTTCTTGAAGTTCATGTAGAAGTCTTGCAGAAACGCCGGAACGCGGCCGTAGAGCAGAAACGGTTCGGGCAACGGGGCCTCGCCGAAAAGTTCCTGCAGGCGTTCGTATGTCTGCGCGGTCTTGTCGGTCGCGGCGGCAACGGGGACAGGGGTGATGCGCAGCATGGTGATTCACTTCAGACAGGCAGCAAGAAACCCAGGGATCAGAATCCCTGGGTTTCCCTGTGATGATACAAATCGCGTTAGTTCAGCGTTTTTTCGCCCTTGTTCCAGTTGCACGGACAGAGTTTGTCCGTCTGGAGGGCGTCGAGCACGCGGAGCACTTCTTCGACGTTGCGACCGACGGAGAGATCGTTCACCGAGATGAAGCGAACAATGCCGTTCGGATCAATCAGGAACGTGCCGCGGTAAGCGATCCCCTGATCTTCCTTCAGCACGCCGAAGCCTTCGGACAGCGCATGCGTCGTGTCGGCGAGCATCAGGTGCTTCATCGCTTTCAGATCGGCATGGCTGTCGCACCAGCCTTTGTGCGAGAACGCACTGTCGGTGCTCGCGGTGAGGACCACACATTCACGGTCGGCGAAATCGCCCACGGCGTTGTTGAACGAGACGATTTCCGTCGGGCAGACGAACGTGAAATCGAGCGGGTAGAAGTACAGGCAGACCCATTTGCCTTTGTAGTCGGCGAGCTTCACTTCCTTGAATTGATGATCGGTGCCGTCCTTGGTGCGATCGTATGCCTGAACAGAAAATGCGGGAGCTTGTTGACCGACGCGAACGGACATAGAAAGCAGTTCCTCTCAAGATTAATGCGGGGGGGGGAAATCGGGGGACGAGAGGCGGCGCGCCTCAATCCAGGAGCCATTTCGTTCTTCGAAGTATAGCCGTGCATACCGCTGCGGCAAGCCATCGCCAGAGAGGGCTGCTGCGTCTCCCGCGCCGAAAGTCGGCACGATTGTGGTATAGTCGAACCCAAGATTCTGGTCTTTCTTCCTGAAGGAACTCGGCGGCGGGGAATATCCGGCCGCATGGCGCGTCCCCCTTTGCGGAGAGAGGTTTTCTGCCGATGACCGACGGTGTCCCCGCCGCGACAGTCGCCGATCTGCTGCACGCGCATTATGCGTTTGTGTATCGGGTGGCGTATCGACTGTCGGGGAACGCCGCCGATGCGGACGATTTGACGCAGCAAACATATCTCCAGGCCCAGACGCATCTTGCGCAGTTGCGCGATGCTGCCCGCTCGCGGCCGTGGCTGGCTTCGATCGTGCGGAATCTCTTTCTGCGCCGGAAACGTCACGAAGCCAAAGTGGTGGCCTGGAATCCGGAATGGGACCCGGCTGCCGAAATCGATCCGCCGGAAACGATGGATCCGCAAGCCTTGCAAACCGCGCTCGCCGAATTGCCCGACGAATTCCGCGTCCCGGTGGTGCTCTTTTACTTTCAGGAATTCAGCTACAAGGACATTGCCGCGGAGTTGGGAATTCCGCTGGGAACCGTCATGAGTCGGCTCGCGCGGGCGAAATCCCATCTGCGCGAACGCCTCGGTGAAGCCGAAGCGGATGACATTCCCATTCACCGTTCACCACGACGCCCGCACAAGACACCGGTTTGACGAAGCACATCATGGAATGTTGGGAAGCCCAGGAACTGCTGGAAGGGATCGACTTCGGGGCGATCAGCGCCGACGATGCGCTCGCGGTCGAAGCCCAACGTCACCAAGGCGAGTGCTCGACCTGTCGGAGCGCCCTGTCCCAGCGACTGGTGTGGAATGCCAGATTAGCAGACGCGATGACCGATGTTTCCATTCCCGACGGGTTGGAGTCACGGCTGCTCGAACAACTCGCTCCGATCATTCCGGCAGCGGTGGCTGTCCCCCTGTCGCGCTCCTCGCGCCGCCGCTGGATCGTCGCCTTGGCGACCATCGCCTCGCTGATGCTCATCGCCGCTCTGTGGCAACCCTGGAATCCGCCCGCTTCGGTTGTCAGTCTGGCGATCGTCGACACCCACATTGCCAGTGATTTGACCGACCTGACCCCGTACGATCAGCCTGCGTGGAAGCCGGAATTGCCGCGGGTCTGGCGGTCGTTTTTCCAGTTGCAACCGGACCTCGTGCATCACTTCCCGGCGGGAACCCCCAGCGTCTTGTCCGTCGCTGCGATGGTTCCGTTTGAGTTCCGGGCGTCCGCGGCCGCGACACCCATCCGCGGGCGACTCGTGATGATTCCCGCATCGCACTTTCGCGAGCCGCCCGAGGACGGGGACTTTTCCGCCGTGACCGAGGTCGAGTACATCCCCGGTTTCAACCGGTGCGTCTGGCGGGAAGGGAACTGGGTCTACATCTGCTATGTCCGTTCCGTCGGCGGTGCCGAGCTGCACGAACTGATGCAGTTGATGCGCGGATCCCGCAACTTCACCTGATGCCAATCGGGTTTGCCTCACGGACTCGGCAAACCCTACGCTGTCTCAGTCTGGCCTGCGCTCCGGCGATGTGGTACGCTCTCACATGAATTGATGTGGATGCGTCTTCCCCGCCGATATCGAATCGGCGGGAGTGCATTTGGCAATCCCCCTCGGGATGGACGATTTCGGCGTAAGGTCTTGGCATGCTGAATCTTTTGAATCAGAATATCCCGCTCTGCTCGGGCATGACGCGGCGGGAAGCGATCCGCATCGGAGCCCTCGGCCTCGGCGGATTGACGCTGCCGCAACTCTTGAGAGCCGAACAGACGGCCGGGATTCGCGCGTCGAAAAAAGCCGTCATTATGATCTACATGTGTGGTGCCCCGGGGCATCAGGACATGTACGACCTGAAAATGGACGCTCCCAGCGAAATCCGGGGCGAGTTCCGACCGATCGCCACCAGCGTCCCCGGCATCGAAATCTGCGAGCACATGCCCCGGCTCGCCAAGCTCATGCACCACGTCATTCCGTTGCGGTCCGTCGTTGGTTCCCCCGATGGCGACCACGATTCATACATCTGTTACACCGGCCATTCCAAGCGTAATCCGCCGCCGGGCGGCTGGCCGTCGTTCGGTGCGGTGACGGGAAAATTGCTCGGCGCGAAAAACAAAGCCGTGCCCCCGTTCATTGGCTTGTCACCGGATACGGGGCATCCACCGTATGGTTCGCCCGGCTTGCCGGGCTTTCTCGGCATTGCCAATGCGGCGTTCCGACCGTCGGGACCGAGTCGCGATGATATGCTGATGAAGGGGCTCGACACTCAACGTCTTGGTGACCGCCGCAATTTGCTGACGGCGTTCGATCATTTCCGTCGCGATGTCGATGCCAGCGGCATGATGGGCGGCATGGACTCCCTCACCGAACAAGCCTTCAACATTCTCACGTCGAGTGCGCTCGCCGAAGCGCTCGATCTCTCAAAAGAGCCCGCGGAAGTCCGCGAGCGGTACGGCAAGGGCGATGCGAAAAACTTCGGCGACGGTGCTCCGCGGAACCTCGAGCACTTCCTGATGGCCCGACGGTTGGTCGAAGCCGGTTGCCGTGTCGTCACGTTGAACTTCGGCCGCTGGGACTTTCACAGCGACAACTTCAACGGCATGAAGAATACGCACCTGCCGCAGTTCGATCAGGGACTTTCCGCGCTCATCGAAGACCTGGCGTATCGCGGGATGCTCGATGATGTGTCGGTCGTCGCATGGGGAGAATTCGGCCGAACGCCACGCATCAATCCGGAAGCGGGCCGCGATCATTGGCCGCAAGTCGGCGGCGGTCTCATCGCCGGCGGTGGTATGCGCGGCGGTCAGGTGATTGGGTCCACCGATCGCCTCGGAGCCGAAGTCGCCAGCCGTCCGGTCCACTTCGCCGAAGTCTTCGCGACGCTGTACCGCAACCTCGGCATCGACATTCACAGCGTCAAAATGCCCGACCTGTCCGGCCGCCCGCAATACGTCACCGACAGCACGTACCAACCGCTGCCGGAAGTGGTGTAGAACGTGCATAATTTCTCCGGGCGAAGGTGTGTGCTTCGCGAGCGCCAAGGGGCCTGCGCCGGAATCGTTGGCCTGGCTTGCGGGAAACTGTCTCACAGCGGGATACGACTCACCGGCGGCTAGCGCCGGGCCGCTCATGAAATGCAGTCCCCTCGCTTGCTGTGACAACGAAAATGCCCCGGACATGTCGCCATGTCCGGGGCATTCGATTTTGCTGTCGTGGCCCCCGGTCATTGACCGGGGTTAAGACGGAGACGCGGCTTAGAAGTCGCCGGTCTGTTCGCCATCGGCCCGGCTCATCAGGCGGCGGATGGTGTTGAAGTCGGTGTTTTCGCTGATGAAGCGGACCGTGCCGTCGCCCATCAGAGCATGCAGGCCCCCGACGTGCATCGAAAACGGTTCATCGTTCGGGCCGCAATTGTTGGTCGTCCACGGGCAGGTGCCCGGGCCGCCGGTCGGCGTTTTGTTGTTGTTGAAGATAGCGCCGCGGTTCGCCGGCGGACCCGAGACACCCGAGCCACTGTCCGGATCGGCCCAGCGGCCGGGAGCCGAACTGCCCGTGCCGTTGGCACCTTGCGCGACATCGACACCGTTCATGACCGGAGCGGTAGCCGACCATCCCCCGGTAGTGGTGGTCAACGGCCCAAAAACCAGGCCCAGCGTGTACGAGCCCACAACCTGAGTCACCTTGCCGTTCGATTCCACGATGGCAATCGTATTGCTCGTGCCGTCGGTGCAGGCCGCAATGGCGTTGTGGAAGCCGAGGAGCGAGTCGCGATCCCAGGTCGTATCGAGTTTCTGACGAGCGTTGTTGCTGTCGATGTCGGTGTACGCGATCGGCATGTAGTCGGTCAGACCATAACCGAGGGAATCGGCCGCGCCACCGGGGTTGCTGGGGCAAAGAATGGCCGTGACCTTGGTCTTGGCAGCCGCGGCATTCGTCGAGTTCAACGAATTCGTGTAGTGGAAGCTGGGGTTAAACTGGTTGTAGAGCGGTGCCTGATCGAAGTACGGCAGCATCTGGAAGAACGTCGATGTCGGAGTGAACCGACGATCATAGGGGCTCGTACGGCGGTCCGTGAATTCCCCTGCGGACGGGAACTTCGTGTAGGTCGATTCGTAATTGAAGAGCGCCAGGCCCATCTGCTTCATGTTGTTTTTGCACTGCGTGCGACGGGCGGCTTCACGGGCCTGTTGCACGGCGGGCAAAAGCAGGGCGATGAGGATGGCGATGATCGCAATCACCACCAAAAGCTCGATCAGCGTGAAGCCACGCCGCGAACTACGGGACGGAGAAGAAACGAAAGACATGGACAAAACTCCAGAAGCCGGCACAGTTGCCGCACGAAAAAAGGAACCGCTAACAGTCGTTGTCAGGACGCTCCGACACGACGAGTCCCTTGAAGGCATGAAGGATAGCCAGCAATTGTGAATAAATTATGAACGACGCCTGGAAGTTGCGTAATGAGGGCTTTGCCCCACGTCTACGTTTTCATCGGACGGTTTCGCGGGAAAGAGACGCGGCCTATGCCGCCGCGCCGCTCATTCTTTCTTAGAAAACCAACATTTTCCGACAATTGGGATTGCAAGTGACTCGCGGCTGTCCAAATGAAAAGACCCCGGCCACCTTACAGGCGACCGGGGTCCGGCGATTTGAGGGGCTTCGTGTCCCACGAGCGGGACACGATCTCGAATTTCCCTGCGGCTTAGAAGTCGCCGGTCTGCTCCCCTTCCGCACGGCCCATGAGGCGGCGGAGCGTGTTGAAGTCGGTGTTTTCCGAGATGAAGCGGACGGTGCCATCGCCCATGAGGGCGTGAACGCCACCGACGTGCAACGAGAACGGTTCATCGTTCGGGCCGCAGTTGTTGGTCGTCCACGGGCAGGTGCCCGGGCCGCCGGTCGGAGTCTTGTTGTTGTTGATGATCGGTCCGCGATTGGCCGGAGGACCGGACACGCCCGAGCCGCTATCCGGATCGGCCCAACGGCCCGGAGCCGAACTACTGGTTCCATTGGCACCCTGAGCCGTATCGGCACCGTCCATCAACGGAGCCGTTGCCGACCAACCCGCCTGGGTTGGATTTAACGGTCCAAAGACCAGGCCGAGCGTATAGGACCCGGTGACGGTGGTCTGCTTGCCCGCGTCTTCGATGATGGCGATGGTATTGCTGGTCCCGTCGGTGCAGGCCGAAATGGCATTGTGGAAACCGAGGAGCGAATCGCGATCCCAGGTGGTGCTCAGTTTCTGACGGTTGTTGGTGTCGTCGATGTCGGTGTAGGCAATCGGCATGTAGTCGGTGAGGCCGTAGCCCTGGGGATCAGCCGGAGTGTTGGCGTTGCTCGGGCAGAGGAACGCGGTGATCTTCGTCCGGGCGGCCGCCGCATTCGTCGAGTTCAGCGAGTTCGTGTAATGGTAGGTGAGGGTGAAGCTGTTGTAGAGCGGTGCCTGATCGATGAACGGCAGGCATTGGGTGAAGGTCGACGTCGGGGTGAACCGACGGTCGTAGGTGCCAGCGCGACGATCAGTGAATTCCCCGGCCGACGGGAACTTGGTGAAGGTCGACTCGTAGTTGTGGAGCGCCAAGCCCAACTGCTTCATGTTGTTTTTGCACTGGGTGCGGCGGGCGGCTTCACGGGCTTGCTGCACCGCGGGCAAAAGCAGCGCGATGAGGATGGCGATGATCGCAATCACCACCAGGAGTTCGATCAACGTGAAACCACGTCGCGAACCACGGACTGGGGAAGGAGATACCATGAATACAAACTCCGAGGACGAAGATCGCACGCCTCTTGCGGGAACCGTTTGTAACGACTGCGAGACACACCTCGACGGTCGCAGTTCCTGTGGGTCGTACGGTATCGCCGAGTTGTGAAGAAACGACGAAGGCTTCTGCAACTTTGCATGAAGACGGCGAAGTCAGAACGGCACGATTTCGCGGAGAATTTCGTGCGCACGCTTCCATCCCGTCGCCCCGACCGACGACGATTTCAGGATGAATACTCGGCCAGACCGGGAGGGACTTCGCGACGAAGAATCACGTTGGCCGGCTGGTCATTATTTCGGACGGCCGTACGAACAGCCTCCAGAACCGCTTCCTCATCGTCCGCCGGTGTCGGACCGACGTAGACCTGAATCGCATTCTGCGACGCTTTCACGCCCAGTCCATGAATGCCGCCCTTGCCGAGGAACACCATTCGCAGCTGCTCTTTGAGAGTCCGCAAGTCGTCCAACGGCATGATTTGATTCCTTTCACAACAGTTCGACCTCTAACAATTGTAGCACGTCGCTGAGGCGGCTGGCGATTCCGTAACTGCCATCGGGCGGACAGGCGAAAAAGAGTCCGATCGCCTGTTGCGAATCTCGTTCGACGACGAGCGCGCCACTATCGCCTGGCAGGGCAAAGGCCGGATGCGACGAAGTCCGGGCAATGCGGATCTGATTCGTGAACAACGCCCACTGAGACGGATCGTTATGATCCATCTGAATGGTGACATCGAACGAAATGTCGTCGATTTGCCCCTCCGTATAACCCGTCGTGCGCCCATGTTTTCTCACAAACAGGTCGTCTTGCGGATCGGCGACGCCGCTCACAGCCCCGATGGAACAGATCTCGGTCGTGAAATTTCCCTCGTTGCTCACGGCCGCGATCGCGGCATCAACCGCGTTGGCGGGGCCGCCCAATTGAATCGGATGGAATCGGGAAAGCTCGGCGACTTTATCAGCAGCGGTCCCTCCATCCAATCGCCCCGGCTGATCAAGTTCATCCCCCTCCACGCCGCGGTTGGTATCCGCAAAAACGTGATTGTTGCTGAGAAGATACGTCGTCTCGGGATCGTCTCCGTCACGTGTCGACCGGCAGAAATATCCCAGCGTGCCCGCGGTGATGTTAAAGTGTCCTATACTGATTCCCGCCACGAAGGGACGCTGTCGTTGTTGCCGTTGTGACGTGCAGGCCGGCACCGCCTGCGCAAGGGAAGCCACCGCAGCGGCAACCTTGGACGCCGGGCTGGCCACGGCACCCGCCACTCGTGACTTCGTCCCCTTCTTTTTTGCCGCAAAATAGGCCCGCGGCGCTTCCACCACGTCGGTCGGGATTCCGTCAATCGCTTTCGGCAAGCGGTCAATGGGAGCCAGCATCGTCTCGGCTAATTTTTGCCGGACGTAAAGACGCACACAGAAATCGCCCACCGGCTTCCCTTCCACAAACTTACGGCCCACACCTACCGCATGCACATTGCGATCGGCGTGGGTAATCGCCTCCCGCACCGAGAGGGTCGCTTCCAGACCCGCGGCAGCCACCAGCAGCGATGGTCGCAGGAACTGAGCACTCATCAATCGCTTGACGGCCATTAAGTCATTCAGGTTTGACATGGGGGGCTTTCCATGAGGACTTCAGAAACATTACAGTGTTCAAAATTCCACCACAGTTACTTTGGGTTTGGCAAGCCCCTTTCGTGTGATTCCGGGAAGTCGGTTTTTTCCCCTGTCGCCGCTCAATGGACTCCACACCACGATCTCGTCAGCATTCCTTGATGGTTTGGTGGCTGAGTTGCACAATCACCAGCATGTCCGTCAGAAGAACAGACGAAAGAAGGATTGCGGCGATGTTCCACAACATGGTGACGGTCTTCGTACTCTCGGCCACGCTGGTCTCTGCGGCAGAAGGCCCGCAAGTGCCGACGGGCTTCACTGTCGAAATCGTCGCGAACTTCCCGCAGATTCAGCGGCCGATCTTTGCCCACTTCGATGATGTCGGCCGGCTGTACGTCGGTGAGTCGTCCGGCGAGAATCTCAACCGCGTCCAGATGCTGGAGAAAAAACCGCACTGGATCACCTGTCTCGAAGACACGAACAACGATGGCGTCTTCGATAAGTCCACGCGGTTCGTCGATGACATCACGCTGCCGCAGGGGATGCTGTGGTACCGCGGCAGCGTTTACTGCGCGTGTCCGCCGAGCATCTGGAAGTTCACCGATACCGACGGCGACGGAAAAGCCGATCAGCGGGAAGAGATCCTCACCGGCTTCGGTTTCAGCGGCAATGCGTGCGATACTCACGGCCCGTTTCTTTCCCCCACCGGGCGGCTGTACATCGCGCAGGGTCGGCATGGCCACGAGTTCAAGGACAAAGAGGGGAAGACGTATTCCAAAGGGAAAGCGGCCCGGATTTATTCCTGCCGGTTGGATGGCAGCGATGTCCGCGTCCATTGCGGCGGCGGCTTCGATAACCCCGTCGAGATCGAGTTCACCGAAGAAGGGGAACTGCTCGGCACCGTCAACATTCTCTATCCGAACCGGGGCGATTGCCTGATGCACTGGGTCGAAGGGGGCGTCTATCCCAGAGAAGATCAGCAGGACTGCATCAGCGAGTTCAAGTGGACCGGCGGATTGCTCGGCCCCATCGTCGACATGGGCCACGTCGCCGTCTCCGGCCTGATGCGGTACCGCGGCACCCACTTCGGCCCGGAGTTCAAAGACCATCTCTTCATCACCGAGTTCAACACGCACAAGGTGAAGCGCGTCGCCTTGAAACGAAGCGGCTCGACTTTCGCCGCCGAGCCGATGGAATTCCTGACGTGCCCCGATGGTGATTTTCACCCCACCGACGTGCTGGAAGACGCCGACGGTTCGGTGTTGGTGGTCGACACCGGCGCGTGGTTCCTGAACGGCTGCCCGACTAGCCGCGTCGCCAAGCCCGAAGTCACGGGCGCGATTTATCGCATTCGTAAAACCGACGGCGAAAAAATCGACGACCCGCGCGGCCTCCGCTTGCGCTTAGCCGACGCCGCGCCCGCGGAACTCATCAAACATCTAGGCGATAAACGCCCTGCTGTCCGAGAAAATGTCATCAAACTACTCTTGAATAAACTGTCGTCAAAGTGGACCGCGTGGAAAACCTTTAACGAGTTGAACCGCGTTGTATTTTTCCCTAAGCAATTTAATATCGATCAGCGGATCAATACTGTCTCCGTATTCGCGCGGCAGGCGCAAATGATTCCGCAGAATGAACTGGACCCTTTGTTACCGATTGCGATGCTTCTCGATGACACTGATGAACGAGTTCGGCAGTTTGCCATTCATGCTGCCGGAGATGTGATTGCTGAATCCGGTTTCTCGAAATTGAAGCGCATCGTAAATGAGGACGTGATCCAAAATCGCCGAGCGGCATCGGAGTCCATCGCCAAGATTGCCAAGCAATGGCGTCAACACGACCAGTCATTACCCGAACTCAATCAGCGATCGCAGGCGATGGAGATTCTTTTTGCGAGCCAGGAACTCGTTCAATTTTGGGCGAAGGCTCCCGAGAAAGATCGTACATTTGAAGCCTGTCTCACATTCGCGCTGTCTCAATTAGGTGAGACGCGAATCGTCGAACGATTAGATTTGCACGGCGACGATGGTGAAATGTCAGGACTTCGCGTCGCCCTCATCGCGCTCGATCAGATGGACAACTCTCCGTTGAGGGCGGCGATGGTGACGCCGTTGTTAGCGACGGACGATCCGACGTTGCAGAAGACGGTGCTGGAGGTGCTCGCGCGGCATCCGGGGTGGGCGAAGGAAGCGCTCGGGACCATCCGCGAATGGCTGGGCGAAAAGGATCTCGCCGACGACAAGGCAAACGCGATCCGCACGCTGCTGGTGGCGCAGGCGGGTGAGGTGGAGGTGCAACAGTTGATCGCCGAGATCGTGTCGGTCGGCAAAGCGGCCAGCGGAGTCGATGCTCTTCTGTGGGAAGTGCTGCAACGGGCCGATGTCGCAACATGGCCAGCCGTCTGGTCACCGTTGTTGCAGCACGCGCTGGTGAAGGGCGACCCGCAGCATCAACTCGTCGCGCTGCGGATCATCCAACGCCGTGAGCTGCCGGACTTCGATGCCGCGATCGCACCGATCGCCGATCGCACGGAAACCGCACCGTTGTTGCGCTCGGAGGCGCTGACGGCAATCGGTCCGCGGTTGAAGGTGGTTGATGAGAAACAGTTTGCGTTTCTGTTGACGCAACTGGAGAAGGATCGGGATTCCGCGTTGAAGATGGCGGGGGCGAGAGCGCTTGCCGGTTGTCTGCTAAGCGGCAAGCAATTGGAGGAAATCGCGAACCATTTTGATGCGGCGGGGCCGTTGGTGATTTCGACGTTGTTGAAGGCGTTCGAGCGCTCGAACGATGATCATGTCGGCGCGGCGCTGGTGAGTGGATTACGGCAATCGTCGGTCGCGGAATCGTTGTCCGGCGATGAAGTTTCGGCATTGGTACGACGGTATTCGCCGATGGTGCATCAGCTCGCGCTGCCGCTGATCAAGCAACTCGGCGTCGATGTCGAAGCCCAGCAAGCGCGGCTGACGCAACTCGCGCCGCTCATCACCGACGGCGATGCGAAAGCGGGCGAGCGCGTCTTCTTCGGCAAGAAAGCCAATTGCAGCGCGTGTCACGCCGTCGCGGGGAAAGGGGCGCGGATTGGTCCCGATCTGTCGCGCATCGGCCAGAGTCGCACGGGGAAAGATCTGCTGGAAGCGATTGTCTACCCCAGCGCGAGTTTCGTGAACGGTTACCGACCGCATGTCGCGCAACTCGACAACGGCAAGACCGTACAGGGGATCATCGCCGCGGAATCAAACGACGCCATCACCATCCGTACCGCCGATTTGCAAGAAGTCCGCGTGCTGCGAAAGGAGATCGAAGAACTGAAAGAGTCGTCGACCTCCATCATGCCGAAGGGGCTCGACACGCAACTCACCCCGGACGAGCTGCGGCATCTGCTGGCGTTCTTGCAATCACGGAAATAAGGGTTGAGGGTGGAGAGTCGAAGGTTGAGGGTCAGAGAGAGACCGTTCAATTCCCTCACCGGGCAGCCGACCACGCTGTGCGGTTTCGCGCCTCGCGATGATTGTTTGCCAGTGATTTCAATTCGTAGGCCATGAGAAGAAACCAGCGCGGGACGCGAAACCGCAAGCGTGGATTGAGAGCGGATCCCGGGATTCTGAGTCGTTCTCTCAACTCTCAACCCTCAACCCTCAACCCTTCAAAACGCCACACCCCGGTGACGGCGAGAGCCACCGGGGTGCGGTGCGTTTCAGGCCCTTGTCAGGCGTGGTTTAGGGAATGAGTCCCCAGCCGAACGGTTGTTCGCCCGCGGCACCAATTCCGATGAGGAACTGGCCGTTCTCGTCGTTGGTCGTATTGACTGGCGACGGGAAGTCGACGTTGAAGCCCTGGACGAAGTAACCGTTCAACACGTTGGAGGGATCGGTGAGCGTGTCGCCGCTGATCCGCCAGGTGCTGTCACCCATGCCGGGATAGAGGTACTGGATGCCAATGATCGATCCGGGAGCGTCGAAGAACGGGATGCGGGCTGCTTGCCGCGTGGCATTGCGGGCCCGGCTGGCGTTGTTGAACGGACCATCCTGATCGCCCGTCGCTGCTGGCGGTGAGGCGTGGCTCCCGTCGCGCGATTTGAACTCGGGGTCATTATTGTTGTAGAACGCCACCAGTTGGGGATTACGAGTGAAGAAGCCGCCGAGGCTGACCCCGACATCATCAAACGAGCCCGGATCGATGGTGTTGTTGCGGAAGTAGAGGTCGAACCGTGACAACGGATCGCTCTGGTACCCATTGGTGTTGAAGGCCGCTGCTGCCGGATCGGTGTTCCAGTCCACGCCCGTGCCCGGAGTGCCCGTCGAGACGAAGGAGTGGAACAGGACGTCGTTCCCGGCGTTCCCACCGAAGGAGTTGTTATCCACGGTCATCGTCACACCACCAAGGAATGACGATTGACCGAACGGATTGCCGCCGATTGCGATCGCACCGCCGTTGCTGGCGAAGCCGCCGTCGAAGGTGACCCCGAAGCCACCGTCACTCGTACCGACGCGAACCACCAGGCCGGTGCCGGACAGGTTGCTGCCGAAACCGTTCCCGACGACGCTGTTGTCACTGAATTGAACTTCGAGAATCGGTCCAGAAGCCGTAACAGAACCGTTGAACAGCAACGGAGCCGTCGAATCATTAAACTGGTTTTGCGTCAGACTGGCGGTGTTGACGATGTACACCCCTTCCAGCAGGTTCTCGCCCACGGTGTTGTTGGTGATTTGAGCCTGCAGAAAGTTGCTCCCATGATTCAGGATGTCGATCCCGCGACCGGTGTTGCGGAGAATATCGTTTTGATCGATCACGACCGTGTCAATGAAGCCGCTGAAGTTCGGCACGCCGTGCTGAATCCCGTCACCCAGGTTGTCCTGAATCAGGTTGCCCCGAATCGTAATATCGCTGGCTGGTCGTACCTGCATATTGATGCCTGCGGTTTCGGCCGCCGTTCCCAGAGTTCCCGCCGTGCCGTTCGCCACGATGGCGTTGAACCCGATCGTGAGATCTCCCGGACCGGTGACAAGAATCCCGTTGTCGGCGTTGCCGCGGATGAGGTTCCCCTGCGTCGGATTGGCCGTGCTGCCGATGACGAGGGCTTGCATCGCGGCATCGAGATCGATGCCGTCGCCGCCGTTGTTGACGATGGTGTTCAGCGACCACGTTCCGCGGATGCTGCGGCTATCCACCGCGGCGTTGACTTGCTCGCGGGTCTGGATCCCGTCGCCCACGTTGCCGTCGTTCGGATCGTGCAACGGTTGACCCTGGAATGGATCGCGATCGAACACGCTGCCACCAATCACGTTGCGGAAGATGTCCGCCTGAAGGTCGGCGTCAAACCGCACTTCCAACAGAATCCCCGCGTTGCCGGTGAGCAAGTTCGGATTGTTGGGATCACCGTTGCGTCGGATCAGGTTGTCGGTGATGAGGTAGGTGTCGACCCGATCGACGTTGGCCGCCGTCAGGTGAATGCCGTTGTTGAGGTTGTCCTGGATCAGGTTACCCAGAATCTGGAAGTTATTAACCTGGCCGCTGCCGGATCGCAGGACTTCGATGCCGTCACCCCCGTTACCCTGGAACGTGTTGGTAACCGGATTGCCGAGGTTCCCCACGATGTAGTTGTTGAGGGCGGCGAACTGCGTGAGGCTGTTGCCGGTGACATTAAACCGCAAGCCGTCGGAGGCATTGTTGCTGAATGTCGAGCGTTGAATCTGGCCGGTGAGGGTGGAGGTGTCGTTCAACCGGAGGTGGACCCCTTCCCCCTGGAATGTTCCATTCAGGGTCTGGGCCCCCTGGAACGTGCCGTTGTCGATGTTGATCAGGTTGGTGCTGCCGCCGAAGAACGACAGACCGATGTGTGCCCCGCGGTTATTGGTGAACGTGTTCGACAGGGCGGGATCAGGCGTCCCGATCTGCAGATACACCCCGCCATCGGTCACGGTGCCCCCGATGCCGAATTCGGTGTTGGCCGAGCCGCCCGCGAAGGAGTTCAGCGTGATCAGGGTGGGAGCCAGCGCATTGGTTCCCGCGAGGGTGACGTTGTTGGTCTCGAACAGGATCCCCGTGGTTCCCGAGGAGGTGCGGTCGAAGTTGTTGCCCGTGATGGTGGTAATCAGGTCGAACGAGGGAACCGCCGGGAGATTGCCGCCGAAGAACAAACCGGCGCGGCCGTTGTTCGAGAAGTCGTTATTGGCAATGGCGGGCACCGTGAACAGGCCGCCGTTGCCGTTGATGATCTGGGCCCCGTCGACGACGTTTCCGGTCGTGATGTTATTCTCGAAGCTGGCCATCGAGATGAAGCCCGAGTTCACGTTAAACACGAAGCCGCTGGCATTCCCCACCGCGGTGTTGCTGTTCAGGCCCGTATTCACCGCACCGCCGTTGAGGGTGTCGACTTCTAGCCCGTTACCAATGTTGTTGAAGAAGCTGTTGGTGGCCGCCGTCGTGCCCTGCAAACCGAAGATGGCATTGATCGTGCCGCCATCGGCGATGAGCGTGGCCCCGTTGCCGCCGTTGCTCTGGAACAGGTTGTCGGTAATCAGATTATTGTCCGTTCCATCGCCCACGATGATGAAGCCGCCGGCTTCCGACACCATCCGCAAGCCGTCGCCGGTGTTCCCGCTGAAGGTGGTGGTCAGGATGTCTTCCATGAAGACCGTACCGTTGTTGGCATGCACGAACAGTCCGTTGCCGCCGTTGCCGGTGAAGGTGTTCGCGTTGAACGAACCTGCGGTGGTGAAGTCGAAATCGCCCACGGCGATGATGCCCGTGTTCTGCGCGACGAGTTGCAGACCATCGCCCGCATTGTTGTTCGTCTGGTTGTCAGCGTACTGAATCAGGTTGATGAACGAGGCATCGGAAAGCACCCGGATGCCGAAGGCTGTTGGGTCGGTATTGTTGTTCGCCAGGTTGTCCGTCACCACGGCGTTGAAGACCGCACCGCCGGTGGCCACGAGGTTGAGCCCGGCACCGTTCCCGCTCACGTTGTTGCCGAAAATTCCCGTCGGAATGTTCGGGTCGGTGGGATTGTTAGCGTTGATGACCGCGGTCGGTCCCGCCGCCACAACGGTGATGCCGTAGCCGGGATTCAGGATGCCGTCGTTGTTGGCGTCTTCCGCCAGATCGAGCACGCCGTTGCCGTTCGTGTCTTCACCCGGATCGAGCACGCCGTTGTTGTTAGCGTCTTCGGTGGGATCGAGCATGCCGTTGTTGTTGACGTCTTCGCCCAGTACGTTCGACACGTTATTGCCCGCGATCCGCAGATCGAGCGTGCCATCGACATTGATAACAGTGATGCCACCCACCGAGCGGTTGCCCGCACCGGTAATGTCGTTGTTCTCGATGATCCCTTCGGCGGAACCGGTGCTGACGATGTGAATCGCCTCCACCGTGTTCTGAATCCCTTGCACCGTGTTCAGCAAGGTGTTGCGGTTGATGTTAAACCCGTTGATCCCGCCCGGCTGGCTGACGATCCCCGCGTTATAGAACCGCGTGGCGGCCGTCGCGGGGGTCGTTCCATCGATCTGGAAGCCCGACACTTCGTTCCAGTTGGCGAGCGTGACCACCGCTTGCCCCGGCGTGATGTTCGTCAGCAGCGGTTTCGCAGCCATCGTGTTCAAACCGGGCAGGTCGAAGGTTTGCCCTTGCGACATGAACGTATGGGCAATCGAGTTGCCGAGCAAGCGCTGCTCATCGCGGAGTTGCACGCCCGTATCGAGGTTGGTGCTGGTGCCGTCGCTGCGACCGGTCACATAGATGATGTCGACCTGGCCCTTTGGTCCCGCGGCGAGGTTGTTGAACTGGGAAATCAGGTTGTACGGATTTTCCACCGTACCATTGCCCGAGGCGACATTGGTGGCCCCGTTCGGATCGATATGCACCACGAAGTAGGGATTGCCGTCCTTCGGATTGATCGCCGCGATATCCGTCGAAATGATTTCCCGGTCCACCGTCACGCGATTGTTACGGAAGACGTTCTGCATCAACCGGTCACGCACACGCGGTTGACGCAACCAGCGGCTGGAGCCACCGTCCGGCAACGTCAGGGCCACCTGAATCGACGTGTTGGTCCCGAAGACATGATCGTCGGTCACCTGGAAGCCGACATTGGCGTCCTCGTTCACCTGCCATGCCAGCCGTCCGCTCACCCCGGTGAGGTCGGTGTGGTTGCTGTGCGAGGTGAAGTAGTAGAAACCGGCATAGCCCGACAGACCGTATTTCCCGAGTAACGGCATCGGTCCGCCGAGCTCGGTATCGAAACCGGTCATGGCCGTTTCGGTGTCGGCGAGGCTGTTCAAGCGAATCTGATTGGCCACGAAGCGAGCCGGGCCGGCCAAGGTCGTCGAGAGGACGTTCGTGTCCTGACCGATGGGGATGTAGCCGTTGACCCGCCAGTCGAGATAGCGGCCGAGCGATTCAAAGCTCAAGCCGATCTGGTTGTAGGATTTGGCATGACCAGCGTCGAAGTCGTACCATGCGGACAGGCCGACGATGCGGTCGATGTCCTGCATGTAGTACCGCCAGCCAGCACCGAGGTTGGCACCGCCGCGGCCGTTGTAAGTCACCAGCCCGCCGGCACTTCCGAAGAGAATCGCGTTCTCGTCGATGAAGTACGGCGCGAAGGCATTCACCGTCGAATAGCCGGAGTCATAGCCGTAAAGCTTGTTCGACCGGTTATCCACGGTAATCCGCGGATTGAAGATGGTGTCGACCGGGGTCGCTTCATAGAGCTCTCCCGGTGGCCCGCTGGAACGCGGATCGAATGCCCCACCTGAATAAACCGGTGCGGTCGCCGGCGGCAACCGAGTGGGCTCGTCACTGACTCGGGCGGTACCGCCTTCGTTTTGCGCCCGGGCACTGCTTGCCAGAAGCGCGCAAACTACCAAGCTGTACCAACACCGTTTCGCCTTGCGTTTCATTCGGATGCTCCAGCGTCCTGCTGACTGAACCTTCCAGGCGATGCACACATTGCTGTGGGGTTCCGTCGCGAACGGGTCACCATGCGCGACGACCGACAAGGCAGACCCTAGCGGTCCTTCCGCCTTGGACGGTTATCCTGTTTCTTCGGATTGTGACGGTGCAGGAGTTGAGTGTTTCAGCCCGCAAAAGTGTTACGCCCGGCAGAATCGTCAGAGTCCAACACGACGTCTGCTTCAGCAACCCCCGCCACATCGACAAGATGGGATGAATGGTGATTTTGAGATTTTCAGAGAATTTGCGGGAGGGAGTGCCGTTGACTCCGAATTCATCGAGAGTCCTAGAGCCCGGTTGCGTCTGGCATTCGGGTTGTGTGCCACTGGCTCTGCCAGTGCGTTGATCAGTTGTGCGTTCCAACAAAGAAAGACACTGGCAGAGCCAGTGGCACACGAAAATCAATCTGTGACAATGTACCAGGCCTGTTTTCACTGCTAAGAATGTCTGGGCGGCGCGGCCACTTCCGCGCTGGCCATTGCTGGGGGACTGTGGCAGAATGAATCGGGTCCGCAATTCGCTCGCGGCGTGACGTTCCCCCGCTTCGGCTTCTTCACGTTCAAGGTCTTCGCGCATGCGGATTGCCCCCGCCCTGTTCTGCGCGATCGCGTTTGGGGGAGCCTGTTCGTTTTGTGTCGCCCAGGCGGCTGACACTCCGGGCGACGAATCGGGAGTCGGCGGTTTGCGGTTGCGCAGCCTGCGCTCCGCCGAAGAACTGCGGCTCGATCTTCACCGCGCCGGTCACACTCCCGACGCCATTCTCCGACTCGAGCCCTTGCAACAGCACGCCCGCGATCAATTTCTCATCGCGGACGGCGTGAGTTCCACCGGCGGTGAAATTGTCGAACAGTGGTTGAAGTCTGCTCCGACGGAATTGTGGCAGCGATGGAACGAATCGATCCGGCCGAACGCCGAACGCGACTGGCAACAGTGGAAGTCGACCCGGAAGGAAACCGGCTTACGAGAATTCCTGAAGTCGTACGGATCGTCATCGCTCGGTGTCACGGCGTGGAAAGCGCAGGCCCGTCGCGAAATGGACGAAGCCCGCTGGGATCACGCCGCGGTCTCGCTGCAGCGTTTGCTCAGCCATCGCGCGGCCACGCCCAGCGATCGCGCGCAGGCCGTATTGGAATTGATCACCGTTCGCGTTCGGCAACAGCGCCCCGGTGAAGCGCGACGGCTTGCCCAACAACACGCGCCGTTGTTGATCGGCCAGACCGTCCGGTGGAGCGGGATGGCTCAACCGGCTGCCGAAGTGCTCCACAATCTCTTGCCGCCGGCGGACGATGCGGCACCGCCGATTTCGTCACGTCCTTCCTTGGATGCGTTTTGGACGAACCCGCTGATTTTGCCGAAAGAGTTACAAACCTATTGGCCCGATTGGCGACAAAGTTATCGGGCCGAAGGGGCCTGGCTGAATCCGGTCGCCGAACCATTGATCGTCGGCAACAAGGTGATCGTGCCCACGATGACCGGAATGATTGCCCACGATGCAGCTTCGTCGAAGCTGAATTGGCAAATCCAGCACGAGGACTGGCAGCGCGTGCTTCCCAAGCTTGAAAAGGGGGACTCTTTCGAGAATCGCGATTGGCGCAGCCACATTCTCGATCAGCTTGTCCGGCGGGAATCGGCCGATTCGATTCTGGGGCGAATTTCCAGCGATGGCAAACGCATTTTCGCGGTCAGCAGCGCGGTCGGATCGGAAATGGACCGCCTGGTCCCGCGGACGGGGACCAATGCCGCCCCGCGCGACGACGGGACACTCATTCCCGTGGAGAATCGGCTTTCGGCCTATGACGTCCAGACGGGCGATCCCCTGTGGCGCATCGGCGGCGCATCAGCCGGGCCAACCTACAAGTTCGCGCAGATGTTCTTCTGCGGGCCTCCCTGCGTGGCGGATGAGACGCTTTACATTGTCGGTCAGCAGGAAACGGAATTGCGGCTCATCGCGATTGACGCCGCACGGGGCGAAGAGTCGTGGTCCACAGTTCTGGGGGATGTTCCGCGTTCGCTATCCGCCGACCCGATGCGGCAACGCACCGCGTGCCCTGTTATCTGGAATGAGGGGACGCTGGTCGTCACCACGGCGAATGGGGCGGTGATCGCCGTCGACGCCACGACACATGCGCCGCGGTGGGCCTACCGTTATCCCACCGCGCTGCGTGAAAGTATTGCTCGTCCGCGGGGGGAGAACACGACCTTCCTGCCCGATCCGTGGTGGGACACCTGGCGCGACGCGCGGGTCTTTGTGACAAATGCGGCGATCCTGTTCGTGTCGCCCGAATCGCAACGACTGCACGCCATCGATCGGACCACCGGTGTGCCTCTTTGGACCGTTCCGCGTGAGGAGGCGTTGTGGTTCACCGGCGTGACCGAGCAGACGGCGATTGTCGCCAGTGCGAATTTCATCGCCGCGTACGATCTCGCGACCGGTCAACCATCGTGGCGAACCCCGTTTTCGGAAAGCGGCGGGCGACCGTGCCTCACGGGATCGGAAATCATTCAACCGTTGTCGAACGGAGACATTGCCCGGATCCATGCCACGGACGGCAAACTCACTCTGCAACGGGGTGTGAAAAACCTCGTGGCGGGGAATTTCATCACCGATGGCAAGGCCTGGTACAGCGTCAATGCAGACAGTATCGCCCGTTGGCGCGACCCCGATGAAGCTGCCGCCGCGTTGAAATCGCTGTTGCAGCAGGATCCCGCTTCGGTCGCGCTGAAAACGCTCGATGCACAACTGCGGTTGGAAGCGGGTGACCGCAAAGGAGCCCGCGAGCGTTTACCGATGGTTCCGAACCCCACGGAAGCGCTGAGCGAAACCGCGCGGCAGATCACCCTGGCCGATCTCGCTGAGGACCCGTCCTCGTGGCGGGCAGCCGTCGAGAAATTCCCTCCCGGCCCCTTCACCGATGAGCGTTTTGAAGTCGCGGAAGCCATCATCGCAGCAGCCAGAAAGGCGGGCGATCTCGTTGACGCCGGGCGGTTGATTCTCCAGTGGTTCCCGGAAGCGACGCAGAATGAAACGGTGACCGCTGCAGGAACGCGTCGCCGCGTTCGCGTGGATCTCGCCTGTCTTGGACTTTGGGACGATATTTGGCAGCCGGCGGACGCTTCGCAAAAAGCCGCACTGGCCCGGTTGCTGGAAGAAAAATGGCAACAAGCCGCGCAGGGAACCGATCCGTTCGCCGTCGCGTGGTTACTCGAAGCGTGGCAACCGTTGCCGATCGCGCGGCAGAAAGCGATGGACGCAGACGATCAACATTTCCTCGGTCGTTCGCTGGCTGCGAGCGAGTTGCAACTTCTCGCGCTGGCAGAAACCGCCCCCGCATCGGAAGCGAGTCGACTCTGGCAGCGCTTGGCCGACGTGCTGTCCGATGCCGGCTTCACCAGGATCGCCGCCGCCTATCAAGCGCATGCGCTGATGACGGATCCCGCGGACCAAACTGCGATTGGTCCCGGACGCGATTACGCCGATGCGAGCCGTCCCCGTTGGCCAACCAATTCACCACAGATCGACAGCCAGAAAGAACGGAACACCGACGTCTATCAAATCATGGTGCCCTTGGACCTGGATGCCTCCCCTTGGTTTGAGGGCCTCGACGTCTCCATCGATCGGCAATACCGCCGTTTAGTCTTCACCAGCGCCGAACATCGGGGCACCTGGGAATTGCGCTTGCCGAATTCCAATGGTCCCATGCGGATGTTTCCGAACGCATTGATGGGCTGGGGGCGCGGCCGGTTGTTGATCCTGCGCGTGGGTTCCGAACTGTTTGCCATCACACCTTTCGATGACCGGGGGGAACCGGTCGCCCGCATTTTGTGGATGATGGACACGCTGGTTGGTCCGCTGGTCCTCGCCGAACACGGTCGGCTCGATCCGGTGTCGATGGTTCCGGGCGTTCGGGAAGAAGACGCGCGCGCCGTGAATGCGTTCGGCCGGCCCCTGGGGCAAGTCGGACCGATTTGTGCCGGGTACGTGTGCTATCAGGAAGGGGGCAAACTCGTCTCGCTCGACACGTTGACCGGCCGCAAACGGTGGGAACGATTCGACCTTCCGTTCGATGCCCGGTGTTTCGGCGATGAAGAACGGGTGCTGGTCTGGAGTCCGCGCAGTCGGCAGGTCGAAGTGCTGCGCGCGATGGACGGTCAACAACTGGAGCAACGCGAATGGACCGCCCATCCGGATCGCGTCATTCTGCTGCACGGCACGTGGGCCTATCGCATCGTACCGCAGGCCAATGGCTGGCAACTCCTCTGCGAAGATGTGGCCCGTGGTCGTGAAGTCTGGACGCACCAAGCCCCTGCCGGTTCCTCGCCGGTGGTCCTCGATTGCGACACGATGGGATTGGTCGATCCCGCGGGCAAGTTGCACATGTTGAATCTGCGAACCGGCGCTGCGGTGGCGGCACCGATCAGCTTTCCACCGATGCCGCAATTCGAACGGGCGATCGTTACACGTGACGCCGAGACGTGGTTTGTCGTGCTGAGCAACCGTGTGAGCCGCCAGGCGGCGTTACAGTCGCCGAATCAACGGAACAGTCATCGTGCTCCGCCGGTGGATGGTCCGATGATCGCCATCGATCGCCGCACTTATCAATCCCGCTGGCGGTCGCCGCTCGCACGAATCCCGTGGCCGCTGGATCAATCGCGGTCGGCTCCGTTGCTCGTCTATTCCTACAAGCTGGGAACGCCGGACCAGATTGCTAATGGAGCCACCAGCGGCACATTGCGCATTCTCGACAAACGAACCGGTGCCGATGTCGTCGTGCGCGAAGGGCAAAGCACTCTGGGCTATGCCACATTGCAGAGCGACCCGAACCGCGGATTGATCGAAGTCCGCCTGGAAAATGAAACGTTGCGGCTCCGTTACCACCCGCATCCCCCGGCACCGTCGTCTCCGGAACCGTAAAGAACGGCCTTCATCAGCCGGAACTCGCTAACGTCCGATTCGCCGTGTGCCACTGGCTCCGCCAGTGTTCTTCCGATAAAAGAAGAAAAGACTGCACTGGCAGAGCCAGTGGCACACTAAAATCAACTCCGCGCCGCTTTTGCGAGCCAGCGGTCGAGTTGATTGGCGAAGGCCTGGCGTTGATTCTTGCCATAACCCGATGGTCCGCCGGTGATCATTCCTTCGCCGCGGAGATTATCCATGAGATTCCGTGCGGCAAGCCGTTCACCGACGGTCTCCTTCGTGTAGAGCATGCCGCGGGGATCGAGTGCCATCGCTCCTTTTGCCACGACATCGGCTGCCAGCGGAACATCCGCGGTGATCACCAAATCACCCGGTTGCGTCAACTCGACAATCTTGCGATCGGCAACGTTCATCCCCTGGGGCACCAGCACGCTCGAAATGTAGTCCGACTTCGGCGGCGTCATGACCGCATTCGCGACCAGCACGACGGGCACACGACACCGCTCGGCCGCTTTGAACAGCAGCGTTTTCACATCGCCCGGACAAGCGTCCGCATCCACCCAAATCGTCATGATCGAGGATGGTAGCAAATCCCGATACGGCCTTCGACTCCGACAGGGGTCACAGACGGTAGCCGGATGCACCCGGTAACTGGTGGTCGCGAAAAAGTTGGTCTTCAGCCCCGAAGGGGGCGCGATTCGATAGCCCAGCGGCGAAGCGTCTTCGCGCAGCCCTGGGTCAACGGATCGGAGGACATCGCCAAGCCCCACCGGGGCGCAACGTTTTATGCTGAATGAGTCACGCCCCTGCGGGGCTGCGTGTGCCGTGCGATCACGAACCCAGCCCTTCGGAAGACCTCGGACTGGGCGATCGAATCACGCCCCGTTGGGGCTCCGGAGTTCGGTATTGCTCACGAATGTTCCCCCTCCAACCTCCGGCGACCCTCTGCGATCCCTTCGGGATCAATACCCGGCAACGAATTGAGAAGAGCAGGTCAATCTGCTTGCCTGCGGGTTGAGGAATCGGCGCTGCTAAGATTTTTCACGAATCAACCGTTGACTTCGCACGGGCTAGTGTATTACAGTCGTAATGCACAGTGACGCTTGTGTCGAGATGGCAATGACTTCCCCGGCGATGCAGTTCGAGATTCATCCTTCCTCGGGAGTGCCGATTTATCGGCAGCTCATGGACCAACTGCGGGCGCTCATCGCCAGCGGGCGGTTGCAGCCGGGGGATCTCGTGCCGAGCGTGAGGCAACTCGGGGAATCGCTCGCCGTCAACATGATGACCGTCTCGAAGGCCTACGCAAAACTCGAAGCCGAGGGCGTGCTGGAGCGCGACCGCGGCGTGGGCATGCGTGTGAAGGCGATGTCATCGACGGGAACCGTCGCCGCTCGGCAGAAGGAACTCGCGCCCTTCGCGGAACAACTCGTCACGCGCGGCTGGCAATTGCAGCTCACCAACGAACAAGTCCTCGCGGTCGTTCAGAACGCCTTGAAGAAAAGATGATGGGGGGCAGGTGGCGGGTGATGGGCAGAGCCAATCCTGTCTGTTCTTCCTGCCACCGACCACCCATCCCCTGCCACCCAGGAATTCCCATGCCCACCATCATCGATGCCACCGATGTCCGCAAGCGGTTTGGTCGCCACGAAGTGCTCCGCGGCGCGACCTTGTCGATTCCGCGCGGTGCCATCGTGGGGCTGGTCGGTACCAACGGCGCGGGCAAGTCGACGCTCATCAAATGCCTGCTCGGCTTGCTCCGTCCCGACACCGGCCGCGTGCAACTGTTCGGCGAAGATTCATGGACGCTGAGTGCCGAAAGCAAAGGCCGACTGGGCTACGTCCCGCAAACCGTGCAGCTTTATCCGTGGATGAAGATCGATCAAGTCGTGCGGTATGTGGCCGCATTCTATCCGCATTGGGACGGAGCCTGGTCGAATGAATTGCTCGACCGCTGGCAACTGCCGCGCGATCATCGTGTCGGCCCGTTGTCGCCCGGGCAGATGCAGAAACTCGGCTTGGTCCTCGCGCTGGGACATCGACCCGAACTTTTGATTCTTGATGAGCCAGTCGCTGCGCTCGATCCGTTGGCCCGTCGCGAATTCCTGCGGGCGATGATGGAAGTGACGAACGACACGCAGCATACCGTGCTGTTTTCGACGCACATTACGTCGGATCTCGAACGGGTGGCGTCGCATGTGGCCTTGCTGCAGGATGGACGGATCGCGCTGTTCGACGAACTCGATGCCGTCAAAGACCGCGTAAAACGGCTGCGGATTCGGGCCGCGGAAGCGTTGCCGGCGAACTTCACCGTTCGCGGTGCCTTGCGGGTCAAAGTGGAAGGGGCGAACGCGCTGGCGGCCGTTGCCGATCTCGATGACCGACTCGTCCACGAGTTGACCGAGACCTGGCATGCGGACGTTTCCATCGAAGACCTCAACCTCGAAGACATCTTCCTGGAGCTGCATCATGTCGAGCAGTGAAGCGATTTCGACACCCGTGGCGACACCGTTTCGTCGACGACTCGCAGCCGTGTGGTTGACATACCGGACGCGGCCGTTGGCGTGGGTGACGCTGCTGGCTTACATCGCCGCCGTGGTGGGAATCACCGTGGCGCTGCGCGAGTCGCGGCCGCCGTTTGAAACCTGGATCGAGATGGCGGGCAAGCAGGACACGTCGCAGCTCCGCGCGCAGCGTTCATCCTGGGACATGCAGCATCGGCTGTCCGCAACGCCGAAGAGCCACATGCCTTCACCGCAGATGCAATTCGCGTCGCCGGAGTTGCAGCGGGCGTTTTATCAGCAGAAGCCCGTCTTGCCGAAAGATGCGCGAACGATTGTCATCTACAGCGAAGCCGATATTCCCGAGGAGTTTTGGGATCGCACAAAGTACCCGCGTGTCGAAACCGTGATCATGTTTGGTGAGCCACTCTCCAGTGCGGCCTTGGAGAAACTCATCACCACGCATCGACTGAAGGCGCTCACCCTCAATCGTTGCGAGAAGATCACCGCGGCTGATCTGCAAACGCTGTCCACTTCCGAGAGCCTGCAGTTTTTGTCGCTGGATTACTGCCCGGCACTGACGAAACCCGACGCCATTCCCTGGCCCAGGCACCTGCGACAACTCACCATCTCGACATTTCTGCGCTTGCCGGTCGAGCGCTATCGGGAATGGCGAACGTTAGAGCAACTCAACGCGCTGGTTCTGAACCTTGCCGCGAACGACCAACCGACCTTGTATGAACCGGAGATTGTCGCCGAGCTAGACCACTTTCCCCGGCGGCCGACGTTGTTTCTTGATATCCTCGAAGGCAGCGCCGGGGAATGGGCGGTCGCGGCTCAACCGCATTTTCATCGACTCCCCGTGCGACCGAAATCCGTGCCGAAGTCGCGAATCATGGCGGCGTTGTATGCGTTATTCGCGCTGATACTGCCGATGGGATTCGGAACGGTGCAGCTTGCGGGACAGGGATTACAGACGCTCGTGGCGTTGGCCCCCGGGGCGGTGCGGCCGCATCGGACATTCGCCGCCGCCGTGTGGATTTTCGGTGGAGTGATGACCGCGGGGCTGGCCGGGGTTCATGGCGTGGAGGAATTGGCCGCGGTCGCGCTCGGTGCCAGCGGGGCGATCATCTATGCGCTGCTGGGACAGTTCATCCGCCAGGGACCGGGCATGGGCGAAGTCAGTTGGGTGAATCCGTTCATGGCCTTTTTCCCGATCATCTTTATTCCCGCGACGTCAATCTTCGTGATGTTGCTGTTCAATGTATTTCCGCCAGTCGCGGGTGAAGTCGATTGGTTTCTGCGCGGGCAATATCCGTGGCTGGCTGGTGCCGCGATTGTCGGCGGAGTTCTGTGCGGCTGGCGATTGTTGCTGCAGATGTCGTCGATCCGCCGTGTGGCAGAAGAGGCGGGCCTCACGCAGGTGCCGTTATCCGCGCTGGATGTTGCCGGTTGGAATCGGGCGGCGATCCCGCTGGCGACGCGAAATCTCGATCGCAAGGTTCGCACGAATCCGATCCTGCGCCGCCGGGAACAACGCATCGAAACCGTGCTGAATCGGGGCCCGGCGTTGACGCGCCGCCAACGGATCGCCGTGTGGATGTGCGGTTTGCCCCTTCATCCGCTCGATTTCACCCGCGTCTTTGCCGTTGTCGCGCTCGTGCAGTTGGGTGTGTTTTTCCTCGTCGGTAAATTCGGTTTCGAAGTGCCGATCAATCGCAGCATCGTCTGTGCGGTCTCGGTACAGGTGATTGCGATGTTCCTGTTCATTCCGTTCGGCGTGCTGTATTCGCGCCGCCGCTGGATGGAACACGAACTTCTGTTTCCGCTGTCGCGGCAGGACTGGATTGGCGATTGGTTTGGCGCGCAGCTGTGGATGTTTGCGCCGATGTTTCTGGTTTTGGCGATGATCGTCGCGATTGATACCGCTTTGGGGGGTGTGGTTCGTCCCACCTGGCAGGAAGCATCCATTGCGTCGGCCGTGCTGATTTATCTCGTCGTGGCTGCCTGGGCCTTGAGCCTGCGGGTGGCGACATGGACGGGGTGGCAGTCGATGCTGTTCGCGATCGCCATGGTGGGTGGGATATTCGGTCTGGCGTTCTTCTTCCTGATGCTGGCATGGATGTTTGGCGATGACACGGCCGCCGCGGATGCCATGCTGAAATCTCCCTGGACCGCCGTTTCGGGCATCGTGATTGCCATCGTGGCCTTGGCAGTCCTCATTTTCAGCACGTACCGCCGCTGGCAAACGTGGGAAGTCGGTCGCCTGAACTGAGGGCGAAAAACCCGCCGCGATTCATCCAGACTTCCGGCGTTTCGTCTTCCGCAGGATCGGTCAACTCGAACGCGGATTTCCCTCCATCCTTGCCCCGCTGTCCGAAGCCCCGCGAATTCACGTGCTAGAGTTGCTCAGGAGGTTGACCGCAGGCTTGCCCCTGCGTGTCGGCCGGGTCGGTTGGTACCGATTCTGACGTGAGTAACGCTCGAAGCCTCGAATTCTAAAGGGCCCAGCCGATGGGGTTCCTCAAGAAATTTTTCAAGAATACCTACCGCGACGGCGATGCCAAGCGCGGGAGCAGCAGCTTCGACAACATCCCCGAGGATGCCCTCGAAGCCCACCTGAAAATCGCGCGGTACGGCAGCTTCACGCTGACCGACGCGATCCGTCCTTCTTATGATTTACAGGTCGTCCCCCGGTCCGGATACCGACATGATCATTATCAGGATCGCGAATCGGGCATCAAAATTCCGGTCCTGATGGCGGCGGCGAGTCGCGAGAAAGTCCTCGACCTCTTTTTCGATCTGCTCGACCCGCTAGGAGAAGTGGTCGATGTCGTGCTGGAAACCAGTCACGAGCGGCAGGGGGGACATGAGGATTTGTATCGCGAAGAGATCGACCTCCCGATTTTGAAGAGCATTCTGTACGACTTTGAGGACGTGTTGCTGAATGACGGTTGTACCGGGTTAGCCGTTCTCAACCCGAACATCCCGCGGGAAGTGCAACTTGACGAACACAAACTGCTGATCCTCTACGGCCACGAACTCGTTGATTTTGAAGATGTGCTGGACGATTACGGTTTGGCGTGTCAGGAAGAATTGAAGTTCATCACCGAAGCGGAACACGTCCACTCTTCCAGCGAAGAGTTTTCCCGCCGGTTCGAACAACTGCGTTACGCCCTGGGTATCGACGAAGACTGAAAAACACGCACGAGCCCGCAGCGTCAGCGCCGGGTTTCCGCCGCCGACGTGACTCCGCATGAAAGACCCGTGGCTCACGCTTCGGGCTGGTGATCGAAACTGAGAAGGACTGTCCGATGCGAGTCATGGGCTTGTTGCTCGCCGCGGCTTGTGGTGCGGGCGGTGCCATTTATGCGTTGCAGTCGGGATTGCCGACGATTCCGCTGACGTGGGCGGAAATGGACCCCGGCACTTCCGCGACGGAGAACAACGGTCCCTCGGAAATCGCCGGTTGGGACGGTGGACCGCAGTCGCTGCCCGTCGATGATGGCCGCGAACAGCGTCCCATCACCATGCCCGGCTTGTCCCAGCGAACCGCTCCTGCACCGGGCATGTGGAACGCGCTGACGACCTGGAATCTCGCGGGAAATCACGAAGCATCACACGGTGATGTGGCGGCGCAAACGATTTCCAACCGGACGGCCAAAAGCGCTTCCACCACGCAAGCGAACCGAGCCTGGATCGCAATCGGTCAAAGCGCGCAAGGTCAATCGCTCCACATTCGCCGCATGGGCGTGGGCGAAAAATGCACGCTGATTGTCGCCGGAATCGATGGTGAAGACCGCATCGCCGTCAACTGGATCGACGGCCTGGCCAAACGTCTCGATGAAGAACCGGACACGTTCCGCGATCATCAGTTGGTCCTGCTTCGCGCGGTGAACCCCGATGGCCTCATCGCCAGACACGTGGACAACGCGCGCGGCGTGGCGATCAATCGCAACTTTCCCACCGGCAGTTACCGTCCGGGGGGACAACCGCCGGCCGGTAAGGGCCCCGCCAGTGAGCCGGAAACGCGCGTGGTGATGCAACTGCTGTACGATCTGCGACCGCAGCGTGTGGTGCATGTCGTTTCCACGCCGAGACGGTCTATGGCCGAATGCAACGGCGTGGCCACGGAAGCGTCGTCTTCGTTGTCCACGATCCGCAGCCTGACGGTGCGCGATCTCGATGCGAAAGAACAGCCGGGTTCGCTGGAGGATTTCGTCACCAGCGTGCTCGGTTCGGAAATGGTCACACTGCGGTTGGCCATCAATGACGATTGGCGGGCCGCGGCGGTGACGCACTTCCCGACGTTGGTCGCGGCCAGTGTCCCGCAAGTTTATCGCGGCGGACTGACGGCAACGACGGACGAAGACGCCACCGACCCGACACCGTTCCGTGTCGAACCGCAAGACGGTCCGCGGCTGGAGTTCGACGCCGACAGCGCGTCGATGGAGTCGAAAAAACTCGGCAACATTCTCAAGCGGCCGAAGCGGACCGGCTTCGAAGAACTCCCGCCCCCCCGCAAGTGATGGCTCGCCGCTTTGCAGGATCCCCACGCACGCCGATGCTCACGCATCCGCATTCCACTCGGCGAAGAATTGCTGCAGGTACACTTCGAGAAACCGATGCCGTTCTTCGGCGAGCTTGCGGCCCGCCGGTGTCTGCATGCGATCCTTCAATAGCAGCAACTTCTCGTAGAAATGGTTGATGGACGGCCCGCCTTTCGATTTGTACGCGGCGAACGATTCGTGCATCTCCGGCGGATGTTCGGGATCATAGATCGCGCGGCCGAAGTGCCCGCCGAACGCGAATGCCCGGGCGATGCCAATGGCCCCGATGGCGTCGAGGCGATCCCCATCCTGGACGCACCGGCCTTCAAGTGTTGGCATGTCCGTTTTGACGCCCGCTCCTTTGTACGATAACCCGGCAATGATCGCGCAGACGTGATCGATCACCGGTTCGGTAACCGCATGCTGTTCGAGCCAGGTGCGGGCGGCGCGCGGTCCGGCGGTGTCGTCGCCGCCGTGAAATTTCCAATCGGCGATGTCGTGCAGCAGCGCCGCCAGTTCGGTGACAAAAACATCCGCTCCTTCGGTCTGCGCGATGCGACACGCATTCCGGCGGACGCGGTCAATGTGCCACCAGTCATGCCCGGAACTGTCACCGGCCAGCGTCTGCCGGACATACGCCTCGGTCGCGGCAAGTAACGATTCGCAATGGATTGTCATGGCGTCCGATTCACGATGCTTTTCTACGAGCCCGAAGCGCCAGCGCCGGGTTTTCTTCGACGGTGTCACATCCCTAGGCACCCGTCGCTCGCGCTTCGGGCTCGTTTGCGGATTTATAAGATGGGGAAGAGTTTGTCGATCATCGCCCGCAGTTCGGCTTCGGGATAAAGGACCCAACTGAACTCGCGGCGTTGCAGAATCCGATTCGCGGCCAACCGGCCGACGGCGGCGTCATACTCATCCCGCAACCGTTCCAAAACCGGCGCGGCGAGTTGACCGAGTTGGCGACGAATCTCGCGCAACCGTTGATCGCGGCGGTGATTTTCCGCCCGGCGTTGCCGCGTGGTGAGCGTCGCGGTCTCCGAGTTCGCGGTCGCCAGCCAGCGTTGCTTCTCGGCCACCAGCGAGAGCACGGCATCGGGCCAGGCGCCGTCCCAGTGCCGTTCGGGATTGTGGAGGGCATCACTTAAAGCATGTCGACGCGCACCGACCGTCTTGGTGGTTTCCGCGAACGGTTCCCCCAGTGGCAAGTGGATTGTCGCGGAAACGGTCGCGAATTCCGGCGGACGACAGCCCCAGAAGCGGCCGATCAATGCGTCGGTCATTTCGTCGTACTTCGCGCCGCCCAGACCGTGGATGAAAACATCCGCCAGCAACATGCGCGCGGCCCACGTTGTCGTCAACGCACGCGTCCGCAACCGCCAGCCTTGTTGCGACAACTGTTGTAACACAACAACCGCGTCCGCCGCCGAACGCTGCGCATCGAGTGGCAATGTCCCGACCGTACGGCGACTGTCACGCAGTTCAAGCTGGGTTCCGGCTTGCCGCACGAACAAGCGGTCACGGCGGGGATCACCGGCTTGCCAGATCCAGAACGGGGCTTCGAACCAATCATCCTGCCGGGCAAGATCGGGGACCGGATGGGCTCGGCTGCGGACCCGGTTGGCGACACGGTACTCGCGGACGACGGTGTTGTACTGGTCGGCCAGGCGACGGTGTTGTGCCAGCAGGTGCGCGGTGAACCATAAAGATGCGGGTTGCGTCCACCAGCGCGACATCGGCAATTCCAACGTGCCGGCTCCCCAACGCCGTTCCGTGGCGGCACGAACGGCGGTCAGCGCGTCGACCAGTTTCCCGGTGCGCTGCGACTGCTGCACGGCCGTTGGCCAAACGTCGCCGATCATCGAGCGATAACCCCACGGTGCGAGCGCGTTGGACACCCGTCGGGCGGTGCTCTCGAACAGCGTGGCATCCACAATCGGGGCTTCTTCCCACGGCGAACGGGAATGCGGACCATCGAAATCCACACCGGCCAATGCCGGGCAACCATGCGCTCCGGCGGGAATTTTCAGCGCTGTCGAATTCAGCGTGTCTTGATCGACGATCAATTGCAAAGGGACGCCGCCCACTTGTTTTGCGAGCCGCGCGACCGCAAAGTTCTTCGCCCAGACGCCGGTGTGAAACAACTCCGGTTGGTGCCCGCCAACAATCAGCGGCCCGTTCATGCACATCATGCACGCGACCGACGACGGTAACTGCAAGACATCGCTGGTGTATTCCCATGCGGTGTGGAGCGCTTCGCCACGGGCTTGTCGCCGCAATTCAGCCAGAGACTTGCCCTGCACATCGACATTGTCGGCGGCAGTGAATCGCTGCGCATTCTCGGGGATCAGTGCCGGAAGTTCCGCCCAGCTTGGCGCAATGAGAGCCGTCCCATTCTCGCGCGGCACGCGCCACGTCCGACGGACTAACATCCCCGGTGGGACTTCGGTGGAGGGAGATGACACCTTGGTCGTCATCAGGTGGCCACGGGGGCAGCCGCGTCGGCCACGTCACAGGGGAAGTGCATCGCCGCAATTTCTTTGTGGAGGACGTCGTAGTAATGCAGCAACCGTCGCTGCGCATTGTCCAGCGAGCCGCCGAACGAACGCTCCTCGTCAAGATACACCAGCGGGACCGGAAATTCCTTGATCCGCCACTGCCAGCGGGCGGCCTGCACCCACAATTGCAACGGCATCGCGTAGCCGAGATCGGTAATCTTCAACTGCGACAACGCCGGCACGCGGTACGCCTTGAACCCACAAAACGCGTCCGTCAGCCCCCAGGCAAACCGCCGGTTCAACCATTGCGTGATTTCGTGGTTGATCTTTCGGCGCTGCTCGGGTGGGGCGCTGTCGCCTTCAAATGTCTTCAAATACCGACTGCCCGAGATCATGTCGAACGGTTCATCGTCCTTGGGGAAAAGGGCGGCGGCGAGTTCCGGAATGAGTTTCGGTTCGTGCTGGCCATCGCAATCGATCGTCACAAGCACGTCGTATTCGTTTTCGAGGGCGTAGTCGAACGCCGTCCGCAAGGCCGCGCCGTAACCTTGATTCACCTCGTGGGTCAACGTCCGGACATCCATCCGCCGGGAGAGTAATTCCGGCGTGCGATCGGAAGAACCATCATCGACAACGATGACATCCTGACTGTACCGCCGCACGACATCCAGCACCGTACCGACGTGCCGCTCTTCATTGAAGACGGGCAGGGCCGTCAGAATTCGGCGAGGGCTCATGGGGCATTCCAGCAGGGACGCAGGCGAAATCCGGCGCGACTTGTCCGTTCCCGCCGGACAAAGTCGGCACCCCAT
Source organism: Planctomycetaceae bacterium (assembly GCA_021732785.1). GTDB lineage: Bacteria > Planctomycetota > Planctomycetia > Planctomycetales > Planctomycetaceae > DSVQ01. Next base: position 59,512 of record JAKFUG010000023.1, read on the forward strand.
TCTAGACAGCCGCCCCGCACCGTCAATTGGGGCGGAGATTCGCCCAGGGTCATCGCCTTTCTGAAGGTGGGGGGGCCGGGGCTGGACCGAAGGGAAGCCCCGGCAGGCTGGCAACACGCCGCTTTCCTGGGGTTTCGCGAGTCCGCTCCAACCCCGGCCACCCGCCGAATGTCATTTTTTACGTTGTGGCCGGTCCGGGACATTGCCGCTGGGGACCCACAGGACGTTGGCACTCTGTTCCGAAAGCTCGCGGATGGATTCTACGGTGGGCGGCTTCTGCGGAGCCGGTTTTCGCTTCGCTAACTGATACTGCGGGACATATTCTTCACCGCTTTCCTTGCCGCCGCGCCGCCATTGCCAGAGCCATCCCCACGCGAGATGCTCTTTGTCGGACTTGTTCCGGAGAGCGAACAGGAAGGCAATCACGCCGAAAATCAGGGCGGACCACACCGTCCAGTCGATCCACGTGGCCCGCTCGGCGGTCGCGAGGACGATGAACGCCGTGGCGACCGCACCGCTGAAGACCACCAACGCGGTCGCCAGCAGGGCGACCGCCGTCCGTCCGGGATCGGAATTTCGTCGTATCACCATCGCCGCGACTCCTCAGTTTCCACAACCAGCATAATCGAATTCTGCAGTCCGTCCAGATCCGGCGGCGAAGTTGCGTCTGTAGGGGAGCAAGATCTTCAATCTTTGTTCGACTCATGAGCTTGTGTCGATTGCGGTCTCGCATTTGCGCGAAGTTCCCGTAAAATGCGGTGCTGCCTCACGGGGTCTCTGCGAGTTGCGGGTCATGAGCGATTCGTTCGATCAATCGATCACCTTCTGGATCCATCGCCTGAAAGAGGGTGATTCGGCCGCGGCGCGACCGTTGTGGGAGCACTTTTTCCAGCAACTCGTCGGCGTAGCCCGGCGGCGACTGGGAAGCACTTCGCGGCGCGTTTCCGACGAAGAAGACGTGGCCGCGACGGCGTTCCAGAGTCTTTGTGTCGGCGTGGCCCAGGGGCGGTTTGAGCGGCTCGACAGTCGCGACGACTTGTGGCAGGTGCTTGTCGCGCTGGCCAGTCGCAAGGCCATCGACCAGATCCGCAAGCAGATGACGAACAAACGCGGAGGGGGCCAAGTCCGCGGCGACTCCGTCTTTTTCAGCGACGGAGAGTCGCCGGGGGATTTCGATCAGTTTCTTTCGCAGGCCCCCACGCCGGACCTGATTGCCACCATGGACGAAGAATGCACGAACCTGCTCGCATTACTCCCCGATGACACCATGCGGCACATTGCCACGCTGCGGCTGGAAGGTTACGGCAACGAAGAAATCGCCGAAACGTTAATCATCTCGCCGCGCACGGTGGAGCGCAAACTCGCCGCCATCCGCGATTGCTGGTCGCAATCGCTGCCGACGAAAGTGTGATCGCGACTCCCGGCACTTACCGCGTCGTCGAATCAACGACAGTTTCAACCACGCGGCGGGCGAGAAAATCGTACGTTTGACCGGCAGGGATCTTCTGATCGGTTTGCGGCGAATCGCCCCCACGCATGTTGTCGTAGACGGAGACCGATTCGCTGCCGACCACGTGCATGGTGTGACCGCGAACGATGACGGCCGCGGATTCTTTCAAGCCCAGGCCGATGCAGTTCGGGAAACGATCCCGGAGCACGGTGGCCATGTTGTCCGTGGTTTCTTCGCCCAGCGCGCATTGATCGATGATGACCCCCGTCAGCAACCCCAGTCCCGAATCATGCGAATTCTCGGGAACGGTGGTCGGCAGCGTGCTCGCCTTGCGACGAACAATGCCATCACCATGAATGCGAGCCCCAGCAGAAGAGCCGCCGATGGCACCACCGCGGGCGAGGACGTCCCCCACGACTTTCTGCAGTGAGGAACGGACGACGAGATCGAGCAGCCGTTCTTCTTCCGCACCGACAAACCACACGCCTTGGGCCTGGGCGAACGTCTCCCGCGTTTTCGGGTCGCTCATCGCATCTTCATCGGTTGCCGAGCAGACCATCAAATTGGCTGCGCCCATTTCGGCAAAGTATTCCCGCAGACGGTTTTCGCTCTCCGCGGTTTCTTTGGTTTCGGAGACCAGAATGAGGTGGGCGTTCTTGCCACCCGCGGCGGTCATGAACTCCTGCACGGCTTCCTTCGGCGGTCGCGGCCCGGCAATCACCACGGCCCCATTTTTCAGATTCGGAATCGGCCGCGCCGCGGCGATGGTGTAGGTCGCGTGCCGGGCACGCCCGGTCGCTGCGACAGTCCAGGGGCGCAGGTCGAATTTCTGCCCCGTCGGAATTTCTTCGGTGATTTCTTTGCGATTCGGTGTCGCTCCCAGGCACAACAGCACGCTGGAGTTCCCAATCACTTCGTAACCTTCCGGCCGACAGACGAGCGCGGTGTCTTCATCGATCCCGACGCCGACGAGGTCGGGATGCAGCTTCAACGCGGCATGCAACCGATCTTTGCGATTCCGTTTAAGGAAGTGTTGATCGACGATGGTATTCGGAAGAAATCCCAACCCGGTCGCCATCATGGGGGTGGCGCGCCCCCCGGCGATCATCACGCGGGACATGATTGCCGCACCGGCGGAGGTTCCCCCGATGACGCCGCCACGAGCCAGCACTTGCTGAAGCGCGGGCTCGACGGGTGTCCCCAAGTAACGTTCCGCAATCAGATTCTGATCGCCGCCGATAAACCAGACCGCCGTCGCGGCCTCCAGCGGTCTGCTGAAATCGACTTCGCACGACTTTTCACGCGTTTCGGCGTGCAGGATCGTAATCGGACCTTGATGAAGTTGCCGCCAGATGGGTAAACGTGCGAGCAGATCAGGGCTGTCGGCGATCATGCTCGCCGTCGGCACAATCACCAGATTCGCGTTGGCACCGCCGCCGAGTTCCAGAAAGCGCTCGTAGATCACGTTCGGCAGGATCCCGCCACCGGCGATCACCAGCGAGCCGCGGAGTGCCTCCGGCACTTTGGAAAGTGGCGCTGAGGGCTGGTCAGTCGAGACCGCCGTCAGAACGACCGGTGCTTCACCGAAGGCCCGGTGATCGCCGATCGGGTAGACGAACCAGCCCGCCAATCCCGTGGCGAGCAGTAACGTGGCGATCGAGAACAGCGTCGAATTGCCCATCGTCTTCAGCCTCCTCATGACCGATGGTGCCAACCTCGCAAATCGCGGGGCGGACATCATGGACACATCAAAATAGGTGACTGTATCGTGTCGCTGCAATAGGAATCGTATGCGGCCCCCCTGGTACCCGCTGTCAAAATCGTGCTTGCTGATGGGTTTTTCAGCGAGAAAAATCGATTTCCTCGGCATTCTCCCGCAAACCACCCCGCCGATTGTCATTTTTTCAATTCGAAACAGGGTTGGAATCGATCGGTATGCCATCTGCGCGATCCGCGGGCAAGTCTTGCTGAAATCGCTGGCACGAGGGGAAACCCTTCTGCCAGATTGGCCCTCCGATGAAACTCCGCTCGTCAACTTTGACTCCGCTTCCAACGGGAACTTGGGGTCCAGACAACCGGAACTTGCCCAACGGACTTGAAGGAACCGCGATGGAAAAACCGATCAAGAGGGCATTCACGCTGGTGAATTTGAGTGGAATGCGTGACTTGCGGACCACGGGGGCAATGATGAAGCAACTTTCGAACTGGGCCTTGTTCGCGGCGACCCTGGGTGTGATTGCCCCGGCATCAGTCCTCGCGCAAGTTTTCCCCCTTCACCGTCCGGGTTGCTGCGAAACCTGCACCCAACCGATGGCGGCTTGCCAATGCGCTCGCACCCGCGCGGTTGTCCAGACTCAACTCCGCCCGCAGTCCGTCACCGTGTTGCAACCGGTGACGGAAACGCATGTCCGGCAAGAGGTTTACACCGAGCGGGTCCCCGTCACGACCACAAAAACCGTGACGGTCGACGAAGGGGGCTATCAGATGGTCTGGGTTCCCAAGCCGGTGACGAAACAGATCGCGCAGACGACCTGTGTCACGCAGCAGAAAACGCGGGCGGTTCCATATCAAGTGACGCGCGTCGTGCCCCAAACCGTGACGCGAATGGTGCCCGTCCAAACGGTCCAGCATGTGACGGAACTTGTTCCCACGGCAATGGTTGCGGCTCCGGCTCCGGTCATGGGCTGCAATACCTGCGCGACGGGGCACGCCCTGGCACCGCACTTCCACGGAATGGCGATGGTTCCGACCTTGCCCATTTCCTCCACCGCGTTGACGCCGATTCCGTCCGCTCCGCAGACCGCTCAGGGGCCGAGTGCCGGAACGCTGGGGGATTGGCAATCGGTTCCCGGCCGGTCCGCCGCCCCGACGCCGCGATCATCGTCAGCCCCGGTCCCGATGCCGACGGATGAGCCGCCACAGTTGCCGACGCCGAAGACGTCCGGCCGATTCAAATCGGCCCCATCCGCGGCGGTCGTCTGGTCCGCCGTCGGCAACGGCCCTCGCCGGCCGGTGATCGCCGCGCAAGATGTCGCCGTGAAGTAAGGCGAAGCGGGTGATGGCGATGGCCACTCGGCATCGCTATCGGTTCGCCGGCGGAGTGATCGCGGGCAACTCACGGCGGAGCGGATGTTCGAGCACCTCATAACCGGTGACGCGCATCCCCAGTCTCGTGTAGGTCTCCAGTGCCTTTGCGTTATGCACTTCGACATACAATCGCAGGCCCACGGAATCGGATCGGGCCTCCACCCGCGCGACGGCTTCTTGATACAGGCGTGAAAAAACGCCCCGGCGGCGATGTTCGGCGACCACGAACACGCTTTGGATCCAGTAAAACCAGCCGTTCCGCCAATCGCTCCATTCGCGGGTCAGCATCAACTGACCGATCACGCGCCCGTCCGATTCGGCAATGAGATATTCGGCTTCGCCGCGGCCTTCGAGGACGGCGTGGACTCCCGCGGCAATAGTGGCCGGGTCGAGTGCCCGGCCTTCCGATTCGATCGCCAGTCGGCAGTTGAACTCGGCGATGATGTCCGCATCGTTCGTGTTCGCTGATCGGAGGGAGAGTGCGGTCATCGTCGGGATTTCCCGTCCATTTTGCATGGGGAAGAGCGTCGGTAGGGGGCCGTGTTCGTTTCGTAAGGAACCGAAATCTCGATGAAAAATTGCATGCGGAGCGGAAATCCGCAAGGGTTATGTATGGCGCGTCTATTACCCCATCGCTTCCTTTTATGAATTGTGCATGGTCGGTGTCAAACGGCACAAATTGCCGGACGGAAAATGGCGATACTGAGTAGGGTAAATCATGTGGGTCAACTTTGCAGACCCGATCATCGGGCGAACGGCAGTCCCCTTCCGTTCGCGGGGCCCTCTTCTTTCACCGAGCTTTCCAGCATCGGAGCAACCGCTGTGTATACGTCTGAAGGTCTGAAAATTCGTGCCATGGAATCCCAAATGGCAGAGCAACAAAAGCTCACCTGGGGTCTCCTCGTGTTGGGTGTGACCATTGGCTTTGTGGGGATGCACTTCGTCATCGCCCGGCCGCTGACGCGCGAACTCGCGCAGATGAAACGCGATGTGGGCAAGCTCGATGCCCGCATCCAGGAGTTAACCGGTACCGGAGAACAAGTCTGGGAAGCCAACAGCCTGCTGTCCAGCTTGAAAGCCCAACGCAATCAACTGGAAGACGCGCGACTGGCGCTGACCTCGGTCCGTCAGCTCCGCACAGAAATCGTCGAAGAAGCCCAAGTCGTGGAAGCCGCCACGATGTCGCTGAAGCAGATGTCCGAACTGCACGACCACATCATCTCGCAGCAGGCGATCGCGGAAAATGCCGTCGAATCGTTCGAGCAAATGTTGACGCTCGAAAATCGCCTCGTGAATCAGCAGCCGACCCACGAGCAGGCGTCCGGGGCGCTTGCCGAACTGATCGCCCTGAAGGATACCGCCAAATCGCAAGCCGGCGATTTGCCCGTCGCGCAAAAAGCGCTGGATGACCTGATCGTGCTCGGAAACGATCTTCGCGGCCAGATCGAACAGATCGAACCGGCGCAGAACGGCCTGAAGGGTTTGATCGCCCTGAATTCGTCCGTGCAAACCGGGGCGCAGTTTGTTGAAATCGCCCAGGCGGTTGCCGATCAGTGGATCGGGACGCAAACCAAACTGGCCGACCAGATCAGCATGAGCGACAAAGCCACGCTGCAAGCCGACAAGTTGATCGCGATCAACGGCAAACTCGCCAGCGAGTTCATCGATCTCGAAATGGCCCAGAGCAATCTGACCAACCTGATCACGGTCGAAAAGAAGCTCGCCGGACAAACGCAATCGGTGGTCGATGCGATTCAATCTCTGGAAGTGTTGACCGCGTTCCAGGAAGAGTTCGCCAGCCAGATTCAGGTGCTGGGCGAAATGCGGAAGAGCCTCATCGAAATCGGCCTGATGGAAACGTCGGTTGCCAAAGCGGTGCGGATGCTCGAACCGCTGCTCGAACTGGGCAACGTCCGCCGGATGAGCGACACGGAACTGCGGAATGCCGCCAAGGTGATTCTCGACGGTCGTACGCCGCGGGTCAGCACCACCCCGGCGGAAGGCCGCGGTCACGGTGCCGATCGGGTGGATGCCACGCTGCCGGAAAACAGCCGCGAAGTCTCGGTCCCGCAACCGCGTGACTAGTTCGCTGCGACGGATTGAATGAGTCGAGGAGCCCGGGGAAACAATTTCCCCGGGCTTCCTGTTTTTCTAAGCCAGTGCGGGTTGGGTCATGATGTAGGCCTGATCGAAGCACAGGTGTTGCGTAAACTTGGCGACGATTTTCCATTGCCCGTCGACCAGTTCCCGGCTGCGCACCACTTCCGCGGGGACATCCATGGGTTGTCCGTTCTCCTGCGGTGCCAGGCGCACCAGAATCGCGGTTCCCGGTTCGAGCGGTCGGGTGAGAACCATCGAAACTCCGGTCATACTGAGATCGATCAACCGACCGAATGTTCCGTTGGCTTGAATCCACCCGGACGGCGATCCAGAACCCGAAGTCAGAGGATCAGGCGCGGTGGCAATACTGACATCGCCGCGACCATCCCGCCGCACCGCGGTCCGTCGGTCTTCGCCGTCCCCGTGGTGGCAATCGTGGGTGACATCGGTGCTGACGTCCGCCAACCACAACCGTTCGAGTGCCCGGGCGATAGGATCGTTGTCGAAATTCGGCTTCAAAAGGACCGCGGACGGATGTCCGAAAGCGGGGGCATCAAACGGCATTTCCCGAAATCCTGCTAAATCGCCTGAACGATGCGCCCGACGAAAGATTCCCGTTCGCACCTGTCCCTAAAGAATAGGACACGGATTGTCGCCAAGGTCGCCAGCCGGTCGGGAGCGGGACCGATTTCCGCAATCCCCGCCCTGGAAATCGTTGCAAGTGATTTCCCAGAATCGCTTTGTATCTATCGTTCACGCAGGGGAGAGTTTTTCCCTGCGATGAGAAAATCCTGGCCTGCATCACCGAAGTCTTTTGTTCCAAGTCAGATGTGAGTTTCCCGTTGCCCACTTTCGGCACGTTCTGACGGGGTGACGATGCAAGTTCGGTTGAGTCGCCAAGTGTGACGGTCTAGAATGGCCGGATTCTCCTCCGCTGCCGAACGGTGCCCCTGTCGTCCGGTTCACGAATATTGACTTACCACGCCGAGCATCGCGATGCGGTTTGTGTTGATCGATCGAATTACCGAGCTGACGCCGCATCAATCGATCACGGCGGTGAAGAATCTTTCGCTCGCGGAAGAGTATCTCGCCGACCATTTTCCCGGCTTTCCGGTTCTTCCCGGCGTGCTGATGCTGGAAGCGATGGTGCAAGCCGGCGCCTGGCTGATTCGCGAAAGCGAACAATTTGCGTCGAGTACGATCCTGCTCAAGGAAGCCCGGGCACTCAAGTTCAATAGCTTCGTGTCGCCGGGGAAATCGCTCGTCGTGCAAGTCCACGTGAAAAAGCACGAGGGGAATCTCTGGGATTTGATGGCTTCAGGGACGATCGACGGCGCGTCGGCGGTCTCGGCCCGGATTACGTTAGAGGCTTTTAATTTGGCGGACCGCAATCCGGCGATGGCCGAATCGGATGACCTTCGCCGGAAATCGGCTCGGGAGCTGTTTGCTCAGGTATGGACACCGCCCGTGTAATCTCCGTGCTTCGCAGGCGATGAACGCAGACGAATTGATCAAAGGGAACGGATTTTGACCACATTAGCAGGACGAGTCGCATTGGTAACCGGCGGAAGCCGGGGGATCGGTCGCGGGATCGTCGAATCGCTCGCCGCCGCCGGGGCCAAGGTGGCGTTCGTGTATCAATCGAGCAAAGAAGCGGCAGAAAAACTGGCTGCGGATCTGTCGGTCAACGGCGTCGAGGTGTGGGCGATTCAGGGCAACGTGGCGTCGAAAGCCGATGCCGATCGGATCATTCAGGACGTCATTACCAAGTGGAGCAAACTCGATATTCTCGTCAACAACGCGGGCATCGTCCGCGACACGTTGCTGGCCCGGATGACCGAAGAGCAATGGAAAGAGGTGATCGACACCAACCTCACCAGCGTGTTCAATTTTTGTCAGGCGGCCACGATGCCGATGATGTCCGCGCGATATGGCCGTATCATCAACATGTCGAGCGTCTCGGCCGATTTTTCCAATCCCGGTCAGGCCAATTATGCCGCCAGCAAAGCGGGGATCGAAGGCTTCTCCCGCTGCATGGCGGTGGAACTGGCCAAGCGGAATGTGACCGTGAATTGCGTCGCTCCGGGGTTTATTGAAACGGACATGACCGCCGCGGTGATGAATGCCGCCGGCGATAAGATCAAGCAGGCGATTCCGGTGAGGCGGCTCGGCAAGCCGGAAGACATTGCCCACGCCGTGCTATTCCTGGCGGCGGACGAATCGAGTTACATCACGGGACAGGTCTTGAAAGTGGACGGCGGTTTGACGCTGGGAGGCATGACCTGAACTGGATTGGAGAATAACGTCGGTGTGCCACTGGCTCTGCCAGTGTCTTCAATTGAGTGAAGCACTCGCACTGGCGGAGCCAGTGGCACACGATCAATATGAAATCCCGGCGGATCGAGTTGTTATTCGATTATCAATGGGTAGAGCCAACAAACATCACAGCCGCGTGGCGATCGTCGCCCCGCGCAACGGTGCCTCGATGATTGCAGTGTTTCTTTCGCCCGGAAACACTGACGGGGCTGGGATCATGACTGGGGCGTAATCAAGATGATGCTGCCTGCTGGTGCCCCGGAACGGGACCAGGACAGCCGGAGACTGACGAATGCCGACGCGCGATGAGATTTTCAGCAAAGTGCAAGCGACCCTGGTCGACGCTCTGGGTGTCGACGACGAAGATGTGACCGAGTCTGCCCGGTTGTCTGCCGATCTGGGTGCGGAATCGATCGACTTTCTCGATATCGTTTTCCGTCTCGAGAAGAACTTCGCCACCAAGATTCCGCGGGGTGAACTCTTCCCGGAAAACTTCGCCGCCGCAGGGACCGCTTACGTGGCCAACGGCATGGTAACGGAAGAAGGCCTGAAGGAATTGAAGGTCCGGATGCCACACGCCGACATCGACGGCTTCGCGAAGAACCCGAAGGTGGAAAACCTGCAGGAACTCTTCACGGTGGGCATGATCGTGAACTTCTTGCAGCGCAAGCTGGGCTGAGTTTGTTGTAGCCCTGTCGCTCCGCGACAGGAAAGCCGTTAGCAAATCTCGCGCTGATCGTTGAGCCACGCTTTCACTTCGACCGGCTTTCCTGTCGAAGAGCGACAGGGCTACATTTTGAAAGTTTCACGACGATGCGCTGGATCTGGATCGACCGGTTTGTGGAGTTTGAAAAGGGCTCGCACGCCAAGGCCATTAAAAATGTGAGCCTGGCGGAAGAACACCTGCACGACCACTTTCCCGGTTTTCCGGTGATGCCCGGTTCGTTGATGCTGGAAGGCATGGCTCAAACCGGCGGCATTCTGCTGGGCGATGTCCACGATTTCGAGCGGGCCGTGATCCTGGCCAAAGTGCCCAAGGTTTCCTACCACGGCTGGGTCGTGCCGGGCGATACGCTGACCTACTCTGCCACGCTGGCGAACGTCAGTGAAGAAGGAGGCTTGGTCTCCTGCACGGCGCATGTGGGCGAACGGCTGGTGGCGGAAGCGGAAATTGTCTTCGCGCATGTCAACGCCGACTCCGGGAATGGGGCCATCGATCAGAAGAGTTTTGTGTTCTCGATGCGCTTGCTCGGCGTCATGGATGTCGGCAAAGCCGGCACCGGCACAAAATGATTTTGGAAGCCCGGGGAATGCTTTCCCTGGGACGTTCGTGATAGAATAATTCCCTGTGCAAGCGATGCTGCGGGGCTTGGGGATGCGGGTATGAGACGTCGCGTGGTCGTGACCGGTGTGGGCTGCGTGACTCCGGTCGGGAATACCGTCGCGGAGATGTGGAAGTCGCTGCAGGAATCCAAGAGCGGCATCGGTCCCATCACGCACTTCGACGCCTCCGGTTTCCCCACCAAGTTCGCGGCGGAGGTCCGTGGTTTTGAACTCGGTAATTATGTCGAGGACGTCAAACGCTTCGAACACTCCGGATCGAACATTCGTTTCGCGATTGGTGCGGCCACGCAGGCGATTCAGGATTCCGGCGTGCTAACCCCGGATCTCGATCCCGGCCGTTTTGGCGTCTATCTCGGCGCGGGGGAAGGTCAGCAGGACTTTCTGCTCGTGATGAACATGATCGCCACGTCGCAAAAGGACGGCGAAGTCGATCTCGAAGCGTTCACGCGCGCGGGGCTGTCCAAGCTGAACGCCCAGCGGGAAATGGAACAGGAACCAAACATGCCGGCGGGGCATCTCGCCAGCTTGTTCGACGCGCAGGGCCCGAATCTCAACTGCCTCACGGCGTGTGCCGCTTCGAGCCAGGCGATCGGTGAAGCAACGGAAATCATTCGCCGCGGCGATGCCGACGTGATGTTGTCCGGCGGTGCGCACAGCATGATTCATCCGTTCGGCGTCACCGGTTTCAATCTGCTGACGGCACTCTCGACCCACAACAGCAATCCGCAACGGGCGTCGCGCCCGTTCGATAACGAGCGCGATGGTTTTGTGCTCGGCGAAGGGGCGGGGATGGTGATCCTCGAAGAACTCGAACATGCCAAAGCCCGCGGGGCGCAGATCTATGGGGAAGTCGCCGGGTACGGCTCCACCGCCGATGCGTTCCGCGTGACCGATGTGCATCCGGAGGGCCGCGGTGCCGTGGCGTGCATCAAAATGGCGCTCAAGGATGCGGGGATTAATCCCGAGCAGATCGACTATATCAATGCTCACGGAACCAGCACCGAAGTCAACGACCGCGTGGAAACCCTGGCGATCAAATTGGCGTTTGGCGAGGGGGCGTACAAAATTCCGGTGTCAAGCATTAAGAGCATGATGGGCCACCTGATCGCCGCCGCGGGAAGTGTGGAAGCGATCACCTGTCTGCTGTGCATTCGCGATGGCATCATCCCGCCCACGATTAACTACCAGACTCCCGATCCGAATTGCGATCTCGATTACGTCCCGAATGTGGCGCGGAAGCGGCCCGTACGACGTACACTTTCGAACAGCTTCGGTTTTGGTGGTCAAAACGTTTCGCTCGTCTTTTCTGAGTTTCAGGGTTGATGATCCGGCATCGTCGTCCCAAATTGATCCGAACTTGTCGTCCTTGTTCCCTTCCCACGAAGTCCAACCGCGCCTTTCGCCGATTTTGAGGGGTATTTCCCGCAATCAACGCGTCGACAACGCGAAGGGCGGACATGCCTGGGTTGCACATCGTGGCCTTTGAGGAATTCGCGTGAACTGGGTGTATTTGGCAATCGCCGCGATCGTGATTGCCGACGTCGCGGTTCGCATCTTCTACGTTCGGCTGATTCTGCCGCAGTTCGAGGCGAAACCCCCCTTCAATGCGGTCCGCCATCCCGTGGATCCCCAGGCGGAACGGGTTTCGCTGGTGACCGATGATGGCGTTCTGCTGCGGGGGGCCATCCATCGCGCCGTCGATCAACCGGCTCGGGGGGTGATCCTGTTTTTCCCCGAACTCGATGGTAATCACTGGTCGGCGGCAAACTACTGCGAAGGTTTGCTGGCGGCCGGGTTCGATGTCGCTTCCTTCGATTTCCGGGGCCAGGGCGACAGTGATACTCCGATCGGCTACGCGCCCAATCATTGGCCCACTCAACACGAAGTGCGTGATGCGGCGGCGATGCTGCATTGGGCTGCCGAACAGCCGGAGTGGAATGGGTTGCCGCTGGGAATTTTCGGTATCAGCCGGGGCTCCGTCGTGGGCTTGATCGCCGCCGCGGATTGCCCCCAGGTGCAGGCGTACTGCGGCGAGGGGACTTACACCATCGATCGTCTGCTGGAACATTTTGCATTGCGCTGGGCACAACTCTATTTGCCTCCGTGGGCATTCCCCTATTTGCCCCGCTGGCACTTGCGGCTGACATTGCGCCTGGCCCGATGGACCAGCCAGTGGCGGCGGCATGTCCGCTATGCGATCGCCGAGCGCCGGTTAGCCGCCCTCCGGCGGTTACCGGTGCTCCTCATCGCTGGCGAGCGGGATACTTACGTCCATCCCACCGTCACCAAGGGCATCGTTGCCACGATCGGCGGATCGCAAAGCAGCGTCTGGGAAGTGGCCGGGGCCAAACACAATCAGGCTCGCGAAGCCGTGGGCCTGCAGTACGACACTCGTGTGGTCGAATTTTTTCAGCGCATGTGCCCGACCGCAATCCATGCCGACGAAGCCACTCTCGTTGCCGTAAAGTGACTGGTAGAAACCCACATCAACGACACCCCGCTTGACCCACCATGCCGAATGTGCTAGCCAAGAGGGATCGAATGCTGGAGGGGAGCCGGTGTCATGAGTCTTGAATCGCTGATCCATACGGGTCCGTATCGCGTGCTCGTCGTGGATGATGATCACGCTTTTCGAGAAACGGTTTGCGAGGTCTGCCGTCCGTTTCTCGACGTGGTGGAAGCCGCGTCGGGAGAACAGGCCCTCGCGTTTGCTCATCGCGAGCGGCTGGATCTGGCCCTCTGCGATCTGCACATGCCCGGGCGAACCGGGCTGGATGTCCTGTCCGAATTCCAGCGCCTGCAAACCGGAAACCCGGGGATCTTGATGTCGGCCCATGTTTCCCCGGGAGAGCGCTGCGAAGCGGAACGATTATCCGTTTACCGCGTGCTGGAAAAGCCTTTTACCCGCAAACAATTGCTCGCGACCATTGCCGAAGCCATCCTTTCCGCGTTTCATGATGCAGGGTTCACCTCGCAACTCCGACAGCGGGTGGCCGGACTCTGACGGGAAGGTTGATGCGCGATGGCGTTCGTAACGCTTTCAATCCTGGAAGGTTTAGAACGCGGCCGCGTGTACGAGCGGCTGGCGACGCCCGTCAGCATCGGTCGCGAAATCGACAACACCATTCAGTTGAACGACGACCGCGTCAGCCGCTTCCATGCCAAGGTGCAGGACGACGGCGGCAGCGTCATTCTTACCGATCTCGACAGTACCAACGGCACGCGGGTGAACGGCCACCCCGTCCAAATTCGCGTGCTGCAAATCGGCGATCTGGTCACCATCGGCCGTTGTGTGCTGGTCTTTGGGGAACTGCCCGTCAGCAAAGAAACGATGGGTTCCGGCACAGACGTTCCGCCCACGGCGTATCACGAGTCGTTGTCGTCGCCGCCTTCTTCGGGCGAACTCGATTTCCTGTCGCCGCCTCCCGCCGCGACCATGGAAAATGAACGGTTATTCCCGCTCGGTGCGCCGGGCTTGCCGGAAGGAATGCGGCCCCAGCATCGCGCCCAGATGTCCGATATTCTGGCGTATCTTCACAGCCAGATTGGAGACGTGTTGAATCGGACCGTCGAACATGCCACGTTGGACGGCAACCGCCGCGAAGCCCGCTGTCCCTGGGAAGCCTGGCTCGATTTGATTGCGGCCCAGTCGGCGCTCACGACCTATCTGAAGCAGCTCGCGGAACCCGAAGACTCGACCGACCTGAACGAGTAACGCGGTCCAACGCACGTAGATCGTCACGTCACGATTGGCGTGTGCCACTGGCTCTGCCAGTGCATGAAACGGTGTGCCTTCCATCGAAGAAAGACACTGGCGGAGCCAGTGGCACACGACCCGAATTCCTGGACTTGACGGAGCACGAGCCCGTTTCGTACGGCTCAATTCACGGCATGTTCCTCACGGCAGCATGAGCCCTTCGCGGATGGCGAAGCGGGCCAATTCGACGCGATCGTGAATGCCCAATTTGTTCATGATGCGGTACTTGTGACTGTCGACCGATTTCTGCGAGAGATGCATCTGTTTGGCGATCTCTTTGACGCTGTCGCCGCGGGCCAGATGCCGCAACACTTCCAATTGCCGATTCGTCAGCATCGCCAGATCGCTTTCGATCCGGGCGACGAACCGGGCTTCCGCCTCATCGAAGTAAATCCGTTCCTTGACCTGCGGCGAGTAATACGATCCTCCCGCGGCGGCTTGTTCAATCGCGTTAGTCAGGTGCTCGAACGTCTCATCCTTGAGCACGTAACCGGCAACGCCGAGACGAAAGGCATAGCCGACGAAAATATCGGAGAGGTGGCTCGTCAGGAGCATTACTTTCGTTTGCGGCCGTTCGGAGAGGATCGCTTCCAGCGCATCGAATGTCCCGCGGCCCGGCAGCGTCACGTCGGTCATCACAACCTGCGGTTTTTCGCGCCGGCAGATCTGGACGAGCTGGTCGGAGTCGGTCGTCGTGCCTACCACTTCAATTTTCGGGTGAGATTGAAAGCGGGCGGTGAGTGCATCGCGAAACAATTCCAGGGAATCGGCGAGGACAACGCGAATACGATCGGACACCATCGGTGAGACTCCTGCCTGGATGACGATCGATCCTGCAATTCAACTGCGAAAGTGCTTAGGCTCCAAACAGTTATGGTTTGCGACAGGTGTCCGGTGAGTTGAAGTGTCGGATTGATGCGGGGCCCGCCGAAATAACTCTGTCCAAACGTCGATTTCACCATGAGAACGAGGGCGAACGGAAGATGCGACATGAATCGAACGAAATGAGGAAGATCCCTCCGAATTATCGCCAGAAGGGCGACGGTCCTACCAGAGTTTACCTCCCATCGTTTCGATTTCTGATGCGCTTTTTTCAGATTTTGCTGTCATTCAGGGAAATGGCGCGACCTGTGGCACCCGCACAGGGTCGTTCAGCCCCGCCGGCGTGCGAATTTCCACAGCCACCGAGGTTTCTATCGTTCGTCGAAATGGTGCGCGTCGGGTGCCTGCTCCGGGGAGGAGTCCTGCGCAATGGAACGTCGAATGTCGGTGACGTCGCACAATCGCACCAAAAATTGGGGCCTCTCGGCAGCATGTCGCGATTTTTGAACTATTGTTGCCAAAGACCAACCTGATCGAGAACACGAGCGCCAGTTTTCCGCCACGCCCGAGCGTCGTAGTCCATTCATTACCCCTTTTTTCAAGGCCTGACAGCATGAGCGTTTGTGCCCCCGCGATCCAGCAAGCGGCGGTGACGGCGGAGTACGTGAATCCGCTGATCACCGCCACGCGGAGCGTCTTCGAGATGATGCTTGGATGCGTGCCCACGCGGACCGGTTTGCGGCTCAAGGAATCCGGTGAAACGAGTCAGGACGTGAGTGCCGTCATCGGCATCTCCGGTCGCGCCCAGGGAACGATCGTGGTCAGTCTGACCCGCGAATCGGCCTGTGCCGTTCTGGAAAAGATGATCGGCGACGTGGAAACGGAAATTACCCCGGCCGTGTGCGATGCCGTCGGCGAGCTGACCAACATGATTGCCGGTGCGGCGAAGGCCCAATTGGCGAAGTACGAACTTTCCATCAGTCTCCCGAACGTCATCGCGGGGCATAAGTATGTCATGCATTCTCCGTCCGACGTCACCCCTTTGATTCTGTCCTTCAATTCCGAGATCGGTCCATTCTGGATCGAAGTGGCGTTTACGGGGATCTAGTTCGTAACCCGACTGCGGATGTCGGGATTCATTTTTACACAATCTTTCGGCCGTTCTGAACCGACGGCCGCGATCAGGGACTTCAGAGGGAACATTCTCATGCGCGTCTTGTTGGTGGATGATTCGGGAACCATGCGCACCATCCAGAAACGCTGCCTGGCAAAGCTGGGCATCGAAGACATCGTGGAAGCGGAAGACGGAGTGCAAGCCCTGCAGCACTTCGGGCAGGGACAATTTGACATCGTGCTGACCGATTGGAACATGCCCAAAATGGACGGGCTGACGCTGCTGAAAGAATTACGGCAGATCAATAAGGAGATTCCGATCATCATGATCACGACGGAAGCCGAACGGGCGCGCGTGGTCCTGGCAATTCAGTGCGGCGTTTCCGACTATCTCGTGAAGCCGTTCACGCCGGAAGGCTTGAAAGAAAAAATCGAGAAGTGGGTCACGGTCACGACCTGAGTGCGCCGGCTTGAGCTGGTCATTTCGCCGGAGCGTCACTGTCAGCCGATGTCAACCACTTCACGACCAGGTGACATCATCACGATGGATATTCCGATTGTTTTTTGCGGTCATTTTTC
Organism: Planctomycetaceae bacterium; assembly: GCA_021732785.1. Classification (GTDB taxonomy): domain Bacteria; phylum Planctomycetota; class Planctomycetia; order Planctomycetales; family Planctomycetaceae; genus DSVQ01. The sequence continues at coordinate 76,080 of JAKFUG010000023.1, forward strand.
CGTTTTCTGAATCGCTGACGTTCATTCTCGATGGAGAACTCACGATGATTAATACCAAGCGGCTGTTCGCTTCTTCGCAACTGCCCACGCTCCCCTCCGTGGCGGTCAAGCTGCTCGAGCTGGCGAAGAACCCGGAGACAGAACTTCGCCAGGTCGTGGACGCGATCAAGACCGATCCCGCCATCTCTGCAAAGATTCTGAAGTCGGCGAATTCGACGTACTTCGGCTTCAAATCGGAAATCCGCGCGATTGAGCGCGCCGTGCCCCTGCTGGGAACGACGGTTTCGACCACGCTCGCGCTCAGCTTTTCGCTGAATGACGACACGATGAGCAGTGGACCTGTCGCCGATCATTACAAAGCCTACTGGATGCAGTCGGTCGTTCAGGCGTCGGCGGCGGAACGGCTGGGGCATCGCTTGAACCCGGCCGCTGCGCCCGAGTATTTCCTCGCCGGCCTGCTGATGGATATCGGCCGCTTGGCCCTGTTGAAAGCCGCGGCGCGCGAATACACCCCCGTTCTCGAAAAGTGCGCAGCCGAATCACAAGCCCTGGTGGAAGCCGAGAATGCCGGCCTGGGAGTGAATCACGCCGATGTGGGTGCCCAGCTTATGGAAAGCTGGAAACTTCCCGATGCCATCGTTCACTCCGTGCGTCATCACCACTCGACCGCCGAGGAATTGGCGGCCCTGCGCGATACAGAGGATTTCAAGCTTTATGCGGCGATCGCGGTGGCCTCGTCCGTGGGGGACTACTTCTGCACCAATCAGAAGGGCCGTGCCCTGGAACGGATGCGCACGTTGTACACGGAGTTTCTTGGATTCAAACCGGAAACACTCGACAGTTATCTTCAGGACTGCTCGGTCCGCATCGAACAGGCGGCCGGATTATTTTCGGTGGACGTGACCGAACTGGGCGACCCTGCCGAACTCATGGTGCAGGCCAACGATCAACTCGTCCAACTGACCCTCCGCGAACACGTTGCCAGTACGCAGGCCACCATTCGGCATCAGGAAGCCGAACGCGAAAAAGCGGTGCTGGAAACGCAGAATCGCGAACTGCAAAAGCAGGCGCTGCACGATCCCCTGACGGGCTTATACAATCGCAATTATTTCGATGAATCGCTCGAACGCGAAGTGAGTCGCGGTCAGCGGTTGGCCGCCCCGGTGGCGGTGATCTTCGCCGATATCGATCATTTCAAAAAATTCAACGACACGTACGGGCACGCCTTTGGTGACATCGTTCTGCAACGCGTTGCCAAAGCCTTCCAGGCGACGTTGCGGACGTCCGATGTCCTGTCCCGTTACGGTGGCGAAGAATTCGTGGTCCTCGTGGGCCAGCCTACGGAGAAAGGCGTGGAACGACTTGCGGAACGGATTCGTGAACGCATTCAGGCCGAGCCTTTGGAATTCGAGGGCAAGTCGGTCCATGTCACTTGCAGTCTGGGTGCGGCGATTGCCATTCCCGGTCGCAAGGAACAAGGGGTGGGGAAGCGGCTGGTGGCCGCGGCCGATGAATGCCTTTACGTAGCCAAGAACGGTGGACGCAATCAGGTCCGCGTGCGGTCGCTCATTTCCGATCTCGACCGCCAAGTCTTGCAGATGGTGACCAATCAGCGGTTCAGTCGCTGGCTGGTCTCACAGGGGTTGTTGGATGTCCCCAGCGCCTCGCGGGCACTGCTCGAAGCGCCGGTTCAATCCTCACGCATCGGGGAACTGGCGGAAATGTACGGTTATTTGACGGGCGCTCAGGTTGCGTCGGTGATGGAGGAGCAGCAGGTCTGCGGCGAACGGTTCGGAGCGATCGCCGTACGGTTTGGATTCCTGACGCTCGATCAGCTCGTGCATCTGCTCACGCTGCAGCAGGAGAATCCGAAGCAGCTTGCCGCCGTGGTCATGCGAATGGGCTTGCTCGCTCCCGACAAAGTGGCGCGGGCTCTCGAACAGTACATCGCCACGCAAGTCCCGGAAATTCACTGCGTACCGGCCTTCGCCGATCTTGTGACGGCATAACATGCGAAGGCCCGGAGACACACCTCTCCGGGCCGTTTCGTTTACTGCCCGCCCGCCGCCTGGAACATCGCGTGCTGGCGGTCGCCGCGCGACAGCGCGTACGCCAGCAGATCGAGAATCTCGTCTTCCTTGAACGTGTTGAGCAATCCGTTCGGCATCATCGACGTCTTCGCCGGAATGACGTCTTCGATGGTGTTGACGTTGATCGTCACTTGATCGTCCGGATTCAGCATATTCGTGCTGATTTTCCAAGTATCGCCGTTCAGATTCACAATCCGCCCGGTGACCGATTTTCCTTCCGTCGTGGTGATGGTGACCGCGGCGTATTGATCGCTGATCACTTTGCTCGGGTCGACAATCGATTCCAGCAGATCGCGCGGGCTGAACCGTCCGGCGACCGCCGTCAAATCCGGACCGAGCGCGCCCCCCTGGTTGTCGTACCGGTGACACGAGAAGCAATTCGCGGCTCCGAACAGCGCTTTGCCGCGGTCGAAGTTGCGGCCCTGGATGCCCCCCGCCGTCTTCTCCACCAGTTCGTCGAGCTTCCAGTCTTTCACGAAGGGACGCGGGGGCGCGACGGGTTGCGTGACTTCCTGTTTCGGCGCGGCATCGAGAATGGGCTTGAGTGCCGCGAGTTCTTCCGGCTTCACATTCTCGAGTGCATCTTTCTTGATATTCGCCACAAAGAGACTGAAACTGGCCCCACCGCGGTAACTCGCCGCTTTGTTGAACCAGGCGAAATACGTCTCTCGCAGTGCCGGCGTCCAACCCGCCTGCAAGCGACGTAGCGACCGCGCGTATTCGATTTGTTCTTCCTGTGACGGAGCCGTCTCCAGCAGTTTGACGAGTTTGTCTGCCACCGGGGCTTGCAGATAAACCACGAGTTGCCCGAGTTCCGCATTCAGTTCCGGGCCGGTCGCTGGGAAAAGAGCATTGAACTTCGTGATCAAGTGGCGCTGCGACTCGACGTCCGGCATGCCGAGCCGGTTAAACGTCACCTGATAGACCCGCACCAGATCCAGCCGTTGTTCCGGGGTGAGTTGTTCCCAGCCAAGCCGATCCAGAGCTGCCAGCACTGGTCCGAGTTTCGTGGGATCCAGCGGCGGATCGGCTGGTTTCCGATGGAGCGGGCAAGGTGCCGTTGCACGCGCATACGCCAACAAGGCTTGAATCGCCGCGGTGGGATTGGTTTCCGCAAGAGCGTTCGCACCCCATGTTGCAATGGGCTGATGTTCGATCGCAATGCGCGCGGCTTGACGGATGAAGCGATCGGGATGAGACAAATGCGGCCATGCGACATCCACGGCGCGGGCATCCACCACGCCGTGAAACGCTTCCAACGATTTTCGTAATTGCCGCGCTGCCGCAGCCGGGGTATCGACGGGAATCTTTGCGGGCGCGGTGGATTCTTCACCGACATACGTCACCCGGTACAACCCCGATGTTGTCTTGCGGCCGCCAATCGTGAAGTACATCGCCCCATCGGGATGAATCACCACATCCGTCAACGGCAGCGGCGACCCCGAGATGAATTCCTCGAACGTTCCGCCATACGTTGCTCCCTGCGGTGTGAGATGGACCGCGTACAGTTTGCCGTAGCTCCAGTCGTTGATGAACAAGGCTTCCTGATACTTCGCGGGGAACTTCGCTCCGTATCCGAAGGCGATGCCCGTCGGCGAACCCGGCCCGATGTTGATCGCCGCAGGCGTGCTGTCCGGGTAGTAGGCGGGCCATTTTCCGGCTCCGTTACGCCACCCGAATTCCGATCCGCTCACCACATGGCAGACTCGCGTGGGACGATACCACGGCGTATTGATGTCCCACTCCATGTCGGCGTCAAACGTGAAAAGTTCGCCATCATGGTTCACCGCTGCGTCAAACTGATTGCGAAACCCGACCGAGACGATTTCCCAGTTCTTCCCCGTGGGATCGATGCGATAGATGGTGCCACCGGGTCCAAGCACGCCCTTCATGAAGCCGCGGCCGTCGGGCATTCGCGGCAGCAGATGATCTTCGCCCCACAACGGCGGGACACGGGTTTTGTTGTACGCCGTCATCTTCGTCTGATTGCCGCAGACGATGTACAACCCCTGCTTGTCGGGCGTGAGCAACACCGCATGCGGGCCATGTTCGCCGGTCTTGCCTTCGAACAACCGCAGCGTTTCGACGGAGTCGAGCACGTCGTCGTGGTTCGTGTCCTTCACGCGGTATACCCCCTCGGCGAATTTCCCCGCGGAGTTGACCACGACATAAAGGGAATCGAACGCCCACACCAGCCCTTGCGCTTCCCCCAGCGGGACGGGAATCGGTTCAATCCTGGGTTCGCCCGTTTGACCGATGGCGGGCGGCGTGACGCGAAACAAACCGCCGTTTTGATCGCAAACGATGAGTCGCCCCTTGGGATCAACACACATATTGACCCACGACCCCTGCTGTTCGCGCGGCACCGTGTAGAGCCGTTCGACCTGGAACCCCTTCATCACCTTGAGCGATTCCGCCGATGTGGCCAGTGGTTCTTTAGCGGCAAATGTGACGGTGGGGAATAATCCGCAAAGAACGGCGACGTTCAGCAGCAGTCGAGACATGGGGGCCTCTTGGTCGACACGACGGGTTCAAAATAAAATGGTCGCCGTGTTTTATCCGAAACAGCCGCTGTCGACCACTCTTAACGTAGCGTTCACGCTTCGAGAAGTAGGGTTTGCCGAGTCCGCGAGGCGAACCGCATCACTGGGACAATTCCTGGTTCGCCTCGCGGACTCGGCAAACCCTACGAGGTTCTGATCCACGCACGCAATCGACGTAGCCCTTCATCCACGGAGACCGGCGGTTGATAACCGAGATCGAGGATCGCGGGGGAAAGGTCGTACCAGTGATCCGTCGAGAGTTGCCGGGCGACAAACCGCGTCATCGGCGGCTCGTCGCGCCAACGCATGACGGTGTAGAGACCTTCGAGCATCGCTCCGACGGCATACGCGGCTGGTGCGGAAATCGAACGACGCACCGGCGGCAGATCGGCACACGCGAGCATCTGGTCGATCAGTTCCCACAATGGACGCGGTTCATTGTTGGCGATGAAATACGCCTTTCCCGCACATGCCGCAGTAGGAGTCAAGCGGTCATACGCCGCGAGATGAGCGGCGACTGCGTTGTCGATGTACGTCGTGTCGACGCGGTTGCGACCATTGCCGACCCGCCGCAATTTCCCGGCTTTGGCACGCGCGATCAATCGCGGCACGAGATGATTGTCCCCCGGCCCCCAGATGAGGTGCGGGCGTAGCGCCATGGTAGATAGTGTCGGTCCATTCGCTGCGAGAACCGAACGTTCCGCTTCCGCTTTGGTCCGCGGGTAGTGCGTGAGATACGTCGCGGAATACGGCACGGATTCATTCACTCCGGCTTCATCACTGCCGGCATACACGACGCTGGGCGAGCTCGTGTAAATCAACCGTGTGATGGCATGGGCACGGCAAGCATCGAGCACGTTCTGTGTCCCGACGACATTGACCTGATGATATTCCGAAAGGGGCCCCCACACGCCCGCTTTGGCCGCCACGTGGAAGATCACGTCGCAACCCTCGGCAGCGCGAAGCACGTCGTCACGCTCGGCAAGATCGCCGCGGAAGGTCTCCACACCAATCGCACTCAACGCCGGATAATCCCCGCGCGCGAGACTGCGGACCGTTACGCCGCGCGCGATCAAAGCGCGACACAACGCCTGTCCGAGGAACCCGCCGCCACCGGTTACCAGCGCCGTCATGCGGCCTCCGGTTGAACGTCTGACGCCGAGCGCACCGGATGAAATTCGTGCCACTGGTAACCGTCGGGGAGTTGCGGATCGGCGGCAAATTCCAGATGAATCACCCGGCGGTGCGAGGTCGAACCCGGTTCGGAGCGCGGGCTGGAATGATCAATCAGCGGCCGCATCGCGATCACGTCCCCACGATCCGCGAGCAAACAGACGACGTCGCCGCGTTGGCCCGGTTGATGACTCCCCGCGATCACACTCAGCGGCCCATTCTCCATCGTGGAAGGATCGAGATGAATCCGCAGCGAGAGCATCCGTGCGAGCACCGACTCCGGCGGTTCGCAATGCCACAACCCGGCCTTGCACCGCGGCGGAGAATACCGGTCGCTCAACCGCATGGGTGGCTGAATGACGATCGACCGGTCCTTGTGCCACGGCACGGCCCACGTCTGTCCGGGCGGTTTGTCGAACAGCAACCCGCGGACCAGGCCCGCCTCTGCACCCAGCACCGCACAGACGAAGTCCCTCAGCACCGGTTTCCGCCACCAGTCAATGACCGCCGGACACAGCCGCAACAAATCCCGCGCCGCATAGACGGCCTCGCACGAGCGCACCGCGGCGTCATCGACAGGAAGCTGGTCTTTCAAGGCGCGCAACATGATTCCGATTGCATCGGTCGTAAAGACCTCCAGCAGTGCGACGTAACCGTCGCGAGCGCAGGCGTCGAAAGGAAGATCCATCAGAATATGTTCTCGACCCGGGTAACAATCCGGCCTAGAAATTCACCAGCCACATGAGCGCGATGATCAGACAAATCGTGATCGTCCCCAGCACCCACAGTGGCTTTTGTGACGGCGGGGCGTCCTCTTCCGAAATGTACTTCCCGCACGATGGACACCGCGGAGAATCTTCCAGCATTTCCTCGCGGCAATACGGGCACGCGATCATCACCGGCTCGTCATCATCATCGAACGAATCGCCATCGTCGTCCCAGTCGTCGCCATATTTGGTGTCTTCAAGCATCTTCAACGTCGCTCGATGAGTCCGCACACGCTGACAGCACCCCGGCTGCTCAGAAGCAGCCGGGGTGCTCTTCCGCGTCCAATCGTCATTCTTTAAACAAATAGTTATCGATCGATACCGGTGGATGACCTACTTTGTCTTCGACGAATCGCCGATATCGATCTCGACCACCAGCGATGGTCAAGATCGACGATTGATTCGGCAACCGCCCTTGACGGGCACCAGTGTAATCGAGGTAGCTGGAAAACTCCCATTCGTCGGGCCGCCTCACCAGTCCTGCGTCAACCGGGTTGAGATGGATATACCGCGAAACATGCAACAAACCGAGTTCATCATCGATGTGCCTGGCGCGAAAGCGACCTTGAAAGAGTGGCCCAACACGCTCGCGTTCCCGATTGACAGCGTTCGTGTAGGATTGCGACAGGCTTTGCATGGCAGCGGAGAAGGTCTCATCGGAGATCTGCACCAACAGATGGTAATGATTCGGCATCAGGCAGTAAGCCACGATTTGGCACGAGCGTGACAAAGCTTGCCGATTGTTCAATTCAGACTGGTTCATGCCGCACAAATACTGTCCTGTCCGTCGCAGGAAGAACAGGTCATTCTCTCTCGAGAAAAACACGAGCTGCCGATCGACTCCGCGGTTGTAGATGTGGAAATACTCTCCGATTTCGAAGACTTCTTTTCGACGCGACATAGAACTTCAACCCACTCGACGGCGGACGGCACCGACGGAGCACCCCGGCTGCGAGGAAGCAGCCGGGGTGCGTTCTGCATGTCACACTTCCTTCAAACCGGAGACGCCGTCGCGGGTGGGGATGAATTCGTGACCGGTGTTGCCTGCAGGTGAAGACCCAGCACTTTGACCAGCCGGTCGATCACGGCGCTCGACAATTCGCCTTCGCCGTGCAGGAACGGATCGAGCGTGGGCCAATCGACCTGGGCTTCCCGAAAGAGGCGCGGCAATGAAATGCCCTGCTGCAGAGTGCCATGGATCGCGCGACGCAACTCGCCGCTAAAAGACTCTTCCGCGGCAGCGGCGTCAGCAAGGTCAAACCGTTTTTCGAGTTCAGGCCACTCGCCCTCCACCTCCGCGACTTGGCGTTCCCATTCGGCTCGTTCTTGAGGAGTCAACGTTTTGACAATGTTCATTGCATTAGTCTCGATCAGGAGTAAATGCCGTTACGATCTGCACCGTGATGTCATCCACCCAATCAAAGATGACGACGAGGTACCGCCCGGAGGCCACAGTGCCGCGTACCAAGGGTAACCCCGTCGATCGGCTGCGTTCAAATCTCGTTGAATTGCGGATGAGTTCATAGACTTCGTCCTGTTCAATGCCGCGCTCCTGGACTTTTTCGAGGACATCGTCTGTCCAGAGGATATCCAGCCACGGCATCGTCCCGCCCCCCGCTTGTCCTACCGACCGAGCCCCCCGGCTGCTCGGAAGCAGCCGGGGGGGCGGCTTTGTCTCACACATCGCACCAGGTGATGGCTTCCTTCAAGCCGGGTACGCAGTCGCGCGTGGGAATGAATTCGTGGCCGACGTAGCCGGTGTAGCCGACTTCGAGCAGCGCCCGCATGATCGGCGGGTAGTGGATTTCCTGCGTGTCGTCCATCTCCGCGCGGCCGGGGTTGCCCGCGGTGTGGATATGGCCGAGCCACTCCTTGTGCTGACGAATCCGCCGGATCACGTCGCCGTCCATGATCTGCACGTGGTAGATGTCGAACAGCAGTTTCACCCGCGGCGAACCGACCTGCTTCAAAATGTCGATGCAGTAATCGGTATGGTCCCCCTGGTAACCGGGATGGCCTTTCATGGGGTGATCGCTGGCCCGCGTGTTGAGCATTTCCAGGCACAGCGTGACCTTCTTTTCCTCGGCGAAACCGGCGATCTTCTTCAACGCCGCGACGCAGTTTTTCGCGCCGACGTCGTCGGGAATGTCTTCGCGCATGCCGGTGAACGTGATGACGTTCGGGCAGCCGAACGCGGCGGATTCTTCGATCCGTTGGCGCAGCAATGTCAGACACTCATCCCAGTATTTCGGGTTATTGAGCCCTTTCACAAAGCCATGACTCGGAGCGATGGCGCATGTCAAACCGTACTTCTTCATCGTCTGCCATTGATCGGCGGTGGTGATCTCGATGCTCTTGCAGCCGAGTTTCTTCGCCGTTTCGCACATCGCATCGAGCGACGGGAAATGATCCTTGTAGCACCAGTAAACCAGCGAGTGGTTGATCCGGCCTTTGAGTGTCGTCGGTTCGGCAGCGTCGGTGGCAGACATGGCAACTCCCGCGGCGAGGGCCGCCGCTCCGGCAAGAACATCACGGCGTGAAAGCGTGGGATCGGTCATGAAAAAAACTCCTGCTTGTGTATGCGGCGTAATCAATCAAGGTGTCGCCATGGGAGCAAACAGTTCCGACAAGGCGACGGTGAATCCGGGCAACACGTCGCCTCCGGTGAGTTCTTCTGGCGCGCGAACCACGTGGCAGTCATCCAGGCTGCGATAGACCGTGACACTCTGCTGGCGCGGATCGATATACCAAACTAGTTCCACGCCGTGGGAAAAGTAGTCGTGGAGTTTCTCGTCCATCTCCTCATCGGTGTTGCCCGGACTGAGCACTTCGACAGCGAGGTTGGGGACCAGCACGGCTAACGGAGCGTGAGGTTGAATATTCGCGACGCGCAACCGATCCGTGGACACAAAACTCACGTCGGGAATGCGGACTAGACCCCAGGCGAGCTTCATCATGCCGTCGGCACCAAAGACTCGACCGAGCCCTGTGCCGCGAATGAATGCAATCAGCAACGCCCCTAATTGCATGGCGACTGCCGATTCAAATTGCCCCATGGCTTTTTCCACCAAGATGCCATCGACCAATTCACACAAACGACTTTCTCGAGCTCGAATGGATTCCACATCCTGTTCGGTGGCCGTGCCGGGGGCGAAGCGGGTGCAAACACGTGACAAGGGAATAGGTCCAAACCGCTGCACGAGATCGGCGGCGGTCCACTCGTGCTTCGAAAGGGGTGTGGTGGCGGTGCTCATCGGTCAGTCACCTTCTGCGGACTGGAATCGGGAACCCAGGAATTATCGGGGGACCGCCACTTTGGAGCAAGTACGAATCATGCGGAAGATTGCGTTTCCTCACGTGATGCGGTCTGATAGTCGGCATTGCGCTGCGTCGCCGCGGCGTTATCCCGCGGAGAATGATGTTGTCTGAATTTCGTGGCTTCGACGCCGAACGCCGCTTCATGGAAGCCTGGAACGCCATCCGCATCGCGCGGCCGGTGCATTATTCCCTCTTCACATTCGGGGAATCGGAACTGCCGTATTTTCTGGTCCTCGACTCGGGGAAAATCGGCCAACCCGTCAGCATTCGCCAGGGGATGGTGAAGATCGCACGACCGCTCATCATCACACCGGACAACGCCGAGCCCGAGTTGCAGAACTTCTTCGACAGCGATGAAGAATCGGGCTTCGCACAGTATCTGTTGGCGCGGCAAGCGTCGTTCTCGCATCTCCGGTTGAACAACATGCCGCGCGGCGAACGGATTGTGAGCGACAGCGTGGAAGAAGCGGTCGACCAGTTGAATCGGCAGCTCGACGATGAGGAAGAAGACCGCGTTGCGATTCTGACCGCCCCGTTACCGCTCGCGGGAGTGGCCATCTTACGTTACGCCGCCGAGCGAGTGATGCAGAGCGCGACCGACAACATCACCGAACTGCGCGAACACGGGTTTCTGCCATAATTCTGTGAGCGGCACGGCGCTAGCCGCCGGTTCCGCCAAATCGCCAAGAACCGGCGGCTAGCGCCGTGCCGCTCATGAACAATGCCCTTCATCTTGAGAATCCCATCATGTTGCAACGCGTTTTGCTCGGTGTCATGTCCGTATTAACGATGGCCACGATGGTTCACGCCGCGGGGCCGCCGTACCGCGTGCTCGCCGCGGATAAAGGCCGCGTGGCGATTCTCGCCGCCGACGGCAAGGTGGAATGGTCCTACGACAACAAGGCCGAAGCGCACGATCTGCATCAACTCCCGAATGGCAATATTCTGCTGCCGTTGAGCGCGATCGAAATCGTCGAGATGACCCCGGCAAAGGAAGTCGTCTGGCGTTACAAAGCGGTTCCGAAAGCGGGTTACAACGGCCGCGTGGAAGTCCATGCGTTCCAGCGGCTTGCTAATGGGTTGACGATGGTCGCCGAGAGCGGCAACGGCCGTTTGGTCGAAGTCGACAAAGACAGCAAGATCGTCCACGAGATCGCCCTCCAGTTGGAACATCCGAACCCGCATCGCGACACCCGCATGGTGCGAGCGCTCGCCGAGGGGCATTATCTCGTCTGTCACGAAGCCGAAGGCCGCGTGAAGGAATACGATCACGACGGCAAGGTTGTCTGGAGTTACACGCTCGATCTCGGCGGCCGTCCGCGTGCGGATGGTCACGGCCCGGAAGGTCACGGCATCGAACTCTTCGGCGCGGTCCGTTTGCCGAGCGGGAACACGCTCATCGCCGGGGGCAACAACAACCGGGTGGTGGAAGTCACGCCCGAAGGGAAGATCGTCTGGACGCTCGATCAAAAGGAATTGCCCGGCATCACGCTCGCCTGGGTCACCACGCTGCATGCCCTCCCCAACGGCAACATCATCGTCGGCAACTGTCACGCCGGTCCCGAGAACCCGCAGCTCATGGAAGTCACGCGCGACAAGAAAGTCGTGTGGACCTTCAAGAACTTCGACACGTTCGGCAACGGCTTGGCGTCATCGCATGTGCTCGGATTGCCCGAAGGCACGGTGCGGTAATGGAGTGATGAGTGATGATCGATAAATGATGAGTCGGAGAATTGATTTGGCTCATCGATCATCACTCATAATTCATCATTTCACCCGGCCGACGAAGCGGGCACGATGTCCACGGCCGGCTCGACCCACGCGCGCGGGAGATTGTTGTCGCACTGTTGCAGAAACGTGCGAAACGATTTGTGCCGCTTGATGCTCACGCCTAACAAGCCCGAAGCGCGAGCGCCGGGTCTCTTCTTGAAATGCAACCCGGCGCTCGCGCTTCGGGCTCGTGAATCGTTACGAATCGAGTTTCCCCAACCGCCCGGTGCTGTCGCCCAGCGTGTCGACACCGGCGTCCATCCGATCGAGCAGCGACAGAAACAGATTGTTGAGCGGCGTTTCCGTCGGGTAGACAATGTGCCGTCCCGCAGAAATCGTGCTGCCGCCGCGACCGGCGAGGATGATCGGCAGGTCGTGATGCGTGTGGCGGTTGCCATCGGCGATCGCGCTGCCATAAACGATCATCGAGTTATCGAGCAGCGTCCTTTCGCCTTCCTTTGTCTCGTCGAGCTTCTCCAGGAAGTGAGCGAATTCTTCCATGAAGAACAGATCGATCTTTTTCAGCGACGCGATCCAGTCCTCTTTCTTCTGGTGATGCGACAGGTGGTGATGCCCGTCGTTCACGCCGATGTCGGGGTAACTGCGGTTGCTCCCCTCGTTGGCGAGCATGTAGGTGGCCACACGGGTGCAGTCGGTCTGGAACGCCACTGCGAGGAGATCGTACATCAGCCGGATGTGCTCCCGCAGCTCTTTCGGAATGCCGTCGGGTTGCGCCATGTTCGGCTTCGGGCGGGTTGCGGCCTCGGCTTGAGAGCGCACGATCCGCTGCTCGATCTCATTCACGCTGGTGAAATACTCGTCGAGCTTCCGCCGATCGGTTTGCCCGAGCTTCTTGTTGAGTTTCGCGGCGTCGTCGGCCACGAGATCGAGCACGCTCTTCCGCATCGCTTCGCGCTTTGCGCGATCGGCCTCGGCCTGCTGATCGCCAAAGAGTCGCGTGAAGACCGCCTTCGGGTTGATCTCTTTCGCCATCGGGGTCGATGCCGTCTTCCACGAAATGCTGTTCGAGTAAGCACAGCTATAACCGGAATCGCACTGACCGGCGCTGCGGCCCCCTTCGGTCCCGACTTCCAAAGACGGCAGCGGCGTGGCTTTGCCGATCTTCTCGGCGGCCACCTGATCGACCGACATGCCGACCTTGATATCGGTCCCGCCGGTCTTGACAGGATGCGCCCCAGTGAGGAATGCCGCCGCCGAACGGGCATGGTCGCCGGGACCGTCCCCTTTCGCGCGGGCATTGTCCTGCATCAAGCCGGACAGCACGCAGAGCTTGCTCTTCACGCTGGCGAGCGGTGCCAAAGTCGGCGTCAATGCGAAGTCGGCCCCTTCACCGGACGGCGTCCAGTCGGGCATGATCGCCCCGTTGGGAAAGTAGATGCACAGCAACCGCTTCGGCGTCGCCCCCCCCGCGGCCCACGCCTTCGCCGGGAGCATCGCCTCGAGCAACGGCAACGCCATCGCCGCCCCGACACCCCGCAAAAACGTCCGCCGCTGCAAAGTCCACCCGCTCATGGCCAATCCTCAAACTCATGCCGACAGATCGCGCACCGTCAATGTATTCTAGTCGGCGAAAGCGACCACCGCCATCACTTTCGCTGGGGGATTTCCGAGTGACCGTCACCCGTTACGATGCGTGGCCTCTGACGGGTGCCTATTCTGATTTGCCGTTGGCTCCGCCAGTGCTGCCTTTTCCTCCACCCGGGAAGATACTGGCAGAGCCAATGGCAGACAGCGAAACGGTGGGCTGTAGGAAATGAAAGTGGCTGCCGTATCGACCGCTCTGGTGCGTCTTGTTACAGTCGGCGACTTGCCCCACTCTGGTTTTCGCCGCTCAGCCGCTGCCAACGGTTCGGAATGACGTCCGGTGACGGCCCAAACCTCCATGATTCCGTAATGCGACTGCAAGCCGAAACGTGGCCGCGTTCGCCGTGAAGAATCTGCAAGGACGCATGTTTTCATGACGACTTCGCTTCGCGACCAGGCGATTCTGATCGCCCTTTGCCTGATGGTGTTCCTCCCCAATCTGGGTGTCACGCATTTGTGGGAGGAGGACGAGGCGTACTTCGGCCGAACCGCGCAGGAAATGATGCACCGGCACAACCTGGTGGTGCCCTACTTCAATGGCGAAATCTCGCTCCACAAACCGGCGCTGATGTATTGGGTGATGATCGCCGGGTTTCAACTTTTCGGCGAGAACGAGTTCGCGGCCCGGTTTGGTTCGACGCTGTTCGGCATCGGCAGCGTGTTGCTCACGTACCATTTGGGAGGCCGCTTGTTTTCGCCGCGCGCCGGTTTCTGGAGCGGGTTGGCGCTCGCGACGTGCCTGCACTTCAGCATCGTTTCCCGGTCGGCGCTGGCCGATCCGGAGCTGATTTTTTTCTGCACGATCCCGCTGCTGATTTTCGTGTGGGGCACGCGGTTGTCGCGCTCGAAGGCGGCGATGCTGCCGGTGGATGCCGCGCATCCGGTGCGGGGAAATGAACTCTCGTGGGCGGGGTGGGCCGGTGCGTATGCGGCGATGGGAGCCGCCGTGCTGACCAAGGGTCCGGTCGGTTTCTTATTGCCGATCGCGTCGATGGGGCTGTTTCTGCTGCTGAGTCAGGCGGGCGAACTTGGCGACGCGCCGGCGTCATGGGTCGGGCGTTTCGGGCGTTGGTTCCTCCGACTGGTTCACCCGGTCACTTTTGTGCGGACGGTGTGGTCGATGCGTCCGTTGACCGGTTTGCTGATGCTGGCGCTGGTGGCCCTGCCGTGGTACGCCGCCGTTGGTTATCAGACGAACGGAGAGTGGCCGCGCGGTTTCCTGCTGGTGCATAACGTGGGCCGGTTCGCGAGCCGGTTCGAGAGTCACGGCGGCGGACCGCTGTTTTACATCGTGGCGATCTGCATCGGGACGTTCCCGTGGAGTATCTGGCACTCTCAAAGCCTGTACCGGGCATGGACGGGAATTCAACCCGGCAGTCTCGATCGTCCGGCTTATCAGTTACTGCTGGCGTGGATTGGGATCTGGATCGCCGCCTTCACTTTGGCGGGGACGAAGCTGCCGCATTACGTGCTGCCCGCCTATCCGGCCCTGGCATTGTTGTTCGGGGCGTTTGTGGAGGGCTGGGTGTCGCGCAGTGCGGAAACGAATCGACGGTGGCTGCAGGCCTCGTGGGGGATTCTCTGCGTCGTCGGGGTGGGCATTCTGATCGTAATGCCGCTGGTGGCCCAACGGTACGCGCCGGGAGAAGAAGTCCTCGGCCTGATCGGGCTGCTTCCGTTGTGCGGGGGATTGTGGGGCTACTGGGCGACGGAGAACGAACGGCGACATCAGGCCGCGATGATTCTCAGCGGCGTGGCAGTGCTCTTTCCACTGGCGGTGATGGCATGGGGGGCGGTGCGCATCGATCGTCATCAGAAGAGCCACGTCGTCGCCGGTTGGTTACAGGAACTCGCACCGGGGGCACAACCGCGATTGGCAACCATGGGCTGCTTTGAAGCCAGCCTGGCGTACTACTGCGACAACACGATCCGCAAAGTGAGCGACAGCGACGTGGCGGAACTCTTCGCTCCCGGAATGACGAACGCCTTCCTGATCACCACCGATCGGCGACTGGCCAAATCGCCACAGCCCCTTCCCGCGGGCGTGGTCGTGCTGCGGGAAACCCCCCGCTTCCTCCGGCCCGAGATGCTGCTCCTCATCGGCCGGCCAGCGCCTTTCGAACCCGGACCTTCTCCCCGCCCCAGACCACCCATCGAGCCGTAGTCCCCTCTCCGTTCTGCCGCGTTTTCTTTTTCAGGCCAGACCATGTGCGGACTCGCGGGGTTTGTCGGCAACCCGGATCCGGCAGTGCTGGAACGCATGCGCGATGCGCTTGCGCACCGCGGTCCCGATGACGCCGGGAGCTATCAGGACGGCCGCGTCGCGCTCGGACACCGCCGACTGTCGATTCTCGATCTCGGCGGCGGCCGTCAACCCATGGCCAGCGCCGATGGCAATCTCGTCGTCGTCTTCAACGGAGAAATCTACAACCACCCCGTTCTGAAACGCGAACTGGAAGCCGCCGGGCGAACGTATCGCACGCGGTCCGATACCGAAACCATTCTCCACGCTTATGAAGTCTTCGGGACGCAATGCGTCGAGCATTTCGACGGCATGTTCGCCTTCGTGCTGTACGACCGTCGGCAGCGGTTGCTCTTCGGAGCACGCGACCGATTCGGTGAGAAACCGCTGTATTACACGGCCCAGGCGTTTGGTGACGTCGAATTCGCCTTCGGTTCCGAGTTGAAAGCGTTGCGACAACACCCGGCGATCCATTCCCGTCGCGCGGTGTCGGAAACGGCGCTGACCTCATATCTGCTGCACGACTATGTGCGGGGACCACAGAGCATCGACGTCGGAATCCGTCGCCTGGAACCCGGTTGTGCGTTTGCGTACGGACTTGCTGGATCGTCAGCGCCGGGTTTGAAGCACTGGCGGTATTGGCAGCCGGAAATCGGCAATCGAACCCATTCCGCGGGGGAACAACCCGCCGCGAAGTCATCAGCAACCCAGCTTCTGCAGCGGCTCTCCGCAGCGGTGGAAGAGCGGCTGATGTCCGATGTACCGGTCGGCGTGCTGCTGTCGGGCGGACTCGATTCGTCCGCGATTGTGGCATTGTTGCACCGCGCCGGGCACACCGGTTTCAAGACTTTTTCCATCGGGTTTCGCGACGCCAGTTTCGACGAGTCCCCCTACGCCGCCGCGGTCGCCCGGCAATTTGGGACCGAGCACATCGCGCGGGTCTTCGAGGCCCGCGACCTGGTGGAACAGATTCCGTTTGTGGCGGCGCGGCTCGACGAACCGTTCGCCGACCCCTCAATCCTGCCGACGTCCATGCTTTGCCAACTCGCCGCCGAGCATGTGAAAGTCGTGCTCGGCGGTGACGGGGCCGACGAGTTGTTTGCGGGTTACGACCCTTTTCACGCCCTGACGGCCGCGCGGTGGTACAGCCGCCTGGTGCCGCGGTTTCTGCACGATGCGTGCGTCGTTCCGCTGGTCCGCTGGTTGCCGGATTCGGACAAGAATATGTCGCTGGCCTTCAAAGCCGCCCGGTTTCTCCGCGGTGCCTGCGCACCTCAGGAACAACGGATGGCGTTGTGGATGGGGCCATTCAACCCCACGGGATTGCGGCGTTTGCTGCCGGAGGTAGCACCGGCCGTACTCCCCGAGGCCCCGCCGATAACCGGGCCGTCTCCTTGCGACATCGATCGCGCCCTGGAGTTCTTTCAGCGCGTCTACCTGCCGGACGACATTCTCGTCAAAATCGACCGGGCGAGCATGCTGCACTCGCTGGAGATTCGCGCCCCGTATTTGGACCGCGAACTCGTCGAATTCGTCAACCGGCTGCCGGGGAATCTCAAGTATCGCTTCGGTTCAACGAAGTTCCTGCTGAAGCAGGCCGTTCTGGAAAGCCGACTGCTGCCTCCGTCGGTCGTGTCACGCAAGAAGAAAGGTTTTGGGATTCCCGTGGCGCGCTGGCTCCGCGTCGAATTGCACGACTACTTCCGCCAGGTCCTCATTGAAAATTGGCCGCACGAATTGGCGATGTTCGATCGCATGGAAATCCAACGCCTCTGGGACGCCCACCAGCGCCGATCGGCTAATCACTACAAGGAACTGTGGGCCCTCTTCATGCTCGCCCAATGGGCCACGCACCGGCTCGATCGCACCCCGTAAGACGGTGGCAACCTGGCCCCGACGGGTCGGCCCGGATCGGCACCGTCCGCTATCCGCGACTCGTTCCGAAAGATGATGCGGCCGCCACCGTCTTCGCCGCGTACGGCTGAGAGCCGACCCTCAGCGATGACGAGTTACTGGCGAAGTTGCTGGAGTTAAACCTGGCATCGGCGTGATCCACCTCCGGTCCCCTCGCCCCCGTCCGCGGGGGAGAGGGTGAGGGGGGTATTGACGAGCGCGTGTGGAAACGCACGGCCCCCTCATCCGGCCTATCGGCCACCTTCTCCCCCGCGGACGGGGGAGAAGGGACTACGATGCACGCCAATCGAGCGAATCCGATGTGGACACTCCTTTGGTTGACGGCCGTCGCTCGCGCTCCGGTCTGGGACCGTATGGAGATGTTGTCGTCATCATGCGGGTTGGTCCTCGGTCCGCGGGCGGGGTATGCTGGACGGGACGATCATTCCGGTTTCGTGGTCCTTTTCCCCCCGAGCGAGCAAGATGAGCCAGTTTCGTACCGAACATGATTCGATGGGTGATGTGCAGGTTCCGGCCCAGGCGTATTACGGGGCGCAAACGCAGCGGGCCGTCGAGAATTTCCCCGTCTCCGGCTGGACGCTCTGCCCGGACCTCATTCATGCGATGGGCCTGGTGAAGTGGGCCGCAGGGGTTGCGAATCGCGATCTGAAGAAACTCACCGGCACCGGCAAGAATCCGCTCAGTGACCAGCAGGTCGAGGCGCTGCTCGCCGCGGCGAAAGAAGTCGCGGCGGGGAAGTTCGACGCCGAGTTCCCGATTGACGTCTTTCAGACCGGTTCGGGGACGTCGAGCAACATGAACGTCAACGAGGTGATCTCGAACCGGGCCATCGAGATCATGAAGGGCGACCGGTTCGACCAGAAGAAGCCGATTCACCCCAACGACCACGTCAACATGGGGCAAAGCACCAACGATACGTTCCCGACGGCGATTCACGTGGCGGTGGCGTTGTCGATCCACCGGAAGCTGCTTCCTGCCCTGCAGAAGTTTTTCGATGTACTGACGGAGAAGGCGAAAGCGTGGGACAAGATCATCAAGATCGGCCGGACGCATCTCGCCGATGCCACGCCGTTGCGGCTCGGTCAGGAATTCGGCGGGTTCGCGCGGCAGTTGCAACTGTCGCTGGATCGCGCGCACAAGGCGATCAAGCCGGTGCTGGAACTGCCTGTTGGTGGGACCGCGGTGGGGACGGGCATCAACACGCACCCCGACTTCGCCAAACAGACCTGTGCGGCGCTGGCGAAAGAAACCGGGCTCGGCTTTTTCGAGGCGGAAAACCACTTTGAAGCCAACGCCCAGCGCGATGGGCTGGTCGAGTGCCACGGTCAACTGCGGGCGATTGCGACGACGCTCTTCAACGTGGCGAACAACATCCGCTGGCTGGGCAGCGGGCCGCGGTGCGGGTTTTATGAGGTGATGCTGCCGGACCGGCAGCCGGGGAGTTCGATCATGCCGGGGAAGGTGAACCCGGTGATGTGCGAAAGCTTGATGCAGGTCGCGGCGCGAGTCATTGGCAACGATCAGACCGTGGCTTTTAGTGGCGCAACCGGCGGGCAGTTCCAGCTCAACATCATGATGCCGGTGATGGGACAGACCACCCTGGAAAGCGTGCAACTCCTCGCACAAGGAACGACGGCGTTCGTCGACCTGTGTGCCGTCGACATGGAAGCCAACGTCGAAGCGTGCGAGGCGTCCGTCGAGCAATCGCTGGCGATGGTGACCAGCCTGAATCCGTACGTCGGCTACGAAAAAGCCTCCGCGCTCGCCAAGGAAGCCTTCAAGAGCGGCCAGACCATCCGCGAATTGTGCCGCGAGCAGAACATCCTGCCGGAAGACCAGTTGACGAAAGCCTTGGACCCGTGGAGCATGACGGAACCGCAGGCGTGAGGCATGTTGCTCAGGAGTTCTCGTAATGACCGCGACAACAACACTTCCAACGATCCCCGTCGCGACCGGGTTGCAGAGCGATGGCGACCGGATTGTGCTGCGCGACATCAGTTGGGAGCGATACACTCAGCTTCGTGATGATCCTGCGCAAATGAGAATCAGGATGACCTTTCACAATGGGGTGCTGGAACTCCTGTCACCATCGGGACCGCACGAACGAATCAAGCGACTGATTGAAGGGCTGGTGACAGCGTGGTGTGAGGCTCAGGAAATCGCGGTGGCGAGCTTTGGGAGTACGACCTGCCGTTCCGAACCGAAGAAATCCGGGCTCGAGCCGGACACCTGTTTTTATATTGAGAACGAGCCACGGGTGCGGAACCACGAAGACCTCGACTTACAGTTTGATCCTCCTCCAGATCTGTCGATTGAAATCGATATTAGCGCGTCATCGCTCGGTCGCTTGCCCGTGTATCTGGGATTGCGCGTTCCCGAAGTCTGGCGGACAAATGGTGTGTGGCTGAAAATTTATTGCCTGGCTAATCACGGGTACGAAGCCGTTTCGGCCAGTCTTGCGCTTCCTGGTTTTCAACCCGAGAAACTTCTGGAATTCCTCGCGCGTCGCACTGAAATTGACGAAATCACGCTCATTCGCGAATTCCGCACTTGGGCCGCCACGCAGAAACCGTCCTCTGGATCGGATGCGTAACACGCCATGCCGGCGGAACAGTTCCTCAAACCCGAAGTCATTCGTCGCGTCGCCCGGCTCGATTTACGCGCCCGGTTCATCGTCGAAGGCTTTCTGACGGGGTTGCATGCCAGTCCGTTTCATGGATTCAGCGTCGAGTTCAGCGAGCATCGCCGCTATTCGCAGGGGGACGACCCGAAGGACATCGACTGGCTCGTTTACGCCAAGACGGACCGGTACTACATCAAAAAGTATCAGGCCGAGACGAACATCTCCGGTTACCTGCTGATGGACCTCTCCGCCAGCATGGGGTACACGTACCGGCAGGAACTCACCAAGTTCGATTACGGCGTCTGTCTCGCGGCGGCATTGGCGTACCTGATGGTTCACCAGCAGGACCCGGTGGGGTTGATCACGTTCGGCGAAAAGTTGCAATCCAGCTTGCCGCCGAAGAGCAAGCGGACGCAGTTGGGAACGATCCTCGGCGTTCTGGCGAAAGCGCAGCCGGCGGGGCAGACCGATCTCGCGGGGAATCTGAAACGGATCGCGGCCATGATCCGTCACAAGGGGTTGCTGATGATCTTCAGCGATCTGCTTTGCGAGACGGAACCGGTGATCCAGGCGCTGCATCTGCTGCGTCACGCGGGGCACGATGTCATCCTCTTTCATATTCTCGACGAAGCCGAGGTCACGTTTCCGTTCGATGGCCTCGTGAAATTTGAAGACCCGGAATCGACCGACACGCTGACGCTCGACGCCGCGGGAATGAAAATCGATTATCTGGAAACGCTGAAGCAGCTTCGGGACGAATATCGCCGGGAATGTCGGGCGATGGGAGCGGATTACGTCGCTTTGGACACGAGCCTGCCGTTCGATCGGGCACTCGTGGAATACTTGTCGCAACGTCAGGCCCGATTTTGAGTTGCGTCCCCTTGCGGGTCGGCGGGGGCGTGATCCAACCTTCTCGACGGAAATCCCGCGATCGTCACGGTCGTTAACGTCGGCATCCGCCCGCCGTTGACGTAACTTCGCCTCCGTTCGGTGCTTGCCTCCGGCGATGCGGGTTCTTACGATGAGGACTCTCGGAGAATGTCGTTGGAAAAAATCCGGTGACAATTTCCTGAAAAGTTCGCTCCAGCATTTTCGAAACCGGCGACGTAAGCGAAGACGAACGCCCGCCGTATTTTTCCTTTTTCCTCGACAGCGTTCGTTACCAGTTGCCCGTCGCACATTGATGTTGTTGTCTCCCGTTTTTGGCTCGTACTTCTCGTTCAGGCAGGCTCATGAGCACTACCGGTCAACCGCGTGAAGCGGTGATTGAGATTCGGAACCTCACGAAAATCTATCGCGACTTCTGGGGACGCAAGAAGGTTCGGGCCGTGAACGCCCTCAGCCTCGACGTCTACAAGGGGGAAGTCTTCGGCCTGCTCGGCCCTAACGGCTCGGGCAAGACGACCACCCTGAAGATGCTCCTCGGGTTGCTCTTCCCCACCGAAGGCGAAATCAAAATCCTCGGGCAATCAGCGAGCGACGTCCGCAAAAACGAGCGGATCGGTTACCTCCCGGAAGAGTCGTACCTCTACCGCTTCCTCACCGGCGAAGAAACGCTCGACTTCTACGGTCGGCTCTTCAACATGTCGGGTGCGGACCGGAAGCAGCGGACCGACGAATTGTTGAAGCTGGTCAAAGTCGAGCACGCCCGCAAGCGGCAACTGAAAGAGTATTCCAAGGGGATGACCCGCCGGATTGGTCTGGCGCAGGCGCTCATCAATCATCCCGACCTGATTCTGCTGGATGAACCCACCAGCGGTCTCGATCCGCTCGGCAGCCGCGATATGAAGGATCTCATCCTCGATCTGAAGGCCCAGGGCAAGACGATCGTGATGTGCAGCCATCTCCTCGCCGACGTGCAGGACGTATGCGACCGCATCGCCATTCTTTACGGCGGTGAACTGAAGGTGCTGGGCCGGGTCGACGAACTCCTCAAGACCCAGAATCAGACGCAAGTTCTCAGCTCGCAACTCACCCCGGCCGCGCAGGCGGAAGTGGAAGCGGTGTTGAAGAAGCACGGTGCCCAGTACCAGGTCGATCACCCGACGGCGAACCTCGAAGAACTCTTCCTGCGGACGGTGCAGGAAAGCAAGGATCGCCCGGGTCGCCGGTTGATTGCGGACGATCCGGCGAACAAGGTGTAGGTATCAACGCTGCGGACTGGGTGATTCGGTAAAGCGCAAGCGGGTTGAGATCTTAATTTCCCAATTGATTTTTCTCTTTTCAGTCTCGCCGTGACGAGGTGCGTGTCCTCGCGAAGGCGTTCGGCAAGGCTCGGCTGATGAATTTCGATGCTGTTCCGTTTCCGGTGTTGTATTCGTTTATCTTGTGGGCGATCGTCATCGGTAGTGCCACGTCGATCGTGCTCGTCATCTCGCTGATGGCCACGATCGTCTCCGTCGGCGTACGTGGTCCGCTGGTGTTCGCGAACGAACTCGGCGCGATGGTGGGCGACCTAATCAGTCTGTCCCCCCGCCGCATTTTCGCGCTGGCGCAACTCACGTTTCGTGAAGCCATCCGCCGGAAAGCGCTGATGGTTTTTGTGGTCTTCGCGATTCTCTTCATGTTCGCCGGATGGTTCATGTCGAGTTCGAATCTCGCGCCCGAATTTCAGGTGAAAATCTACGTTTCGTTCGTGTTACGGGCCATTAGCTGGCTGATTTTGCCCGTAGTGCTGCTGCTGGCCTGCTGGGGGATTCCGGAAGACATTCGCCTGCGATCGATGCACACCGTCGTGACGAAACCGGCCCGGCGGCTGGAGCTCGTGATTGGTCGCATGGTCGGCTATTCGTTCGTGGGCCTGATCGTGCTCGCCGTGATGAGTGTCGTCGGCTGGGGGTGGATTAACCGCCAGTTGCCGGTGGCGGCGCAATCGCAACTGGTCTGCCGGCAGCCCATCGAAGGAGGACTCACGTTCCTCGACCGGGAAGGGAACCCGTCCGAAAAAGGGATTAACGTCGGCGACATCCGCATGTTCCACAGCTTCATCGAAGGGGCCACCAAAGCCCGCGCGATCTGGACGTTTAATGGCGTCGGCGATCAATCGCTCGATCGCGAGGGGAACCTGCTTCTCGAAAACCGCTTCCAGGCGTTCCGCAGTCACAAGGGCGATATGCGGCGGTCGATTTACTTCCAGTACACCTTCGTGAATCCGGAAACGAATGTCCGTGTCCCCTATCCATTGAAGACGATTGACGAAGGCCGCGGACGGACGGATCGCATCAACCGGACGCTGGTGAATGTCGGCGAAAGTGCCGACGGTAAGAAGTACGACATCGTCAACGATCTGGTCACGAAAAGCGGCCAACTGACCGTCGAAGTCGCGTGCGTGGACCCCGGTCAGTATCTCGGGATGGCGCGCCCCGATCTCTTTGTCCGGACGGCCGATCTCCCCTTCGCCTATGGCTACTTCAAGGCGGTGGCCTGCATCGGCATGATGATGCTGCTCGTGATCTTCATGGGCGTCAGTGTCAGTACATTTGTGAAAGGTCCCGTGGCCACCTTCCTGGTCTTCAGCGTCGTGATGGTCAGCTACACCGCCCGCGACTTCATGGGGAAAATCGTCGGTGACCCCTTCGTGCTGGCCAAGGCCCGGGAATGGTCCGGCCAGCTCGACATGCAGAAACTCGAAGGGGGAGGCGTGCTGGAATCGATCTACCGCATTCTCTGGCACATGAATCCCACCACCGATCTGCCCGTGGGGGCCTCGACCACGATCATGAAATGGATCGATGCCGGGCTCGTGAACTTCCTCTGGCTGGTCTATCGCGTGATTCCGAATCTCGATTATTTCGGACAGAGCATGCAGTACGTGGCGAATGGTTTTGATGTGCGCTTCGATGCGTGCGTGTTGCCCTGCATCTTGACGACGTTGGCATATTTTGGTCCGTGCGTGCTCCTCGGGTACTTCGCCCTTCGGGTCCGGGAGTTGGAAGCGAAATGAACAATCTCACCTCGCAACAACGCAAGTTCGTCTATCTCGGCGCGATCCTGCTGCTCCTCATTCCCATCATCTGGCTGGGAATGCCGGCCGATGGCACGCCCGATTCCGGCGGAACGATTTCCCGTCTTCGCCAGCAGTTGGACTTAGGGGAAAGCGATCTCGGCGATCTCGATCCCTCCGGCGCGGCGATGAATCTCGCCCTGCTGGGATTGCGCGGCGTCGCGGCGAATATCCTCTGGATGCAGGCCGATGAGCAGAAGAACTACAAAGACTGGGCCGAACTGCGGGTCACGACGGAGTCGATCATCCGCTTGCAGCCGCACTATGTGAAAGTGTGGGAATACAACGGCTGGAATCTCGCCTTCAACGTGTCCGCCGAGTGGGACGCCGTCCCCGACCGCTACTTCTGGGTGAAAGAAGGGGGCAAGTTCCTCCAGCGCGGTGTGGAACGGAATCGCCGTTCGCCCGATTTGAAATGGCACGTCGGCCGCGTTTACGGTCCGAAAATCGGTCTTTCCGACGAAGCCCGCTTTTTCCGGCGCTACTTTTATCAAGACCCGGATCCGCAATATGCGAAAGGTCCCGACCCCGAGTTCAACAACGCCGGCGAAGACAACTATCTCGCCGCCAAACGCTGGTTCCAGGTGGCCAATGACGCCGAAAAAGAACAGCGGCAGTCGATCATGGATCGCTCGATCTTCCGGTCGTATCCGGCCCGGTCGCAGCTCGATTACGCCGCCGCCCTTTACAAGTACGGCTTCCGTGAAGAGTACGACCGCGAAGTCGGCGATCGCAAATTGACGGACGAAGAAGCGAAAGCCCTCGAAATTCGCGTTCGCGAAAAGCTCAAGGAGCAAACGCGTCAGGCGTGGGCCCTCGGGCTGGAAGACTGGACCATTCGCTACGGCCAGGAATTGTTCGCCGTGGAATACCTGCCAGGAATCATCGTCCAGATGCGTCTCGAAATGGGGGAAGACGAAATCCGCAGCCTCGGCAAGTCGCCCGACGGGATTGCCCAACTGCGGCGGGCCGTCGACCAGTATCAGAAGATGAACAACTACCGGTACTGGCGGACACGGGCGCTGTGCGAATCGGAACCGGAAACCGCGGAAGCGCATTGGGCGCTGTTCGCCGCCGGGGAAGAATACCGCAAGCAAAGCCCCGCGGCCCGGACCTTCGCCGAGCAATCGATGGCGCTCTTCGAGAAAACGCTCGAAAAGTATCCCGAACTGCGCGACGAAGACAATTTCGTGGAGGAAGCTCTCACTTCGGTGCTGGTGTGGAGCCTGTACATGCGGCTGGAAGGCGAAAAACCGCCGGAGATGTATCCGCTCAAGTCGCTGTGGGAAGAAAAGCAGGAACGGGTCCCGGAAATCGAACGGCGGTTCGAACGGGATTCCCGCGCGGCGTATTGATCCACGCCCACCGCAGTCTGCCGGTTTTGCTGTGTCCCGACGGGTTTTGCGCCGTCGGGACACAGCCGTTTCTACCGCTCTGGTGGGCATAAAATTGAGCGGTTGACGAATTTCCTGCGCCGAACGGGCCACATCTTCGTGACGGCGTTGTTACAATCTTTGTCCGCCTGCGACCGAACCCGGAACCGGCCGGAGGTCTCATTACCAGCGACCGCCGGGCCTTGTCGCCGGCGGATTGAACCTTCCGTACTCCGATTTGATTAACCGATCTATGTCGACGACTCTCGAAACGCAACGCCTACGCAGCCTGCAGGACGCTTGCCGCTGTGCGCAAGTTGCCGAAGAATTCCGCGGCCGTGACACCGTGGTGCTCGACCTGACCGAAGTCACGCCGATTGTGGATTACTTCGTGATCACCACGGGCATCAACCCCCGGCAGATGGTGGCCCTCGCGGAAGAAGCCCGCGTGCAGATGAAGGCCCGCGGCAGCTTGAGCCACGGGATGGAAGGGACGCACGATTCCACCTGGCTGCTGCAGGACTACGGCGACATTGTGCTGCACGTCTTCACCGCGGAAGGTCGTGAATTGTACGACCTCGAACATCTGTGGTCCGATGGCAAAAAAATTGACTGGCGTGCCGAACTCGGTCTGCCGCCGGCAAAAGTTCTCGAACCGGTCTGATGCCCGCCGATTCGGATCGTCTGCCCCTTTAGCCCCCGGTTGTCCGCAACCGGGGGTTCTTCTATTCTGAGCGGCAAACAATCAAACTCAGAACCTGTTTTCAAAATCCCAGAGGGGAGAGCAGAAAGCGAAAGGCGGAAAGCCAGCCACCGGAAAAAGTGCCTTTTCTGGCTTTCCGCTTTTCGCCTTCCGCAGTCACTCGGTCGAATTTGAAGTGAACGGATTGGAACGCATGAATTTCCTGTCAGAATTGCGCGGCCGGTTGCGGAACGCCCTCACCGATCTGGTCCCGGCGGACGTCATTGCCGATGTCGGTCCCTACGCCGAGATGCTCAAGCCGACGCAAGACCCGAAGTTCGGCGACTTTCAGGCCAACTGCGCGATGTCGTTGGGGAAAGCCCTCAAGCGTCCGCCGCGCGATGTCGCCACCGATATCGCCGCGCGATTAAAAGTGGATGATTTGTGCGACCCACCGGAGATTGCCGGGCCGGGGTTTATCAACCTGAAACTGCGGACAGAGCGGTTAGTGACGGAAGCCGCCGCGCTCATCTCGGATGACCGCCTCGGCGTCGCGCCGATTGCCGCGCCGCGGACGTTCATCGTCGATTATTCTTCGCCGAACGTTGCC
Source organism: Planctomycetaceae bacterium (assembly GCA_021732785.1). Lineage (GTDB taxonomy): Bacteria > Planctomycetota > Planctomycetia > Planctomycetales > Planctomycetaceae > DSVQ01. The sequence goes on from JAKFUG010000023.1 coordinate 102,793, forward strand.
AAGCCGATGCACGTCGGGCATCTCCGCAGCACGGTCATTGGCCAGGCACTGGATCGCGTCCTGCGGTTCCTCGGCCATCGTGTCTTCAGCGACAACCACGTCGGCGACTGGGGCACGCAGTTCGGCATGATCATCTACGGGTACAAACATTTCCGGGATGATGCTGCGTATCAAACTGCACCGGTTGCCGAACTGGCGCGGCTGTACCGGCTGGTGAATCAACTCAGCGACTATCACGAAGCGGTGAAGACCGCGACGGCCTTGGATGCCGCCGCGCGAATGGCCGAAGCCGCGCTGCTCGAAGCCCATCGGCAAGCCGCCGCGAATCCGAAAGACAAAGACGCTCCCAAAGCGGTGAAGAAACAGGAAGCCGCGGTCGCGGAAGCCAAAGCGGCGATCCATTCCGCAAAGAAGAAGCGGGAGACGATCGACAGCGATGCCGCACTGAGAGCGCTCGCCGAGGCCCATCCGCAAATCGCAGAACTTGCCCGGCAGGAAACCGCGAAACTACACGCCGGCGATGCAGAAAACCTCGCGCTGTGGAAGACGTTCATCCCGCAATGTCTCGCGGCGCTCGAATCGATGTATGACCGCTTCGGCGTGAAGTTCGATCTCACGCTCGGCGAGAGTTTCTACAACCCGATGCTCGCCGGGATTGTTGCTGACTTGAAGGCGAAAGATCTGGCGAAAAAAAGCGATGGCGCGACGTGTGTCTTCGTGGAAGGCAACGCGGCTCCGTTCATCGTGCAGAAAGCCGACGGTGCATTCACCTATGCGACAACCGACCTGGCCACCATTCGCTATCGCATCGAAACGTTGAAAGCCGACGCCGCACTCTATGTGGTTGATGCCCGGCAGGGCGAGCACTTTCAACTGTTATTCGCGACGGCCAAAGCGATGGGGTACGGCCAACTGGAATGCCGACATGTGAGCTTCGGCACAATCCTCGGCGATGATCGCCGTCCGTTCAAAACCCGCGCGGGGGATACGGTTGGTCTCGAAAGCCTGCTCGATGAAGCGATCGCACGGGCCCGGGCCATTGTCGATGAAAACGATGACGGCAAGAAAGACGGTCCGGAACTCGATGCCGCGACGCGGGCGGATGTCGCCGAAATCGTGGGGATCGGCGGCGTCATCTATGCCGATCTGCATCACAACCGCGACAGCGATTACATCTTCAGTTGGGACAAGATGCTCGCCAAGACCGGCGACACCGCGACGTACATTCAATATGCGTATGCCCGTGTGCGGGGCATCTTCGCGCGCAACGGCATTGATGCGGATGCCCTTCGCAACACTGGCGGCGCGATCCTGCTGAACACGTCCGCGGAACGGCAGATGGCGCTGCAATTGCTGCGGTTTTCGGAAGCGCTCAACGATGTCGTCGTGGATTACCGGCCGAATCTGCTCACACAGTATCTGTACGACACCGCGAATTCTTTCGCGACGTTTTACGAACAGTGCCCGATCCTGAAAGAACCGGACCCCGCCGTGCGCACCAGCCGGTTGCTGCTCTGCGATCTGACGGCGCGTGTGCTGAAGACGGGGCTCAACCTGCTCGGCATCCGCGTCGCCGAAAAGATGTGATCGTCCCGGAAGCCCAGGGATTCCTATCCCTGGGTCTCTTCCACCCCCGTGAAGAGCGTCGACCCAATCCGCACCATCGTTGCCCCCTCTTCAATCGCGATCTCAAAATCGCCGCTCATGCCCATCGACAGTTCGGGTAATGGCCACGGTCCCTGCTGCGCGAGTTCATCGCGCAGCCGACGTAGCCCGTGGAAGACGGCCCGCGTTTGCTCCGCATCGGCATCGAGCGGGGCCATCGTCATCAAGCCGACCAGATCGACGCTGGTCACCGCCGTGATATCGGCCCATTCGTTGACCACCGCGTTCGCCGAGTAACCATCTTTGCTGGCTTCGCCGGAGATGTTGACTTCGAGCAGAATCGAAATGCGTTGCCCTTCCGCGGCGGCTACTTCGTCGAGTTTCCGCAGCAACCGCAAAGAATCGACCGAGTGAATGCGATGCACGATTGGCAAAACGAGCGCGGCTTTATTGCGCTGCAAATGCCCAATGAGATGCCAGCGAACATCGGCGGGATACCGGCTCGCGCGCCCGGCGAGTTGTTGCGGGCGGCTTTCTCCGAAGTCGCGATGACCGAGATCGTACAGCGCCTGCACCGCGGCTTCGGAAGCATACTTGGTGACGGCAATCAACGTGACGCTTGCCGGATCGCGTCCACACCGCTCGCAAGCGGCTGTGGTACGCGCACGCACGGCTGCAAGGTTGTCTCGAATTCGGTCGTGGAGCGCGCTCGAAGTCATTTGACGATCTGTTGTGGAAATCGATCGGGAAAACGTTATTCTCCGAATTTCTTCCCCGCGAACAAGCACACGACGGGGCTTGCCAGCGACCGCAGCGATGCCCGATACTGCGGTGGGTGCAAAGGAACCGCAGAATGTCCGGGAATGCTCTCGTTGATGGTGCCGGTCAATTGCGTCACGCGCAGGAATTGCTCCGGCAAGCGTGGGAGCTGTCGAAAGATGGCTGGGACGATGGCGTGCGTCAGACGTTCGAAGAAGAACGCATCCTGCCCTTGCTCGATCACATGCGGACCGCGCTGGATGCCACGCAGCAATTCTCCGAAGTGCTACGGAATGCCGTGCGTCACGCCGCGGATGCCGATCGCCCCGATTACGGTTCGTGAATCACGCCACATCCTTCGCAACAAAGCTGTGCCACTGCTTCGGAGTCCGCGGAGAAGCAGTGTCTTCGGACGCTTCGGCAAGCGCCCGGCACTACTTCGCGGACGAAGCAGTGGCACATCCCGCTGACAATGTTCAAAGATGAAACCATTCACACCAACAGAGGACCCGTGCGCGGTGTGGCTGTACAATCTGGCACGCGAAATGATGTCGATGGCCTCATAAGGTGTTTTCAAATTCGACCGAGTGACTGCGGAAGGCGAAAAGCGGAAAGCCAGAAAAGGCACTTTTTCTGGTGACTGGCTTTCCGCCTTTCGCTTCCTGCTCTCCGCTCTGAGATTTTGAAAACAGGTTCTCAGTTTGCAACCTGTGGTGCGGGTCCCCGAATGAGTCTCCGCTTCTCCTGTCCGAACTGTGACCGTGCGCTGCGCGTCCGCGAGGAACTGGCGGGCAAGCGGATTCGCTGTCCCCAATGCCAGCAACCCGCCACGGTGCCGGCGGTCCCTCAGGCGGACGAAGAAGAGATCGACGACAGTCCGACGGACTCGGAGTCGCCCCCCGATGACGGCGAGTTCCCCGATCTCTCCGAGTTCACGCGACCGGCAAGACGATCGGCATCAACCGGTGAGGATGACGAAGATCTCCCGCAACTGCGGCCGATCGCGCGACCCAAGCGCAGTTCGCTGCCGCGCGAAGACGGAACGGGCGGGTTTGTGCGGGCGATGGACGCCGAGGGGACCGTCCGTGCTTCAAAGAAAAAGGCGGCTCCACCCCCGCCTCCCGTGTTGTTGAATCGCGCGAATCCGATTTATTCGTTCGGCCCACACTGGGCGATGTTGTTGCTCTTCATCCCGTTGGCGATCTCGGTGTTCCTGCCGACGCCCGGACTGGACGAGCGGTTGATGGAGCATCCCGACGTCCTGGAAAAACTCGAGACCGTGAGCAGTGTGGACGAGCTGTGCGCGATGTTCCCGAACGACCGCGTCCCCGGGGCTCATCTCGCCCGTCATACCTGGATGCACTGGGTGTACGCCGTCGTGGCCCTGTGCGTGTATTGGGCGCTGCTCTGTTTTTCCTGGCGCGAATCGACCGCCAGTCCGACTCGCCTGCTGGTGACGGGGCTCATCACCGGCACGCTCGGCATCGTTCTGCTCCTGGCGTTTCAATTTCTCGCGTTCGGAACGCAAGGATTCTGGATGCGCGGCCGCGGAATTGCGATGCTGATTTTCCTGATCGTCAAATTCATTGGCTACTCGTATGTCTGTGCGCTGGATCCGAACAGCAGCCTGCTGGGAAGCTTGATGGGTTTCACTTGCGGGGTGGGGCTTTGCGAGGAATTCTGCAAAGCGATGCCGATCGTGTATTACCTGCGCGATGGCGAAAAAACGAACTGGCAAGGGGCTTGTCTGGTCGGGCTTGCCAGTGGCATCGGCTTCGGCGTTTCCGAAGGGCTGCAATACTCCGCGGACTTCTACAACGGCGTGGCCCCGGGGTTGATGTACCTGGTTCGCTTCATGTCCTGCGTGGGGCTGCACGCCGTGTGGTCATCCGGCGTGGCGCTGCTGATGTACGCCAATCAGGATTATCTCGACGAGATTTTCTCGTGGGAAATCTTCCCGATGTTTCTCTACGAATACCTGCTGGTGCCGATGTTTCTACACGGCTTGTATGACACGCTGCTGAAGAAAGACATGGAACTGTGGGCGCTGGCTGTCGCGTTTGGCAGCTTCTTCTGGTGGCTGTGGGTAATCAGCCGGATAGGCACACCGGTGCCGCGACGCCGCAGGGCGATGGCGTGATCGTTCAGGGTGCGGAATCCGTCGCGCTGGCAGGGACCGTGGTATCGGCGGCATTGCGCGTGGACGGGTCAAGCTGCTTGATCGCCAAGGCCACGGCGGTTCGCACCGTTTCATCCTCGTCATCCGCCAACCGCTTCAGGGCTGGAAGATACCGTGCGGAGACTTCGCCGAGGCGGCCGAGACTGGCCGCGGTGGCGGAGCGCACGGCCGCAGCGGGGTCAGTTAACCCGCGAGCCAGGTCCGAGAGCGCGTGTTCGGCGGCTTTGCCGGCATTGCCAAGCGAGGTCGCGGCGGCCACGCGAATGGTTTCGTCGTCATCGTTCATCAAAGCGGTGAGGGTCTCAATCGCTTCCGGCGGTGGCGTCTCCAGCGTGCTCAGCGCCGCGGCGGCATTGACGCGCACGAACGCAGACGGATCGGCAAGCAGCCCGGTCAGCCCCGCGGCAGCCTCTTCATTGGGAGGCCCGAGTTGCACGAGCATCATCACGGCCATTTCGCGGGCCATCGGGTCATCACTCCGCAAGGCCGTCACGTAAGTGGGAACCGCAGCCGATCCGAGTTTCTGTAATGCCTGATCCGCTTCCGTCCACGCTTGCGGTTGATTCTCGCGCGCGGCGGTGAGCAGTTGAGCAAAGGCGATCGCACCGTTATCCACAACGATTTGTGGCAGCACGGGGTCGGCTCCCGTCTCGCTGGGAACCGGCCGTAACGATGACGATTCCGCCGGAGATTGCGTCTCGGTCTGCAACGATTCTTGTGGCACCGTGCGGCTGCACCCGCCAACGGAGAACAGACCGACGACCGAGAGGATTGCAAGCACGCGAACCATGGGGGCGATCCTTCGCCGGATTTTCACCGCAAACTGTGATCCGAAAACCAACCATCCGCGACTGTAACCTCTTTCCGCCCAATGGCTCAACCCGGGTTTCTTCCGGAACATGGCTTTCTGTTAAGAGCTGCAATTGGACGACATCCCCAGATTCACATCACGGACCAGAAATGGGGTCGTGGTCCAGTTTGAAGAGACGGGGCGGGGGCCCCGTCCTATGAAATGAGGACCCTTTGACAGCATCATAGGTCGGGGCTCCTGCCCCGACTCTCTGTCCGCAAACTGCAACACTACCAGAAATGAGCTGCGGGAAGCGTCAAAATTCCGTACGGTTGAATCGATCATGGCATTTGATAACATGTTACGTTGATACAGGCTGCCGGGAGACCGGTGGCTCGTATCGACAATCCCGTCATAACCAGGCGGGAGCGTCCGGAAGGCGAACGTCCGGAAGCTGAATCAGGGTTTCACCACCGATCGTTTCTTCACAGAGCGACCGGCTGGTCGATCGATCTGCTGTTTTCTGATCGTAACGCGGGTAGGTTGAATGGATTCCGTTCTGGCCGGACTGCTGACGCTCTGCTGCGGGATTTACCGCAAGGTGTGTCGGCACGTGCTGAGCGTGGCGGGAAATGGCGGCCGGCTTCAGCCGTGTTTCCTTCCCGTCCGTGGCAGCGTTCGGCATTCTGACCCGCATTCCGCTGCGGCGTGGCGATCCCGGCGATGGGCCGGTCGCGTCTGCGGCGGCATCGATCCGCCCAACGCCGGTTGGCGGATCCCCTCGGCAATCGACTGGTAACCCCGCTTTAGCTCTGCACGCCTAGCACCGTGCGAGCCGTTTCCAATGGGAAATGGTTCGCGGCGGTTTCTTTCGTGCGCTCTCCCGCTGCAGACATCAGGTGGGGACTATGTCCGAAGTTGTAATCGGTGCGATCGCCTTGGCGATCGGTGCCGCGATTGGTTATTTCATCGAACGCGCGATTCGCGGTCGGGCTTATCAGTCCCGCGACGAAATTCTGGCTCAGGCCGAAAGAGACGGCGAAAACGTTCGTAAGACCGCGGAACTCACCGCCAAGGAGGACGGGCTCCGGCGTCGCGAAGCGATTGAAAAAGAACTGCAGGGAACGCGCGACGAATTGCGTCAAACCGAACGGCAACTCGACAAGCGGGAAAATTCTCTCGAAGAACTGCAGGAAGACATTATCAAGAAGGAGCGGATGCTGGAAACCACCCAGCAAAAGCTCACGGAAAAATCACGTTCGGTCGAGGCCCGCGACAAGGAACTCGACAAAGCCTTCAAGCAGGTTCAGGAACAACTCTACAAAGTCAGCGGTCTCGATCCGAAAACCGCGACCGACATGCTGCTCGAACGGCTCGACCGCGAACTGCAGGCCGAAACCGGTGCTCTCGTGATGAAGCAGGAGCAGGAACTCAAACTGCAATCCGAGAAGATGGCCCGCGAAATCCTCGGCATGGCGATTCAGCGATACGCCTCCGCGCATACGTCAGAGACCACGGTTTCCACTATCGATATCCCGAACGATGAACTCAAGGGCCGCATTATCGGTCGCGAAGGCCGCAACATTCGCGCCTTTGAAAAAGCAACCGGTGTCGATGTGATCGTGGATGACACCCCTGGCGTGGTGGTCGTCTCGGCATTCGATAGCGTCCGCCGTGAGACCGCCAAACAGGCGCTCAACAAGCTGATTCAAGACGGCCGCATTCATCCCACGCGGATCGACGAAGTCGTCGCCGAGACGCAGAAAGAAATGGATGCGTTCATCCGCCGCAGCGGTCAGGAAGCGGCTCAGGAAGCGGGTGTGCCGAACCTGCATGAGAAGTTGCTCGATCTGATGGGGCGTCTCCATTTCCGCACGAGTTACAGCCAGAACGTGCTGCGGCATTCGATCGAAGTCGCGCACCTCACCGGGCTGCTCGCCGAACAGTTGGGACTCAACGGCACGCTCGCGCGGCGCTGCGGTTTTCTGCACGATATTGGCAAAGCCGCCGACCATGAGATGGAAGGGGGCCACCCGGCGGTCGGGGCCGAGTTGCTCAAGCGGTACGGTGAAAAGGCTGAGATCGTGCATGCCGCCCGGGGACATCACGACGACATTCGTGTCGACTACATCTACACGGTCCTCGTCGCCGCCGCGGATGCTTGCTCCGCGTCCCGTCCTGGCGCCCGGCGCGAAACACTCGAAAAATACGTCCGCCGATTGGAAGAACTCGAAGCGATCGCGTGCGGTTTCCCCGGCGTCGATCAAGCGTATGCGGTCCAGGCCGGTCGTGAGATTCGTGTGATTGTCGACCCGACGGAAATCAACGACCGCGAAGCCGCCAAAATGTGCCGGGATATCGCCACCGCGATCGAACAATCGTTGACGTACCCCGGCGAAGTGAAGGTGACCGTGCTGCGCGAAACGAAAGTGGTTGAGTACGCGAAGTAGTCGAGAGTCCAGAGACAAGAGTCGAGAGCCGGACGAGGACCGCCCACACCGCTTGCGGTTTCGCGCCCCGCGCCCCGCGCCAATCGCTTCGCAGTGTCCCCCTTCAGCAGCGATCAAGGAAACGCCCGCGACATCAGGAACCATGTCATGCAACGATCTCGGTGTCTCGTTTGGTTCGGTACGAGGCTGATCGTCCTGAGTGGGTTGCTGTCGTGGTTCGGAAGGGGCGAAGTTCACGCCGCGGAAAAGCCCGAAGACGCCGTCGCGCGATTGCTCGAACGGCTGCGGACGGATTTCAAAGACAACTACGGCAGCGACGAATGGGCCGCCGTTTTGCGCGATTTGATTCTGCTTGGCCCGGACGCCACACCGGCCCTCTGTACCGCGCTCGATGCTGATGAAGACCGCCGGATGCTGCGGTGTTATGGCTTCGTGATGCGCGGCATCGGCGACAAACGCGCCGTGCCCGCGCTCATTCGCAACTTTCCGAAAGCGATCATCCCTTCGGCCAGTGACATGGGTTACCGCTGCACTGATCCCGAGTTGTTCACCTTCATGCGGAAGCACGACAACGACGATCAGGATCGCGGCGATCATTACAGCTTCGGCCGACCCATCAACGAATTTCGCACCGCGCTGCAGAAGCTAACGGGAACCAAACTCACCGAAGACGAACTGGTGTTCGTCGATCTTTCCGGCACGGCCCAGCAACAGAAGCAGAAACGCATTCTGTACGAACGCTGCGCCCAAAAGTGGGCCGATTGGTGGAACGAGCACGGCGCTGATCTCGTCACCGATCCGAAGTACGCCAAGGTGACGCTGGCCCTCGCGTCCGGCGGCGAGAATGCTCCCCCGGTGTTACCGAATCTGGTGATCGCCGAGGGAAGCGGCTCGTCCAATTGCATCCTGCAATCGGTTCGCAACCCGCAGGCGAAGCGATGCTTCAAGGATCTCGACACCGGTCGCGAAGCGGGAGTTCCCGACCATCTCAAATCCGCCGCCGGACAACCGCCGCGGCTGGATGACATTCGCGCGTGGGCCGACAAAGAGGGTTTCGACCTGATGTGCGATGAATACTACGTTCCCGGTGATAACAAACCGCATTACGTGCTCCGCGCGTTGGGAATGACGGCGTGGCAGATGAACGCCAAGAAATGGAAAACGCTCGCCGCGGATTTGGCGAAGAAGGAACCGCTTGCGCTGCAACGCTGGACGAACAATCTGCTGAACGATTTCGATGATGACCGCGGCCATTACGTCCCCGAAGAAACGGCGATGTTTTCCTTCCGCACGCGCGAAGGCGTGTACGGCGTCATCTTCGTCGGCGTGGAAGTTCACGACGACCAGCAGCGAATCGGCGTTCCGTCAACGGGCGACGACGAACTCAATCCCGTCCACTTCTATAAAGGCCGGCGGTACGCTTACAAGATGTTCGTTGATCCGGCCGAAGCGGTGGCCCCGTAAGCGTCGCCCTGTCGCTCCGCGACAGGATCGCCGATTGGATCATCGACGTCGGTCGAGTGCTTCCCATGACTCAATGGTGGGTGGAGAACATCCGCAGCAGTTCCGGACTCCTGAGCCCCAACGGGGTGAGATTCGATAGCCCAGCCCGACGGTAATCCGGAGGGCTGGGTCGGCGATGAACACACAGACACAGCCCCAACGGGGCGAGACTCATTCGAGACAGAACGAGGATCAAATGCGTTGCGCCCCATTGGGGCTTGGCATCTTCTCCGATCCGCTGGCTGACCCAGGGCTGCGCGAAGACGCTCCGCCCTGGGCTTTTGAATTACGCCCCCGTCGGGGCTCAAGACGAAACCCATCCGCGCCCACCAGTCCGTGGTTGAACGAGCACCGTTCGTGGATTCGGCTTTCCTGTCGCGGAGCGACAGGGCTACGTCGGAAATGCGATGTGCGCGGCCATCCATTCCTGTGCGGCGGCGGTGAATTGGTCCCCGCGATCGGCGAAGTTGCGGAACCAGTCGTAACTGGCACAGCCCGGTGACAACAACACGACATCGCCCAATGATGTGTGATTAACGGCCCAGGCAAATGCGGTTGCGAAATCCGGCAACGGTTCCGATGCGACACAGCCGTGTTCGGGAACCGCTTCGATCAGCGACTGCAACGCCGCTGCCGTGGTTCCCATTAACGCCACGGCCTTGGCCTTCTGCGCGATCGCCGTCGCCATGGCGGTGAGATCGACGTGCTTGTCATATCCCCCGGCGAGCAACACCACGGGATCGGAAAACGCTTCCAGTCCAACAATCGCTGATTCCGGGGTCGTGGCCAGCGAATCGTTGTAGAACCGTCGCCCTGCGGCTGCGCCGATGAATTGCAAGCGATGGGGCAACGCCTGATAAGTCCGCAAACCGCGTGCGATGTGTTCCGCAGTCGCCCCCCACGCCGACGCCGCCAGTGCGGCGGCTTGGGCATTGGCGATGTTATGTCGTCCGGGTAGCGTGACCCAATCGGCGATGGGCCAATCGATCCCTGAGCGAGCATCTTCACCAAAGAACCGCGTCATGCCCCGCGTTGGCCAAGCGCGAACGTCTGCATCATCGGCGTTGAGTACGGCCACATCGTTCGCGGTCTGGTATCGCAACAGCGCCTGCTTCGCCCAACGGTAGTGATCGAGCGACGGATGCCAATCGAGATGATTCGCACTGAAATTGGTCACCACCGACACGCGCGGGCTGACGCGCAAACGATCGAGGTCGGTGAGCTGAAAGCTGCTCAGCTCCAGCACCACGACATCATGCGGACGAATCTGATCGACGTCGGGCAGCAGTGATTGACCGATGTTGCCGCCGAGCCAGGTCTTCACATTGGTTTGCCGCAGGATGTTGTGCAGCATGGCGGTTGTTGTCGACTTGCCGTTGCTGCCGGTCACGGCAAGAATCGGCGCGGGGTTGTGCTGCCAGAACAGATTCATCTCGCTGGTGAGCGGCACATGCGATTGCCGCGCAAGTTCCAATAATGAATGCTCGCGCGGGACCGCGGGGTTGACCACAATGAGCGCGGCCGTGGTGAAGTCTGCCGCGTCATGTCCGCCGAGTCGATACTGCACATTGGGGATGTCGCGCAACTCATCCAAAGTTGCCGACAACGCCGCATCGGTCCGCTGATCGGTCACCGTCAACAATGCCCCGCGCGCGGCGAGAAACCGGACCGCCCCCACTCCGCCGCCGAACGCACCGAGGCCCATCACCGTCACGCGGCGACCGCGGTAATCCCGGAAATCATGATCGGGTTTCATCGTCTGACAGTCATCAGAGAAGAAGAGATTTCAGCCGCGAAATGGCGCAAGGGGACGCAAAAGAAATGCAGAAAAGGTTTGGCCACAAGAGGCACAGAAGACACAAAAAGAATGGATAAGAAGAAGAGTTTTTTCAGATCACAGACCGGCATTTTCTTCGCATTCTTCTTTCCCCTTTTGTGTCCTTTGTGCCTTTTCGTGGCTAAATCGCCTTCGCATTTGTTCGTTCTTCGATTCCATTTAACAACGGCCAGAGTGTGGGAAAACGCGTGAAGCATGGCAAGACGTGATCAGCCAAAGCGGTGTAGTCGGGAAGATTGCTCGGCGCATACAGAATCGTCGGCATCCCCGCGGCACGTCCGGCTTCGAGATCAAACCGATAATCGCCGCAGAAAGGGACGGCCGCCGGGGAGAATCGCCAGCGCTCGCAGATGGTGATGAGCCCTGTGGGATCGGGCTTTGGTGGTGCATCTTCGCGCGTCAGAACTTGATCGAACTGCAACCCCAGGCGGGTGAGGACGCGATCCGTGGACTCGCGCGAATTGCGGGTCAGGATTGCTGTCGGAATCCTCTCATCGCGCAGCAGCGCCAGCATCTCGCTGACACCCGGAAATAAAAACGCGCGGTCGGCTCCCGCGAGTTCATGCGACCGCAACACGGCACGCATGCGGTCTTTTTCAATGCCCTCGGGAACTTCGGCGAGCGCTTCCAGAATCGGGCGGCCGAACGGCAAACCCATGTCGTGACGGATTAAATCGAAATCGAGCGCCGAATCAATCAGCGTGCCATCGAGATCGAAAACTATCCCCTGTACGGCGTTCATCCCAAATCATCCAGATGCCACACCGAGTTGAGCGTGACGAGTTCCGTCTGCCCGGCGGTGTGTTGCAGCAGGTTCACGCAACAGTTCACCTGTCGTAACTTGCGGGCGTGCTTGAGATCGATGCCGACGAGTTCCGCGAGATAGACCCGGTTCGCGAGATTATGGGCCACCACCACGATGTTCTGACCGGTATGCTGGGCGAGCAATTCGTTGATCGTCGGTCGCACACGGTTCAGCAGATCGAGATACGATTCCCCGTTCGGATGAGGCGTGTTGACGGGATCCGCGAAGAATTGATCGTGCCCGGTTCGATCTTCGGACTGGATCTTTTCCCACGATTTGCCTTCCCATGCACCAACGCTGCATTCACGCAACTCGGTGCGGACTTGCACGGACAGATGGTGATGGGATGCGATCGCCGCCGCGGTTTCCTGAGCCCGCAGCAGCGAACTGGCATAGACGGCGTGAATCTTGAACCGCGACAGAAACCGACCGACGGCCTGCGATTGCCGACGGCCGAGTTCGGTCAACGGGCCATTGATTTCGCATCCTTGCAACACAAACGGCCGGCATTCATTCGGGGCGGTCGAGCCATGCCGAATGAGAAACAGCCGCGTCATATCGGCGGGCGGGGCGTCCTGATAGCGTGATTCTGACATTTGCAATAATCTTCCTGACGATTTGTTTTGTGTGCCACTGGCTCTGCCAGTGCTCTTGATATTGATCGTGATCGTTCCATAGCAACCAGAAGACACTGGCAGAGCCAGTGGCACACACATTCAAACTTTCTGCCGGGACAGAGCCAACTGACACGCCACGCGCGCGGCGGCGATAAAGCCGTCGGCTGATGCGCGGCCTTGACCGGCGATATCGAAGGCGGTCCCGTGGCTCGGGCTGGTCCGGACGATGGGCAGCCCCAGCGTGATGTTGACCGCCATGTCGAAGCCGATCAGTTTCAACGCAATATGGCCCTGATCGTGATACATCGCGACGACCCCATCGAACTCTCCGGCGACCGCCCGCCGTAACAACGCATCGGCAGGAAACGGACCCGTTGCGATCACGCCGACAGCACGAGCGGATTCGACGGCGGGTTCGATACACTCGGCTTCTTCGTTGCCGAACAAGCCGTGCTCCCCAGCATGGGGATTGAGCGCACACACACCGATGCGGGGAGTGATGCCGAGTCGCTTCAGAAATCCATCCAGCAGAACGATGGTTTCACGGATGCGGTCAATCGATAACAAACCCGGCACGCTGCGAATGGATGTGTGCAATGTCACGTGGGCCACGCCGAGGCCGTTCGGCCCGCGGACGGCGTTTCCTGCGGGAAGATACAACATCATGGCGACTTCCTCGATGCCGCATTCGGCCGCGAGAATTTCCGTGTGACCGGGATAATCGAGCCCGGCCAACCGCAGCGCTTCTTTGTGAAGCGGGGCCGTACAAATGGCGTCGATTTGTCCCGCCAAGGCCGCCCGTGCGGCGGCGACAAGATAATCGTACGCCGCGCGTCCGGCGACTGCCTGAATCTTGCCCGTCGTGATGCTCAGCACCGCATCATCGGATGGATTCCAACACGCGACCCCTTCCGTCACCGTCTCGGCAGGATCGTTCACGGCAACCACGGAGAGCGGCAAATTCCATTGTTGCGCCGTCCGCTCCAGAATCACGGGATGGCCGATCACGACGGGATCGCAGAACGAATGCAACTCACCTGTGGTCAGCGCGCGGGCCATGATTTCGGGGCCGATTCCCGCGACATCGCCCATCGTCAGCGCCAACCGTGGCAAATTCATTCCTGTGTCGTCCACTTGAAGAGACCCAGGGATCGGAATCCCTGGGCTTCACGTTAGTCGAATACGTCTGCGTCGCGCAGGAGTTGGCCTTGTTCGTCTTTCGGAGACAGCAAACGGGGCTCGATTGCGGGCCAGTCAATTCCTAACGCGGGATCGTTCCACAACAGCGTCCGTTCGTCGCCGGGATGATATAACGCCGTGCATTTGTAGAACACGTCGGCAGTTTCGGTCAATGCGCAGAAGCCATGCGCGAAGCCCGGCGGAATATACAACTGCCGGTGATTCTCGTCGGAAAGCTCGACGCCATACCATTGGCCGAAGGTGGTGGATGATTGGCGCAGATCAACCGCCACATCCCAGATCGCCCCGCGGAGAACGTACACCAGCTTTCCTTGCGGTTGCTGAAATTGATAGTGCAAGCCGCGGATCGTTCCCCGTTGGGATCGCGAGACGTTGTCTTGCACCCACGTCGTCGGCAGCCCCGCTTCGGCATAACGAACGGACTGAAACGTTTCGAGAAAATAGCCGCGCGGGTCCGTAAACACGCGCGGTTCGATCTGAATCAATCCGGCCAGCGGCGGCTGTGAAATCTGCATCAGGCTGCGGCCTACGCCAGCGTCGGCGCGTGACGGCCGATGCGGTTAATGCGGCCGTGGATGTCGTTGAGAATCCAGTGGAACACGGTCAGGTGAACGCATTCCACGATCCCCATGTCATCCAGCGGGACGTGCAGATTCTTCCTGGCCAGCGACTTCAACTTGCCGCCGTCGTAACCGGTAATGCCCCAGGTCACAAGATCGTGCCGGTTCGCCCACTCAACGGCGTTGAGAATGTTCGGGCTATTACCGCTGCCGGAGATCGCCACCAGCACATCGCCGGGCGACGCGAAGTTTTTCAGTTGCTCGACGAAGACACGATCGAAACCTTCATCGTTTCCCCACGCCAGAATGTACGGCGTGTTATCCGTCAGGCTGAGCACCTTCAACCGCTTCACCGCGTCGTTGGTGAAATCCTTGCGGTCGAGCGTGCTCTTGCCGAGGTCTTCGCAGAAGTGGGACGAATTCGACCCGCTGCCGCCGTTGCCGCAGATGAAGACGAACTTGCCGTTCTGATACGCCGAGTAGATATCGTCGGCGAGTCCTTCCGTTTGCGACAAGTCGAGCGTTTCAAAGACTTCGGCAATACGGCGGAGATACGGAGCCGGTTGAAGATGAGCACCTAACATCGAACCCATTCCCGTCGAGATATTTTTGTTGCGAATTCACCCTCTCGGTTGTATCCGATGAGCGGGGGGAAAGTCATCCCCAAGGGGGAGTTGGCAGTTGCGAGTTGTCCGTTGTCTGTGAAGAAGAGTTTCCAACGTCCGCTTGCGGTTTCGCGCCCCGTGTTGATCCCACCGCGTGATTACCCACTTCAACCGCTGATTCTGCGAACGAATTCCGCAATCACCTTCGCGGCGTCAGTCGGTTGGGTTTGCAGGATCAGATGGGGTGCTTCAAAATCCGCAAGCTGTGCATCGGGCCGCAAGGTTCGGACTTCGCGGGCATTCTGGCTCCGCACCACGGTGTCGTGGGTTCCCCGGAGATCGAGCAGCGGGACCGGGCATTGCCGTAATTCTTCACGCACATCGACTTGCAGAACTTCACGAATCCGGCGCGCCACGACTCGCGGTGAAACCTGCGACAACGCTTCACGCAGCAATTGACGGAGTTGCGGAGTGCTATATCCTCCCAGCAGCGCCCGGGCTTCCGCGAGATGCGAATGCCAGCGGAAGAGCAGTGGCGAAACCAGATGCCGCAGCCATCCCCAATGAGGGCCGAGCGGATTGCGGACGAATGTTCCGCAGAGAATGACACCTTTCAACTCCGCGGGTCGTTGCGCAGCAATCATGAGCGCCAGCGGCCCGGAAAACGATTCCCCCAGAATGACGAACGGCCCCGACACCGGTAGTGCCGCGATGATCCTCGGTAGCAACTCGCCATATCCCAACGGTTCCGTGGCGGGATAAGTGATGACCTGTGGAATCAAATCTGACGGGAGTCGCTCCAGCAATGGACGAAATAACACACCGGAGCCATCCAGGCCGGGCATCAAAACAAGCGTGATGTTTTCCATGGCGTCTTCGGATTTCCCACTTTTTCCGGCTCTGGACTCTCAACTCTCCCCTCTCGACTCCCCCACGATTGTCGCCCCCCCGTCCACAACGCTACCTTACCATCAAACCACACCACGCGAAGAAAGTGCATCCACATGAGCGCGCCACAGTGTCGATGGGGAATCCTGGGAGCCGCCGTCATTGCCCGCAAGAACTGGCAGGCGATTCGGCTGTCCGGCAACGGCACCCTCACCGCGGTGGCCAGCCGCTCGGTGGAGAAGAGCCGGCAATTCATTGCGGAAAATCAGGCCCATGTCCCGTTTCCCACCGTTCCCGCAGCACTCGGTTCCTATGACGAGTTGCTGAAGCGATCGGATGTCGATGCGATTTATATCCCACTGCCCACGGGCCTTCGCAAGGAATGGGTGATCAAAGCGGCGGAAGCGGGAAAGCATGTGCTGGTCGAAAAGCCGGTCGGCGTGACCACGGCCGATGTGCGGGACATGCTCGCGGCGTGTCAGAAGTCGGGGGTGCAGTTCATGGACGGCGTGATGTTCATGCACAGTCAGCGCCTGCAAAAACTCCGAACGGTGATCGACGATGGCGAAAGCATCGGCCGGTTACGACGAATCGCCATGCAGTTCAGCTTCAACGCCGGTGACGAATTCCTCTCGAACAACATCCGCGTGAGCAGCAATCTGGAACCGCAGGGCTGCCTCGGCGACCTCGGCTGGTACACGATTCGGTTTGCCTTGTGGACCATGAATTATCAAATGCCGATTCGCGTGACCGGACGGTTGCTCGATGAAGCGAAGCGAGCCGACAGCCCCACGACCGTCCCGTTGGAGTTCTCCGCGGAGATGCTGTTCCGTGATGGTGTTTCGGCGAGTTTCTACAACTCGTTCCAGACCGAAAACCAGCAGTGGGCCCATCTCAGCGGCACGAAGGGGTTCGTGCATGTCCCCGACTTTGTGCTGCCATTCTTCGGCAGCGAAGCCGCGTTCACGGTGTCGCAGGCGGCGTTTCACCAGAGCGGTTGCGACTTCAACATGGAAGACCACACGCGGCGTGAAGCCGTGCGGGAATATAGCAACAGCGAAGCGAACGCGCAGGAAACGAACCTGTTCCGGACGTTCAACGACCTCGTGCTGAGCGGCCGCGTGGACTCGCACTGGGGCGATATCGCGCTGCGAACGCAGATCGTGCTGGATGCCTGTCTGGAGTCCGCGCGAAACGGCAACCGCCCGATCGACATCACGGTGTGATTGAGTCAGTTGTCAGTTGTCAGTTGTCAGTTGTCAGTTGTCAGTGGGAAAATACCTTTCCCGCTTGCGCTTTGCAGGACATCCCAGTTCGCGCGCGATCCAAACCAACTATCGCGCCGCCTTCACCGTCCGAAATCCGCAGTGAAACGTCCCCGATTGCATATCCCCCTTCATCCGGGCGGCGACACGGTAACCGATGCAGTAGTTATCGCTGCACATGAAGGACCCGCCGCGCTGCACGCGCTTCGGAATCGTGGGCTCTAACGGATCAATGCTGACCGGCGGCCCCTGCGGGTTGCGGATGCGGCTCTGGCGATAATAGTCCGGCTGATACCAGTCAGAACACCACTCCCACACGTTGCCCGAAAGGTCGTACAACCCGTAATCATTCGCCGGGAACGACTTCACCGGTGACGTTTGCTGGAAGCCATCTTTCACATCGTTCTGCAGCGGGAACTCGCCCTGCCAGATATTGTGCATCCACTTGCCGGACGGGTTCCGTTCGTTCCCCCACGGATATTCCTGACCTTCATGCCCACTCCGCGCGGCGTACTCCCACTCCGCTTCAGTCGGCAAACGGTGGCCCTTCCATTCGCAGTACGCACGGGCATCATCCCATGCGATGTGGACCGCGGGGTGATCCATCCGGCCGTCGAGATTCGAAGCGGGACCTTCGGGCTGCTTCCAATTCGCCCCCCCGACGTACTTCCAGACCTGATACGGCCACAGAGGATTGTCTTTGCGAAGCGTCTTCGGATCGAAACTCGAATTGAAGCAGATCGATCCCGCGATCAGGTTTTCCTCGGGGATGCTCGCGACATCGGGAACCTGCCCGGCGAGGTCTTCGCGCGTGACCTTCTTCTCGGCGACGGTGATGTAGCCGGTGGCGTCCACAAATTCTTTGAACTGCGCGTTGGTGACTTCGGTTTCGTCCATCCAGAAGCCGTCGAGAGTGACCCGATGAGCGGGGGATTCATCGGGGAATTGCGGATTGTTGGTCCCCATGGTGAACGTGCCGCCGGGAATCCAGCGCATGCCGGTCGGTGTGGAACCGGGTTCTTTCACGATCACCGGGGCGTTCGGATCCTGGAGATCCGCGGCTTGCGGCACAGGTGTCGATGCGGACTTCGCACATCCGACGATGGCTGCCAGGACGATCAGTCGCCATATCGAATGTTGATGGGTCATGCCAGTTCTCCGTGATGAGACGAAAGCACCCCGGCTGCTCCGGAGCAACCGGGGTGCATCATCAACTATGAGCAAAAAAAACCAAATTCCAAGGACCAAGTTCCAAACAACATTCAAATTCCAAATTCCAAACTATGATAGGAGTTACGCAGTTGCCCGTTTTTCGGGGGTTTGGGCTGGCTTGCAAACGCCCCACTCTACCCATGCCTGGCTATATTCCGGTCAAAAACGGGTCTGATGGGGCAACTGCGTAACTCCTATATGAGAACAATGTCACCGTCTTCGTTTGGAATTTGGAACTTGTCATTTCCTTGGAGCTTGGAATTTGAAAATTGGAATTTCCGTTTCGGCCCCTACTCCGCAAACGCGGCGTCAAACGCCCGCGCCGACGGAGCAAAGTCGACGTTCTTAACGTACTGGCACGATTCGCGCGCGCCGTGCTCACGGTCCATCCCCGAATCTTCCCATTCGACCGACAATGGGCCCTGATACTTCGCAGCATTGAGCGCGCGGATGATTTCCTCGAACTGCACGCCGCCGCGACCGACGCTGCGGAAGTCCCAACCGCGGCGGGCATCGCCGAACGACAAGTGGCTGGCAAGGATGCCGCTCTTGCCGTTGAGCGTGACCTTCGCGTCCTTCATGTGGACGTGATAAATGCGGTCCGGGAACGCGCGGATGAACTCGACGGGATCAACGCCTTGCCAAATCAAATGGCTCGGGTCGAAGTTGAAACCGAATTCTTCGCGACGATCCAGCGCCTGCAGCGCCCGTTCGGCCGTGTAGATATCGAAGGCGATTTCCGTCGGATGGACTTCCAGCGCGAACTTGACGCCGCATTCCTGGAAGACATCGAGAATCGGATTCCAGCGGTCCGCGAGGAGTTGGAACCCGGCGTCGTACATCGATTTCGGCGTCGGCGGGAAATCGTAAATCAGATGCCAGACACTGCTGCCGGTGAAGCCGTTGACGATGCCGATACCGAGCTTCTTCGCGGCGCGGGCGGTGTTCTTCATCTCTTCGGCGGCGCGCTGGTTCACGCCTTCCGGCTTGCCGTCGCCCCACACATATGGTGGGAGAATCGTCTTGTGGCGGGCATCGATATTGTCGAGCACCGCTTGCCCGACGAGATGGTTCGAAATCGCGAAGACCTGCAGGTCGTACTTTTCTAGAAGCTCACGCTTGCGGGCACAGTAGCCGTCGTCGGACAGGGCCTTGTCGACTTCAAAGTGGTCGCCCCAGCAGGCCAGTTCGAGACCGTCGTAGCCGAAGTCCTTGGCCTTCTTGCAGAGTTCTTCCAGCTTGAGATCGGCCCATTGACCGGTAAACAGCGTGACGGGACGGCCCATCGATCGGATTCCTTGTTGTGTGTTCTGAAGAGGGGAGACACCCAGCGCGCGGCGAGCTTTGACGGTAAAAATCCGCCGGGGGAAAGTCAAACGTCCCTCGTTCCCATGCTCCGCGTGGGAACGGACGGTCGCGACGCTCTGCGTCGCAACGAGCGTTTCAATCGGCATCCCTACGACGCGGAGCGTCGCAGCCCTGCGTTCCCACGCGGAGCATGGGAACGAGTTGGAAGCCGCTACGGTGCCGACTTTCGTTGGCTCAGCGCGTCCGGCTTCGGGAAATCTTCGGGAACCGGTTGGGTCACTGCGCCCGTCGCAGCCCATTCCACACCGCGCTGGAACGTCGTGATGAAACCGACGCATTCCTGCGAGTAATCGCCGTGGCCGAGGGCGGTGTGAAAGACGCGGCCTTTGCCGAATTTCACCGCCATCAACATCGGTTCGTGACGGCCGGTCCCGCCGTGTTTCGGATCGGCAAACGCGGTGGCCAACACCTGCATGTTCGCCGCCGGGCCACGGAGTTTATCGTACAGTTCATCTTTCACATGCAGCCATTCCCGCGGCAAACCTTTCGTGATCGGGTGCTCGGCGTCGCGGGTGATCACCGTGAAATCGTGCTGGGCACCGTGGCTGCCGCCGGGGCCTTTCGATTCGTCGCGAACGATGCTGCCGTCGTCTTTTGCGTAGACATACGGGCCGCTCTTTTCATTGCGGCCGCCCCAGCCGCCGAGGCCGATCATTTCGTTGTATTCGGGCCATTCAGGGAAGGAATTGTCGGCGGCGTGGACGACGACAAAGCCGCCGCCGTTTTTCACGAACTCGGCGAACTTCTTTTGCGTCTCCGCGGGCCAGGCCGCGCCGTTGTAGTTCGAGATGACGACGGCGTACTTCGAGAAGTCCGGGGCGAAATTTTCATCGGTTCCCTTCGCCGCGGTGGTGGCGACATCGACCGTGAAGAGCCCCGTTTCTTCGAGGTACTTCTTCATCATCTGCGTGGTTTTGGGCCAGATGCCGTGATTGTTCTGGCCGTCAACAATCAACGCGGCCTTCTTTTCCGCCGCCGCGGCAGTCAGTGCCGTCGTGGCGATGAAGCCCAGAAACAGAAACGTCCAACCGAGCGAGGCGCGTCGCATGCTGTGTGCTCCCGAAAGTGTCGATCCGAATGGAAATGATACTATACCGCGGAGTCACGGGCTGCCCAAGGATGGCTACGTCGGGTATTCATTGATTGGTGCATCCTGTGTTTGCCGGGGAACACCCGTGAACAATTCCGGACTCTGGAGCCCCAACGGGGGTGATATTCGATAGCCCAGCCCGAGGTCTTCCGAAGGGCTGGGTTCGCGATCGCCCGGCACACCAGCCCCACCGGGGCGCGACTCTTTCCGAACAACACCGTCGCGCCCCGGTGGGGCTGGGCCATGCCCTCCGATCCGTTGACCCAGGGCTGCGCGAAGACGCTGCGCCCTGGGCTATCGAATTGCGCCCTCATTCGGGGCTGAAGACCAACTTTTCTGTGACCACCAGTCTCCAGATGCACCCTTCACTGATTGGACATGTTCTTAAAAACCCGGATCTCGATCGCACTCAAGGACGATCATCGGCAAAGCGGCAAGCGTGTTGGGGGCTGATTTGGCACAGCGGTTGCGTTGATCGTGTGGCGGTTTCGCCACGCCTTGGCAAAGTCGGCATCCTGTGAAGTGCGAAGGTCTGCCGAGGCGAACAGTCGCGCCGGTTGTGCGGACCCAATTCATGGCGATTCGGCAACATGCGCGGCTTCCATCGGGCATCGCCGCCGCTACGGGGTAGATTTCGTCACCGGAGAATTGTCACTTTCACCTCTGGCGATGTGTCAAATTTGCAATCGCCCGACGGTACGGTTTGACTATGCGTCCTATTCCCTCCACATCGCGAAGTCTGCCAGCCGCACGAGTCATCGTCGGGACATGGCTGTCTTTGATGGCGCTCACGTTGACGGCGTCGGCTCAGGTGCCGAAAATCGCGCGCGTTCCGGATGCCGCACCGCTACCCGCCGGTCCGCCGATCGGTCATTTCAATCTGCATCTCGTCGCCACCGAGGAATGGTTGAATCGCGTGATTGCCCGCAACGATGTCACCGAAGGTGTGGTGAATGATTGCATCCTGGGGGCGAAAGTCGACGGTCAGCAGATCACCAATTCATCCCTGCGGCTGGATATTCGCCCCTCGGATGATCAGATCGCCGCGACGTTTGTGCTCGATGGTACGGTCTGCACGCAAACCCGTGGGTTGACCGAACAGGCGACCATCTTTTCGCGGGGGCAGCAGAAATTTCAGGCGAAGAAGGACCTCTTCTTCGACGGCATGTCGTTTTCAACGCGTCACGCCGTGGTCAGCGTCCGGGCGCACAACGAGAATCTGGGGGTGTCGACCCGGTTCGATGGGACGCCGCTCCAACCGCTGATTTCGCAGTTCGTGCTGCAAGCGGCCGAACAACGCCGCCCCGCCGCCGAAGAGTTGGCCCGGAACAAGGTGGCCGATCGCATCTACCCGCGGTTCGACAAGGACGTCGACGATCAGTTATCGGCCGCGAATCAGCAGTTGGAAACCGTCGTCCGCAAACGATTGAACGAACTCGGAATCATGCCGTCGGCCCAGCGTTGCCGGTCGACCGAGAATGAACTGCACTACGCCTGCCGAGTTGCCGCGGACGCCGATCCGTTCGAGATCGTGTCGCCATCAACGCCGTTGTTGGGCAATCACGGGCTGCGGCTGTATGTCCACTCGTCCCTTTTCGATGCCGCGGCGTTGAAGGCCGGTCTGGCGGGTTTGAACACGTCGGACAAACAGCTTGACCGGATGTTGAAGCAACTCGGTTTGTCGGCGAGTGATCGCGACGAGGCGGGTCGCCCGGCGGGGATCGAAACCAACATCGAGTTCGATTCGCAACGGCCGCTGACCGTGATTTTCGACAATGACGAAATGGTGGTCGAACTCCGCGCCAAATTGCGACCGGCGGGACAGGCGTTGTTGCCGCCGTTGACTCTGTCGCTGCCGTTTCGCGTTGTGGAGCAGGATGGGCAGCGATGGCTGCGACCGGGGCTGGTCGGCATCGCCGCTCGGGGCGAAGACGGGCGACCTGCAGCCCCACTAGCACCGGCGATTGAAACGTTGGTACGACAGGCCATTTCGTCCAGTCTGCAGGACGTTCCGCTCCCCGCAATGATTCCGGAGTCGGCGTGGATGGCCGGGAAAGCGCCGCCAAAGTTCACCAGTCTCCGTTTCCGCGATGGCTGGATGGCAATCGGGCTCGACTGAACCGATCGATCTGTCGTGGGGGATCAGCGGAATTCAAAAGAGTCGGGGCAGGACCGAAGGGAAGCCCCGGAACAGACAGCGCTATTCTTTTCCGGGGCTTCGCGAGGACGCTCCAGCCCCGGCCACCCACCGCGTAAAGTGTTTCACGGTGTTCACGAAGACACTGGCAGGCACATATCATGGGACGCGAAACCGCAATGCGGAGAAACGAGTCGGTTCCCCGGATGGTTGAAACTTTCGTAGAGATTGCTAGACTCTGACCTTGGACAAAACGGAAAAGGTGTACTGGCCGGGGACTGGAGATCCCGCCCGTTGCAATTCTGTAGCGGATGAATTCTCATAAGTCGTTGTATACCAGCCAGTTGAGGACATGGGTTAGCGATGTCGATTACGAAAGAGCGGAAGACCGAGTTGATCCGCGAGTATCAGCGCGGCGACGCCGACACCGGTTCGGCGGAAGTGCAGATTGCCGTCTTGTCGCAGCGGATCACCCAGTTGACGGACCATTTGAAGGGTCACGTCAAGGATCACGCGGGACGCCGGGGACTGCTCATGCTCGTGAGCAAGCGCCGTCGGCTGCTTGACTATCTCAAGAACAGCACGCCGCCGCGTTACTTTGCGGTGATCGAAAAAGTCGGTCTCCGAAAGTAGTCGGTGATACCCCTTGTCTTGTGGGAGGCCCCGCTGCACGACCAACTGAAGAGCGAATGGCTCGACAGTGGTTCGCGTGGTGAGTGGGCCTCTTTGGTCTTTTCCGGCGGGTCCGCGATCGCGGAATCAGGAATGGCCAGTTCGGGGCGTCATCGGGACGCCCCTTGCGAAGAGGCCCGCCGAAACATCATTACTTCGAGGAATCTGAACAGTGAAAGTGACTTTGCAGCGTGAATTTGCCGGTCGGACGTTGACTCTGACCACGGGCGAAATGGCCAAACAGGCGGCGGGGGCCGTCAGCATTCAATTCGGTGATACCGTCGTCTTCGTTGCCGCCCAGAACGGCCCATCCCGCCCAGGCACCGACTTCTTCCCCCTCACTTGCGACTACCGCGAACGATTCGCCGCGGCGGGAAAATTCCCCGGCGGCTTCATCAAGCGTGAAGGCCGTCCGACGACCCGCGAAATTCTCACATCGCGGTTGACCGACCGCCCCATCCGCCCGCTCTTCCCGGAATCGTACATCGAAGAAGTGCAGGTGATGTCGAACGTCCTGGCGTGCGACCAGGAAAACGATCCGGACGTGCTGTCGATCATCGGTGCCAGCGCCGCGTTGTGTCTCGCCCCGGTGCCGTTTCAAGGTCCGATTGGGGCCGTTCGCGTCGGCATGATCGATGGTGAATTCAAGCTGTTGCCAACCAAGACCGATCTCACCAAGAGCACGCTCGATCTGATCGTTGCCGGCAACCGCGCGTCGGTGTTGATGATCGAAGGCTTCGGTCAACAGCTCCCGGAAGACGTGATGGGCGACGCGATCATGTTCGCGCATCGGGCCATCGTCGAACTCTGCGATATGCAGGAAGAGTTCATCCGCCAGACCGGCGTCGTGCGGTTGGTCCCCGGACCGGTCGTGGTGAATCCGTTCGAGTCCGTTTTGCACGAAAAAGCTTACGGCAAGCTGCGCGAGGCCATGCAGTCTCCGGTGAAAGCCGAGCGCCATGCCGGTGCCAAAGGCGTGAAGACCGGGCTCCTCGAAGAGTTCTTCCCCGAAGGGGGCGAGCCGAACACCATCGGCACGAAGGAACAATTCGGTGCCGCGTTCTATGCCATGGAAGCGAAAGTCGTTCGCGACCTGATCCTCGAAGGCAAGCGCCTCGACGGCCGCACTCCCGGCGATCTCCGCGCGGTTTCGTGCGCCGCGTCGGTGTTGCCGCTGGTTCACGGTTCGGCTCTGTTCACCCGTGGTGAAACGCAATCGCTGGCCACGGTCGTCCTCGGTACCGTCCGCGATGTCCAGCGCGTCGATGGCCCATTCGCCGATTACGACAAGCGGTTCATGCTCGATTACAACTTCCCGTCGTACTCCGTCGGAGAATGCCGTCCGATCCGTGGCCCCGGTCGCCGCGAAATCGGTCACGGCGCGCTCGCCGAACGCTCGGTCCAATGGGTGTTGCCGCCGGAAGAAAAGTTCCCGTACACGCTGCGGGTGATTTCGGACATCATGGAATCAAACGGCAGCAGTTCGATGGCGTCGGTCTGTAGCGCGACCCTCGCGCTGATGGACGCCGGTGTGCCTATCACGCAACCCGTCGCGGGCATTTCAATCGGTCTCGTCAAAGACAAAGACCGTTTCACCCTGCTCACCGACATCATGGGCGACGAAGACCACTTCGGCGACATGGACTTCAAAGTCGCCGGGACGCAAAAGGGTGTCACCGGGATTCAGCTCGACCTGAAGATCGACGGCATCAACGAAGAGATCATCCGCAAGACGCTCGAACAAGCCCGCGGGGCCCGTATCGAGTTGCTCAAGACGATGCTCACCGCCATCCGCCGCCCCCGTTCGGACATCGCCGCTTCCGCACCGCGGTTGCTCCGGACGAAGATCGATCCCTCGAAGATCGGCCTGCTCATCGGACCGGGCGGCAAGAACATCCGCGCGATTCAGGAAGACACCGGGACCACCATCGACATTCAGGACGATGGTACGGTCATCATCGCCTGCCCGAATGCCGCTGGGGCTCAAGATGCTCTGGCTCGTGTCGAAGCGATCGCCGAAGAAATCAAGGTCGGCCGCATCTACAACGGGACCGTCAATTCGATCAAGGATTTCGGCGTGTTCGTCGAAATTGCTCCGGGCAAAGACGGGCTGTGTCATATCAGCGAACTGGCGGAAGGCTTCGTCAAGCAGATTGAAGAAGTCTGCAAGCTGGGTGACAAGATCCCGGTGAAGGTGATTGCGGTCGACGATCAGAATCGCGTCAAGCTGTCGCGTCGTGCGGCCTTGGCCGATATGGCCGCCGCGAGCAATCCGCCGCCCGCCGATGCTCCCGCGAATTGAGATCTGCACCGCATCCCGGCTGCTTCTTCGCAGCCGGGATGTTTGTTTTTCACGCTGTGAAATACGACCCAGGGATCAGAATCCCTGGGCTGCTTTCACGGAGTGCTCTCATGCCCGACGAATCGCCGCCTGTTTCCGGTGATGCCGAACACTGGCGCACGCAGTACAACGAGATCGCCGCGTCCGCCGGGCGGTTGGCGCACGAGGTTCGCAATCCGCTCGGCACAATCGGTTTGAACCTCGAACTGCTCGAAGAAGAACTTCGCGACACCGATACGGCTCGCGATCGTCGCATGCACAAGAAAGTGCAGACGCTCCAGCGCGAATGCCAGCATCTCAATTTGATCGTGGAGAACTTCCTGCAGTTCGTGCGAACGGGGACCGCGGATCGGTTGCCGGTGGTGCTGAACGATCTTGTCGGTGAATTTATCGAGGTCTTCCGTCCCGTGGCGGCGGCGCAGCATGTCGAGCTTGTGCCGCATTTAGCCGCGCAATTGGCACCCGTGCTGCTGGATGGCCGGATGTTTCGGCAGGTGCTGTTCAACCTTTGCCAGAACGCCTTGCACGCGATGCCGGACGGCGGACAGTTGGAGCTCTTCACCTATGAACGCGATGGTGAAGTCGTGCTGGAAATCATCGACACCGGCAAGGGAATGGACGAACGGACGCAATCCCGGATGTTCGATCCGTTTTTCACCACGAAAGACGGCGGCACCGGTCTGGGGCTCGCCACGGTGCAACGAATCGTGATGGCGCACGAGGGCCGCATCGAATGCGAATCCGCATTGAATCGCGGGACCCGCTTCCGCATCCGGTTGCCCGTCGCGAGCTGATTCACGGCGTGTTCCTCGCTCGGTGGGTGGCCGGGGCTGGAGCGTACTCGCGAAGCCCCGGAATGGACAGCGCTGTCCGTTCCGGGGCTTCCCTTCGGTCCAGCCCCGGCCACCCTGATACCGATCCTAACCATGAACAGCGCGTTGTGTGGAATCCGCTCCTCACGCGGAGCGTGATGGCCACCATCGTAGCCATCACGCTCCGCGTGAGGAGCGGCACGTTTCAAAACGCGCAAATGATTGCTGGAATGCGGATCACTTGAAAACAGCGTTGGCCCGCGGGCCTCCGATCCCGCCGCGTGCAATCCACCCGTGCGACCGATACACTAACGGTGTCGATTTTTGCGCCTTCCCCGCGGCACATGGCCGTTGCTCCCTGATACTACAAGATCGCCCGATGACGGCGCACGAGAACTCTGCCACCGATCTCGCGAACATCAAGATTCGCGTTTTGATCGTCGACGATGATGAAGCCCATGCCCAGGCGGTTGCCGAGGCGCTGGCACGCGTCGGTTACGAATGCGTGGAGGCCAACTCCGGCAAGCGGGCCGCAGCACTCATCGAGTCCGAGAACTTCGACGTGATCGTGACCGATCTGGTCATGGAAGACGTCGATGGCATGGAAATCCTGCGGAAAGCCAAGGAAGAACTGCCCGAGGCGGAAGTCATTCTGCTGACCGGTCACGCCTCGGTGAAGTCGGCCCTCGCGGCAGGGCAGCTTGGAGCACACAACCTGCTCACCAAGCCAGTCGACATTCAGGAACTGCGGATCGCCGTCGAAAAGGCATCGATGCGCGTCCGTCTCTTGCGAAAGAACCTCGAACTCAGTCGCCGGCTGGATGAGAAATTCGGCTTCGAAGGCGTGATCGGCAACAGCCCGTCGATGCAACGGGTGATGGACAAGCTGCGGAGTCTTGCCCCGACGGATAGCACCGTCCTCATCATGGGGGAAAGCGGGACCGGCAAGGAAATCGTCGCGCGGGCGCTGCATCAAAACAGCGAACGGAAGAACAAGCCCTTCGTGCCCCTCAACATCGCGGCCTTGCCCGAAAGCACGCTGGAAAGCGAACTCTTCGGCCACGAAGCCGGTGCCTTCACCGGCGCGGCGACCAAGCGGGTCGGCAAATTCGAGTACGCCAACGGAGGCACGCTGTTTCTCGATGAAGTCGGCGAGATGCCGATGTCCACGCAGGTGCGACTGCTGCGGGTCCTCGAAGAACGCAAGATCACCCGCCTCGGCAGCAATGAGGAACTCGAGATCAACGTCCGTCTGGTCGCCGCCACCAACGCCGACTTGCAGGAAATGGTCAAAAAAGGGACGTTCCGGAAAGACCTTTATTACCGCATCTCGGTGGTGTCGATTTTTCTCCCGCCGTTGACCGAACGCCGGGGGGATATCCCGCTGCTGATTGAGCACTTTCTGAAGCAGGTCGCCGGATCACGCAAGCGGCCTTTGCCGACCGTCACCAAGCCCGTGCAGCAGGCGCTGATGGCGTACTCGTGGCCCGGGAACATTCGCGAACTGCGGAATGTTGTGGAAAGCATGGTGGTGCAGGACACCGATGGCCGGTTGGAACTCGATGACCTGCCGACCGAGATCGCCCCGCTCGGACAAGCCCACGATGGTGCCGCAGGGGACGGGATCAGCCTCGGTGCCGATGGGTTGATCGGCCGCCCCTTGACCGACGTCGAAAAATTCTACATTCAACGAACGCTGGAGCTGACCGCGGGCAAACGGGATGAAGCCGCGAAACTCCTCGGCATCGGCGAACGGACGTTGTACCGGAAGATCAAAGAGTTCGATTTGTAAGTCGCATCAACGAGCCCGAAGCGCCAGCGCCGGGTTCTTGCGTTGAAATGCACCCGGCGCTGGCGCTTCGGGCTGGTAAGTTCAAAGGCTCTCACGGATGACCGCCGCACGGGACGAATTTACGACGAACGAAATCGCGGCGTTTCAGCGCGATGGATACGTGATTGCGCGCGGGCTGACTGATGCCGAGACCCTCGCACGGATGAAGACCGTCACGCAGGACGGTTTGGACCGCGAAATCACGCCGGTGGAATACGAAGCCGATCTGCATTATCCCGGGGCCCCGCCGTCGCGCGATGTCGCCGGGGGCCGCACCGTCCGCCGGTTGAAGCAAGCCGCCACCCGCGGACCGGTCTTTCTGGAATGGATGACGCGCCCGGCGATTCTGCGTCGCTTGCAGCAACTGCTCGGTCCGAAAATCGTCTGTCCGCTCGCGCACCACAACTGCATCATGACGAAACAACCGGCGTTCAGCAGCGACACCGGCTGGCATCAGGACATCCGCTACTGGTCGTTTCAGCGACCCGAGTTGATCAATACGTGGACCGCTTTGGGGGAAGAGCGCACGGAAAACGGCGGCTTGGTCGTCATCCCCGGTTCGCATCGGATGACATTCGAACCGCATCAGTTCGACAGCGAGAAATTTTTCCGAAGCGATCTGCCGGAGAATCAAGCCGTGATCGCCACGAAGGTCGCCGTTGAATTGAGGCCCGGCGATGTGCTCTTCTTTCATTGTCTCACGTTGCACGCGGCGACAAGGAACTTCACCACCTTGCCAAAATGGTCCGTCGTCTTCACCTTCCGCCCCGGCGACAACGCCCCGGCTGCCGGAACGAGGTCGGCAGAGTCCCCCGAACTGCTGCTCACTCCCGGTGGGTAATTGAATTGGGGGCAGTCATTGTTCAAACACCCATAACATCACAAAATACATTGAGTGTGCCACTGCTTCGGAGTCCGCGTAGAAGCAGTGCAGGTTGACCGTTGGCACTCGAAAACACTGCTTCTCCGAAGACTCCGAAGCAGTGGCACGACTTTCTGAAAATCATCCGACATCATGCAGCGTGATCAATTGCAAGCATTATTGGAACGTTGGCGTGACGGCGCCGTCAGCGTCGCGCAATTAGAAGATTCTCTGCGCGATGGATACGCCGCCACCGCAATTGTCGACGAAGCGCTGGTGGACCTCGACCGTGTCCGCCGCTGTGGTTTCCCGGAAGTGGTGTACGGCGCGGGGAAAGCGCCCGAGCAGGTATTGCAGATTCTGATCGCCCAGGAACAGGCCGGGCAGGCGTCGCTGGTCACGCGGGCCACGGCGGAGCAAGCGGGTCTGGTCGCCGCGCGATTTTCCGATGCGGAATACAATCCCGTCGCGCGCACGATTCGTCGCGGCACGGCGCATCCGGCGGGAACATCGGGCCGGATCGCCGTCATCACCGCGGGGGCGACGGACCGTCCCGTGGCGGAAGAAGCGGTCGAAACCGCGCGGTGGATGGGCTGCGATGTGCGACTCATCACCGATGTGGGGGTCGCCGGACCGCAACGGTTGATCGAACGGCGGCGTGATTTCTGTGACATGGATGCGGTAGTCGTTGTCGCCGGGATGGAAGGAGCGCTGCCGTCGGTGGTCGGCGGCTGGGTCGATTGTCCCGTAGTGGGCGTGCCGACGAGTGTTGGGTACGGTGCTCAATTGCAGGGACTCGCGCCGCTCCTCAGCATGCTCAGCAGTTGTGCGGCCAACGTCTGCGTGGTGAACATCGACGCGGGTTTCAAGGGGGGCTACTTCGCGGGGTTGATCGCCCGAAGACGGCAGACCGCAACGTCTAGCGAGGCTACACCTGATGGGGCATGAAGTCGCACCACATCTCGTCACCACCCGGCCCGACTTGCCGCCGCGGCCGGTGGACGGACACAAGGGAACCTTCGGCCGTGTGGTGATCATCGCGGGGAGCCGGGGCATGACCGGGGCCGCGGGCTTATCCGGGATGGCGGCACTCCGTGGCGGTGCGGGACTGGTCACCGTCGCGACCCCGGCCACGGTCGCCTCGATCATCGCCAGCTATGAACCGTCCTACATGACATGGCCGGTGTGCGATGTCCTCGGGCAACTGTCGATGGCGTCGTTGTCCGAATTGATGGACCGCATTTCGACTGCCGATGCCGCGGCAATTGGGCCCGGGATCGGACAATCGCACGACATTGATGAACTGGTGGCCGAACTCTATCGGTCAGTGGAAATCCCGCTGGTCGTGGATGCCGACGGATTGAATGCGATCGCCCATCAAGCCGGTTTTCTCGGTACCGCTCGCCCTCCGGGACCGCGCGTGTTGACGCCGCATCCGGGGGAATTTGCGCGGTTGTCGGGGTTGTCGATGGAAACGATCGCCGGGAATCGGGAAGTCGTCGCCGCGGCGTTTGCGGCGCAGCATGGCGTCGTCGTCGTGTTGAAGGGGCAGCACACCGTCATCACGGATGGCGAGCAATTGGCGATCAATCCCACCGGCAACAGCGGCATGGCGACCGGCGGCAGCGGCGATGTCCTGACCGGATTAGTCACGACACTGCTGGCACAGCGGATGAAACCCTTCGCCGCGGCTCAACTGGCCACTTACGTGCATGGACTCGCCGGGGATCTCGCCGCCGCGGAGTTATCACAACCGGGATTGATCGCGTCCGATTTGCCCCGCTACATCGCCCACGCATGGAAACGCCTCGGGCAGTGATCGTTCCCATCGGTGCCCATTCTCCGCTGTGCGGTTTCGCCCCCCGCGCTGATTCACCGCGTGCTCACTCCTCCGGAACCATGGTCGGATTCATCGCACGCGGGCCGGGCATCACCCACGGCATCGGCGGCGATGTCTTCGGGTCGGTGAGCCACCATTGTTGCCTCCCCACGGCTTTGGGATCGATCAACACCAGCGGACGTCGCGACAGCATCGGTGTCACGCGGTCCCAATAAAGAATCACACTCGCGGTCTGCGGGGCCGCCTGGAACGCCTCCAGCAACACTTTCAGCCGATGCGCTTCCGCAATCGCTTGTTGCTGTCGCTCGGTGGAGGTGGCCGCCGCTGCTTCCAACTGTGCCGCCGCCGTTCCCGATAACCGCGATGGTTTTTCGCTCAGCCACGCTTGCCACAATTCCTCGGTCAATTCCGGTAATGGCTCGGTGGCAGACGCCGGCAGCAATGCCGTTCCAATAGCGGCGATGAGCGTCCGCGCCGCGGTCGCCGAGGCCACATTCTTCTGCGTTTCCTGATCCTCGAGCGCATCGGAGACTTGCCGATAAGCGGCGACCACCGGCTGCGGAGGATGAACATCGAGCAGTTGAACATCGACGATGGCGATTCCCAGCCGTAGAGCATCAAGGCGGTTGGTGACGGCGCGCTGAACCTGTTGTTCGAGCGCCGTGCGATCATCGGTGAGCCAGTCGTCGAGCGGATGTTGCGCGGTGAGTTCCCGCAGGACGGCTTCCAGTTCCATGCGACACAGGGCGTTGGTCTGTGCGCCACCACGATAAATGAAGTCCGACACGTTGACTGTGCGGTATTGCACTTCGGCGGAGATGTCGACCAGCACTTCGTCGGCGGTCAGGAAGAGAGAATTCGCGGGTGTGCTACTTTCACCGCTGGTGGCGTGTTCGCTGGTCCATTCGATGACGTTGCTGTCCGCCTTCGTTCTGTCGGACGGTGCCTGCACTCCCAGCGTGACCGTTTGAACAAAGTCCGGGCGGATGCGGGTGACGGTTTCCATCGGCCACGGCCAGCGCCAGTGCCACCCCGCGGCGAGAATCGCGTGATGCTTGCCGAATCGGGTCACCAGCGCCTGTTCGTCGATGCTCAAGCGGACGACTTGAGACAGCAGCCATGCGATGGCGACCCCCGCCACCACCAGACGGCTTCCCAAACGCCGATGTTCGAGCACGCGGTATACCCACGCCGAGGGCGACCACCAGCCGAGCCAGGCATCCCAATCGATCCTCGATGCGGAAGGCGGCGTGTCACTCTGCGCTTCGGCCGTGTTGTCGTGTTCCCACAGCAATCGCAGCGCATTGACCATCACGGCAATCGAGGCGACTTCGTGAAACAGGGCCGCAGTGACGGGGCTGAGCCATCCCAGCGAACTGGCAATCACACCCATGCCGTTCACACCGAACGCGAACCAGTACACGCTTTGACGAATGTTCTGCACCATCGCCCGGGACCGGCGAATGAGCCCCGGGAGCGGGCGCAACGGGTCGCCAAACAGCAACACGTCGCCGGCTTCGGCGGCCAGGTGCGCACCGGGGCGGACCACCACCAGACCGACATCCGCCGCGGCCAGCGCCGGCGCATCGTTGACACCATCTCCCATCATGGCGACGCGATGCCCGGCGGCGTGCTGTTCGTGAATCCACGCGGCTTTGTCCGTCGGCGATTGTTCGCTGGCGACGTACTCGAACGGCGGCAACTCGCGCAGCAATGCAGTCGCCGGGGCCGCGCGATCCCCCGTGAGCAAGGCCCAGCGGGACACCTCGTGATCTCGCAATTGACGGAGCACCCCTTGCGTTTCCGCACGGACGGTATCGCGGACGGCGATCACGCCGAGGCACCGGCCTTCAATCGTGACATACAACGTGGTCTGCCCAGCCGCACTGGCCGTCGCGGCGAGTTCCTGCAGCGCGGCAGGGGGATGTATGTCCTGTTCGGTCAGGAGTTCGCGTGTGCCGACGAGGATCGTGACCATCCGCGGCGGTTCGACAATCTCCGGCAGGATGTTTGTCAGCGCGGAGGAGCGCAGCGTGGCGACGACACCCGCCCCCGGTTGCGCGGTGAATTCGTACGGTGCCGGAAATGAAAGGCCAGCGCTTTCCGCGGCGTTCACCAGCACGCGAGCCAGCAGGTGTTCGCTGCGACGTTCCGCCGTCGCCGCAATCGCCAGCAGCGTGTTGGGATTCACACCGTCCGCGGGATGGAGCGCCGCGATGGTGAGCGCTCCTTGGGTCAGCGTGCCGGTCTTGTCGAAGGCAATCGTGTCGACGGTGGCGAGGCGTTCGAGAACCGTCGACCCTTTCACCACCACCCCGCGGCGGGCCAAACCGGCCATCGTCGCCAGCACGGCACACGGCGTGGCCAACACCAGCGGACAAGGACACGCCACCACCAGCACCGCCAGCGCCGGCAACCACGCGGCTTGCCAGGAACCGGTCGAAACTCGCCAGCCGATCAACGTCAGCGCGGCGGCAATTAGCACGGCGGGAAGAAACCCTTGCGCCAATCGGTCCGCCAGCCGTTCTCCCTGCGACTTCTTCGCCACGGATTGCTGCACGATCGCCGTGATTTTCGCGATCGTGGTCTCCGCACCCACGCGTTCGACACGCACCTGCAAGCCGCCGAATTGGTTGATCGTTCCCGCAACGACGGGGCTGCCGATCACTTTTTCCACCGGAACCGCTTCCCCGGTGAGCGTGCTCTCGTCGACTGCCGATTTGCCACCGATCACCACGCCATCCACCGGAAGACTTTCGCCCGGCCGAATCGCAACGACATCATCGGGTCGCAGATCGGCAATCCCGACGTCGCGTTCCCCCTGCGATTCACACAGATGGGCCACCGCCGGTTGCAAGGCAAAACTGGCTCGCAATGCACGCCGCGCACAATCGAGCGTGTAGCCTTCGAGGCTTTCCCCGATGAGCGCAATCAGCACCACCAACCCGGCGGTCTGATGCTCGCCCAATACGATCGCGCCGAGACACGCAATGGTCAGCGCGAGATCGGCGCCCACACGGCCGGAGAACAAGCCGTCCAGCGTGTGGTAGAGAATCCGCGCGCCGCCGAGCAGCGCTCCCCACAACGCCAGTCGATAACCGAACACGATTCGCCATGCCGCGAATGACGGAAACCAGCCGCTGCCGAGCACCACATCGGCGATCAACAGCGCAGCGACCGCGGCGGTCAGCACATACAGCGGCGCGGAGCGGTGATGAAACTCCAGCCGTGCGGCGGCGCGATCCTCACCGAGGGGATCATCGCGCAACAGTTCGCAGGCGGATTCGGGAACGTAGTGCATGTGATTAGTCTAGACGCCCGCTCCCACCGGCCGCCATTGTTGATTGATTGAGACTCAGGTTCTTTGCTCACGGGGACTGCCTCCGGTCCCCTCGCCCCCGTCCGCGGGGGAGAGGGATAGGGTGAGGGGGTCTTCTTATCCGACTCGAGATGATGACACTGGGAAGCGTTCGCCCCCTCATCCGGCCTTCGGCCACCTTCTCCCCCGCAGACGGGGGAGAAGGGACCGCATCCGCGCCGAACTTGAATGATCCCATGCACGTTGGACCACGCCACAGCAACGCGATACAACGAATCACCATCCATCGGAGTCCGTTCATGTTCACTCCCGCCTTGTTTTCCGTCAGCTATGCCGGCCTGTGGGGACAGACGGCGTTGACGCTGCCCAACTTCGTTCGGCACGCCGCGCGACTCGGGTATCGCTACGTGATGCTGGCGGGAAAGCGGCCGCATTTATCGGTGCTCGATTTTCACGAAGCGGAGTTGCAGGGACTTCGCGATGTGATGGACGAATGCGGCGTGACAGCGCCGATCATCGGGGCGTATGTCGATGCCGCCGGCGGGACTGCGGCGGAAGTCCCGTACCTCGAAATGCAGATCGCGTATGTCGACCGGTTGTCGCAGATGGGGACGCAACTCGGCACCAGCATCATCCGAGTCTTCACTGGCTACGAACGAACCGAGAGTGACACCACCCGCGTGTGGAACACCACCGTGCAGATGCTGCAGGAAATGTGCGATCGGCTCCATCCGCGCAGACAGATTCTCGCCGTACAGAATCATCACGACCTCGCCGTGGAAACGTCCGCGCTGCTGGAACTCCTGTCCGATGTGGATCGTCCCAACTGCAAACTCGGCTTCGATGCGTGGTCTCCGGCGCTGCGCGGCGAGGATGTCTACACCGCCGCCAAGTTAGCCGCACCGCACACGGTCATCACCACGAATGCGGACTACCTGCGGTTTGAGCGCTTTGCCTATCGCCCCGAACTCGTGAACTACGATCATCGCCCCACGCCGATGGTTCGCGCTGTCCCGTTCGGCACCGGGTTCATCGATTACACGGCCTTCTTCACCGGTCTGAAAGACGGCGGATTCACCGGCCTCGCCACCTACGAAATGTGCTCCCCCATTCGTGGCGGCGGCCAGATTGAGAATTTGGATTATTACGCGCGGACGTATCTCGAATGGATGCGGCGACATGATCTCATTGAGTAAGTCAACACGATGACGGATTTCCTGCACGCCGCTTGAATGATACAGTGAGGACATGATCAAACCGCGTGTCTACGTTGAGACGTCCATTCCGAGCTTTTACTGCGAAATGCGGACCACTCCGGACGTGGTTGCGCGTCGCGATTGGACTCGGCAATGGTGGTCCGACGCCGCAGCGAACTACGAGTTGGTCTCCAGTCCGGCGGTGATTGGCGAACTTTCGCTGGGAATCCCGGAGCGAAGTGCTCAACGGCTCGCCTTGATCGAAACCTTGCCGCTGTTAACAATTGAAGACGAGATCGTCGAAATCGTTGCGGCGTACATTCAGCATAAGGTTATGCCTGCTGATCCGTCGGGTGATGCGCTGCATTTGGCCATCGCATCCTTTCACAAGTGCGACTTTCTCGTCACCTGGAATTGCCAACACATCGCCAACGCGAACAAATTCGGGCACATTCGCCGGATCAACACGCTGTTGGGTCTCTTCGTGCCCGCACTGGTGACACCATTGGAACTCTTGGGAGCCAATCATGAATCAGAAAATGGCTGATCCCGTCATCGACGAGATTCGCGAAATTCGCCACGACATTTCGGTCCAATGTGGCCACGATCCGGCCAAACTGGTGGCGTATTTTCAGCGGATTCAAGAGCAGCACCGCGATCGTCTCATCACGTCGCCCCGGTTGGCGATGCAGGCCGTGGTGCCCACTGCGGACTCAGTCGAGAGAAGTGACACCGTGGTGGTTCCTTAGCCCGAACTGCTCTGCCGTGACGAGCGGTTTTGTTCTTCAATTGGCGGTCGTGATGAACGAACCCCATCCGATGGACTGCCAATCCAGCTACGATCTCGTCGCCGACGAGTACGTCGCGCGCATCTTTGACGAGCTAAAAGACAAACCGCTTGATCGGCAACTGCTGGATCGTTTTGCGGACTGTGTGTGTGATGTCGGCCCGGCGTGCGACATGGGATGCGGGCCGGGGCAGATTGCACGGTATCTGCACGAGCGCGGCATCACCATGTGCGGCGTGGATTTGTCGCCGGCAATGATCGAGCGGGCGCGCAGCCTGACACCGGATGTGGACTTCCGGCAGGGGAACATGCTCGCGCTCGATGTCCCCGATGAATCCTGGGCGGGCATCGCCGCGTTCTATTCGCTGATTCACATCGCGCGGAATGAGTTGCCGCGAGCACTCGGTGAACTGCGGCGCGTGCTGAAACCCGGCGGGCTGCTGCTGATGGCGTTCCACATCGGCGATGAAACGCTGCATCTCGACGAATGGTGGGGCCACGGCGTCAACGTCGATTTCCACTTCTTCCAGCCCGACGAAATGACGGCATTTCTTGGAGATGCTGGGTTTGAAATCGAAGAAGTGACCGAGCGCGATCCCTACCCCGAGGTCGAACATCCCAGCCGCCGGTGTTACATTTTTGCGAGACGAGTTTCCAAGGCGAGCGGGGGGACGTAAGTCCCCCCGGTGATTTCTCCGCATCGCCGTAAGGTTGTCGCTAATTCAGAATCACCGGGGGGAGTGACCTCCCCCCGCTCGCCGACACTTTCGTTACCGGACTCAAACACATGCGGACAGGGATCACGGCGTTCTCCATTGCATTATTCGCCTGCGCGATGGCCTCAGCCGACAACAACACGCCCTGGAAAGCCGGCGTCGCGCGGGCGGTCATTACACCCGAGAAATCCGTCTGGCTCGCGGGCTATGGGTCGAAGCGGGCCCCCGACGGAAAACTGCATGAGCTGTGGATGAAGGCACTGGCGCTGGAAGACGACAAGGGCAACCGCGCGGTCCTCATCACCAGCGATTTCCAGGGGGTGCCGCGGAGTATGAGCGACCGCGTGTTTGCGCAATTGAAGGAAAAATATCGGCTCGAACGCCAGCACGTGATGTTCACGTTCTCGCACAATCATTGCGGGCCGCGGTTGGGGGATGATCTGATCGATTACTACCCCGTCGAAGCCGAGCAGGAAGCGCTGGTCGCCGAGTACACCGATGCGATGGTCACGAAGACGGTCGCGCTGGTCGGCGATGCGCTGGCGAATCTGGCTCCCGCGAAGCTGCAACAAGGCGAAGGCCGCTGCACGTTCGCGGTCAATCGTCGCAATAATCGGGAAGCCGATGTGCCGAATCTGATTGCCGAGGGCAAACCGCTTGTTGGCCCGGTCGATCACACGGTCCCTGTGTTGACAGTCACGCGGCCGGACGGAAAGCTCACGGCGATTCTCTTCGGTTATGCGTGTCATCCCACCACACTCAGTTTCCTCACCTGGTGCGGCGATTATCCCGGCTTCGCGCAGAAGGAACTCGAAGAAAAGTATCCCGGCGCCACAGCCATGTTCGTCAACACCTGCGGCGGCGATCAGAATCCGCTGCCGCGGCGCAAGGTGGAACTCTGCGAAAAGTACGGCCACATGCTCGCCGTCGGTGTCGAAGAAACACTGCAAACGCCGTTGAAACCGATCTCCGGCGGGTTGAAGACGTCGTTCGCGTTGGTCGACCTGCCGTATCAACACGTGATGACGCGCGAAGAATTGCAGGCGCTCAGTACCGACAGCAACGGCATCAAAGCGCGGTGGTCAACGCGGATGTTGAAGAAGCTCGACAACGGCCACCAATTCGAGGCGGCGTATCCCTATCCGCTGCATGCGTGGCGACTCGGCAACGAGATGCTCGTCATCGGCATGGGTGCCGAAACCGTGGTCGATTACGCCCTGCGGTTCAAAACCGAATTCGGTCCCGGCACATGGGTCTGCGGCTACGCGGACGACATGATCTCGTACATCCCCAGCCGCCGCGTGTGGGACGAAGGCGGTTACGAAGGGGGCAGCAACCTCTACGAATACGGCCGCCCGGCATTGCGCTGGGCGGATGACATCGAGACCCGTATCGCCGCGGGCGTGCAACGGTTGGTGAAGCAGGTGCGGCAGTAAATTTGAATCTCGTAACCGAACATTGAGGACCAGCGCGGATGCGGTCCCTTCTCCCCCGTCTGCGGGGGAGAAGGTGGCCGAAGGCCGGATGAGGGGGTGATCGGTTCAACACGCCACCGCTCCTCAATCCGCCCCCTCACCCTAACCCTCTCCCCCGCGGACGGGGGCGAGGGGACCGGAGGGTTGGCACATTGATTTACCGGGCTTCGTTGACGGTTCACCGGATATCTACACCGGCCCGCCCTCCGCTCCCCACGGTTCGACCTGGGTCAATCCCCGCTCCTGCAGCGCGGCATAGCAGTCCGGCAGGTCGAAGTATTTCAGCACGCCGGGGACGAACGACGACAGCGGCCACGTGTAATGCTCCGCGGTGGCGATAGCGTGGTACGACGTCAGCGCGTGTCGCAGCGTGACCTGCGTCACCACCGGCGATAACACGGCGGCGAATGTCGCGGGAATCGCGCCCCAGCCATTGGCGACGAGATGCACGCGCTCGTGGCCAACGGACTTCAGCCAGTCGAGCACTTGCAGCAAGTCGATGGTCCGTTGGCGCGGATACGGGTTATCGAGCATGACCCCATGCGCGGCATAGAAGTAATCGTTGCCATAGGGACCGAGATACGTCGCCGTGCCCCCGCAGGTGTCCGGGCGCGACTCGCCGACGCCGCGGACGTCCACGGCATACACGGTTCGTTCCCCTGCGGCTTTGACCATTTCGGCGACCCAGGCGTCCTCGCGCAGTTCGGCATCGGCGGAATGATGCGACACGTACAGTACGCATTCCGGTAAGCCGCGCGTCGGGCGGGAAGGATGCGTCTTCGCACTCAGCCGCGTGACGAGCGCTTCGATCCCCGGCTCCGTCTGCACCGCATAATTGGTGTAGTGCGGCAACGGGTACTTTCGGCCCGAAACGCTGCGGAGAATGCGGTATTCGATGCGACCGCGTTCCTTCGGCAACCGCAACACGTCGGTGATCGCCGTGCGGAGTGCGTCGCCTTTCAGCGCGGGGCGATCCTTCGCGAGCGCCGTTGCCGTGTCACGAGTGAAATCAACGACCGTCCGCGAGGGAAGCTCACCGATCTGCCCGCGCGGCATGACCCACAGCGTTTGATCTTTCTCGATGGTCAATGCCGGTTCGGTATGCCCCTCGGCGATCTTCGTCTGCTGGTTAAAGAAGCCATACATCGCCTCGCGGTTGGGTTGCGAATACCCGTGCTCATCCGGGCCGATGTGCAACTGCACGTTCTGTTCGGCACCCAGAAGACCGTAAAGCTTCTTGAGATTCTGATAGGCGAACTGCGATCCGCGGGCATCGAAGTAGTCGCGTTCCTGGGCCATGATGATGACCGGCTTGGGGGCCATCGCCGCGAGAAAATCATCGTGCTCCAGTCCCATCGCCAGCACGCGCGGCGGACATTGTTCGGTATCCGCGGGCAACTCGTTCTGAAAGTTCCGACGGAACTGCGTGACCGCACAACTCGGGGCGGCCATTGTCCACCGCCGTTCGACGCCGCACAGCCACATCGTCATCGTGCCGCCGCCGGAGTTGCCGGTGATGCCGACGTGCTTCGGATCGACTTCGGGTCGACTCAACAGATAATCGAGTGCCCGCATCCCGTCCCACGCCCGCCACGATCCGAAGAAATCACCGACGAGAAATTGCTGGTTGCCGTCGTGCAGATGTTCGAGGACTCCCGCGCCGATGGTCGATTTCTGCAAATCTTCGGCGGGATGCTGAAACCGTTCGCCCTGACCGATAGGGTCGAAGATCAACACGACATACCCTTGCCGCGCGAGTCCCTGCGCGAACGATTGATACGCTTCCGCCGCCTTGCCGTTCACGGAATGCCCGCACGAACCCACCACGCCCGGCAGCGGGAATGGTCTCCCTTTCGGCACGTACAGATTCGCCGTGATGAAGAACTCGGGGCGGCTTTCAAACAGCACTTTTTCAATGGTGTAGACGTCGCGGTCGACGATGCCGCTGATGCGCGGTTTCAGCGGCGTCTTCTCCGGCCACGGTCCGAACGCCTGCTGAATCTTCTCCTGGACGAACTTCACATACGCTTCGGCGTCGGCTTGGCTGTTAAGTGCCGCTTTCCGCTTCAACCCGACTTCGACCGCCGCCGCGATCTGTTGCTCGTAGAACTCATGCACCATCCGCGTGAAACGATTGAACGGCACCACCGCGCTGCCGCCCGCCTGCGCCCACAGACGTTGTGCCCAAGCGGACCCCGCAATCGCGGCAGTGGAGCATTTCAATAGGGTGCGACGATGCATCGTTCTTTTCTCCTGTAGGTCAGCCGACCAGCACCTACTTGCGTTTGGGCCGCGACTGATCGATGCGTTCGATAAACTCAATCAACTGCGGTTGGGTGTACCGGTCAAACAGCCCAAAGGAATCTGCGTACCGCTCGGTCCACATCTTTTCAACAAAGGCTGGCAAGTTGTACCCTCGAATCGCAATCACGGTCATAAAACGCTTGAACAATTTCTGGCAGCGCTCCCCGGCCGGATCGGATCCCTGGTCCAGTTCAATGAGAAAACGCTCTCCCAAACTGTCCCAATGTGGGAAAACAGTGGCGAAGCGTCGATAGACACACTCCGGGTTTAACTCTCGTATTGAGACGTCTCTGTTTGTGTCGCTGCCGAATGAATCCGTGACCCAGATTATCAACGTCATCCGCTCCCGCTCCGGTCCCGTCCCAAAGAGGCCTTCGGCGTCGAGTTCCCTTAGCACACGGAATAATGTCTCATAGAAGCCGCCGACGTACTCGGAATACTCGGTACTCCAATTGTCTTGGATGGCTGCATTGACTCCCCAAGCTTTGTCCCATTGTTCGATTGCAAACATGTGATCGAACTCCCGCCACTCGTCGGGAGTATACCGAAGATAGTTATCACCCTCCGGATAGACGAACCCTTTGGCGGAATACTCGTCCGCAATCCGTCGTAAAGACTGTTCAGAGCTTGCGCACAAATGCGTTCCCATCGCACAATCGCTCGTGAACAGCGAAATACTGTAGAAGTCATGCTCCGGATATCGCTCAAGCCAGCCGCGGTATGTTGCACGGGCAGCGTCTTTCATCGCGGTGCAAAGATCGTCGAAGTCAGGTTTCAACGGTAGCTCCAAATCTGTACCAGTCTGAACTTACTTCTCAATCTTCGCCACCGTCTCATACTCCACCACTTCGCGCAACCGCTTCAAATCGACCTGCTCCTCTTTCTTGGGGAACGGAAAATTGAGCAGCCACCATTCTTCGGCGAACGACGCGACTTGCCCCGGTTGCAGGCGTTCCAACGGACCGATCGGTTCGAGTTCAATGCGCTCACCGGCGGGATACCATACCGAGAGCGTCAACCCCGCGGCTTCACCATAGACACGGTTCGGATCGACGGCGTACCGCTTCACGAACAGCGTGTCATCCGGCATGAGGTACGCCATCCAGCCCGCGGGGGAATCAAACCCGAGCTTCGGTTTCCGCGGCGGGGCAAGGATTTCGAGGAAGCCGTCACGCACTCGGATTTGCTCGTCGGTGTTTCGCACATTGATGATCGCGCTGTCTTCGTACATCGCATACTGACCGGGAAAGCGGCTGCGACCGGCGAGCGGAATCAGACAGATGCCCCCACCTGGGGAGAACGAACGCCCCCAGTGACACACCTCGCGCAGTTCGTTCGACGTGTTCATCATGATCTGTTCGCACCGCAGCATCGCCCCGTGCTTTTCCCCGCGGCGGGCGATGGACGTCTTGGAAACATCTTCCAGATAAAAGTTGCGGACGAGTTGAATCCCCGTGGCGGGATCGCGCTGGCTGGTGAGCCGGGCCATCCGCGGGCCGGTGATTTCCGGCGTCCACTCCCCGGACCACAACGTGGGATGCGGTGGCGTGACGAGTTCCGGGCCGATGTCAAACCGCCCAGCGGAAATGGATCGCGGCTTGCCGTTGATCGGTTCTTTCTCCGCAGGATCGAGCCACAACGCATTCTTATCGTGGAACGAGAACTCCAGCGGCCGACCACCCGCCTGCGCCGACAAGACAGCCTTCGCCTCGCCGTGATAAATCTCCACGGCGTGCTTCTCATCGTGATAGGCGGAGACAAAAGCGCCGCTTCGTTCGGGGCGACCCGTGGCAGAGTCCACTTTCGTGGCGGCATCGCCGAGTCCCAGCATGCCCTGATATGCCGTCAGCGCTACTTCGGTGAACGCATCCCGCACATCGGAACCGTCGCTGTTGCCAAAGCCCTGGCGCTGGATCATCAACACGAAAATCAGCTTCCGTTGCGGGTCGATCCAGCCCTGTGTGCCCCATGCGCCGCCGTGACCGTAGGTGCCGGGTGACAGCAACCGCGTTACACCTTGCGGTCGCTGCACCACACACCAGCCGAGGCCCCATTGATTGCCCGGCGTGAACCCGGTGACCAGTTCACCCGTCTGCGGCATCAGCATCGTTTGAACGGTGTCCGCTTTCAGAATCCGGACGTCGCCGAGCTTTCCGCCGTCGAGAATCGCCTGATAAAACCGCGCTTGATCACGCGCCGTCGAAAACAACCCGCCCGATGGCCCCGGCGTGCGCGGGACCGTCGGGTCGGGAATCTCGACCGCTTCCAGCGTCCCCGGTTCCTTTCCGGGTTTGTACGTCACTGCCAGCCGCGCGGCCTGCTCCTTCGTCAGCGTGAAGGTCGTGTCGGGCATGTCGAGCGGCTCGAAGATGTGCCGCTGCAGATAGTCGGCGTAGCTCTCCTTCGAGACGACTTCGATCAACCGCCCGGCGATCGTCAGCCCATTGCTGTATTTCCATTTCGATCCCGGCTCAAACTCCAGCCCCAACTCGCCCATCTGATTGACGATCTGTTCGAGCGTCAGGTCCGCCGTCTTTTTCGCATCGGGACTGATGACACCGGCCGTATGCGTCATCACATCGCGCACGGTGATCGGCCGCGCGATCGGTTTCTTGTGGATTTTCTGGTCTTTGAACGCCGGGATGTATTTTTCGACGGGATCATCCAGCGCGATCTTGCGTTGCTCGACCAACTGCATGAGCGCCGTCGCCGTGATGAGCTTCGTCATCGACGCGATGCGGAAGAGCGTATCCTCGCGCATCGGCCGTTTCGCTTCGATGTCCGCCATTCCGGTCGTCGTGATCTGCACCACATTCCCGGGCGTCGCGATCAGCGTCACCGCCCCGGCGATCTGCTGCTCATCGACAAACTTCTGCAGCACCGGCTCAATCAGTTTGAGCCGCGCCTCATGAAACCCCTGCTGCGCCACCGCCGGGCGAACGAGCAGCAACACCAGCGAGCAAACCCACAGCGAGCGCGACATGACGGCATTCTCCCGAGCGCGAGATCAGAGCAGCGACCACGGGAACTGTAAAAGATTGCGGCCCGGGGTGCCACTGGCGGCAGTCCCGTAGGGTGGGTGGCCCAGACGCTGTCCTCAGCGTCTGGGTTCACAAGAGGAGTTTCAATCCACCGATTCGATCGGAATGCCAACCGGTGGTGCCCCGGTCACGGGGAGGCGAAACGTCCGGCCAATTCTGTCTGCGCGAGAACATGCCCGGCGATGGACCGCAACAGCTCGGACTTGGTCACCCCCGCGTTCAGACCCAGGACACAATCCAACGCAAAGAGCGTGAAAATGTAACGGTGGGTCTGTGGGCGCGGTGGACACGGACCCTCGTAACCCAGCCCGCCGGAACTATTTTTTCCCTGCCGGCTGCCATCGGGCAACACGGCGGTCGTCGGCACTCCTTCCGGCAAGCTCACGGTGTGGGGGGCCAGATTG
This sequence comes from Planctomycetaceae bacterium, assembly GCA_021732785.1. GTDB lineage: Bacteria > Planctomycetota > Planctomycetia > Planctomycetales > Planctomycetaceae > DSVQ01. The sequence goes on from JAKFUG010000023.1 coordinate 147,263, forward strand.
AACAAGACCCAATGATCCCACACAAACCCGGCGACCGGAACCGCGTCCGGGTCATCCAGCGCCAGACTTTGGGTCCCAGCCGGCGGCGCACCCCAGGCCAGCGGCGGCGAAAGATCCTCACCACGACCGCTGTGACGGAGTGGAATGATTCCCTCCGCCGCAAACGCGGAACTCGTCAATCGGAACGGCGGTGTCTTCAGTGTCGACGTCATAGGAAGCGACTCCGTCGAGTGCTGTCGGGGCATCGCGATGGATGTCAAATGTAAGAGATCGCCGCGGGGTCTGCCATGATGCGAATTTCTGATCGCGCGGACAAACCAGCCCGGGGTGCCACTGGCGGCTTGTCCGCCAGTGCGAGTTGGCAGAGCGGGCGGAGGTTTACATTTCTCAATCGAGACCGCGTTACCCGATCGAAGCCACGGGCGGACGAGCCGCCCGTGGCACCCGGCGGAGACCGGCAATCGGCAGCCGGAAGCCATTGTACTTTACGAGAGTTCCGGCTTTCGCCAGACTTCTTCCATTGGTTCTCATGCGGAGGATCCCGTCAGTGTCTTTTTCGAAAAACCTCTCTTCCAATGACTCTCCTCGTGACCTCAAAATGTTAGGCCCCAAACACGCATGAACACATGGCTGGCGACAATCGATCCAAAAGCGTACACAAGATGGTTGTTGACCGCATGTACCTTATCCATTCTTTCGATGGTCGGTATGGTAATCGCGATGCCCGATATCGACAGGCATCCGATCACTCTCGCGCTCTCGATGAATTGGGTGGTCGCTGGATTTGTCGGAGCCGTCACTCATAATTACTTGCTCCGGATGAATCCTTGGCGATTTCGTTTTGCTCATTGGGAACGCGAAGGTCGGGTTTATCGTTACGTCGGCGTAGAAGCGTTTCGCTGGCTATTGCGGCAAACTCCCCTTGGCTGGCTCAATCCAACCTTCAGGATGACAGCCCGCAAATCGGATCTCGAAAACCTACTCCGGCAGATGAACTTTGCCGAAGGGGCGCATCTGATCGGGGGCGCAATCACACTCGGCCTTGCGTTTGGATACGCGGTCACTGGTCACATGCGGGTCGGACTTTCTTTTGCAGTGGTCACCCTCTTTTGTCATTTCTATCCCTTGATCACGCAACGCTGGAACCGGGGACGCGTTGCCCGAGTTGTCCAGCGGATCGCGCCGGAATCTGCAAGGATCGGAAGAGTCTAACCGTTATCTCATTCAATTGTGGTGGCTTGATGAATTTCAACAATCCGATTGGAAGTGCTAAAGCGGACCAGCTAGTTCAACTGCTTGAACTGCAGCCGGGCAATCGCGCACTGGACGCGGGATGCGGAACCGGCGAGTTCCTTCTGCGCGTCGTTGCCTATCACTCGGCCAACGGTATCGGCGTGGACCGCGACCCGCAGTGTATCGCCGCAGCCCGTGAGAGCGCCGCCACGAGGCAGCTTACGTCGCGATGCGAGTTCCGCACGGCAGACGTGAACGAGCTTGTCACGGAGCGGGGCGAATTCGACTTCGGCATCTGCATCGGTTCGACCCACGCGTTCGGCTCGGGCGAAGCGGCATATCCCAACACGATCAGGCGATTAACCGAGGCTGTGCGGCCGGGTGGGCTGATCTTGATCGGCGAGGGATACTGGAAGCGCGAACCTGAGCCGGAGTATTTGAAGCTGATCGGCGATCCGGTCGGGATTTATCGCGATCACGCGGGGAATGTTTCCTTTGCCGAAGAGCGAGATTTGCTCCCGCTGTATGCGACGGTCAGCAACGAAGACGAGTGGGATCATTTTGAGTGGTCGCATCAGTTGAAGGTCCGGCGCCTGTTGGCGGTAAGTCCCGACGATCCGACTGCGGCGGCACGCCTGGCCCGCGCTCGGCAATGGCGCGACGGTTATTTGCGGTGGGGACGATCGACGATGGGTTTCGGTATGTATCTCTTTCGCACGCCCGGGGGCGCGAGTTAACTAATCGCTGCAATGGACCGACACCGCAAAGCATTCTGGTAAAGTGAGCGTCGGTCGGCGCGGCGCCGGAAATTGAACGTTGGTCCGTTAGCCCGACAGACCGAGGTATTGAATGCTGAAGTTAGCCATTCCCGTACTACATGTGTCGAGTTCGATGGCGGCGGAGCAGTTCTACTGCACCGGTCTCGGATTCCAGCAGACGTTCGCCTATCGTCCCGACGACTCGCGCGCCGACCCCTGCTACATGGGCCTGATCCGTGATGGAGTCGTGCTTCACGTGTCATCCTTCCCCGGCGACGGCGTTCCCGGCGGCGTGGTCACTTTCATTGTCGATGATGTCGACGCCCTGTACGCAGAGTTACTCAGGAAGGGCGTGCGGATCGACCTCGAGCCAACGGATCAGACCTGGGGCAATCGGGAGATGTATCTCGAGGATGCAGATGGCAATTGCCTCCGCTTCGTTCGACGTCCTGACGGCGAACCATGACGTTGCACATGCCGGGTACCACCGGTTGCCTCAACCGGTGCCGCGCAGCGGCGGGAAGCCTCAGGATACGCTTCCACGAATCACAGCTCACCCACGCCGGGTGCCACTGGCGAGGGCTTTGGCTCGCCAGTGCTTTTTTGATTCGCGCCATCGAACCCCGAACACTGGCGGCCCAAGGCGACCACCAGTGGCGCCCGGCGTAATCGAAATCGTTCGCATGCGAAAGGGAAATGTCGATGTTTAACGGGATCGGTACATATTATCTGAATTGGGAGCATCGATCCGACAGGACGGCACTCGCCACGAAGTGGTTTGCGATTTTTTACCTTCCCGTCGTTCCACTCCAACGAGAGCAAATTGCCGTCGTGAGTTCAGGAAACGACACCGTCGCAACGATTCCTCTGGTAGCCACGATGTACACCTTGCGGGATGAATATCGAGTCATTGGACGAGTGCCGATGGATTGGAAAAAGGTCGTATGGACCTACCTATACGCCTATCTCTGGATGCCATTCCTTCTCGCCGCTCCGTTGTTGGTGCTTGTTCCGCTGGGGTACTGGGCGACGAAAGTGGATGATCTCAGAATCATCATGGCGTTCTTCGCGTTATGTGCTCTCTATGCGATTCTGTATATCGGGGGGTTGCTTGCTCACCAACTGCACAAGACTCGAACCGGGATGTGAGATGCTTTCCGTCATGCCTTAGACATCGCGCCGGGTGCCACTGGCGAGGGCTTTTTCGACTCGTTCCCAAGCTCTGCTTGGGAATGTCTTTGATCGAGGCTCTGCCTCGTCTTCGACTGGGCTGGAATTCGAGGCAGAGCCTCGGGGCCGGACATTCCCAAGCGGGAGCTTGGGAACGAGTTGCATAGCACTTCAACCGGCGTTTGTCATGCCACGCTGTGCGCGGGTGACCCGCGCACAGCATGGTGTTCTTCAACAATCTCAAACAGCATCCGTTCCATCCCAAACATTCTCACACAGGGAGCATTCAAAAATCGCGCGCAACCCCCTCAGTAATAGGGGAGAGAGATGTGATCACTCTCTCGTTGGTGAGACGGGGGTGTTGCGGGAGAGATGATGATGGGGAAGCCGACGCGCGAATCGTTGCTGGAAGCACTGCGGGCTCTCTCGGCTCGGCATGGGCCGAATGTGACTGTCTTTACCTTCCGGCGGGAGACCGGCATTGCTCCCTATTACATTTACGACCGCTGGGGGAACTGGACCAATCTGCGGCGGGCCGCCGGGTTGCCCGTGCGGTCGCACCCCGGCCCGGTCTACTCCGATGACGAGTTGCTGCAGGAGTACCATCGCGCGGCCGTGGATGTCGACGATTATCCGACACACGCCGAGTTCAATCGCCGGTCCGACCGGAGTTTCCAGACGCTCGAAACCCGGTTTGGCAACACTGCGGACGTGCATCACCAGTATCGGGAATGGCTCGCCGCCCATGGTCCGGGGACGTCGCCGAAGTTTCTGGAAGGCTGCCCGGCGGGGTTCGAGCCGACCGCCGTGCCGGGGCTGAACATCATTGATGAAGCGTGGCTCCGCCGCGTGACAATCGGCGTCGGGCTGTGGTTGCTGATCGTGCTGATGGACCCGATGGCTGCGCCGTTCAGAGTTCAGCATCCCAGGGATGGCGATCCCTGGGCTTCAGGCGGGTTTCGGGGCCATCAGACTGATGCGAATGTTGCCGTCGAAGTGGGCGGTGGCGAGGCGGAGGCCGTCCGGATGCAGCGACAGATCGCGGGCGGAGTTGCCGAGGTTGAGGGTGTGAAATTCGTCGGCCTGATCGGGCTTCCAGAAGAAGAGATGTCCGCCCGCCTGCCCGCCGATCGCGCCGATGACGAAGCCTTCCGGATGATTCGCGACACCCCACGCCACGCCGTTGAGCTTGGCCTTGGTGAGGTGCGTGACGGCATCCTTACCGGCATCCCAATCGATGTCGACGACGATGGGATTCCCGACCCCGGCGAAGGCGTTGGTGACATTGGTGATGCCCCCGGCGAGGACGCGTTTTCCGTCCGGGGTGATCGTCATACAGTGCGGACCGCCGTAGTCGGCCATGAAACCCGCATCGAACTTGGACAGGCTGGCAATCGCGAATTGTCGCACGGGAGCATCGAGGTCGACGTTCCAATGAAAAAACTTGCCGACGAGATCGCCCGACAACAATTGCTTGCCATCGGGGTGAAAGACGACGTGATACACATGCCGTTCGTGGCCGGAGAACTCTTTCACGAGTTGTCCGTCGGCCATCTTCCAGACGCGGACTTTGAGGTCGTTGCCCGCGGTGGCGATCAGTTGGCCATCGGTGCTGACGGCCATCCCGCGAATCCACCCGACATGGGCGTCGACGGTCCGCAGCGGCACTGGTTGATCGGCCGCCGTCGCCCACCAGATGAGCCGGCCATCGTACCCGCCGGTGACCATCGTGACGCCATCGGGTGTGAAGCCGATTGCGCGGACCCAACTGTCGTGGCCACCGGTCAGTTCGACTCGGACATCACCTTCCAATGTGAATCGCGAGAGCTTGTTGTCCTGCCCGCCGGCGAAGACATACTTCCCCGTGGGATCGATCCGGCACGACACCAGCGGCGCACCGTGCTTCAACGTTTTGGAAACATGCGTCTGGGCAGGATCGGCAGGCATGGCGGGGCCTCGGCGAGGGAGCGGGCAGAGGATACCAGCGTATCACGCTCACCGATGAGGGTGAAGTTCCAAATTCCAAATGCCAAGCTCCAAACAAGGATCAAATTCCAAGTTCCAAACGAAGAAAATGCAAAGTCCGGCAGTCAGACTGAGACAATCTTCGTTTGGAATTTATCCATTGAAATTTGTTTGGAACTTGGCGTTTGGAATTTGGAACTTCATTCCGGAATTCTTTCCAACCTACAACCGGCTCATCAGAATGATGCCGACCACGACGTCGTACAGCGCGTGGCAGCCGACGGTGATGCCGAAGCCACGCCAATAGAAAAGGGCGGCAAAGAAGACTCCCGCGAGCGTACGGAACGCGAAACCGAACCACAGTTCGGGCTTCGCGGCGACTTGCACACCGGCGGCCCACAGATACCCGCGGGTCCCGACTTCGGGGTCTACCGGCAGGTAATGGGCCAAGCCGAAAATCACGCTGGTGGCCACGATGGCCCCCACCACCGCCGGCGTGTGAGGGATCAGCAAGCCGCGCAGCAGAAAATACGCGACGGGCAACAGGCAGAGGCGAAACACGAACTCTTCATACACGCCGGCACCAACGAAACTGATGAGCCGCAGACCCCAACCAAGCGAGACCACCGGCGGCGATGTGATCGGCGACGCGGGGGTGACATCGAGCACGAATGCCGAGTGCAGCAGCATGTCCGCACCCTGTCCGAGCAAGATCAGCACGAAGGCAAACAGCAGGCTTTCGGCAAACATCCCCGCGAGGGTGTCACCACTCACGCAGCTGGGGTGATCGGTGATGAGATGCCAGACGAGCAATCCGCCCAGCACGAACAGCGGCAACGACATGGCCGACGAAACGCCGACCGTGGAAAGGGTCGTCCGCAGCCAGGCATCGGCCCCGTTGCGAACGGCTTCACCACCCGCGCCGGTGGCCCACACGCCCAGTTCGTAGACGACAATCCACGGCAGTACGAACACCAGGTTCGCGAACGGCCGCCGGGTGTCGTTCCAGTAAGCCAGCGAGTCGACAGGAGCGGTTGCCGTCGGCGTCGTCATGACGGTCGGCCCTCCTGTCGACGATTCGCAATGGGAACTCCGCCGCTGATGGTTCGACGGCCGCGACGCAGGAATTGCGGTTTGGGAACGGCATCGTGGCTGTTCGAGTTCGACCGCGCTGTCTGCGAATGCGGTGCCGGGATTTGGCGATGCGCCAGATCGACAAAGCGGCGTTGATGCTTGGGAAAGAGCGACAGAATTTCATCGACAAGGCCGGGACGAATCGCGTGAAACCAATCGCGCACCGCGTGTTGATCAAATGCACCGCGGACCACTTCCCGCCACAGCCGCGTACCGGCGACCGTGTCCAAAGCGTCACCCGATTCCACGGCACACGCCGCGGTGAGGGGATCGAGCACGAGTTCCGCGAAACGGACAGCCCACGCCAGACGTTGTGTCGCCGAGGAAAATCGCGAGCCGGAAAGTCGTTGCGGGAAGCCGGAGCCATCGCACCGTTCGTGATGGGCACCGACCATCATGGCGACTTCCGCCGGGGTATCGGCGAGCCCCGAGAGCATCGTCGCCCCGGTGGATGGGTGATACGGTGGCAAGCGGGGGATGCTTTCCCGCGGGTCGTTTAATTTCGGTGTCAGCAGCGAGGCATTCCACCAGCCGCCGAGATCCTGCACGAGAGCCGACATGGCAAGCCGTTGCGAGGATTCCGTCGGCGCACCGTCTTTGCTCATCGTTCGAGTCAAGAATGAAGCCGCGAGCATGCCTTGTGCGAACCAGCCGCTGCGCGAGTCACCCGCCGGACTTAGGATGTCAAATTGAGCCCGCGCATCGACTGCCGTGTGCAGCATCAATATCGGACCGTTTGCGACCGCCGCGATGAAGTCCATCGTCAATGCGCGCAGTTCGCGGCTCGATTTTTGCCGTCCGGATGTGATTCCCTCAACCACATTTTTCAAGTGGGCGGCGAGCGGCGCATAGACCGCCACGGCGTCCATCCGTTCGGTCAGCCAATCGAGCATCACCGAATTGGCGGCGAGAAGTTCTTCGAGCACGTCGAGCGGAATCGGCAGAAAAATGCCCGCATTAACCGTGTGCGCGACGAGTTCATCGCAAATCATCCGCGACAGCGACAGCGATTCTTCACCGAGTCGCATAATGCGCGGTACGCCATCGGGCTGAAATTCGGGACGTTTCCACAACGCTCGCGTCCGCTGGCTGATGTCGCGGAATTTTCGATGGCAGCCATCCAGTCGTTCGGCATCGACGTCCACTTCGTCTACCGGAACCGGCAGCCGAACGGACGACAACCGCGTGCTCCAATGGGTGGAGACGCTCAGCGGATCGAACGACAGTCGGGCTTCAGAGTCCACGTCATCTCCCTGACAGCGCACGGCAGCCAAGGAGAATCGTCGCGGGAACGAAGTTGTCTGTAACCGGATTGAAATCGAACGAGCGATCGACTCAAGCGGTAAACTCGACGTTCCGGCATTCGCGACGTTGGGCAGACCTTAACGGCTATAGCGACGGTGTGCGTTGCGAGTACCGCAACGGCGGAAGCGGCTGTCACTTTGGGTGCGGTGGCAACGTATTTTCCGTCGATGCACACGAGGCCGATTGTCGTGAGCGGGAACTTGCGTAGAATGACGGACATGGTCGTCAAAATCGGCCCAATTTGCCGGAAGTTGCACGAACGCCCCTCGCGACGGGGGCGACTCTCTCAGCCTGAGGAATTCTCCATGGCAACGGACATCCGCTTGAAGGAGCGTTTGCCGGAACTGACCGACCGCATTGTGGAAACGTATCAGGAGATCGACACGATCCATCATCTGGGTCATTGTCCCCTTCCGAGCGTTGACGCCGTGGTCGAGATTGCCAGCGATGTGAAGGAGATTCTCTATCCCGGCTATCGGAAGCGGCAGAATCTGCACTTCGGCAATGTGACTTATCACGTCGGCGATCTCATCGACAGTCTGCACGATCGGCTGACGCAGCAGATTGCCCGTGCGCTGCGTCACGATTTTCGTCGACGCAACGGTTTGGAATGTGGCAACGTCACGCCCGATTTTGAGAGCGTCGGTCAGGAAAAGGCGGTGCAGTTTCTCGAAACGTTGCCGGAGATCCGCCGCACGCTCAGTCTCGATGTGCAAGCCGCGTACGATGGCGACCCGGCGGCCGGCGGTCTCGATGAAATCATTTTCTGCTATCCCGGACTGGAAGCGGTGACGGTCTACCGCATCGCGCATGAGTTGCACAAATTGGGCGTGCCCCTCATTCCGCGGATGTTAAGCGAAGGGGCCCACAGCAAGACGGGGATCGATATCCACCCCGGTGCCACCATCGGGCATTCCTTCTTCATCGATCACGGCACCGGCGTGGTGATCGGCGCAACGTGTGAGATCGCCGATCATGTGAAGCTGTATCAAGGGGTGACACTCGGTGCACGGAGTTTTGCCAAAGACGATGAAGGCAATCTCGTCCGCACCACGAAACGGCATCCGACGATCGAGAGTTATGTGGTGGTCTACGCCAACGCCACAATCCTCGGCGGCGACACCATCATTGGACATCATGCCGTGATCGGATCGAGTGTGTCGCTGTACGAATCGGTGCCGCCGAACACGATTGTGATGCTGGAAAAGCCGTCGCTGCGTTTTCGACAGGCGTCGTGAAAGTAGCCATCACGCTCCGCGTGATGAGCGGATCAACCGAAAGCGCTGCGACTTTCCACGAAACGGAAGAATCGCTCGCGGTGAAGTGGCTGAGTCGTACCCATCACTCCGCTCATCACGCGGAGCGTGATGGCTACTTTGTCAGCCAAGGCGTGGTTTGAGCGTGGACAGCGTCCAATGGCGGTCGCTCGTCATTGTGATGGACGACGCAGGAATGCCGAGCGGTTGCACGAGGTCGCGCACTTCGTCGACGGTGAGTGCCGCGCGGAGCGAATCGCTGAATAAACGGCGCTGATGATCATTCGCGCCGGCGGCATACTGGTCAACCAGCGAACTCCGTTCAGATTCTGACTGCGGGCGATGCAGATCGCGCACGAAGAGCAATCCGCCCGGTTTCAGAATCCGCCAGCATTCGCCGAAGACCATAAACGGTTCGGGAATGTGGTGAATGATGCTGTTCGACATCACGATGTCGAACGCGGCATCCGGATCGGGCAGCCACTTGCAGTCGCATTCCACGCAGGTGATGGCGTCGTCGAGTCCCGCCGCGGTGATGTTCTTCCGGGCGATCCGTAACATCTCAATGGCCGCATCCGCCGCGACGACTTTGGCCGCGATTCCCCGACCGAGCAGTTCGATGGGAATCTGCGCCGTTCCGGTTCCCGCATCGAAAACGCGGGGCGTTTGCTCCGATTTAGGCCACACGCGCAACAGATCATCAACAAACACACGGTTGACGTGTGTGTGATCCATCGCATTGTAGTCGACCGCGTCCTCGGTGGTGTCCATCACCTCGGGTTCGAGGACGCGCGACAACATGTTCGATGTTCTCTTCGCTCAGCCGACCGTCGCTACGGCGGGAGCGGTTTCTTCGACGATCTTCCACGAGATCAGATGCGTATCGCAACCGACGATTTCCAGAATCGTCTTGCGACCGGCAGCCGCGGAGAGCTCATAGCCTGCGGACTTCAGAAAGGTGGCCTGTTCGCAATCGGCGGCCAGACGTCCGTCATCGCTCACGGCCCGCCACCATTGCAGGTGCGGCCAGTCGCGGCGAATCGTGTCGAGGCAGGTGGAGAGGTTCTTGCCGTTCACGCCGGGCTTGAATCCCGCCCGTTCGGCAACCTCCGTGAAGGTGGCGAGCTTTTCCAGTCGCTTCAATTCCCAGAGCACTTCTGCAACGGCCTCAGCGCGAATCGATGCCATCTGTTTCATCTCCCGAGGAACAATTCTCAGATGCGCGATCGCACGCACCCCGCCCATCGTTCCTGCTTCGATCTTAATCCCAGAAGGACCACGCTCGGCGTCGTCTCTCTGGCATGAACCGGCCGCGAGCGCCGATTCCCTGGCGTTCCACAGCGTTTAGGTTACTCCACCGGCGGATGTCCCACAATGCACAGCCCGAGATTGCTGCGCGCGATTGCCGTGACGTTTCCGCGCTGTCAAACTGAAGGGGAATTGCTCTTGATCTTCGCGCGACTTTCTGTTCTGCATCATCGGGTCGATTTGACATGCAAACGTATCTTGGACATGGCGTGCGCTTCCGTTATCCCGCGGACTGGACATTGACGGAAGAAGAAACCGGACCGACGATCAACGTCCATCTGCAAACGCCCGGTCTCGCCTTCTGGATGTTGACGCTGTTGCCGCCGACGACGGACGTCGTCGATGTGGTCGAAGCCGCTGTGGCGGCCTTTGAAGACGAATACGAACAAGTCGACCGCTACGATCGCAGTCCGGAATTCGATGACCTGCGATCCGCCGGTTGCGATCTCGATTTCGTGTGCCTGGACCTGGTGAACTCGGCCACTATCCGTGCCGTGGCGTTGGTCGAGAACACGGCGTTGGTCATGTTTCAGGGCGAAGATCGGGAATTGAGCACGCTGCGTCCGCAGTTCGAAGCGGTGACCGACAGTTTGTGCGCGGACATCGATCCGGACGTTGAGAAGTCGTAGACTGCTTTGAGCACTCACGTCAAAATCAATTGCGCAATGGTCAGCACCAGGAAGCTATAAACTCGAAATCCGAAATCCGAAATCCGAAGGAAATCATAAATCCGAATGAGAAAATAGGATAAGACCAGCACGTTTTTCCCTTGGTGCTTCGGTTTTTTTTCGGATTTCGACATTCGGATTTCGGATTTCGATCGCGAAAATTGAACAACTTATTTTGACGCGACTCCTAATTATTCATTACGGATCTCAAAACGATGAATACGGCTGCCCTGCTGATCACGATTTGCCTGACCGGCGATGCGACCGCGGAAATTCAGGTTCCCGCGGTCGTGGTGACATTGATCGAGCAAGTCGATGTCCCCGCTCAGGAACAAGGCGTCTTGTTGAAGCGTCTGGTGACGGAAGGGCAGGTCGTCGAAGAGGGCCATGTGCTTGGTCAAATGGATGACCGCGATGTGAAGCTGCTCCGTCTCCGTGCAGAAGCCGAAGTCGAGCAAGCGCGCCGCCTGGCCGAAAACGATCTCAAAGTTCGCTTCGCCGAAAAATCCTGCGAAGTGGCAAAAGCGGAGTTGAAGCGGGCCCGCGATTCCGTCGACAAATTTCCGAAAAGCGTGTCGCAGACGGAACTCGATCGCCTGCAATTGCTCGCCGATAAAGCCGCGCTCGAGATCGAACAGGCGCAGGAAGATCTGGCCGCGGCGCGGATTCAGCAATCGCTGAAGCAGCACGATCTCGATCGCATCAAACTGCAACAGGAACGGCGGCGGATCATCGCGCCCATTACCGGCGTTGTCGTGCAATGGAAGAAACATCAGGGGGAATGGCTCGAACCCGGAACGCCCGTCGTGCGCGTGATCCGCATGCACCGGCTGCGCGCGGAAGGCTTTGCTCCCGCGGGGGCGTTGCCGCGCGAAGCCATCGGCCGCAGTGTCACTCTGACGGCCGCCATGCCGGGGCAACCGCCGCTGAAACTTCCGGGCGAACTCGTGTACGTCAGCCCGGAAATCGATCCGGTGAACAACCAGATTCGCTTCTGGGCGGAAGTCGATAACCCGCAACTGAAATTGCAGCCCGGCCAGAGCGGGGCCCTCGTCATCCATCCCCTCAAAAAGTAATCTTCCCCCCTCGCGCTTTGCCGACGCCCCAGTCCGCGTTCAAAAACAAGTCTTCCGGAACTTTTCCGCAGCCTTTCACGTCCTCATTGAGAGACGACGGTGCGCTCGTCGGGTTATACTACGCCGCGATGGATCGAAATCTGCCTCCCAATTCTTGGGGATGGATCGCAACATGATGAATGTCAAGCGTTGGTGTCTCGCGGCCGCAGTGTTCACACTGGGCGGCATCTGGTGGGCGAATGCGGCGGAGGCCCCGGGAGAAGCAGGGATGCGGACCACGGCGGAGAAACAATTCAAAGCCGGCAACTTCAAGGACGCTTACGCCGTCTACAAGAAACTGGTGCAAAGTGACGACACGAGTGCCGATGCGGTCCCGCGCGATCTTTCCAGTGCCGTCGATTGCCTGAATCAACTGGGCGATCTCACGGAATGGGACAGCCTCGTCGAAGCGGCGATTTCCGCACACAGCCAGAACTGGAAACTGCTGCGTCAAGCCGCGTTGAATTACCAGCAGGCAAATCATTTCGGTTCGATCGTCGCGGGCAAATTCATTCGCGGCAATCAGGCGGGGCAAGGTGAATACGTCACCACAACCGATCGTGATCGCGTGCGGGCTTTGCAACTCTTTTCTCAAGCGATGGAATTCGCCCAGAAGGACGCTTCGAAGCCCGAACTCGCCCGGTTCTATCAGCAGTTCGCGGAAACTGTCGCGATGGACACCATCGGGGCCGATGCCTGGGAATTGCAGGTCCTCACCGATCTCGCGGTCCTGCCCGATCCCGCACCCGGTTACCAATGGGGCCGTGGTCGGTTCGGCATGCGCGGCGGCAACACTCGCGGCGCGCCGGTTGACGCCGAGGGCAATCCCGTCTTCTATCATGTCCCCGAAACGTTCGCCGCGGCGAAGTCCGATGGCGAACGCTGGCGCTGGCTGCTCACCAATGCCGTTGCGAATGATGCGAATCTGCGGAACGAAATCGAATCAACCTGGGCCGGGTTTCTGCACTCGCAATTCGGCGTGCAGACAATGGCGGGCTTCTTGCCACAGGACGACGACCACCAAGCCGACGACGCCACCGGTCCGTTCGCGGTTCACACGTTGAAGGACGATGAAACCCTCGCGCGGCTCGCCACCGGCATCAAACGGTTTTCGTTGCCGGACGAATTCAATGCCGTGAAACTCTACAAAACGATTTCAGCCCGCGCGAACGACACATTCGTCGCGCAAGCCGCTGATATGGTGGCGAGCCTCTATGAAGACCGTCGGCAATACGTCGCCGCGGCGGCCGCGTGGAAAACGGCACTGGAAAAATTCGGCGATGATAATCATCGTGCTGAACGTCTCCGGCAAATCACCGGCAACTGGGCGACATTCGAGAATGTCCAACTGCAACCCGCTGGCACCGGAGCCACCATCGATCTGCGGTTCCGCAATGCGAAGAAGATCACGTTCACCGCGCATGCCATCAAGATCAGCACGCTGCTGGAAGATCTGAAGACCTATCTCAAATCGAATCCGACGCAGGTGGACTGGCAGCGGGTCAACATCGGCGACATCGGTCATCGGCTCGTCATTGAGAACCAGACGAAATACCTCGGCGATAAAACTGCGGAATGGTCGCTCGCTCTCGATCCGAAAGCCGAGCACGTCGACCGTCGCCAAACAGTCACCACGCCGTTGCAGAAAGCCGGGGCGTATCTGCTCGTCGGCAAGGTGGATGGCGGCAACACCAGCCGCGTGATTGTGTGGCTCGCCGATACCGCGATCGTGCGGAAACAGCTCGATCAACAATCGTGGTACTACGTCGCTGATGCCGTGACAGGGCAACCGCTGCCACGCGCCAATGTCGAATTGCTCGGTTGGAAGCAGGAACAGGTCCGACCCAACCAGAACAACTATCAGACCGTGGTCAAGAACTTTTCCGAGTTCACGGACGCCGACGGGCAGATCAAGCTCGGCAACAATCGACAGCCGCAGGATCACCAATGGCTGGCGGTCGCGCGGACGGACGCCGGGCGGCTGGCATACCTCGGTTTTACCGGCGTGTGGTACGGCCAGTATCACGACGAGCAATACCGCGAAACCAAGGTCTACACGATCACCGACCGCCCCGTGTATCGCCCCGAGCAGACCGTGAAATACAAGTTCTGGGTGGGCGATGCGAAGTACGACCAGCCCGATACGTCGCCGTATGGCAAGCAGAAATTCACGGTTGTGCTGATCAATCCGAAGGGCGAAACCGTCTTCGAGAAGCCGGTGGTCAGCGACCAGTTCGGCGGGATCGAAGGGGAATACGCGCTGCCGAAAGATGCCCCGCTGGGTGTCTTTTACCTCGTGGTCAAAGATCGTGATGGCATGGGCTCGTTCCGTGTCGAAGAATACAAGAAGCCGGAATTTGAAGTCACCGTCGATGCCCCGACCGAACCGGTGCAGCTCGGCGACAAGATCACTGCCACGATCAACGCCAAATACTACTTCGGCGGGGCGGTCACCAAGGCGAAGGTGAAGTACAAAGTCGAACGGTCAACGCACCTCGCGCAGTGGTATCCCGCCGGACGGTGGGACTGGTTCTACGGCAAGGGATATTGGTGGTTCGCGCCGGATTACAGTTTCTATCCCGGCTGGAGCCGTTGGGGCTGCGTGCGACCGTTCCCGTGGTGGTGGCACCGCGGGCCGCAACAACCGGAACTCGTCGCCGAACAGGAAGTCGACATCGGCGATGACGGCACGGTGAAGGTTGAAATCGACACGCTCGCCGCGAAGGAAATCCACGGCGATCAGGATCATTCCTACTCGATCACCGCAGAAGTCGTCGACGATTCGCGTCGCACCATCGTCGGGACCGGCAAAGTCCTCGTGGCCCGCAAACCGTTCAAGGTCTTCGCGTGGGTCAACCGCGGGCATTACCGCGTCGGCGACACCGTCAAAGCGAATTTTTCCGTCTCGACGCTCGATCAAAAGCCCGTCAGCGGCGCAGGCAAGCTGACGCTCTTTGCCATCAAGTACAACGACGCCGGGGAACCGAACGAAACCGTTGTCAGCACGTGGGAACTCAAGACCGATGCACAGGGAACCGCCGCACAGCAGTTTGTCGCGTCGGCCGCAGGACAGTATCGGTTGTCGTATGCGGTGACCGATGCGAAGGGGCACACCGTTGAAGGGGGATACGTCTTCAACGTGCTCGGCCAAGGCTTCGATGGCCGCGAGTTCCGTTTCAACGATCTCGAACTGATCACCGACAAGCGCGAATACGCGCCTGGTGAAAAGGTGCGGCTGCTCATCTCGACCAATCGGCCCGACAGCGCGGTGGTGCTGTTCCTGCGGCCATCGAACGGCATCGCGCTGCCGCCGCAGGTGGTGCGACTGACCGGCAAGACCACGGTGCAGGAAATCGCGGTCGTGCAGAAGGACATGCCGAACTTTTTCATCGAGGCGTTCACCGTCGCCAACGGCAAGTATCACGAGGAAGTTCGCGAGATCATCGTCCCGCCGGAAAAACGGGTGATTAATGTGGAAGTGAAGCCATCACAAGCGGAGTATCGCCCCGGTCAGGCCGCGACGATGCAGATTAAACTCACCGATGACAAAGGCAAGCCGTTCGTCGGGTCGACGGTGCTGACGGTGTATGACCGCAGCATCGACTACATCGCCGGGGAATCCACGATCCCCGAAATCCGCGAGTTCTTCTGGAAATGGCGGCGGTCGCATTCTCCCCGTCATGAATCGAACCTCGGCATCGCCGGGTGGAACATTCTGAAGCCGAACGAAACCGGCATGAACACGCTGGGGGCGTTCGGTGATATCGGCGTCAATCTGCCGGAATGGGGAAAGGCCATGGCGGGCACCCCGGTCGGATTGCCGGGGGCGCGCGGCGGTATTCGATTCAAAGGTGCCGCCAGTCGCGCGCTGATGATGGAAGGGGCCATGCCCGTGCCGATGGCCGCTCCCGCGATGCTTGGCGATGCGGCCGGAGCCGGTGGCGGATTGGGCGGTGGCGGCGGTGGTCCCGAGATGATCGAACCGACCATCCGTTCCAACTTCGCGGACACCGCATTCTGGGCGGGGAGTCTCACGACGGACGCCGAGGGCTTCGCCGAGGTGAAATTCGACATGCCCGAGAATCTCACCGGCTGGAAAGTGAAAGCGTGGGCGCTCGGCGCGGGGACGAAAGTCGGTGAAGGGTCCGTGGAAGTCACCACCAAGAAGAATCTCCTCGTCCGGTTGCAGGCCCCGCGGTTCTTTGTGGAGAAGGATGAAGTCGTTCTCTCGGCGATCGTCCACAACGATCTTGCGACCGAGAAAACCGTCCGCGTGGTCCTCGAATGCGAAGGAGGCACGCTGCTGCCGATGTCCGAAAAAGTTGACGTCGCGGCGACCGATCCGAAGTGGTCGCTGCCCGGCGAAATCGTCATCCCCGCGAATGGCAAGCAGCGTGTCGACTGGCGGGTGAAAGTCGTGCATGAAGGCTCGGCCATCGTCCGCATGAAAGCGCTGACCGACGAAGAATCAGACGCGATGCAGATGACCTTCCCGGTCTACGTGCATGGCATGCTCAAGACCGAATCGTACTCCGGCGCGATCCGTGCCGCCGATGCGACCGGTAGCGTCAAACTGAATGTGCCTGCGGAACGGCGCATCAATGAATCGCGGCTCGAGGCCCGGTTCTCGCCGACGCTCGCCGGAGCGATGGTCGACGCGCTGCCGTATCTGGTCGAGTATCCCTACGGCTGCACCGAACAGACGCTGAACCGGTTCCTGCCGACGGTGATCACGCAGCGGATTCTGCAAAAAATGCAGCTCGATCTCGCGGCGATCCGGGACAAGCGGACGAACCTCAACGCTCAGGAACTCGGCGATCCGCTGGACCGCGCGAAGCAATGGAAACGCTTCGACCGCAATCCGGTGTTCGATGCGGACGAGGTCGCTGCAATGGTGAAAGACGGCGTCGAACGACTGACCGCGATGCAACTCAGCGACGGCGGCTGGGGCTGGTTCAGCGGCTACGGCGAACATTCGTCGCCGCACACCACGGCGACGGTGGTGCATGGCTTGCAGATCGCCGCTCAGAACGATGTGGCGATCGTGCCGGGTGTGCTCGACAAGGGGATCGCATGGTTGAAGCGCTATCAGGACGAGCAAGTCCAACTCATCCAGCGTGCGGCGACGAAGCCGAAGGATCAACGCTGGAAAGAACGGGCCGATGCGACCGATGCGCTGGTCTACATGCTGCTCGTCGATGCGGACATCGCGAATGGAGACATGAACGAGTTCCTGTTCCGTGACCGCATCGAACTGCCGGTGTATGCCAAGGCGCTTTTCGGACTCGCGCTGCAGAAACAGCAGCAGGCCGAGAAACTGGCAACCGTAATGCAGAACATCGACCAGTTCCTCGAACAGGACGACGAGAACCAGACGGCGTACCTCAAGCTGCCCGAGAACAACTGGTGGTGGTCCTGGCACGGGTCGACCATCGAAGCCAATGCGTACTATCTCAAGCTACTCACCCGCGTGAATCCGCAAGACGAAAAGGCGTCGCGGCTGGTGAAGTACCTGCTCAACAACCGCAAGCATGGCACCTACTGGAACAGCACCCGCGACACCGGCCTGTGCATTGAAGCCCTCGCGGAGTACCTCGTCGCCAGTGGGGAAGCCGAACCGAAGCTGACGATCGAAGTCTGGCTCGACGGGAAGAAACAAAAAGAAGTCGCCGTCGACAAAACGAATCTCTTCTCGTTCGACAACTCCTTCGTCCTGATGGGCGATGCGGTCACCGATGGCGAGCACACACTGGAGTTCCGCAAGCAGGGACAGGGGCCACTGTATTTCAATGCGTACCTCACCAACTTCACGCTCGAAGACCACATCGAAAAAACCGGTCTCGAAGTGAAGGTGCAGCGGAAGTATTACAAGCTGACCCGCGTCGACAAAACCGTGGACGCCGCCGGGAGTCGCGGCCAGGCGGTGAAAGAGAAGGTCGAAAAGTATGAACGAACGGAACTGGAAAATCTCGCGACGGTCACCAGCGGCGACCTCGTGGAAGTCGAACTCGAAATCGACAGCAAGAACGATTACGAGTACCTCGTCTTCGAGGACATGAAAGCCTCCGGCTTTGAACCCGTCGAAGTCCGCAGCGGTTATGTGGGCAATTCATTGGGGGCCTACGTGGAATACCGTGACGAACGGGTCGCGTTCTTCGTCAAACAATTGCCGCGCGGCAAGCACTCCATGAAATACCGTTTGCGGGCCGAAATCCCCGGCAAGTTCAGCGCATTGCCGACGAAGGCCTCCGCGATGTACGCTCCCGAACTGCGCGGCAATTCGGACGAGATCAAGCTGCAGATTGAGGATCGATAAACCCTCTCCATGAGCGGCACGGCGCTAGCCGCCGGTTCCGTAGGATTTGCTTGCGAGAAGCGGAATTGCAGCGGAATACGATTCACCGGCGGCTAGCGCCGTGCCGCTCGGAAGCATTCTCCGCGGCGGATTATTGGCCGGCGGTTTCGATGCAGTAGACGTTCTTCGATCCGCGCAGAAAGAGTTGCTTGCCGACGATCGCCGGGGAGGCGTCGAAGGCATCGTCGAGTTTGTTCGTGGCGAGGACGTCCAGCGTTTTGCCGTGCTTCATCACCAGGGTGCTGCCGTCGCGACCGACGAAATAGACGCGGTCGGCGGCTCCCACGGGCGACGCATAAATGTTGCCGATCCCCGGCATCCGCACCGATTCCAACACCGGCATTCCGGTCTTGGCGTCGAGAATGGTGAGAATTCCGTTGTTCAACTTGTTGAAGTAAAGCAGGTCGCCATACAACAGTGGCGACGGCACATACGGCGTATCTTTGCCGTAACGCCATGCGATGCGATCGCTGTCGGTGATATCCCCCTGGGCATCGAGCGGCAAGGACATCGCGATGCTGCCGCGGTAGCCGCTCATGCAGATGACGTGATCGCCCAGCACCACAGGACAGGGCGTGACGTTGCCCACCTGACCGCCGCATTGCCAGAGAATCTCGCCCGTCTTCAGATCGTAGCTCCGCACGCGCTGGCTGGCGTTGGTGATGAGCTGCGTCCGGCCTTGATGTTCAATGATCAACGGCGTTGCCCAGGCGCTTTTCTCTTCGCGCCTGGCTTCCCAGCGGAGATCGCCGGTGTGAGCATCAAAGACGAGAATGCGGGAATCGCTATCGTTGTCGCGGTTCAACACCACGAAGTCGCCATGCACCACGGGCGAACACGCTTCGCCGAAGCTCAGCCGCGTTTCCACATTGTCGAGTTTCTTCTGCCACAGCAGTTCGCCGTCCATGTCGTAGCAGTACAAACCGCGCGAACCGAACGAGACGTAGACGCGCTGGCCGTCGGTGGTGGGGGACGCGGTGGCAAAACTGTTATCGCCATGATGCCCTTCGTGCGGCAGTTCTTCGGTGGCGACGCGCTCCCAGCGAACCCGGCTCGTGGCACGGTCCAGACACATCACGACATAGCGGTATTTCGTATTGGGGAACTTGATGCCGAATGGCCGTTGCGGTTGATCTTCGGGCTTCGCGGCACCTTCGGCGACCATATTGGTGTTAATCGCCGTGATCAGAAACACGCGGTCTTCCCACACGATGGGTGTCGATTTCCCGTTGCCCGGAATCTCGACTTTCCAGCGGATGTTGCGTTCTTCACTCCATTCGATGGGCGGGTTGCCGAACGATGCCACGCCGGTCGCATCGGGTCCGCGCCATTGGTGCCAGTTGTGATCGCGCCGGGCAGCAAAGTCTTCGGCAAATCCCGACGCGGCAACCATCGTTCCCCACGTCGCCGCCATCCATCCCCACCGGAGCCCCATCGACATTGTCGTTCCTTTCAATACAATTGCATGCTTCACATCCTTCATCGCCAAATGGCAGGGTGATTGTCAAATGTACGGGCCAACAGACTCGCCCGGCCCCCTCGCCCCCGTCTGCGGGGGAGAAGGGCTGGGGTGAGGGGGTGATCGCTTTCGACCGCTTTTCTCAAAGCCGTCGCGCCTTCGCCCTGTGACTAGTGCTCCGTCAAGTCCAGGAATTCGGGTCGTGTGCCACTGGCTCCGCCAGTGTCTTTCTTCGATGGAACGCATACCGTTCAATGCACTGGCAGAGCCAGTGGCACACGAAAATCAGGCCGTGAGTCAGTTTGAATCCAAACCCGTCGGGGCAGGGGCCCCGACCGATCATTTCCAGTTGATTCTCACATCCATAGGTCGGGGCCCCTGCCCCGACTCTGCAAACTGACCCACTACCGAAAAGCAGGCCGTGACAATCCACCAGGAACGTGGCGCAGTGAAGCGCACGCCCCCCTCATCCGGCCTATCGGCCACCTTCTCCCCCGCAGACGGGGGAGAAGGGACAGGACACAACGATGTCTTGTGGTTGGAATCCTTAGTAGACTACGAACCATCTCCGGAATCGCAGAACCAACCGAGGAACACAGCGTGATGTCTTTATCCCGTTTCAGTCTGTTCGGATTGCTCCTGGCAAGTTGTTCCGTGGTGAATGCCGCGGAACCGAAGCGGCCGAACATTCTGTTCATTTTCGCGGACGATTTGACGTGTCAGGCGATCAGCGCGTACGGCGACAAACGAAAATTGCTCGATACGCCCCACATGGATCGCATCGGCAAGGAAGGGGTGCGGTTCGATCGCTGTCTGGTGACGAATTCCATCTGCGGTCCCAGCCGGGCGACGATTCTCACCGGCAAGTATTCGCACATGAACGGCTTCTACAACAATACGAACAGCAAGTTCGACAGCAGCCAGCAAACGTTTCCCAAGCTGCTGCAGGGGGCCGGTTACTCGACGGCGATCATCGGCAAATGGCACCTCATCAGCGATCCGACGGGTTTCGATCACTGGCACATCCTGCCGGGACAAGGCCTGTACTACAACCCGCCGATGATCCGCAACGGCGAACAGGTGAAGCACACCGGCTATACCACCGACATCATTACCGACCTGTCGATCGAATGGCTGAAGAACCGCGACAAATCGAAACCGTTTCTGCTGATGAGCCAGCACAAGGCCCCGCATCGCGAATGGGCTCCGGCATTGCGGCATCTCGGCTGGGACCACGACCGCCAGTATCCCGAACCGGAAACGCTGTTCGATGATTTCGCCGGTCGCAGCAAGGCGGTTAGCGATCACGACATGGGCCTCGACCGCACCTTCACCGATCTGGATGCGAAATTCCGGCCGATTCCCAATATGAACGAGGAACAAAAGAACGCCTGGGACGCTTACTACGAACCGCGCAACGCAGCCTTCCGCAAGGCGAACCCGACGGGGAAGGACCTCGTCCGCTGGCGCTACAACCGGTACATGCACGATTATCTCGCGTGCGTGAAAGCCGTGGACGAAAACGTCGGGCGGATGCTGGATTTCCTCGATCAGGAAGGGCTCGCGGAGAACACGATCGTGGTGTGCTCTTCCGATCAGGGGTTCTATCTCGGCGAGCACGGCTGGTTCGACAAGCGGTGGATTTTTGAAGAATCGCTGCGCAGTCCGCTGCTGGTCCGCTGGCCCGGCGTGACGAAACCCGGCGGCGTGAACAACAAGATCGTTTCGCTGTTGGATTTCCCGGAAACGTTTCTGGATGTCGCCGGCGTGAAGATTCCCAGCGACATGCAGGGCCGCAGCCTCGTGCCTTTGTGTCGCGGTGAAACCCCCGCCGATTGGCGCACGAGTCTGTATTATCACTACTACGAATTCCCGGTGCCGCACCGCGTCCGCCCGCATTACGGCGTGATCACCGATCGGTACAAGCTGGTGCATTACTACAAGCCGGATGTCAATGACTGGGAGTTGCTGGACCGCGAGAAAGACCCGCTGGAGGTCAAGGATTTCTACAAGGACCCCGCGTATGCCGAGACCGTGAAGGAACTGCGTGCAGAGTTGGATCGACTGCGGAAGGAAGTGAAAGAAACGGGCGAACCGCCCCGCGCTGCGTACGGCAATCAACCCTTCGACGGCGAACCGAAACCACCAGAACCCGCGGGAAAGAAAGCGAAGAAGGCGTGAACCCTCCGGTCCCCTCGCCCCCGTCCGCGGGGGAGAGGGGACCAAACGTGCGTGATGCTTCCAATGACGAAATCCTCCGCAGTGAAGCAGAAATCCCCATGAAAGCCCTTATTCCTGTCTTCGTCGGTCTTATGGCGCTGGCCGCACCACACGCGGCCTCCGCGGCGGTCCCGAATATTCTCTGGCTCACCAGCGAAGACCACGGTCCACACATGGGTTGCTATGGCGACAAGCTGGCCCGGACGCCGAATGTCGATGCCCTCGCGGCCAAGGGGATGATCTTCAAAAAGGCGTGGTCGATCGCGCCGGTGTGTGCCCCGGCCCGCACGGCGATCATTTCCGGAATGTATCCGTCGAGTCTCGGCGGCCTGCACATGCGGTCGATGGTGTCCATGCCCGCGGGAACGAAGATGTATCCGCAGTTTCTGCGTGAGGCCGGTTATTACTGCACGAACAACAGCAAGACCGACTACAACCTCCGCGAGCCCGGCCAAGTCTGGGACGAATCCTCCATAAAAGCCCACTGGAAAAGCCGCCCCGCGAACAAGCCCTTCTTTGCGATCTTCAACTCGGTGAAGAGTCATGAAAGCCAGATTCGCACGCGACCGCACAAACAGATCACCAAGCCCGCGGACGTCCGCATCCCGGCGTATCATCCCGACACACCCGAAGTCCGCGAGGACTGGTCGCAGTATTACGACAAGGTGAGCGAAGCCGATGCCGACGCCGGAAAGCATCTTCGCGAATTGGCGGACGCCGGTCTCGCGGACGACACCATCGTCTTCTACTACGCCGACCACGGCAGCGGCATGCCGCGCAGCAAACGCTGGCCGTGCAACTCCGGGCTGCAGGTGCCGCTGGTCGTTTATTTCCCGAAGAAATGGGAGCATCTCGCCCCGCAGGAATATCGAACCGGCGGCGTTTCCGATCGCCTGGTGGGCTTTGTGGATCTCGCGCCGACCGTGCTGAGTCTCGCGGGCATCGAACCGCCGGAGTGGATGCAGGGCCATGCCTTCGCTGGTCCGCACCAGACGTCGCCGCAGCCGTATCTCTTCGGCGAACGCGGCCGCATGGATGAGCGAATGGACCTCGTCCGCAGTGTGACCGACGGCCGGTATGTTTATCTGCGAAACTTCATGCCGCATGTTTCGCAGGCCCAGCGCGTGGCGTATCAGTTTGAGACGCCGACGACGCGCGTCTGGTACAACCTGTTCGCCGCGGGAAAGACCACTGCCGCCCAATCGCTGTTCTGGCAAGTCCCCAAGGCGGTGGAGGAGCTTTACGATCTCGAAACCGATCGCGACGAAGTGCGGAACCTCGCCACGGTAGCCGAACACCAAGCGACGTTGGAGAAACTCCGCGCAGCGTTGCGACAACATCTGGCCGAGGTCCGCGATGTCTCCTTTCTGCCGGAGATCGAACTCCACACACGCGACCCGCAGAAGGCACCGTATGATCTGGCGCGGGATCGTTATCCGTTCGCGATGCTTCTGTCGGTGGCAGAGCTGGCGTCGAATTTGCAGACCCCGGCCGTGGAAGAATTACGCTCTTCGCTGGCCGATCAGGACAGTGCGGTGCGTTACTGGGCCGCCTTGGGAATCCTGATGCGCGGCAAGGACGGCGTCGCATCCCACCTCGGTGAACTGGAAGCCGCCTTGAAGGATTCGTCGCTCGCGGTGCAGATTGTCGCCGCACAGGCCCTTGCCGAGTATGGCGACGATGCAGCCCGTTCCCGCGCCCTCGCGGTGCTGGGCCGACTGGCCGTCCCGAAAGATCACGGCGTTCTCGTGGCCATGTCGGCCCTCACGGCCATCGAAGCCCTCGGTCCGAAAGCCGCATCGTTGCACGCGCAGATCGCACGCATTAATCCCAATGGTCCCATGCCCGACAAACGTTACAGTCCCTATGTCCCGCGGCTCATCGCTAACATCGTCCCCAATGCCAAACCGGACGCGGTTCCCGCTGACACGAAGGCCAGGAAGCAACCATGAAACGGATCATCCCCGGAGAAACAGGCCGTCCCATCACAGGAAAGCAAATTGTGCGAATGGGGATCTTTCTGTTGTTGCTGACGGCAACTCTTCCGGCGACCGCGGCCGAAAAACTCAACGTCGTGTTCATCCTCGCGGACGATCTCGGCTGGGGCGAACTCGGCTGTTACGGCCAGAAGAAGATCCCGACGCCGAACATCGACCGCCTCGCCGCGCAGGGGATGCGGTTCACCCAGCATTACAGCGGGGCTCCGGTCTGTGCTCCATCCCGTTGTGTGTTGATGACCGGCAAGCATCTCGGTCATGCGGAAGTCCGGGGCAATCAACAGGCGAAGAAAACGTTCCCCGAGTTCGACGAAGGCCAGCACCCGCTGACCGAGCAAGCCGTCACCTTCGTGCAGTTGTTTCAGAAGGCGGGTTACGCCACCGGCGCGATGGGCAAGTGGGGACTTGGCCCCGTCGGCAGCACCGGCGATCCCGGCCGCAAAGGCTTCGATCTCTTCTTTGGTTACAACTGCCAATCCGTCGCCCACAGCTATTACCCGCCGCACGTGTGGCGGAACTCCGAGAAGGTGACCATCAACACGAAGCCGATTCCCGGACACGCCAAGGTCGCGGAAGGCGAAGTCAAACTGGAAGACTGGATCGGCGAAACGCACGCGCCGAAGTTGATGATCGCGGAGGCGGAAAAGTTCCTCGAAGCCAACCAGGCCAAGCCGTTCTTTCTTTACCTGCCGTTCATTGAACCGCATGTGGCGATGCACCCGCCGCGGGAGTCGGTGGAACGCTTTCCTGCCGAGTGGGACACCGAAGTCTATCGGGGCGACAGCGGTTACCTGCCGCATCCGCGTCCCCGGGCCGGGTATGCGGCGATGATCTCCGACCTGGATGGATACGTCGGGCGGGTGCTGGCCGCGCTGGATCGATTCCAGCTCACCGATCGCACGCTGGTGGTTTTCAGCAGCGATAACGGCGCGACGCATGCGGGTCCCAAAGGAACGCGGTTCCACATCGGCGGCGCGGACACCGATTTTTTCAACAGCACCGCGGGACTGCGCGGCTATAAAGGGAGCGTTTACGAAGGGGGCATCCGTGTCCCCATGATCGCGCGGCTGCCGGGACAAATCGCCGCCGGTGCGGTGAACGCCACGCCCAGCTACTTCGCGGACTGGTTCCCGACGTTGTGCGCCGCCGCCGGACTCAACGCCCCGGCGGGTCTTGATGGCGATAACCTGTGGCCGGTGCTGACGGGTCAAGCGACACTCGCCGATCGCAAACCGATGCTCTGGGTCTTCCCGGAATACGGCGGGCAGGTCGCCGTCCGCTTGGGCGACTTCAAACTCGTCCGGCAGAATCTGAAAACGAAATCACCCGGCCCGTGGGAAGTGTACGATCTCGCAAAAGACATCGCCGAAGCCCACGACCTCGCCGCGTCCCGGCCGGACCTCATTCGGGAAGCGGAGACAATCCTGCGGCGGGATGTGTCTCCCAACGCCGTGTTCCCGCTGGCCATTCCAGGCATCGACGTGACCGGCCGTTGATTTCCGGGCGAAAGCGGGCTTCACAATCGGGAAGTCGAGCGAGGATCGTCGGGGCGGGAGCGTCCGCGCGCAGCCCCGGAGAAATCGCGCGCTCACGATACCGGGGCTTCCCTACAGTCCAGCCCCGGCCATCCGTCGCGAGCCTTTTGCAACTCGGCCCTGTTGGAGATCGTCATGGGTCACCATGCTAGACTCTTTTGAGCAAGGTCTGGCTTGATCGCAGCAACCGCGAGAAGTAGCCTCATTGTCACAAGGAGTTCGACCATGAAACAGTCTGCGATGGCTCTCGTCTTGATTCTGGGTCTTGTGCCGCGTGTGAGTTTCTCAGCGGATCCCGAGTTGGTGGCCCACTGGAAGCTGGATGAAGCCAAAGGGGGCACTGTCGCGGATAGTTCGCCGAATCGCAGTGATGGCAAGATCGCGGGTGAGCCTGGCCGCGTTGCCGGGAAGATCGACGGCGCGCTGGCGTTCAACGGCAAATCCTGGGTGGAACTGCCGAACTCCAAAGGCCTCGACTCGATTCACAGCGAGAGCTATTCCATCGCGGCGTGGTTCAAGCCCGAGATGGTCCCCCCCGGAACGGAAGACGCCGCCAATGACGCCGAATTTGGCATTCTCATGAAGACCGGCTGGCATACCGGGTTGAGTTACAACCGTCACAAACAATTCACGATGACGCACTGGCTCAAGGGCGACACCGACCCGGTCTGGAACGGCGTCGGCACCTGGGAAGACGAGTATGAACCCGGCGAATGGTATCACCTCGTGGGCGTCGTGGATCAGAAAGAGCGCGTCGCGCAGATTTACGTCAATGGCATCCTGAATAAGACGAGTGACCCTTGGGCCAACGGCACCAAATCGTATGACTATGGACAAGAAACGTGGAAGATCGGCGTCGCCGCTCCAGGCAGCGAGCAATATGCGTGGTATGCCAAAGGTGTCATCGACGACGTGCGCATCGTGAAAGGCGCGTTGACGGCGGAGCAAGTGAAAGCGCTGTTCACCGCCGGAAAGGCTCCGCAGAAATAGCGCGGTGATTTGTCGCAATCGTTGCCAAGAGACCGGCAGCCCCCTTCCCCAACCCTGACGAAGGGAGCGTGTTGAGACCTACGGAGCGGTCAAGGTAATCGTCCCGCTTCCTGTGGCTTTGAATTTGACAAGGAGATCGCCAGTAAGGGCTTCGGCTGATTTACCGTAACGAATTACATAAGAAATGCGGCCGGTTAAGGAATACATTGAGAAGTTTAGATCTTTGGGAATGCCGTCCTTGATGTATAAGTAAGCACGATCGGTGTCAAGGGCTCTTGGAACGGGGTAATTGTTTGTGGCGGTAGCGCTCGTGATTTTCGCAAATCCGTCCCCGTTCGGTGCGTCGTATGCGAAACTTCCTTGGATGTCTGGTTGACCATCGAGTTTCATGGTGAACGTCCCCTTCCCCCCCTCCCGCGCAGCAGCCTTTGTCTTTGCCGGAATGGTGGCCAGCGTGACGGGCTGTTTGGCGGCTGGCGGTGCCGCGAATGGGACTTGTGACGCCAGCAGGACCACAGCGCAGACGACCGGCAGCACGACGACGAGTCGCAGTTTGCGCGAGATGTTCAGTTCCTGAGGTCGGTGAAAGATGTAGACGGCCCGCGCTCTTGGTCGACCTGCAGCCGAGAACAGCGATGTCCCCAGATTCTGGGAAACGGTCCATATCTTCCAGGGCCGAACGAACCGCTGTCAAGTCTCGATTGGCAGAAACGGCGACCGGAAACGTCAGTCTCGTTCCGCACAGTTCCCCATCCGATTCGATGCGCGCCATGACGGGCATCTCCCCTGTCGATCACCGTTTCCCGCGTATCTCCGACACCGGTTTTCGAAACTGACCAACCACCAACAACGCCGGACTTGAGAAGCTTCCACGCGGCTCAGCTTCGTAGGGTGGGTTATGCCCACCATCTTCACGACAAACGTGATCAACAGAATTTGTGGGCACAGCCCACCCTACAAAACTGCCCGAGGTCGTTTGCATCATTGATCCAACGGCCTTTCGCCGCTAGCAAGCGCGGGGTACGACTGAGTGGTCCCGCCTCCCGGGTGGAGTGTCAGATAATAGCCACCGTTTTGACGGCACTGGCGATGATTACTCTCCATCAGTCGCAATTCGGCATCCACCATGTCCGCAAACGTCGAGGCGATCTTTCGAGGTTCCCGCTCCGTCTCCATCCACTGCATCGGTGGGCCATCGAACCCCTCGACTCCGAGCACATAGTCAAAGGTGTACCCTTGGTGAAATAAAAACACAATCGCTTCAGCAGGAAGGGTGAGTGCCGGGTCGGTCTCGGCCAGCAACTCCAGCGCGTTGACCCGGAACTGTTCGAACTCCGAGAGACTTGCCAGATCGCTCCCGCAAAACAGATCGCCGGGAGACTTGGCCATTTGGAGCAAATATTGCCTGAACACCACGGAAAACCGGACGTTTAACCGTGTTTCGACATCCGTGATTTCCTGTTCGGAATAGCCGACGAAGGTGGTGAGCCGCTGGTAGTGTTGCTCGATCAGATGGTGAGGGGTGTCACGGAAGACATACTCCGGTTGATCAGCCAGTGCGACGAGCCGTTTCCTCCAGCCAGCAACGATCAAGCCCGCGTCCATCCGCTGTTTGCTCTCAAGCTGGTTCATCGCTGCAATCTGATAAATTAGGGTGCGCCGCAATGCACCGTCTGGAGTCGGTCAACAACAGAGAAATGGTGTTCTGCAACGCACCCTACTCACTCACGACTCACCGGGCTCATTGAGGAACCGGAGTAAGCCGGACGCGGGCCGACATGCCGGGCAGGAGCATGCCTTTCGGATTTGGCAGCGTCGCCTGAAATTGAACGGACGCCGTCTGGGGATTGACCACCGAGTCGATCAGGTCCAGCTTCACCGTCTGGGAAAAGCCCTCGTCTCCAGCGAATCCCACGGCAACGCTCAACTTGCTCGGATCGGAGAACCCATCCCGGTGCAACTGCAATAATAGACGTTCGGGCACATTGAAGACGATGTGCAGACGGTCCATGAACAGGATTGTCATGAGCGGCGTCTGATCCGCAGCCACGAGGTCGCCTTCCGTGACGCGGATGCGGTTGACGCGGCCGTCAAAGGGGGCTGTAACTTTGGTCCACGACAGCGTCAATTCAGCCCGCTGGGCCTCCACTTTCGCACCCACGAGTGCGGCCTCCGCTTCCTCATACACCCCCGCGCTGAGCGCCAACTCGTCTGGACCGAGCACCTTTTTATCGTGCAATGCTTTGGCATTCGCGGCCTTGATCCTAGCCATCGATAACCGCGCTTCGGCCTCTTTCACCCGCGCCATGGCCGCATCCAGAGCCAGGCGATACGGTTGCGGGTCGACCTCCAACAGCAGATCGCCCTTCTTGACCGCATCGCCCCCCTTGACGGCCACATGCGTCACATATCCGGTCGCCCGCCCACGCACATCGACGGTCGCAGCCGCCTGTGTAATACCGATGAACTCCCACGCTTGAGGCGAATCGTCAGCGCGTGTTTTGCCGGACGAGAGAGCCAGTGACGCAACCAGAAAGATGACGGCAGCGCGCATCGATCGATCTCCGATGGGGTTAGACGCATAGCTTGGACGGCGCTTTGGGCGTCCGGGTCTTCCCGCAGGATAACAAATCCGCCTTCATTGTGACGGGATTCTTAAAAGCTTACATAAAACCCAGATGCTGCGGACAGCATCTGGGTTTTACGAGAGCTGAGACAAGGAATGCGAAGTCTTCGCGGTTGGCTCAACTAATTTTGGCGCAATAGCCTGTGTCGCGAAGAAGCCCTACGGTATTGGTATAGGGCATTTGCAGTTCCATGCAAACGTCGGGAATCTTCGGCTTATTCAGGTTTCTAAATGGCTGCTCTTCGGTGACTAGAATGCCACCCTTTATGAATGCGTGAGCGATTAGCCACGGATCAGCAGCAGAACGCGTGCTTCCCTCTGCCGTGAGTCTTGGAAACCTGTTAACTATCTCTTTCATTTGGAGAATGATGTCGTCATTGGGCTTTGCGATTATTTTCTTGTGTTCCTTGAGCCATTGCCATACGCCATCGTCTCCGACCGCTACCTCGCTGGCCACGTCTGATGGAACACAGACTCGTCTCGAACCGCATAGCCCTTCGAGGTGCTTCCAAACGGAAGGAAACACTTCAATTGGATAATGCTTGGTCCACGAGTTGATGAAGACACCGGCGTCTAAACAATAAATTTTGGTCACGATAAGGCCCCGCCTCCGTATCCGGCGTGATACGGAAACAGCGACGATTCCAAATCTCGCAGATGGTCAAGTTTCATCCCGAGCAATCGGGAAAGTTCAAACCCATCAATATCGCCTTCGTGAAAAGCGGCGACAGCTGCTTTTGAAAATCGCGTTCCGACACGGCTTTTAGTGAGTCTAAACTGCTTGATTGGTTGCCCCTCCTTTGGTTTTTGGGCTTCCTTCTCGATTGCCAGCGCGGCTCGCGCCGCGCTGATTGCGCGAATCTTGCCGTAAAA
The DNA here is from genome assembly GCA_021732785.1 of Planctomycetaceae bacterium. Lineage (GTDB taxonomy): Bacteria > Planctomycetota > Planctomycetia > Planctomycetales > Planctomycetaceae > DSVQ01. The sequence continues at coordinate 177,230 of JAKFUG010000023.1, forward strand.
CTCTTTGTTTACCTTACCGAACTCTAAAAGCCTCCTCGCGACGACCTCTTCACTTGCTTGATATCGCTTTGCCAGTTGAATGGTGGCAACCATGCGGTCGTCGCCATATTTTTCAAACTCTCGAGCGAGGTCCACCGAAGGAACTAACACCTCAGCCGCCACTGCGTTACAGAACCGCTCCACTTTCGCACTATCGGCATACAGCGACGAACTAAAAGCGACATCGGAAATGCCTTCGGCACCGAGAAGCAGGTGGGCCATCTCGTGCAACAGTGTGAAGGATTTCCCCGCAGCACTGTCTTTCGAGTTGACCGCAACTACTGGTGCGTACTCATCGACGATTACAAAGCCGCGCATCTCAGCGGTTTCAATCTTCCCAACCATAAAGACGCATACACCAGCCTCTTCGCACTTCTGCCTCCACAATCGAAATGCCGCGTCTTTGTCTCGGCAATTAGCTTGGTCGACCAGTGTCATACCCAAGGCGCGACGAAGTTTTACTCCGGCTTTGACCGTCGGCGACTTCAGCGAACATGAGCGAATGAAGCTAATCGGCGTCTCTTCAGACGCTCGCAGAAAGTCTGATAACCAACGAGATCGTTCCCTCGCTTCGCGAATCGCAAAGGCAAGTTGCGGAGAAAAATCACGGACCTCTTTGGAACGATGTGATCGGAAGTCTCGCATCACAGTGAAATCGGGGGGCGGTTCCGTTAAGTAGAAGACGCACGTTGGACGCTTGTAAAGAGTTGCCAACAGTGTCAGTTGGCGGAACGTGGGGCTCTCTTTGCCTCGCTCCCAATCGGCAATTTTTGCCTCAGACACGTTGGCGACTTTCGCCGCCTCGGCAATAGTGCGACGAGAAGTCTTTCGACACCACGCCAGCATTGCCGGTTCCGCGTGTGATTTGAGCGCTCGACCCATCGCTCAGCCCCGAACACGAACGGAATGAGAATGACGCACAGTTGTTCCGTAATGAAATATATCGTCTTGGCGAACCCGACGGAATGATCCATCGTCATGGATTGGCATGTTTCTAACGGAATTCGCCTCACGCGATTAACTCCACCTCTTGTTGAGGTTGACCTGCCTCTTGAATGGCACCCGACGGGAAGCCTCGCGGGGCGAGGCTTTCCCGCCGCAAAGTCGTCGTATCCGTCAAAGTCGATGGGACCGCGACGTCAGAAACCTCGCTTCCGGCGGGGAAGGGAGTCCCTTTTGGGTCGCGGAAACGGTATCCTGCAGGTCGCGCGCGGTGTGCTCCGGGGGGGAGCCTGCTGCGGTTTTTCGCTGCCTTGTCAGGTTGACTGCGACATGAGTGATTCCGGTGCTTCCAGCGTTTCATCGCCGCTGGCCATCGTTGGTTTGAGCTGTCTCTTCCCGAAAGCCGCGTCGGCGGGTGAGTTCTGGTCGAACATCCGCCGGGGGGTGGATGCGATCGATGAGATTCCGTCGACGCACTGGCGGCCGGAGGCGTACTTCGACGCCGACCCGAAACGGCCGGACATGACGTATGCCCAACGCGGCGGGTTTCTGTCGCCGGTGCCGTTTGATCCGCTCGAGTTCGGCATCGCGCCGAGCAATCTCGAAGCGATTGACACGTCGCAACTGCTAGGGCTGGTGGCATCGAAGCGGGCACTCGAAGACGCCGGGTATGGAGCCGACGGCAAGCCGTGCGACCGGTCGCGGATCGGGTGCATCCTCGGGGTGACCGGGGCGCTCGAGATGGTGATCCCGCTGGGGGCACGGCTCGGGCATCCGAAATGGCGGCAGGCGCTGAAGGACGCGGGAGTGCCGGACGATGTCGCGGCGGATGTGATTGAACGGATCGGCGAGTCGTATGTGCCCTGGCAGGAGAACTCGTTTCCGGGGTTGCTCGGCAACGTGGTCGCGGGGCGGATTGCGAATCGGCTGGACCTCGGCGGCACGAATTGCGTGGTCGACGCCGCGTGTGCGAGTTCGCTGAGTGCGTTGCATCTCGCGGCCCTCGAATTGTGGTCGGGGCGGGCCGACATGGTGTTGACCGGCGGGGTCGACACGTTCAACGACATCTTCATGTATATGTGCTTCAGCAAGACGCCCGCGCTGTCGGCCACCGGCGATGCCCGACCGTTCGCGGACAACGCCGACGGCACGATCCTCGGCGAAGGCATTGGCGTCGTCGCGGTGAAGCGGTTAGCCGACGCCGAGCGCGATGGCGACCGCATTTATGCACTGCTGCGCGGCATCGGCACGTCCAGCGATGGTGCGGGCAACGCCGTCTACGCCCCGAAGAAAGAAGGCCAGATCCGTTGCCTGCAAGATGCGTACAAAACAGCCGGTGTCACGCCGGACACGATTGAACTCGTCGAAGCGCACGGCACCGGGACAAAGGTCGGCGATGCGACGGAAGTCGCCGCGCTGAACGAAGTGTACCGCGCCTCGGGGCGGACAGGGAAATGGTGTGCGCTTGGCTCGGTGAAGTCACAGATCGGTCACACGAAAGCCGCCGCCGGTTCCGCAGGATTGTTGAAAGCTGTGCTCGCGTTGCAGCACCGTGTCCTGCCGCCGACGATCAAAGTCGAACGGCCGCAGGATGTGCTCGACGACGAGACCAGCCCGTTCTATGTGAACACGTCGCCGCGGCCGTGGATGCCGAGCGAACAGCATCCGCGCCGCGCGGCGGTGAGTGCGTTCGGCTTCGGCGGCAGCAATTTTCACTGCGTGCTGGAAGAATCACCGACGGCGGTGCCGGAAGCCGACTGGGACAACGACGTGCTGCTGTTGTCGTTCTCGGGGGAATCGCTCGCGGATGTGAAGCGACAATTGTCCGCATGGCAAACGCCGGTGGATGCGAACCAGCTTCGCACCCGCGCGGCGGCGACACGCGCGGCGTTTCAATCCCGTCACGAACATCGTCTGGTCATGGTCTGCGATCGCGAGAAGGCCGACATCGCGGGCATGGTGACGACGACCGTCTCGCTGTTGGACAAGTATGCTGAGAAGTCCTCGTGGTCGACCCCGGATGGCGTGTTCTACAACCGTGGTGCGTGTGATGGTCGACTCGCGGTCTTGTTCCCCGGGCAGGGTTCGCAATCGGTCGGCATGCTGCGCGAGTTGGCGTGCCGGTTCCCCGTCATGCAGGACGTGCTGGCGGAAGCAAACCGGGCGTATGTCGAAGCGGGTGCGACCACGAACGATGCCGCGCGGTTAAGCGATCTCATTTATCCGCATCCGGTGTTTGATGCGAAAGATCGCGAACAACAGGACACCGCACTGCGGGCCACGCAGGTGGCGCAACCCGCGCTCGGAGCTGTCAGTCTCGGAGCGCTCGCGGTCCTTGAACAATTCGGCGTGAAACCGGAAGTCACGGCTGGGCACAGCTATGGCGAACTCACCGCGCTCTGTGCGTCAAAGCGGATTCGTCCCGAAGCATTGTATCGCCTCTCAATGTTGCGCGGCCGGTTGATGGCCGAGGCGCAGGAACTCGATGGCGGCATGCTCGCGGTCGGCGCGTCGCTGTCGCAGGTCGAAGCGATCATCAAGGAGGCCGCGGTCGATCTCGTCGTGGCGAACCGTAATGGTCCGAATCAGGTCGTGCTGTCGGGCCGGTTGCCGGACATTGATCGCGCTGCGGAATTGTTTGCCCGCAAGAACATCCGCGGGAAGAAACTTCTGGTCGCCGCGGCGTTCCATAGCCCGCTGGTGGCGACGGCGTCGGCTCGGTTCCGCCCCGAATTGGAAGAGGTCGATTTCGCGTCCGCCGAGGTCCCGGTCTTTGCGAACAGCAGTGCGGAAGAGTATCCGGAAGACGCCGGGGCTGCGCGCGATTTGCTCGCCGGGCAGTTGGCGCAGCCGGTCGAGTTCGTCCGGCAGATCGAGAATATGTATGCCGCCGGGGCGCGGACGTTTGTCGAAGTTGGGCCGGGGAATGTGCTGTCGGGGCTGGTCGGTTCGATTCTCTCCGGGCGCGATTACCGGGCCGTGGCGATTGATGCGTCGATGGGCAAACGGGCCGGGTTGTGGGATCTCGCGGTGGCCGTGGCACAAGTCGCCGTCGCGGGCCATCCGGTGAAATTGACAGGCTGGGATCCGACGCCGCCGAAAGCGCCGGTGGTCGATCCGCAACGGCTGCGCGTGCCGTTGTCGGGGGCGAACTACATCAAGCCGCGCGCGCCGAAGCCGCCGCGTCCGCCGATGAAGACGGCCGTGGTCGCACCAATTGCTGCTGCACCGGCCGCGACGAGTCAGTCGAAGGTGCTTGCTCCGGCCCCCGTGGCAGCTCCACGCCCCGTTGCATCCTTTGTGACACCCCCGCCAATGATTGCACCGTCGGCTCCCGTTTCATCCCCATTGATGACCAGCGCCCCGGTGAATGCCTCGGCTCTCGGCGTTCTGCAAAAGATGCACGAAGAGACCGCCCGGTTGCATCGACAGTTCCTCGAAGGTCAGGAATCGGCGCTGCGGACGCTCGAAGCACTCGCGCGTGGCAACAGCATCACCGCGGCACCGGTCGCCCGTCTCGTCGCACCGACACCGATTGCCGCACCCGTGGCGGCCCCGGCTCCCGCGCCGATGGTGACGCCGCGCATCGAACCGCAACCGCAAGCCGTGGCTCCAGCACCCGTGGCGAAGGGGCCTGTAACACCACCGGTCTCCGCACCGATTTCGGCGGCACCTACGGGCCACGCGCTCACGCCGATAGTGATGGCCGTCGTCTCGTCGAAGACCGGCTATCCTGTTGAGATGCTGCAACCGAAGATGAGTCTGGATCATGACCTTGGCATTGACTCTATCAAGCGTGTGGAGATCCTGTCCGGATTGCAGGAACAGTTGCCACAATTGCCCGCGGTGACGCCGGAACAACTGCAAACGCTGCATCGGTTGTCGGATGTGATTGCCCTGCTGGAAGCGTCCGCACCGACGGTCGCAACACAGGCTAAGGTGGTGACTCCGGTCACGCAAATCGCTCAAACTTCGGCGGGCGCGTTGACCCCAATTGTGCTATCCGTCGTCTCGGCGAAGACCGGCTACCCGGTCGAAATGCTGCAACCGAAGATGAGCCTTGATCACGATCTCGGCATCGACTCCATCAAGCGCGTCGAAATCTTGTCCGCATTGCAAGAACAGTTGCCGCAGTTGCCCGCAGTGACGCCCGAGCAATTGCAGACGTTGCATCGGTTGTCGGATGTGATTGCACTTTTGGAAGCGACTTCACCAACCGTCCCGGCGCTTCGCTCAGACGCTCCGGCCCCTGTCGTACAGAGCAACGGTTCCTTGACGCCGATCGTGTTATCGGTCGTGGCGGCGAAGACCGGCTACCCGGTCGAGATGCTGCAACCGAAGATGAGTCTCGATCATGACCTCGGCATTGATTCCATCAAGCGCGTTGAGATTCTTTCCGCATTGCAGGAACAACTGCCGCAATTGCCCGCGGTGACACCCGAGCAATTGCAGACGCTGCATCGGCTGTCGGATGTCATCGCGTTGCTCGAAGGCTCGTCGTTACCCGTTTCGACTGTCACGACCGTTCCGGCGGTGGTGTCGCGCTCCGAAGTTGTGGCCGAAGCCGTCATCGATCCGGTGATTGCCGCGCCGCAGGTGGAAGTCTCCAGTGACCCCACGGCGCAACTGGTCCGCGGCGAAGTCCTGGCGGTCACGTTGGCCGATGAACCCCGCGAACCGCTCGCGCTGCCGGCGGGGGGGGAGTTCTGGATCACCGACGATGGCACGGAATTGTCGCTGGAACTGGCGAAACTCCTCACCGCCGCCGGGTTCAAACCCCGGATTGTCCACTTCGATGAGCCGACGGCCCACGCCCAGAACGGTTCGCTCGCCGGACTCGTGATTCTCTCCCCCGCGGGCGGGATGTCTGATCAACGGTTGTGGAATGCGCTGGAATGGTTGCAGAAGTCGGGAACCGCATTGCATCAGACGACGCGCCGCGGTCAAGTCGCCGTGTTGGCGACGGTCAGCCGACTCGACGGGGCCTGTGGATTCGGTGCGGGATTATTGGTCGATCCGGCGTCCGGCGGACTGGCGGGACTGTCAAAAACCGTGCGTCACGAATGGCCGGAAATCACCTGCAAGGCGATCGATCTCGGTGGCGAATGGTCACCGACCGATGCCGCCGCGGCGCTCTGTCAGGAATTGCTGAATCAGGGTCCGCTGGAATGCGGATTGACGCCGAATGTTCGCACCACGGTGGATGTGATTGCTGCGCCAGTGCCGACAGTCTCGGCGACACCATTGTCCGCGGGGGATCTCGTGCTCGTCACCGGGGGTGCCCGTGGGGTGACGGCGGCGGCGGCCTTGGCGCTGGCGAAGGCCGTGAAACCGCGGATGGTGTTACTCGGTCGCAGTGCGCCGCCCACGGTCGAGCCGGATTGGTTGAGCCCGCTCAGCACGGAGATCGAAATCAAGCAGGGACTGGCGAAGTCCGCCGGGGTGACATCGCCCCGGAGCATGCAGCAGCAATGCCAGCAGATCCTTGCGCAGCGCGAAATTTCGCAGACGTTGCAGGAACTGAAGCAGGCGGGTGCGGACGCCGAGTATCATTCCGTCGACGTGCGGGACATCACCGCCGTCTGTCGGCTGGTCGAACAATTACAGCGCGATTACGGTCCGGTGCGCGGATTGATTCACGGTGCCGGTGTGCTCGCCGATCAAAAGATCGAAGACAAAACCCGCGAGCAGTTCGACCGCGTGTTCGACACCAAAGTCGTCGGCTTGCGGAATCTGCTGGGAGCCGTCCCCGCGGAAGCGTTGCGTGTGCTCGCGTTGTTCTCGTCCTTCACCGGTCGCTATGGCCGCACCGGGCAAATCGATTATGCCATTGCCAATGAAGTCCTCAATAAACTCGCGCAGCAGTTCCATCGCCGCGAACCGGGTTGCCGCGTGGTTTCGTTCAATTGGGGACCGTGGGACGGCGGCATGGTGCAGGGGGGACTGAAAGCCCTCTTTGCCAAAGAGGGTGTGGGATTGATTCCGCTCGACGCCGGGGCGGAGTTGTTTGCTCGTGATGTTCGGCAGCCCGCGACATCGCTGGTGGAAGTCGTGGTTCTGGGACCGGGTTCAAAGCCGTTGAGTTCGGGATCGGCACACGTACCCGCGGTCAAGCCCTCTGCGGAATCCGCCCCGGGCCTGCCCTCCGATGCGCGATTGAGCTGGGAACGCGAAATCAGTGTTGCGAAGTTCCCTATCCTCAATGATCACGTGCTGGGCGGGAAAGCCGTCCTGCCCGTGGCCCTGGTGACCGAGATGCTCGCGCATGGGGTGATGCACCGCCACCCGGGGTTGGAGTTTATCGGCCTGGATCGACTGAAAATCTTCAAGGGGATTCGGCTCGATCGCGACGAGGTCGTGAAGCTACAGGTGATGATTGGTCGCACCACCCGCGCCGGGGGACGTTTCCTCATTCCCGCGCAGTTGGTATCCCCGCGGGGCGATCACCCGCTCATTCACGCCGTCGCGGATATCTGGCTGGGCAACGTTCTTCCGGAAGCCGATGCCCCGCTGTTGCAGATCGCCGGCGCACCGTGTGCGCTCGACAAGTATTATCCGCAATTGTTCCACGGCCCGGCCCTTCAGGGATTGGAGCGGATCGATTCGCTTTCCGAGGAAGGAATCGCCGTCTGGAGCCGCACGGCCCCCGCCCCGACCGAGTGGTCGCGCGAGCCGATTCGTGCGGCGTGGCTGGCGGATCCGTTGGCCATCGACGTGGCGCTGCAGGCGATGATTGTGTGGTCGCTGTCGCATAGCCAGACGCCCTGTTTACCGTGTGGGATTGGCCGGTACCGTCAATTCCGCCGTTCCTTTCCGAAGGGGGGGGTGCAAATTACGGCGAAAGTGACTCAGGCCACCGAGCAGATGGTTCGCGCTGATATCGAGTTCTGTGATCAAGCCGGCCAACTCGTGGCCCGGATGGAAGATTGCCAGAACGTGGTTTTCCCGACGCTGCAGCCTGCGTTTGCACAGCGAACGCTGGAGTGAATTGGCTAACTGACTGGCAGATCAGAAGTTGCGCGCTCGCTTGCATGTCCCGCACCCGGCGACTATACTGCCCGATCCCGCGGAGGGGCATTCGTCCGGTTGACAGTTTCGTGGTCCTCGTAAACCTCAGGGCATCATGGCCAAATCTCTCGAACTCAAGCGACAAGTGAAGTTGGCGCTGTACGAAAAATACAAACGGTTGTCCAAAGTCGCCGGCAGCGTCGTGAA
>JAKFUG010000001.1 GCA_021732785.1 Planctomycetaceae bacterium
TGCGGGCCTTTCTGGTGATCGAAAAGTGGTGCTTCCACACCGGCATGAACTGGCTGTCCGCGAAGTGGGGCATCGTCCGCGACGCCGTCCGCGCCTACCGCACCCAACCCCACTATCGCCAACCAAACCCAGCCACTGCGTAACTCCTAAATCATTCGCCCGCGACCACCCACTAATCCGCCCACCAGTAGCGGACGATGCACCACAGCGCGTTGAAGCCATCGCTCGGACGGATGTGCTTGCCCTGTTCGTATGTCCGACCGGAGTAACTGACCGACATCTCATACACCCGGTGTTTGCGTCGCGCCACTTTCGCCGTTAATTCCGGTTCGATCCCAAAGCGATTTTGCTTCAGCGTCGGCCAGATGGAATCAATCGCCGCGCGACTGAAGACTTTGTAACACGTCTCCATGTCGGTGAGATTGAGATCAGTGAAGCAGTTCGAGATCCACGTCAGCCCTTTGTTCGCCACCGAATGCCAAAAGTACAGCACGCGATGCTCGTGATCGCCGAGGAACCGGCTGCCGAACACGACATCGGCTTTCCCTTCCACAATCGGCCGCAGCAACCGCGGATATTCGCCGGGGTCGTATTCCAGGTCGGCGTCCTGAATCAAGACAATATGACCGGTTGATTTTGAAAACCCCGTCCGAACCGCCGCCCCTTTGCCCTGATTCTTGACGTGGTAATGGCAGGCGATCTCGTTCATCGGATCGGGATTCGCCGCCGCTTCCGCCGCCAGATCCTGCATCACCATGCGGCTGCCGTCTTTGGAACCGTCATCGACGAGGACAATCTCCTTGCGGATCGGCACGCGCCGCACACGATCGACCAGCGACCGCAACGTTTTTTCCTCGTTGTAAACCGGCACGACCACCGACAGCACCATGTCCGCAGGAACGGCATAGATGCCGACTTCACGGCAGGTAATCTCCCCCAGCGTCCGGCGATGGGCTTCGTACCACGCTTCGGTATAGGGGGTGACGGACAGATCGGCATCGCTCGTCGACATGAATGATCTCGAAACACAGGACACGACGGATTAGACAGTGGACGAATTCAAAGGCGTCGGGGCGGGGGCCCCGACCTCAGTTTCCTGATATCTTCAACACCAAAGGTCGGAGCCCCTGCCCCAACTCTTCTCACCGACACATGATCAGAAATCGGGCTCGCTCACCGCAAGCTGGCGAATCTCACGGACCCCACTTAGACTGTTCCCCGCAGAGGAGTTGCGGGCGAAACGTCGGAACGAACAACGATAGTCGCCACGGGCGTGACATTCCAGCAGTACGCGGAAATCCGGTCCTCTGCGAGCGTTCTCCCGTCCCGTTGTCGAAATAATCGGTTTCTATTTGCCAGGGATCCCATGCTGCCGGATCGAGACTTCGTCATTACCTGCTGCGATTCGGGTGTCCATCACGATGCGTTCCATGTCGGCCCAAAGGAATGCGGCCCGCTCGCCGGGGCCGGACACTGGGGCGTGACGGCGACCACCCTCCGCGGCGGCGAAAGCGACGGTGTGCAGGTGGTGACGGTCAATAACGGCGCGATCGAACTGTCGTTGCTGCCGACCCGCGGCATGGGTGTGTGGAAAGGACGGTACCGCGATTTGCCGCTCGGCTGGCAATCGCCGGTGCGACGCCCGGTTCATCCTTCGCTGGTGAATCTCCACGATCGCAACGGCCTTGGATGGCTGAATGGCTTCAACGAACTGATGTGCCGTTGTGGATTGGCGTTCAACGGTCCGCCGGGACAGGATGAAGGCACGGCGATCACACTGCACGGACGGATCGCCAATTTGCCCGCTCACCGCGTGGTAGTGCGAATTGATTCCGAACGGCCAGGAACCATTGAAGTACAGGGCGTGGTGGATGAAGCATCGATGTTCGGCCCGGCCCTGCGAATTACATCGACCGTGCGCATGCAAGCGGGATGTTCGCGCGTCGATTTCATCGATGAAGTCACCAACCTCGGTGGATCGGAAACGCCGTTATCACTTTTGTATCACATCAATATTGGCCAGCCGTTTCTCGAAGAAGGTTCGGAGAACGTCGTCCCCCATCGCGAAATCGTGCCGCGCGATCCGCATTCAGCGAAGGGCGTCGCAAACCATGCCGTATATGGCCCGCCGACCACCGGGCTGCCGGAAGAGGCGTTCTTCTACCGCCCGGTGGCCGACGAACACGGTTGGTCGACCGCCGTGCTAAAAAACAAAGCGGCCACCGCGGCGTTCGGCGTACACTTCAAGACCGAGCAATTGCCGTGCTTCACGGTGTGGAAGAACACGCAATCGCTGGCTGAAGGGTATGTCACCGGTCTCGAACCGGGCGTGAACCTGCCGAACTTTCGGGCGTACGAACGGCAACAAGATCGGTTGCCGAAACTTGCCCCCGGTGCGACCTATCGCAGCGAATTTGCCTGGGAATTTGCGGACAATTCAAGTGATGTCACGACGATGGTGGACCGCGTAAAGGCGTTGCAGGCAACCGTCACGCCGATTGTCCACGCGGCTCCGCAACCGGGGTGGTCACCCTCGGGCGACCTCCAATAGACGCTTGCCGCTTAGCGGATCCCACAGGCCGCATCCAAGTTCCGCCCCATCCGCAACGAACAAGCATCCCGGCTGCGAGGAAGCAGCCGGGATGCGGCGTCGCTTAATACCCGCGCTTGCGGATTTCCGCCTGCACGCGGCTCGGCAGACCCATGATGCGCAGGAAGCCTTCCGCATCCGTCTGGTTGTAGCTGCCGCCGCCTTCCATGCTGGCGATGGCTTCGTCGTACAGGCTATTCGGGCTGGTGCGGCTCTGAACGAAGATATTGCCCTTGTATAACCCGAACGTCACTTCGCCGGTCACCGGCCGTTGGGAATTCTGCAAGAAGGCCATCAGGGCGTCCATCTTCGCGGTATACCAGAATCCGTAATACACCATCTCGGCGATTTCCGGCGAGATGCGGTCACGCAGATGGAGCAGGTCGCGGTCGACCGTTAGTTGTTCGACGACGCGGTGGGCTTCATAAAGCAGCGTCATGCCGGGGGCTTCGTACACGCCGCGGCTCTTCATGCCGACGAAGCGGTTTTCGATCATATCGATCCGGCCGACGCCGTTGCGACCACCGATGGTGTTGAGTTCCTTCACCATTTCGAGGGCCGACCGTTTTTGCCCGTTGAGCGTGACGGGCACCCCCTTGTCGAAACCGATTTTGACCGACTCGACTTTATCCGGCGCGGCTTGCGGCGAGACCGTCATACCGAATTCGACGATGTCGACACCGCACACCGTCGGGTCTTCGAGTTTGCCGGCTTCATAGCTGATGTGCAGGCAGTTTTCGTCGGAACTATACGGCTTCGAAACCGACGCCTTCACCGGGATGTTCTTCTCGGCACAGTAAGCGATCATCTCCGTGCGGCCGGGGAACAGGGCGCGGAACTTTTCCATCCGCCATGGGGCGATAATCTTCACATGCGGATTGAGGGCATCCGCGGCCAGTTGGAACCGGCACTGATCGTTCCCCTTGCCGGTCGCGCCGTGGGCATACGCATTCGCCCCGACTTCCTTCGCCACCTGCAGGCAAACCTTGGAAATCAGCGGCCGCGCGATCGAGGTGCCGAGGAGATAAATCCCTTCGTAGCGGGCCTGCCACTGCATCACCGGGAAGGCGAAATCGCGGCAGAGCTCTTCCTGCACGTCGACGATGCGGGCCGATTTCGCCCCGCAATCGTGGGCTTTCTTGAGGATCGCCTCGCGATCTTCGCACGGCTGGCCGAGGTCAACGTAAACGCAGTGGACCTCGTAACCTTCGTCCTGCAGCCATCCGAGAATGACCGAAGTATCCAACCCGCCCGAGTACGCCAGCACACAACTCGCCATGACCAGATTCGCTTTCCGCGTGAAATTGAGATGCACCCACGGGTGGGCCCTGTTTGGCCCGTATCTTAACAGGTGAAGCCCCCCAGGGAAGGCATTCCCTGGGCTTCCTTGATTTCCCTTCGCGGTTCCTTGAAAATCAGATTGACCGAGAACCAAAGTGAGCTGGGTGCAGGAAGGTGCCGGATGTCGATTGAACTGGCGGAAAAGCTGAAGCAGAAACTCACCGACAAGTGGGTAGTCGTTGACCCCGCGGCTCCCGAACTGAAGCGGTTCGCCCAATGGACCGGCAAGGTGAAGACGGTCAACATGAACGGGCGGGCGCTCGTCGAATTCGATGGTCCGGTCGACATCAGTTGGTACGATATCGACCCGGCGTTTCTGACGGTCGTCGATGGTCCGAAACCGAAGGCGGCGCCGGCACCGAAGAAAGAAGCCGCCCCCGCTGCGAAAGCCGCGGCTCCTGCCGCCTCCAAACCGGGCGGGGGAAGTCCGCTCGATGCGATTCGCGCCGCTGGTGGTGCGAAACCCGCTGGTGCTGCTCCGGCGGCCGGGGCGAAACTCTCGCCAATTGAAATCATGCGGGCTCAAGCGGCCGCGAAAGCCGCTGCCGCGGGGGGGACTGCGACCGCTCCGCCAGCGGCCGTCGCCGCTGCTCTAGTGGAAGTACCGGCTGCGGCTCCGGTCGAAGCCCCCGCGAAACCGGCCGTGCCGACGACCGGTCCCGATGGCAAAAAGCTGTCACCGCTGGAAATGGCGCGTCTGCAAGGGGCGGCGAAGAACCCGTCTTGATTAACGCGAACTTTGTGGTCCGCTAAACGCAAGCTAGGCGGCTTTGCGACGGCTGCGGCGACCGTAATAGGTGACCGTTGTCCCGGCTTTGCCGTTCCCGTTGCCGTCCACCGCTTCCACGATGTAGCTGTTGGACAGCAGGCGGTAGAACAGCAGCAGCACAAACGCCCCGGCCGTTCCAGCGCAGAAGCCGATCGGGCTGATGGGCGTGATCTTGTAGCTGGTGTTGAACAGCAGCAGCACGCCACAGCCGATGAGGCTGCCGACAATCCCCATGAGCATCGTTCCCACGGCACCGCCGGGGTCACGGCCGGGCATCAGGCCCTTCGCGGCGAGTCCCACGAGGGTTCCAAATCCCACCCACACCAAGAGTTCGTGGGCGGCTTGCTGCAAAATCGCCATCAGGTTGCTATCCGGCATGGGAAGGCCTTTGGTTAGTCGAGAGTCGAGAGCGGAGCGTCCAGAGCCAGACTGCATCAGCGTGGCGACCGAACTTCCACCCGCCTCCCGGGAATAGTGTTGAGCGCTCCCCGTTCAATACAGGGCTGTGTGAAAGAGAATCGGTTATGCCGGACGTGCGGCTTGAACCGGTTCTACGAGGTGAAAATCAACGGAAACCATTGCCGCAGAAATAGATCGGTGAAGAATTCCCGTGCTGGAATTCTGCTGACAAAGACGTCACTCGCGTTACAGTTTCGCCAATCGTCAAAGTCAGCCGGCAGGAATGATCACTGCGGCTGGAGATCAATAGAAAACCCGCACTCCAACAAGGTGTCGGAGTGCGGGCGAATTGTTGATTCTGTCGCTCAAGCGATGCTGCGATTACAACCCGAGGCGGGCTTTCACATCATCGAGTTCGCGCGGGCCGATTTGTGTTGCTTCGGCGGGAACCGGGAAACCCTGACTGCGCAGTGAGTTCAGACGCGTCATCACCGCCGCGCCGTGAATCAGGTTGTACCCGACGACAGTCACATTGCGATTCGCCGGTTGTTGCAGGAAGGTTCCCTTGGCCCACTCGTTGAACGCCCCCATCGCGGGCCCGCACCAGATCTGGTAATCGAGCCGCCGGTCGGCCAGCCCGGAGTTCGCCCAGCGCGAGGCTTGGCCGAGATACCAGCGGAAGACCAAGGCCATCTTGTGCTTGGGATCTTTTGCGGCCTTCGTGATCTGGCTCGGATCACGCTGCGTGAAGAATGATTCCGTCGAGCTCCAAACCTCATCGAGCGTGCACTTGAAGATTGTTTTCTCGATGGTCGCCCGTTCGTTGGCTGGCAGTGCTTCAATGCTCGGATACTCGCGGTAGAGGTCGTACAGCTTCGAAGCGCGCATCGGAAACATCGTGCCGCGTTTGAGCACCTGAACCTTCACACCCATTTCGAACATGTCGGCGGCGGGACACATGGTGGTGTCGGCCTGTTCGGCGTCGGCGAGCATCTGCCGGACAACATCGCACGTGCCGGATTCGATGCACGCCTGATTAACAGAGCCGACCATCACGTAGCTGGCCCCCATCGCAAACCCGGCGGCGGTCGAAGCCGGGGTCGAAATCCCGCCCGCGGCACCGACGCGGAGCGGTTGCGCAAATTTGTATTGCGCCATCGCCCGATCGCGAAGCTGCAACATCGTCGGAATGAGCGTCACCGCGGGGCGATTGTCCGTGTGACCGCCCGAATCCGCTTCGGCCGTAAGATCTTGAGCGATCGGGATTTGCTCCGCGAGTTTGGCTTGGGCATGCGTTAACAGCCCTTGTTCGACCAATTGCGACAACATCTTGGCGGGCGGCGGGGCAAAGAACTTCGACGCCACTTCGACGCGGGAAACCTTGCACATCACGCGATTGGGGGTGACGATTTCGCCATTGGGACCGAGATGAATGCCGTGGGTCCGGAAGCGCACCACGTTAATCGTCAGGTCGAGAAACGCGGAGGCTTCCGCAAGTTTCACGCCCCGTTGGATATAGAGCTCCACGCATCCCCGTTCGAGTGACGGATCGTGCGGGCTGTGGATCAGGTTGAAACCATACGGTTTGCCGGGAATGTTAGCCTGAATGCGGTCAATGGCGGCCTCGACCCGGGGGAGGGCCAGACCGGCGGAACCGAACATGCCCATCATGCCCGCGCGACCGAGGGCTTCCACGATTTCCGCGGACCCAATCCCCGCGGCCATCCCGCCGGAGACGTACGCATAGCGGGTCCCGTGATCCAAATTGAACGACGGATCGCCCAGGTTTTCGGGATGAATCGGCGGCACAAACCCCACCACAGGATAGGCTTGTGCATCGTGCGAGTCGGGGCCGATTGCCCCGCGACCGCCACGGGCCAACGCATAACCCTGCGTCGTACTGACGATATACAGCGGCTGGTGCAAATCATTAACGGCTTCGGTGATCGACACGGGATCAATCGCCAGCGGCGTGCCGTCGGAAGTCCACCAACCAAGCAGTGAGGGGGCCGGTGCCAAACTCATCGTCTCTTCGCCTAAACGGATAACGGACTGCGTCGCGACAGACGGAAATCACCGATTCGCCATTCTGCGATGCTCGTTGAACGGGAGTATTCTGCCGCACGGATAGAGAAAGTGATCGGCTTCTGCGAGCGCAGAATCGATAGAACTCGTAAACCCGTAACCCACCGTCGTTAAAGTGGCCTCAAATTGCGCAGGTTTCGGCGTTTGATTCATGAAAAAGGCGTTTGGAACAGTCGGTTCTGCGAGATTTGACGGGCGAGAATCGGGAAAAGTCCTGACGCCCGGGCAATCCCACGAACACCCCCCCACCGGACGGAGGTATGCTCCCGATAGTGAAGACGGCTTTACATTCGGATGATGTGTATTCAGGATATCTGAACACGCGAACCGATTGTGCGGCTGCCGGGTTGCGGTGGTTGTGCTCACTCCTGTCAGACATTTTGTTGCTATGACATATCTCAGCGTGAATTTGAATAAGATCGCCCTGATTCGCAACAGCCGGGGGGGCCACCTCCCGAGTGTGACGCGGGCGGCTGAGATTTGTCTGGAAGCCGGTGCCGATGGCATCACGGTCCATCCCCGTCCCGACCAGCGACACATTCGCTATTCCGATGTCGATGCCTTGAAAGCGATGCTCAAAGTCGAGTTGAACATCGAAGGCAATCCCTTCAACCGCACATTTCTCGAAGTCGTGCGGCGTGTGCGTCCCGCGCAATGCACTTTCGTGCCGGATGCTCCCGCGCAACTGACGTCGGATCACGGATGGAATCTCGAACTCGACGCCATGCGGCTGCGACCGGTGATTCAGGAGCTGTCGCGGTTAGGGATTCGGATCAGCCTGTTCGTAGATCCCGCCCCGCCATCCATGGCAGCCGCCCGGGCGTTGGGGGCGCAGCGCGTGGAACTCTATACCGGGCCGTATGCCAAAGAGTTTGGTTCGGGACGGACCGAAGGCGCCTTGGCGCAATATGCGGCCACGGCCCAAGCCGCGCTCGATGCCGGGTTGGAAGTCAACGCCGGGCACGATCTGAATCAGGAAAATCTGGGACCGTTTCTCGATCAGGTCCCCGGCGTGGCGGAAGTTTCGATCGGTCACGCGCTGATTACAGAAGCGTTAGAAGACGGTTTGAGTGCGACCGTCCGCCGATATGCGGAAATCTGCCACCGGTCGCGCTGACAAGTCGGTTGCTCGCGGGCTACGATCGTGGGGTCGGTTCTTGATGAGCCTCCCGCGTCGAAAAGGAAATCCCCGTGGCGACTTCGTTCGATCATGCCCGCCGGTTTTTTGATCAGGCCGCCGATGTTCTCGATCTCTCGCAGAACATGCGCACGCTGCTGCTGACGCCGCAGCGGGAAATCAAAGTACAAGTGGCGGTCGAGCGCGACAACGGCGAACTCTCAACACTCATCGGTTACCGCATTCAGCACGACAAATCGCGCGGCCCGATGAAGGGCGGACTCCGGTTCCATCCCGAAGTCGATGAAGCGGAAGTCCTCACGCTCGCTTCACTGATGACGTGGAAAACCGCCGTCGTCAATCTTCCCTATGGCGGAGCGAAGGGGGGCATCGCCGTCGATCCGCGAACATTGAGTGTGGGCGAACTGGAACGCATCACCCGCAAATTCGTGGACGAAATCCACGACATGGTTGGCCCCGACAAAGACATTCCCGCACCCGACATGGGGACCAATGCGCAGGTGATGGCGTGGTTTGCGAACCAGTACGAAAAGTTCTACGGCTTTCAACCCGCCTGCGTCACCGGCAAGCCCGTCGATCTGCATGGTTCCGAAGGCCGCGAAGAAGCCACCGGCCGCGGCGTGGTGACGATCGCCGAAGCATTGTTCAAGAAGCTCAATCGCCCGTTGGTGGGAGCGCGAGTGGCATTGCAGGGCTTCGGCAACGTCGGGAGTTTCGCCGCAGAATATCTGATGGAAAAGGGAGCCCGCGTGGTGGGTCTCACCGACATGACCGGCGGTGTGTGGAATCCCGAAGGACTCGATGTCAGGAAGCTGCTGGAGCATGCCAAGTCGGCTGGTGGAGTAAAGGGTTTCCCCGGCACCGATCCGTTGTCGAACGAGCAACTCTTTGGGGCCGATGTCGATCTGCTGATTCCCGCCGCCTTGGGAGGCGTGATCAATGCGGCCAATGCCACCAGCATTCGCGCTCCGTACATCGTAGAAGCGGCGAATAATCCCACGACCCCGGAAGCGGACGAAATCCTGCACAAGAAGGGCGTCATCGTTGTTCCCGATATTCTGGCGAATGCCGGCGGCGTGACGGTCAGCTATTTCGAGTGGGTGCAGAACCGCCAGCACTTCAAGTGGGATCTGGAACGCGTCCGCACGGAACTCAACAAAGTGATGCACGAGAGTTTCGAGCGCGTGTGGAAGATCGCCGAAGAAAAGAAGATTCCCCTCCGCACAGCCGCGTACGTCCTCGGCATCGGCCGCGTCGGCCGCGCCACGGTTCTGGGCGGCGTGTGAGTTCTGGAACTGTGCCTCGTCGAACCGGGACTACTCGCCGAGCGGCTCAAGCTTTTCCTCAGCGGCGCTTTCGCTGGCGTCTGCCCTGGACGTTCCATTGCGTACTGAGCTGAATGTCACGCGATGGGGCTCGGACGGGGGGCGGACAGCGGGCGCGATGCGAAAAACAAAAACGGGGCCTGTGTTTGCACAGACCCCGTTTCGGTAGTCCATTCCTGCATCCGTGCCGGAATCAGGCAGCGATACGAGGACGTGAGATACGATTCTGTCGCGGCGGGCGCACGTTCAGCGCAGAAGGCCGTTTGTCGTCTCTCAACGTCTCGCGGGTGGGCAAGTTCATAATGCCATCGTAAGCCTCATGTTCAAGCAAGAGTCGGCCACAATCCGCTGGCTGCGAGCCCGATCGTCGTAATCCAGCAGCGGAAGCTCGTCGGCGGCGAAGATCAACATCTTGTTTGCCTCGTCGACATCAGTCGTCGCCGACGTCGTCGCACAAGGTGTCGTTTCCTTGGCCACCATAGATGTTGTCATCCGAGGTGTCGATCCAGTCTTCGAGCACCGGATGGATGAGCCAGAGTGCGAGAAGAGCATCCGACAGGCCGAGAGGAACCATTCCATCCTCAGCGTCCGGCTGCGTTCCCAGACCCAGGCACCGCTTGGCGGAGGGACGACCCTCGTCGCTGGCGTTGGAACATCCAACAGAACCGTCTTCGCCAGCGGCTTGCAGCCCTTCCATGACAACTTCTTCCCGCTCAACTCCACCTTGGCCTCCGTGAGAAATTGTGTGGTCGAAACCATGACCGTGTAGGCCTCCTCGCGGAGTTCCCGGAACAAGCGCTGGCGGAAGTGGAATGTATAGCTCCTGTCCGTCGGTGCGGTCACCATGATCATCCTCCCCCGTGGATGCTCGGCCTTGGCAGAGCCTTCCACGAACCTGTCGACCGGCTCCTCCAAGTCTTCGACGTCCATCTTGACGACATCCTTGGCCCTGCGGTCGACCATCTCTTTGACAGCTTTCGCAAGCTTTGCCACGCCTTCAAGCAGCGCGCGCCGGCGATCATCATCGTACTCAAGCATGATAGAACTCTCCCTCGAATTGGACTGTTGGTAAGAACATCTGAATGCAACACGCATCCAAAACAACCAGAGCCGCGACCACACGACGGTGAGAACCGTCGGCGGTCGTTCCGAGGGCGGAGGGCGGGATTCCTGATCGCCGCAGGAGTCGTTCGATGCCTGGCGAACGATGATCTTCATGCCATTTTCATCGACGCGATTTGCCGCGGCATGTCGGACGAGTTCGCTCATACGTGCGTCCAGCGAGCGGCGCTGCATGGACAGGTGCTTCGCAATCTCTTCCGCTGTCTTGCAGCAACGCACGGCATCCAAAACACGGCGAAGCGACTCGGTCAACGTACCGCGGAAACGATCCAGAACGGAGTTCACGAGGTCGCAATAATCTACTTCTTTGATGTGATGATCAGCGATCGTCGCGCCAACAGCGACCTTTTGCAGCTTCGGATTCGTCTCGACGGATTCAATGTACTTACGGCGCAACCAATTCGTGGCTTCAAAATTCAGAACGCGAGTCAGCCAGGCAACCGGGCTCGGAATTTCCGACTGACATTCCAGCGCGGCTAAGAGGGCTTGTTGTACGAGATCGTCTCTCCGATGCGGATCGCCGTCGGCGAGTTGAGACGCCATCAGCCGCAAGAACCGCAAAATGCGGCCCCCATCTTTCTGCAGCAGGGCATCCAGCTCGTCCCGAGTCACATCCGGCCCTCCCGGTGTCACTATATCCGTCCACACGAAATAGTCGCGGTACGATCTCGGAGCGCACGGACTTTCCAGGAATATTTCTCCGTTTCTGTGAAAGAAGATTTCAAGCAAAAACCCGTGCGCTTTCCACGGCTGCAGCGACTGTCTTATTGGCGGAAACCACACTCTTGCATGCAGTTGCAGCGAGTTACCAATTCGTATTCTCCCGCCATCTTCTAAAGGGATTGCCATGTTGAAACACGCCTCTCACCCGTTTCGTCTCCCGAAAAAATTCGTCATCTGCCGGTGCGGTCTGCTGACCGTGGTTCTGGCGCACGCGCTCCTGCTGGTGGGTGAATTGTTGCCCCCGGGGGAAACGCATCACCACTGCAAATTGGCCGGCTATGGAGCGCTGCTGGTGGTGCTGACTTACCGTGCTGTGATCCTGACCCTGAACGGCGGCCGTGCTCCCACTAAGACACCCCATCCTCAACGGTCGAATTCCACGCCGCCTCGCGACGATCTCATCCACGGGTGATAGAATCGCACCATGGCTCGGTTAAACCCCTAACGCTTCAATATTATGAAGTGTTGTCGAAAAGGAGTTCGCGGATTGTGGCTGGGGATGATTTAACGCCGAGTCAGCGGGCGGCGGTCGAGCACTATGAGGGGCCGTTGCTGGTGCTCGCCGGGCCGGGGTCGGGGAAGACGCGGGTGATTACCCGGCGGATTGCCCGGCTGGTAGACCGGGGGGTGTCGCCGTGGGAAATCCTGGCGATCACGTTCACCAACAAAGCCGCCCGCGAGATGGCCGAGCGCGTCGAGCGGTTGTTGCCCGGCCGACGGATGTGGGTCACCACGTTCCACAAGTTCTGTGCGCGACTGCTGCGCGAACGGGGCGAAGCGGTCGGATTGCAGCCGAATTTTTCGATCTTTGATACGTCCGATCAGCAGCGTTTGTTGAAGCAGGTGCTGCACGATGAAGACATCGATGCCACGCACTTCCCGCCGAACAAGATCGGCTGGCAGATCAGTCAGGTGAAGAACGAACTCATTACACCGGAGACGTTCAAAGCCCGGTTCGAGGAGCGCGTCGGCAACCACATGGAAGCCGTGGTCGCACGGGTCTATCCGAAGTACCAGCAGCGATTGATTGAGGCGAACGCGGTTGATTTCGATGATCTGCTGGTCCATGTCGCGCTGTTGTTGCAGGAACAGGACGACCTGCGAGCCGAGTGGGATCAACGGTTTCGCTACATTTTGGTCGACGAGTATCAGGACACGAATCGCGCGCAGTATCAGATTGTCGCCGCCTTGTCGCAGATCAATGCGAATTTGTGTGCGACGGGTGATCCGGACCAGTCGATCTACGGCTGGCGCGGGGCACAGATCGAGAACATTCTGCGGTTTGAACGAGACTTCCCCAGCGTTGCCGTCATCCGTCTCGAAGAGAACTTTCGCAGCACGCCGGAGATTCTGCGCACGGCGGATGCCCTCATTGCGCACAACAAACAGCGCAAAGTGAAAGTGCTGCGGACCGACAACCCTAGCGGCCCCGAAGTCGAATTGCGGTTGTTCCTCAACGGTCGTGAAGAGGCGGAAGGAATCGCCGCGGACATTCGTCGGCAGGTCGAAGACGGTGACCGCCGCTGGTCCGACTTCGCGGTGTTTTATCGCGTGAATGCGTTGTCACGGTCGTTGGAAACGGCGATGGCCCGGGCGCGGGTGCCGTATCAGGTGGCCGCCGGGGTGGCATTTTATGAGCGAAGCGAAGTCAAGGATTTGATCGGGTATCTGCGGATCATCGACAACCATCGAGATCGCATGGCGTTTCTGCGCGTGGTGAATACGCCGCCGCGGGGGATCGGCAAGACGACGGTCGACAAGCTGATGAAATGGGCCGATTCCGCGTCGGTGCCACTGCTGGACGCCGCGCGGTGTGCGGATCAGATTCCGGGTCTCTCGAAACGCGCCGTCACCGCGTTGCAACAGTTCGCCGGGTTGATCGACGAGTTCGCGGCGAAGTCTTACGGCCCCGTGGCGGAGACGCTCGTTGAGATCGTTAGCCGCACGCGCTACGGTCACGATGCCGCCCTGCAATCGGAAGAAGACCTGCAAAAAAAGAGCAATGTCGATGAACTGATCAGCGCCGCGCGTCACTACGATGAAGTTGGCGGCGATGAATCCTCGCTCGGCGGGTTCCTCGAAACGGCCAGCCTTGCACAAGACCTCGACGGCATTGAAACCGACCTCGGAGCGGTCACGCTGATGACGTTGCACGCCGCGAAGGGACTGGAGTTTCCGTGCGTCTACATCATCGGCGTCGAGCAGAATCTCATTCCGCACGAACGCTCGCTGCGGAATTATGAGCCGAAGGAAATCGAAGAAGAACGGCGGTTGCTGTTCGTTGGCATCACCCGGGCCGAGCAGCATCTGGTGATGACGCACACCTGCCGGCGGGATGTCCACGGCCGCGAGTTGTCGACGATTCCCAGCGATTTTCTCAACGAGATGCCGTACACGAATGTCGATTGCACGCGCGGCAGCGGTTCGTGGTCGCCGGAAGAGGAATCGCAGGAAGTCGACATGGATGACCGGCTCGCAGCCCCGTCGCCCAAGTTCGCCGCATTGAAGTCGATTCTGCCGCGATTGACCACCGGAGCGGCACTCGAAGCGGGAACAACACGTCCAGCCGATGTCCCGCTCGGCTTCCGCGTCGGCATGACCGTCCGACATCCGCGGTATGGCCTGGGGACCGTCATCGAGATGTCCGACGGTTATGCCCGGAACCGGACCGTGCGAGTGGAATTCACAGACGATGGCCGCCAGGAAAGCTTCATCGCCAGCAAATGCCCACTGCAACCGGTGGGATTGCGATAGTCCAGCCGCCACATCAGCGGTGATGTGACCCGCCTCGCACTCGATCTCTCGCGCGTCATAACCATACGGTTTCTACCTATTTTACGAATTTTGCTCAGGATGGGATTGAAAGCGGATTCGCGAAGTTTTACACAGGGAGCGTCGACCAATCATGCCGAACGATTCGGCAGGCCGACGAAATGAAATTTTGACTAAGGGGCAAGCGATGAGTCCACGATCGACACGATTCGTAAACCGTTGGGCCATGGGTGCGGGCGGGGCGTTGGCCATGCTCGCCGTCAGCATGGGGATGCAGCCCCGCATCGCGCCGGAACCGGTGGCCGATGTTCCGCTTGCTCCGGCGTTGTCGGCACGATCCATTGAACGAGCCCCTTTGGTCCGCATCCGCGACAGGGACGGAATCGGGCACTTCTGTACGAATCACACCGATCCGAATATTCCGTGCGCGATGTTCGCGCCGGGATACAAGCCAACGGTTCCAAATGAAGACACGCCAGACCCGGATAATGCCGGCGAGTTCGTGGTCTCCGGCCAGAAGTGGCCACAACCGGGTGGGTTGGGGACGACGGTTAGCATTTCCTATAGTTATTCGAATCTGCTGAACGGCGGGATGTCGGGCATCTCCAGTTCGCAACTCCAGAATGCCGTGCAGGAAGCGTTGAATGTCTGGGCCGCACAAGCCCCGTTGAGCTTCACGCTGGTATCGGATTCCGGCCCCTTGCCGACGGCCGCGGATACGAGTTATCCCGCCGGTTCGACACCCAACCTGCGTTTTGGCCATCACACGTTCGATGGTCCGTCGAACGTCCTGGCCCATGCCTACTTCCCCAATCCGGGATCGGGCCTGGCGGGAGACTTGCACTTCGACAATGGCGAGAGCTGGGCCACGGCCCCGGCTTCCGGGAAGATCGATTTCCTCGAAGTCTGCGTCCATGAGATCGGGCATACCCTGGGGCTCAATCACGAACCCTCGCCGCCGGCCGGACAGAACGCGATCATGAATCCGTTCTACGGGGCCCGCTTTTCCGGCCCGGGGACGGCGTTCCTGCTGACGGACGACAAGAACGGCATCAAGAACATCTATGGAACCTCGAGCGGATGTTCGGTTCAGGCGATTATCGAACGGGCGAAATTGCTGCCGTTCGCGAAGGGCTTGAAACTCAGTTCCGCGACGAATGCGGAACGCTTCTATGCCGATCTCACCGAGTACAGCGCGCGAGTTCTCCAGGCCACACCGGCGGGCCAGCAACTCGCGGCGACGTACAAGAAGCACGGCCCGGAAGTGGTGGCAGCGCTCGTGAAGCGGCCGGAGTTAATCATGCAGGCGGTTGAAACCTTCACCGCGCTTCAGGAACCCATGGCCCGGCACAATGCCCGGGACGAAGTCTTGCATTTGCCCACGGCAACGTACACACGGCTGATGGACTTCCTGAAAGCCCTCGACGGGACCGTTTCGGAAGACGCGCAAGCCGCGATTACTTCCGCACGAGAAGTGCTCGAGACCGCTCACACGGTCGACGGCGACACGGTTTCGATCGATTTCCGCACCGTGCGGTAAGCCTCATCCACGATCGTGACCGCCGAAGCCCAGGGATTCTGATCCCTGGGCTTTTTCTTTAAGATCACGCCGCCGCAAACCGTCGCTGCCGGAATTGATCGAGTGCCACCGCCGCAACGATGATCACGCCGAGGATAATATCCTGCAATTCATTAGAGAGACCCAATTGCGTACACCCGCTGGCAATCACAGACATGAGTGCAGCGCCAGCCAGAGTGCCGAGAATTGAACCACGACCGCCCGAGAGGCTTGCTCCTCCGATGATCACTGCGGCGATCACCTTCAGTTCGTATCCTGTGCCTGATGTCGGATTCCCGCCTCCCAGGCGAGAGAATTGGTAAATGCCGGCAAGCCCAACGAAGAATCCGCTCAACATATACACGATGATCCGGACGGCCGGAACATTGACACCGCACATTCTCGCTGTCGCTTCATTTGAGCCAATGGCATAGACATGTCGACCAAACACCGTGAAATGAAGTGATGCCGACAAAATCACGGCGATCAGACCGCCCCACCAAATGCCGAGTGGAAATCGGACCCAGTCCAGAGCTCTGTCCCACCGTGCGCGAGGATGGTCCTCTGTCGATTGCGAAAAGTGGGGAGGCCACAAGGCGGCATTGCGCACGCTGGTAAATCGTTTCAGCCAAATGGGAACCTGGCTCTTGTCGAAATTGGCGTCGTCGGGCTCATAAGCAGCCGGACTGACTGTTTGGCCGCCATCCAGTTTTTGGGCCACCATTTTCGCCGCGCCAAGATAAATGGTCATTGTCCCTAATGTAACAATAAAAGGAACAACTTTGAGATAACTGATGAGAACGCCGTTGATTGCACCCAGTAATATGCCGAGCGTTAACGCTGCCGTGATCGAGAGCCAAGGCCCCCAATTTAATTTCAGGCCGCAAGCGAGAACTGTTGCACAGAACGCGAGTCCCGTTCCTACGGAGAGATCGATCCCTCCGGAGATCACGACCACCGTCATTCCCAGCGCACAGATTCCGACAACGGCACTATTGATAAACAACTGCTGCAGATTGTCCGATGTCATGAAAACCGGGGGACGGGATGAATTCGTCCACCGGAGCATCGTCGGCTCCAATACACAAAATAACGTATAGAAAACAATCAGCGCCAATAATGGGCCGCAAGCATTGGCGATTTTCTTCAATCGAGACAAGGTGACAATCTCTTTGGCAAATGATCGGCGACTATAAGCTGTCTGGCAGGTCCGCAGGAACGGCGGTGGCCGTTGCTGCGGGCAAGGTCATCACCCGATTGAGCGGATTGTGCTCATTCGTGATCGTTCCGCCGGTGGCGAGTTCGAAGCGCTCGTCCACTATCTGCGAGTCGATGTTCATCACTGGGTTCGAGTCGCCGGTGAACTTCGCCTGTCGCAGCGAATGCCAGGCACCGTCGGCTGACTGCACCGCCGCCGGTCCGAATTGCGCCCGGCGAGTGAGTGCTGCCGAAGCGCGATCCCGCTGAAAGTCTTCGACAAACGAGTACAGCCCGCGCAATTCCGTGCGCTTTGACGGAACCGAGAACGTGACCAATTTTGTCCACGCTTTGGTGTCCGGCTCGAAAAGCCAGTTCGTGTAGAACGCCCGGCCATCCTTATGCGTCATCGACACGATGAAACGGTACGTCTCGTTCAAACTCCATTTCAGCGGAAAGAACGATTGCCCGCCGCTGCCTTCGCCGCCGAACCGTTTCACCCGCACGCGCGGATCGACGTGTTCCGTCTTCACGCGCTCTTCAGCGGGGGCCGCGTTGGGGTCGTTCTTCTCGGAATCCCAGATCGAGAACAATGCCAGCTTGTTGCCGTTGCCGAGTTCCTGAATGCCGTAGTAACCGGCGTCCCAACCGCACACGCAAAAGTATGTTCCCGGTGCGGATGTGATCGGCCGACACGTGTTGTAAAACGCCATGCCCGTCGCCTGGGGATAGCCCAAATGGACCGACCGGCACGCAATGTCTTTCAGCTTTTCATCGGCGCGTGAAGATGGATTCGCGAAGCCGGCAATGGTCCCGGCGGCGGTCACCTGCAACCATTGTCGACGAGTCAGCGCAGACATGTTTATCTCGAACGAAAGGAAATTGATTCGTGATCTTAACGCACGCCCTCGACCACGGCCAAGTCACTCTCCCACTGACAGAAGCCCAGGGATTCCGATCCCTGGGTCTCTTCCCATCATCCCTGCACCCGCACTTCATCCCCAATCTGAATCACGCCGCCCACCAGCACCTTGGCTGTCAACCCCCCGTGGCCGCGCATCGCGTTGAGTCCGCCGGGACCGAGATTCTCTTCCATGCGAGAACAGGGATCGCACGGCCCGGTTCCTTCCAGTTCGCAAGCGCCGATACGAAATCGTTTCCCCTTCAGTGCCAGCAGATTGATCCCCGAAACCACCAGATTGCGCCGCAACAGCCCCGGCGTCACGTCCCGCTTGTGAACCATGCTCGCAATCGCGGGGAGATGTTCCGCTTGAATCAGCGTCACCTGCCGTTTGCCACCGGCCCGGCGTTTGGCATGGTGATCGTTTTCAAGACCATGATCGACCAGCAGCGTGGCGGTTGTTACCGAGAGCAACTCGCCGCGCGGATGGGGACTGAGCCCGATCCACTCAATGCGGCCCACCTGCGGCAAAGTCTCCAATCGTTCGGCGATGGTCTGCATCGGTATCAATTCCCATGTCACTGCGGAAGCCAATCGAATTGTACCGCCGCACATCGGCGCTGGTATGCTGGCGCTGCGAAGGGATCACGAATCGCTGACACGGAGATCACGCCGCATGTTTCAGACGGGTTTCGAAGTCCGGCAGGCGTGCCGCGAGGGCGCATGGACCGGCCCCACGTGCGGGCTGGCGGCGGGGTATGCCCAGGCGAATCTCGTCGTGCTGCCGCAGGATTGGGCGTTCGAGTTCCTGCTGTTCTGCCAGCGGAATTCGCAGGCGTGCCCGTTGATTGAAGTGACGACCGCCGGTTCGTGGACGCCTTCGCTCACCGCGCCCGATGCCGACCTGCGCGGCGACTTACCCGGCTATCGCGTGTGGAAGAATGGCGAACTGGTGGACGAACCCGCGGACGTGCATCGTTACTGGCGGGACGATCTCGTCAGCTTTCTGATCGGCTGTTCGTTCACATTTGAGTCCGCCCTGCTGCACGCGAAGTTGCCGGTGCGACATCTCGAACTGCAACGCAATGTGCCGATGTTTCGGACCAACATTCCGTGTTTACCGGCGGGGCGTTTCGCGGGGCCGCTGGTGGTATCGATGCGTCCTTTCAAGCCGGCAGATGCGATTCGAGCCGTGCAGGTCACGGGGACGTTCACACGATCGCACGGAGCGCCGGTCCACCTCGGCTTTCCGGAACAGATCGGCATCGCCGACATCAACCAGCCGGACTACGGCGATGCGGTCCCCGTCCACGCCGACGAATTGCCGGTCTTCTGGGCCTGTGGCGTGACCCCGCAAGCCGTGCTGCAAGCCGCCCGCCCACCCTTCGCGATCACCCACAGTCCGGGAAAGATGTTCGTGACGGATGTGGTTGAGGGTTGAAGCGAGTCGAGAGCGGAGAGTTGAGAGTCTGGAGCCAGACAGGAAGCCCACGGATTCTTATCCGTGGGTCTCTGTGTCCCAGAACCGGTGCCCCGTCCGGTCAATGAACACATCTTCCAGCGTGGGCTTCGACAGCGAAATCGCCGCAATCTCATTCGGAAACGCGGCGGCAAGATCGCGCAGCAAATCGAGCGCGGCGGGATGTTCCAGACGAATGGAATCGGTGAGCACGCGCGGGGCGATGTGAAAGTGTTCTTCCACCCGCGCCGCGAGTTGAGACGGTTCGGCGGTGCGGATCGTGATGCAGTCGCCCCCCAGCGATTGCCGCAATTCCGCGGGCGTTCCCGCTGCCACCAAACGGCCGCGGTCGAGGATCGCCAGCCGGTCGCAGTGTTCGGCTTCTTCCATCAGATGCGTGGTGACGAGAACCGTCACGCCGTCGTCGCGCTGCAACCGCGTGAGCACTTCCCACAGATCGAACCGCGCGCCGGGATCGAGGCCGGTGCTCGGTTCATCGAGCAGCAAAAACCGCGGCGAATGGAGCAGGCTCTTGGCAATCTCGACCCGGCGTTTCAACCCGCCGGATAACGTATCGACGAGATCGCGCCGCCGATCGGTCAGTCCCAGCGCAGATAACACCCGTTCGATGGCATGCGCCAAGACCCGACCGTGGAGGCCATAGAGTTGCCCCTGATGTGTCAGGTTCTCGGCGACCGTCAACTTGCCATCGACGCTGGGGGATTGAAACGTCACGCCGAGTTGCCGCCGGGCGGTTGCGGGATTGGCGGTCACATCCGTGTCGAACAGTCGGATCGTCCCTTTTTGCAACGGCAACAGCGTGGCGATCAGCCGGAACAGCGTGGTCTTTCCGCCGCCGTTGGGACCGAGCAGCCCGAAGATTTCGCCCGTGGCAACCGACAGCGAGACGGCATCGAGAGCCATGCGCTCGCCAAAGCGATGGGTAATGTGATCGAGCTGCAGTGCAGGGAATGCAGACACGGAATTCTCCCACACGGAAGTCGAAACAAAAACCACCATCGTTCGATGCAGAAGCCCGACATTTTGGAAAATGCCGGGCTTCAAATTTCAGGAAGCATGCGACCCGTTGATCGTACGCCGGGGATCAATGATGTTCGGGCTGCGGTTTGGCATGGCCATCGTCATGACCGTGTTCGCCACTGCCTGCGGCGGCTTGTTGCAAAGCATACTCACGCACCTGCGGGACATCCGGCGTGTAGTAATGGGCACCGACATCCGGGAAGAGGGCGAACGGCAACGCACACGCCAGAATTCCCGTCGGCAGCAGCAGCAGATACTTCCAGGCCCGCTCAAACTTGAGGTGCATGAAGAACATCATCACGCACAGGGCTTTCGCGGAAGCGATTGCCAGCACCAAGGCCCGCGTGACATTCTTGTCGGAAAACTCCAACAAGTCGGCGATGATCGACAGCGCCGTGAACACGCACAAGGCAATGAACACCGCGAGGTACGTTCCGGCGTGGGAATGATTTTCGTCGTGATCGGACATATTGGTTCTCGATAGTCGTCAGAGGTCCGTTGTCAGTGGTCCGTTGGCGAGTCAGCTTTTCACAACTGACAACTGACCACGGACAACTGACTTCTAAACGATGTAAATCAGCGGGAACAGGAAGATCCACACGAGGTCGACGAAGTGCCAGTATAACCCGGCGTTTTCGACGAACACGGCGTTGTCCAACGACAACGGCGAACGAATCGCCAGCACGAACAGAATCAAACCAACGATCACGTGAATCGCGTGGAAGCCGGTCATCAGAAAGTAATTCGATGCAAACAGGTTGCCGTACAGAATCGGCCGGATCCGTTCGACCTTGAACCCGGACATCAGCGGTGCGAGGTCTTTGTCGTCGAGAATCGCCGTCTTCACATGACCCAGCAGCGTGTCCGTTGGTGGGTGGTACTCTTCGCCCTCATGGGGGAACGGACCGAGGGCCAGCGTCGGGATCTTGCTGACATCGGTTTCCGTGCGGAGTTTATCCAATTCCGCGAAAGGGACCGCAAAGGAAACCTCGGCCCGAATGTGATCCCGTAGGTTCACATATTCGTTGTAGAACTTCTTGACTGCCTGCGCCTGTTGCAGTTCTGCAGCAGTCTTTTTGTCACCCGTGGCGGCTTGCAGATCGGTGATCTTCGTATCGAGTTCGGCGAGCAGGTCTTCCCGTTCGCGCTTGGTCGACTTCGGAGCGATCGCCGAGAGATGACCATCCAATCGATTGCCAACCGTCTTCAACAACTTCTCCATGGACTGGCGGTCGCTCTCGGCGATATGGCCAGGGAGAATGTCGTAGTCGATTTTTCCGTAATACTCGAACGACTTGATACCGAGGAACAGAATCCCCAGCACGACGCTCGCCGTCATGAACAGGCGGGCTTTGGACGGGTTTCTCTGCAGCACGGCATCGTGCGCCACCACCACGAAATAGCTGGAAAGAATGAGCACGAAGGTGTTGATCCCACCGGCCCAGATGTTGATGTGCGTGACGTGAATGTCGGTGGGCCACCCGGCCGACCCCATCCGCATGACGATGTAGGTGCCGATGAAGGCCGTGAAGAACATGATTTCCGTGCCGAGGAACAACCACATTCCGAGCTTGCCGTTCGGAATGGGGATGCCCATGCGGAGCGCGGGGGCGGCGGGAGCGTGACTCATCTCGTCGTTCTTTCTTCTCGACTGCAATCCGGAATCGGTCCGGCTAACGCGCCAGCGGCGTGTGCAGCAGCCGCATGTGATCCCCCGCCAGCACGATCAGCAGCAGGGGCAAATACACCAGGGAAATCCATAACACCCACCGGGCGGACGCCCGCGATTCACGCCAGGCAAAGCCCGCCGACGCCATCGCATACGCCAACCCGAAGACAATCGCCGTCACCGAATACCATCCCCCGGCCAGTCCACACCACGCGGGCAATAAACTGACGGGAATCAGACCGATCGCATACGCCGTCGCCATCAATCCCGTCACGCCGCGCGACGGATGTACGCCGGGGAGCATCCGCAATCCGGCATGGGCATAATCGTCCTGATAAAGCCACGCAATCGCCAGGAAGTGCGGGAACTGCCAGACGAACATCAACGCGAACAGCGCGAACGCCGACCAATCGAGCGGTTGCCCCGCCGCGACCCAACCGAGCACCGGCGGCATCGCTCCGGGAATGGCTCCGACCGCGGTGCAGAGCGAAGTCCATCGCTTGAGCGGCGTGTAGATCCCCGCATAAAACACGAACGTCATTGCCGTCAATCCGGCGGTGAGCCCGTTCACTTGCCATGCCAGATACAGGCTTCCCGTCACAGCCGCGAGCAGACCCAGACCGAGCACTTCACCGCTGGCGAGGCGACCGGAGGGCAACGGGCGGGACATCGTTCGCCGCATGCGGGCATCGGTGTGCTGTTCCCACCACTGATTCAGCGCGGAAGACCCGGCGGCCACAATCGCAATGCCGATCCACGCATGCAGCAGTTTCGTCAGCGATGCGGCTTCAAATCCCCACGGGCCCTGTTGTCCCACGAGAAAACCGACCGCCACCGTAATGAGGACCATCACGGCGATGCGGGGCTTGGAGAGTTCGAGGTAATCGGCAAGGCGTGCGGTGAACGCCGCCGTCCAGTCGGACCGACGTTCTTCCACCGCGGCGGGAGCCAGTTCCGTCACCGTACTCATGACGCACTCCCTGCAAGAGAAGAGTGCGACATCGGAGCAGAGACATTCATCGTGAGTGAAATCGGCAGCGCACGGTAACAGCGGACCAAGGCCACAACGGCGGTCATCAACGTCATCAAGCCAAGCACTTTGTGGAAGCTGCGAATGGCGACCTGCAACGAGGAATTCTGCACGGCCACAATGTCCCACTGCGGGTAGCCATATTTCACCGCCCACGTCGCGATGCCGAGTAACGCCTGCGCGACCACGAACCCGACGACCCACCGCCCGGCACGCACAATGTGCGGGGCACCGGTCCGTTGGGCGAACACGCAAAACGCGGCGGCGGCAATCACCACGGCAATCGCAAACCACGGATGAACGAGCCACGCGGTGGCGGAACCAAGATGCCGGAGCAATCCTCCCAGCATGTATTGGGCGAGGAGCACGACCACCAATGCCACCCCCGCGATGAAGACCGTTCCGCTGCGGGAGGCATCCATCATCGGAGACGCGGTCTGCCAGTGCCGACCGGTCATGGCGACGAGTAAACCCATCAGACTAAATAGCCATGCGGCGAATTGACCGTGCATGAGAGCCAGAACGCGTTCGTTTTGAATCACCCGACTGCCGCCGAGCAAACCCTGCAGGATCACGCCGCCCAGAATGATGCCCACCAGCGTGCGCACCGCGGGGCGACACTCCCAGGCGAACGCCGCGGCGGCCAGACCGAGCGTCATCAATCCGATGAGCATGCCCGCCAGGCGGTGACCATGTTCGAGAAACTTGTCACCGGTCGATTTCAACCACGGATAGGCGAGCATCCCATGACCATCGGACGTCGGCCAATCGGCAAAGGCCATCCCGGCATCCACCGTGGTCACGACCGCGCCGATGCTGATGGGCAACAGCGCAACAATCGCTGTCAGCCATGCCAGGCGGTGGATCCACGGTGATTCAGGAACGGCGGTCGACATGCAGTTCACGAACGGCAAAAGGACGGAAACGGCTTGCTATTAATGTCCGGCTTGCGCGACGGCTTGCCGTTGCGACAGCGGAACGTATTCGGTCTGCGGGAGGAAATCGGTGTCGTGGCACAACGGCGACGAATACTCGTACGGACCATGGTAACAGACCGGCGGGATATCGAAGTTGCCGTGACCCGGAGGCGAGGGCGTGGTCCATTCGAGGCCGTTCGCATTCCACGGATTGCGACCGCAGCGCTTGCCGAAGAACATGCTGCCGAAGAAATTCGCGAGCAGGAGGAACTGCGAGAAGCCCATCACAATGGCCGCACACGTCATGAACTGATTCAGCGGCAGCAGGTGTTCAAGGTACGGGAAGTGGTACGGGTCGGCGTAGCGGCGCGGGAAGCCCGCCACACCGAGCAAGTGCATTGGGAAGAAGGTGCAGTTGAAGGCAATGAACGTCAATGCGAAGTGCAACTGTCCGAGTTTGTCGTTCATCATCCGGCCGAACATCTTCGGGAACCAGAACTGAATCGCCCCGAAGCAACCGAACAGTGTGGCCCCGAAGAGCACGTAGTGGAAGTGGGCGACGATGAAGTAGGTGTCGTGAATGTAGATGTCGACGGGCACCGCGGCCATGAAGATGCCCGACAGGCCGCCGACGATAAACATCGACACGAACGCGATGCAGTTGAGCATCACCGCATTGAATTGAATGCGGCCGCCCCACATCGTGCCGAGCCAGTTGAAGGTCTTCACGGCGGAGGGCAGGGCGATGAGAATCGTCGAGACCATGAACGTCATGCCGAGGGCGGGGTTCATCCCCGAGGTAAACATGTGGTGGCCCCAGACGATGAAGCCGAGACCGGCGATGGCGGCGAGCGAGTAGACCATTGGCTTGTAACCGAAGATGGGCTTGCGGCTCATGCACGCCAGCATGTCGGACACCATGCCCATTGCGGGGAGCAGCATGATATATACGGCAGGATGGCTGTAGAACCAGAAGAGGTGTTGCCACAGCAGCGGCTGACCGCCGCCGATCGTCGGGGCCGCGTTATTCACCACAATGCCCGACGGAATGAAGAAGCAGGTTCCGAGGGTCCGGTCGGCCACGAGCATGAAACCGGCCGCCGTCAGCACCGGCAACGCGAAGGCTTGCAGAATCGCGGTGATGAACATCGACCAGATCGTCAGCGGCATGCGGAAGAGCGTCATCCCCGGGGCCCGCATGTTGATGATGGTGGTCATGTAGTTGACCGACCCCATCATCGACGATACGCCGATGAGTGTCAGCCCGATCAACCACAAGGTCTGTGCGAACCCGGAACCGGGTGCCGCCTGCTGAATCGCCGAGAGCAACGGATAGCTCGTCCACCCCCCCGCCGGTCCCCCGCCGAAGAAGAAGCTCGCGCCAAAGCACGCAATCGCGGGCCACATGAACCAGTAACTCAGCGCGTTCAGCAACGGGAACGCCATGTCGTCGGCCCCGATCTGCAACGGAATCAGGAAGTTCCCGAAAGCCCCGGCGAGAATCGGGATGATCACGAGGAAGATCATCACCGACGCGTGCATGGTGACGAGCATGGTGTACGTTTCGGGAGCGATCTGCCCGCCGTCACCCTTGAAAACGGTATCGCCCAGAATCGGCATCCGTTCCCAGGGAAACGCCAGTTGCCAGCGCACGCCGAGAGCCAGCGCCCCGCCGACCATCAGCATCATCAGCGTGGTGATGAGGAACTGCATGCCGATGACCTTGTGGTCGCACGAAAACGTCGGCAGTTGCCACAGCAACGACAACGGGCTCGGTTCGGCATGCCCGTGACCGTGATGTCCGTGGCTGTCGTGATCGTGTCCGCCGGCACCGGGATGGCCAACGTCGGGGGTGACTGTGCTCACGTTGTCGAACCTTTTCTCTCGCAGCGATCGTCGATCGCAAAACTCGTCTCACGGCATTCGTTCCAGGAACGATCGCCGATCGATGCTCGGAAATTACTTCTCATCGGCCTTCGCCGCCACCGCATCCGGCGTTGCGGGAACGCCGTCGTAGAACTGTTCTTTCGCCGCGTTGATTTTCCACGCTTCAAAATCTTCTTCGGAGGTGGCAATCACGCGGGCCTTCATCTTGTAATGACCCCAGCCGCACAACTCGGCACAGACCATGTCGTAGGTGCCAGTCTCCGTCACTTCGAACCAGACGGGAATGACCAAACCGGGGACCGCGTCCTGTTTCACGCGCAATTCCGGCACGAAGATCGCGTGCTGGACATCATCGGAACGGAGGCTGATCGAAACGGGTTGACCGGCCGGAACGCGAATGTCGTTGACGGTGTAAATGTCGTCGGGTTGCGGACGGGGTTGCAGCGTCTTGCCGCGGGCGGGATAGCGGATCCGCCATTCGAATTGCCGGGCGGTGACTTCAGCGACCGCCGCCGTCTTCTTCGGGAAGTAGGCCTTCACGCGGTAGTTCCGCCAGACGTCCATCTGGTAGAGGGCGATGAAGAGCAGAATGCCCGACGGGACGATGGTCCAGATCACTTCGAGCGCATGGCTGCCGTGCGAGAACCAGACCTTTTCATCTTTCCGGATTTCCGCGCCGCGCCACAGCACATAGCCCAGCACGATATGCGTGCCGATGTAGGTCACCGCGACGATGATGAGAATCAAATAGAAGAGGTCATCGATCTTCTTGCCGAGCGTGGTATGGGCGTGACCGTCGCCGGGGAACCACCAGTACTCCGCGCCAATGGCGGTAAAGCCGACGGTGACCACCGCTGCAAGGCTGAAGAAGATTGCCCAGAATCGACCCATGACGGGAACACCCCTTGCTCGACACAAGACGACCATTGCGTCTTGAAAACGCTGCGTTATTGACCGACCGATTCTGTGGCTGCCATGTGGGGAGCCGACGCGGGTTTCGCCGACGGGACCGACTCTTCAAATGGCAGGCTCATCACGAAATTCACGATGTCCCAGATATCACTGTCTTTGAGCACCGTGCCCCCGAAGGCGGGCATCGGCGTTCCCTTGATTCCGGCATACACGCGGCTGAAAACGTCAATCGGCCGGCGACCCCCGCGATATTGGCCCCGCGTCAAATCGCGCGGCGACAAGGGGTTGCCCCAGGTATCGTGCAGGCCACGCTTGGCATAGGTTTCGTTTGAACCGGGTTTCTTCCAGAAGTCCTCAATGGCGGCCCCGTTGCCGCGACCTTTGGCACCGTGACAGGTGTAGCACTTGGCTTTATCGGACATGTAGAGCAAGCGGCCGCGCTCGCGCGAGGCGGCATCGTCGGCCACACGGGCTACTGTCGGCACAATGCGGCTCGCGGGATCGTCCGCCCGCTTCCACGCATCGGCGATGAACTCCGACGTGTCGTTGATCGTCCCTGCAAACTCTTCGTCGAGGTATTTCTTCAACTCTTCCCCAGCGGTCTTCTTGAGTTGACTCGCCGACTTGGCGGGCTCGGGCTTCTCGGCCTCTTTGTTGCCGGCCTTGCGGGCCTTGTCGTATTCGACCTTCGCCTCTTCATACGACTTCTTCGACTTCACGGCTTCCGCATCGAGGGATGTCTGCGAATAATCGCCCGACAGTTCGTCGACCAGCCGCTTTTCCATCTCCCCCCGCATGGCGAGCCAGCGGATGTACTCTACCACCGCTGCTTTTTCCTTGCCGCCGTCGTTGTTACCGAGCAGCAGAAACGACGGCATATAGGTGCCGGGAATGCCGTTCGTGATAATCCGTTCCAGATCTTCGCGGGCGGCTTTTTCGCTCGACAGCGTGGAGGTGAACTTGAACAGGCCGAGGCGGTAATCGCGCGGACGGGGGTTGAGATACTGCGCCGTCGGTCCGTGGCCGTCTCCGGCGACGCCGTGGCAGTGGTTGCAGTTCTTCATGTAGACCGCGCGGCCGAGTTGCAACTGCTGGCCGTAACCGACAGAGACCCGATCCCCCGCTGCCGGGGCATCGCCTTTCGTTTTCAACTCGATCGTCTTCGTGGCGTCATCATATTTGACAACCATCGCCGTGGGATGCTTCGACTTGGCCAATGCGCCCGTCATCCACAGGAGTTCGCTGCCGGCACCGATGCCCGCCGATGGGCCGTCCCACTTCACATGGAATTGTGTCGCAGACAGCGTTTCGCCTTCTGCGGCCGGTTGCACGGCTCCCTGCACACCACCGAAATCGACGGGGAGCTTATCCCACGCGACCAGATCGTGCGGCGTACCGAACGCATCGTGGATGGCTCCCTGCACGCCTTCGCGGGCTTTGGGCAATAGGTCGAGAGTGGTGTCGCGCCACGCGAACTGCGCCTCGGGGTTCTGAGAACACCCGACGGTCAGCACAACGAGACACGCCCCCCAAAGGAGCGAAGACCAACTTGGTAATGTCATTTTACAGCGAAGCATCGGAACACCCTACCGGGTGAAAGACGGTTAAGACCCTGCGAATCCGGCCCTTCAGGAGGCCAGCTTCGACGCCGGCACCGGGATTTCCATCTCGGTTGGTTCATTCGGCTTGATGGTGACGATCAGGGATTTCTGCAGCAGCTTCCCCTTCTCGTGCCAGACCTTGAATTCATGTTTCCCGGCGGGCAAATCCTTGATTTCGAACTTGCCGTCGGGTCCGGAAACCGCCGCGTAGGGGTGATCGACCGGCAGATGCCAGGCGGTCATCCACGCATGCACGTCGCAACCCACCTGGAAGGGTTCCGCTTCAGCGCGGGTGTAGACCAAATCGACGCCGACGGTTTCGTTGGGTTTCACGCCCTGATTGAACGACGAATTGCGGCTGGGGTAAGTGTGTGTATTGTGCAACGCCGCGTCGCTATTCAAAATTTTGACGATTTGCTTCGTCTGCACGACGAGGGCATGCGGCTTGAAGATACACGATTTTTGATCGAACACGATCGGTTCGGTCGGAGCCGTCGGCGTTCCCTTCGGAGCTTTGGCCAGGTAGATGAAGACGTTGGCGAGTTTGCCATCGTTCGCCACGACCGATTCATCGGGAATCTGCTCGACACCGCAGACGTCGGTATCTTTCGGTGCCGCGCCTTTGGCGTACTTGGCGGGCAGCGGGGCAAAATCGCCCTGGATGACGACCGTTCCCTTAAAGGAACCAATGCCCGTGGGGGCGGCGTCTCCGGGAGTGACCGCGGCATCGGTGGTTGCTGCCACGGCGGCATCGCCACCGGCAGCGTCGGGATTCGCGGGCCGATACCGGACGGTGGTCTTCGCCATCGCACCGCCGCCGCAGCCCGAAGCCACGACCGCCAGCGTCAACGCCAGTCCGATTGCCGTCAGTTGTTGCATTGCAGGCCGATTCACTTCGAGCCTCCGGTTTCATCCGCCGTCTTCACGGCATTGTTCGTCGTGACGGCGTCATTCTTTTTGACAGGAACCGCCGCGGCGGCATCACCCGCATTCGGAGCCGCGGGCGGGGTCATGGGATCGTAGATGATGCGCCCGTCCCGTTCCATCAACCGATGGTAGTTTAACAAGGCATCGCGGGCGGCAATCGTCTGCAGATTGCCATCGCCCCCGAACAAGCCTTCGAGGTTCTTTTTCCCCGGCGGGAAGTTCTGAGGCATCGATGTGTAGGGCGTGACCCAGGTCGGGCGGTACAGCCACAACTGCAGCCAGTCGGGACGCAGCCGCTCGCCCGCCATTTCGAGATTGGGAGCCCGAATGTCCTTCGTCGGATCGGTGGTGATGGGCATCCGGCCACCGACGGCGTGACACTTGATGCACACCGGGCTGTTGAGAATCTTCCACGATTCCGTCAGGTAATCGTCCTTCTTCTCCGGGAAGGCGCTGTGCAATTCCGCGGTCTTGTCCGCGAGGTAATTCGGCTCGCGCTGCGGAATGGCCTGGTACGGATACGGTGCTCCATCGGCGGCGGCGAAGTAATTCGCGAGTGCTTGCGCTTCGTCCGCACTCATGTTGAAGCGCGGCATCCGCAGGACCGTGGTGTGTCGAATCTTCTCTGGATTGCGGAGGAAGTTGAACAACCACGGCGTCTGGACCTTGATCCCTTCCTGATACAGCGGCGGCGGCGAAGCCTGCCACGCCAAAGCCAATTGCGTGACCTGCTTCGTTTCCACCAAACGGGCAGCCAACCATTCGGCATACTTTCCACCGCGAGCGGGCTGGATGGATTGCATCGCTGCCGCGGGGAAAATCAGCTTCGTGGTGGGGAACAGCGCCTTGTCGCCGACCTTCAGGTTTTCCCAAAGTTCCGCCACATACTCCTGATCCGCGGGATCGTCGTCCGGGTTCGGGTACGCGGCCATCATGCCGTGGAAGCTGAGGACCGGCAGCGACTTGGTTTCGTCGCCACTCTTCACGGCCATCGTTTCACCGGTGAGTCCATTCCGCGGGGGCTTCAGCCTGTTCAGCAATTCGACTGCCATCGGGAATTCGGCACTCGCATCGGATGCCTGCAACCCTTCAACATCGGCCCCGTAGCGAATCTCGGGCAACTCCAGCATGTGGCAACCGGTGCAGTTGAACTGCTGGAGCAGTCCTTCGCCCTTGATCCGCGCCCCGGCTGGGCCGGTCGGATTGAAGAGATATTCCGGATTCGGCGGTTCCGCGGTCAAGCCGAGGACAAACGTCGCGATGGCGTCAATGTCCTCTTCATTGAACGGGAACTTCGGCATCCGCAGACGATCATCGTACGGCTTGGTTTCCGCCATTTTGAAGTCGTAGCTGCGCGGTTGACGCAACTTCTGCCACAGGAAGCCGGGGCGACCGTGATGGCCGAGACTCTCGTAATAGAACGCTGCGGACGTTTCGCGATCTTCCTCGGCGGAATGCTTGTATTCCTTGCGGCGGGCTTTGCCGAGTCCTTCCTGCACCCGTTCTTCCAACGAGCCATCCGGCGCAATCTGCATCTGCAGGGCCTTGCCAGCGCGCCAGATTTCGAGCGTTACCGGGGTGCCCGGTTCCGTGCGTCGCAGTTGGGCTTCCAATTGGGCAGCGTCGGCGATCGCGAGGCCGTTGAAGGCCAGGATCACGTCATCCGTCAGGAGAGCGTCTTTCTCGCGCTTCTCACCATCGACATGCACGGCCGACAACGGCGCTGTGCCGGGGATCTTCGTGCCGATGCGGACACCCGCTCCCCCTTCGACGTGCAACCGTGTGGCATCGGCCGCCGCGAGCGTTTCGGTCGCCATGCCCAAACCTGGCTGGCCGTGATGATGGAGGTATTCGTGAATGTGTTCGAACGCCAGCCGCGAACGATCTTTCTTGCCCCAGTCCTGCAGTGCGGTGCCGATCGGGCGAGCGGTTTCGAAATTGGGGATTTCGTGGCAGCCGTAGCAACCGTACTTGCTGATCGTCTTGCGGCCGACGTACAGGAGCTTGCGTTGATGCCATTCGGTGGGATCGAGCGCCCCTTCCGGGCCGCTGGCGAGTTCGATTTCATCCCCCTTCAATAATTTCGCGGGGATGGGGTACTTGCCGGTCTTCATGAACTCCTCAATCTGCCCGGGAGTGAGCAACTTGATGAGGAAGTTCTGCACGAGATCATCGAGCGCGGCCGGTTCCACAACATGCGTGGCATATTCGGCCGTGGGCTTGTAGTCCGCCGGTGCTCCCTTGAGCTTCAGCAGGAATGCCGCAATGTCGGCCGCGGGGTCGATGTACTTGTCCCCCTCACCCTGGGCTTCCAGGAAGAGGTGCGGCATCTTCGTCCGCGGATGATACCGTTCCGGTTCGCGAATCCAGGTGTAGAGCCAATCGAAACCGGCCTTGCCGGGCTTCAGTTTCGCATCGACGCGGGACAACTCGGGACCGAAGTCCGCATGGACCCCCGCCATTTCTGAGTGCGTATGGCAAGCCACACAGCCCTTCGTCGCGAACAGATCTTTCCCGCGTTCGGCGTTCGGCTGGTAACCATCGATCGGCGACAGCGTATCGAATGCTTTCGACTTACCCAGCAGGTACGTCGTCACCCCGGCGATTTCCACCGGATTGAACTTCGCCGCGAGATCGTCGTGCTGATTGGTCAGCTT
Organism: Planctomycetaceae bacterium; assembly: GCA_021732785.1. Lineage (GTDB taxonomy): Bacteria > Planctomycetota > Planctomycetia > Planctomycetales > Planctomycetaceae > DSVQ01. Next base: position 32,021 of record JAKFUG010000001.1, read on the forward strand.
GAAGAACTGCGGCATCCGGGTGGTGGGACGGAAGCTCTTCGGTTCTTCGGTCCAGTTTTCAATCCAGCCCTGCACCGATTTTGAAGCGATGTGCTGCAGCGATGGGCCGACCTTCCGCATCTTCCCGGCGACTTGTGTCGGATCATTCGCGACCTTCTCGGCATCTTCCGCAGCCGGTTCGAGCCGCAGATCGACGCCGACGATTTTGGTTCCTTCGAAGCCGTTGATTTCGTGGCAGCCGAAGCAGCCATACTTCTTGACGAGTTCGTAGCCCTTCACGACCTTCGGAGCGGTGGCACCGAACTTGGGACTCGTGCCCAGTTCCACGACATTAATGTGACACTTGATGCAGTTCGATTCCTCGAACCGCTTGGGATTCATCGGCTGTTCCCAGAAGTGGTTGTCGAACCAGCCGTATTTCTCGTGCCAATCATGTTCGATGGCGGGATTGTTGGGGGTGTGCGAGGCGTTCTGGAAAGTCGTCCCGGAGCCCTGGCCCGAGTGGCAGGACGTGCAGCCGAACTTCGGCAACGGATGGGGACTGGCGGACGTGAGGAACAGATCGAGACGCGGGTGCGACGCAAACGGATGCTCGAAGGTGCCGGTCCCTTTTTCCCCCGAACCGTGCGGGAAACCGGGCTTCGTGCCGACATCGACGCTGTCGATCATGTAATGGCAGGTCCGGCAGCGATCGAAGCGCTGCACATTGACCAGTCCGCCCAGAGGGATTTCCAGCCGCGGCATCCAGTCCTGCTGAATGCGTTCGGGCGAGTTGAAGCCGTTGATGATCGGCCACAACATGAAATCGCGCTTCATCGCGGAAAACGGACTTGTGGGTTCAATCTTATTCACCGCAGCGGAGAGTCGGTCGATATCGGCCCGCAACGCCTTCACGCGCAGTTCGGCTTTATCGCGCTCGGCTGTCACGGCTGCCAGCGCCGCCTTGGCCTGCACGACTTGAAGGCTCTCGGTGCTGTAACGCTTCTCGAATTCCGTGGCGGTTTGCTCGGCAGTTTCGTACTTCTCGCGGAACTCGTCCTGAACGGCTTTCGGGTCGTTGTCGCGAACCTTGAGGCCGTAGGTGGCGCGGGCCACATCCCGTTCCGCCCGCTTCGTCCGCAGCAGACGCATCGTCGCCGCCGACTTCTGAGCCAGGTCGGAAACCTGTTTTTGCAACCGATCAACTTCAGTTTGCTGATCTTTGAGATGTTGATCCGCAGAGGATTCCTGGGCCTTGGCATCGGCAGATTGCTTCTGGAACTCGGGATCGGCCTTGATGGCGGCGATCTTTGCTTTGTCCCGAGCGGCAATGTGTTTGAGCGCGGCCCGCTGAAACGGACGCCATTCATCGGCGTAGTCCGCCCACATCATCCACACCGTGGTGGCCAGGAACACCACGGAGGAGAGGGCGAAAATCTTGTGCATCCGCTTCGGGTCGCGGAGGAAATCATCAGTCGCCGGCATAGTGGGCACTCAGTCAGCGGGAAAACGGGGTCCAACGGAAACAGGCAAAACGATCCGCAGTCACGCAGTCCGCTTAGATATTAAAGAACCACTCCGGAATCGCCACAATGTACTTCAGATTGAACGACCATCGCAGCACCATCTTGATCGGTAACGACGCCATGAACAGAATCAGATTCGACAGCACCATGAACCGGATAAAGCCCATCTTGACGAAGAACTTGCGGAAAATGGTCACCGCCATCAGCGGGGGCAGCACAGCCAGATAAGCAAATGTCAGCAACAATCCCAGCCACTCACGCAACAGGATGTAACCGGCCTGCGTCCCCGGATCAGAACCCGCCGGGGCAACCGGCATCTTGGTATTCATCACCTTATACCAGAACCACTCCGACACGTTGACGTTGTTGAGCAGCTCGAGTTTATGAACGTCCCAGAACTCGTAAGGTCCGAAGAAGTTCCAGTTCGGGCCCCGCAGGAATGTCCCGAGCACGATCATCGCCACCCACAACGGCAGGAAGCCGAAGAGGAACGTGCTGATCGCAAACTTCCGTTCATTGAACGTATAGTAACCATTGCCGAGCTTGTTGAAGTCGATGTACGGGATCGCCATCAACCCCACAAGGATCATACTCGGCAAGACCACCCCGGCCATCCACGGGTCGTAGTACACGAGCATCTCTTGCAGACCGAGGAAGTACCACGGGGCTTTCGACGGATTCGGCGTTTTCGCGGAAGAGGCAGGTTCTTCGAGCGGAGCCTGAAGCACAATTCCCCACGCCACCAGCAGGGCCGTCACGAGGACCATGCAGATCAACTCGCTGTAAACCAAATCCGGCCAAACGAGAATCTTTTCGTTCTTCTCCTGGGAATAGAGCGGTTTCCCCGCGGCTTTGCGCTGATCATTTTCGACCGCACAGGCAAACGACAGCCACGTAAAGAATGCACAGATGAAGAGCATCGCCACAATGGGCACATTGTCCGGCTTGCCGACGATCTGGCGGAAGTCGTAATCGGTCATGCTGAGCGCGAGGAAAATCAGCGAGGCGTTCAGCAGGATCCAACCCACCGTCGGTTTGACGATCCATTCCCGCAGCAGGATGACCGCCACAAACAGGCCAACCGACAGCGAGAAAAAGCTCACCGGACCGGACACCGAATCGACCGCCGACTTGAAGGCATCCGGCATCCGCAACAGAAACATCTGCGGGTTGTCGGAACCCGTCAGGTGGGCGGTGGCGACCATCCCCAGCATGGCGGCGTACAGCGCCCAGAAGCTGGCGACAGGGACCCCCTGACCGAACATCTTCACTTCGCCGTCGTGGTGGTAGCTGCGCCAGACCCACAACGTGTTCATCAGGAACAGCAGGAGATAGAGCCATCCCAGGCCGTAAATGACCGAGGCGGTGAGATCGGGATGATGCTCAAGCATAGTGGCGACCGTTGACCCGTCAAACCGAACGCAAACGACACGCAGTTCCAGAACCGAACGACCACACCGCGATTACAGCGGCTGGCTGATCCCGCCATCCTTCCGCACACGCCAGAAGTGAATGGCAATCAGCAGCGCCACCACGAGCGGGATCGCCACGCAGTGGAGAATGTAGAACCGGTTCAAAGTTCCCTCACCGACGAAGCGACCGCCGAGCAGCAGGAAGCGGGCATCGCTGCCGTTGGTGATCAGATCGAATCCACCGATATTGAGCAGCTGCGCCCCGGGACCTTCATAACCCAGGAACGGCGTCGCGCGGGCCATGTTCGAACCCACGGTAATGGCCCAGATCGCCAACTGATCCCACGGCAGCAAATAGCCGGTAAACGACAGCAGCAGCGTGAGCACCAACAGCAGCACACCGATTACCCAGTTGAATTCCCGCGGCGGCTTGTAACTGCCGGTGAGGAACACCCGATACATGTGCAGCCACACGGTGATCACCATCGCGTGAGCCGCCCAGCGGTGAATTTCCCGCATGATGCCGAGCGTGGTGACATCGCGCAGGGCGAGGATGTCGTTGAATGCAAATTGCAGGGTGGGCCGGTAGTAGAACATCAGCAGCACGCCGGTGATGGTCTCGACCAGAAACAGGAAGAACGTGATCCCCCCCATGCACCAGGTGTAAGACAGGGCGATCCCCTGCTGCTTGATGGACACCGGGTGGAGATGGAGGAAGAAGTTGGTGAGCATCACCACCACGCGGTTCCGGCGATCAACCGGTGCGGGATGGCGGAAAATGCTCTTCCAAATCTGGGAGCCGCGGATGTAGTCGCCGACGGACATGTTGGACGGTCACCCCGAGGAAAGACTCTGTAAAACGAACACAAACGCCGTGGAAATCAGGCCAGCGAGCCATCGACGAACGATGTCGCATCCACCCATTGACCCATTTCTTCCTGGAACTTCATGCTCTTGTTGACTTCGAGCATCCCGTCTTCGGCGACCCGGAGACCCACGCGTTCGAGCGGACGCGGAGCCGGGCCTTCAAAGTTCACGCCGGTGATATAAAAACCGGACCCGTGACAGGGGCACTTGAATTTCTGTTCGCCGTCCAGCCAACTGGGCGTGCAGCCCAGGTGCGTGCAGACCGTCGACAAGGCGTAGATCAAGTCTTTGCCTTCGTACTGGTCGGTATGCACAATCCAGACGCCGAATTGATCTTTCCACTTATTCGAGACCGCATTGAGCGGGTAATCGCTCGGCGGGCCAATCTTGAATTTCGAGGGAGGCTCGACCAGCACGTTGGGGAACATGAACCGGGCCGTACCCAAGGTGGCGATCCCGGTGACGACAGACAACGCGGCCCACGCCATCGCAAACGGCGACAGCAGCACGCACCAGATCAACGCCCCAATGGCAATCAAGACGGGGCTGGCGAAAACGCCCCCCAACACGAATGAAACCAGCGAAACCCCCGCGACCGTGACCAGACCGGCCAGACTGCGCCGAGCGGGAGCCGGCGCGCCCTTCTTTGCTGAAGGAGGCAACGGCCGGGCGGGCATCGGCGGGGCCACCACGGGGGGCTTGACCGCGGCGACCGGAGCCGCCGCACCGGGCTTCGCAGCCCGAACCATTTCCGCAATCGACGGCAGCGGTTTCGCCGGACCCGCCGCGGCAGCGGCTACCGGAGCACTGGCGGCAACGGTGGCCGCTGCAGCCGGTGTTGCCGGCGCAGGAGCCGCAGCGCCGCCCTTTTTCGCACGAATTGCAGCGAGAATATCCGCCGTCGATCCCGGCTTGGCAGCCGGAGCCGCGGGCTTGACCGGGGCCGTTTCCACCAGAGCAGCGGCGACCGGCGGCGCGGGCTCCGCCACCGGGACGGCTGCGGCTTCAGGGGCCGTCGCTGGCGATCCCCCCGCGGCGGCCGCCTTCTGGGCGCGGATCTTCGCGAGAATATCGGCGGTGGAGGGCTTCTTCTCTTCCATAGCGAAACAACGCCGAGTGCGGACAAAGGACAGACTCAGCCGTCGCCGAGCAGGAACTTTGACCAAGAGTCTGGGAGTGTTTGCGACTCGCTCGACAGTGCAACCGAAAGCCAGCAGAAACCGGTCTCGGTCCGTCGAGCCACAACGAACCTCGGGATTCTGGCATGATCAATCAAAGCTGACAACCGGATCGCTCACCTGCCACCCTGTTTTTCTCAGAACCAAGAAACCCGGAGGTGATGGCCAGCATTGCGATAACGTCGCCATCACCTTACGTTTCTGTTGACTCCGCGGATTTCCGGGAGCGATTGTCAACGGAATTTCCGCCCGCCTTGCGTCGGCGACTCAACCTATCGGCATCCGTTCCCTCGTTTGTGCGGCTTTCTCAAAGCCGGGAAGTTCCGCGTGCGGGCAGCCGATCCATCGGCGGGAGTGCATCGGTGTCATCGAATCCGCCGTCGCTGAATGATTGCTGGGAAACGCTCGATCAACTGATTCGACGCGATCCCGCACGGCGCGGTCTGATTGAATCGGAAACCGAATGGCCGCCGTTGTGTCCGGGACATCTCCGCGCGGCGACCGATCATCTCGCACGGTTCGGACAGACCGTCTGGTTGATGACGGGCTTCTACATCCCGGCGGCGATGCCCGCCGCAGCGGAAACGGATGGCCCGCCGGGAACCGCATTGCTGGCCGCCGTGCTGACGGCGTTGGGGATGGACGTTTCGATTCTGACCGACAGCCGGTGTGCCGCGTGTGTGAAGACGGCCGCGGAACAGTATGGGCTTGCGGATCAAACGGTGGTGATCCTCCCGGAGACCGCGTGTGAAATCGAGATGTGGACGCGAGCCGCGTTATCATCGCCCGCAAACCGGGATTTATCGCACGTCATCGCCATTGAGCGCGTCGGGCCAAGCTACACGTTGGCGGATCTCGGCCGCACTGATGAACCCGCATCCCACCGAGTCACATACTCCGACGCGGTCTCCGTAGAGCATTATGACCATTGCCACAACATGCGCGGGTTGATCATCGACGAGTACACAGCGCCCCTTCATCGCGTTGTGGAAATCGTTTCCGCCGAACGACCGGGCGTGCGATCGATTGGTGTCGGCGACGGCGGCAATGAAATCGGCATGGGAGCCCTCCCGTGGACCGAAATCCGTCGACGATTGACGGGGCCGACAGCGAGCCTGATCCCCTGCCGCATCGCGACCGATTGGACCGTGATCGCCGGAGTGAGCAACTGGGGTGCTCAGGCCCTCGCCGCGGGATGTGCCACCCGGCGGAATCGCGCGGACGTTCTTGCCAAATGGACCGTCGAATCGGAAGAACAGCGATTACGCAACCTCGTCGCCGCGAATCTGGCGGTCGACGGCGTCACCCGCCTGTACGAACCAACGGTCGATGGCCTGCCGTTTCTGACCTACATCCAACCGTGGGAAGGCATGCGACGATTGTTCCAGTGAAGCGGGTTTCCGTGCGCCCCGACTCTTCAAACTGCAAACGATCTGTGTGACGCGGCTGTGGCAACCGAACATGGTTATTGAACCACGGCTTCAACTTTACCGGTTTCATTGACAACCAGGACGCGGCTGTCGGCTGCCGTCCAGCGCGATTTCAGATAGCCGAGTGCGACACTTCCCACACCATCGGGCGATCGTGCCGCGGACGTGATCACGCCAATGTTTTGCGATCCCTCCGCGTCACGGATGATCGCCCCCGCGGCCAAGGGTGAATCGCTCCGCAACCGCCGTAATTCCCGGTTCGTGTGACCAAGGGCGTCCAGCCGCGCGATGGGTTCCTGCCCGAGATAACACCCCTTGGTGAAGCTGATGGATTGAGGCGTACGGCCGACTTCCTGGGCAAGATGGTCTTCGGAAATGTCGCGGCCATAATAGGGGAATCCCGCTTCAATCCGCAGCGATTCCGCCTCGTCCGACGTGCCGCGCACCGCACCGGCGGCTTCCAGCTTCTGGATGAGTGCCTCAGCGGCAGAACGGGGCACAAGCAGCAGCCACGTGGGATCACCGAGCCAATCCACGCGCGCCAGTCGCAGCGAAACACCGTCACAGGATGCAAACTTCGATTGATAGTGCGGCCACTCCGCTGACAGCGCCGCATCCCCCACGATGGCCCCCATCATTGCCGGGGCGTGCGGTCCCCGCAGCAGGATCTCGCTGACACCCGCCGACCGATCGGTCAACTGCACGTCTTCCCGAATCAGGTAACGATCCAGATGCGCCATCAATCCCGGCGCGGCCCCGGTTATGGTTTCCAGCCACAAGGAAGTTTCATCGACGAAGATCGAAATGAAGCCGAGAATGCGGCCTTTCACGTTGCAGACAAACGCTTCGCACCCCTGTCCCGGCGTCAGCCGCAGGAGATCGTTGGTGCAGAAATTGTGCAGAAACTTCGCGCGGTCTTTGCCCGCCAATTCGATGTGGCTGCGCGTCTCATCGACAAAAAACATCGTTTCGATTCTCATGCTCAACGAGCCCGCAGCGCCACAACAAATTGCCCGTAGGCTTCAACTTGCTGGCGAGGTTAATGTTGGGAGTAAACCGAGGTGTGCCACTGGCTCTGCCAGTGTCTTGTATTCGTCAGTCCTTGTGATCCATCACACTGGTAGAGCCAGTGGCACACGGCGTTTTTTGTGGCTATCCCGCTTTGTCATGACGCCGGCGGTGTCGGATTGTGTCGCGGCCAGTTGAGCGGCAGGCTCGCTTTGTCCACGACGATGGAGTCCGCGCACATGTCACCCAGGCGCTGGCTTTTCGGCAGGCACGACGCCATCAGGATCGCCACGAAATAGTTGAACATGCCGTCGATGACGAGCAGAAACTGACGGATCATCCCGCGGAAGAATCCGATGGGGACGAATGTCGTGCGGATGACACGGATCTGGAAGAGCCACTTGCCGGGCGAAAGACCCCAGATGCCTTCGAGCGTGCCGAAGAACAGAACGGCGAAGATCACATAGAACATCATGCCCAGCGCGAAACCGAACACCCAGGTAATCAGCGAGGTGAAGTCTCTCGCGTTGATCCGTTCTTCGATGATCGCCATCACGTCGCCCATCGCCCACAGGATGGCAAACGCGGCCCACATGGGAGCACCGAACAGAATCACATCCACGGCCCGCGCGGCTCCCCGACGGCCAATGGAGGCCAGCCGTACCGTGTCGTGACCGAAGCTATAACGACGGTCGCGATGTTTCTCCACAGCAAAATGGGCGATCGTTCCCAGGATCAGCGTGGTGATCACCGGGATGATGGTGATCAACCCATAGATCGGCCAGAAGTTCGGTCGGGATGTGTCCAGAAAGGATGGATCACCGACGCGTTTGACCGGGCCGAAACCGTCCGGCGTGAGTTCGACGGTATTGAGCGACATCGGGGCGATAAGGCTCATGGTCACGAACAGTAGCGTGCCATCGGGTTTGACCAGCGGCACCGGCGATTCCGCGGGAAAGGCCGGCAGGCGATGTTTCATCACAAAACCCTTCTCGCCTTTGGTGAAGAGTTGTAGGGACGAACCGGTGTTACCAATCCCGCTGTTTCCGTAATCGAGAACCACAAACGCCGGCTCATTTTCGAATAACACCGCGGTGGCGGGGAGATCAAATTCACCGATCTGCAACGTCCACGGCGTGACTTCCGCGGGATCGTTTAATTGAAGCGCATCCGCGGGGCCGTCTTCTGTGATGATTGTGGCCGAGGACGAGATCGTGGGATCAATCGCCGACCAGAGTTTTGCTGAACGAGTCGCGGTGGGGTTGTTGAAGTCGGCCAAAGCCACCCACGCCCGTCCGTCGGGCAACGGGACGGCAAACACGCCGTTGCTCTCGTTTCCCGTGGAGTACGGTGTCATCGTACCGCCACCGAAACGGATGCGGACTGTCCGTCCCGGGATCGTGGTCTTCGCGGCGGCAATCGCTTGCTGAAATTCTTCCGGCAGCTCGAGCCGCCCGCGCTCCACCCATTCGCCATCGCGATAGTCGTACCATTTCACAGCGGGTTGTCCCGCAACGCGATCGAGAATGCTGAGTTGACCGTTCACCACAAAGGGCAATGAGGGTTCGCTGAGCTTCAATTTCGGATAGGTCGTGCGAATCTGCCGATCTTCGACGGTGCTGACGGCGGTGGTCGAAATCAAAAACAACTGGTCGCCGGCGGCGAGGGCTTTTTCGAAGGGGACCGTGATCACGAGATCGGATTGGCGGTCCCACGTGCCATCGCCGTTGATGGCCCGTAACGAAGACCGCGGGGGCGCACCCGGCGTGACCGTGGTCACCGAGACCCACAAGCGGTCCTGCCACCAGACGGTCTGGCTGGCCGCAATCGATTCGACTTTGAACGAGAAGACCGACGGAGCGCTCCGCGGCATCAGCATCGGCACAAGAAACTGCGGGATGATGAGCTGAATGAAACCGAGAATCGCGGCGGAAATGAACAGCACGGTGAAGAGCTGCGTCCGCCCTTCCTTCGACCAGAACCCCGGCGGAGCATCCGGGGCGATGCGAAAATCGTCATCGGTCAATTCGAGCGCGTCCGCCATCACGGAGATCTTTCAACTGCTCGAAACAGGGGCCATCGGACGGGTGCCATGCTTGCAGCCCTGGGCAAGCATGCTTCTGGATCTTGTTTCCGCTGAATCAGAACTCGGGCAAGTCTCACGGTTCGGTCTCATGCTTGCCCAAAGCTGCAAGCATGGCACCCCCACATCAAGAATCCGGTGTTATCATTGTCACGGATTCATCGTCATCACCGAACAAATCACGCGGGGGTGCCGTTGGTGATTTGACGTTGTGAACGCAAGCAGCCGGCGCGGTACGATTCGGACATGGCGAGCGGAATTTCGGCTTCGGCGAGCACCAGTTTCGCCTGATTCTCGACCGTGAGCGCCCGGAATTCCTGTTCGGAAGCCACGGCCCGCGCCCGGCGTTCTTCCGCCTTGGCACGGGCAATCCGCATATCGGCTTCGGCTTGATCCGCCTGCAACCGGGCTCCCACGTTGTCGCCGACATCAATATCGGCGATGTCGATCGACACGATTTCATACGCGGTCTGCGAGTCCAGACCCTTGTTCAACACGGCGCGGGCGATGAGCATCGGGTTCGCCAGCACATCGGTATGGGTGGCACAGGAACCAATCGCCGAGACGATCCCTTCCCCCACGCGGGCAATGATGGTTTCTTCGGTGGCACCGCCGACCAGTTGCGACAGGTTCGTCCGCACGGTGACACGGGCGCGGGCCTTCAGTTGAATGCCGTTCTTGGCCACGCCGTCCAACGTCCCGCGGCCTTTTTTCAGATCGGGACAATCAATGACTTTCGGATTCACGCTGGTATTCACGGCTTCCAGCACATCACGACCGGCGAGATCGATCGCCGACGCGGTGTTCCAGTCGAGCGGAATTTTCGCCCGATGCGCGGCGATCAACGCGCGAACGCAACGCAGCACGTTCCCTTCGGCGAGATAGTGCGCTTCCAGTTGCCGCGCCGTGACGTCTTTCAAACCCGCCTGCAACGCCATGATGTGGGCATCGACAATGGTCGTCGGATTCACCTTCCGCAGCGACATGAACAACAGCGTGAGCGGGCTGATCCACGCGCGGGAAAAATAGGCCCGCAGCCACAACCGGAAGTACATCGCAAAGACGGCGAGCCCGATGATGCCGAACAGTACGGCAAAACCAACGAACACCAGGATGAGAATCATCCAGAAATCATTCATTGCGGCACCTTATCAAATCAAGACGCACAAACCGTGACGTGATCGCGAATGGCCGGATTGTACGCTGTCCCCGTACGGGTTCCCAGCCTGTCGCCTTGACAAGCCCGAAGCGCGAGCGCCGGGTACATTGATGCGTCGTAAATGCACCCGGCGCTGGCGCTTCGGGCTTGTAATCGTTGTTTAACGTGAACCGAAGTAGAACAACAGCATTCCCATTGCGACTTTGTGAATTCGGTCGTCGAGCACGTTTCGCATGCCGGTGAATTCACACACGGCGACGACCCCCACCGTGCCGAGCACCACGAGCGCTTTCGCATCCCCCCAGAAGCGGGACGGGGGCGTTCTTCGCCAGCGGGCCCACCACCGTGTGACGCTTCGCAACATCGTTCCCAGCAGATAAGCAAAAACCATCCCCAGCAGGGTGATGGCCCGCGGTTCCCAGATCCGATTCTGCTGATACAGGTAACTCGCCAGTCCGATAAACGACCCCATCAGCAACAGCCGAATGGAATGCTTCGGAAGAAACAGCGGATGCCGCTCGTCTTCGAGAATGCCTTCCTGTTCGAGTCGCAACCGGGTTTCCCGGGGCAGGTCGACAAACCGCCGCGAGGTGAAATAGTGGGCGAGCGCCATCAGCAGCGTTTCAACCCAGATGACATCGAGGTCATCGCGCCCCGCGGCCAGATTCACGACGACGACCGCGACCACAATCAGCGTCAACAGCGCCCGCACGCTGCCCGTCGGCATGCCCAGCGGCGGCCACGTTTGCGGCGAGCCTTCAAGTTCAGCCATGCCACGTTCTCCTCAAAGTTGTTCATCATCAGAACGCGAAGCGCTCCCCCGCGGATCAAAACCGGAGATTGCCCGCGTTGCGAGGGTAACTTACGACATCTCATGGCAGACAACGACCGTACACGTCGCGAATCGGCGAAATCTTCGCCAAGCGGGGAGATTCTCGCCGCATAGCGATGATCGCGTCGAAAGCACCCCGGCTGCTTCTGAGCAGCCGGGGTGCTGGTTTTCCCAACCGACATCCGATTGAACAGCAATGCAGAAATCGATTGCAACACGGGCACTCGGTTTGCATAGAATGGCTCACACGTGTGAATCTCCCGGCGAATTGAATTGAGGATTCTTTGATGCGGCAGCAATGGTTCGTTTCGGTCGCGATGGCGACGATGCTATACACGGCGACTCTCCCGGCGGCGGAGGCGATCGGTCCCGATGCCGCAGCCTTGAAAGCCGCCCGGCAAAAAGCGGCTGCGTTTCTGAAGACATCGCAAAGCGAGGACGGCAGTTGGACGTCCGCGGAAGCCCCCGGCGTCACGGGCCTGGTGACATTCGGGTTGCTCGCGGGCGGCGTCCCCGCCGATGACCCCACGGTCGCCAAGGCGCTCAAGCACATTGAAACCTTCGTCCAACCCAACGGCGGGATTTACTTCCCCAAAAGCAACCACGCCAGCTACGAGACCGCCATTTCGGTGATGGTCTTCGCGGCGGCAAACCAGGGGGGCAAGTACGACGCACTCCTCGCCAAAGCCGACAAATATCTGCGGGGTTTGCAATGGGATGAAACGGAAAAGACCGACAAATCCGATGTCAAATATGGAGGCACCGGCTATGGACGCAACAACGACCGCCCCGATTTGTCGAACACGGTCTTCTTTCTGGAAGCGCTGCAGGCCAGCGGCGCGAAGAAAGACGATCCCGCCGTACAGAAGGCGCTGATTTTTCTATCGCGCTGCCAGAACCTGGAAACCGAGAATAACACGACGCCGTTTGCCTCGAAGATCAACGACGGCGGTTTCTACTATACCCCGGCGGCGGGCGGGACATCACAAGCCGGCAACAACCCCGACGGCGGCCTCCGCTCGTATGGCAGCATGACCTACGCGGGGTTGAAAAGCATGATCTTCGCCGGAGTGACGCCGGACGATCAGCGCGTGCAGGCGGCAACCACGTGGATCAAGAAATTTTACACCGTCACCGAAAACCCCGGCCTCGGGCAACAGGGCGTGTATTACTATTTTCAGATGTTCGCCAAAGCGCTGTCGACCATGAACGTTGATCAGCTTGAAGACGCCGCGGGGAAGAAACACGACTGGCGGAAGGAACTCGCCGAGCACGTCTTCAGCGTGCAGCAACCGAACGGCAGTTGGGTGAACACCAACGCCCGCTGGATGGAAGGGGATCCGAACCTCTCCACCGCGTACGCCCTCATGGCCCTCAAATACTGCGACCCGAAACCCGCGAAGTAGATTTGTTTAGCCGCGACCCGCAGTCCGCGGAGGGGAGCGATCGCGTGGACCGCACAACACGCGATGCACGCTCCACGCGAGCGCTCCCTTGCCGGGTCGCGGCTAAACAGTTTGCGCCGTACAATCATCGCCGTGTGAAATCGGTGCGTTCTTTCACGGGAAGCGGTGATTGTGTCGACGGCGGAGCAAACGGTGTGCGTGAGTCTGGGACCGCGCACCTATGAAATTCTGATCGGACCGGGGCTGCTGCCGAAAACGGCGGACATCATCTGGCGTTGGCATGTCCAGCACGCGGGAAAGCCGCCGGCGCAACCGGGGGCGCTGATCGTCACCGACACCAACGTCGCCAAACTGCATGCCGATGCGGTCCGGCAAAGTCTCGAAGCCGCGGGTTGGAGCGTGGATGTCATCGCCCTTCCCGCAGGCGAAAAGTCCAAGTCACTCGATGTCGTTAACACGGTGTATGACCGTCTGATTGAACGCCAGGCGGACCGCCGCACGGTGATCTTCGCCGTGGGTGGCGGCGTGGTGGGGGATGCCGCGGGGTTTGTGGCGGCGACGTACAGCCGCGGCGTGCCGTTCGTGCAGGTGCCGACGACGTTGCTCGCCGATGTCGACAGCAGTGTCGGTGGGAAAGTTGGCGTGAATCATGCGCTCGCGAAAAACATGATCGGCGCGTTCTACCAACCGTTCGGTGTGTTGATTGACACCTCCGTGCTGGCGACGCTGCCCGACCGTGAATACAAGAGCGGCCTCGCGGAAGTCGTGAAGTATGGCGTGATCCTCGACGCCGAGTTCTTCGCACAATTAGAAGCCCAGACGGACCAACTCAATCGCCGCGACGCCGACACGCTCGCCGCCGTCATCGCCCGCAGTTGCCGATTGAAAGCGGACATCGTCGAAAAGGACGAATACGAACGGACGGGTCTCCGCGCGGCGCTCAACTACGGTCACACCTTCGCCCACGGCTTCGAAGCATTATGCGGTTACGGCGTGTTGTTGCACGGCGAAGCGGTGTCAATCGGCATGGTCTGCGCGAGCCGCCTCGCCGAACGCCGCGGGTTGATTGATGCGTCGGTAACGAAGCGCCAGGTCGACCTGCTATCGGCGCTGGGTCTGCCGTTGCGATTACCGGACGGCCTCCGTATCACCGCATCCGATATGGTTGCGCGCATGCGGCTCGACAAGAAGGCGATCGCGGGGCAACTGCGGTTCGTGCTGCCGACGCGGATGGGGCATGTCGAAACGATGGCGAATATCCCGGAGAACGATGTTCTCGCGGTAATGGAAACGGTGGGGGTGGTTTAGCGCTTGCCGCTTTGCAGGTAACCAGCGCGGACTATGAAATCTGCAAAGCGATGATCGTGGATTCTTTTATCTCGTTGACGGTTCGTCGCGGATCAGCCGCCAGCCCAATGTGATCGCGACGAGCACATGGAACGGCGCGAACATCGACGTCATTGCCACCATGCGGCTGATGGCTTCGGGCATCAGTGGCAGATCGCGCGGATTGTGGTCGAACTGCAGCACGAAAAGCATCGAACCGGCGACCGCAGCGAGCAGTGTCGGCCCCCACAAGGTCACCGCCCGCAACGAAAACGGCGGGTTCATCCAGACGCTGAGGCCCGCGCCACCCGCCATTCCTCCACACAATCCCGCCACCCAGATATTGCCGCGACTGCTGCTCATCATCGGGAACTGCTCGAGAAAAGCGTATTCCGCCCCGACGTAGACGGCGGCACTGACCGGCACTGCGGGAATCGTCAACCACCAGTTGCGGCCCTGCCAGCGCGACAACGGCAGCAGCACGAACAGTCCGAACGTGATCCCCGGGAGATACATCAGGCCGAATCCCTGAATCGCGTTGACTCCCGACGCCTGCATCACCTGCTCGATGCCGATTTCAACGACCAGCACGCCCGTCGAAATCAGGCCCAGCATCCCCATCAGTGTCACCATCCGCAACAGCCGCACGGACCACCGCGGATGCCGCAACGTCGGCGGCGTCCCCCGGCGAAACAGCCACGTCTTCCACACCCGCAGCACCGCCCACACCGCCCACGGAGGATCCCGCCGCGGATCGTTTTCCAACGCATCCGCTGTCAGTTCCGTGTCCAAAACATCCGGCGGCATGAGCAGACTTTCCGAGGAAATGAACGGTCGTGTGTGCCACTGGCTCCGCCAGTGTCCTTTTCTGATCGATCACCGCACATCGAAGTGACACACGAACCTTGTCGTCAATCTCGATCTCAAAACTGAAAGTAGATGAATTGCCGGGCATCGAATCGCCCGCAACTGAGCACCAGCCAGATGCCGGCATAGTACACCACCCAACGGACATACCACGGGGCAGTGATGATCCGTGCCGATGTGATCTGCCAGCGAGCAGCAACGACCTCCGCGGCTTCGATACCGATGATCGTGATCGCGATTTCCCAAAACGGCAACCCCGGCGCGATCCTGTTCATCGCCATCGATGGGGCGGTGATGAACTCCATCAGGCCGGACACGCACGCCGAACCGACGGCGAGAGCATTTTCGAAGGAGGAGGCGCGGAACAGAATCCATCCGCCACAGACCGCGAACAACGTCAGCGGCCGACCGAGCCCCTTCGGCACCCGTACGAAAGGACTGAGCCAGCCACACAGGACCAACAGGGTGCCGTGATAGAGCCCCCACAGCACATAGTTCCATGCGGCACCGTGCCAGAGACCGGAAATGGCGAAGACGATCAGGAGATTCCATGCGTGCCGCGCGGGTCCGACACGGTTGCCACCCAGCGGGAGATAAAGGTAATCGCGGAACCATTGCGACAACGATCGATGCCAGCGGTGCCAGAATTCCGAGAGTGACGCGGCGGCATACGGGCGATCGAAGTTTTCCATCAGTCGGTAACCCATCACCTGCGCGGCACCGATGGCGATGTCCGAATACCCCGAGAAATCGCAGTAAATCTGCCAGGCGAAGCAGATCACACCCAACGGCGCAGCGAGCCCGTGCTGGCTTTCCGGGAAGTGGAACACCGCGTCTGCGGCGATGGCGAGCCGATCGGCCACCACCGTCTTCTTGATGAAACCCCACAGCATCCGCAGCAGACCCATCCGCACCTGGTCGTAGTCAAACGGGTGCGGCGCGCGAAACTGCGGCAACAACGCCTGCGGTCGTTCAATCGGCCCGGCGACCAACTGCGGGTAGAACATCACATAGAGCGCATAGATCCCGAGATGCCGTTCCGCCCGTTGACGGCCGTAGTAGACTTCGATGGTATACGCCATCGCCTGAAAGGTGTGGAAGCTGAGCCCGATGGGCAGCATCAATCGACCGAGATCGGCCCATTCCTGACCGAACAGCGCAGCAACGGCCCGCAGATTATCCCACACGAACGGACCGTACTTGAAGACGGCGAGCAGCGCGATGTTCGCGACAAGGCTGAGAATCAGCGCGGGTTTTCGCCACCGGGGAGAGGCGTCTTCGATCACGATGCCGGCGATGTAATCAATCGCGATGGACGTCGCGAGAATCAGCAGATATGCCGGGACAAACGCCGCGTAAAATACGCACGACATCGCCAGCAACCACGCCCATCTCCAGGCCTGCGGCAGTCCGAAATAGACCGCCGTGACGAATGGAAAAAAGACCAGGAACCGGAGCGAATTAAACAGCATGCTCCGGTTCCGGGTGACTTTGCGGGAGAATTTTCTGGACGGAGTTTACTCCATCTGTTGCCGTTCTTCATCCGTGAATTCGTTGCTGACCGGGGCACATGCGGCGGCTTGCGTTCGCATGCGGGCCACCTTGGCGGATGTCGCCCGGTACGCCGCATCGACTTTGTTCGCTGCGAAGTTGGCCGTTCCCGCCGCCGTCATGCCGATGGACCCCGCTTCCGCGAACGCATCCTGATTCGCCCCGAGGAACGTGAACTGCCAGTTGTAGACCGACTGCTGGTGCTCGATCATCTTCTTGATCGTCGCCTTGGAAAACTCCTGGCTGGAGTTTTCCTCACCGTCGGTCATCACCACGAAGACGACGAGCCCCGGACGATCGGCTTCCAGCATCATCCCCAGCCGCTCGCCGGTTTCATTGATCGCCCGGCCCATCGCATCGAGCAGCGCCGTTCCGCCGCGGGGGACGAGTTGATACCGCGGCACCTTCCCCACCGGCACGCCACGGTGGACGAATTCGTAATGCGTGTCGAACTGCACCAGCGTGACCAGCGCTTCGCCCGGTTGGCCCGCCTGATCGGTGAGAAACGTGTTGACGCCCCCTTCCGCATCCGCCCGGATGGCTTCCATAGACCCGCTGCGGTCGACGACCAGCGTGATATCGGTGAGATTGTTGTTCATGTGCAGCCTCCTGGAACGATGGCGGGGAAACGCGAGACGGGATCACTCCTCATGATACGAAGGAAAGTTCCGTTCGGATCACGGATTTTGGTTTTGCTCGATGTCTTTTCGACACACGGGCGAGGCAAACGTTCGCAGCTTGCGGGCGAAGATCCGACGAAGCTGGACGACCAACATCTGGCGACTCGCAGCGAGACGCGGTAATATCCACTCATGAGCCACACCTTGATCGCGAACCTTGACGCTCGCATTCTGGAAGCCGTCGTTGCGCCGGGCGAGCCGACTTTCAGCATCCCGGTGGCACGGGCCGTGGCGTCGCTGAATTTTACCGACGATCAATCCGCCGAAATTCGCAAACTGCTCGACAAGAACAACGCCGGTACCATTTCCGCACGCGACCGCGCCAAGCTGGAAGGTTATGCACGGGTTGGCAATTTCTTGAACTGGCTTTGAACAAAGGCCCGCACATGTTTGGCGGGCAAACCCTTGTAGGGCAGGTTGTGCCCACCAACGTATGCGGGCATGGCGTACCCTATTTAGCTATTGTCCTATACGCATGCGTTGCAACTGCAATTTTCGCGACATTTGAATTGTCCCGATCTGCTGATGTTCGCTGGTCATATATGTCGGTAAAGAAATCAGCCGATCCTGCGCTGCTCTGGCCATTATATTTGCTTCCATTTATTGTGGCGGCTTTTTTAATTGCCTGCAATAAACTCATCGAGCGTTGCAAGAATCACAGGTGAGTCCCCATCTTCTTTCCAAGCGCCGCTGCTGGGAGAGGAACTCTGGCAGGATGGCCCGGCATTCTCATGACCGCAATTTCTCTCGCAGCCATGCGGCTTCTGCCATCAAGCGTGGTTCCAGTTCTTGTAGCCGTCCGGCCAAATCCATGCTGGTGTGCAATGCCGTTAGCACCAGGATTTGGTCATTGTCCATGTCGCAAACGAGAACATGCTTCTGCACGCGGTAAAACCATAAGCCGGGAGAAAACTCGGGCTACAACCGGAGAATTGACGGAGTTTCACGCAGTCGATCCAAAGCGGCTTCGATTTCATCCAGATACCGATCAGCGGCTTTCCGCCCCCATATCTTGACAGAAAGCGCTCGATCTCACGCACGTCGGCCACAGCCCGATGCGTTAATGCGACGACGGCTGGCATCAACGGTTTTTCCCGGCTCACTCGCCGTTCCTCTTGATCAATGCGCGCAAGTTTCCTTGATAAGTGACCGTTTGCCCGTGAATCGCGTCGTGGTAGCCATCGAGAATCGCATTGCGGACGCGCGCGGCTTCGAGACGTTCCATTTTTTCACGGAGCACATCGCGGACAAACTCGCCGGCCGTTGGATACAGCGTGCCCGCACCAGAGTTCTGGTCAATGAAGGCCCGCATTTCATCGGTTAAGGAAAGATTGAGCGTGCCCATCGAGGGTCCTCCTTCAATCGGATTAACGATCACTTCAAACCAGTTGGGACCAAAGCATAACGAAGCTGTGGGACGGAAAAAATGTCCACCGTTTCTTTGCCAACAGTCTCAGCCGAGTCGATACCATGACACCGCCTTTGGACTTGTCGTGATCTCTTTCATGCCCCGCTTGGGAAAGACTGGATTCCGACTATCGCCTCATTCTTCCGTTTCACGCAGCTTGGCGAGAATGCTGTAATCCTCCAGCGTGCTCGTATCTCCGCTGGATTCGCGGCCGGCGGCGATGTCGCGGAGGAGGCGGCGCATGATCTTGCCGCTGCGGGTTTTCGGTAGCCCCGCGGTGAACTTGATCTTGTCCGGTGTGGCGAGTGCTCCAATATGCTTGCGGACGTGGGCGATCATTTCCTTTTCGAGAGCCGCGTTGCCGTCACCGGTTTTCAACGTGACGAAGCAGCAGATCCCTTCGCCTTTGATATCGTGCGGGAAACCGACGACCGCGGCTTCGGCGACCAATGGGTGGGCGACGAGGGCCGATTCGACTTCCATCGTGCTGAGCCGGTGACCGGCGACGTTGAGCACATCGTCGACACGACCCATCACCCACACGTAACCCTCTTCGTCCTTACGGGCGCCATCACCGGCGAAGTAACAGCCGGGAATGGTGCTGAAGTATGTCGATTTGAACCGCTCGTGATCGCCGTACAACGTCCGCAGCATCGACGGCCACGGTTGCTTCATGACGAGTAAACCGCCCTCATTCGCGCCGAGACTGCCTCCGTCTTTGTCAACGATATCCGGTACGACTCCGGGTAATGGTTTCGTGCAACTGCCGGGTTTCGTCGCCGTCACGCCGGGAAGCGGGCTGACCATGATGCAGCCGGTTTCGGTTTGCCACCACGTATCGACGATCGGGCAACGCTCGCCGCCGATAATTTTGTGGTACCACATCCACGCTTCGGGATTGATCGGTTCCCCCACGGAGCCGAGCAGTCGCAGGCTCGATAGATCATGCTTGTTCGGCCACTGGTCACCCCACTTGATAAAGGCGCGGATAGCGGTGGGAGCCGTGTAGAAAATGCTGACGCGGTATTTCTCGATGATCTCCCAGAAGCGGCCTTCGTTCGGCCAGTTGGGAGCCCCTTCGTACATCATCACGGTGGCTCCGTTTTGCAGCGGGCCGTAGCAGATGTAACTGTGGCCAGTGATCCAGCCGATGTCGGCGGTACACCAGTAAACGTCTTCTTCTTTCAGGTCGAAGACCCATTTCGTGGTCATCTGCGTGCCGAGGAGATACCCCGCGGTGGTGTGGAGGACGCCTTTCGGTTTGCCGGTGCTGCCCGACGTGTAAAGAATGAACAGCGGGTGTTCGCTGTCGACATCGACCGGCTCGCAATCGGCCGAAACATCGGACATCAGGTCGTTCCACCAGTAATCGCGGTCCGGCTGCATGTGAACCTGTGTGCCTGTCCGACGGACCACAACCACCTTCTGCACCGTGGGTGATTTCAGCAGGCTTTCATCGACGGCCTGCTTCAACAACACTTCCTTACCACGCCGCCAGCCACCGTCGGCGGTGACGATCACCTTGGCTTGAGCATCGTTGTTGCGATCGGCGACAGCATCGGAACTGAAGCCGCCGAAGATGATCGAGTGCGTGGCTCCGAGACGAGCACATGCCAGCATCGCGATCACGAGTTCCGGAATCATCGGCATGTAGAGCGTGACGCGGTCGCCGGTCTGCACGCCGAGACGTTTGAGCGCGTTCGCAAACTTGCAGACTTCACGATGCAGATCCTGATAAGTCAGCACACGGCTGTCGCCGGGTTCACCTTCCCAGATGATCGCCGCTTTGTTTTTCCGCCACGAAGTGAGGTGCTTGTCGACGCAGTTGACCGAGGCGTTAAGTTTGCCGCCGGTGAACCACTTCGTTTCGGGCATCTCTCCGGAAATGACCTGGTCCCACTTTTTCGACCAGGCGAGATTCGAGGCGAGTTCGCCCCAGAAACCGGCGGGGTCATCTTTCGCCCGTTGCCACATCTGTTCGTATTGCTGTTCGCTGCTGATGTGCGCCTGCGCGATAAAATCGGTCGGCGGGGGGAACTTGCGGGTTTCGTTCAGCGACGAGTGAATGGCATCGGCGGACATCGCGGTCAATCTCCGGAGGCAAATCGAATGGGGCGTGCCGCGGCCATTTTTTTCGGATTCGCAGGGCGGTCCCTGTCGTCTGGCACGCATGGATAAACCCCGATCTTACGGGCCGTTCGCAGAAGGGTCAACGTGTGAAACGTCTTGTCCGCGGGTCAGTGATCGAAGGGAAACAATTGATGTCGCTGTGCGCCACTGGCTCTGCCAGTGTGAATTGTCACTATGACTTGCGAAGAGAAGACACTGGCAGAGCCAGTGGCACACAGAAACAAACTCCGAAAATCTTCCTGTCAGGCGAAGACCAGACGAATCGGCATTGATCAATTTGATGAAATCGCCGGGGGTGGACGGGCGGTGAGACTGGACGCGGCAGGCGGAACGGCATGTAATTCAGATCGCGCTCTTTCCGTTTGCCGACTAAAACCGTCTCGACGACCAAAAGCGGTCCGCATGTCCGAATCGCACGATTACGACGCCCGCGAGCGCCATTTCCCCACCGCCGGTGCCTTGGCGTTGCTGACCGCCGGGGCGATGACCGCGGCGTACTTTGAATTCCCGTTCATGCACCGGTCGTGGTGGCCGCGAGCGTTTTATCCCCTGTTCTGGTTTGTCGTGGGGTGCATTGCGGCCTTTGGTACGTGGCAACTCGTCTGGCATTATTTGCCGGCACAATGGGCCAGACGGTTACCGGGGTTGAGCCGGTACCGGGTCAAGTTCCCCCGCGAAGGGATCGGCTTTCTGCTCATCATGATGGTGCTGTTTGTCGGCTCGTCGCTGACGCAGTCCAACATGTTGCTGCTGGTGTTTGCCGCGATGGCGGGCCCGTTCGTGGTCAACGGGTGGATCACGTTCAACATGCTGCAGGGGCTGCGCGTCCATCGCACACCGCCGGCGCGGGCGATGGCTTCCGAACTGTTCGCCGTGGAATTGGTACTCGAAAACCAATCGACGTTGCTGTCCGCCTGGATGATGTCCGTCGAAGATAACCTGTTCCATCAGAAGGTGCTGAGCCCCTCTTCGGTGTTGTTCGTGCGGGTGCCGCCGCGGGAATCGCAGGTGGGGTATTATCAACTGCAGTTGCCGCAGCGGGGCAAATATGAATTCGGTCCGCTGCGGGTGACGACACGCTTTCCGCTGGGGCTGATCGAGCGCAGCCTCATTGTTCGCGAGACCGGCACCACGCTGATTTACCCGCGCATCGGGCGCTTGTCCCCCGGCTTCAAGCGGCAACTTCTCGGGGCCAGCGAACAGGTGGAAGTTTCGCAATCGCGGTCGGGCGTCTTTGACGACGAGTTTCACACGTTGCGTGAATATCGGACGGGAGATAATCCGCGGGCCATCCATTGGCGTTCGTCCGCCCGGCGAGGAACGCTCATTGTCCGCGAATATCACCAGAACCGCGAACATAATCTGCAGGTGATGATTGATCTTTCGGGAGTGAAACCGGAGTACGCCGCCCAGGCGGAAGCCGTGTTATCGCTCGCGCTCACGTTGTGTGTGGAATATCGCCATGAGTGTCGCGGGGGACACCTGACCGTGGTCTGCGGAGGACGGGAACCCTTCCGTTGGGAAGCCTCGAAAACGTCGTCGGGCATGGATCAACTGCTCGACTGGCTGGCAATGGTGGAGATGGCCTCCGACGAGTATTTCGCCCTGATTGCCCGCGAAACACTGGAGCAGGTGGATACCGGCACGCGGGTGATTGTCGTCAGCACGCGGAAACAGGAAGCCGCGCCGTGGGGCCGGTCGGTGGCGATGGTCCGCGGGATGCCGGTGCAATGGATTGAAGTGACGCCGCAGCGTTTTGCCCAGGCGGTGGTCTTTCCGGAGACGGGTCCGGACCGGAGGCGTCGCCATGCGTAATCGATGGGGCCGCATCCAGCTCGCGACGGTGTATGCCATCAGTTTATATGGCTTAACGGCATTGGCGAGTTGGATCCTCGCGCGGGCGGAAATGGAAGAATCCAATTACGTCACGTGGTGGATTTCGATGACCACGTGGCCGGTGTTGGCGATCGCGTTTTATTTCACCGAAGGCCCGCGCGGGTGGAAGCTTTCGGCCTGGTTCGCGAACCTGCTGGGGGCCGCCGCGGTGGCGACCGCCGCATGGGAATTTTTCGGTCCGAACCAGCAGGCCAAACTGCTTTCCGGTGCGCATCTGCTGGTGTATTCGACGTGGATCGTGATGTTCCAGGAGAAGAATATCCGCTTCTACTGGTGGGTGATGGCGCTCGGTGTTTTGCAGGTGGCGGTGGCTTCGGTGCTGACCGATCGCGAGTGGTACGGCGTCTCGCTGATGGTTTACCTCTGCGCGGCCTTGTGGACCATGAGCGTGGCTTCGCTGTATCAGATTCAGCAGCAGTTCGGGGGCGAAGGTGTCATTTCGTCACCGCGGAACGGCTACGAACATGCCCCGCGCCACTTCGTGCAATACGACGAGCATCACCGTTGGTTAACGCGGCGGTTTGTCGCCGGATGGTCGTTTCTCGTGGCGGCTTCGTTGCTGGTGAGTGCCGCGTTCTTCGCCTTCACGCCCCGGGTGTGGGTGGGTCCGAAGAATCTGTTCGGCAATGAATCGACGCCGATGAACGAGCAACGCAACACGACGGGCTTTGCAAAAAACGTTCAACTGGGAGAGATGGGAACGATTCTGGAAAGCGTCAAACCGGTGATGAACGTCCAGGTGTTTGATGCGTTCACCGAAAAGATTTTGCCGCTGGACCGCTTCACCAACCGGATGGGGATGAGCGAACTGATGCTCCGCGGGTCGGTCTTGACCACGTACTCCAAAGGAAACTGGTCGCTGGATCGCCCGGACCGCCCGATGCGGATTCCGCGTTCGTTTTCCAAGGCCGGCTTTCGATTGCAAATCGATCTGGAAACGCTGGATCGCGAATCGCTGTTTTCTGCCGGCTTGCCCGAAGGAGGCACGATCGGCCCCCGGCGCGAATCGTTGTATCTCTCGCACATGACGGGATTGATCAGTCGCGAATCGGCACCTGAAACGGCGGCCCGCTGGTCGTACTATTTCTACATCGAGCCGCCGTCGCGCGAGCTGGCGGAAATTCACGGCGTGGCTTTGTCCAATCTGGCGTACCGCGCCAGTCTGTCGGATGGCCACATTTACGAGTGCCTGGTGCTGCCGCCGACCGGGTTAAACCGTCTGCGTGAACGAGCCATCCAGTTGGTGAGTCAGGCCGAGAAACAGGCGGGCGGAACGTTGTCCCGATACGATAAAGCCAAGTTGCTGGAAAATTACCTCCGCGATTCGGGCGAATTTGGCTACACGCTGGATCTCTCGGTCAAAGATGCGAGCATCGATCCGGTGGAGGACTTCCTCTTCAATCGCAAGGAAGGTCATTGCGAGTACTTTGCGAGCACGCTGGTGTTGATGCTTCGCGCGGTGAATATTCCGGCGCGGTTGATCAGCGGCTTCAAAGGGGCGGAGTCCCTTTCCGGAGATACGCTGTGGCAGGTGCAGGACCGCCACGCGCATGCCTGGGTGGAAGCGTGGACGGGCAACAATCTGTGGGTCACGCTCGATCCCACACCGGCACTGTCGCGGCAAAAATCGGTCGAGGAAGTTGCCGCCCGCGTCGGCTTCTGGGAACGATTCCAATCGCAGACAACGAACCTCTGGAACGATTATGTCGTGCGCGTGAACCTCGAACGGCAGAACCAGGGAATCTACGGCCCGCTCAAGGAATTCGGCCTGAAAGCGTGGGAAATCCTTCGCAGTGTCGGTTCTCTCGGGCCGCTATTGTGGCAGCGCCTGGGCGACATGCTCCGGAGTCCGCAGGAATGGATTTCCATCACGGGCGGTCTGTTCGGACTGGCCTTGGTGACGTTCACGGCCCTGGTGATCCGTGGCGTGCGCTGGCTCTACCTTTGGTTCCGCAAGGGAGGCTGGCGGGAGTGGTCATCGCGCCGGT
Source organism: Planctomycetaceae bacterium (assembly GCA_021732785.1). GTDB lineage: Bacteria > Planctomycetota > Planctomycetia > Planctomycetales > Planctomycetaceae > DSVQ01. The sequence goes on from JAKFUG010000001.1 coordinate 56,747, forward strand.
GGCAACAGCGGACCGTCGTGGCGTTCTACGAACAGTTCCTGCGCTTGACCGAACGCGCGGGGTTGCATCGAGAGGCGACCCAAACCCCGGCGGAATTCGCGGAAGAGGTTCAATCCAAGTGGCACCCCTTGCTGAAACCGGCGGGGATGCTCACCGTTCCGCAAAGCGTGTGCGCCGCGTTTTATCGAGTCCGCTACGGGGGAGAATCTCTGCCGGAAAGCGATCTGCTCACACTTCAGCAGCAGGTCGCCGAGATGGCGAATCTCGTCTTTCCGCCGCGCCGCAATTCCGCATCGCATTAAGCGGAAGCGTCGCTCGTTCCGAAGTCACAAGGCGACGCGCTACTGCTGATCCAGCTTGTAGGGCGTCTCGATAATCGCTTCGTCAAACAGCTTGCGGACAAAGTCCTGCGGCAAGTTTTTCTGGCGTTCCAGTTCCAGTTTGTCCTGGATTTCGTCCTGAACGTCGGCGAAGGGTTTACGGGATTCGGTCTGCCGGTCGGTAATGCGAATCAGGTGGTACGCCGTTTTGCCTTCCCACACGTCGCTTACCTTGCCGACGGGTTGCGTGAACAGCAGGTCTTCCAGTTTCGTTTCCGCCAAGCTGCCGACGCGCGTCCAATCCCAGTTCCCACCTTCGGTCGCGGTGGGACCGTCGGAATACTTCTTGGCCACCGTTTCGAACGGCGTCCCGCGTTGCAGTTCCTGTTGGGCTTGCTCGATGTTGGCCCTGGCATCCTTCCGCGATGACCGGCCGTCAAACGAGACTTGAACTTGCTGCCATTTCACACGCGCGGGAATGGCGTAGTCGTCGAGGTGTTCCTGATAATAGGCGACCAGTTCCGGTCGCGTGGGCGTCGGTGGACGCTCGACTTTCGACGACAGATATTCCATCGCCATGCGGTTGGTGGCAAAGGCCGACCGAACGGCAGCCAACGAGGATTCTCGCTCCTTCAGCGCCAATTCCAGTTCGGTTCGCGAAAGGGCTTTCAGTTCGCCTTTCAACTTGGCGACTTCCGTCTCAAACAGTTTGTCGATGTGCTGCTCGAACTGTTTCGCCTGATCGGGCTTCAGGCTGCTCCGCATGCGTTCGACGAGTAACCGTCGTTCGATGTGACCGCGCAAATCGCGCTGAATGATCGCTTCCCGTAGTTTGCTGTAATCGTCCGGGTTTTGAATTTTCGTCCGGGCCACGCGCAGGTAATCGCCGTATTTGTCGAGCACGTCGCCAGCGAAAATCGGTGCGCCGTTGACGGTCGCAATCACGCGGGCGTTGAAAACCTGGGTATCGTCGCCGGTGTCGACGGAATTCGACGCTTGCAGCACCGCGGAGGTGGTGCCTTCTTTGGTCGCTTCCGCCAGACGCTGTTCGACCTGCGAGTCGTCCATCGAGACGCGGCGCGGTGGAGGTTGCAGCACGGGATTGTCGTGCTTCTTGGTCAGAGCCTGGCAGCCCGCCAATAACACCAGCAGCGTGAATGTGTGGACAACACGTCGCATACCGCCGCCGTTTCCCTACAGGCCATCCCCCAACAAATTGCCCTCACCCTGCCGAGAGTCGTCGACTTTCCGCAGGGACGGAAGGCGGCGTGTTGTAGCTTTCAACGGGTTTCGACTGCAAGATGGATTTGAGAAAGCCCAGAATCTCCGTTTTCCGGTCTAGTTTTGTTGGTAAGGGGATGTAGGCCTGCCGTTCGCTCACCACGCGAATGACGTGAGGCGACTGCTTCATCAACTTCTGCATCTTGCGTGGGTTGCGGTATCCGAGCACCACCCATTCATCTTCGAGATGGATGTCGTCGATCTGCCAGACGAGCGCGTCGAGTTGCAGCGATCGGATCTGAATCAGCGCTTCGACCGGCGGCGGGACTGGGCCGAAGCGATCGCGGAATTCCTCGCGCACCTGCTCCAACAGTTCGTGCGACGACACCGAAGTCACCTTGCGGTACATCTCGATTTTGGGTCGTCCGCTGGGGACATATTCCGGCGGCAGATACGCCGACATCGGCAAGTCGACGGCGACGTGCCGATGCTCTTTCATCGGTTCCCGCTTGAGCGCCCGCACCGCGTTTTCGAGCAACTGGCAATAGAGTTCATAACCGACGGCGGCGATGTGCCCGCTCTGTTCGGTGCCGAGAATGTTCCCCGCCCCGCGGATTTCGAGATCGCGTAGCGCGATCTTGAATCCCGCCCCGAGTTCGCTGAATTCCTCGATCGCCTTCAACCGCCGCGCCGCGGTCGAGGTGAGCGTCTTGCCTTCACTCAGCAACAGGTAACAATACGCCCGGTGCTTGTACCGCCCGACGCGGCCGCGCAATTGGTGCAGATCGGACAGTCCATAATTCTCGGCCTGATGGATGAAAATGGTGTTCGCATTCGGGATATCGAGGCCGCTTTCGATGATCGTCGTCGCCACCAGAATGTCCGTTTCTCCACGGACAAATTTGAGCATCGCGAGTTCCAGCGGGTCTTCGCTCATCTGGCCGTGCATGATGTCGACTTTGGCTTCGGGGACCAATGTCCGCAGCCGGTTGGCGATCGATTCGATATCAAAGATGCGGTTGTGGACGAAGTAAATCTGACCGCCGCGGTTCATCTCGCGCACGATGGCATGTCGGATCAATTCGCCATCAAACCGGCAGACGCGAGTCTCGACCGCCAACCGATCCTGCGGCGGCGTTTCCAAATTCGAGATGTCGCGCACGCCGAGCAACGAGAGGTGCAGTGTCCGCGGAATCGGCGTCGCGGAAAGCGTCAGTACGTCGATTTCCAGGCGGAACTTTTTCAACGTTTCTTTCGCTTCCACACCGAAGCGTTGTTCCTCGTCGATGACTAAAAGCCCGAGATCCTTGAACCGCATGTCGGGCGAGACGATGCGGTGCGTGCCGATGACGATGTCGATCGTTCCCGCGGCGAGCCCCTCAATCACTTCTTTCTGCTCGCCCTTGGTTTTGAACCGCGACAGCGAGGCAATCGTCACCGGGAACTCGGCCATCCGTTCGCTGAAACTGCGGAAATGCTGCTCGGCAAGGACCGTCGTCGGCACCAGCACCGCGGCTTGTCGACCGGCATCCACGGCTTTGAAAACGGCCCGCATCGCGACTTCCGTCTTGCCGTAACCGACGTCGCCGCAGATGAGTCGGTCCATCGGCCGCGGCAGCATCATGTCGCCCTTCAAGTCGGCAATCGCCCGTAGTTGGTCATCGGTCTCGGTATACGGAAACGCGGCGTCGAACTCCTGCTGCCAGTGACTGTCTTCCGGACACGCCAGCCCCGGCTTGGAATCTCGCTCGGCCTGCAAGCGGATCATGTCGGAAGCCATGTCGGACACGGCTTCGGCGACTTTCTGCTTCTTCTTCGCCCAGCCGGTCCCGCCGACCTTGGAAAGTTCCGGCGTCGACTTCCCGCCGCCGACGTATTTCTGCACGAGGTGAATCAACGTCACCGGAACGAACAGCTTGATCGCGTCTTTGAATTCGAGGTGCAGGTGTTCTTCCGTCTGGCCCTCTTTTTCGAGGAGTTTCATGCCGCGATACCGGCCGATGCCGTGCGAAAGGTGAACGATCAAATCGCCTTCCGCGAGATCGAGAAAGCTGTCAATCGCCCGTGATTCAAGCCGCTTCTTCCGCGGTACCCGGACGACTTCGGTACGACTGAAGAGTTCGTTGTCGCTGAGAACGAGCAGCGTCGGAGTGGCTCTTGATGACGTCTCCGTGTGTGCCACTGGCTCTGCCAGTGTCTTCTCTTCGCACGCTTCCTCGACACTCGGCAAGACACTGGCCGAGGCAGTGGCACCCAAGGAAAGCAACCGAAACCCGTGCGAAACGTGGCCGAGGCCAAGTTGCACGCGGCTTACGAGGTCCGGCGCGGATTCCGCGAGTAACTCTGCTAAGCGCAAACGGGCGGCTTTGTTGTGACACGCGATCAGGATCGTCTCATCCCGTCCCGCGGCTTCGGCGAGTTCCGCGAGGGCTTCGCTCTTCGGACGTACAAACCGTTCGATCGACTGCGTCTTCAAATGGCACGTTGTCTCATACCCGTTGGCCACAAGCCCCGCGAGTTGGACCGAACCGAACCGTTGGCACTGCGCGAACGTCGCCTCGACGCTGAAGAGGCCGCGGCGGTCGTCCAACCGTTGCAAATAGAGTTTGCCTTCCGCTTGCAGATCGTCCAGTTCCTGCAACACGACCCATGCCCCTGTCGGCAACGAGGCCAACAGGTTCTCGCCGTCAGAACGCAGCGTGTCGGTCGCTTCGCCGGTGTTTTTGATCGGCGAGATCAACGTCAGCGTGATCTCGCGCAGTTCCTGCAATTTCTGCTGCGTTTCGACGGAAAACGTCCGCAGCGAATCGATTTCATCACCGAAGAGTTCGATGCGGACGGGATCACTGGCATCGGGCGAGAAGACATCGAGGATGCCGCCGCGGAGGCTGAATTCGCCGGGCATTTCGACGGCGGGAACACGTTCAAAGCCGCGATCCTGCAACCATGTCGAGATGGCATCGAGATCGAGTGTATCGCCGACGCGCCACCGTTGTGTGGCTTCTTCTCGACGGCTGCGGCTCGGGACCGGTTGCAGCAGCGCTTGCATCGTGGCAATGACAATCCGCGGCGGGGTCGCGCTTTCCAATGCCTTCAGTACGCGCAACCGGCTGCCGAGGATCGGGTCCGACATCCGCAATTCTTCGGGGAGCATTTCCCACGCGGGAAACAGCAGCGGTGTCACCCCGGCAAATGTTTGAACATCGAGCGCCCACGCATCGAGTTCTTTCTCGCGCGGCAGAATGACCAGCACCGTTGACGGGGCCACCGAAGAGAGTGCAGCGACGACCATCGCCGCGGCGGAAGCCCAGGCACCGTCGATGCTGGTGAGCTGAGCCGCCGTCAGCGCGCGCGCCACCGCCTGGAAATCCGGCTGCCGGGCCAGTCGAGCGGCCAGGTTTTCCAGTTCACTGCGATCAACGGATGGTGTGTCGTCCGCCGTCATTCACTGCGGTCCGCGCAAACGCCCGCACGCCACCGATGCCGTCGGGCACCGGGGCGTTTGAGTTTTTGTGTCGGCGGAATTGTAGCGAAGTTTCGCATTCCGCCAAGTCGTCTTAGCCGCTCGTCAATGACGGGGGGAGCGCCAATCATGTACGCACACGGGGGATTTCGCAAAGCGGCAAGCGTTATGCGAGAATCGGCAACAACATCGACGCCCCGTGTTGGTATTCGCGAGTCACGATTTCGCCCATTAATGTTGTCGGCGTGCAATCGGCAATTTGCACATCGACCAGCGTACCCGCCAGTCGCGGATTGCCGGGGAAGACGATGATGCGGTCACACATGCTGCGCCCCATCAATTGAACCGGGCCGGCGGTCGCGTCGGTTTCGCCCCGCTTTTCGGCGGTCTTGCTCATGCCCTCGACGAGGACTTCCACTGTCCGGCCGATGAACGCCGCGTTGTCTTCTTCGCTGATGGCGTTCTGCAGCTCAAGCATTTCCTGATTACGCTGCCGTTTGACCTCTTCGGGGATATCGTCCGGCATCATGTCAAACGCTTTGGTTCCCGGCCGCGGGCTGTATTTGAAAATGAAGCTGTTCTTGAAGCGGAACTCGCGAATCAAGTCGAGGCTCAACTGGTGCGCAGCATCCGTTTCGCCGCAGAAACCGACAATGAAATCGCTCGACACGGCGGCATTCGGCAGCGTCGTCTGGATGCGGGCCATCATGTCGCGGTACTGAGCGATGGTATAACCGCGCTTCATCCGCTTCAGCATTTCATCGCAGCCGGATTGGGCCGGAACATGCAGATACTGCGCACACTTCGGCAAGTCGCGAACGGCCTGCAAGAGATCGTCGGTCATGTCGCGCGGATAGTTCGTGACGAACTTCAACCGCAGCAAGCCGTCGATCTCCGAAATCGCGGCGAGCAGATCCGACAGCCGCCATGTCCGGCCGTCTTCGACAAACCGAAAACTGTTCACCGTCTGACCGAGCAGCGTGACTTCTTTCACGCCCTGATCGACCAGCACACGGCACTCTTTGAGAATGTCCGTCGGATTACGGCTCTGTTCCGGTCCGCGCGTCATCGGCACGACGCAGTACGTGCAGAACTTATCGCAGCCGAACATGATCCGCACGAACGCCTGATACGGCGATGGCCGCATCGCCGGTTCCCGCAGCGGGTCGTAGCTTTGGAAGCTGCCGGAGACTTCGGTTCGCGTCCCTTCCCGGCGATTGAGGCTGACGGCGACCGCCCGTTGACGGCTCACACGGGCTTCGTCAATCAGCCGGGGAATCTCGGCGAGTTGTCCGGTGCCGACGACGATGTCGACATGCGGCGCCTTCTGAAAGACGAGTTCCTGATCCTTCTGCGCCATGCAGCCGAGAACACCGATGACCTGTTGCGGCCGCGCCCGTTTGCTGAATTTCAAGCGGCCGAGCGCACTGTAGATTTTGTGCTCGGCATGTTCCCGGACGCTGCAGGTGTTGAAGAGAACCGTGTCCGCATCGGCAATCGCTTCGGTAAGTTCATACCCCTGTTGACGCAGCGCCGCCACGACCAGTTCGCTGTCCAGCATGTTCATCTGGCAGCCAACGGTTTCGATAAACAGCTTGTTATTGTGCGTCGTCATCGGTATTCACCAGCCCGCAGCGCGAGCAAGGGAGTCAGGAGGGGAACCACGGAATACACGGACCACACGGAAAAATGCAGGAAATGAATGCAGAAGGGGAGGGGCAGACAATCCTCAGTCCATCGCTCCCTTCCCTCGCATTTTTCCGTGTCCTCCGTGTATTCCGTGGTTCCTCGTATTTGTTTTCCGTCGCTGACGCTTCCGGCTCGTCAAGCGGCTTTTGCGGTCGGTTTCGGCGTTGTTTCGCGGGTGGCTTCCAAGCCCGGCAGGCGGTCTTTCTCGGCTTGGATCGCGGCGGCTTCAGCTTCGCGGCGACGGGTTTCGGCGTTCACCAGATCGGCGAACGTTCGTCGCCGATGCAGCACCATCAACGCCAGCAGCGTCTGCACGGCAAACACCGCGGCGATGCCATAAATCAGCAGCGACCATCGGGACATGATGGGCTCCACCCAAGGTGGCAGGCGATAGGTGGTCGGTGGCAGGCAGAAAAGACTCTTCTGCCCATCACCGACCACCTGCCACCCATCACCTACTCCCGCACGCGTTCCACATACTCACCGGTTTGCGTATTGATCTTCACCATGTCGCCGGTGTCGACGAAGGACGGAACCTGGACTTCGACACCGTTATCAACCTGGGCGGCCTTGGTGATGTTGCCCGAGGTATTCCCGCGGACGGCCGGTTCGGTGTATTGCACCTTCATTACCACGGAAGCCGGCAGAGTCACCCCGATTGGCGTATCGTTCCAATAGAGGAGTTCGCAAACGGCGTTATCCTGCAGAAAGCGGGCCTGGTCGCCCACAGTCGCTTCGGCGATCGAAAACTGCTCGAACGATCCCTGATCCATGAACACAAAGCCACCCGATTCGCGGTACAGGAACTGCGCATCGTTCCGGCGGACATCCGCCCCTTCGAGACCGTCGCCGCTTTTATACGTCCGGTCGAGCAAAGTCCCCTTGATGAGATTCCGCATTTTGCACTTGTAGAGCGCCTGCCCTTTGCCGGGCTTCACGAAATCGACGAGCAGCATTTCGTACGGATCGCCTTCAATGACGACCTTGGTGCCCTTCTTGAAATCACTGGTGCTGATCTGAGCCATGGGTCTCGGTCTTCGAGAAGTCGCGCGGACAACAAAATGAGCGCCCCACCCTGCGGCGGTTCGCGTTGGAAGTGTACCAAACGGGTACACCGCTGGGAATGCCGGAGATTCAGCCCCACGACCGCCGGATGGCGGTTGGAAAACCGAGGGTCGCCCTGTACGATTGGCCGCGTGCGTTTGCAGACGGCAAACTCATCCCGGTTGCCGATCGTCGGACCGGGAAGTTCGTGATTTGGGAATCTTGAATCGCTATGGCTAAGAAGTCGATCGCCGATGTGGATGTGGCAGGCAAAGCGGTGCTGATGCGGGTGGACTTCAACGTCCCGCTCGACGATCAATCGCAGATCACCGATGACCGCCGGATTACCGAAGCGCTGCCGTCGATCAAGTCCGTGCTCGACCGGGGCGGCCGCGTCATTCTGATGAGCCACCTCGGCCGTCCGGAAGGCAAAGATCCGGCGGAAGACGCGAAATACAGTCTGAAACCGGTCGCCGAACGGCTGGGACAACTCCTCACAACGCCCGTCCATTTTGCCACCGACACCGTGGGCGACGATGCCAAGGCGAAAGCCGCGGCGCTGAAGGACAAAGAAGTCCTGATCCTGGAAAACGTCCGGTTCAACAAGGGCGAAAAGAAGGGCGATTCCGACTACGCCGGTGTGCTCGCCGGGTTTGGGGATATCTACTGCAACGACGCTTTCGGGACTTGCCACCGTACGGAAGGCTCGATGGTTGCCGTGCCGAATGCGATGCCGGGCAAGCCGAAAGTCTGCGGTTTCCTCGTCGAGAAAGAAATCAAATTCCTGTCGGAAGCGATCGCGAATCCCCAACGACCGTTCGTGGCGATCGTGGGTGGCAAGAAGGTTTCCGACAAGATCAACGTGATTCAAAACCTGCTGGCCCTCTGCGACAAAGTCCTCATCGGCGGCGCGATGGCGTACACATTTTCGCTAGCGCAGGGTGGCAAGACCGGCAAGAGTCTGGTCGAAAAGGATAAGCTGGAACTCGCCAAAGAGCTGATCCAGCAGGGCGGTTCCAAGTTGATGCTGCCGGTTGATACCCACTGCGGCGACGATTTCAAGGGAACCTGCAAGAAGATGGTCGTTTCCGCCGGTGAGATTCCGGACGATTACGAAGGCTTCGACATCGGCCCGAAGACGATTGAAGCCTACAGCGCGGTGATCAAGTCGGCGAAAACGGTAGTTTGGAACGGTCCGATGGGTGTGTTCGAAATGCCGCCGTTTGATGCCGGCACGCGAGCCGTGGCGGACGCGATCGTGGCCAGCGGTTCCACCAGCATCATCGGCGGCGGCGACAGTGCCGCAGCCATCCAGGAATTCGGCCTCGCGGACAAAGTCACCCACGTCAGCACCGGCGGCGGCGCGAGCCTCGAAATGCTGGAAGGCAAGAAATTCGTCGCCGTGGAATTGCTGGACGACAAGTAATTTTTGGGTCGGGACATCCATCAATCAAAGAGCCCAGGGAAAGCGTTCCCTGGGCTTCTGGGTTGATCTGATGATGTCTCGCAGCGATTACGACCCGACGTCGAGCACCTTGGCGGCTTTGCCTTTCGGTGTGGCCGTTTCAACCGGTTTTGGTGCATCCATCGGTAATTTGAGCGCCTGGGCCGCATCGTACAGCAATTGTTCGCACTGAACTTCTTCAGCAGTACGGGTGGCGATCCCTTTGACGAGCATCTCTTTCATCCGATATTTCGCGACCCAGAGAAGCTTCTGGCTGGCGGGACGACTGACACCGGCCCGCTTATCCAACGCAACGACCAGAGGCGGACAAATCTTTTCGACCTTGGTGGCAATCGCTTGAACTTCGGCGTCGCTCCCTTTTTTCTCGCGGACCTTCTGGAACTCCACGAACAAGGGATGCAGTTGCTTGAACGCTTGCGCTTCGAGTCCATTTCCCGCGGGCATGTACATGAATACGAAAACCAAGGCCACGGCGGCGATGGCTCCCCCCCCGACGCCGAGCGTCTTTGCATCGAGCTTGGACATCATCGCCGAGAAATCGATCGAGCTCCCGCCGCTGGATGAAGCCCGCGGTTTGGCAACCGGTTTCGGGGGCACTTTCGCCACGGGGGCTTGCCAGTTGCTGGCCGAGCTTCCGCCATAACTCGATGTGCTACTGACCGGCGTCGGGGCAGGCGGCGCGGGTTTCGGTTCCGGGGGTGGGGCAACCGGAGCTTGCTCGACCTTCGCCACGGCGGGCTTTTCCACCGCTTTCACTTCCGGCGCGGACGGGGCTTTCACCGCCGCGGCGGCAACGGTCGCCACGGTGGGATTCGAGGGCTTTACAGCGGGGGTCGCAGGCGTGGCAGCGACCGATTTTGTCACCGGCGCGGAGGGAGCAGGAATGGCATGCGCCTTCGCTGCCGCCACGGTCTTCAACTGGTCGAGAATCTCATTCACGGTGGACGACGGACACCATTGTCCTGTCGGTCCATACTTGACGAAGTCCGTACCCGAAAGCTGCCCGGTCTGAATCCATTGCTGCAACTGCAACAAGCTGCTCGGTCCATATTCCACGCCGCGGATCCAGGCGAACCAGCTTAGGTGCGTAGCTTCCGGGATCTCGTTGAGCGAGATCGTCACAACGGCCGGTTTTGCCACGGGGGCGGGGGTCGCGACCGCCGGAGCCGCTTTGGGGGCCGGTGTCGCGGGCTTTTCCTGAACTTGAACGACATCGATCGAGGATTTGGACTGCTTCGTCGGCGGAGCGGGGACGTAGGGCAGCACGGCGACAAGCCGTCCCATCGAACCGACGCGCCGCCATTTTCCGTCGATTCCCAGACGGAGTTGATCGTCCGCCGAAAGTTCGCCGCCTTCTGCGAACCGGAGGAGATCATTAAACGAGAGCGGTCCCAATTCCTGTCCGAGAATCTGACAGTACCAATCTTCGACATCATCGGAGTCGTCGGTTTCATCCGGCGGTTCATGGATGACCGCGGTCCCGACAGACGCCGTTGCCGGGCTTAATGCGGCGTGAATGGGGGTCCATGCGCCGCCCTTGTGTCGCACCGGATCGTCTGAGGCCAAGGTTCCCTGGGCCATCAGGTTTCGAATCACGTCTTCCGAGACGGGTCCGAATTCTTCGCCGAACAGTTGGTAGTGCCAATGCTTGGCCATACGCGGTCATTCCACCGGGGGAAGCGGTCGCCAGAGCGGCTGGAACACAACTCCAGCCCACATCGGCCCATGGGAAGCGCGATTCCGCGCAGGGACCCGGACGCCGCGTTCTTCACAATTGATATTTTGCCGAGAATTCAGGATGCGCCAAGATGCTACGGAGCATCTTCATCAACTTCACGCACAATCGTCTGAAGTCGTGAGTCGTCCTAATTCGTCGGCGGGGCAAACTGCGCAAAGATGCACGCCGCAGTGACAAGCCATTGCGGCGTGCGTAAAGTATTTTATGGTGATGACTTACGATGTAGCATCAAGCCATCGCCGGCTCTTCCAGAACATCGCGATCAGGAACATTCGGATTGCGGCGGAGCATTTTCTTGCGGCTCCGGGTGAAGATTCCCCGTTTCAGTTGCTGAACGTCGAACTCCTGCGGTTCGAAGTAGCGTCGCAGGACATCCGCCGCGGCCGAGGGCTTGGTGGTATCGCCGCAGGTGAAAATGTCGGCGGCCATGTAGCCATACTCGGGCCAGGTATGCACCGAGAGATGGGACTCAGAGAGCACGGCGACTCCAGTCACTCCGTGCGGACTGAACGTGTGGACATTGAGGTCCAACAACGTTGCGTTTGCGGCCTGAACGGCTTCCAGCATTGCCGTCCGAACGAGGTCGGCATCGTTAATGCCCTCGTTACAACCCCACAGTTCGATGATGACGTGCTGACCCAAGTGCTCCATCAAATCCTCCTCATACACAGCTAGCTAGGTGCGAATTTGTCACAAACAAGCAGTGATTTGGTCCGACAGGACATAGAATCCCGTTCCTGGTTTGCCCGGGATCGGCGGCAAACACAACGATTCATTTCGGGGCGGTTCACCGTTCAAAGGCAACGGCGCCAAAGCGGCCCCACATGGGCTTTGGCTAGCAAGCGAACGATCCCGTTCGCATACACAGTGAGCGCACAAACGCCCACGTTTTTCCTCCCCTGCAATGCACGGGGGAACCCCAAATTATCCGCATCCGGGCCGCGGGAGTCAATTCCTTCGACGGTCTGCCTCCGGAAAGTTCACAAGGAATGTCCGATCGTAACGGATTGCCACCCGCGTTGGTTCGCCATTCGCCAAGTCCTGCAGGACCCGCAAATTTGCCGAGAACTTCGTCTTTCGAGGACTTTGCCAACGACATGCCAGGCACCCCCATTCCGTCGGTTTCCTGAGCGGTGATCGCCGGGTGCATCCTTGGCGTCGGCATCCCCGTACGGTACTCTCATCGTGCGGAGATTAAGTGCGGAGACGGTCGTGGACGTGGTGGATGGGCCGGCGACTCCGACAAGGATTCGTCGCGTCGGAACGGCGGAGTAAACCCGGTGGCGGTGTTGAAGCTGGTGAGCGGCGGTTCCGTCGGGCAGGTGCTGCCACTGGCGGGAGAGCGCGTCCTGCTGGGCCGGCACCCCACATGCCAGATCGTGCTCGACAACGCCGCCATCAGCCGCCATCACGCGCAGATTCTGGAAAGCCACGGCGAGTATTTTCTGGAAGATCTGCGGAGTCGAAACGGAACGCAGCTCAACACCCAGCCGGTCCGCGGACGCATTCCGTTGCAGGACGGCGACGAAGTCAAACTCTGCGATTTCGTCTTTCAGTTCATGCTCGATAACTCGTCCTCGCTCTCCTCGGGATCGATTCCCAAGCTCACCGCGGTGCGACCGACACAGGCGGCTCGGGAAAAAGAGACCCTGACGCGCGAAGATGGTCGCCCGCTGTTGAATCCGGATCTCGTGCCGGAAGTGGAGGAAGACGAAGGCTCGTCCATCCTCAGCCGCGTGCCGACCGATCATGTGCAAACCGTCCGGCTCAACGTCCGCCCCGAAGCCAAACTCCGGGCGATCATTGAACTGACAAAGTCGTTGGGTCGCGTTCTCAAGATCGATGACGTGCTGCCCTCGATTCTGACGGCCCTGTTCAGCATCTTCCCGCAGGCGGATCATGGCTTCGTGTTGATGAAGAATCCGTCGACCGAGCGGCTGATTGTGCGGGCTTCGAAATCGCGCCGCGCCGACGATGACGAGGTGGTGCCCCTCAGCATGACTATTGTGCATCAGGCGCTGGAAAGCGGACAGGCGATGCTGAGTGCCGATGCCACGCGCGATCGGCGGTTCTCATCGAGCGAAAGCTTGTCCGATCTGCAGATTCGCTCGGTGATGTGCGCGCCGATGCTGGATCCGAAGGGTGTGGGGTTGGGGGTGGTGCAAGTCAGCTCGCGCGACTTGGGGCAACCGTTCAATCACGAAGACCTGGAGCTTCTGGCCAGCGTCACGTCGCAGTGTGCCCTCGCCGTGCAGAACGCGAACATGCACGAAACGCTGCTCGCTCAGCACGACATGGAGCGGGAACTCGAGTTCGCCACGCAGGTGCAACTCGGCTTTCTTCCCCACGAGCCCCCGCAAGTCGCAGGTTATGAATTTGCCGATTACTATGAACCGGCTCACCGCGTCGGCGGCGATTACTTCGATTACATTCGCCTTCCCAACGGCAACCTCGCCATCACCGTGGGGGACGTCGCCGGCAAAGGCGTTCCCGCCGCATTGCTGATGGCGCGGCTGCATGCGTCCGCGCGGTATCACCTGCTCAGTGCGGCGACCGCGGCCGATGCGCTCACCAGTCTGAATCAGGAAATCGCCACCAGCGGGTTGGGGTTCCGGTTCATCACGCTGGCGATTGCCATTCTGAATCCGCAAAAAAATGAGCTGGACCTGGCCAACGCGGGCCACTTGCCGCCGTTGATTCGCAACAAGTTCGGGCACGTGATTGCGGTGGGACAAGAAGAATCGGGCATGCCGCTGGGTGTTTCCCCGACGCAGGCCTTTCGTCAGTTGCTGGTTCCGCTGGAGCCCGACGACACCGTGTTGATGTTCACCGACGGCGTGACCGAAGCGATGAACCCGGCCCTGGAAATTTACGGCCGCCCGCGCTTGATGACGACGATGTCCGCCGGGCCCGTGGACGTCGGCAAGCTGATCCCCGCGATCGTGGACGACGTCGAAAAATTCTACGGTTCGGTGACGCAACGTGATGACCTCTGCATCGTCGCTTTCCGCCGCCTGCCCGAAGCCGCCGCTGTCCCTGCCTAGTGCGCGATCCCGGTCTTTCAACCCTCTCGCTCGAGGTTTCATCATGCGCCGCATCCTGCTCGTGGCCGCTCTGTGTCTCGTATTCGACGGCAGAGACTCCGCAGTCGCCGAGACGGTCGCCCGCCCGAATCTCATTCTCATCTTTGTGGATGACCTGGGCGTGGGGGACATCGGTCCGTTCGGCAATACCGAACTGAAAACGCCGCAGTTGGACAAGTTCGCCGCCGAAGGGATGAAGTTCACCAGCTTTTATGCCACGCCGGTCTGCTCGATGTCCCGCGCCTGTCTGCTCACCGGATGCTACAACGCGCGGGTCTCGATGCCTGGCGTACTGTTTCCGCAAAGCCAGATCGGTCTGCATTCCAATGAAATCACGCTCGCGGAAATCGTGAAGCCAAAAGGGTACGCCACCATCTGCATCGGCAAATGGCACCTCGGTCATCGCGAGCCTTTCCTCCCCACGAAACAAGGTTTCGATTCATACTTCGGCATTCCCTACAGCAACGATATGACCATCGATCCGCAGAATGCCCGCTTCGCGAAGGACTGCCTGTTTCGCGAGGGAATGACCGCCGAGAAAGCCCGCGCCGAAGCCATCCGCCACACCGTGCCCCTCATGCGCGGCGAAGCCATTGTCGAATACCCGGCGGATCAGGCCACGCTCACCAAACGGTACACCGAAGAGGCGGTCTCGTTCATCCGCGCCCATCGAGCCGACCCGTTCTTTGTGTACCTGCCACACTCGATGGTGCATGTGCCGCTTGCCGCCTCCGCGGACTTTCTGGGCAAGAGTGGCCAGGGCCTGCTCGGAGACGCGATTGAAGAACTCGATTGGTCCGTCGGGCAAATCATGCAGACGCTGCGTGATCTGAAGCTCGATGAAAAAACGCTGGTGATTTTCACATCGGATAACGGCGCTGCCACCGGATCTTCGGCACCCTATCGGGGGAAGAAAGCCACCAACTTTGAAGGGGGCGTGCGGGAGCCATGTCTCATGCGTTGGCCGGGACATATCCCCGCCGGGACAACGTGCGACAAGATCGCGGGCAATATCGACATGCTGCCGACGTTTGCCAAACTCGTGGGTGCCGATTTGCCAACCGATCGCGTGCTGGACGGTCGGGACATCACTTCGCTGATGTTCGATCCTAACGCTGGTCCGGTGCGGGACACGCATCTTTATTTCACGGCGAACCAGACGCTGGCCGCCATTCGGCAAGGGGATTGGAAGCTGTTCCTGCCCGATACGGCGGCCGGGAACACGAAGAACGCGAAAGCCAAGAAGAACGCTGCGCCGGTTGGTGCCGAGCTTTACAATCTGGCCACCGATCCCGTGGAAGCCCACGATGTCGCCGCGGAAAATCCGGAAATCGTGTCCCGATTGAAAGCGGAAGCCGCTCGACGAGACGCCGAGATCCGCGCGCATCGCCGCCCCGCGGGACAGCTTGCGAATCAAAATTGATGGTTGGTGGTTTCGCCAGCCATTCGCGACAATCACGACGCGACTTTGCCATCCCCAACCGAATCTGTCACAGGAGCAGGTGCATGACTTCGAAGCGGTTTGCTGGTCTGACGCTGGTTGCGGCACTCGGCGTCACCATGGCCGGGCGGGCCGACGCCGTCGAGGCCAAAGTGACCAAAGTGACCAAAGATCTTCCGTACGCGAATCCCGCCCATGAACGACACGTTCTCGATGTGTATGCGCCCCCGGAGGCGAAGAATCTGCCGGTGGTCTTCTGGATTCACGGCGGGGGCTGGCAAGCGGGCGACAAGACCGGCGTGCAATTGAAACCGCAGGCGTTCGTCGATCGCGGGTTTGTCTTCGTTTCGACGAACTATCGTCTGTTGCCCAACGTCGAGATCGACGTCATCTTCCGCGACATCGCCCAGTCGGTCCACTGGGTTCACGATCACATTGCGGAATACGGCGGCGATCCGAATCGCGTGCTGATGATGGGACACTCGGCGGGGGCGCAACTCGCGGCGTTGATCTGTACCGATGAGCGTTATCTGAAAGCCGAGGGGTTGTCGCTGAGCATGATGAAAGGCTGCGTGCCGGTGGATGGCGACACGTACGATGTCCCGGCGATCATCGAAACCGCCGAGACCCGCCGCCGGGTGCATGGCCAGCCGCAAGCCACGTACGGGCACCGCGAAAAATTCGGTATCACGCCGGAAAAGCACAAGGATTACTCGGCGGTCACCCACGTCGCGAAAGGGAAACCGATCCCGCCATTCTTGATCCTGCACGTGGCCGATCATCCGGACAACGCCGCGCAGGCACAGCGTTTCGGTGCCGTTCTGAAAGACGCCGGCATCCCGGTGACGGTCTTCGGCGCGAAGGACACGAATCACACGCGGATCAACGCCGAACTCGGCATGCCCGATGATCCTTCGACGATCGCGATGTTCAAGTTTGTCGCCGAGGTATTGAAAAAGTAAGGCTGCCGGAACGTGATCGGAAGCGCGGTTTCCCGATCGCGTCCCATGGCATACACTGCGGGGGTTCCGTTTCCTCCTGGAGTACACGGCGGATGACTTTCCCGCAGTTTGACCGCTCGCAGTTGGTGATTCGTCCGCTCGCGGAACGCATCCATGATTTGATGCGCGACAAGATCGTCAAGCGCCCCGGCGGTCCGCGCGTGCCGTTTGAACACCCGGCGATTCCCATCCTCGCGGACGCCATTGTTGCGGCATACCGAAACGGAAAATCGGTGATTTTCCTCTGCGGCGGACATGTGCTCCGCGCAGGGAATGGGCCGTTGCTCATCGATCTGATGCGGCGGGGGATCCTCACCAATCTGGGCTTCAACGGTGCTGGCGCGATTCACGATTTCGAACTGGCGATGATTGGCCAGACGTGTGAAAGCGTGGCCAAATATGTCAGCGAAGGGCAATTCGGTCTGTGGAGCGAAACCGCGAAGTTGAACGACGCCGTGGCGGCGGGAGCCCGTGACGGCCTCGGTTTTGGTGAAGCCGCGGGGCGATATATCGAAGCGCATGCGTATCCCTTCCGCGAGACGAGCGTCCTGGCGGCGGGATATCGGCTGAAGGTTCCGGTGACCGTACATGTATCCATCGGACAGGACATCGTTCACGAACATCCCAACTGCGACGGGGCCGCCATCGGGGCCGCGTCCTACACCGATTTTCTGATCTTCACGCAGTCGGTGACCAATCTCGAAGGGGGCGTGTTCCTCAACATCGGCACCGCCGTGATGGGGCCGGAGATTTATCTGAAAGCGCTGGCGATGGCCCGCAACGTCGCCCATCAGCGGGGCGAAACCATCCGCAAGTTCACCACCGGCGTGTTTGACCTGCCGGATCTCGGCACCGATCTCTCACACGAAGCCCCGAAGCACGACCCGCGGTATTACTTCCGCCCCTTCAAAACAATTCTCGTGCGAACCGTCGCCGACGGGGGCCAAAGTCATTACGTGCAGGGCGATCACCAAGGGACGATTCCCGCCCTGTATGACGCGATCATGGCCCGCATTGAATCTTAAGAAGCCCAGGGGATTCTGATCCCCGGGTCTCTTCGTTCGGAAAACGATATTCATGAATCCCGATCGTTTGCAGTCATTACTCAGCCAGTTCCCGCAGCGCCGGATTGCGGTCCTGGGCGATTTCTTTCTCGACAAATACCTCGAAGTCGATCCGAGTCTGGCCGAGCCGAGTCTCGAAACCGGACGGACCGCCCATCAGGTCATTCGACGCCGGCAGAACCCCGGTGCGGCAGGGACGGTCGTCAATAATCTCGCGGCTCTCGGCGCGGGTCATCTGCACGCGCTCGGAGCCATCGGGGATGACGGCGAGGGGTACGATCTCTGTCAGGGATTGCAGGCGCTGGGGTGTTCCACCGAGGGACTGCTGCGACGCAAGGAACTGATGACGCCAACGTATCTCAAACCGCGCGACGCCGGGGTCGCCGGTCTCATCGGCGAGCATTCCCGCTACGACACCAAGAACCGCAAACCGACGCCGCCGGAGATTGTGGAAGCGCTCGCCGCCCAGATCGATCGCGTGCTGGATGACGGGGCGCTCGATGCCCTCGTGATCATGGATCAGGTGGAGCTTCCCGATTGCGGCGTAGTGACGAGGTGGCTGCGCGACAAGCTGTCCGATCTCGGGGCACAGCATCGCCAGGTCTTGTTCTGGGCCGATAGCCGCCGGTTCATTCGCCAATTTCGCAACGTGATGATCAAACCGAATCAGTTTGAAGCGATCGGCCGCATCAATCCGTTGCCGGGCGACGAAGTCACGCAAACGGACTTGAAGCGCGTCATTCCCCGCTTGCGAGCGGAAGCGGGCGTCCCCATCTTCGTCACGTGGGGAGAAAAAGGAATGTTCGTCAGCGACCCCGAGGTGCGTTTGATCCCCGGGGTGTCCGTGCGCGGACCGATTGATCCGACTGGCGCGGGCGACAGCGCGACCGCCGGTGCCGTTCTGGCACTCACCTCGGGCGCCACCCCTGCGGAAGCGGCCCTCATCGCGAACCTCGTGGCCTCGGTCACCGTTCGGCAACTCGGAATTACGGGAACGGCTCAGCCCGCCGATCTGGAAGACGCCCTCGTCCAATGGCGCGGGCAACATCCCGGCGTCGTGATTTAGAAGGCGATCCGTTACGCGGCCCGGTTAACGGGATTTTGCTTCTGGGCTTCCAGCAACGGACCGACCTGCATCACCGTCCGGCACAAATCCTGAATCAGACCCTTTTCGAGATCTTCCGTATTCAGCCCGTTGCAAGCGTTGATGCACGCCCGAATCCGTCGAGCCAGTTCGCGATTTTCGGGAGAATCCGGGCCGTAGACATCCCCCTCGGCCGTGATGACCAATTGACCAGTTGGGGCGAGTTCCATGGCAACCTGCGTTTCTAAAGCCGTGAGTGGGGATGATCGCGCCCGGCGCGGCGCTCGACAGCATCACCCTTACCATCGGCACGTCGGGCACAATCGGTATGACCAAACCGGACTTGAAGATCGAAATCAGTCGACTTTCAAGCCATGCCGAGGCGTTTTGTTTATCCCAGACATCCCAAATTCCCCTGTCGGTCAATGCGGGAGTGACCGCTGGAACCCTGAACAAAACGGTCTGTCGCGGCCGATTTGGCCAAATCGGCCGCAAATTCTGCGGAGCAGACCGCTCTTTCGACCCTTGCCCCGGACGGGTAGAATACGGTTCTCGACAGCGACCGGACCGCTCCGAGTGCACCCCGCCCTGATGCCTGCCCCGTGCCGTAACCGACTGTCCGCCTTGTCTTTTGGTCTCCGATGTTCGACCAGCGCTGCATTCGTAATTTCTCCATCGTCGCTCATATCGACCATGGCAAGAGCACCCTTTCCGACCAGTTGCTCCTCAAGAGCGGGGCCATCACCCAGCGCGAGTTCCAGGAGCAGATCCTCGACGATCTCGAAGTGGAACGCGAACGCGGCATCACCGTGAAAGCCCGGGCTGTCGCGATCAACTATACGCTCGACGGCCAGCAGTACGAGATCAACTTCATTGATACGCCCGGTCACGTTGACTTCCACTACGAAGTCTCACGGAGTCTCGCCGCTTGCGAAGGGGCGTTGTTGCTCGTCGACGCCTTTCAAGGGGTGCAAGCCCAAACGGTGGCGAATGCGTATGCGGCGATTAATGCGGATCTGGAAGTCATTCCGGTCGTGAACAAGGTCGACCTCCCGATCACCCGCATCCCGGAAATTCTGGAAGAAATCGAAACCGTCGTCGGCCTCGATACCACCAACGTGCTCAAGACCAGCGGCAAGTCGGGCATTGGAATCGAAGAGTGTTTCCGCGCGATCATCGAACGGATTCCGGCTCCCAAAGGTGATATTAACGCGCCCCTGACAGCACTCATTTTCGATAGTAAGTACGATGTCTATCGCGGCGTCGTGACTTATATTCGCGTTATGGATGGGAGTATCCGTAAAGGCCAGAAAATCCTCTTTATTAAATCGGCATTGGCTCACGAGGTGCTTGAGATCGGGCAGTTCCGTCCGCAGATGGTCGCTTGTGACGATCTCGGCCCGGGGCAAGTCGGATATATTATCACCGGTGTGAAAGTGCTCGGGAGTGTCCACGTCGGCGACACCGTCACGGACTTCCACAACCGTGCGCCGGCGGCGCTGCCGGGGTACGAAATCCCGCAGCAGATGGTGTTCTGCGGGATGTACCCGATCGATGCCACCGACTTCGAACACCTGCGCGACCAGTTGCAGAAGATGAGTCTCAACGACGCCAGTTTCTCGTTTGCACCGGATACCAGCGACGCCCTTGGTTTCGGTTTTCGCTGCGGTTTTCTCGGGATGCTGCACATGGAAATCATCCAGCAGCGTCTCGAAAAAGAAGCCGATGTCGACCTGATTCAAACCGCGCCGAACGTCACCTATCAACTGGTCAAAACGAACGGTGACGTGACGACGCTCGATAGCCCGCAGGATGTTCCCGACTCCGGTTCGATCAAAGAATTGCGGGAGCCCATCGCCAAGGTCCACTTCATTCTGCCGAGCGACAAAATCGGCCCCATTATGCAACTGTGTGCGGATCGCCGGGGGACGTACCTTACTACGGAATATCTCGGTCCCAATCGGGCGCAGATCACGTATGAATTGCCGCTCGCGGAAATCGTCTTCGACATGTACGACAAGTTGAAGAGTATTACCGCGGGGTATGGGACAATGAATTATGAGGTCATCGGTTTCCGGACCGCTGATCTTGTGAAAATGGATATTCTCGTCAAGAGCGAGAAAGTCGATGCGCTGGCAGTGATTGTGCATCGTTCGCAAGCCGAACGCCGCGGGCGCGCTGTGTGCAAGAAGCTGAAGGAAGAAATCAGCCGGCATCAGTTCGAGATTCCGTTACAGGCCGCGCTGGGCGGGCGCGTGATCGCCCGCGAAACGATTCAAGCGGTGCGGAAAGACGTGACCGCCAAGTGTTATGGCGGCGATATCAGCCGGAAAAAGAAGCTGCTCAACAAGCAGAAGGAAGGCAAGAAACGACTGAAGCAATTCGGCCAGGTGGAAATCCCGCAGAAGGCGTTTCTCGCGGTTCTCAGCACCAGCGAAGACGATTGAACGTGTGACTTGCAGCCGGTGTCCGTGTCGTCGATACTGCGATTTCGCGATCGCGGAAAGCCGATCCGGACACACTCTACCTGTCGGACCTGACGCCGATGAATTTTCCCAGGTACACCACAGCCTCACAGGGTTCGACAACCCCGCGCTGCCTCGCGCCGCGAATCGTCGCTTCGATAGTCCGCTAGCCCCCTCGCCGGATTGTCCGCAGCAGCAGCAATTCGGCAGATTCACCTTCGGGGCCGTAGCTCAATCGGTTAGAGCGCGGGACTCATAATCCTAAGGTTGTCGGTTCGAGTCCGACCGGCCCCATTCGTCACCGCAGGCGCCATTCCACTTCGTCGGGTTCAACGAGTCCGCACGCCGGGTTTCATCACTCCGCGGCTTTGATTTTCAGGGTGATTACGCCGGTATTATCGGCGATGGCGTTCCATGCGTCGTCGCAGCGGACGAAGAGGACGCCGTCGGACGGGGTGGCCCAGCGGCCGGTGGTGCCGAGCGGGAATGAGTCCGAAAGTTTGTAATCGTCGAACATCACGCCGACGAGTTTGCCCTTGCCGTTGGCGTCGCCGTCCGCGGTGAGCTTGTCGCCCTCCTTTTCGATCGACCATTCGCCGGTGGCGGTGAACTCGTACATTTGCCCTTCCTTCGCCAACAGCCGCGACGACTGCCAGCCCCGGGCCGCTTCAATTTTGGATTGCACGTTGGCGGAACCGCGGAGTCCGACGGCTTTCGTTTTCCAGTCCCAACGGCACAAGTCCACACGGAAGCCGTTGTCCATGTGATCGAGAAAGAAGCGGTATTCGAAGGCAATTTCCGGGGCCATTGGTCCGTAAACGCTTTGAAACGTCGCCCCTTGTTCCGCGAGAATCTGTAGTCCGAGCGGACGGAAGCGGTCGCCGTAGTTCGGGTTGTAGGCCAGCATGTGGCACAACGCCCACCGCCAGGCGTAGTTCTGCCAACTGTCGCCGGTCCGTTCGCGTGAATCGACAATTTCCGCCAGCGGTTTCGGTTCGCTGCGCTGCAGATATTTCAGGACCTCCGGGTGAATCTGCACGCTGTAATCTTTGTCTTTCCAGTAATGACCGATTTCGGCGATCCCTTCCGCGAACCATGTCGGGCCGGTGGTGCCAAACGATTGATGACAATAGGCATGCACGGCTTCATGCTGGGGCGTGCCATGATCGGCGACCGCATAGACGATGGATTTCGCGGCGATATTCCCGATTTTCTTGCCGGTGAGCGTGTTGACCATCGCGCGGGTCTGGCTCATCGTCAACCCGCCGCCGGTCGTCATGCTGTCGACGGCTTCGGGCGGAAAGAAACCCGCGGGCCACGAGTTCACATCCTTGGCGACGTACA
Source organism: Planctomycetaceae bacterium (assembly GCA_021732785.1). GTDB lineage: Bacteria > Planctomycetota > Planctomycetia > Planctomycetales > Planctomycetaceae > DSVQ01. The sequence continues at coordinate 79,169 of JAKFUG010000001.1, forward strand.
TTTCGATCGTCTGGCCGTTCGGTTTGCCCCAGTATTTGCTGACCTGGGTGAGCATCGTTTCCAGTCGCTGCAGCAGTTCTTTGGCTTCGTCGGCCGAAATATCGGTGTGCAACAGAAAGTTGCGCGACGTGTAATCGCGCGGGCCGTCCTCAACAATGCTGGCTTTCTTCCCTCGCGGCGGCGTTTTTGTTTTCGGCTCCGCAGCGTGGGTCCCGGCCGTCAAAGCGCAAACGATCAGAGCTGCAATCCATGAGTGTCGATACATCATCCCGGATCTCCTGATCTCAGTAGACGGCAGTCCGGAGGCAAACTCAATCCCGTTTTCGCGGCGGGGGCGTTATTCTAGTGGGCATTGAAACGCGCTCAGATCCCAGGCGACAGGAGTTTCCAGATGTCGACGGCGATGGAGAAATGGCAACGATTCTGTCAGACACGGATCGCCGATCGGGCGCTCGGCTTTTCGCTGGATGTCAGCCGCGTCCGCTTTCAAGACCACGACCTCACGCCCTTGTGGCCGAAGATGGCGCAAGCCCTCGCGGCAATGAAACAACTCGAAGCCGGTTCCATCGCCAACCCCGATGAAAACCGGATGGTCGGGCATTACTGGCTGCGAGCGCCGGAACTGGCTCCGCCCCCCGCGATCACCGCCGAAATCCGCGCGACACAATCGGCGATCGGCGACTTCGCCGCGAAAGTCCACGGCAAGGAAATCGTCGGAACCGCGGGACCGATCGCGCATGTGCTGCATGTCGGCATTGGCGGCTCGGCACTCGGACCGCAGTTCGTCGCCCAGGCACTGGGAACGGCGCATGATCCGCTGGTCATGCACTTCGTCGATAACACTGATCCCGACGGCATCGATCGTGTGCTCGCCGAATTGCAGGGGAAACTCGGCCAAACGTTGACGGTCGTGGTTTCCAAGTCCGGCGGGACCCCCGAAACGCGCAACGGCATGCTCGAAATCCAGGCGGCCTATAAAGCCGCGGGAGTCGACTTTGCACCGCACGCCGTCGCCGTGACACAGGAGGGCAGCCAGCTCGCCAAAACCGCGGCGAAAGAAGGCTGGTTGAAAACGTTCCCGATGTGGGACTGGGTCGGCGGCCGGACGTCGGTCTTGTCGGCTGTGGGGCTGCTTCCCGCGGCGCTGCAGGGTTTGAAAATTGACGATTTACTTTCCGGCGCGGCGGCGATGGACGTGCTCACCCGCCACACCGATGCCCGCCAAAACCCCGCGGCGATGCTCGCACTGATGTGGTACCACATCGGCGGCGGCAAGGGGCTGAAAGACATGGTGATCCTGCCGTACAAAGATCGGCTGGCCCTCTTCAGCAAGTATCTGCAACAACTGGTCATGGAATCGCTCGGCAAGGAATTCGACCGCAAACAGAACGTGGTCGAACAGGGGATCGCCGTCTACGGCAACAAAGGTTCGACCGATCAACACGCCTACGTGCAACAACTCCGCGACGGCATTCCGAACTTCTTCGCAACGTTTCTGCAGGTGCTCCGCGATCGCAGTGGTTCATCGATCGATGTGGAATCGGGCATCACCTCGGGGGATTATCTGCAAGGGCTGTTTCTTGGCACACGGGCCGCGCTCGCGGAGAAGAATCGCGATTCGATCACAATCACGGTCGATGAAGTGAATGGGGCGACCGTCGGGGCGCTCATCGCGCTGTATGAACGGGCCGTGGGGCTGTATGCCGAGATGGTCGATATCAATGCGTATCATCAACCCGGTGTGGAAGCCGGCAAGAAAGCCGCGGCGACGGTGTTGAGCCTGCAAACCGCGGTCGTCACGGCGCTGAAACAAGCCGCCGGACCGCAGACGGCGGGACAGATCGCAGCCGGGATTGGTCAGCCCGAAGCCGTCGAGCACGTCTTCAAAATTCTCGAGCATCTCGCGATGAACCCCGGCCGCGGGGTCGTTCGCACCGGTGGCGAAGGACCGTTAACGGATCAGTTTCGCGCGGGGTGATTCAAGTCGCCATCGCGCTCCGCCGTGATGAGCGGCATGCTTCACAACGCGCTGAATTGTGCCTGTTGCCGGTGCCGGTCCCAGCGTCGGCTGATGGTCCTTCACCGGGAGGACCTCGTGACCGCCGGAGTCGGTGATGAGCTCACCGGTTTCCTGTTGACCGTCCAGCGCGTCGGACGTGATCACGCGACCGGTGAGCACGAGTTCTCTCAGCAGATCGAGCCCGGCCTTCTGCTCGTTGGTGCCCGCTGGTACGGCACATGGCTGCACGGCTGGCGTCTTCCCTCATGCCCGCAGGGATCAAGAACTTGTGCCATGCACTGCCGCAAATCCCTCGCGGGGCACATCATGCCGAACGCTCCGTCTCCAGCACTCCATGTGCTTCTTTGCAAACTCACAGCCATCCCACCAACCCCGTCAAGTGGGCCATTTGATCCGCCGTGAGCAGCGACAGAGGCAGACTTGCAATTCCCGTCTGGCACTGCGATAACTGCCGTATCTCGGGTCAACGGAGTGGAAGCGCTCCCATTCCGTTGACTCGCGGTGATCGGGCTGTAGCGCAGCCTGGCTAGCGCGCTTGCTTGGGGTGCAAGAGGTCGTGGGTTCAAATCCCGCCAGCCCGACTTGATGAGATAAGAAGCCCTTCGGCGAGAACGTCGAAGGGCTTTCTTGTTGTCGGGACTAGAGTTACGTCGTCGAGGACGAAGTTCAAAAAGACAATTTCCAAATACCGACGCTTCACCGGGTAGTCAGCCGTAAGCCATTTGCCACGAAGGTTTTGCGAAAGTTCAAAAGCCTTGATCGCAATTTCGGCGTTCTCGTCCAGTCCAAGATCGCAGGCATTCAATTTCAGCTTGAAGTTCGCCTCACGATCCCGATGCTCGGTGGCCTTGGCTGCATAGCCATCAGCATCAATCTCTTCGTTCAGCCGCATATTCAAAAGCTGATTCTTCTGCTGGCGAAGGAGTGAAAGCTGCCTTTGGATTTCTTCGGCCTTGAGCCGTGCGTCGTCCTGCTCGTACTGTGTCCGCACCCGCAACTGTGCTGCGAACCACTCCCGCACGTCATCACTCTCGATGCGCATCTTGTCGAAGATCGCCAGCATTTGCAGGTCGATCTTTTCTTCGTTGAGACGAACCCGTGGATGGCCCGGAGCGTTGTACTGCGAGCAGCGGTAGTAAACGTATTCCTTCCCGGTCGTCTTCTTGACGACCGACTCCCCGGTGACGATGGCGTTGCAGTGTTTGCACTTAATCAGACCACCGGCGTAGGTGAGTTCATGGGAACGGTAGACCTTCTCCCCCAACAGCACTTGCACCGTGTCCCAAGTCACCCGATCAACCAGCGCCTTGTGCGTCCCAGGATGCCACTGCCCCTGGTACTTCACTTCCCCGATGTATGAACGATCCCGGAGAATGGCGTACAGCTTACTTCGTGGAAATCGAGGTACGGAATCGCTGTAGGGGATGCCTTCTTGGTAGAGACGCTCCTGAAGGCTGTCGAGGGTCAAATGATGATATGCGTACAGATCGAAGAGCTTGGTGACTTTTGTGCCGTTCACGGGATGAACCTCCACAAGACCACGTTTCTCAACTCGGATATTTCGATAACCGTAAGGAGCCTTCTGCGGGAACAGACCTTCTTCGACCCGCCGCTTCACGCCACCTTTCACGTCGATTGATTGCTGCTCCGTGTAGAAGCTCGCCATGCTCGCCAACATGCGGCGTTGCATCCGGCCTGCGGGCGTATTCTCGGTGGGTTGCGTCACCGAAAAGAATGGCACGTCGAATTCTGACTCCAGCCGTTCAAGCTCAACGTAGTCGAACAGGTTTCGAGCCGCCCGGTCAACCTTGTAGAACAAGATTCCGTCAAGCTCGATAGCGTGCTTCTTGGCGTATGCAATCAGTTCCTTGAACGTCTTGCGTTCGTCCGTCTTGCTCGCCGTTTCTGCAATTCGCCAGAGCTTGATGATCGTTCCATTCTGCCTCTCGGCGTAGGCGTTCAGAGCGTCAACTTGAATGTCGAGTGAGAAGCCTTCACGCTCTTGTTCCCGACTGCTGACCCGTGCCAGGGCAATGAACCGCTTCTTTTTCTGCGTGCTTGTCTTGGGTTTGTTGTTTGACTTGGGCTTCTTCATCGGATGGCCTCCCTGCCTTCGCCAACCTTCGGGTACATCACGTCCAGAAGATTGTGGACGTTAATCAGAATTTCCAGAGCGTCGTCAGCGGTCAGGAGTTGCCGGTAATACCGTTGCCAGACTCGGAGTGTGTCCTCGATCTCGTTGCCCGTGATCCATTTCGGTGCGCCGGGCGGGACAACCGAAAACCACTCCTTCACCGATTCACGTTGATGGCGAACTTCTTGGCCCTTTACCCGGATGGACGGAAGGCCCTGCCGAAGAAGTTGCTCATATTGTTCGGCGGTGAGTCCTCGCCAAGCCATCAGGTCTTGGGCCGACATCGGCTCGTCGCTGCCCTTGAATCCCCAGGGATAGACGAACTCAACAGTGTCGCCAGGAAGAACCCGGTAATGGCGTCCGAAACGCTGGCCGTTGATGAATGGAACGCACCATCGGGGCGCATTCAGAACTTCACGAGTCCAGATGTGGATGGACGCAACAGATTGCCCCACCGAGTTGGACAAGATTATGTCGTTGGCCCCATAGATGACCTTCACCGAGCAGGCAGTCGCCACGCCGGGAAAACCGATGGGGTTCGGACGATCAGAACGATTTCTTACGGCAACCATGAACAGACAATCTCCCTTTCACGCAAAAAAAGCGTGGTACGAGATCGCCTGTTTGGTTTCTGGCCGTAGTCCAAAACAAGGCAGGCTGGGGGCAAGCAGAGCGGCCACAAAAAGTAGGCCCCAGCACCGATCTCAAAATTTTACCACGATGGAATTCGTTTGTAAATCACTTTTGGGGCGGCTGGCGTTTTCTCTTGCCACCGAGTTTTGAGGCACGGATGCCACGCTTGATCCGCTGGCTCTGGTCTTCCTGGACCGTCTTGGGCATCTGTTTGATGAGCGTGTGGGCGACGAGATCAGCAAAGCCGATCTCGGTTCCATCTGTCGTCACGATCTGCACCCCGGCTTTCTGAATCGCCCCAATGATCTCCGATGAGAGACTCCGGGTGAGCCGTGTGAGGTCGCTGCACACCAAGACTTCGACATCCCCCTTGGCAGCGTCTTCCAGTAACTTCTTGAGGCCAGTGCGATCCTGAATTTCCTGGGTGCCGCTGGCAACGTCACTGACTTCGCCAACGATCTCGTACTCCCCGCCCAATCTGGCAAGAAGTTCTTCATGCTGGCCCTCACGGTCCAGTCCGAGTTTGCTGCTAAATCTGGTGTATATCACTGCTTTCTTCATGGTCTTGCTCCTTGAAACGGTAATTGATTGCGAGTCTGCGTGTTCCTAGAGAGTGAAAGGGGCATTGAGTTCATTTCCGTGATCGTGATTTGGTACTTACCCCAGATTGAAGTTGGCATCGACCGACACTTTGATGCAGCCGTCCGAACAACGAATCTCCCCGCCGCCGCAATGGACGGAGGGGATTCGTGCAGGCACTTATGGTGTCGAGGCAGTGGCATAGCTGCGCCTACAAAGCTCGCCGATTACTGCGAAAACTGGTGTAGAATCCGCTCGATCTGCGATTTGGAAAGCGAGACGGGGATAACTTGCTCGCTAGGCGTTCCCTTTTTTATTCGCCTTCTCGACGCAAAGATCACGTTGCCAACAATTTGCCCACATCGAGGATGGACAAAGTTGGGAGCCAGCTTCTTTAGTTTGCCCTCGTCATCGAAATACATATCAATGCCGTCTTCATCGTAAGGAGCATATTGCACCCATCCTTCGAGAAGACTACGCCATTCGGCGTAACCTTCTCCTGGGTCGCAATCCATCTCGACAGGCTTTTCACTCGGTCGTTTCAAGACAATTTTCACGGCTGTCTCCTTAGTTGCTGGTTGTCGTTGTGTTTTTGTGTCTGGTTATCGGTCATGGCTTAGGTCCTCGACCGACTTCAGGTTCTTGAGAAAAGCCTGGGCTGCTTTCGGTCCTTTTTCCACCGCCAGAAAAAAGGCATGTATCACTACGGGAAGGCGACGTAGGCCCTCCTCGGTGATTAGCTGGGTTGTGATGGTGTTGTCGTTGTCGTCGCAGAAACGAATCAACACTGAGCCGTTGTGCAGTTTCTCGAAATCGAAGCCAGTAGCGATCACTTGCTGGCCTCCTTCGCCAATTTCTCAACGGCATCCCCGTAGGTGCTGCCTTGGGGGATGTCGAGGTCGGAGCAGTAACCAGCGGGCAGGATGCCGGTGCAGCCAGTCAGCCGCTCCACGAACCACTCCAAGCCGACTTCCACGCCATCCACGTCCACCGTGTCCGTGTCGCATTCGAGAAAATCCTGGAAGGCTTCCCGGATATGAGTCGGAGCGTCCTTGATCTTCGCTGCCTGCTCGAACCTTGCGACGATCTCATCAGGTTCGGTGATCGGTTCGCCGTCCTCGTCAACCAATTCCCAGCCGCACTGTTTGCACTCATAGGCTTGGGCAGAATCTTCACCGCTGCACTCACTGTCCTCGATGAACTCGTCATCGACTTCGCCCCTTGAATTGAACTTTGCGACGACGGATTCATCGTAGATCATTGAACGCTGCTGATTGAATTCGTCGCTTCCGCACTCCGGGCAAGTCAATCTCTTACTCATGTGTGGTTCTCCTGAACTGATGTGAAAACGGAACCTTTTGTTTCCGTTCATGCCAATGTCGGGGTCTGGCAAAACCGCTCTACAAACGGCCATTTCCGTGGTAGAATCTTCAGCCGAAAACAGCCTTTCACTGCGAAAGACCACGTTCGTCGGCTATCCAATGAAGCGACCGGTCGGGCGTAGCGCCGCTACGTCCGAAAAGAATCGTGGGGTTTCGAGGGTGAACTGATGTACGAACCGTTACGAGCTTCGCTGATGGCGATTTGGAGCGAGATGAGCCGGGCATCTCAGAGGTATCCGGCTCTCTACCATCAGCGGTTTTCAGACCCAATGCTCGTCGGTCCCGGCCTAATTTCCGAGGAGGCATTCGCAGCCTTCCAAGGGATGTTTCCCGACAAAGAGTGGGCGTCGTGGGAACGAACCCCTGATGGAAGTTATTGGGGGCGATTTCACGGCAAGAAGGATGGCCTGGATGAGTTCGAGCGACTGGCCGAAAGCGCCTATCTGGTCCTACACGAATTCAATTCCGAACTGCCCGAAGGTCACGGATTCCACGGATGGTTGAATGTGATTCACGACATGGCCCGTGACTTCCCGACGCCTTTGCTTCGGACCCGGTATGGCGTGTGGGGAATTGACCCGCAACCTACGGGCGACAAGTTCGATGAGGTTGTGAACCTCTGGGAGAACTCGGCGACTGCACGTTTTCGTCCGCACCCATTCTTCAACGAGTTGGTTCACAACGTCTTCACGTCATCTATGTCAGCAATCGAGTTGATCTTGGCCCCGGAGAAGGCACTATTGGTGGGAGAGTGGCTGGATGACTTTCCCGTGATTCTTTACCGCTTCGAGGATGAGCCATCGTCTGAGCCGGAACTTGACGGCTCGCAACGACACCATCCAGCGAGCGATGTTCAAGATCAATCGGACAAAGGTTCTAAACGATTGGTCGAAGAGAAGATCACCCGACCAATTGTCGAAATGGCGTTTGATGGAGCGACGTGGCAGTTCCGATACGAGTTTGCCGGTATCAAGGAAAGCGGGCCGATTACAACCGACATGAAAGGATTCACCATGTATCAGGCCATCCTGAAACATGACGGTGATGAGCGATGGTCTTCTGAGGAATTCGAGAGAGAAGCCGGGTTGGGACGCCCAAAAGTGTTTTACTTGAATACAGGAACGGTCGATGCCGACGCCGAAAGCCGGAAAGCGGTTTTTGATTCAGAGGGCGATGGGGAGCCAATCGTTCTACAAGGCGCTTCAACGGATCAGATAATTGATGACAAAGACCGCAGACAGTTGCTCAACGACATCGAATCTTTGCAGAAAGAGCTTGAGACGTGCCAGAACCTTGAACGATCTGAAGAAATCGAACAACAACTTGAGCGGTTAATTGCTCGGCGTTCACGTTCGGTGAATATCAGAGGCAAGTCTCGCACAGTCAACTGCACTGAGGAAGAAAAGGCACGAAAGCGAGTTACAAATAGACTGAGTGCTGCCAGAAACATGCTGATGAAGAGTATGCCCACCTTGGCTCAGTATCTACTTATGACCGTCAAGAATGACAATGGCTGGTCATACACATCCAGTCGAGCGTTAGCGTTGTTGGCACAAAAATAAAGGACGTAGCGGCGCTACGCCCGACCGGTCGCTTCTGTTCTCAGGTGGTGCGGATTGGCCGCACCAATTTCACTGCTGACTCATCGCCCCTGGCGTGGGAAAGCTCTGGCTGAGAATTGGAGATTGAACAATGGTCGTCATGACCGGCAGCAACCGTTTAGCGGTAGCAGCAGCGAGAACTCTGGAAAAGTTGGCAGAACAAGCGGCAACGCAACAAGAACACACGGAGACGGAGAAGAACTCCGTGGTGGCCGAGTCGAGCGACGATCTGTCGCCCATGACCGACGCTGAATACGAGACGCTCGCCGACCTCGAAGCGAACATCTCGGACTCGTGGTGGAAGATGGGCCAGGCGTTCGCCGAGATCAAGGCGAAGAAACTGTATCGGCAGACAAAAGACGGGACTCGACGAACTTGGGACGAGTATTGCAAGGATACCCACGGTATCAGCAAGCAGCAGGTGGACAAGATCATCCGGGCTGCTGATGTCCGTCTGACTCTTGAAACGGAAACAAAAGTTTCCGTTTTGCCAGCGACGGTTTCCCAAGCAGCCGAATTGAGTGGTCTGCAACCGGCAGAGATGGCAACGGCGACCGAAGACGCTGTGACCGCCGCAGTATCCGAGAATCGGAAGCCCACGGCCAAGGACTTCAAGCGGGCGGCGGCAACGCTCAAGATTGCCAACACCGGAGAATTGTCGGCCCCTGCCAGCCAGTCACATGAAGGCGAGACGGCGGTTGAAGAACCACTGGTGCCGGAACGTCTTCAGCAGCGGCCATTTCGATTCCGTGCCAGCGTAAGGTCGAAAGACGATCTCGTACTCAAAGCGGTAGATCAGATCACAGCAGAACACGAGATCAAGATCACCAAACGAGGCAAGCCGTCTGGTGGCGTTGTCTGCCATCCTACGACGGACAACATCAAGAACTGGTTGACAAACCTCGGCGTTTGGCTTGAGGCAAATAAGCCGGGCGACTTTCGGCTCATCGTCGAAAGCCAAGAATGAAAACGGTGAAGTGGGGCGGCAGGAAGAACCCCCTGCCGCTCTCACCTTTGTCGGACCAACGACTCAATTGGACACGCAAGAGCCATTGGCGATAGCCACCATATTCCCTTTCGCTCTCGAACAAATGTTGACCTCATCGCTTCCAGGACTGCGAAATGAACGACACTCTTTATTATTTGTGCTTCACAACGGACAACGGCGAATTGGACCTTCTTACCAGCCATGCGACTCGTGAAGAGGCATGGAAAGAGTGGGAAGCTCAAAAGCCAACCATGACGGACTTTAGCCGCTACAGCATCAAGTGCATTGCCGAGTTGGGAAGAAACGTGCGTGATTACACAAGCCTACAGGACGAACTCCGGCACCGAATTTCCCAAAAGCAACAGGAACGCCAAGCGGTTCGGCAGGCAAGAGCGATACTTCGGAGCGTGCGGGACACATTGCCAGAAGTGGCGCACAGACCTCTGACGGACAAGTTCATCGAACTCACGGACATCATCGACAAAGGCGAACGGTACATCGAGAACCGCAGCCGTGAAGTAGAGAGGTACGCTTATCACGTTGAACGATGCATCAAAGATGGTGCGTTACTCCGAGCAGCAATCAACTCGGCCAAGGCTGCGAATGGCAAGGCAATTCACATCCTTGATAAACGCAGTCTCGCCCAAACGCACAACATTCGGGGCGATGACAATTCCAAAGAGACGGAAGACAGCGAGTAAATATCGGTGAAGCCCCTCTTCTTTTCATGATGAGAAATCTCGCCAGCACACTACATAAGTGCGGAGGATCATCATGACCAAAGAATTGTTTTTGCTGGGCGACGTGTCTCGTCGCTTGAACGTCCCGCCGCACCGTATCAGCTATCTCTTCGTGAAGAGGGCTATCCCGGAGCCACTTCTCCGACTGGGAAATCGCCGTGTGTTCACCGAAGAAGATGGCCGGGCCATTGCGAAGATGCTGGGCCTGGAATGGAAGTGGGACAAGGATCAGGAGAAATGAAGGCTGGCGTCGTCCGGCATGAGGACCATGACGACGCCAGCCAAGGTGCAAACGCTACCGGCTCGATTGTGACGATGCCCGTCGTGCCTGCACCTGCGATTAAATCAAAACTGCAATGTAGGTGAGTAATGACTCAACAATATCTATCAGCCTCGCACTCGAATTGTACGCCGGATGCGACCGAAGAAACGAAGAACCTGTATCCACCGGAGCCGAAGGACGATGCCGATTGGTCCCGCTGGGCCGTGGATCATCCCGTGATTCAGATTTGGCTAGGTGAAATGGCCCCGTGGCAAAAGTATGCCGACGATCTGACTCGCTGGACGCTGGATCGGTTGGTCGTGAGAGACGATGTTTTCGGTGGCTACTACGTCAAGGACGGGCAGGTGCGCCGCTGCAAGAAGGATGGCCCGCTAACGCCGGAGATCATCGCCAATCACTTCGGCCTGACGAGCCTGGAGTCGGTCATCGGCCTCTACACGACTTCGTTGGACGATCAGTGCAAGTCGCTCACCATCGACCTCGACCGGCACGATGGCGAGCCGGGCGATCTTGTGAACAAGAACCTGCGGCTGGCTCTGGACCGATACCAATACCTTGAAGACCTGGGATTCCACCCGCTGCTGATCGACAGCAACGGCATGGGCGGTCTGCACCTGCGGGTGTTCTTCAATGCCTTGGTTCCTGCCGCCCAGATCAGGGCCTTCGGCCTTTGGCTGGTTCGTGAATGGGAAAAGTACGGCCTGCCCAAGCCACCTGAAGTCTTTCCCAAGCAGGACACCATCGGCGGCAAGTACGGAAACTTCGTTCGACTCATTGGCCGACACCATCAGCGGCAGTTCCTTTCAGGAGTTTGGGACGGCGAAGGATGGAAGCACGGCGAAGACGCCATCCAGATCATTCTCAGCAGAGTCGGTGATTCGGTATCGTTGATTCCGAACGAGGCATTGGAGTTTGAACTTGGACCACGCCCCGCCACAATCTCCATTGCTGGCGTCTATTCACCAGATGATGCGGAAGCCGACGATCAATGGTGGAAGAACTACCAGGGCGATCTGCGAACACTCGACATCTTGAGCCTGCTGGAGACAAAGGGCCTGTCCGTGTCCGAAGTCAGCGACCGGAAGTACGAGGTCGAATGTCCCTGGGCCAGAGAGCATACGACCGGCGAAACCACGGCCAGCATTCTGCTCGGCGACGAAGCCGAAGAAGCGTTTCCGGCGTTTCACTGTTTCCACGACCACTGCAAGCACCGCCGATTGAAGGACGTACTGTCCCTGTTCGGTGCTGAAGCGGTGGATCGGCATTGTTCAACGAAGTACGGACAAGTCGAGGCCGTCAACGTGATCTCTGGTGACGATCCCTTTGAAGTAGCCCGATTGTTCATGAACAGGAAATTCACCGAGGGAGAGGACCGAACCCTGGTACACCATCAGGGAGAATGGCTGGTCTGGGACGGCCAGCGTTTCATCAAGATCACCGAGGACGATCTCAAGGCAGCGGCGTGGCCTTGGCTTGCCAATTGTTGGCAGTACAGCAAAGCCACGAAGAAGGAGCCGAGCAAGCTGGTTCCCTTCAAACCAACTCGTGGCTCAGTTATCTCATTGGTCGATGCACTGAAGGCTGTGACGAATCTTCCCAGCCACCACGAATCGCCTTCGTGGATCGGGACTGCGCCATGTAGACCAGAATCGGTCATCGCCTTTGCCAACGGCCTGCTTGATCTTGATCGCTATCTCAAGACCGAAGAAACGGTACTTCTGCCGCATACTCCCCGATGGTTCTCCACCAATTGTCTGCCGCACCGATTTGACCCTGATGCAAAATGCCCGATGTGGCTCGACTTCTTGAACCAAGTCTTCGAGGGAGATGAAGAACGTGTGCGGGCCTTGGCGCAGTGGTTCGGATACAACCTCACGCTGGACAACCGCCAACAGAAGTTTGCGTTGCTCATCGGACCACCGAGGTCTGGCAAAGGCACGACCATGACCGTGCTGACGCATATGCTCGGCAAGCAGAATGTCGCCAATCCGACTCTGACAACGCTGGGGAGTCGATTCGGACTTGCCCCGCTGGTCGGCAAACAGGCGGCGGTGGTCCCCGATGCACACCTGGGTCGCAATTCTGATTCGATTGCCATTCTTGAAAAGCTGAAGTCCATTGTTGGTTGTGACGAACAGAACGTGGACCGCAAGAACAAGACGGAATTGGCGAACGTCAGAATCAATGCCCGCTTCACCATTGCCGTCAACGAACTGCCGAGATTGCCGGATGCTTCCGTGTCGCTCAAAGAGAAGATGGTGGTGATCCCATACAACTTCTCCGTCGCTGGCAAGGAAGACTACAACTTGCCAGAAAGACTCGTGGCCGAAATTCCTGGCGTCACGAATTGGGCGTTGAGTGGCCTGATGGACCTGCGCCGGTCAGGGAGATTGATCCAGCCAAAGGCCGGTCTTGAGATCGTGACGGACTTTGTGAGGCTGTCATCGCCCTTGTCGGCATTTCTGGATGACTGTTGCGAACTTGGACCAGACAAGAGCCAAGCCAGCACAATTCTCTTTCAGGGATGGTCCATCTGGTGCCAACGCAATGGACACGAAATCGGCAGCGTCACTTCATTCGGGATTAAACTGCGTGCAGCAGTCATCGGGCTGAGGAAGGGAAAGACACGAAGCGGTGAGAAGACGTTCAACATTTATCACGGGCTGCGACTCACCGATGAGGCAGCAGAACGAGCTAATAATGTGAGTCTCATCGAGTAATAACTGGTTTCATCACCGGCTCGTGGTAATAACGGCCCCGGTTTGTGCTTCGGTACGATCCGGGGCCGTTTCGTTTCATGTTCATCATGCTCGCTTCGCTCGCACGATAATGGCGTCCCCTGCGGGGACGCCATTGAAGAACCTTCACTCGGCAGTCGCATTTTCTTTTGTTCCTACCTGTTCCTAGGAACTTGTCTACTCGTTTCTATTTCAGAGCAATTACTGATTAGTAAAAAGGGAATAAAAAGAAAGAGAGATAGTAAAAACCCAGGAACAAGTGTGAACAGGATGCGGAGACGACACGGTAAGTGGCTATTTCGCAGGCACTTGTGATGTTCCAGGGCAAGCGTTCAAGGTGGGAACAAACCGGACGTTATTTTCTGTGAAGGCACTTTGCAGAAGATGTACTGACCCGGCACTCATCCCGGTCAAACAATCAAAATGTGTGACTTTACATCCAACTGATCGTTCAGCACCAAATCGTGAGCCAGATGACTAAAACGACGGGCAAAACACCATTCTCTTTATGCTGCGCTGGCCTTCGATGGAAAGCCAGCGATCCAAGGGCCTAATCTCACTTCAATTGTGCGTCATGGCCCCCACGACGACCCCGCAGAAGTCGATTTTCACCAAAAGCCGCTCTATCAGCCATCCTGCCAACAGCATGAGTGGCGTCCAGCAGCCGTGATTGTGGATGGACACGGGACGATCACTCGGCACTGATACTTGCCTTATTAACCACATTTGGCCCGGAACGCTTTCCCTTTCACTCAATCGCAAGTTATCTACCAGACTGCCCCGATTCCAGCCCGATCACCATGATCTCTGGTTTCGTTGCTTCAAGCCGGTCGGCATTATTACTGTGCAGCAGCCAGCCTGATTCAAAGACCAGAAACGCCAGGATTCCGGCAATGCCTGAGCTATTAAACGACGAGGCACTGGAAACTGCTCCGACGCAAGATCGTCGCCAGGAACATCGCATATCACGATTTTGTGAATTGCACCGAATTGCGGTCACTCTTCCACAACCGCCCGTCTCTGATCTCGACGAGTCCTGAGTCGCTTCAAACGTCGATCCCCGTGCGTCCCTGAGCAAGCCCCGGTGTGGCTTGCTGCCCTTTGCTGACCCGACAGGGTTTCAATGGCGGCAGCGTATTTTACCACCAGTGTACCCGTCAGGTTGTTCAACCAACTTTCGACGGGGATCACTGCCATGCTTTCGCAATCAGCCATTCGTGAAGACGTAACAAACCGAGTCGTCGCCGCTCTCCAGTCAGGAGCCGTCCCGTTCTGGCGACAGACGTGGACAAAGAGCGAGAACTCCGGCACGCCGACCAGTGCGGTGTCAGGCAAGCCCTACCGAGGTATTAACCGAATTCTTTTGTCGTTGCTGGGCCACGAATCGAAGTGGTTCGCCACCTACGCCGGATGGCGCAGTCTCGGTGGTCAGGTTCGTCGTCACGAACGAGGCGTGACAGCAATTCTTTACAAGCCCGTCACGAAGAAGAAGGTGAACGACGATGGCGAAGAGGAGCAGAGTTCCTTCGCCTTCATGAAGACCTTCAGTCTCTTTCACATCTCCCAGGTCGATGGCGATTTGAGCCGGTTCCGGGACACGAAGAAGCCTGACAGCGAACCGACGTTTGTGGATTACGGCCCCGCTGAAGATGTCTTTGCTGCGACCGGGGCCGATTTGCGTTTTGGTGGTGGTCGTGCGTTTTATTCGCCGAGTAGTGACTTCATTCAAATGCCCCAAAAGAGTGCTTTCCAGCAGGCCCACGAGTATTACGGCGTGCTGGCCCATGAAACCGTGCATTGGTCAGGTCACGAGTCTCGTCTCAATCGGCTGAAGAAGTTTGCACGGTTCGGCGACGAGTCGTATGCGGTCGAAGAACTGGTGGCCGAGCTTGGGGCTGCATACTTGGTGAACGAGATCGGCCTTCCTCAGTCCGATGATCTGAGCAATGTGGTCAATTATTTAAGCCATTGGGTAAAGGTACTTCAGCGGGACCATACTGCGATATTTTCGGTTGCAGCCTCAAGTTCTGCGGCAGTAGATCACATCCTGGAGTACAGCCGCCCAAAGGAAGAGCCGGTTGATGAATCGCAGGAGGCGATGGTGACTGTCTAAGTCAACATCAGGTGAAGTTGTCCGGGTCAGAGATGGCCCGGCTTCTTCTTCAAGCCCTTTAGGTCAAGTGTACCCTAGGGGGTATGAAGACCTACAAGCACATCAACGGAACTAGCTTTGACGAACGGACGCCGGACGAAGTGATTCGGGTACTCGAATCGGCCAGACAGAATCGGACGAGACTCCACATCAGCCTGGGCGACACCGCCTCTGGCCGGGATTGGCTCGAAGAATTCGAGACTCACGGTTACGTCGGTCGCTCGATGGGGCCGGTGAAAGTGCCGCTGCTTGTGGCCAACACGAGATCGTTGGGCGGCGGTTCGATTCTCGCCCACTGCATCGTGCGAATCAGGACGAGTGCCGGTGGTCGGGTTCTGTGGCAACATCCCGACTACCACCACGGGACGTTGGAGATTCGGCAGAAGACCGAACCTGTGACGTTGCCGGACGGTCGAACACTGACGGTGGATGTTCTTCGTGATGGAGAACTTCACGCCAGCTTCGAGGACATGCAAAAGGCCCGGCGTTGGGTCAACAAACACGGCGTGATCGCACCGATTGCGGCGTAATGACTCACGAGACATTCCAGGAGTATCTGAGATGGACGACCAGCAAGAGCCGAATGAACTGCGAGACATCAGGGACGTGCAACCGACTGCGTTCCGACAAATCATTGGACAAGAGCATGTGAAAAAGGCCCTGGAGATTGCTGTAGAGGCTTCATTCGCAGAACAGAAGCGCCTCGATGACGTGCTGCTGTGCGGCCCGCCCGGACTCGGCAAGACCGGCTTCGTAACGGTGTTGCAACACGAGCTTGGACTACCACCGTCGAAGGTAAAAACCATCCTGGCGCAGTCAATCTCGAACACCGCCGAACTGAACAGTGTGATGCTCAGTGCAACAGAAGGGTTGCTGTTTTTGGACGAACTGGCGCTCCTGTCGGCCTCGATTCAACATAACTTGCTCAAAATTCTGGACACTCGGACCATCGACATCAACACGGGCAAGACCGTGACCTCGATTCCGGTCGCTCCGTTCACGCTGGTCGGCGCTACGACAGACCCGGACGGCGTGATCGCTCCGTTGATTGATCGTTTTAGATTAGTCCTGCACTTGGACTATTTCAGCGAGGACGAACTTGCACAGATCGTGCGGCAGCGTCTTGGGGCGATGCGCTGGAAGTACGAGTCGGAGTTGCTGCACGAGATTGCTCGGCGGGCGAGACAGACGCCTCGAATCGCCTTGCGATTGCTGGCTTCGTGCCGTCGATGGCAAGTCGCCGAAGGCAGTGACGTGTTGACCGTCGATCACCTTCGTCGGGCCTGCGAGGTCGAGCGCATCAGCGACCAGGGCCTCGACAATATGCAACAAAAACTGCTGCACCTGTTGGGCGGTGGTCCGCAGCGGGTCGGGGTATTGGCCTCGATGCTCGGAACCAGTCCGAAGGTTCTTCAAAAGACCGTGGAACCTTTCCTGATGCGCAGCGGGATGGTGGTGAAAACCGATGCCGGACTCAGAACTCTGACAGAAATCGGACAGAGGCATCTGGAGGATTTGCATCCTGCAACTGTCCGCAACTCGTCCAACTAACTTCCCGGTTTCGCCCGTGAACGATCCATTATTCCTCCGGCAATCGTGCGATTAATGAAGGAGATTCATCCGATGTCTGCCCCCAATAAGTCCATCAAGGCTGCGGTATCCGTCTCGGAAATGGCCGAGTTGTGTGAAGTGTCCAGAAGCCGCTGGTACGAATTAGTGGATGCCGGGGTCTTTCCGGCTCCCGTCGTCATCCTGCCGATCAAGCGCCCGGTTTACGACCGCTCTCTGATCGAGAAATGCCTCCAAATCAGAGAGACAGGGATCAGCCTTGGCGGTTGGCCGGTCGTCTGGAACCGGAAGCGGAAGAAGACTTCGCTGACGAAGCAGAAGGCCACACCACCTGCGAAGGGACAAACTGCCGACCCGCTCATTGAACCAATCTTCGATGCGGTCAAAGCCTTGGGGCTGACGACCACGATGCAGGCCGTGACCGATGCTGTCGCCGCAATCTACCCGACCGGGATCGAAGGCCAGGATCAGGGCGACCTGATTCGGAAAACCTTCCTCTATCTGCAAGGGAAACGAACATGAACCATCATTTGATCGCCCTGTATTTGTCCGCTTTTTTGATCGCTACTTCATTCACGGGGACAAGCCACGGACAGGAGAAGGCACGCAAAGGATTCTTGTCCGTCTTTAAGGATGGCCAGTCGGTTTCTGTGAAGGAAGTCGCCGGTAGGTTTGAGATCACGCTGATGAAGGATGTGAAGCTCGGCCACCATGTTGTCGAAATCGGGCCTGACTACCTCGTGATTGAAGACATCGCCGGAGTGACGGAAACCAGAATTCATGTGACCTCGATCAAGGCCATCGTCCGGCTGAAACTTCCCAAAGAGTGACCCCACAAAGATGCCAATTCTTCAGAATTAGCATCGTTTGGAGTCGTAACTCCTGAAAGCACAAGACCATGAAAGCGTTTTCATATCTGCGAGTCTCCGGCAAAGGCCAAGTGCTTGGCGATGGTTTTCCTCGCCAGCGTGAAGCCATTGAAAAATATGCCAAGGCCCACGGCATCGTCATTGAAGAAGAGTTCAGGGACGAGGGCATCAGTGGCACGACAGAGTTAGCCGACCGGGATGGCTTGGCACGTCTGCTTGACCGGATCGAGAGCAACGATGTTCGTACCGTCCTCGTGGAACGGTCGGATCGTGTTGCCCGTGATCTCCTTGTCGGCGAAGTCATCCTTGGTCAATTTCGTGACCTGGGCGTGACTGTTATTGAAGCGGCCAGCGGTAACATACTTACCAGCGACGACGCCGATGCAACCAAGGTGTTGATTCGGCAAATTCTGGGGTCAGTTGCTCAGTTCGATAAAAGCGTGACCGTTGCCAAACTGCGGGCTGCAAGAGATCGCAAGCGTCGGAATGAGGGACGGTGTGAAGGACGAAAGCCTTTCGGTGCAAGACCCGGTGAACAAGAAGTATTTGATCGCATCATTGGACTCAGGCGGTTACGAAGGGGCCAGCGACGATTATCGTTTCGGAAGATCGCTGAGACACTGAATGGAGAGGGAGTCCTGGCACGAAGCGGCAAGCCCTGGGATGGGACCACGATCAGGAACATAGTGGCTCGCCGAAAGACAACGAAGGCGACGTGAGGTCAATCACACGCTTGCCCGGCACTGCCAAGCCAGTCGTTCCTCGCCACGACTGGCGACCTCGGACACGACTTCATCAAGGCCCATGAACGCTTCCCAAGTCTCGATCCCCAGAGACTCAGCGATTCGCCTGGCCACCATCGTTTCCAAGGCTTCGCTCCTGCAACCTTTCCAGCAGTGGTCGGCCAGGGCCACGAGACAATCCTCCAGGGCAAAGTCTTGCTCTGTTTCCCAAGTCCCATGCGTTCGAGCAAACCGTGATCGCTCCGGTGACACTCCATGTTGCTGTAGTACGCCGGGGCCGTCTTGTTCGTGCTTGTTGCCCGGCCCGGTCAACTCGTTCAGATGCAGAATCTTTCCGACATCGTGAATCGCAGACCCGAACAAAACGTCATCCCGGTCAATCGTGAGATCGGGCCATCGGGCATGAAGGGCATCAAAAATCTCGGCGGCGGCACCATGAACGAGGGCAAGGTGAACCACCAGACGAGGCGGCGCATTGAGCGTCTCCAATAGTCGCTGGGCTTCTTCTGGTAAGTCACGAAAAGGCACGAAGTCATCCAAGTCAAAAGTGAATTCTGTGAACACGTCCATTGTACCCTTGAGATCAACCCCTCAACTTCCCGGAGAACTCACCATGAAAGTCGAACTCACCGGCCCGGACGATTTGGGGTTCTGGTATTTGACCAATGCAGACGGAAACGCTTTCCCGCTTGTCGAATCGCACGAGGGCCATCCTGCCGCCGCTGCCCTGTTCGGTTGGCAAGCAACCGAAGGTGTCGAAGACCGGGAAGCGATCATCCAGGATGCCCTTGTGTTCTTGATGGACCACATTGGAGATGAGATCGAAGCCCCGAAGGAAGCTGTCGATTACTTCAGTGAGTTGGAAGAGGAAGACGAGGAATAGGCCAAGGTTCATAGAGGACCGACTTCCCGGTAGGTGAAGTGTACCCCTGCTAATGAAGACACAATTCATCGGCATGAGGAACACAATAATGCTCGGCACATTGGACATCGAAGAAGCGGCGAAGAAGGCTGCTGGAAATTGGAAACGCTTTGATTCTTTTGTCTGGTTTCGTGATCGAGAACTCGATGACGCCGATCAGTGGAGCGTGATCTACACGCACAACCGGGACAGCAGATTGCTCGACCAGAGCAATGCCCATGTCATCACAAAGGTGATGGAGCAATTTGCAGAATCCGACGAACCTGATGTCGTCTTCGAGAGCCACCATCATTGGGCGGTCGGCCACATTGACGGTTTCTCGGTCAAGGTCTTCGACCAGAACGGAGAGATTACCCCAGCATTTCGTGCATATCACGAGCTTGCCGAGCGTCTCGATGACTATCCGATTCTGGATGAAAGCGATTACTCGAACCGGGAATACGAAGCCACACTGGACAACATCAAGGACTCAGCGTGGCGGTTGAAGAACGATTTTCAACTGCCGGACGGCTGGGAAAGCGAAGTCTATTCGTGGCTATCGGACCATCGCAGCGGCGAGATCGAAAACAAAGACGACCAGGGCGGCTACCCGTCTGAGCAAGCACTTCGGGCAGCATTCGAGGCCCTGGGCTTCGATGAGGAGAAAGAATGAGCCGCACAAAAGTGATCGACTTCGTGGTGCGTCACCACGGGACCATCTGGACGTTCGAGCCAAAGACCGACACTGCCAAAGGCTTCGTTCGCACTGACCTGGAAGTGCAAGGTTGGCAATGGCTTGGCCCCGCCTTCGGCGTGGACCATCGGCTTGCGACCGATCTGATTGCGGCATTGGAAAGCGAAGGGTTTGTCATTGAAATGTGACGAGCCGAGAGGGGCCTAGCTCCAGTGTACCCTCCTGGGCATCACCACCGCATTTGTCTCTTTGTCTCAAGGATTACGCATCGTGACTGCATTTTTGAAAATAGAGAACCCAGGCCAAGCGCCAATTGAAGGATTCACTGTCCTCGGTGTATCGCTCGCATCGACCTCGAACAACGTCGGCGTCATCGGCCAGTTCGGGTCGGGCAATAAGCACGCTGTCGCCGTCCTGCTGCGGAACGACCTGTCGCCCATCGTCTACGCCGGAACGCTGAAGATGGAGTTCAGCACCCGACCGCAGATCGTTACTGATGGGGTGGCGAGCAAGGAGTTCGGTCGAGTTGTCGTGAAGTTCGGCGGCACGGACCCGAACACGGGGACCAGTCGCTCCAGCACGGAGGACTTGGGGTTCGTCTTGAACTACGGGGAGAAGGATTGGACCGATGTGGCGCTCGCCCTGCGGGAGTTCGTGTCGAACAGCATCGACAGGTCCATCCGAGAAACCGGCGACTGGTCGGGCGTGAAGATCGAAGTTGTCGGCGAGTCCCAAGTCCGGGCGAAGGCCGGGTTCACCCGTGTCTACATCCCGCTCACGCCCGAAGTCCTCACGTTCTTTAACGATTTGCCGAAGTGGTTCCTGCACTTCAGCGAGCCGCATCTGCTCGACAAGGCGATCCTGCCAAAGAACAACCGCAATCTCGGCGAGCGGAAGGCGGCGGTCATCTATCGGCGAGGAGTGAGGGTCCGGGAATTCGAGGCGTCCGACACCGAATCGCTTTTCGATTACAACTTGGACAACCTTCGGCTCGATGAATCTCGTCAAGCGAACGATTGGGAAGTCCGAAATGCTGCGGGAAAGGCCCTTGCGAGCAGCGATAAACAAATCCTTGCCGTCCTCTTCGACCGGCTGTTGAATTCGGATAAGCCCGCATGGGAATTCTCGTTCGATAGTTTCTCGATGCAGCCGTCGTATGGGGATAGTGCTGATGTCGTCGCCCAACGTCGGAAGAACTGGAGTGAGGCATTTATCCAGGTTGCTGGTGACGATGGCGTATTGACGGCAAAAGGCACGGTGAACCAGCTTGAGCGAAAGGGATACATTCCCATTGTCGCCTCTGAGAATCTCGTGAGCGCCGCTGGTATGTATGGCGTTCAGACATCAGCAAGCGTGCTTTCTGCCGACGAGCTTTCGGGCCGGGAACTTTCAGACCCGACCCCGGATGCCCAGGCAGCAGTGAACTTTGTGTGGAATCTGCTGGAGCAGATTGGCCTGACGAACGACAAAGAGAAACCGACCACCAAAGTCTTCACGTCGATTCTCGATGGCGGTGTGCAACTCAACGGATACTACCGTTCGGGAACTGTCTATCTCCATGAAGACTTGGGCGGTACAGCCTCAATCGTGGCTGGGACAGAAGCATTGTCGGATCGGCTCGTAAAGGTGGCACTGGAAGAAGTCGTTCACCACATAACGCAGGCGACTGACAATAGCCGAGACTTTCAAAACTTCTTGCTCGATGTGGCAGTGAAGCTGGCTCGACGTGGCGAAGAGAAAGTCAGCGTTCGACGGGGCAGACAGTCAGCATCGGTGGCGTGATCTACTTCCAGTGTACCCTCCCGAATGTCACGAACCGATAACCGATGAAAGGCTGGAGGAAATGATCGCTGTGCAAAGTCCACGATTTCAATTGGGGAAGGTCGTCGCCACACCGGGAGCTATCGAAGCACTCGCTGCGGCGCAGACCTCAGCTTGGGAACTTTTAAGCAAACACGTCATAGCCGATTTTGGAGACGTTGATGCGACTGATTGGCAGTCGAATCTCGACGCCATCAAGGAAGGCGAAAGGATTCTTTCAGCCTACACGCTCAAGACTGGTGAACGCTTATGGGCAATCACGGAAGCGGATCGGTCAAGTACCTGCATTTTGAGGCCAGATGAATACTAGAGGACACCATGACCAAGCCCCTCGACACCCTGATCGCCGATCTCGCCAGCCCCGACCGGCTGCTTCGCATGGAAGCGATTTGGACATTGAAGAAGTTTGGAGAAGTCGCACGGCCTGCGATCCCGGCGCTGAAACTGGTCATGGCCGACACGAGTGAGCCGTACCTTCAGATCATGGCTGCTGGAACGATCAGCAGATTGTCACCCGAAGACCCCTCGCCAACGCCAGTGCTGGTTCAAGGGCTGAAGGATACGGCGAGTCTTCACCGAGTAGCGGCCATCGAATTCCTCGGCGAGCGGCGCAGCAAAACTGCCGTGCTGAATGCGATGACACTCTTGAGCGACGAAGACTTTCTGGTGCGGTTTGCGACAGGCAAAGCCATTGGAAAGGTTGTAGGTGACTACTTCCACGCCGTCGCTGTCTGTGTGGCGATGCTCAAGGACGACAACGCAACGAACCGGGTGATGGGCGGGGAATGCCTCTTGAGCATTGGCCGCTACGTCGGCGATCACCTTGATTTGTTGACGATGGCAATGGCTGCTGACTGTTCATGGCAGGCAAGGATCGACATCGAGGAAGTGCTGGCCGAACTTCGACGCCAATAACTCCAGTGTACCCGGCAGGGTGTTGCTTCAACCTGGAAGGGAACACCCGATGGACTCATTTACCCACGCATACATCGAAGCCGCACTCTGGTCTTCGACGGACGAATCCGACGAGCAAGGCGGCGCACCGCTCGATGCCAACTATGGCCTCGACGACATAGCCCCAGAAACACTGGCAAGCATTCTTGCTGACTGCAAGGCGTTTCAGGAGGCTCACGCCGACGACATCGGCGGCGAACTTGAACGAGCCGGTCACGATTTGTGGTTGACCAGGAACGGCCACGGAGCCGGGTTTTGGGATGGAGACTGGCCAGATAATGTTGGCCAACGGCTCACCGATGCGAGCGACGTTTTTGGAACCGTTGATCTCTATGTCGGCGACGACGGGTTGATCTATTCGTAAGGAGCATCTGCCATGTTTGAATCAGACGAATTCGACGACGAATTCGACATCGAATCGTTTCGCAGCGTGGTTCTTTCGCATTGGAAATACCTGAGCAGGAGCAACATCTCCAATTGGGCCATCCACAAGCGGGACGACGACGTGTGGCAGATCGGTGCGGCCCCGGTGTTTCAGGAATGCTACGGCGGCGAGGACGACGGCAAGCGAGTCTGGAGCGCATTCGAGTTCGACATCATGGACTTTCTTGCGGAGCCGGAACTCGTCGTCGAGGAATGCGGGGCGATGAGCTTTGAGGAAGCAACCAACACACGCCCATTCATCGGCTTCGTCGGTTCTTACAAGGGGCAACCATTTGTATTTCAACTGAACCTTGAGCCAATCCCGGACACAGAGCCACTGGAAATCGTGGACACCATCCAGGATGTAGTGCGACCTTACAACGGAGAAACATCATGAGCAACTTGATTGAAGTAAACGATTCCAACTTTGAGGCTGAGGTTTTGCAGTCGCCAGTGCCGGTTCTGGTGGACTTCTTCGGAGAGTATTGCGGCCCGTGCCGAATGCTCAAGCCCGTGCTGGTTGCGCTTGCCGAGAGCATGGGTAACAGCGTGAAGATCGTAGCCGTCG
Organism: Planctomycetaceae bacterium; assembly: GCA_021732785.1. GTDB lineage: Bacteria > Planctomycetota > Planctomycetia > Planctomycetales > Planctomycetaceae > DSVQ01. The sequence continues at coordinate 102,961 of JAKFUG010000001.1, forward strand.
ATGTTGCAGCCAATGAGCGGCTTCTCAATGACTACCACATCAGCGCTCTTCCAACCTTGATCGTCTTCAGAGACGGCAAGGAGCGTGATCGTATGGTCGGCCTCAAGGACATGAAGTATTTGAAGGAGGCATTGGAAGCATGAACTCGAAGCTGAACGTCGCCTACTCGTACTCGTGGCTGCTGCCATCTGGAGACACAGCGCTGGTTCGTTCGATCATCGAGTCCTTGAGGCAGCACGCCATCGAACTTGGAAGTGAGTCCGTGAGCGACGTGATCGTGCTGACTGGTAACGAGGCCCAGTCTGCTCGGCCAGATGCCGATCACATCGTTTTGTTCACGGCGATCATCCCGAATGCCAGGAGTGATTCTGGCCCGCAGAGTTACGGCCTCGGATTCTCTCCTGAGAAAAAGTCCTGGTCGTGGAGCGGGGTCGTGAGAGTTTCGTCATTTCGAGAGATCAGCGAATTGATGCACCACGGAGCATCGTTGGGGATTTTCGTCGGGATGACATTCGCCGGAATGGTGATGGAGTACCGGAGGAACGCAGCAGGCGAAATTGAAGTCGAACAACGCCCCGCATTCGACCTGGACGCATTCTGAGGGCGTTCCTGCGTGGAGTTGGGAGTTGCTCGTCAACTTCTTCAGAATTGGAAATTGGGAATCTTTTCCCGAAAACCTAGAGGGTTTCGGGACTCCGCCCCCCACCACCCCGCCCATGCGATCTCTTCTTTCTTGAACGTGGGCTGAAAAAAGTTCCGGCAGGGCGATTTCAAAAATGGGCGGGAGGGGGTTCTGTGCCGGGCCAGGGGGATTTTCACCGAAGAACACAGAACTAGTTCTCGTACTGCTTGAAGTTGATTACATCAAGCGTGAGTGGCGATTTGTCGCCCTTCGATTCTTCGCATATTAGTTGTCGAAGAGGAACCCAATACTTCGCAGCATTCCCTTTTCCCGACCCGAATATGTCGAGTCTCAGAACACCACCACCTTGCTGCAAATACCACCGTCTACGAATAATCGGCTTGCTTAGACTGTTTTTGAAAATTGTTTGCTCGACCACTGCTGTCCCACCGTTGGTTGATTCCACGGCGACGTACTCGCATACATGTTTCAGGCTTCCTTCGATACTCTGCCACTTGCCTCCTGGCTTCTCACCGCTCTTGATGAATGTCATCCATATCGGAGACGGATATATCTGGAGCAGCATCTCCACATCGTTTCCGACACGCCGTATGGCGAACATGTCATTGCCGAAGTCACCAGAACACTCAAGGTCGCCTTTGCTATTTTGGCCGTAGAGTTTCATGACGTGAACATCGTCGTCGAGATTGTTGCTGCGAATGAACGGTTCACTTGATTCGACTCGAATCAATCCTGGACGAGTCGTTTTCTCAACGGTCTTGTCTGCGCTTTTCACCAGGAATGTATTGTCCTCGTAGTTACGATCTGGCTGTCCCTTGAGAGGAATCATTCCGGCATGTAGCGATGTCGTCCTCCCAAATCCGAACAGGACGAACAGCAGCAAGGCAAGGCATCCGATGCCGCCCACTGCAATTGCCAGTTGCTTCGGGCTGATCCAAGACCCTTCTTTGGAGACTGACAGGCCGTCGAGTTCGCTATCGAGCATCGCAAGACGTGCCACAGTGTCAGCTATAGGCTTTATGAGTTCTTGCGGGCCGCTTGCGGCTTCATCCTTTTCGTACACCGCTTTGCCGAGCGTTCCGAACAACGACGATTGCCGCAGCGACAATTGTTTTGTCTGCGCCGCCTGCATCGCTTGTCCTGCCATCGCCTTGGCCTTTTCGCCGAAACTCTTCGCCGCCGCAGGACTTCGACCACTGATCTCCGAAAGCTCTGCTTGCACTTGATCGAGTTGTTGGAACAGTTCAGCGAACTCCGCACGATAGTCCGGCGACGAAAAGGCGTTCCATCCGAGTGCCTGATACAGCGGAGGTAACGTCAAGTTCACCAGCTTTGTTCGTTCTGTTTGTTTTGCCGCATATTGAGCGGCCCCTTTTGCTGCCTCGACTAAAGATTGCCTCTTGGCCGTCCCCGGTACGACTGGCAGCGTTTCGACTTGAGGAGAGGCAGGAGATGCTTTGGGACTCTCGACTACTGAGACGGGCGTAGCTGAGAAAAGCCCTTTGACGTTGCTGGCTGGCTTCCACTCGGCCATGCCTTCCTTCCAAATCAGGTCGGTCGGCAGGAGATCGCCGGACTTCGCCAGATTCTTGAGATCAGATGCGGAAACCGGCCCGTGCTGCTGACCGTCTTTCGAGTAGTGCCATTCCGCTGCCATCGTGTTCTCCGGTCGTCAATGTTGCTGCAATAGATGTTGAGTTGATCGTGATTCGAGCGTTACTCATCCTCGGTGTTGATTCCCAAACCCTTCGCAGCTTTTCTCACTTTGGCCTTTTCTTGCGGCGTCATGTTCCCAGGAAGTTGCGACGAAAATCCTTTTCGTATGTCGTATCCAGGGGTTCCACCATCCTGAAGCCGACCGTTGACGAAGCTCAAGATGATCGAGCCTTGTGATTCTGTGTCGCCGTGCCATGTGCAAATGTCGAGCATCTGGCCAGTCTTCTGCGGGTTCAGTTTGCCCATGTCCTTTTCGTCAGATTCATCGGCCATTCCAAGTATCGCTTCAACTTGTTCTTTCGACATTCCCGGCTTCACCCGGTTCACAAGTGACTTGTACCGTTCCTCCATATCCTTCAGATCGGCGTCGGCGTCCTCAGTGACATCACGATCCCCCTTAAACTCTGCCTGATGGTTCTCTCGGCCCTCGAAGAATGACGGCTTGTCTTCTGATGGCTGCGAGTCTGCGACAGGCAGATTAGGGACGGTGGCAGCTTGAGGTCCACAACCTTGCAGAAGGCCAATCAAGAATAGCAGGCCAGTCGTATGGGGTCGGTTCATGAAGCAACTCTCGGCAGTCGGGATATTCAGTCTCGTTTCAGCCCTGCGAGAGCGAAGACCAAAGTGGGCCAAGAATCCGAAAAGAATTTTCCGTGGCCCATTTCTGGCACCCTTCTCGCAATGCCATGTTGAGGCGAGACTGTGCCTGCTTTTTCCGGTAAAATGGGCGAAATCGTTGCTTTCGCCACGCCACCAGGAAATCGCCATGCCGCAGCCTCCGGCAGTTGGGACGGATACCCAACTGCAAAATCTGATCGACCGAGGATCAAACGGGGACGCTGCTGCGCATGACGCTCTACTCAATCACGCCTGCGACCGGCTGCTCCGACTCACTCGGAAGATGTTCCACGGCTACCCCAACTTGCGCCGCTGGGAGCAGACGGATGACGTGTTCCAGAATTCAATGGTCCGGCTTCACCGGGCGATGGCAGAAGTTCCAGTGGAGTCCGTGCGACACTTCTTCAACTTGGCGGCAGTCCAGGTCCGGCGTGAACTGCTCGATCTGGCGAAGCACCACTTTGGGCCGGACGGCGGCGGGGCTAATCACCACACGGACGGGCAACCTGCCGACGATGAGGGAGGCACGTTACACCAAAACGCTGAGGAACCGGACGATCTCGCCGGGTGGAGTGAATTTCACGCTCAGGTCGAGAAACTGTCGGAAGACGAACAAGAAGTTGTCAATCTTGTCTATTACGAGGGGCTAACGCAGGAAGAAGCGGCGAAAGTGCTGGGCATCTCGTTCCGCACCCTGAAACGGCGTTGGCAAGCAGCCAAAGTGAATCTTTACGAGGCATTGAAAAGTGACGGACAAGGATGAAGACCTTCTGGCTGATCTCCTGCTGCGGTGGGAGGAATTGCGTGAGCAGGGCCAGGATGTCTCAGCCTTGGAACTGTGCCAGGGGTGTCCGCATCTTACCGATGAGCTTGCACGCCGCATCAACGCTTTGAAGGTCACGTCCTGGCTCGACAAGCCGGTTGACGTTCGTGCCGCCGACCTTGATTCTCCCAACTCAGGAAATCACGAACCACGCACTTTGGTCGGCCGTTACCATCTCGATCAACTCATTGCCGAAGGTGGGTTTGCCCAGGTTTGGCGTGCCTACGATCTGGAACTTCACCGATTTGTCGCCGTCAAAGTACCGAAGCCGAGTCGTTTGGATTCAGCAGATGCGTTCATGGCCGAGGCCCGCCGTGTCGCCCGACTCAAACACCCTGGGATCGTGCCAGTGCATGACGTGGGCCGAGAAAATGGAACCTGCTTTATCGTTTCAGAGTTTGTAGAGGGTGGCAACCTTGGCGATCATCTTGCTCGAAGGCCGCTCGAACCACGTCAGGCGACCCGGTGGGCAGCAGAGATCGCCGAGTCCTTGGAATATGCCCATGCGAACGGCATTATCCACCGGGACATCAAGCCCGCCAACATTTTGATCGACCACCACGGGCGGGCGCTTCTTGCCGACTTTGGAATCGCACAGTCTGCGAACAAGACCGGCAAGTTTGCTCCATCCATCGGCACGCTGCGGTATATGTCGCCGGAGCAGCTTGAAGGCAAGGAAGCAGATGCCCGCAGCGACATCTACAGCCTTGGCGTCGTGCTGCACGAGCTACTGACCGGGAAGTTGCCATATTCCTCCACCGAGCCGAACGTGTTGCGTCGGGAGATTGTCACTGGAGCGAAGGTTGGCCCGGAGAATATGCCAGCCGAACTGCGCCGCATTTGCCTCAAAGCCCTGGATCGTGACCCAGCAGCCCGGTACTCCACGGCGGCAGAGTTGGCGGCTGATCTTCGGATGAGTCTGGTGAAGACCTCGACTCGTTGGTTGGTCTTCGGTGCAATTGGAACTGTCTTCTTTTTGGTGGTTGTCGGACTGGCTCTTTGGTCGCCGAAGAAGGAACCGGCACCTGAACAAGCTCCGATAAAGACTGAGACAAGAACCGAAGACCCTTGGATTGCGCAAGTCCGCACGCTTCCTGCAAAACAACAAGTGCAGGCCGTCGCCGCAAAGTTGACGGAACGGAATGATGGCTTCAGCGGTGATGTGAAGGAAACCATCGAGGAAGGCGTGGTGGTTGGACTTGAGTTCCAGACAGATGCCGTGATAGACATCTCGCCACTGAGGGCCTTGCCAGGATTGAAGTATCTGACTTGCACCGGAAGTACCGAGAACAAGGGGATACTTGCTGACTTGGGGCCACTCACGGGAATGCCGTTGAAGGAACTCCATTGCTACTACAACCCCATCGCCAACCTTGCACCGCTTGAAGGAATGAAACTGAAAGTCCTCAGTTGTAGTTACACGCTGGTATCTGATCTGACGCCGCTTGCTCAAATGCCCCTTGGTATTTTGAATCTTCATACAACTCGTGTCAGTGACTTGTCGCCAATTCGCAGTTGCCCCATCACCGAGTTGAATATCTCTGAAACTCCGGTATCCGATCTCACCCCGCTACGAGGCTTGAAGCTGGTGGCCTTTTATTGTGAGCGATCACAGGTGATGAACATCACCCCACTCAGTCGAATGCCGCTGACGACGCTCGACATCTCGGAAACCGCAATAACCGACTTGTCGCCAATCAGAAATCTGACGCTTGAATGGCTGCGATGCGATTTCAAACCTGATCGTGACACAGAGCTTCTTCGTTCGATCAAGACGCTTCTGATTATCAACGAGAAACCCGTGAACGAATTCTGGAAGGAAGTTGAAGCGGAACGGAAATGAATGCGATGGGCGGTTATTTCCAATTCCGTTTGCATAAGCACATTCATGGACACCATCAACCTGACGGACGGCGGCATCCTGCTTTACAACGAAGCCTTCCTACCGCCCGACATCGCTGATCGTTACTTCGCTGAGTTGCGGGACCATTGTGCCTGGGAACAGAAGCCGGGCATCTTTGGCCACATGCAGCCTCGGCTGATTGCGTCCTATGGCGAGCCGGGGATCGTCTATCGGTATTCTGGTCGGGATAACGTGGCGTTACCCTGGACGCCGACCTTGCTGGAGATCAAGGAGAAGATCGAAACCGTCCAGGGTCGTTACAATTACTGCCTGCTGAACCGCTATCGCTCTGGTCAGGACAGCATGGGGATGCACGCCGATGACGAGCCGGAGATGGGCAACGTGATCGGCTCATTGTCCCTGGGAGCGACCCGGACGTTTCGGATCAAGCACAACAAGTCGAAGGAGACAAGGAGCTTCCAGGTCGGCAACGGCACGCTCATCATCATGGCGGGAACGATGCAGCAATTCTGGAAGCATGAAATTCCGAAGACGAAGGAACCTGTCGGGGAGCGGATCAACCTGACGTTCAGACAGATCGTGGAGCCAGCATGACCCTCACCGTTGACGTGATCTCTGACGTAATCTGTCCTTGGTGCTTTATCGGCAAGCGACGGCTGGAGAAAGCCATCGCCGCTTATGGCGAGCCAGTGACGGTGCAATGGCACGCATTTCAACTGAACCCTACGATGCCGAAGGAAGGCATCAGCCGCAGGGAGTACCGGATCAGGAAGTTCGGCAGTTGGGAACGCTCGATGCAACTCGACGCCAACATTGTTGCCACTGGCAAAGATGTAGGCATCCACTTCAACTTCGACCGGATGGAGCGGACTCCGAACACGGTTGATGCTCATCGGCTCATCTGGCTGGCCGACAAGGACGGCGTTCAAGATGCTGTCGTGGAAGCGTTGTTCCTGGCCTACTTCACGGAGGGCCGGGACATCAGCAATCGGCAGACACTCATCGACGTGGTTGCCGAAGCTGGTCTGGACAGGAAACGGGCCGAGGCCGTGCTGGACGGCGATGAGGGAATGGATGCGATCAAGGACGCTGGCGATGAGGCACGGCGGCTTCGAGTGGACAGCGTGCCGTTCTTCGTCGTCAACGGCAAGATAACTCTTTCCGGTGCGCAGCAGCCGGACACGTTCCTTGAGGCGTTCAGGCAGGCGGGTGGTAGCGACAAATGATCGAGTTCATTCCCGCCGACGAGTTGAAGTGTAAGTTCAGCGTCTTCGGCCACTTCTATTCGGTCCAAGTTGCCCCGAAGCGACTTGTCGAGTGCCGAAGCGTACTTGAAATCGTGGAGTCCGATCACGTCCCGAAGAAGACGGCGGCAATTTCCAATCGAAAGCCAGATGCCGTCTTCATCATGATGAACCCCGGCTCATCCCGGCCATTAGCCGAGGTAAACAACCGCATCCATTCCAAGGCAATTCATGAATTGCCGATCTCGCTGGTCCCGACGAAGCCCGATACGACACAGTATCAGGTCATGCGGCTCATGCACTATTGCGAATGGCAGCACGTTCGGGTTTTGAACCTGTCCGACCTGCGGTGTCCCAAGAGCGGCGTGTTCTTCAAGCAGTTCAAGGCACTTGAAGCAGAACTTTCATTCGACGCACATTCGGTCTTTTCTAATCTGAGAAAGGACGAGCTTGGTTTGAAGCTCATCGACGCCGTTCCCGTCATTCGTGCTTGGGGCTTGAGTCCACACCTTGATCCACTGATCGACCGCTGCCTGTCAAGACTGACCAACATCAAGGCCATCAAGGGTCTGATGAAGGAAGGATCGCCGAACAAGTTCCTTCACCCACTGCCTTCACTGCAATTGCAAAAAGTGGAATGGGTGAATCGAATGGTTGAGCAGTGCCAGTGTTGATTTTGCCCACCGTCGAGTCACGAGAAGCACACCACGCCGAAATGTGATCGCTGAGACGGTTCCACTCATCACTTGCAAACCTTCCAGCCTTCTATTGGCTTCACCGTCGCACAACTCGGCCCGCCGTCCTTGCCCGTCCCAGGCAATCGGGCTTCCAGCAACATCTTCGTTGACGCCTTCTCGATCATTTCCCAGGTGATTCCAGCCAAGGGAATCTTGAGGCGGCGATCCCAACAAGAGTCGAACTGCCCGGCAGATTTTCCGATGTTGATGTAAATGAAGCGGCCCGTCGTCGGCCCGTGCGTCAGCGGGCCGAGGAAGTTCGGCAAACCGTCGTCACGGTTGTCCTTGATCGTCACCGTGAAATCGAAGATGAGGTCAGCATCCTTCGACCGCTGCTTGTGGATGGTCGTGTAGTCGCTGCCCTTTCCCTCTTGAACGCCGAAATCCACGCCAGGAGGAGGAGCGATCAGGACGATGCGCAGCCGGACCTCGCCTTCCTTCTTGGGTGTTTTGTTCTCTTCCTTCATCAGCCTGTGGCCTCCAAGACGGCGTTGTAATTCACCGCCAGCCAGATCGTTGGTTCGTCCGGTGTCGTCCAATCAACACGGTGCTTCTTGAACGCCGGAATGTTGATGAAGTCGCCCACTTTCATCTCGACCATGCTATCCTCGAACTGCAACCTCGCCGCTCCCTTCAGCACGATCACCCACTCGTGTTGAGGCTGGTCGTACCAGAAGTCTGGTGCTGAGGCATGACCGTGGGAGATGATTCGTTCGATGCGCACGTCGTCGGCTTGGAGGAGCGTCTGGACGACTTCCTTGGGCATGTTGTTCGGGATGTCATCGAAGATGTTGGCCGTCATGACTACTTCTCTTTCGGAGCAGTCATGAGACTGTATGGGTACTTCGACACAGTTTCCCACGCCAGTTCTTGCATAGAGCGATTGAACTTCTCGTCCCACACTTCACGCTTGGCGTTTTTCAGCATGGACGGCATCGGCAGGCCCACGGGACTTCGGCCATAAAGCACAGCGAAGTGCATGTAGGTGTTGAGAGCTTCCATTGGGGCCGATGGATGAACTGCATCCACAAAAAGTTCGCCCTGTTTCGTCAGGCCCGGCCATTCTTTGTTGGCGATCTTTGTTCGTATTGCCACCATCGCCTGTGCGCTGGGAACGAGGGCTACGATTTTCTTACCCTTGCCGTACTTTTCGTTGAGTTCGACCGCTTGAGCTTCCCCTGCCTTGATATTCCGCTCGTTGAGGCCCTTGAGTTGGTCCGGCGTTTTTTCTTTGTCTACGTTGTCGAACGCACCCTTGGGAAAATCCTGATTGTCGATGTCCCCGCCGCCCCAAGAAAGCTGAATGATAAACCGCATGTTGGGATTGTGTTCCAGCCCCAGCTTGACGTAGTTCTCGACCCCTTCATCTGGAAAGGAAATCGGTGACATGATGAACACATCGACTTCGCCTGTCTTGAGAGCTTTCTTCGCCTCGTTCTTGTCGTCTGGGAGGTTCCAATGCTGGAGCGTTTTGGAAGCGCCGAGAGACTGAAGGCCGACAAGTTTATGCCCTTTGATCCCTGCGGCTTCGGCCATCTCGCCAAGCGGCTTCGGGGCATACCACATGAGGCTATGGGAAGCGAAAAAGACTCGCAGGCCCGGTGGTGCAGAAGTCTGGTCGGGCTTCTGCTCCTGCGCTGAGGAAGAACCAGCCAAGCACCCGAAAACCAGAAGCAAAGCAAGCGTGAATCGTGCCATCGCACACCTTATTGAGCCGAAGGTAGGGGAGTAGGAATCGTGTCGTATGCCAACATTGATGTCGGCGATTGTCCGAGCGTTGGGTATTTCCACATCCTTAACCGCTGATCTTTCTTTCCAAGAACGCCGCCAGATTCTCGGTGTCGTCCGTGCCGATGCGAAACACACCGCCATTCCGAAAATGCACGACCACGCAATCCCGGCCCCACAAGTTCCAGACCCACCCACCACGAATGCTCTTGTGAATTCCCAAGCCATCGAGAAGTAGGGTCCGACCAACTTCGACCTTTACGATGTCGGCATACTGCACGGTCTTGCGGAACAATGGGATGGGGCCGAAGCGGACTGACAGCACGTCGCCCTGATCCTCGACCGTCAGGTGATGGAACGAAGCCGCAATGACAAGCATCAGCACGCCGATGGGCGGGAACAGCCAAGGAATCGGCGGTGCATCTCGGATGAACCAACCCAGCGCAAGGAACACGATGGCGAGTGAGTAGACCAGCAAGCAGAGCGGGGCCTTCTGCGTGTGGGAGTAACCAGAGGTCTTCGTGTCGGTCGTCATTTCTTCGGCTTCTTCCGGCTCTCTGCCTTCTTCGCCACGAACTCTGAATCGTCGCCGTTATGGAAGAAGATCATACCGTGGAGTTCGTCGTCCTTTACGATGGCCCAGCCTCGGCCCTGCGCTGGGTCCATCTCATCGTTGCCATCCCAGGTCCATTCAACGGCGGCTTCACCGTCCCTTGTCGTCAGGCAGCAGTCCATTTGGCCGTGAACGTATCCGAAGTGAAACTGGCCGTTGTCCTTCTGGTCGAACTCGATGTAGCCCTCTTCCTCTTCATCAATGAACTCCTGGTCCCAGGCACTCATCGAGACGATACGCCAGCGGCCAGTGAAGGGGTTCGGGGCTTTTGCTTTTCTTGCCATCAATTCATCCCTCCCCATTCCTGCGCTGTATCAGTGATCCATGAGTTCATGTAGCTCGACGTGCTTCGCCCACAACTCCTCGAACTGCTCACTGGAAACCAGGATTGCGGCAGTGTTGCTCGTCTCGCTGCCGATCCATTTCAAGTGTTTGCCCGTGGTCGCACCCCATTCGTTCTGGCGAACAATTGTCGGCGTTCCCGGCGCTCGGAACGCAATCGGCGTCTTGAAGCTGAACCAGACAGTCAATGTTCCCAGGTCAATCCGTAGCGTATGCGTTCCATAGTTGCTGACGCTGTGCGGAGCGTAGCTGCTGATCGAAGGGAGTTCAGAATTGGTCGTCATTGCTCGTATTGCTGTGTTCAGTTGGGTCTTGCTGAGTGTACGAGACTCCTACCTTTGCCTCTTGATCTCGGCCACCTTCGCCACCAGAAACCCCACTTCGTCGCCGTCGAGTTCTGCTACGGGGGCAACGCCGTGGATGTTTTTGATGAGGTCTTCCGATGCACCCAGGAAAACCTTGAACGCCGCTTCGCCGTCGCATCGACCGAGCATGTGACCATCCGGCGTGATGACCATCTCGATCAGCCTGGGCGTGGTCCAGTCTTCTCCAAGCAGACATCCGAGGATCGCTTGGAAGTGATCGCTAACCTTCACAGCCCGGAGCTTACGGGCGCAGTCCTGCCGTATCTGGTCGGGTTCACGGATTGGGATGTCTTCGGGGGTCATGCTTCACCATTCCCTTCTCCCACCACTACCACTCGCATCGGTTCCCGGCGAATGTTCGCAATCGCTTCCGGGTCGTTGAACCGGGCGAAGAACACTTCACCTGCAATCGGCGGCGGTAGGCATTCGCCGAATTTCAGATTGTCGATGGCTTCCTGACTCGGCACGGGGATGATCTCGTCCCGAATGCGAGAAGCGATCAGGGCTTCCACGTCGGCGAGTTTCAACGTGGATGAAAACCGCAGGCACAGGTTGTCCGTCTTCGCCTTGGAACCACCGCCCAGGTGATCCATGACGATGGAGTTTGCCAGCCCACCGGCGAAGGTCCACCACTGAACCTCGCCGTTCGCTTGTTGAACGAGCGTCGTGCGGTCATGCGATGCCCACGGATATTCGAGACGAATCTCGCCGATCTGGGCGGTCGCTCGCTGCGACCAATAGGGTTCCGTCGTTTCAGCGGCCAGGACACGACGAATGGCTTGGCAGACTCGGAAGCCGAGGAATTGACCTTCGCCTATCCATCGGGAACGGCCTTTCTCGTCAGTCGGTTCGACGTAGGCAATACGACGTTTCCAATCCAGGTGATTCGTTTTCCAGTTTCGACCCGCCAGCACGAGGATCACCGGGCCTTCTTGCTTTTTGTAGAACGTCGATTCGTGGACATTGCCAAGTTCCTTTTGGCCACTGATGACACGAAAGAGCGGCGGCGAAGTGAAGACCGACAGGATTTCCAAGAAGTTCTTCCTGCCGTACTCAGCCTCACCCTCTGGGCCAAAAGAGAGAATCCCGGCGTCATCAAAGAGCGTTCCGGTGCGAACCAGATGGTCCACCAACAATTCAATCTGCTCGCTGGGCATGGCTGCGAACGCCGGTACGTCGGCCAGCCATTCCACGAAGGCACGTCGGCCAATCCCTCGCTCTTGCAGGATGAGCGCCATCAACTGCTGGGCAAGAATATGAAAGGGCTTGGGCGGTGCATTGACGGGTTCAACGAATCCACGGCCCCAAAGGTCAAGAAGGGCGGCGGCTCGCAACAACCCTTCGTCACTGGTGGCCAAGAACAAGCAGTTGGATCGTGTACCCGCCCGTCGCCCCGTCCGTCCCATCCGTTGCAGGAATGATGAGACGGTGGCCGGGGCATCGATCTGTATAACTCGGTCCAGGTCGCCCACATCGAGGCCAAGTTCCAGCGAACTGGTGGCGACGATGACGCAATTCTGCTTTTGAGCGAAGGCTTCTTCCGCTGCTCGTCGTTCTTCAAGGCCGAGCGAACTATGCGAAACAAAAGTGTCGATCTCTCGTTCTCGCAGCAGCAACGCTAGTTGTTCGACTCTGGAGCGGCTATCGCAGAACACGAGCCGCTTCTCGCCTCGATGCAAAAGTGAAATCACCTTGGCCGCATTTTGGAGGGAGCCAACGTAATCCAGTTGCACGTCGGGAGCTTGCTTGGCGACAGGGGCAGGCGAAACCACTTGCCGTTGCCGCTCCGAACCGGATGACAACCACACCAGCATCTCGGCGGGATTGCCGACCGTGGCCGACAAACCGATGCGTTGCAGATCACGTCCCGCTAAACGATGAATTCGGGAGAACACTGAAAGCAGATGCCAACCCCGGTCGTCTCCGGCGAACGCATGAAGTTCATCAATCACGATGGCTTGGACGTTCTTGAAGAACTCTCGATGGTCAATCTTTGTCGAAACCAAGATCGCTTCGAGCGATTCTGGCGTCGTAAGCAGACAATCGGGCCAATCGTCAAGAATACGCCGCCTTTCACCCTGAGTCGTATCACCGTGCCAGCAGGCGGCTCGCCGACCAACTAAGGAAAAGTATTTTTGAAGTCGCTGCTCCTGGTTGTTCAACAAGGCTCGAATTGGACTGACGTAGAGAACCGAAAGCCCGTTCCAACCCTCGGTGAGCATCTGTGAAATGACGGGGAAGAACGCCGACTCGGTTTTACCGCCCGCAGTCGGTGCAAGAATGACGAGATTGGCCCCGCTGAGAAACGCATCAATTGACAACGACTGCACTTCTCGCAATTCGCTCCAGCCGAGCGAATTGACGATGTGGTGTTGAAGCGCCGGGTGTAGTCGCTCGAATGCGGTCACGGGTCAAGCTCGATGTCATCTACGCTCTGGGGCTGGGATTCACGTTCAACGGGGGTCATCTCGTTGCTGTTGATCGTCAACTGGTAGTGTTTGTTCGGGTCAAATTCCTCGAACTGGTCGATTCGGTCCAGCACATCTGAAACCAGTTTCTTGAGGAATAGCCGAGGGGCGATACCGACCTTGCCGCCAAGTTTGCCGGTGACAGAACGGGCAAGCAGATCGATATATTCGTTCGGAGCAAGACGGCGTACTCGATCCGGGGATGTGCAATCGGCGGCGAACAAGTCACGCACTTTGATGCCGACCTCCAGAAGTCTTTCATGGTCGAAAGCAGAAAGACGCAGTTGCACCGCACGAGGGTTGTCGAACCGGGGATCGGTCTGGAAGTCCACATGTAGTCGTTGGGCCAGCGGCTCCAACCGCCGCACACCCTGCGGTCCATCAAAGAACGCTGGGGTTCCTGTGGTCAGCAGGTAAAGATTCGGGAACCGCCCGCTGTCGATGTCATCAATCAACTGACGCAGGGCATTGAGTCCTTTTTCCCGCACGTCGCCTCGGACTCGTTGCAGCGTTTCAATTTCATCGAGAACCAGTACCAGACCGGAATAGCCGGAGTCTTTGAGAATCAGCAGCAGCCCACGGAGAAAACTCAGAGCGGCGTAATGGTCAACATCCCCTTTGACACCCGCTTCTCTTTTCACTGCTGCTGCCACATGGGGTTGACCAGCCAACCAGCCTGCCAGCCCTTCGGCGGTGGCATGGTCATTCGCCCGCTGCGCCGCTCGATAGGCACGCAAGGCAGCGGCGAATTGCGGGGTGGCACGAGTGATCTCGGCGAGCCGCTGTTCCAGCAACTCATCGGCTCGTTTGGAGAGGGCCTTTTCATCACCGGGATCGATAGTGCCTTCAGCCAAGACATCTTCTTCAAGGCCGTAGAACCACCCGTCCAGAATCGAACGGAAAGCCCCAAGAAAAGTGTCCGTTGTGGAAAGCTGTTCCATCGCTCGTCGGTATACAGTCTCCAAACGGTGAAGCGGAGTCTCCGTCTCCGAGATTTGAACCTCAGCTACAGCGAAGCCTTTCTTCTTGGCGAATTCCTGAACCCACCGACCAAAGAACGTCTTGCCGCAGCCATAGTCGCCACGGACGGCCTTGAACATCGACCCACCTTGGGCTACGTCGGCAAGTTCACTGGCAATCACCGGCTCAAATGGCCGTAGACCCACAGCCAAGAAATCCAGTCCACGTTGCGGAACGGTTCCCTTCCGCAGTGCAGCGATGATCTCTCGACGGCGTTCGTTGCTGATTTCCATAGATCAATCCAGATCGAATTGCCTTTTGAGTTTCGATACATTCAACTCGATCCGATTCTCGGAGCGGCTGAAGGTTAGGATTTCGTAGCCGTCCACGTTCAATAGGCGTTGAATACGAGCAATCAACCCATCGAGTCGAGCCGCTGGAATGTCGGCAACCTTGGAGAAAGCTGCCGGAGTCAACATGCCTCCACTTGAATCCAGTGCCTCAAGGCAACGACGCACGAGATCGTCTTCGGGAGCGTGCCGACGAACGAAGTCTTTCTGATCTTTGTAACCCGTTGAAGCAAAGAGGCGTTCGAGCCACGCCCCGGCAGTTGGCGTTGGTTGAATCGTCTTCGTTTTGACCGGAGTGGTTACGGGCTTCACATTCACTTCGGCCTGCCAGTCGAACAAGCCGATTGGCTTCTTCGGCACACTGATCGCAATGGACGGCTCTTCGACCTTCGCTGAAGCAACAGGCGGTGCCATCCACCATTCCGGCTTCGGATATTCGCACGGATAGAGGCCAGAGTAAGTGCTGGTCTTGTCCATCAGGATCACCAGGGGACTGACCATTTCCTGCGGTGTGGCTCCACCGTGATAGCCGTTCTGCTGCTTGCCGTAATAAATGGTTTCCACCCACGGCACGATGACTGACCGGCTTCCGTTTTCTTCCCGAACTCGGTTTCCCGTGATTGCAATTTCGCCCTCTTGAACGTCTTCGGTCTGCGAGCGCCAGCGGCTACCGCAGTCACCGGAACAGAGCTTGGCTTCGGGCCGGTGCCAAACGTGTCCGTGGTCACTGGCAAGGATTACCACCCGTCCAGAATCCCTCGCCAACTTCAGAACTGCACCCAGCGGACTGATACGGTTGATGTTCCAGTCTTCCCGTACTTGTTGGGCGCTACTGAGTCGGTCGTCGATGGCGTTGAAGACGACGCCGACAATCTTGTTGTTGGTTGAAAGGATCGCCTTGCTGAGATCATCACCAACGATCCCTCTAGCGCCTTCGGTGACTTCTTTCTTGTGAAACAGGACTGGAGGATACCGCTTGTCACATACTTGCTTCAGGGCGTTGTTGGCCTCGAAGTTGCGTTTTTCAATTCCTTGATCGCCTTTGACCAACTCCCCTGACAACAACGACGTGCGAGAGTAGGTAGTAACGCTGGGGACCGTGGCGATCACAGGGACCGGAAGACTCGATGACTCAGCGAGGGTCGCCTCGAACCAATGCTCGTTGCGAATATCGGCCAGAAGTTCATGGCAAACCGCCCAACTCATTCCATCGAGAACGATCAACAGAACACGGTTGTTGGCCTCGGCGATCTTGGCGACGAATTGCGAAAGAACTTCTTCCACGCCACAAACGTCTTTGAAGGTCGAACCAATCGAGGTCCAGTCAGCCAGGGACGTGGCAAAAATCTGGTTGAACTGCTCTCGTCGAGCAAGAACCGCTTGATCGAGTTGCTGGTAGGCTTTGGTGAGATCAGCAACATCTTCACCCCGGCAGATCGATTCCCTTGCCCAATCAACGAACGCCAGTTCCTTCCGATAGACGTTCGCCATCTCGGAAAATGAAGTCGCCGCTGGAATTGGTGCTGCCAGCCAACGCAGGAGTCGGAGCGCCATCTCGGTGCGGGATAGTTGCTCCGTCCGTTGACCGATTTTAGCTCGTCGATGAGCGGCAATTTCGGCCTGCAACTCTTCGCATCGTCGAATCGATTCTTGATTCAGGCAGGCCAGTGCCGAACAGACTTGATTGCCGAATCGACTCAACCGCTGTTCATATCCCAGCAGAGTCAATCGACTGCGGAAGGCGTGATCCTCGCAGCGGAATTGCTTGAGGAGATCATCGGCCCGTTGCAAATGCTCTTGGGCGAGGCGTGGATCATCGGTTCGGTCGAGGTCGGCAATCGCATCGTTGGCAATACGACTCAATGCCCGCCCGACCAACTTCGAGATTGGCTTGTTGTTGTGGTACTGCTCCATGCGAGCAGCGGCGGCATCCAGAACCGCATCTTGGCCATCGCCGAAAATCACCTGACAGACAACCGCAAGAGCCAGGGCATCGACTCCCGCTTGGCAATCAACGAATCGCAGGATGGAATCGGCAGCATCTCCGAGATTTGAAACGAGCCGCTGCCGCAGGCTGACCCGAAGTTCTTCGCCAACATTCAGGTAACGAGAAGAAGCCACCTTGTTCGTCGCCCACAACAAGAGCATCACAAGGTCTGGTTCCCGTTCCCCCATCTCGAACACATGACGGCAAGTTGCCCGCCACACCGTTCCCGCATCCAGGACACCCGCTGAGACAGGTGGATAGCCATCGGCAGGAGCGCATTCCAATAGCGCCTCTGCCAGCGATGCGTCACAAATGGACGGATCGAGTTCCTTCGCCTTGAACAGCGAACACAGGCTCGCCCAATGGTCGATGGCAAACAATCGGCTGCGGGCCAAACGTGCCACGACATCATTGCCCAGATCACCTTGACGCAACTTCGTCAACAAGATGATGCGGCCTTTGCTTCGTTCGGCATCCAAGAGTGCTTCACGCACTTGAAAGACCGTATCGGCCCGCACGACTTGTGCCTTGCCGAAATCGAATTCCACGACGTTGGGAAGTTTCCACGCCTGCGCAACGTGAAGTCCCACGGCCACGGCGTCCAAGTCCCGTTGCCATTTGTCTTCCACGAGGGAACGAAGCTGTTGTGAATTCAGAGTGCCGATACTCATTACGACTCTTCCTCCAAAGTCCATTGGACGGTGAGCCGTAGTTTCGGATTCTGTTCGAGTTTCTGAAGGATCGATTTCGTTTCAGAGATCGATTCGGTGTTGTTCATTCGAGCCTTGCCGCCAGAACCAACTGCTTTCCAACCCGGCTTGGACTTGGGAGGTTCGATAGGTGGTAGTATTGGCGTTGGGTCCACAACCTTTGGAGGCGTGAGCAACTTGATGGCCCGGCCCTCGGCTTCGGATAACTTGCTGGCCAATCCACCGGCTAGGGCGTGTTCGTCGGCCTTGAGCCAACTGCACACATCCTGAATCAAGATGTCGGCTTCGGTCTTTCGTTGGTCCTGAATCTGAGATACAGCGGAGAACAAATCCCATTTCGTCGTTCGCAGGCATTCCAATAACACCTTGCCCGACTTGAGGCTCTTTCCCATCGCCGTGCTGTTGGTTTCGAGCTTGGCGTGGGCAATCGCTCCCACAAGGGTCGTCGGCTCCTTGTTTTCGCAACCCGCCAGAAGAGTCTTGACGGCCTTGGCAGTTCGCACTCGGTCGCACTTCACGAAGTCGGCTTCTGGCACGCCCATGTTCTTCAATACCAGTTGCAGGCGATCCGGCAGGCTTTCGCAGTCTGCCTTATGCTCGGTGACGCTCTCCTTCACCTTGGCGGCGAGCGTGGCCAGATTCGAGGCGTTGAGCAACTTGGAGATGGCGTGGCCGAGAAGATCGGCGGCTCGTACCACCGCTTCGTTCCAGTCCTTCAGGTCGGGCAGCGTTTGCTCTTGAAGCTCCAGTTCGTTCGGCACGTCATCAAGAGTTGGCGTGTAGTTGCTGCCGTATCGCACGAATGAACGGTTCGTCTGATCGGCGTACACGAGAATCAGAAGGTTCTGCACTTCCTTCGACAAACCACGTTCATCGGGCTGATCCGTCCACCGTCGTAAGTCTGCTGCCGTGGGATGCGGCTGTCCCGATTGGGCCAACATACGATTGAAGTGATTCTTCCAGTAGGCATCCAAAACAAGATGCGTCTCGGACATCTGGCCCAGATCAAGCGGGTTGCAGATATTGCGGAGCTTCAGACGCACAGCCTTGTCTTCCACAAACACACGGCCATCCGGTGTGCGGGCTGCTTCTTGGCAAATCTCCAAGACCTGCCGCAAGTCTTTGCCGAGTTTGACCTCTTGGCCAAACTTTGGATGTTTCGGGAACTGGTGCGACAACGCCTGATCGAGCAGATGTTCAAGCGCCTCGCCCAAGTTTGCTCCCACAGGACGCTGCAACACGAGCGTCGGGAATAGCGATTGGAAGTGCGATTCGGACATGTCATATGACACGTCGAGCGTGCCAGGGGTCGGCTCGGAGCGAATGGCATAAGCCGATTCGACGGCCTGGATAAGCCGCTGGGACAATGCACTCTGTTGATTCTGAAGCAACAGACGGGCCGTCTGCCGATCTTGCAGAGACAGGTGCTTCGAGTGCTGTTCGAGATTATTCCCTAACAGCAGACGGTCGATGATGACGAGCTTGGCCAGTTCCCCTTGGGTCCGAGTCGAGAAGAACGACGGGAGCCATACGAGAGTCTTTTGGCGTTCGTTTTTCTCCTTGAACTTGTCCAGCCGATCCATGTCTTCCACCGGGGAATGTCCCTCGGTGTCGAATGGGAAGTCGATAATCAACTTCCAGTCTTCCGTGGATCGCAGCGATTCGTCAGGCAACGTGCGGACGTTGGTAAACAGCAAGTCGCATGACCGCCTGCTGCCCCGCCACAGATGCGAGTGCGACATGAACATGTCGTCTTGTTCGGGGATACCGAGCGACTGGAACAACATCTGCCGAATCTTGAATTGCCGAGTGCCGATGTTGTCGAATGTCTTGGCCGATTCGATGATGGTGTCGGTATCGACGCCCGATAGTTGCAGCGACACCGTGGGATTTGTGACTTCTTCGCCGACTCGAATTTCGCCGACGATGCCAGCCCATCTCCGCATCTTGTCTGCTACGACTTGATGTTCCCTGTTTGGAATGCGGGATCGAACCGTGCCGTGGTTCAGTGCAGCCAGTCTCATGCAGGTCATGTTCTTCAGGGTTTCAACCCCGTGAACCAAGGCACACAAGAGCAGGCTCTTGATGAGCCGGTCATCGTTCTCGAACCGCTGGAGTTTTTCTGCGACTTCGGGATTCGTTTTCCCCCGCTCCTTGTCCACTTCGAGGTCGATCTCGTGTTGCTGCTCCAGGAGCGGAAGCAGTTTGTTCTGGTACAGCTTCTTCGCATTCTCGAAGTTCACCCGCATGACATCGGTGAAGGCTTCATCGCCGTGAGCCACCACATCCCACAAGTCGCCGAGCGGGATAACATCCCCTAACCGCAATGTGTCCCGTCGATTGACGAGCAATTGCAGCATGATCTTGAGGGCCGTGCGTTCCCGTTGCAGGGCGCTGGAAACCGCCACGAGTGCTTGGATGAGCGCCGGGCTGAAGGGATAGACCATTTTGAACATGGTCCGGTCAGCTTCTCGTGTCAGCAGGACTTCCATGATCTCGGCCCGCACCTGTGCCGTCTTCTCAAACGACTCTTCCAATTCGGCACGGCAGGCATCGTTCTTCGGTTTCAAGACCCGCTTCTGGGCGATGACCGGCAGGTTGCGGTCTTCCAGAGTGATCGTGTGAAAACGACCTTCCCAATGGCTCAGCACATCGGAGAAGTTCAGTTGCTCCACCCCGGTCACATTGTCGCCGATCAAGTCCCGGAGATCACGCTGCCGAGCTACGAAGCTGATGATCGGCACCGGACGCTCGGCCTTGCGGGACTCGACCAGCTTGGCGAGTTTGTTCCCTTCGGTTTGCAGAAAGCCAATGTCGGCAGCGTGACTGGCCAACCACAGGATGAGTTCATCGAGGAACAGAATCAGCCCGTCGTAGCCGAGGGTTTTGGCGTGGACACTGATGATCGACAAACCGACATCCAAATCGACATAGGCTTCGTCCTTCCCTTGGGCGATGCCCTTGAATGCCGGGAAGATGAACTGCACCAAGTCGCCTACCAAACGGCTGCGTTCTTCACTTGAAGGAGCGGCTTCAAGGGCGGCTTCAAACCGGGCCGCATCCCACCCCTTTGCGAGTTTGCCCCAGCCCGTACCACCGCTGCTCTTTTGGCCCTGGTTCAGTTGCTCGAAGAACTTGTCGTCACCCAACGCCTTCCGATGTTGTTGGGCGTTCTTGAAGATTTCTTCGGCCAGATAGACGCCAGGGAGTGGGGCTGTTGGATGAAGCTCCATCACATGATCGACGTAGCCGCCCAGAATGGCCGACTCCATATTGCGAGCGCCGATCATGTGGTACGGCACGAGCAGGAACTTCTTGTTCTCGACCCAGCAATGGTTGTCCTTCTTGTGGGAATCGAACAGCTTGGCCAACTCAGCGATGTTGCGCACGGCGGGGTTGTGCTGAAGCAACAGATGCAGCACTGCCATGAAGTGCGACTTACCGGCACCGAAGCTACCGTGCAGGTAGCACGCCTTGCTGTTCACCGAGTCCACAGCGGAACGGATGAAGCCGAGTGCATCATCGAAACAGGCCACCAATTGCGGCGTGACGACGTACTGCTCCAGTGTCTTGTCTGGCTCGGTGATGCCCTTGGACAAGTTGAGAACGAAGTCTCCCTTGCGGACCTTCTCCGGCAGATCGAGCAAATCGCTGATGAGTTTTTCAGGCATCGTCCCCATCTCCTGCGGTTGTCTTCTTCTTGCCAGATGTTCGTGTCTTTTTGGCCTTCTCAGGCGGCGTCCAGTTACGAATGTCTTCCATCGTCAGGCCGAGTTCGTGGGCGTCGTGTTCCAGCATTGTTTGGAAAGACTGGCCTGCTGTTTCGCCGAACTCGGCGTCGATTTCCTTGTGCCATTGGTGAATCCAGGGCAGCAGTTGATCGAGGCCCGCTAAGAGCGGCGTGAGGCGTTTGGCCTCCCAGCCTTCTCGTTTGCGAGCGTCGTAGTAGGCGATCAGCGCCGTCGCTTGCTCAAGATGATTCCATC
Organism: Planctomycetaceae bacterium; assembly: GCA_021732785.1. Taxonomy (GTDB): domain Bacteria; phylum Planctomycetota; class Planctomycetia; order Planctomycetales; family Planctomycetaceae; genus DSVQ01. Next base: position 124,115 of record JAKFUG010000001.1, read on the forward strand.
CTGCCCACCCGACCACGAGGGTCGGATCGCTGTCGGTCGAACAGTGTGGGTAACTGATCCAGCGTTCTTTGGGGACATCGAGCTTGCCTCGAAGTCTCCAGAAATCGGTCTTCAGAAAATCCGCAGAGACGTACTTCGGCGGCACCGGAATTTCGCCCACGGCTTTCCCGGCATCCTGCTGGCGTTGCAAGTCCCAGGTTCGCTCCCAAACTTCCCTTTTTCGTAGGCCCGCCAGTTTATATCGCAACATCGGCAGGGACGGGACGGATTCGCCTTCGATCAGTTCGGCCACGAGCGCAGCCACGTCGAAGTCAGGTCGGCCCCGATACAGTTCGGCGACTTGAAGGAACTCTGCATCGGCACTGGCCACGTCTGCCAACTGAGCCGTTGTGGTGAGTTCAGGATTGTCCTTCGTGCCATTGCGGTATTGCGGTGTTTCGAGCCGGTCGAGCAGCCAGTTTTTTAAGGCCCGCTCTTCCTGTTCTTCCCACGGCTCAGAATGCCACCGACGCTTGTACTCTGGTTTTTCAATGAGTGCGATGTCTTTATTCGTTTCGATCAACTTGATGCGACGTTCGACCAACTTCCGGTAGGAGTCGGGCCAGTGCGTAGGGATGTCAGTGATCGGCGTAAACCCGTGCCGCTCGAACCAAGCGGTCTTGAGTTCACCTTTGGCAATCTGCCGAGCCACAACAATCTCAAAGGCCCGTTGCCCAGGAAGAAGTTCAGGAAGTTCGTTCTCCGTGTACCGAAGAGTGTAGGACAGAATGCCATAATGTTGATAACACGACCAATCAAGCTCTTCTTGCAGAGCAATCATTTGATTGCGAATTGTTTCTGCCTGATTACGAGCTTGAGTCAATCTTTCGGCTGTCGGAATTGCTTTTTGGATGGTTGCTAGAGGAAAGTGCCGAACATATTGCTGACCAAGCTGATCGAGTTGTGTAGCTAGATCGGAAGGAGTGGTTTCTGGAATCGGGATTCGACCAACGCAAGTCGAATTGTACTGGTATGTATTGAATGCTGGGTCACCAGTCGTGCGTGCGCCGTGTTGATCTGTCGAATCGCCCTTGTTGTGTGCCGCCTGCTTGAGCCAGAATCCAATCGTGGAACAATTGAGCAGTCCAAGCAGATTAACATGTTCGGTGTCGCCTGCACCATCTGCCAATTTGATGACAGGTGAAGTACGATTGAAAATCGTCCCGACTCGATCAAGGACAAAGTGGTTGTGGGTCGCAACTTCGGCAAACCCAATAGCAAAACGAGACGACAGCTTGCTTTTCACGAGGATTGCAAACTCCGTCCAGTCCATTCCTCGCTCTTCTCTGGTCTTTCCAAAATACAACGACTGACGAAGTACAGGTTTCAGGCACCAGAAGTGTTTTTTGGCACTTGGCGCTCCTATGAATCGACCATCATCGCTGTAGGGAAAAATGCATGGTTCGGTTTTGGTAAGAACCCAATCTCTTACCCCATCGCCTGCCGCCATCGGACGAATTGATGCCTCTTCGATTGCAACACGAGTCCAACTGGTAATGTTCTCCGTCATAAAGGCGTCTTCGTCACCCGGCACAGCAACGAAGCCGATGGAAAATGCAATGTCGTTGAGAGTTCTTTCGCACTCGTCAAGCTGCTCTTTCAATTCACTAGCCCCGCCACCGCCAATGCTCCACGGATGCGTATTGAATGAAGTTCGGAGCGTGTCAACTACCGAAATGAAATCATTTTGCGCCCCGGCTCGATCAACGTGCGTAAGAACTGACTGCCAGACCAATCCAAGCGACGGGTCTTCCGGCGTTGAAGGCTCTCCCTTTATCCCAAGGACAGCCCGCACAGAGTCACCAACCGGCTTCCGATTCCGGCCAAGCAAGATGACGGTAGGAGTGCCGTGACCGGGAATATATGCACCAGACGTATCGAGAACATGCGTAAGATCGATTTTCGGAAAGAACTCTTCGATCAGCTTTTTTCCGAACTCACGCTTCATGAACGAATTCGATGTAATCATGCCAATGTAGCCGCTGGCATCGGCTTCAAAAGCGTTCAACGACAATTCCCAAAAGCGTTGCGTGAAAGGGACTCCTAAAGAGTATTTCCGATGGCATGTGGAATAGAGGCTCCGATATGCGGCATTCAACGACTTGTCCCGAACAATAATGTAAGGTGGGTTTCCAACGACAACGTGATAGCCTTGGCTGAGAATCTGCTGAAGTGTCTTCCTATCTTCCACGGCATAAATGGCAGGAACCTCGAAGAGGCTCATTTGTTGCGAAATCCCAACTCTGTCGCCGCCGAAGCTCGGCTTGCTGCCGAATAATAGGCTGTCGCCACTTGCTAAGTGAATGTTCCAGCCCGGTGCTTTCTTTAGCCGCTTGATCCCGCAGGCTTGCACTGCGGCGACGATCAACCGGAATCGAGCGATGGCCACGGCAAACGGGTTGATGTCCACTCCCCAGACGCCATCGAGGGCCTTCTGAGCATCTTTTTCTGTGTTGCCAGTCGTGTGATCCGGCTTGCTCCACAAGTCGAAGAGCCGGGCAAAACCGCCGAGTAAAAAGTGGCCCGATCCGCAAGTCGGGTCGATCATGCGGACCTTTTCCAACCCGAACTCGGCAATGGCGGGGGTGAGGGTGCGGTCGAGGATGAACTCTTCCACGAACACAGGCGTTTGCAGCAGAGCAAACTTTTTCTTCGCCCGCTCGGAGAGTTCCTGATACAGATCGCCCAGGAATCGTGTGTCGCCGTTTTCGACTTGGAATGGTCGCTTCAAGGTTCCTGCTGCTGGGTTCATCTCCCGCCAAAATTTCAGCAAGTTCATGGCCGCATCGCCGCTGGGAGCCACAGCCCAGAGCGGAGTTTTCCCCTCGGCGAACAAATCCTTGGCGGCGGGAATCTTGCCGACTTCGTGGAAGACGTGCTGAAAATATTCCCGGTCGGTGTCGTGTGGATGTTCACGGAAGAAGAGTTCGTGTGTGTCTTCGGCCAGCTTGCGGCGTGGACCTTCTCCGGCCAACCAACATTCATCGATCAGATGATTGTCTTCCATGAAACGCACGAAGACGCAGGCCAACACCCAGGCCACAGCGACTTGATCGAGGTAATCTTCCCGCCAAACCTCGTAAGCCTGGGCCGTGCGTCCTCCTTTTTCGATCTGCTCAAATGCTTCCTTCAGTCCCGCATTGATCGTGGCATCGCTGGTGCAACGGGCAAGGAAATCCTCGGTGAGTTCGCCGACGAGCTTTCGCAGTTCCGGCAGTAGCGTCTTGATGTCAACCATGTTCAGTTGCCTCCCGTCGTCGTGCTGAGCTTTGAGGCGGCTTTTTCGGTACGGCCCCGATGAAGGTTATCGATCCAACTTTCAGAGATTTTGGCCCGCTGGCCGGGCGTGATGAGCGGAATCTCTGCGTGATCGAGAATCGGCATGTCGTTTTGCCCGTCAGTGGCCACGAGAACCCAGAGGCCGGGACAGGACGCATCGTGTCCCACCTTGTCCCGCAGCGTTTCAAGAATCGACATCAGATCGTAGCGGGCAATCATGCCCGGATTGACCAACAAGAGATGTTCCCGCCGCTCGGCCAGTCGTGTGGCAATCTTGGGGCCAGCCCGCCCGATCAAGTGCAGTAGGTTCTTCCAATCTTGACTGGATGAGTCTGCGCCATCGGCTTGTTCGATGATGGTCCAATCGACTTCCAGTTCCTTGGCCTCTTCCCGCAAGACATCGAACAACAAATCGTCAAATGAAACTCGCTCCAACTCAAACCGTCGCAGGAGTTCCCCTTCAGCCCATCGCATCCGGCTGGGGCGAACCGTCAGTACCATGAACCCGCCATCGTTGTAGGCGTGCTTGAGGCGTTCCTCGAAGGCCCGTGCATCGGCGACATCGGGAGTGACATCAACATGTCGGGCGCTTGTGGCCGTCGAGCGCCTGCGAGGAATTGACGACCCAGACGTAAACAAGGTCGCAGCTTCACGCCGCTGATAGACCTTTGCTTCAGCATCCCAGCGAACGTCCAAACCGACCTTGTGCAACAGCGCATCGAGTTCGGGGCGATCTGGCAATGGTTCAGCGGCAGGGTATCGACTCTTCACCCGATCTCTAATTTGTTCGACACTGAAACCCTTCTCGGTTTCACCCACACCTAACCCGCTGAGCGCTCCGATGCCCAACCGCAACGCTCGTTCTGCCGCCATGCCACGAGGATAGACTTCCTGGCGAGACGACACGGCGGCTTTCTGGCTCATCGCCGCCGCAAGGTTCAAGAGCCGTTCATTACTGAAGGGTTGGCATCCATGCGGCTGAGGCGGCTGCTGAACTTCGTAAAGCTCTTGAAAAACTCGGATGGGCGAGGCCAGCGGATCGGCTTCGGCAAGTTGATCGGCGGTTAGTCCCAGCTTCTCAGCATAGACGGCCAACTCTTGCGAACAGCCAATGACGATCTTCCCGCCAACACGCCGCATTTGAAATCGCCGCTGGGCCATCATGTCTTCGGTTTCAACCGCTGCCCGTGCCACAGCAGAAGCGAGCCGCTGCTGCTGGGCCGATTCAAGAGTATTGGCCGCAGGACGCAACAAGATCGTCAGGTCGATAATCTCAGTGATGGTCACTACGCCACCGAGTCGCTGGATTTGCTCGCATAGTTCGTGACGGTAGGCAGTTATTTGAGCGTCTTTGCTCCAACGAGTGCGATCCGCTGAAACAATCTGCCCGATCCTTGCACGAGTAACCCCCAGAGCTTCAGCAACATCCGTCTGGCTGGGCCACTGGCTTGCAGGCTGGCTGTCCGGGGCCGTAACTCCCAATAGCCCGGCTCGCATATTCCATTCGGCATCCTTCTTCGGATTGCGAACGCCAACGATTCGGTGATGTAAGTTCTCAAGGCTCGGTGGGCCAGAGGATTCATCTGACGGCGTTTGATCCTTGGGCTTGATTGCTTCGACGTTCGGAAACTTCTCTCGGAGTTCCCCGACGAATCGAATGATCTCTTGGCGGGTCTGATTGCCCACGCCCTTCATCAAGTGAATTTCGCCGATGGGGAAGTTCAGCAAGTCACGCACCGTGATGACGTTGGCCCGCTCCAAAGCATTGCGGCTGCGGTTGGATAAACCCAGGGCCGATACCGGGGTGCCAAGAGTGGCTTGGTCAAGCGAGACGCCAATGACGACTTCTTCGCCGGTCGTTGTGGTGATCTTGCGCTGTTCCGACTCTTTGAACACTTGACGCCACGCTGTCTGCATGTCGTAAGCGTTGTCGAACCGCTGGCCCGGTTCCCGATTTAGTGCCTTACCAAAAAATTCAACCAATCCATCTCGCACGCTGGAGTCAAACTTCTCGGCATCGATCACCAGCTTGTCGCTCGTCAGGGCTGGGTCGGATTTGTCGCTGCCCCATTGTGGCAAAACATTGTGACCGAGCGTCATCTCATAGAGTGTGACCGCCGCTGAATAGCGTTCTGCTGCCAAGTCCCAGCGAGGCGGCTTACGGAGCTTCAAGAACGGGTCACGATAGCCTTCGGTCCCCACGTTGATGTTTTCGAGTGACGCACGGGCCAGGGAGAAGTCGAAGAGAATGAGTTGGTTCCGCTGTTTCGTGAGCGAACGGATACCAATGTTGTCGGGCTTGATGTCCCGATGCACAACACCGTGCCGCTCCAACGAACAGAGGGCCGACAAGAGATCGTCGCCATAGCGGGAGAGTAATTCGAGGCTCGGCACACCTTCCTTGGCCAGCATCGCCGCCAGCGTGTTGTCGCCTGCCTTTTGCAGAACCAGCACGGTCCTGCCGTTCATCTTGAGTTCTTGATCGATTGAAACGATGAACTCGCTGTGAATCGTCCGCAGGGCTTCAGCTTCTTCGTGCAGTCGGTCGTTGTCGTCCTCGGTGAGCGCCACCTTGAGGACCGATTCTTTGTCTTCCTTTGTGACAAGCAGGGCTTTGGCCGTGGCCCCCTGACCCAATTCCCGTTTGACGACGAAACCATGCGGCAATCGGTCGCCTTGTTTGGCTTGCAGCGGGTCGTTGACCACCGTTTCTTTGGGAGCGGTCAATTCATCTTCGACATCGGCCAGGAGCGTCAGAAAATCTTCGACGGAGCCGATTCGGGTGAGAACGTCGGGATGGGTACTCCACTGAATGAGTTCTTCCAGCTTAGGCCCGGCTCCATCTAACACCGACGAAATGCTCAAGCCCTTCTGGTCCCGCAGAATCTTGGCGAGTTCGGTTGGGTTGCTGGCCGGTGGCCGATTGGCGAATAAATGGAAGGCGATGGCTCCCAACGAAAACACATCGGAAGCCTCCGTCACTTTGCGAGAATCAGACAGGGCTTCGGGCGACATGTAGACGAGCGACTGGGCCTCGACCAAATCTTCGACATTGGTGACTCGGCCTGACGTGGATGTGGTTTCTCGAACCCCTACCTGCCAGTTGTAAAGCTGAAGCCGTGGCGATGGCGACGAAGCATCAGAAACGAGGATGCTTTGCGGCCCTAGCGAACGGTGGATCACCCGCTTGCGATGGGCGTAGCGAATGGCGTCGGCGACCTGCCGCAACAAGTCGAGCCGCTGGCCGGGTTCAAGTTTGTGGCCATGCGTGGCGAGGAAGTGATCGAACCGAACCGCATTTGGATCGAGATAACGGAACAACAGGGCCGGACCAAGCTCGTGTTCCTTGTAATCGAGAACCGGGAGAATGTTCTGGTGGTCTAGCGTCTGGATGATCTGAAACTCACGAGCCGCAGCCCGCTTGAGTCGTTGGCGATCTTCTTCTGAAGAGGCTTGAGCGACCGTGTATTGGCGCACTCGACAGAATACGTTGTCGAAAGAAGCGTGCTTGGCGAGACGGTCCTGATACCCCGGCCCGTCGAAGATCAAGTCACCGAGGATGTAGTCCCCGACTCGACGGGATCGCTGCGACGGGCGAATGCCCGACTGCTCCATCGCACGAGAAAGTGCCTTGGCCACCTTGATGTCGATGGCCCCACGCAGGTCGGCATCGATCCCAGGTCCAGTCCGGTTGATGAGGGCGGCGAGGATGCCCTTCTGTTCGGGGCGAGTATCGGTCTTGGCACGATCCTTGAGCAGCACCCGGTTGCGGGCGTTGCCGGTCAAATCGCATTGAAGGTCATCGGCAGAAAGAAAAACGAGAGCATCCAACCAGGGTAGGCGAATCTTGCTGAGGGCGGGTTGCGCCTTGAGCAGTGAAGAAAGGGCTTTTGCTTTCCGATTGGCGAGAAGCACGGGATTGTCTTCGGAGTGGAGCCTGCCGTCCTGCGAACGGGTCCAGGTGCCGGTGTCGCCGTAGATGCGACCGCCCCACGCCTTGCACTCCACAAGCCAGAAGCCCTGCTTGGTCAGAACGAGCAGATCGACTTCGTAAATGGCCCCATCATCGGTCTGGAACTCAAAGTTTGCCCACGCTCGATACGGGTCGTGATCGGGCAGACCCGTTCGGATGAAATCAAGACCACGCCGTTCCCACTCGTACTGAGAGGGCGTGATGATGTTCCAGCGTGGCGATTCCATAAATCTCCCCCGACGATCTTCCGATAGCAACGAACCCGCTTTGTCATTTGGCTGCTTTTTTGCTTGCCACCGCAACTTGCTTCAACAAGGAATCAAGGTCTTCTCGCTTGAAAAGGCGGTAGTCGTTCACCGGATGGCGAATGGCCACAACCTTGCCAGCGTTGACCCAATTGCGGAGCGTGTTTGGCGACACCCCCAAATACTCAGCGGCCTCGGAGATTCGGAGGTAATCCGACAGCTTGTCCACTTCGGCCTCCCCGATCCGTGCGACCCGGTTCAAAAACGAATCCGACTCTCCCAACCTTACCAACTTTTGTTATACTTGCCAATGAGCCGAATGGCGAATTCGGGGCGAAAGACGATCCCCAAAGCTCAATCTTCGATCTGATCGGCAAGCCACAGGAGTCGAATCAATGGCCCGGACCCGTGTGTTCATCAGTCATGCAGTGAAGGACAAGGCCCTTGTCGATGCCTTTTTTGATCTCCTTCAAACGGGCGCTGGCCTTACGCCGAATGAAACCTTCTGCTCATCACTGGAAGGAATGGGCATCCCTGCGGGCAAGAACTTCGTTGATTACATCAAGGAAAAAGTGCAGCACCCAGACCTCGTGCTGCTGATTCTTTCCCCAAACTATCTTGAAAGCCTTTTCTGCCAGTGCGAACTTGGAGCGGGTTGGGCTTTGTCGCACGACATGATTCCCATCGTCGTGCCACCGACCAAGTTCTCGGACTTGAAGGCTGTACTCACCGGAACCCACGGCTATCGAATCGATTCAGATACAGACCTCTCAGAACTAAGAGATCAAATCGTCAGTCTCTTGAAACTGTCCGCTCCAAAGACTGCTCGTTGGGATGCAAAGAAAAAGCAATTCCTTGAGGCAGTGCCGGGAATCCTCTCGAAGATTGAACCGCCCCAGCGAATCGCCCTTAAAGATCATCAGGAACTTCAGGGACGTTACGACGAGGCCGTTGCCGAGATGAAGACATGTCTCGACGAGATTGACTCTTTGAAAACGCAGATCGAAAGGCTCAAGGAATGCAAGGATCGAGATGAGGTTAGCGAGGTCGAACGAGACTTTTCGGATGAATGGGAACAGTTCGAGACGCTCTGCGAGAACGCTTCTAAACTCGGCCAGCCCTTGCCTGCAATGGTGATCGAGGCGATCTATCATGAGTTGTCAGGGAAGGCCGGTGTACCCTACGGCCAACAGACGTGGGATGAAATCCGGGCCGCATCACAAGAAGATTATCTCCACGTTTCCGGTGACAATGCCGTGTCCGTAAACACTGAAGACCCGAAAATCAGTCGGTATATGGACGCCTTGAACGACGTTCAACGATTCCTCAACGGCTTGGATGAGGATGCTTCATTCAACGAGAAGTACAAAGAAGAATACGATCACCGCCCGGTCTTTACTTCAAGAAAACTCTGGGAGGAACATCTCGGCCTACTGTCGCACACAAAATGGTGAACCAGGACCGAATGACCAATCTCTGCCCGCACGGTTGACGCTAGGACACGAACCCCGTCACTCCCAACTGCGTCTTCCCATTGGGCATTTCCCCAGGGAGCAATCATGACCAATCGACGAGAATTCCTTCAGACCACCGCCGCCATCGCCGGGTCGTTGATCCTCCCCAAAGCCGTCCTCGCCACGCCAGCGCTCAACTTCCACTTCATCCACGCCGACACCCTGAACTCCTGGCCCGTTGCTGATCCCGTTCAATGGTCCCTCGAACACGCTCACGAGCCGATCCTTGCTCGTGCCGCTGAGGGGCTGTCGAAGCTGACGGCGAACGATGCGGACAGGATCATCCGACTGGTCGTCCGTCGCTGTTCCTTGAACCTTCTTGAGCTTCAACCCGCAAGAGTTCTGGTCGATCATTGGGGATCGCACCGAGCCAATCTCAAACCCTTCTTCAAAGCTCATGGGCTGGCCCGCCCAGAGATCGAAGTTGTGCTGAAAGATCAAAAGCACGAAACCGTCATCACGCTGACCGGGGACTCGTTCCTATACGGCGTCCCAATCGCTTTTGATTTCGACTTGGAAATCTTCCAGAGCAAACGGGAGAGGCGATTCGTGAATGAGTCTGATGATGGGATGGCTGTTCCCGGTACGAGTTCCTTGTTTGCGTGGAATGGCTTGCCAGATGGTTCCATCCCGTGGGTGGCGCTCAAGAGTGCGTGGCGGCGTAGTGGTGGCGAGTCGTGCTTGAATTGCACTGGTGAGACGTTGCTGGTGAACTTCGGATTACGACAGGTCGGCGTATTCAATCGGTCTGGTTTTGTTGAGCATGTCTGCGGGGCGTGCCGCAGGTCGTTCAGGGATGAGACGGTTGACGTGAAGGCGTGGATGGCGGTGAATCTGGACGAAGTGGTACGGCCTGATGCTGAAATGGTATGGGGTCGCCGAGTCGCCCGTACAACCAAAGGACACACATGAACGCAGTCGATCTAGTCCAGCGCCTCCACCAGCACCGAGCTTGGGTGAACGGGAATCTGTTGACCACCGCCGCAAGCCTTTCCGACGAGCAGTTGCGGTCGCCGTTCCAGATCGGCCAAGGTTCGATCTGGAAGTCCCTGGTCCATCTCTATGCCGCCGAGTTCGTGTGGCTCGAAGCCCTACTCGGCAATGACGACCCACTCATTCAAGGCGACCTGCCCGGCAAGCTACCGGGGAACCAGCAAGGTGAAGGTGGAATCACGAACCTGGATGACCTTCGGCACAAGTGGATCGCCTTGGAACAACGATGGAGCGGCTATTTGGGTTCGCTGACGCCCGAATCCCTCGACGAACTCGTGTACAAGAAAAGCACGAGTTACGGCCTTGGCAAGCGGTACGGAACCCGGCGAGCCGATGTCCTGCTTCACATCTGCACGCACGCTCAATACACGGTGGCCCAAGTTCTCAACATGCTGCGGCAAGCGGGTGCGGACAAGCTGCCAGAGACAATGCTGATTTCGCTGGCTCGCCAGGAAGCGGAGTTGTCATGACCACGATCCTATTCCTGCACGGCTGGCATTCTGTTCCTGGCGGCGTAAAACCGGATGGAGCCTTCCGGTGAGCATTTCGGGAAAGTTGACACGAGACGGCTGGCTGCTGTTTGCGACTCGATGTTCGAGGATGTTCGCCTACGGCCTGCTCTCGGTCGTGCTGGTGCTTTATCTGGTCGAAGTCGGTTTGAAGGAATGGGAGGTCGGGCTTCTCCTGAGTCTCACTCTGGCGGGCGACACGGCCATCTCTCTTTGGCTCACGACGACTGCGGATCGTCTGGGTCGTCGGCGCACGTTAATCCTTGGTGCAGTCCTGATGGTTTTGGCTGGGGTCGCCTTCGTCTCGACAAGCAGTTTTCTGTTGCTGGTGATCGCCGCCACGATTGGCGTCATCAGCCCCAGCGGAAACGAAATCGGGCCGTTCCTGTCTGTCGAGCAGGCTGCACTTTCCCACATCGTCACTGATGAACGGCGAACCGATGTGTTCGCTTGGTACAACCTCGTCGGTTCGTTTTCCACTGCCCTGGGCGCTTTGGCGGGCGGGCTAATTGCCGAAGCCTCACCGCATTTCGGTTTAACCGGAGCCGCTGCATTTCGTCCGGTCTTGTTGGCCTATGCAGGCATCGGCGTGGCATTGATCGGTGGGTTTTCGCTGTTGTCCTCTGCGATTGAAGCATCGAGAGATGAGTCTGTCCCGCATCCCAAAGCCGTGCTGGGACTCCACGAATCCCGGAGAACGGTGTTCAAGCTGTCGCTTCTATTCGCTCTGGATGCGTTTGGCGGCGGCTTCGTCATCCAGAGCATCATTGCCTACTGGTTCCACGTTCGATTCCAACTCGACCCGGCGATGATCGGCACAATCTTTCTGTTCGCCAACCTTTTGGCCGGAGTCTCGGCCCTGGCCGCTGGTTGGCTCGCTCGACGCATCGGGCTGATAAATACGATGATCTTCACGCATCTGCCGTCGAATGTGCTGCTGATCCTCGTCCCGCTGATGCCGGACGTGTATTGGGCCATCGGCCTTCTGCTGTTGCGATTCAGCATATCGCAGATGGATGTGCCGACCCGCCAAGCCTACACGATGGCTGTCGTGCGTCCCGACGAACGATCCGCAGCGGCAGGTGTAACCGCAGTTGCACGGTCGGTGGGTGCTTCAATCTCGCCAATGTTGGCGACCGTCCTTGTCGGCAGCGTTGGATTGATGAGCGTGCCGTTCTTCCTGGCGGGTGGCCTCAAGATCGTTTACGACCTGCTGCTATATCGTGCGTTTGCGAACAATGAAGACCGTAATTAGTGAAAGAGAATTGCCATGCTGATGTTTCTCGTGCGGACTGTCATTGCCGCATTGATTATCGGCGTTGTGTCCGAAATAGCCCATCGGACGCCCAGGTTGGGTGCCGTTCTGTTGACGCTGCCCGTGGTGAGCATCATCGCCATCTTGATGACGTGGATTCGAGATCACGACCTCAAGAATCTTTCCCAACTCTCCCGTGAGACGTTGATCCTGGTCCCTTTGGGCCTGCCTTTCTTCATCCCGCTGGCATTCGCAGATCGGTTGGGGTTGAACTTCTGGTCGGCTTTGGGTGCAGGTGTGATTCTTGCGACAATAACCATCGGAGCATGGCTGATGCTCGGTCCTTCTACTCAGTGAGAATGGACAATCCGTTGCTTCCTCATTCAAGACGGCGGCGGCAGCGCCCCGTGTGCGAGGTCAAATCGGGTGCGGAATCGACATTTCCCTCCAACGATTCGGACCCCTGCTGCGTATAATCCAATATGCACACTTTCCTTCACCAACTGCTTGTCGTTGTCACGAGCTTGACCTTGGCTCTCCCGCCAGGGTCGTGCGGTGCTTTCGTGCAGCACGACGGGGCAGATTCAGCCCCGGTGAAGGCGTCGTGTTGCCATGAGACGGCTTCCAAGGCCCCATGCGAGTCTGGGCATTCTCCGGCCAAACCAAGTGTAAAGTGCTGCTGCGGGCGTGATACAGCATTGCCTGAAAAGTCGCTCCAACCGACCGGCAGTCATGATTTGGCTCTGGCCCCTGTTGCTGTGTATGTCTCGCTAAATGTCGGCTCTCTTCAAGGTGGGTCTGCGGCGGTGAATCCCGCCCATTCTGGCCCCCGCCTGCAAATTCTCCTGTGTGTGTGGCGTTGTTGATCGGCTGCGGCCCATCTCACGCTCATCAGTTGTCATTCGGCCTTTTGGCCTCGTCGCTGCGCTCAACGTCTGCGCAGTGAACTCTGATACTTCACACGAAATTCACTGGAGATGCTTCCATGTTTACGAAACTGTTTGCCGGTTCGTTCCTCGTCCTGGGCCTGCTGTTCACCGGAGCATTCGCCGCTGGCGAAAAGCCCAAGGACTGTTGTTCTGCCAACCTCGCCTGCTGCAAAGAAAAGAGTGCCTGCTGCGTGGCAGACGCCAAGCTCGGCTGTTGCGAGAGGGGCCAGAAGTGCTGCGCTGAGGACAAGGGCTGTTGTGCCGCCGTTCAAAAGTGCTGCTCGGAAGGTTTGCCCTGCTGCAAGGAAGCGAAGGAGTGCTGTGGTCCAACAAAAGCCGTTGTCACCAAGGCTGCTGGTTGCTGCTCTGTGAAGCTCGTTGCCAAGCAGACCAAGGCGACTGACAACCCGGAAAGCTGCTGCACCAAAAAGCTCGCTTGCTGTGCGGACAAATCTGCCTGTTGCGTGGCCGATGCCAAGCTCGGCTGCTGTGACAAGGGCCTGAAGTGCTGCACTGACAACAAGGGCTGCTGCGCCGCCATTCAGAAGTGCTGCTCCGAGGGGGCCGACTGCTGCAAGGAAGCGAAAGCGTGCTGCGGTGTGACGAGCAAGAAGTCGTAACGACGCCTCACGCAGTTCGATGATTTAGACTCTCGGTGGAGTTTGCTTTCTGCCGAGAGTCATCGTTTTCAAGTCGCATTTGACCATGCCGAAGCCGCACCAAATGTTCGTTTCTGTTTGCGGGAGATCGAAGTGTTCCGGCAAGGCGGTGTCCTTTCCCGGATGCGCTTGATAGAATTGCTGCTGAATCTTCGGACGATTAAATGAACAGCAGCCCGGCTCGTCCGGGTGGCTTGTCAGAGAATAAGCCGACGTGTTCGACCCTCAAGGGGTACGCACACGTCGGCTTTTTTCGTTTTCAAGTGGCCCCAGCCTGTCGCTGGATGCGAGATTGCAATTCCTGTGACCTGCATCGAGAGGCGGTTTAAGCAATGGAGAGTTCCCATGATGAATCGACTGTTCGGTGGAATCGGTGTGATGGCGATGGCTTTCACCCTAGCCGTCGTCGGCGTGAATGCGTTCGCCAATCAGGTCCAAGCGGCAGAAATGAAGGCCGATCCGAAGTTGCAGGAGTGTGCCAAAGCCTGCTCCGACTGTCAGCGTGCGTGCGACCTCTGTGCAACGCACTGTGCGCACCTGCTGGCCGATGGCAAGAAGGAACACTTGTCGTGCCTGATGCACTGTCGGGACTGTGCAACTTGCTGTGCCGCCTGTTCCCAAATCTGTGCGAGTGGCGGTCCGCTTTCCGCAGTGATGGCCGATTGCTGTGCGAAGTGTTGCGACCATTGTGCCAAGGCGTGCGAAGCGTTCCCTGATGATAAGCACATGAAGGCGTGTGCCGAGGAATGCCGCAAGTGCGAGAAGGTGTGCAAAGCGGTTGCGAAGTAGTTCCCCGTTCAGCGGAAAGTCCCGGCTATCGACACCACGTCCCGCTGTTGAAGTAGGGCGTGGTGTCATTTTGTGTTGTTGCCGAAGACAGGTGGGGCAGCGAGCGAACAGAGAACAATCATCATCGCCACGGCTCTCTCACACTTGGCTGTTAGAATGACTTGCGTGGCTTCCTCGTTCGATTTGGGGCGAGTGGGACAGTTTCTTCAGCCTCATTCACAGGGGCAGCAGATGGAAAGGTGAATCAGCGTGGCAATCGACCCCATTTGTGGCATGACCGTAGATGAAGCGACCGCCCGCAGCGGAGAGCGAGACGGGAAGACGTTTTTCTTTTGCAGTGAACATTGCCGCCAGAAGTTTCTCGGCGACGAATCAAATGAGAAACCGAACGCTGTCCACGATCACAAGGGCCACGATCAAAAGCCTGCTTCCGAGGGTCAGGTATCAGGAAAATATACCTGCCCGATGCACCCGGAAGTGCAGAGCGAAAAGCCGGGGAGTTGCCCGAAGTGCGGAATGGCCCTGGAACTCTCCCGGCCTGCGGCCCAAAAAAAGAAGGTCAACTACACTTGCCCGATGCACCCGCCGATCGAGCAAGACGGGCCGGGGAAATGCCCGATCTGCGGCATGGCTCTTGAGCCGAAGACTGTCCAGCCGGATGAGAACGAAGATGACTCCGAACTGCGCAGCATGACCTTGCGGCTTTGGGTATCAGCCGCCTTGACGGTGCCGGTTCTATTGATGTCGATGCTGCCAATGATCGGCGTCCCTGTAGACCGATGGCTGGGCAGCACGCTTCACTTGTGGCTGCAACTCCTGCTCAGTTCGCCGGTGGTTCTGTGGGGCGGCGGGCCGTTCTTCGAGCGTGGTTTCAGGTCCATCGTCACCTGGAACCTCAATATGTTCACGCTCATCGCCATCGGCACGGGGGCAGCGTACCTTTATAGCCTCGTGGCCGTCTTGTTCCCGTCGATCATCCCTGACGCTTTTCGCCATATGGGGACGGTACACGTTTACTTTGAGGCAGCGGCGGTCATCGTCACCCTGGTCCTGCTCGGACAAGTGCTAGAACTACGAGCCAGACGCCGCACAGGAGCCGCCATCCGGGAGTTGCTGTCTCTTGCCCCGCCTACCGCCCGAATCGTGCGAGACGGCCAAGAGCGGGAAGTGCCGCTGGAAGAAGTTCACCAGGGCGACATCCTGCGGGTACGGCCCGGCGAGAAAATTCCGGTGGATGGCAAGCTCACGGACGGCAAGAGTACGGTCGATGAGGCGATGATTACTGGCGAACCGATGCCGGTTACGAAACAAAAGGATGACCCGGTGATCGGCGGGACGGTCAATCAGACCGGCTCGTTCTTGATGCTGGCCGAGAAGGTCGGCGGCGACACGGTGCTGTCCCGGATCGTCAATATGGTTGCCGACGCCCAGCGAAGCCGTGCGCCGATTCAGAAGGTCGCTGACACCGTGGCGGGATACTTCGTGCCTGCGGTCCTGGCGAGCGCCTTCATTACGTTCCTTGTGTGGGCCATTGTTCAGCCGGAGCAGCCAGCCCTCGCTTACGCCTTTGTAAACGCCGTGGCGGTGCTGATTATCGCCTGCCCGTGTGCCTTGGGCCTCGCCACACCCATGTCGATCATGGTTGGCATCGGGCGGGGAGCGAAAGAAGGCGTTCTCATCAAGAATGCCGAAGTGCTGGAAACGCTGGAGAAGGTCGATACAGTCGTGGTCGATAAGACCGGCACGCTGACGGAAGGGCGACCGAAGCTGACCGAGTGCATTCCCGCTGGCTCCGTCTCTGAAGAAGACCTGCTCCGTTTTGCAGCCAGTGTTGAGCAGAACAGCGAACATCCCTTGGCCCATGCCATCGTGGTCGGGGCCAAGGACAGGCAACTGTCAGTCCCGACTGTGGACCAGTTCAACTCCGTGACGGGCGGCGGCGTTTACGGAACTGTTGAAGGCAAGAAGATTCTCATCGGTAAGCGTGGACTGCTCGCAGACAAAAACGTGCAGAACCTCGCCGCCTTGGACAGCCGGGCCGACGAGTTGCAGAAGCAGGGTCGCACGGTGATGTTTGTCGCAGTGGATCAACAATTCGCCGGTCTGGTCGCCGTCACTGATCCGATCAAGGAATCGACCGCCGAGGCGGTGAAAAGCCTGCATGATCTGGGTTTGCGGATCATCATGCTCACTGGCGACAACGAGAAAACAGCCAAGACCGTGGCCGAGAAGTTGGGTATTGATGAGTTCCATGCCGGGGTACGCCCCGAAGACAAGCACGAACGAATCAAAGCCCTGAAAGCCGAAGGCCGCAAAGTGGCGATGGCAGGAGACGGAATCAACGACGCACCCGCCCTTGCCGAAGCCGATGTGGGTATCGCAATGGGGACCGGGACCGACGTGGCAATTGAATCGTCAGGGGTCACGCTGGTTAAAGGAGATTTGCGGGGCATTGTGAGAGCCATAAAACTCAGTCGCCACACGATGCGGAACATTCGTCAGAATCTCTTCTTCGCCCTGATCTACAATGCCCTGGGCGTGCCAATTGCGGCGGGAGTGCTTTATCCGATCTCGCATCACTTACTTCTCAATCCGATGATAGCTGCCGCTGCCATGAGCTTTAGTTCCGTTTCGGTCGTAAGCAATGCGTTGCGGCTGCGGGCGATGCGGCTGACCTGAGCGGTCGTTGTTGTGGACGACGGGAACCGAGATCACAGGCTACCGAAGGCGATGGAGGAAGCGAAGATGGCGAGTTTGTTTCAAGAGTTTCGGTTGAAGGATGTCGTTCTGCGGAACCGCATCGCCGTCTCGCCGATGTGCCAGTATTCGTCGGACAATGGTTTCCCGAACGATTGGCATTTCGTGCATCTCGGTTCCCGTGCCGTGGGTGGTGCTGGGCTGGTGATGGTCGAGGCCACGGCAGTCACGCCCGAAGGCCGAATCAGCCCCGCCGACAGCGGCATCTATCTGGATGACCATGTAGAGCCGTTCGCCCGGATCAGCCGCTTCCTCAAACAGCACGGCGCAGTCCCCGGCATCCAACTCGCCCACGCCGGTCGCAAGGGCAGTGCCAGCAAGCCGTGGGAAGGCAACTCGCACATCGAGACGGACAACGGCGGGTGGGAAATCATCGCACCCTCGGCGGTTCCCTTCGGCGGGAATCTCACGAAGGCTCCACGAGAGATGTCGTTGCAAGACATCGCACGAGTTCAGGAAGCGTTTGTCGTTGCGGCGAAACGGGCGTTGGCAGCAGGCTTCGAGTGGCTTGAACTTCATTTCGCCCACGGCTACCTCGCTCACGAGTTCTACTCGCCGCTCGCCAATCATCGCACCGACCAATATGGCGGCAGCTTCGAGAATCGCATTCGTTTCCTGCTGGAGACTTTTGCCGCCGTTCGCAAAGTCTGGCCGGAACGATTCCCTCTGACGGCCCGCCTGTCGGTGACAGATTGGATCGAGGGCGGCGTCACCGTCGATGATTCTGTCGAACTGGTGCGCCGGTTGAAGACTGCCGGGCTTGATCTGCTTGATGTGAGCCACGGCTCCGTCACGCCGGACATCTCGAAGATTCCGTGGGGGCCGGGGTTCATGGTCCCCGCAGCCAGCCGCATCCGACGAGAAGCGGCAATCCCTACTGCCGTTGGCTGGCAGATTACCGAACCGCAGCAAGCAGAAGAAGTCGTTCGAGATCGTCACGCCGATCTGGTGTTGCTGGCGAGAGAAATGCTGCGTGACCCCTACTGGCCTTATCACGCCGCCCTAGAGCTTGGCGACGAGAAGGCCCAGGATATTTTGCCAGTCCAGTACGCCCGTGCCGTCAAGAAGAGATGAGAGACGGGGCGTCCTTGTTCACGGCCACATGCTTGTCGGAGTCTGGAAGAACCGACTCATCGCCCGCATCGATCCCGACGAGGCCGAGGCAGTGCTGCGGGAGCCGCATGTCCGGGTGTTCGACATCACCGGCAAGGCGATGATAAATTGGGTGGCGGTCGAGCCGGAGGGCGTCGTGGACGACGACCAGTTGAACGGATGAGTCGAGAGAGCGACGAAGTTTGTGCGGACGCTGCCGAGGAAGTAAACGATGACATCGAAAAGGAACAAAGCATGAGCAACAATCCAATCGTCAGACATCCCGGCGAAGGTCGCACCATCGGCGTCGTGGGAGACGTATACCGCTTCTTGGCGACTGGCGAGGATACGAACGGCAAGTACGCCATGTGGGAAGCGATTGTGCCTCCGGGCGGCGGGCCACCGCCTCACATTCACAGCCGGGAAGAAGAATCCTTTTACATCCTCGAAGGCGAAATTACATTTCTGATCAACGACCAGCAGCTTGTAGCGAAGGCAGGAATGTTCGCCAACATGCCGGTTGGCTGCTTGCACTCCTTCAAGAACGATTCTGGCAAACCGGCGAAGATGCTGATCTCGGTCGCTCCCGCTGGTTTGGAACAGATGTTCTTTGAGGTGGGCCAGCCGGTCGAACCCGGTGCAACTGCTGCCCCGTTGCCAACAAAAGCGGACATCGAAAAACTGCTTACGGTTGCCCCACGCTACGGCGTGGAGATCAAAGTGCCGCATCATGACTGAGGACAAGCGGAGGAATTGACCGGATGAGCGAAACGAGCAGTACGGCCAATCTCGAAGACTTCCAGAAACTTGACATTCGGGTGGGCCGGGTGATAGACGTGCAGCCGTTTCCTGAAGGTCGGTACTCGACGCATATCCTGATGATCGACCTTGGAACGGAACTCGGTATCAAGAAGTCCCTGGCGAAACTCACCCCGAACTACGAGGGGAATGAGGTCGTCGGACGGCTGGTGCTTTGTGTGGTGAACTTTCCACCTCGGCAGATCGGCAAACACCAGTCCGAAGTCTTGACACTCGGCGTGCCAGACGAAAACGGCAACGTCGTGCTGTTGCGTCCCGACGCCGATGTTCTCCTGGGCGGGAGGCTTTACTAATGCGAACCATGACCTTGATCTTGCCGTTACTCCTCGCTTGTCAGTTCGGATTGGCACAGGACACTCCCAAGTTGGAACGGGCCACTCAGGAGAAACTCCGAGGAATTGCCGTAGACCTCGCTGCCGCTCAGAAGTCAGAAGATGAGGCCGAGGTTAAGCGACTTGCAAAGAAGGCCATCGAAGTGCTTGGCGACCAAGCTGGAATACCAGAGATTGCCGACCAGTTTCGTGAAGTTCCGAAGAACGCCAAGCCTCTGTCCCCGCAGGAACTTCGCACGGCCTTCGACCCGTACATCGAATTTATCGAGAAGCAGAAATGGTGGAAGGTCGGCCTCGATCCGGCCAAGACGAATCACCTGCCACGAGAGTTGGCAACGATCATCGAAGGATGCTTGGCGGCAAGGTCTGTGAACGAAGCCAACGCCGAGCGACTGCTCAAGATCGCCAAGGATGCCGGGGACTTTCTGGTTTGGTCACAAGACCAAGCCGAAACCGGCGTGATTCCGTTTCCTGCGGTACGGAATGGCAAAGGCCGTCCCTTCGAGGTCGCCGAGCGATTCATGCGGCAGGCCGAGAAGGAAGGCAAACTCGATCAGGTCGTCAAGAATGGCTGGGCGGTCGAGGACTTCAGCGACGGTGGACTTCAATTCGACAACGGATTGGCCGGTGTTGCTCTGGTCCAATTGTTCGATTCGACCAAGGATGACAAGTACAAGAAGGCAGCGATCCGAGCCGCAGATTGGGCCATCACACGTCCGGTCGTGACTAATTGGAATTACAACAGCTTCAGTGTGTTCCTGCTGGCTGAGGTCTATCGCATCACGGGCGACAAGAAGTACCTTGAATCCGCAAAGAAGAAGACCCGCCTCGGTATTCTTCCGGGGCAACTCACCGAAGGACCACGCAAGGGGCGTTGGGCCGACGCCCACAACGCACGGCCACCGTACCACTACATCATGGTTCGAGGATTGGCGGCACTGGCGGCGGTCATGCCGAAAGTCGACGCTGATTTACCCGCAGTAGTGGAATCGTTGCGGCTGGCTCTCTCGGCTCGCAACCCGGACTTTGAGAAGGGCATCTTCAATGCGGATTCCTCGGTGGAAGCCCTGATACGGGTGAAGATGTTACCGCCGCATGTTGCCGAGAAACTGGCCGACTGCAAAACAAAAGAGGCTTTTGAAACCCTCGAAGTCTATGCGGCTGAAGGATTCCGGGCGAGGAAAACTCCGCTTGGTCCCGGTGCTTGGGGGCAATTGCTGGCCTACCGAAAGAGTCATCAGGACGGTGAATGACGATCAATCTCGAAAAAAGCCTGCCGCCCCCTTGACTAGAACAGACAGGTCTGTATACTTCGGGCATGGAACGGACGAAAGCTACTTCTGAAGCCCGCCAGCGAATCCTCGAAACTGCCGACCGGCTGTTTTATCAGGACGGTATTCGGGCCGTGGGAATTGATCGGATCATCGCTGAGGCGGCAGTCGCCAAGATGAGCCTTTACAAGCACTTCGCATCGAAGGACGACCTGATCCTGGCCGTCTTGAAGTATCGGGAAGAGAAAATTCTGGAGTTCTTTGGGACGGCTATGGAGCGATACGGCAAGCGAACGAAAGACAAACTGCGGGCCTTTTTCGCTGCCCTCAAGGACTGGTTCGAGAGTCCAGGCTTCCGGGGCTGTGCATTCCAAAACGCCGCCGTGGAACTGGCCGACCCCAAACATGCAGGGACGCAGTTCGTGAAGGATCACAAGCGCCGGTTCCAGGAGTTTCTGGCCGGTTTGGTCGAGGAATCGCTCGGCAAAGGGGCGGCGAAGGTCGCACCCGCCGTGGGATTGCTCGTAGAAGGGGCCATTGTGACGGCGGTGATTCAGGGATCGCCGGATGCCGTGGATGTGGCCCGTGACACTGCCTTGAAATTGGTGGCCGAAGCGAAGGGCGTGTAACCCTTCTCTTTTTTTGGCATCGAACAGACAGACCTGTCTGTATTGTCCGTGAAAGTTGGAAGGCTGCGAACTGAAGAGACGAGCTACTTCGGCACGTCGGTTCACAGCCAGTTCTGGAAAATGAAAGAGAAATGACCATGCAACGTATCCATTCCGTCGAACCGAAGACCGCTCAAGGCCGCACCAAGGAACTGCTCGACACCGTGCAGCAAGCCTTCGGCGTCATTCCCAACACCGCCAAAGTAATGGCGAACTCGCCCGCCGTTCTTGACAGCTTCCTCGCCTTCAGCACGGCAATGGGTGGTGCCAAGATCGGCACGAAGCTGCACAACCAAGTAAAACTGAACACCAGCGAAACGAACTCCTGCGTCTACTGCACGTCGATCCTGAGTGTAGTGGCACCTTCGGCGGGACTGTCTGCCGACGACATTCTCGCAGGTCGCACAGGCAACTCCGAAGACCGCCGCACCAAGGCGGCTTTGGCGTTCGCCAACGACGTACTGGAAAGCCGGGGCAAGGTCGGCAATCAGCAACTCGCCTCGGTGCGGGATGCTGGGTTTGGCGATGCCGAAGTCGTGGAGATCGTCGCCAGCGTGGTGCTGGGCTGCTTCACAAACTTTCTCAACAACATGGCCGACACGGAACTCGACTTTCAGAAGGCCGAGCCGGTCGAAGCCTGCTCGGTTGGCGGCGGCTGCAAGTAGTAACAAGAGTCAGCGTCTATCAGGGGCCAGCGGAATTCTCGCTGGCCCCTGGAACGAGAAAGCAGGAGCCAGCCATGAGACAGTTTCCCAGCGACGTTGCCTTCACCCCCGCCGTGAAAGGCATCCAGCAGGCCAAGGGATCACGGGCCAGCTACGCCAGGGTCGAACAAGGCCGGGGCTGGCAAACTCATGTGACGCCGGACCTCGCTGGGTTTCTGTCGGGGTTGGATATGTTCTACCTCGGCACGGCAAACGCCGAAGGTCAACCGTATATCCAGTACCGTGGCGGCAGTCCTGGCTTCTTGAAAGTGTTGGACGAGAAGACGCTCGCCTTCGCCGACTTTGGCGGCAACCGTCAATACATCACGCTGGGCAACCTCTCCGAAAACCCGAAGACGTTCATCTTCTTGATGGACTACGCCAACTCTCAGCGGGTCAAGTTGTGGGGAACGGCCAGGGTTGTTGAGGACGACGCCGAACTGCTCAACCAACTCCGTGACCCTGACTATCCGGGCAAGGTCGAACGGGCCATCGTCTTCACCGTCGAAGCCTGGGACATCAACTGCCCCCAGCATATTCACAAGCGATTTCCTCAGCGGCAGATCACGCCGCTGATCGAAGAACTACAAGGCCGTATCGCCGACCTGGAAGCACAACTCGCCGAAGCGCTCGCCAAAAGCGGCTCGGCATCGTGACCGACTTACCAACCTACTTCGTTCGACTGGTCGCCGAGGGACGACCGGATCAACTACGACTTCCCTCGCAAGGAGAACGAGCATGTTTCGACCCATTGCTCTAACCACCTTCGCTCAATCTCAATCAAGTCCCCGCTCGATCAAGAATAATCCCCGTCTTCCGAAAGAAGAGTGACGCCAGGGGTAAGGAAACGAATTGTGGTGGCGTCCAAGATGGTGTGGAGAGACAAGATTATCTGACCAAACCCCTGAACTGGAGAGAATCGTGACGACGACGACAATCGACGCAACCATCGGTGGGTACAGCCCGGTATCGTATTTCGAGAAGGGCCAAGCCGAGCAGGGCAATCCTGAATTCCATGCCGAACACGAAGGAAACTTCTACTTCTTCACGTCGGCTGCTCAAGTGGCGACCTTCCAAGCGAACCCCGACAAGTTCGCCCCGGCATTCGGAGGTCAGTGTGCCTACGGCCACGCCGTGGAAAAAGAGTTTCCGGTCGATCCGACCAACTTCAAGATCGAAGACGGCAAGTTGTTGCTGTTTCTGAAGAACGCCGAAGTCGATGCGAAAGTCTTGTGGGAAAAGGAAGGCAGCGGGGCCTGCATGGTCAAAGCCAATCGGAACTGGAACAAGGCCAATCAGGGCTAAGAAGTCGATCTTCCTGGCCTAGTGTCAAGCAACTCGGCCAGGATAGGTACATGAGGCATCACGGCAATGACTGATGACCGAGACAACAACGTATGGATCGAAACCTTGCAATCGGAAGGGCCGTTGCGTGAAGCAGCCCTTTCCGATTTGCGAGGGATGTTGTTGATCGGCCTGAAGACCGCCTTGAAGTCACGGTCGGATTTCGTGGATTCGCTCCTCGATGATTTCGTCCAGGACTCGCTCGTGCGAATCTTGCGATCTCTGAATCAGTTTCACAATCGCAGCCGGTTTGTCACCTGGGCAACAGCAATTGCCATTCGGGTTGCCCTGACGGAACTACGGAAGCGTCGTTGGCGAGATGTATCGCTGGAAAAACTTGTGGCCGACACAGGTTTCGAGCCGTCTGCCGCCGAAACAAGTCCCGACCGGGAAAGTCAGCCGATCATCGAGGCGATGTACAGGATCATCGGCTCGGACCTGACCGAGAAGCAGCGAACGGTCTTGTTAGCCGAGATCAAGGGGATGGCTCAGGAAGAGATTGCCCGGCAGATGGGGAGCAGCCGGAACGCCCTGTACAAACTCAGCCACGACGCACGACAGCGGCTCAAGCAGGGTTTGGAAAAAGCCGGATTCACTGCCCAGGAATATGCGATCACCATTAGCTGACAGAGAGGTTGTGTGCCATGTCCTTATCACGTCCTGAACTCCAGAAAATGCTCGATGTCGTGCGTGCCACGCAACCTATCGAAATCGACTGCGATGTGTGCTTGATGCAGGTCGGGGAGTTCGCCGAACTTAATCTGGTCGGCAAGCCGATCCCCGAAGGACTCAAAGCCATCGAGCAGCACCTTTCAATCTGCGACGAGTGCCGAGAAGAATACGAAATGCTTTGCGTGGCGCTCCGCAAGTAGGACTGTCCCTGAAGACCACTAAACCAAGGCTCACACGCCAGAAACTTATTCACAGGAGTTTAACCATGTCCGTCGCAACGCAAACTGTCGCAACCAAGCCGAACGTCGTGCCGATCTTGCGGGAAGATCGGCTCGTTTCCCTGCTTCAAGCAGGCGGCACTCACCTGACCCGCTATGGTCTGGTTCTGGTATTCCTGTGGATCGGCGGGATGAAGTTCACGAATTACGAGGCCGAAGGGATTCGTCCCTTTGTGGAAAACAGCCCACTGATGAGTTGGCTCTACCAAATCTTCAGTGTGAGCCAGTTCTCGGCGATCCTCGGAGTGGTGGAGATTACCGTGGGCCTCTTGATCGCCACCCGTCCCGTTTGGCCGAGATTGTCAGCCTACAGCAGCTTGGCAGCAGCCGCCATGTTCGTCGGGACGCTGAGTTTCATCGTGACGACACCGGGATGGGAACCGTCGCTAGGGTTTCCGGCCTTATCGGTTCCGGGCCAGTTTCTCCTGAAAGATGCCGTTTTGCTCGGTGCGTCATTGTGGACGGCAGCGGAGGCATGGCAAACGGCGTTACGCCAGAGCAAAGGATCGCATTGAAGGCTCACGATGCTGACCTTCGCTGAGAGATGTCGATGATCCAACTGAAACGAGCCTACGAAACAGCGTCCCCGAATGATGGCCTGCGCATTCTGGTGGAGCGGCTATGGCCTCGTGGCGTCAGCAAGCAGAACGCACGAATCGACCTCTGGTTGAAAGACCTCGCTCCCAGCACCGAACTTCGGAAGTGGTACGGCCATGATCCCGACCTCTGGCCGGAGTTTCGGAAGCGGTATTGGGCTGAACTCGGCGACTTGGGAGACTTCCTGGTTCTCTTGAAGTACGTCATCAAGGAGAGGAAGGTCACATTTGTCTTCGCCGCCAGCGACGAGGAACGCAATAGTGCAGTGGCTCTGAAGGAGTTTCTGGAAGGTTGATTCGCAGGAGCATCCATGAACTACGACTTCATCGCCATCCCTGACGCCGAGGTTCCTCTGGCACTTGAACCAGTCTTCCAGCACGTCGTCACCACTTATGCCAGCGAAGCCAACAAGACCGTGAGCATGTGGCGGGCCGTGCCGGATGATCTGCTCGACTTCAAACCCCATGAAAAGACGAACCCAATCCGAACGATCCTGGTGCATCAGCTATTGTCGGAGCGGCGCTTCTTCGGGCAGTTCGTTGGCACGGAGGAGCCGCCCGTCGAAGAACTCTTGCCGTCCGGCGAGAAGCCAACCGTGCAAGCCTATATCGACAAGTACTTTTGGCTCGTCAAGGAAAGGCTCCCGCAACTGGCCGCTGGGACGACTTCATGGTGGCTGGAGCAACGGAACTTCTTCGGCGGGTTGCAGCGGGAGCGAATATGGGTCTTCTGGCGACGAGTACTGCACACCTGCCATCACCGGACACAGGTGCAGACGTGGCTGCGGTTGGCTGGGCAGCACGTTCCAGCCATCTACGGACCTTCTGGCGATGTGAAATGGGACGAAGCTGATCCGACTTACTCGTTGGAAGCGGCGAGGCGGGGTGGCTGATCGTGCAAGGGTGGGTTCCGGCGTCACCCGCAGCGACAATGGACGATCACAACGCCACACTCGACGGCTCCAGCTTCACCCGTGTCGATACGGCGTGCAGGGCGATTAGGTGAAGAATCTCGCTGACTGTGGTGCAGCAATCGGGCAGGATCGTGACGTTATACTTCTCCGCTACTTTTGAAATCGCAGTGTGCGTCACGCAGTTCTGGGTCATCATGCCGCAAACCAGCAAGTCGGTGACGCCGAGTTTGGCGAGCGTTTCTTCAAGGTTCGTCTTCTCGAAGCCGTCTGCAAACTCCTTCACAACAATCGGAGCTTTGGGAGCAGCGGCAAGGATGCGAGGATGAATTTCGGCACCGGGTGTCCCTTCATTGAAGAAGGGCGCAACCCCCTTGGCGACATGCTGGATGTGGATCACCGGGACGCCCTGAGCGTTGGCGTTGGCCTTGGCGATGGCCCGCTCGATGTTTTGAAGCACGACATCCGTGTTCCACAGCGGAAACTTTCCACCGGGGAAGTAGTCGTTCTGCAAGTCGATCACCAGTAGTGCCTTGGTCACAAATCGCCTCCCATTTTGAGCCTATTCTGAATCACTTCTCCACCCGCTCAACCTTGATCCACTCGATCTCCATCTTGAAAGGCCCGGCTTTTTTGTCGCCGAGCATGAAGCCCACGGCATTGATCTCTTCCGGTTTCACAGCACCGGCATCCTTGAGGACTCGGCCAAACGAAGTCGCCTCGAATTTATCGAGCGGTACTTTGACTTCGATCCATTCATCCTCTTTCGTTTGCACCGTGGCCCGATACGAGAAAGCGATCAGCGGCTTATTGACGTAGAGGTTCAGCATATATTCCCGGCCATCGCCACGGACTTTGGCGATCACGGTATCGCCCTTTTCAAAGCCGAGCTTCTTGGCCTTCGTTCGCACCGAAGCGAAGCCGCCGTTGTTCTCCAGCGACAACGTGCCGAAGAACTCCAGGGTCTTCTTGTCGGTGATCTTGAACTTGCCCTCGGAGACGCCGCCCATCACACCGTCGTTGACGGCCTGCCAGTCCTTCGCAGCTTCGGCTCCAGTGAAGTCGAACAGGGTTAGCGGCTTTTCTTCGGCCATGACGAACGACCCCATCAGGATCAGCAGGGGCAACACCAGCATTTTATGGATCATGATCGTCCCCAATTCATCCAGGTGATCGACAGTTGCAGCACAGTCGCCAGCGACACCCAAACAAAGTACGGCACCTGGGCAACAGCCACCCAGCGGTAGTGTCGCCAGATCGCCACGGACATCCAGATTATTGTCGCCCAGACGATCAGAATATCCACCGCTGCCAGCGGCAGGTTTCGCATCCCGAACTGGATCGGCGTGAAGATCAGGTTCGACACGAGGTTGATGGCGAACGGCAGTGCCACGAGCCACGGAACTTTTCGACGGATCGACTGGACGAACACGAACCCAAAGCTGACGAGGATGATCGGGTAGAGAATCTGCCAGATCATCCCGATGGTTGCCGGGGCAGGCGTCCAGCTTGGTTTCGCCAGCGAGTTGTACCACGTCATCCAGTCCATCAATCAAAGACTCCTTCCAGAACTCTCGCCACACGAACCGTCAATGTTTGGCTGCTCGCCAGTGTCTCACACCGCTGAGGACTCGATCCACCAGCAGGAACCGGCCTTGGAGTTCGTCTCCCAGCAGCCACGTCGTCTGAGCCATGCGGCTCATTCTGGCAGTCGGAAGACCCACAAGCCAATCGGAACAAGACCAAGCTCTAAAGCGATGTAGACCAAGAGAATCGTTGACGGTTGACCATCGGCAAATAGACTAACGAGCCTGCCGGTCACGAGGCCACCGGCAAAAACCACCGTGGTCAATACAGCAGCGTTTCGGTATTTGTCGCTAAAAGCGGAAAACAGCCAAAACAGCCCAAGTGCAAGATAAAGGCCCATCACTGCCCGGAGAATATGAGCAAAATCCAATGGCATCTCAGGGACGTTTAGAAACGTCTGAGCGAACCATCGGGGTGAGACGCCATAAAGCAACGCAATTGTCGAAACCGCAACAAATGCGATCATCAGAAAATACTTCTTGATCTTCATGTGAACCTCCTGAGCGAACCAGCCATCAGCGTTTCTCAATCTGCTGCCGAAGTTCCTTGACCTCTGTTCGCAGCCGTTCAATCTCTTGCTTCAATTCTCGCACGACATCCTGCCCGTGTTCCCCACCGTGGGCTTTTTGCATTTCCGCAGCCAGTCGTTTCTTCCCTTCCTGTACGTCACGTTCCATCGCCTCGGCCTTTTCCATGAGTTGAAGGGCAAGGTCATGGGCTTCGGCCATCTTCAGGTTCTCGGCTGCTACCCGGAGATGATGGATGCGTCGGCTGGCGGCTTCGAGCTTTTCCGCTTGGGCATGGAATTCAGGGGGAAGTTTGCCCGGACCAACGTGATGCGCTTGGATCGCATGAAGTTCTCGCTCGGCCCCAGCGATTTGCTCCCGCACTGCGGCTAACTCTTTTTCCTGGAAGTTTGCCTCCCGCAATTTCTTCTCTTTGGCGAGTAAGTCTTGCAGCCGTTCCTTCAGATGCCGTACTTCCTTGTCGATGCCGGGTTCGCTGCTCCCCTTGGCCTTCAAATCCAGCCGTTCAGCGGATTCTAGCAGTTCGGCTGATTCCCGTTCCAAACGCTCGGCTTGATCCGGTTTTCCTTGTTCGGCACTGATCGAGGCTTTCTTCCGAAGGGCCTTGGCCCGTTCCCGAAGTTCATCGGCATCGGAACCGAGAAGAACTCCACCGCAGCAGAACAGTAGGAGGCTAACAATCATTCCAGAAAGGGTTGTGCGTTGCATTTCGTTCCTCGCTGTGTGTTTGGGTTCGATGTCCCCGCTATTTTAGCCAGCATGGGGTGGATTCGGCACCCGCTTACGCCGTTGAAGGGCGTTGGTCATGAATTCCACCGCCAAAACGAAAGTGAAAACCGGACTTCGGGTATTGAGGGGAGAGGACTCCCCCATCGGGCCAACTGACCCGACAGCATACTGGCGAATCTCTGCGACGATGAGACGGCAACTTTTCGTGGCGGGGCGTCGATCTCCAGAACATCACCGAGGGCGAACATCGGAGCCACGTCGTCCTGACGAACGAGGGTGGCTGTCTCTTTCTTCTTCCTGGGCATGTCGAACTTCCCTTCATTGGCCTCGGCGTAACGGAAACAATTGTTTCCAAAAGCAGAATTGCTTTGAAGTTACGCCGCCACAAGAAGGCGTTCGACGTATGGTTCCCAGCTTGCCACGCCTGCCAGGAAAAGTTCAATTGGTGTTCTGTCGCCCCGACTTGACAGAAGTCACTCATCCAAAACGACTTGCAGCAAGGCCGCTCACGCGGCCTTGCGTCGTTTTCAGTGTCGGAGATACCTTTGGAGATACCTTTTTTGTAACGAAAAGCGCAAAAATAGCCCCGCCGGCAGGCAGGGTGTTGTCCCTGAAAACGGACGTGCTCATGGGTGGGTCACCGGTGACTTCCCAATTCGGACGGCCAAGGAAGCCGCCATTCACAAATTAAGGTCTCCATCAACCGATTGCTGGGATGTGTACATCCTGCGGTGTGCGGATACCACGCTCTACACAGGTATCACGAACAATCTGGTGCGCCGCATCGGGCAGCACAACGCGGGAACGGCCTCGCGTTACACCCGCAGTCGACGATCGGTCGTACTGGTCTATCAATCGTACTGGTCTATCAATCGTACTGGTCTATCAAGAAGTCCAGCCGGATCGCAGCCTAGCACTGAAGCGGGAATTGGCGATCAAGGCGCTTCCACGAAAGGCAAAGGAGTCACTGATCCTTGCCGGGAACTGACAATCCGCATGGAATCACCCTGCTCACGTCGTGCCAGTCTCAGTTTTCCTCTGCTCGAACGCAGCGCATCGAATGACGAGTTGCGGCGGGTATTTGGCGAAGCGATTGTCCGTCACAGACTTCTGGCACATGAGGAAACGTGATCCCTTACCAGAGATGACTTCCTTCATTTGACAGCAATGTTCGCACAGACTGGGGGGCATTGCGGTGACTTCAACTCTTCGATCGCTCAGGGGATGGTCCGAGTGACGTCGTTCCCTCGCAAACCGCGTAGGGCGTCTGCGTTGTCTGGTCTCGAACCCTCAGCGGGTTTTGAACGCCTTTGAACACATGGCGACCGAAGAGCGGGCCTTGGTGGACGAATTGACATTCTTCAGGTGCATGCCAACTGTTCACGGAGGCCAAGTTTACATGGGAAGTCGGATGCCCGATACTTCAATGCCAAATCCGGGGATCTCCTCGCGACGTCGTCGAATCTTGAACGTCTCTGGCCTCCATCAAAGCGATCACACATGAGCCGAACTCTTTTGATGGCCCTGTTGGGCTTGAGCTACTGGACTCACATCGCCATCGCGGAGGACGCACGCCAGCCCGTCGAGGCTCCGGTGACGGGCCAGAAGAAACTCGCCTCCAATCCCGTCGTGGCACCAATCCCAGACGTGGCTGGCTTACCGCGCGTACTGCTGATTGGAGATTCCATTTCGATGGGCTACACACTTCCGGTGCGAAAGCTGCTGGAAGGCAAGGCGAACATCCACCGGATTCCAACCAATGGAGGGCCGACTAAGAATGGGGTCGCAAAGATCGGCCAGTGGCTGGGCGATTCAAAATGGGATGTGATCCACTTCAACTGGGGGATTCACGATCTGAAGTTCATGGCCGATGGCCAGCGGCAGGTCGAACCCGCCGACTACGAACGGAATCTGCGGACGCTCGTGACCCGCATGAAAGCGACTGGAGCCACGCTGATCTGGGCCACCACGACGCCAATCCCCGACGGTGAGCTGAATCCGCCGCGACGGTTTGGCAATGTCGAAGAGTACAATGCGATTGCGGCACAGGTGATGGTTGAGAACGGAGTGCTCGTGAACGACCTCAATGCCCACATCACGCCTGAGTTTGAGCGACTGCACAACCCGAAAGACCTGCACTACGGCAAAGATGGCTACGAATTCCTCGCGAAGAAAGTTGCTGTCGAGATCGAAAATGCGTTGCCTCAGCCATCGCCAAAGCCATAGACCATGTTGGCGCGATTGATCGTTGGCCACTCCTTCCAATGTGGTGGCATGCTGTGGAGCAGCCCGTGGCTCCCGTATGCGCACTCCAGCAGGATCAACGAAAAATGAACCGATCGGTGATTAGAAGCATCCTGGCAATCTTGTTCTGTGGCCAGTGCTTGGCTCCCCTCGTCGCGGCTCCGCCCAATGCGGCTGAACCAACCAATGCTGCGGAAGCGGCGGCGAAAAAGGCGGCGGACGATCACCGGCTCGACGAACAGTATCAGGCTTGGGTCCAGACACTGTCGCCGGCCGAGCAGTCGTGGGAACGCGTGCTGCAAGCGAACCTCGGGAGTTTCTACCTGCCGATTCACAAGCGTGAGAAAGTGGCCGGGAAGTCCAACGCGTGGGATTTCGTTAAGGATGACCCCCAATTGCCTCGGGTGCTGCTGATTGGCGACTCCGTGTCGCGGGGATATACCGACAGCGTGCGCAAGGCGCTCGCTGGCAAAGCGAACGTCCACCGGGCTCCGGCGAATTGTGGACCAACCGCGCTCGGCTTGAACAAGATCGACATTTGGCTGGGAGACGAAAAGTGGGACGTGATCCACTTCAACTTCGGCATTCATGATCGCATTACACCGATCACCGAATACCGGCAGCGGCTGGAGCAACTCGTCGATCGGATGCGCAAAACGGGGGCCAAGCTAGTCTGGGCCAGCTCGACTCCGATTCCTGATGACGCTGACAAGAAACAGACGGCCGCATCGATTGTCGAACGCAATCTGGCAGCGTCGGAAATCATGGCAAAGCATGGGGTCGCCACCGATGACCTCTTTACCGCGGTCGCGCCCCATCTGGAGCGGCTCCAGAACCCCAACGATGTCCATTTCAACGCCGCTGGGTACGAGTTCCTTGGTCAGCGTGTGGCGGCAGCGATCTCCAAAGTGTTGGAACAATAATTCGTGAAACTCGTGACAAACTCGATCTCGATGCGTGCTTGGCTGTTGCTCATTTCGTGCGCCACATTTCAAACGGCCAGTATTGATGCAGCCGCGTCTGGTCCATCGCCGACTGCGATCGCATCGGTCGCGGACTATCCCTCGATTCAAGCGGCGGTCGACGCGAATCCCGGTCGGTTGGTTTACGTCCCCGCCGGGGATTTTGTGATCTCCGCAAAAATTCGTCTCCATACCGATCGTTCCGGGCTGTCTGGTCCCGGTCGCATTCTTCAGAACAATCCCGATCAGCCGATTGTCGAGATCGATAACGTGTCTGGTGTGGAGCTGCGAGATCTGACGTTGATGCGTGTCGAAGGGAAGGGGGATACGTCCCAGGAGGGCGTACTGGCGATCAACTGCCGTGATCTGGTGGTCGAGAATGTGCGTGTGATCGACAACCGCAGTCGCGCCGCGGCCATCTCCCTCCGCGAATGTCGCGGTGCGCGCATCAGTCGCTGTCTCGTGCGCAACTACATGCAGATCACGATCGATGACCGCACGGCCGATCCCAATTGGGCGTACGCGTTCAACTGCACCGATGGAACCGGGATCAGTGTCAATCGTTCTCAAGGCACGATGATCGAAGCCAATCGCGTCATTGAAGAAAACTTTCGGCCCACGCCGGAAATCAAAGCTCAACACAAGTTGGGTGACTGGGTCAAAAAGAATCCGGTGAAAGGGCGGTTGATGAGCCAGCAGGCTTGGGATGCCGCTTATACCGACAACTGGCAGCAAGGCTCGGCGATCATCGTGACGGGGCCGGAAGTCAGTGATCTCACCCGCCTCCTGGGAAATCACATTGAAAACGCCGCCCAAGGGATCGATCTGCACTGCGATCACGTCATCGTGTCCAACAACATGGTCGTGAACTCCTTCATGGGCATGAAAGCCATGCACGGCTCGCGGAATGTGCTCATCACCGGGAACCAGTTCGTCAAGAACAGTCTGTGGGCGATCGGACTCATGCCGGGAGTGGCCTCTGCTGCCGACAACACCGATGGCGGCTCGATCATTGCGAACAACATCATCTCCGACTTTGGCTATGGCGACGCGCATTGGATCTGGGGCAGCGAGCGGTCCCCCCTTCGGTTTGATCATGGGCAGGAACCGGATGATCCACCCTTGTCGGATGTCATTATTCAAGGGAACATGCTGCACAGCGTCGGGCCGTCGCGATATCAGTATGCCGTCCGCATCGAAGGCGAGCCGAATGCACCGCGCGACCTGCACTTTCTCGGCAACGTCTTTCCCCCAGGCAGCGGCGGCGTGGCCAACATCGAATTGAAGCCGTAATTCCGTCATGAGTCCCGAAACCCGACTGATTGAGGACTTCCGTCAATGCGATCCCTGCTCCAGACCGTGGCGTTCCTCTGCATCGCCTGGGGGGACCAATGCCGCAGCTGCGGGCATCCTGATTCACGCCGGGCAGCTGATCGACGGTCGCAGCCCTGAACCGCGCAACAAGGTCTCGATCTATATCGACGGCGGCAAAATCGTGCGAATCGACGACGGGTTTGCCAGGCCCGGCGATGGCGATCGGTTGATCTCGCTGACGGATCGCACGGTGATGCCGGGCCTCATGGATATGCACACGCATCTAATGTCCCAGCACTCGAAAGACTCCTACACCGAGCGATTCTTCATGGAACAGGCCGACTACGCCTTGCGGTCGACGGTCTATGCTCGCGCCACGCTGATGGCGGGATTCACGACGGTTCGCGAACTCGGTGACAACGGAGTCAATTCGGTCGCGCTTCGGAACGCGATTGAGAAAGGCTGGGTGGTTGGTCCCCGGATTTTCACCGCTGGGAAATCACTGGCGACCACGGGCGGGCATGCAGACCCGACAAACTCTTTGCGTGGGGATTACAAGCGCGACGGCGGCCCCGTTGATGGGGTGATCAACGGCATTGATGACGCCCGGAAGGCGGTACGACAGCGGTACAAGGATGGTGCCAATCTGATCAAGCTCACCGCCACTGGCGGCGTTTTGAGTCTGGCAGCAAACGGTCAGAATCCGCAGTTTACCGAGGCAGAACTTTTGGCCGTGGTCGAAACCGCTCGCGACTATGACATGACGGTCGCCGTGCATGCCCACGGGACCGAAGGGATTCGGCGGGCCGTCCTGGCGGGTGTGACATCCATTGAGCATGGCACATTTCTCACAGACGAAGTGATTTCCCTGATGAAAGACAAAGGCACCTACTGGGTTCCCACCAACATGGCCGGGGAGTGGGTCGCGAAGAAGGCCGAAGAGCCGGGCTACTTCCCGGAGATTGTTCGTCCCAAGGCCGCGGCGATTGGACCGCAAATGAAAGCCACCTTTGCCAAGGGTTATGCCGCGGGATTGAAGATTGCGTTCGGGACTGATTCGGGTGTGTCACCGCACGGCGAGAACGCCCACGAATTTGAACTCATGGTCGAAGGGGGCATGCCACCGATGGTTGCCATTCAATCAGCCACGCTGGTCGCCGCACAACTCCTCAAGATCGACGACCGCCTGGGAACGATTGAACCGGGGAAAATCGCCGACATCGTCGCCGTGGAAGGCAATCCCCTCGAAGACATCCGCGCGATGCGGAAAGTAATCTTCGTCATGAAGGATGGAACGATCCATCGACAATAGCCGCTGTCAGCAATGTGAAGTCGGCTCGACTACTCAATCTCAATCAGTTCAGTCGCAAAGAGTAAGCCCATCGCACCGCCGCGGTCATCGCGACCATTGATGGCCGGGCGGTCAAAATAGTCTTGAAGTGTTTTCTGTTTGCCGGTGCCGGAGCAGACATTGACGAGTTTTCCAGCGGCGCTGGTCCGCTCCTGAATGGCCCGCCACGCTTGATCGACGCAGGACTGGTATTCGACCTTCGGTAGCCAGCCGTGACGGATCCCGCGCTGCATGGCGAAGCCGATCATGCAAGTGCAGGAGTATTCGTCGTAACTCTCAGGCTGATCGATGACCTGATGCCAGCAGCCGGTTTGGGCATCCTGATAAGGCTTGAGGGCCGCCATGTGCTTTTGAAACTCCTTGAGGAGGTCTGCCCGAGCAGGGTGGTCCTCGGGCCAGTCGCATACGGCGAGCGCCAGGCCCAGCGCCGGGAAACCGTTTCCGCGCCCCCACGCCGCTTCGCACAGGGGCGAATGGCGATAGAGGCCGTCGGGGCGCACGCACAACGTGCGCATGGATGCAAAGTGCGTCACCGCGGCATCGAAGTATTTCCGCTCTCCCGTCAACTTGCCGGTTGTCGCCAAAATCGGCCCCGCCATAAATACCGCATCGCTCATTTCATTATGGAAGGGCATCAACGGTAGAGCTGTTCCGTCCTGGTCAAAGACTTGATCGGCAGCGTTGCGACACAATTGCGTCCAGCGCTCGCGGTCCTGACCTTTGGCTCGTCGGGCCAACTCGGCGAAAATCAGATGCCCCGCCTGCTCGCTCCCCGATTTCGGAACCGGCGATTTTTCGCCATTGAGATACGGGGCGACAATCGCCTCGACTTCGGCGGCGTGCTTCGGTTCACGGACCAACTCGCTCAGTCGCAACTTCGCTACAAGGGGTAATGCTGGAATGTAGGCGACTTGATCGAGTTTCTTCCCATACATCGCCGCCAGTTGCTCTGCGACCGTTTGCGGCGAACGAGCGACGTTCTCTGCAACTTGGTTGTCCGGCCGATTTTCTTGAGCGATAACGACTGCTGCCATCAGTAGGGGAACAAGTAACGCGATGCCCGTGCCCAGATGCCGCGCGAAGCGATTCAACTTCATTATCACCTCCGAAATGGCTGATACGCGTCAATTACGATGAAGGACCAACACAATGGTTCGCGTCGGGAACAGTCGTGGCGTCGTTTCCACTCAGCACTTCCACAACGAACGCACAAAAGGAATTCTATCTGACCGATCTTTTCTTCGTTCGCTTTAATCCCCACGGATCCGATGGCGATTGTTTAAGATATTGCGAGTTTTGAGCCCGTGAAGCGGTGTGGTTCCATCTGTAGGATGTCGTAAAACCGGGGTGCATCGCGCGACTAATCCTCGTCGGTCGAACTTCGTGAGTTGCTGACTACAAACCACTCCCTTCTTAAATCTCCCTTATGCCGAATCCAGCATCGCCCTTCTGAACGAATTTAGGGCCGCTATTCGAGTGAAACTGTCGTCGCCGTTTCGGCCGTTACGCGGGTCGTGATCTCATTCGTCGTTGTCCTGTAGAGATCGACCGACGTACTTTCGGTTCAGATGCTGGCGATCAGCGAATAGCGGACGGACTTCTCGACGATTCCACGGTCGCGGCGATCGTCAGACGTTCGTCCCAGTGCGCACGAATTCCCGATGAGCGCGAACGGCAGGAAAGGTCTACTCCCGCTCGTACGTACCAACGCCCAACTCGCCAGATGGCCACCACTATGGCAATCCAAGTCCATTGGCTTCGGCTCTCCAGCCGGTGCGCACCGCCAGCGTGGCCATCTGGAGAGGAGCGCTCTTCGCCAGATGGCTATCTCACCACGCCGCGTGTCGATCACATCGGCCTTCGATTGTCAGATCAAAGACGATTCAACCATCGCACCTCACTTTCTCGGGCTCGCCCATGAAGAACCAAGCCAAATTCGTGCGGGACGCTGTTCCCGCTCATCTGCTGAAGTGCAGACGGAAAGGGGGGTGTGCGCGGCAGCGCAACACCACAACAGTAGTAAGACGAATACCCGTAAAGGACAGGCATAGGCCATTCGAAGATCACGCATCTCCCCGATTGCTCCCTTCACTCGTAAGAACCTGCCATCGGGCCTGTGCCAAACGGCATGTCAATTGAAGGTCACTCGAACGCAACTCGGTAAAGCCGCATTCACGGGCGATTCGGATCACTCGATCGACTGTTGCGGGTGTTACGGTGAATGCCGGGAGCTACAACTGGCCGTTCGATGAGTGGAAGCGGCTCATCAACGTCGGCCTCAGCCGGGCACGAGAAGCCGTGATTCTACTGGCCAGTCGCAGTGAGATGGAAGAACCGTACCTGCGCCCGCTGGTGGACTCACTGGCCCCGAGGGTGCTTCGACGGCACGCCGGTCAAGTCCGTTGGGAGAATGTGGACCTTTCACTGCCGATGTCGCCCTCGCAGGAGAAGCTGCCATCTGAGAACAACATGGGCGGACAGATTGCCAAGCGAAAGTTGATGAAGCCGGTGCTGT
This sequence comes from Planctomycetaceae bacterium, assembly GCA_021732785.1. Taxonomy (GTDB): domain Bacteria; phylum Planctomycetota; class Planctomycetia; order Planctomycetales; family Planctomycetaceae; genus DSVQ01. Next base: position 160,972 of record JAKFUG010000001.1, read on the forward strand.
CACAAGAACAGCAGCGGCTCAGCAACCTCGATCTCGATGGTAAACCCCGACTCGTACGCGGCGTCGCGGGCAGCGGCAAGACGGTGGTCCTTTCGAACTGGTTGGCGAAGACGGCAAAAAGGATGGCCGGCGATCCGGATGCTCGCATCTGGGCCGTCTACGCCAACCGATCTCTCCACCGACTACTTCAAGAGTCGATCGAAGGGGCCTGGAAGGGGGCGGGGAACATGTTTGAATTCCCGTGGCAGAATGTTTCGCTGATGCACGTGAAAGATGTGTTGGCCGGTCTGCTCCCGAGTGTCTCCCTGTCAATGGACGCTTTCGAGTTCGAATACGACCGCGCTGCGGAAGAGTTCCTGAACCGGCAGGATGAAGCGGACGTGCTTCCCCGCTGCCAGGCCCTGTTCATCGACGAAGCCCAGGACATGGGGCCGAATACGCTGCGTCTGCTGCTCTCGCTCGTCGAGCAGTCCGACCAGGAGGACCGCAACAGTCGCTCGGCCCACATCTTTTTCGACAACGCGCAGAACATCTACGGACGGAAGACCCCCAAGTGGTCGGAGTTCGGTCTTGATCTGCGTGGGCGATCAACCATCATGCGTGAGAGCTTTCGTTCGACGCAGCCGATCACCGAACTGGCCGTAAATCTCCTGCATCGCCTCTCTCCGGCGACTGATCTGCACGACCACAAAGAGTTGACTTCACTGAGCCTCATCGAGCGATCGGTCCGAGGCAACGAAGAATGGCTCCGCGTGCGGTTCAATCAGGTGCAGGGACCGAAACCGTTCCTGAAAAAATTCGACAGCCGCGACGCTGAGATGACCGCTCTCGGCAATCACATCGCCCATCTCATCACGAAGGAAGGCGTTTCGCCATCCGATATCTGCTTGATCTACAACGGAAGGTCGGTCGTGCGACTTCTCGAATCCAAGCTCGCCCCAAGGTTGGCCGATCTTGATGTGGAACTTTCCGTGCAGACTAACCGCCCCTTCGAGCGACACCCGAACACACTGCTCGTCACCACGTCGCATTCGTACAAGGGGTATGACGCCGAGGTCGTGCTGATCCCGTGTGCTGACCAGTACACGACGCAGGACGGGCAGGTCCTGTCGGCCAACCTCTATGTGGCGATGACCCGTGCTAGGTCGCTGCTCGGCATCTACTCGCTGAACAGCAGCGATTCGGCAGCGCGAAAGCTGAATGAGGCTCTCGACTGTTGCATGGCAGCATTGAACTCACCGCCGCTGATTGAAAGCGAAGGCGACGAAGCGTGACGACAATCCTCTTTCTTCATGGATGGCGATCCGTCCCCGGTGGGGTCAAGCCGACATACCTGCGGGAACATGGCCACGTTGTCATCAATCCCCAGCTCCCCGATGCGGACTTCGCGGAAGCCGTCCGAATCGCTCAAGCAGAGTATGACGCGCATCATCCAGACGTGGTCGTGGGAAGCTCTCGCGGCGGGGCCGTGGCGATGAACATTGAAAGTGGCACGGCGAGGCTCGTGCTGCTTTGCCCGGCCTGGAAGAATTGGGGAACCGTCAAGACGGTCAAGCCGAGTACAGTGATTCTGCACAGCCGTGTTGATGACGTGATCCCGTTCGCCGATTCCGAGGACTTGGTCAGAAACAGCGGCCTACCGGCTTGGACGCCGATTGAGGTCGGCACGGATCATCGCTTGGCGACTCCCGAGCCACTGGAGATGATGCTCGAAGCCTGCCGACTTGATGCTGACGATGAAACCATCGGCGATGAAGAAGATATCTTGGAACGTGACTGGACGGGTCTCTGCTACACGGCGGCACTGCGATGGGCGTGTGATGCGGAAGAGCGGGATTGGGTGGTGGTCCACGGATCCGTGCTGAGTGCGACGGTCGGGAAGCGGATCGAACATTCCTGGTGTGAGCGTGGTGCTTTCATCGTCGACCTGGCCATGCCCGTTGGTTCACGGATCATTGAACGCGAGCAGTATTATCGGGTCGTCAAACCCAAGGTGGCCCGCGTCTACTCGGTGGATGAGGCTTTGTTATTGGCCTTGAAGAACCGCCATGACGCCCCCCTGGAACGAGACTGAACAATTGAGGAAGTAACCGTGGCGCAGACGGAGACCGGCAAAACGATGCAAAGACTCATGTTATCCCTGTCGGTGATGCTTAGCTGCGTCATGACTTGTTCGCGATCCCATGCGGATGAGCCGCGACAGGCGTTCGTTGTGGCCCACCGAGGGTTGCTGCTCCACGCCCCCGAAAACACCTTAGCGAACTTTCGTGCGTGTCTGGAGTTGCGGCTGGGATTTGAGTTCGACGTGCAGCGGACCAAAGACGTTGAACTGGTCTGTGTTCATGACGACACGCTGAACCGAACCACGAATGGCACCGGGAGTGTTTCGAAACGGACGCTGGCTGAAATCCGCACGCTCGATGCGGGAAGTTGGTTCGATCCGAAGTTCGCTGGCGAACGGGTCCCCACCATTGACGAAGTTCTCCGGCTGGTCGCCGAGTACCGTCAGCACGAAAGTCTGATGGCGGTGGATCTCAAAGCGGAAGACGTCGAAGCCGACGTCGTGAAGTTGGCCGAGAAGCACGGGGTGTTGCCCCGGCTCCTGTTTATTGGCAGGACCATCTCGGAGCCCAAGGTACGGGAACGAATCAAGCAAGCATCCGCCGCCGCTAAAACGGCCGCCGTCGCGAATACTTCCGAGGAGTTACCGAAGGCGCTCGCGGCCCCCAACACGGATTGGGTCTATTTTCGATACATTCCGATCCCAGGGCAGATTGAGGCGGTCCATCGGGCTGGGAAGCGGGCCTTCATCGCCGGACCCACCATTGCCGGCCATCAACCGACCCACTGGCAGCAGGCGGTCGAGGTGGGACTCGACGCCATTCTGACCGACTATCCACTGGAATTGCGGACGCTGCTCCGACAAAATCAGCCCCGCCGGTGATGAATGGGCGAGTCAGCGTCGCCAGGTGCATCATCACGGGAATCCCGTCATCCGTAAGGAGTCTCACAGCATGTTTCGCGTACTCGGTCTGCTGGCGGTGGTGTTGATGGGCATGGTCTGGATCAGCACGGCGCAGGAAACTCGGCCACCACAAGTGAGTCCGGCGACGAAACTGCCAGGGGCGCGGGCAGAAATCGACGCGGCGCAGTTTCTCTCGTTACAGGCGGCATTCGATGCCATTCCGCCGGAAGGGGGCGTGGTCCGGATTCCACCGGGAACTTTCGAGATTTCGCACCCCCTGGTATTGTCCCGCGGCGACACGCTCATTCAGGGAGCCGGGACGGCCACGCACATCAAGAACACGAACACCGACGGGCAGCCGGCCCTCGTCATCCGGCATGCCGATGGCGACAAGGTCAAAGCCGCCGACAAATTGTGGCGGGTGATGCTCAGTCAGTTCCGAATCACCGGTCAGGAGAAAAGTGGAAACGGCATTGAAGCGGTGATGGTCAACGAAATCTTTCTGCAAGGCGTGACGGTGAGCTATCACGGCGGCGATGGGATCAAACTCGATCGTTGTTATGAAGACCCGCGCGTCAACGCCTGCCTGATCACCTACAACAAGGAGACCGGGCTGAACCTGCCGGGTTGCCATGACATCGTCGTCAACGGGAACCAATTCGAAGAAAACCGTGACGCGCTCCACTGTTTCGATGCCTTCAACCTCTGCCTGACCGGCAATTGCATCGACGATCATCTCGGCGATGGAGTCGTGATCGAGAACACCTACGGGTCCGTCGTTTCCGGCAACATGATCGAAGAATGCGATGGGCGCGCGATTGTCCTGGCCCGCGATTGTTACGGCATCACGTTGTCGTCGAATGTGATCGCTCACAATGGGGGCGGTATCGACCTGGTCGACGCGCATGGTTGCACGGTGTCGGCGAACACGTTTCCATTGCTGAAGTTGCCGCCGAAAGCCAAGGATGGCACCCAGCCGCCTCAATTGGAGACACGCTGCCTGCGGATCGGAAAGGACAGCAGCCGCATCACCGTCACCGGGAACAGCTTCTGCGACAGCTACATTGGCGAGGGAACCGTCCAACGCAAGCTGAACGACCAGTTGGCAGGCGGACTGGTCTTGGAAGGGACGCGCGACATCACCATCACCGGCAACACGTTCTCCAGTCTGCCAAAGGCGATGGAATTGCGGGCTCCAATGAGCGAGAACATCCTCTTTTCCAACAACCTGCTGATCGATTCACCGACCGATCCGTTACCGTAGCACGGCGACGTTCGGGTCGAGGAAGCCGAGGCTTTTCATCCATTCGGCACAGCGCTGCGGCCAATCGTTGATCGGTTTGCCGTCTTTACGCATGCCGAATCCGTGTCTACCCTTCGCGCAAATGTGGAGTTCGGCTGACAGATCACGCTTCTTGTACTCCAGATACAGCATCGCCGCTTCGACTGGGTTTGTTTTGTCATCGTGAGCGACCAGAAAAAAGACCGGCGGCGCATCGGGCGGGATGTTGAATCCGGGCCGGAACTTCGATGGGTCGTCCTTGTCGAGAAAGCCGCCGCCATAAATGAATACTAAAAAGTCCGGACCACGCGGGTCATCGAGTTCGGGTTTCTGGGGATAGGTCCGACTGCCTCGATCCCACGCGACATGCCCGGCGAGGTTCGCTCCCGCCGAAAATCCCAGCAGGCCCACTCGCTTCGGATCGAGTTTCCATTCGGCCGCGTGATACCGCACCAGACCCAGGGCACGCTCTGCGTCTTGGACGGGCAGCTCAAACATTTCTTTCTCGTCGCGCGTCGGTGTGCGGTATTTCAACAGTACGGCTGTGACGCCCAGTGAGTTGAGCCATTCGCAGACTTGCGTTCCTTCGTGAGCATACGAAAGAAACATGAAACCACCGCCGGGGGCGACAATCACCGATGTTCCATTCGGTTTCTCCGGCCGAAAGACCGTGATCGTGGGATCGCTGACATCCGAAATGCGATTGGGGCCGACTCCGCCGTAGGATTGGATGAGTTTCGCCGTCGCTTCCGACTTCGGGACCATCGCCGTCGGTGGTCCGTCGGGCCAGAGTTTTAACGTGATGGGCTCGACGGCGACGGCTACATTGGCTGCGGCACACAGCACAAAGAGGCTCAGCAAGTGGGTCTTCATCTCGTTGCGTTCTCCACGACAGGGGTGCCTGGCTTCACAGACTGTCGGCCGAAGCTCTGGTTTGGGCAGAGTTGCCAGCCACATGGTACAAAGCGAACTGGGGTTTGTTGACGGTTGATGCGGGAACATCCTGGTGAAATGTGTTCTGAAGCTGGCAATCTTGTTGCTGATGTCGCACACGGCGGTTGAGGCGGCGGATGTGCCGCCTCCCAAACCGATGAACGGAAATCTCGCCGCAGGAAAGGTGCTGTGTCTTGGTAACAGCATCACATTTCACGGCCCGGCTCCCGCCATTGGCTGGACAGGGAACTGGGGCATGGCTGCCAGTGCCAAAGAGAAGGACTACGTCCATCTTCTCACTGCGGAGATTGCCAAATCTACCGGCGTAAAGCCGGAGATTAGAGTCCGCAATATCGCTGACTTTGAACGCGGATACGGTAGCTTCGACATCGAGACAAACCTCAGGGATGAGCTGCACTTTCAACCGGACCTCGTGATCGTGGCCATTGGCGAGAATGTGGCCGAACTCGCCGACGCTGAGGCACGCGACAAGTTCGCCGCGGCATTCGCGAGGCTCCTGTCGATCCTCAAAGAGCACGGCCAACCGACGATTTTCGTCCGCAGTTCGTTCTGGCCACATCCAGTCAAAGACGACATCCTGCGGAAGGCTAGTGTGGAGGCCGGCGTCACGTTTGTGGACATTGCCAAGATCGGACGCGATCCATCGAATGCAGCCAGTTCCGAGCGGAAGATCGAGCATGCCGGTGTTGCCGCGCATCCCGGTGACAAAGGGATGAGGGCGATCGCGGATGCGCTTTTTGCCGCCATGCGTCGAAAAGCTGGGCTGATTGAAAAGTGATCTATGATGAACTTCGCGGCCGGAGATTGAAGCATCCAAGCCCCCCAGTTATCCGATTTTATTCTCCGGAGAGATTGGTGTGGTGGGGGGAGCGCCCAGAACAGGGAGCCCACTGGGGCGCTGACAATTTCAAAAAAAAGTTGCTGAATTCGCGTCTATCTCGTTGCTTTGATTTTCGGCATGCCGCCATAATCAGACGCGTCTGAAACGGAAAGTACCTGCCGCTGTTCGCGAATATCGAGAATCTACTGGATCTCGATCCCTTCGCGAGCCCATGCCTTGACCGATGAGTCAGCCACGACTTTTGCTAGAGCTTGCAGTTGCCTGAATGGCGTGCAGCCGAAAGTCGTCTGACACTCTCGAAGGCCACAACTTGTGGCCTGATGTGTGATGGGTTTGGTTGATCTGCCGAGCGCGTCTCGGTGGGTTGCGTCAGAAAGGCGATACGCCCCGCAATGCGTTGCTGGCGTCGTCTTTCCCTCAATCAATCCCGTCAGTTGTGCCCAAGAGGTCTGGCGCGATTCCCAATTCTGACCTGGGATGGTCGGTGGTTGTGCGGCCGTACGTTGCATGATCCGTACTGAGTCACGATCCGAGAGAGGTTCCGTCGCTGCTCAGCCACCCACGAGGTGCCGATCACCGACCAGACCAAAACGGTCCATTCTGGCGAAGCGCGAAACGCTCGCGGTTTGCCAGTGACCTCACGACACCGCATTTTCGGGAGAACCTTGATGTCAATCACGACCAACATTCAATGGTGCGATAGCACGACCAACCCCATCATGGGCTGTAACGGCTGCGAGCTGCTCCCAACCCCGGAGAAGCTCTTGGCAGCAATCGATCGCGCCTGCCTTTTGGCGGGGATTTCGGGCTGGACAAAGGGGACCGCGAAGTCCCTCTTCGGCGAAGTGCTGGCACAGGACTGGGCCACGCTCGAAGAATCGGAGACCGGACCGGGCGAGGGGCACCAGAACGGCCTGTCCACCACCAACCTACGGCACCTGCGAAAGCGAATGAAACGCCGAGCTTCGGAGCTGTTCTCCGCGAAGGCAGGCCGTCTCATCCAGGCCACGATCGAAAAGAGCCTGAAGTGCTACGCCGCCCAACTCCACGCAAATCGGGGCTTCGACCTGGAGAATCCCCAGCGTGATGTCAACGTGGGCTACGCCCCGACCTTCGAGACGATCACCCTGTTTCCCGGTCGTACGAAAGTTGCGGCCCAATGGTCTGACCTGACTGGGATCGAGCGGGACGAGAAGCCGTGGCTGAATGGATTGCCGCGTCTGATCTTCGTGTCGGATATGGGCGACGCTTTCTCTCGCAAGCAGGACTTCGAGTTTCTGCGGAGCGAGATGGCAGCGTTCCAGACTCCGGAAGGACAGCGACATCTCTGGCTGTGGCTGACCAAACGCCCCGATGTGATGCGGCAGTTTGTCGACAGCATCGGAGGCTTCCCGGCCAACGTCTGTGCAATGACGACAGTCACTTCATCCAAGACGCTGTCCCGAGTGGATGCCTTGCGCGAGGTGAATGCGGCAGTTCGAGGGTTGTCGCTGGAACCGCTCTGGGAACCTCTCGCGGACAAGATCGACCTGACCGGGATCGACTGGGTCATCGTCGGTGGCGAGAGCGGTGCGAGAGCCAACGTGGAGTTGTTCCCCGTGGAGTGGGCCATCGAACTGCGGGATCGCTGCCGAGAGGAAGGCTTGGCTTTCTTCCTGAAGCAGCTCGGCCGTCTTCCAAGCCTCCAGGGAAGAGAGTTCAAGCTGCGGCATCCGCACGGCGGTGACTGGTCCGAATGGACACGCGGCCTGCGGGTCCGGGAGATGCCGGAATACTTCTACAGCTACGCCGATCAGATCGTAACGGCATAGAGTCGCTACCAACCCACCCTGACCAGTTTGGCGGCTCACCACGAGGGAGTGCCACTTTTTCCGACCGGCGGACTCACGACGAGTCCGCCGGTCATTGAGGGGCTTTTCGTGATTTTACTTCCACAAACGTCCGGCGTTTACATCCTCGTCTTCCACTTGGCGAAGGCGACCAGCATCGCATTCGATCGCAAGGGGACTCAGCACTCATTTCCGCCGGGCTGGTATCTCTACGTGGGTAGTGCCTGTGGTGCAGGCGGACTCAAAGGTCGTCTGACCCGGCATCAGCGTCATATTGGCGATCGCAAACGGTTTCACTGGCACGTCGATTATTTTCGCGAGCACGCCCTGCTCTGCGAAATCTGGTACGGCGAGACGGCACACTCCGAGTTCGAGCATCACTGGGCTAAGGCGTTGTCAGACCTCGTTGGCACGACCGTGCCGGTTCCGAAGTTCGGTGCCAGTGACTGTGGGGCCCAATGCCCTTCCCACTTCTTCCAACTCCCCGATCGTCCGTCGACCGCTACGTTTCGCGCGAAGCTGGCATCGCGGCATCTTTCATTGAAAATCCTCGTTGAGTTCGTTGCAGAGCCACGCAACAAGAACGAATCCGCACGCGGACTCCAGGACGAGTACCTGCTCGGGCGACGATTCCTCGAAGTCCGCCGCCGATCGATTCCGGAAAGCAGCTTGGAACCTTGCAAATGGGTCAGTCTTGCGAAACGCAAACCAGCAAGGCAACTTGCTGAACAGATTGTGAAGCAGATGAAAGTTTCGTTTCCGACGCTTAAAGAAGCGATTGAGTTCGCTACGACCGTCGAGACGCTCGTCGAGAACTGTCGGGCGAACGTCTTGCAAATTCTTTTTGATCCACATCGACCGCAGGGACGGAAAGCAATCATGTCACTCAGCCGGACATCGGATATTCGCCAACGGTATCGCGTCAACGGGGTGATTCATGGTCTGTTCCGATCAGTGGCCCCGCATTCGGATGACACCGTGTTCGACACGGTGAAGTATGGCGAGGTGCCCAGCCGGCTTGCGAGGGCGCGCGGGAGTCTTGAGAGACTTCTGGAACTGCTGAGCACTGCTGGCGAGAATGTCCTCTCGGAAGGGAGACGATTGAGTCGTCTTTGTCGTTTGTCCGCACAGCGACTCGACGGAGGCTTGATGAATCGGATTGCGCCGGCATCGGCAGTTCCACGTTATCTTGGTAAGGAGATCCTCATGTCGACGTTGAGGTCCGAAGCCGTCCAGGGAAGGACGATCGGAAAGGCCCGGCAAGCGCTCCGGTTGACCGTCAAGAATCTGTGGGATTTCGAGGAGATGATGCGTCGCGGGCTGGTGCCAACCGCAGAGGAACTCGCGACGACACGTCGGGAAAGTGAGCAAATCCAGACGACGGCACGAAAGATTGAGTGCCAGGAGCATTTGTTCGTGAGATGATGAATCATATCGAGTCAGCGTGTGCCACGTTGAAGCGTGCCGCGATTAAGTAGCGGTAACACTGCCATCGGTTTGATCCGATGGTTCGAAGGCCCAATGGATTGGAGATCCCCGCATGAACACCGAACTTGAACACCGCGCGTGGCATATCGCCGGGCATGCCTATGCCGCAGCGATGTGTGGTTTTTCGGTTCACAAACTCGCGCTCGATGGCTTTTCCGACGCCGATATTGAGCAGCGCGGCACTGCGCGACGTCTGGATCCGTGGACGATGATTCGTGTGCCAAACTGGGATGGAGTCAATGGCGGTCGTGATCATGCGCGGGTGATCGAAGGTTTGATGAGCATCGCCGTGGCGGGACCGTGTGCCGAACTGTTACACCGCGAGATGCCATGCGACATTGCGCACGTCCAGCAGTTTGCGATCGACTGGGATCAAGCGTGGAAGTCCGCGGGCTTCTTCTGGGAGGAGGAGCCGTTGCGAAGGAGTTGGCTGGAGCGATGGATTCACAGCAGTCCTGCGGTGATCTCTTATGGTGCGCACGACTTCTACACGAGCGTCGCCGGGAAGTTGCGGGAAGAGGGAACAATGACGGGTGAGGAAGTGCAGGCGGCATGGGATCGACTGAAGGCGGCCGAAAAGCGGAGCCGTTGCCGACGGGAGCCACTGAGAAAACCGGTCTTGCTGGATTTCGACGATCCGGAATGTCCAGAGGAAGATTGCTTGATGTTTTGAATCTCTTGACGAATGAGCGGGATGGTTTTTAAGGGAGTGCCAAGTCATCCGGCCGTGAAAGTTCGATTCATTGTTTCTGCGGCAATGATCGAACGGCATGAGTGGTCAATGCGCTCGGTACAAACGCAGTTTTGAAACAAGATTTTTACTGTTGAACGAACATTTTGAACGCCTGTTGCGGTGTCTCGACCTTGAAGCAGCGGCTGAGTCCGATGCCGTCGCGGGAATGTCCCGTCGCTTGACGGGCTCGGCCGCCGAGCTGAGCGGGTGCAGTCTCGTGGGGCTCGCGATTCGAGACGAAACCACCGGTTTCGGCGGACGGGTGGTCGTGACGCTCGGGAAGCGAGATCGCCGTCTCGAACTTCCGTGGACTCGGCTGAATGCGGGCACTCCTGTCATCGTGTCAGAAGAAACCGCGGCGGCTGACGAAGTCTGGCGCGGAATCGTCACCCAGCGGAATCGGGCGACGATCACCGTGGCATTGGCGGAGTCACCGGAACCTGTCGCCGATCGGCCGACATTCCGCCTCGACTTGTCCTCGGATGAAATCTCCCGCCAACGGCAGCGGGACGCCTTGCGGAAGGCGATGGCCGCCGAGCGCGGGCCCTTGGCGGTATTGAAACACTGTCTTCTGGGCGAAGAGTCCCCGGTCTTCGGGACGCCGAAAGCATGGACGCGGTTATCCGCTCTGGATGATTCTCAGCGCGACGCGGTGACCCATGCGCTCGCGGCGGAAAGCGTTGCGATCATTCATGGCCCGCCGGGAACGGGAAAGACCACCACCGTCGTGGAACTTATCCGACAGGCAGTCCGCCGAGGTGAACGAGTCCTCGCCTGTGCGCCCAGTAATCTGGCGGTCGATAACCTGCTGGAACGGTTGCTGGCGGGCGGCGAACGAGTGATCCGTCTCGGTCATCCGGCCCGTGTTCTACCCGAGTTGCGCGAGCACACGCTCGATGTCCTGGTGGAAACGCATTCTGACCTCAAGCTCGCGCGTGAGTGGACGAGCGAAGCCTGGTCATTGCGCCGACAAGCCAGCAAGTACAAGCGGACCGCACCACCTCCCGGCGAACGCCGTAATCTGCGAGCCGAGGCCAAGCAACTGCTCGACGACGCGCGGCGGTTGGAATCGCGATTGGTCGCCCATCTGTTGGACTCGGCCACCGTCGTGTGTGCCACGCTGACCGGACTCAATGCGGAACTGCTCGGCGATCGGGTCTTTGATCTGGTTGTCATTGATGAAGCGGCTCAGGCGACCGAACCGACCTGCTGGATTCCGTTGCTCCGCGCCCGTCGACTCGTGCTGGCTGGCGATCATTGCCAGTTGCCGCCGACGGTCCTTTCCCACGCAGCCCGGAAGGAGAACTTTCACGTTAGTTTGATGGAGCGGCTGCACGGGCTTTGCGGAGCGGCGATCTCAAGGCGACTCACGAAACAATACCGCATGCACGAACAGATCATGCAGTTCTCGTCCGACGAGTTTTATGAATCGTCGCTGATTGCCGCCGACGCGGTTCGTCAGCATCGGCTCGCCGATCTGCCGCATGTGACCCCCTGCCCCCTCACGCAAGCTGCGCTGAAGTTCTACGACACGGCGGGATCAAGTTGTGATGAGCAAGCCGAAACCGAGGGCTCCAGTCGCGAGAATCCCGGCGAAGCGGCCTTCGTGGCACAGCATGTCGCCGCACTGCTCGCCGCGGGAGTCGCCGCGGCGGAGATCGCCGTCATCACACCGTATGCCGCGCAGGCCCGCCGACTTCGCGAACTCATTTCTAATGAGGCGGTGGAAATCGACACGGTCGATGGTTTCCAAGGGCGTGAGAAGGAAGCGGTCGTCATCTCCCTCGTTCGATCCAATCCGCAGGGTGAACTGGGATTTCTCACCGATACCCGTCGGATGAACGTCGCTCTCACGCGGGCGCGTCGGAGCCTGACGGTTTTCGGCGACAGCAGCACTCTCGCAAATCACGAGTTCTATGTTCGACTGCTGGAGTATTTCGAGAACCAAGAGGCTTATGGCACCGTCTGGGAACTCGACGAGGCGGCGACATAGCCTCGATCGCTCACGTGCATTACCGTGGCCCGCGGTCGAGGAAAGGCGCTGTGTTCCCGGCTTAGACTTCAGGCCGAATGCGATCCGCTTTAGAATCCTCGCGAAGTCGCACCGAAGTCCATAGTGACGAATGATCCGGCGCGCACGAATACCGTCATCGAGGAAAAGTGCCGATGCCACGAAACCCCGCTTCCGCTCAAGATGCACCCCAGACAATCAACTTCGACGCGGCCAAGAAGGCTCAAGTGCTGGCGAAGAATGCCGCCCAGTTGGCGGAATTTGCGGCCACGGCCCTCATCGCCGCCGAGTCATTGGGCATCAAGACCAAGCCGCTCGAACACTTCACTCTGTCACCGGTCCAGCGGGAGGTCCTACTGACCGTCCCTGAAGTCACAAAGTCGATCAAGACCAAGCTGGCGAAGGACAAGGCGTCCTTCACCGTCGCCGAAGTCGCCAGCATGACGATGGCCCTGGCCGAAACGTCCATCGAAGGTGATCCCCGGAAGCAGATCGCCGTCCTGTTGGTCGCCAAGCACCTGACGGATCGCCTACAAGATGGGATCGACGGGCTCGGCGAAGCCAAACTTCAGAAGGCACAGAAGCCGAAGGGCAAGTCCAACCCCAAAGCGGCCGCTAACACCGTCTACCAATTCAAGATCACGTTAGTCGAATCGAAACCACGCATCTGGCGGCGAATTCAGGTTGAGGACTGCACTCTCGACAAGCTGCACGAACACATCCAGACGGCGATGGGCTGGACGAACTCTCATCTCCACCAGTTTGAGATTTTCGAGAAGCGATACGGCGATCCTGAACTGCTCGACGACGGCTTCGATGAGTTCCAGTGCATCGACTCAACGAAAATCAAGATGAGCGACATCACCCCGAATGCGGGCAAACGATTCAGTTTTGCCTACGAGTACGATTTCGGCGATGGCTGGGAGCACGAGATTCTCTTCGAGGGTAGTCTCCAGAAGGAGCCGGGCAAGAAGTACCCGCTGTGTCTTGAAGGCGACCGAGCCTGTCCTCCCGAAGATGTGGGTGGCATCGGTGGCTTCGACGAGTTTCTTGAAGCATTGGCTGATCCCAAGCACGAACAGCACGATGATTTCATGGAATGGGTTGGCGACTTCGACCCAGAGAAGTTCGACGCCAAGCAGGCGACCAAAGTGATGAAGAAGGGACTGCCGGACTGGAGAGATTCCTAATGCGACTTCTCAAGATGCTGTTTCTGGTCACACTCGTTGGCAGCACCGGCTGGGCGGTGACGGCGTCTGCACAGACGAATGGCTACACCACACCACGACCGAATCTGTTGCTGATCGTGGTGGACGATAAGTATTACGGTTCGCCACAAACACACCAAAGAACCGGGAATTATCGGGTTATTTCTTCACAACTGACTCTAGGGCAATTAGGTTAAATTGAATCCAATTCAAGGCGATTAACTACACTCTGCTACACGATTAGGTGACCTGAATCTTAAAAAATCACGCATGCGGATTGGCCGCTGTTAAACCGGTGGTCGCAGGTTCGAGTCCTATTCGGGGAGCTTTCTCGTCGGTTACCCGAACCAGACGAGAATTGCTTAACACAGCGGAGTCGGATTCCTCAAGGAAATCGGCTCCGTTCGTGTTTTCGGGGTCTGGTGGAGGCCCGTCCGTGGGTTCCCAATCAAACCTCCGATACGGCCGGACCTTCGGAAAGTGCCGGAGGACGTACGTGCCGCCTTTGGCATCCGCCGAATGAAGCTCGATGACCTCGACGTAGTCCGGGTCGTCCTGGTAACCGATGAAAGCCTTCAGGAACTGGCTGCTGTCGTTCTCCCATTTCTGATAACACGGCCCGCCCACGCCGTTCGCGGTGGTCTCCGCGGTGACGATGGCGCCATCGGCGAGTCACTCCCAATCGGGCGTCGCCCCGCCGCGTCGCGAAAACGCCCGCACGGGCGACCGTGGGGCGTTGAGGGGTAGAACTGGGCAGCGCCGTAGGACTACTTGCCAGGTTCGATCATCTCCGCGGTCGCCTTGGGCTTCACAGCGTTCGTCGTCGCTGGCTTGTTGGATTTCGTCGATTTCGTTGCTGGGGAAGGGGTGGCTTGCGTGTTCAACGCGAACTGGCCGCGGTCCACCGTCCGAAATCGTCATTCCGTGCCTTTCTTCAGAACCTCCCGCAGGCTGGCGGCATACAGCGTGGCGTGCGGGGTCTGGCCGCAGGGGCTCGTTCAGTAACCTTTGCGGCCCATTGTTTCGACCATCGCTTTTGCGGTCAGCGGCGCGCCGGCTTCAGCGAGAACTTCGGCCGCGGCATGCAGTTGGCTGAGCTTGCCGTCAGGCTTCGCGGCTTCGGCGCGAGTCTGGGAGGCCTTCGCTTTCCCGGTGGACTTCGTGCACTTCGCAGACGTTTTCTTGGAGACTTTCTTGGCGGCCATAGTCGACTCCTGAGTCGAAGCGGTCGGTCTCAACGCTCCGGACGACGTTCGCCCGACGCCCGATGTTCCGATCACCGCTTCGTGCAGTCCTCAGTTACCTCAATGCGGAAACGACATCCACTGGATGAGGATCAGAATTCTCAGGAATTCTGACGGAGGAACGACTTCACCATTGATTCGCTGAGACGTGGTCGACTCCCACGCGGCCTTGGCGACGAATCCTCCGCACGCTAACTTGGCGGAGACGTGTGTCCACCTTGAACGCATTCCAAGCTCGTTGAAGGACAACGGCAACATGGACTGCACTCTCCCGTACCTTGTTTCGGATGCATGAAAGCTTCACATGAATGGCCGGGATGCGAATCACGCGCACCATTCGTCGACGGGAGTCGAAGAGATTTGGAAGCGTTATGATGCTGTCGTCGGTCTCGCGCGAACCGACAGGCTGGCGGCCGAGAGCGCCTTGCGGACGCTGGCGGGAGAGTCCCTCGCCCCCGAACTGATGGCGCGCGTCCAGAACGATCTGGGAGTGCTCGCGGCGCTCCGGGGAGCCGTCGAAGTTGCCGCGGCAGCCTTTGCCAAGGCCATCGCCCTTCGACCGCACTGGTCCGTGCCACAGCAGAACGCCGGCCTCATTGGACGCACACTCGCAATCCCTGACGCGATACCGATTCCCTCAGCGCGGGCGACGCGCATTGCGATCGTCAGCCTGCTTTTTAATTGGCCCTCGACGGGAGGAGGGACCGTCCACACGGCCGAACTCGCGCGGTTTCTCGGTCAGGCCGGATATTCTATCCGTCACATTGTCGTGCAGTACGAACCCTGGGCGGTGGGGCAAGTGACCGAACCGGTCGATTGGCCGATCGAATTTCTGGAGTTTGCGGAGGGAGACTGGTCCCGGGTGTCCGTCCAGCGGCGGGTTCGGGCAGCGGTGGCGGGGTTTGCCCCCGACCATGTGATCATCACCGACAGCTGGAGTTTCAAACCCCGGCTTGCCGAAGCCCTGGTCGGATATTCCTGCTTTCTGCGTCTTGCGGCGCAGGAATGTCTTTGCCCCTTAAGCAATATCCGCTTACTGATGGACGGTCGTGGTGGTTGGCAATGTTGTCCCCGTCATCAATTGGCCTCGCCCGACGTTTGCCGGACCTGCGTGACGCAGCGGGCTGCCCTGTCGGGCTCACTCCATCAGGACGAGCGCGCCTTAGCAGGATTTCATGATGCGAACTACGATGCCTGTCTGCGGCGGGCGTTCTCCGAGGCGACCGGAGTTCTCGTCGTCAATCCGCTGATTGCCGAATGCGTCAAGCCCTACAGCCGCGCCGTCCATGTCATTCCGAGCGGTTTTGACTCCCAACGTTTTCAGAGTCCGTCTTCTCCTTCTTCTCTGAGCGATGGTCGATTGCGTCTGTTATTCGCCGGGATCACCGCGGAACCAATGAAGGGCTTTGCGGTCTTGCTCGCTGCCTGCCGAACGCTGTGGGAGCAGCGGCGGGATTTCCGCCTACTGGTGACCGCCCCTCCTACTGGGTTACAAGCTGATTTCGTGGAATATGCAGGCTGGCAGTCGCAACGGGAGTTGCCCGCGCTCATGGCCTCTTGTGATCTCATTGTTTGTCCGACGATTGCCGAGGAAGCCCTCGGGCGGACCGCCGTGGAAGCCATGGGAGCGGGGCGTCCGGTCGTTGCCAGCCGGATTGGTGGGCTGCCGTTTGTGGTGCTAGAGGAAGTGACGGGGCTTCTCGCGCGTCCTGGCGATGCCGGCGACTTGGCGCAGCAAATCAGTCGCTTACTGGATGATCGCTCTTTGCGAGAACGCTTCGGGATCGCCGGTCGAAAACGGTTTGAGGACAATTTTCGCTGGGAGTCGATTCTGCCAGCGTATACCGCGCTTCTTGGTGGTCCATGGCACAATTAAAAGGACAATACGGTGTCTCTGCGTCGCGTCGCCATCATTTTTGATAAGCAGTTGCGTCCCGATACCACGGGGGTCTATTGCGAGCGGGCGCTCCGTGGTTTGATTGCTGTCGAACATGTCTCGCCGAGCGATCTGGAGCGCATCTCTCCGAAGGATTTTGATGCCTTCCTTTTCATCGACGATAGTCTGGCCTATCGAATCCCCGATGGTTTGCGGCCCCGTGCCTGCTGGGTGATTGATACCCATCTGGGGTATGAACGCTGTCGCGAACGGGCGCTGGGATGTGATCTGGTTTTTGCGGCCCAGCGGAATGGCGCGGAGCGATTGCAGCAGGATGGGATCGATGCCCGCTGGCTGCCGCTGGCCTGCGATCCCGAGGTTCATCGTCGCTATCAGGTGCCGTTGGAATTCGATTGGTGCTTTGTGGGGACCGTGCGCGCGGGACGACGGCCGGAACTGCTCCGCCATCTGCAACAGCGCTTTCCGCGGGGCTTTATTGGCCAACGCTATTTTGACGAGATGGCGCGGACTTACAGTGCCTCCAAATTGGTGATCAATCAGAGCGTCCGCGATGACGTCAATATGCGCGTCTTCGAAGCGGCCGCCTGCGGCTCGTTACTGTTGACAAATGACTTGAGAGACAATGGACAAGCGGAATTGTTGCAGGACGGCGTCCACTGCGCCGTTTACCATAATGAAGAGGAACTCGACGAAAAACTGGCCTACTATCTGCAACACGATGCTGAGCGCGAACAAATCGCGGCGGCCGGATGCCGGGAAGTGCTGGCCAAACACACTTATCGCCACCGCATGCAGACCATTTTGGAAGCCCTCGAACGAAACTCGCCTGCATCGTCCTCCGTCACCGTCGGATGGCCCCTCGCAGAAACGTGGCTCGATGAACTCGATTTCGGGATCAAAACTTTTCTGCGCCCCGCTGCGCTGCGTCGGCTCTTGGAATCGATCCGGCAGTTTTACCCCGAGGCGCAGGTGACGATTGCGGACGATGGGAATCTGCGGGAAGGCCGCGATGCCGACAGCGTGGCCTGTTGTCAGTTGATCGACGCACAACCCCGCTTCCGCCTCCTCCCGCTCCCCTTCGCGGCCGGTGTTTCCGCGGGCCGCAATGCGCTGGTCGCGGCGACGAACCGCCCGTTCCTGCTGTTCCTCGATGACGATTTCTTCTTCTCGGATGCGACCCGAATCGATCGGCTCTTTCACCGCTTGAAGACGGAACCCGATCTGGGAGGCATCGCCGGGAACTGCATGGATCACCACCACGGACAGCGCGTGCTCCGACAGTCGGGGGGCACGCTCGACATCGTTGGCCGCACCTTGCACCATGAGACGCAGGCTTGGCGCGATGCCGCTCGGGGGATTTGTGATTACATTCCTTTATTCGCCCTCTTTCGCCGCGCCGTTTTGGCAACCGTCCCCTGGCAAGGGGGCCTGTGCGGTGAGCATTTCGATTTTCTGTTACGCCTCCAGAGTTCCGGGATCCGCGTCGCCAAAAGTGTTGATGTGACGATTGAACACGATCGTTTCGTGCCGGCGCTGGAAGGATACGAGGCGCATCGGTCGAACTATGCGGACGCGCAACAATGGCTGCTCGAGCGCTGGAATCTCGACCGAGTGCTCCAGGATGGATCGGTCATCATGCAGCGGAGCCCCGGACATCCCGTCGAGAAGCCGCAAACGGCTCCCGGACTCGCCCAGGAGGGAGCTGGAAAACCGGCGGGGTATTTCGATCATCCCCGCCCCGAAGTGGCGGCGCTGGTGCCGCCGACGGCGCGGCGAATTCTAGACCTCGGATGTGGAAGCGGGAAACTGGCAGAGTCACTGAAGCGCCGACGTGACTGCGAGGTTTGGGGTGTCGAGATGAATCCCACTGCGGCGCAAGCGGCGCACGCGCGCCTCGACCGAGTGCTCGTGGCCGACTTGGAGCGCCTCGAGGGAGAATTGCCGGAGGGATATTTTGATTGCATTATCGCCGCTGACGTGCTGGAGCATTTACGTCGTCCGGGGGATTTACTCGCACGCTGCCGTCGTTGGTTGACGCCGCAGGGGGATCTCATTGCGAGCCTGCCGAATGTCCAGCACCACAGTGTGATTACTGGTCTCCTGGACGGAAACTTCAACTACGAGCCATCCGGATTACTGGACGAGGATCACGTCCGGTTTTTCACCCGACGGGAAATTGGCAAGCTTTTCTTCCGCGCCGGGTTGGAGATCGCCGAATGGAAAATTGTTCCGGGGGAGGGGTATGAGACGTGGCGGGCGGCGGGACATCCTGGAACGGTTCAGGTGGGGGGGCTGCAGATCAACGGGCTCACGCCGCAACAAGCGGAAGCCTTTTATGCCTATCAGTATCTCGTCCGCGGCCGTCCGCGCGCGCCCACCAAGCCGGGCCTGACGAGCATCATCCTGGTAACCCACAATCAACTCGCTTATACGATCGGCTGCCTCGACAGTGTGCGATTCCGCACCGACGAACCGTATGAACTGATCGTGGTTGACAATGGCTCGACAGACGGCAGCGTCGACTATTTGCGGGCCCAGTCGGACGTGAGCCTCATCGTCAATCCCGACAACCGGGGATTCCCGGCCGCGGTGAACCAAGGTCTCCGTGCCGCGCGGGGCCAATATTTTCTCCTGCTCAATAACGACACACTCGTCACCACGGGCTGGTTGCGCCGGATGCTGGATTGCCTCCATCGCCATCCGCAAATCGGCCTGGTTGGCCCCACATCCAATGCGGTGAGCGGCCCGCAGCAGATCGAGGTGCGCTATCAGAACCTCGAGGGACTGGATGGATTTGCATGGGAGTGGGGGCAACAGAATCAGGGGAAGCACTTTGATCATGATCGATTGATTGGTTTCTGCCTGTTGATTCGCGCGGAGGTTGTCCGGGCGATCGGTTTCCTGGACGAGCGCTTCGGAATCGGGAACTTTGAGGACGACGATTATTGTCGACGGGCTCGACAGGCCAGCTTCCGCACGGTGGTGGCAGTCGACAGTTTCATCCATCACTTCGGGCATCGAACCTTTGAAGCGGCCGGGATCAATCTGGCCCAGTTGATGGCCGAGAACGAACGCAAATATCGGGAGAAATGGGAACCAACGGGGGCGGCTCCGGCTCCTTCTGCGGCCCCCTTTCGCGCGATCGAAGCTCCCGGTGGAGGACTGCTGCTGCAGTCCCGGCGGCCACGGCTCTCCCTCTGCATGATCGTCCGCAACAATGAATCGACGATTCGCCCTTGTCTGGAGAGCATTCGGCCTTGGGTGGATGAGATGATCGTTGTGGATACAGGCTCGACCGATCGCACGCCCGAGTTGTGCCGCGAACGCGGTGCCGCCGTGCATCACTGGGCCTGGCGGGAGGACTTCGCTGCCGCGCGGAACGAATCGTTACGATACGCGACCGGCGACTGGATCTTTTGGATGGATTCCGATGACACGATCCCACCGGACTGTGGTCCAAAATTAAGAGCCCTCGCCGACGCTGAACATCCGCCGGAGCTGTTGGGGTTTGTCATGCAAGTCCATTGTCCTGCTTCCCCCGCCGACGGTCCCCAGGACGTGACGATCGTCGATCATATCAAACTGTTTCGGAACCGGCCCGACCTGCGATTTGAGCATCGGATCCATGAACAGATTCTGCCGGCGATCCGCCGCGCAGGAGGCGACGTCCGCTTTACGGAGATTTTTGTGGTGCATTCGGGAAGCGACCAGACGGCCGAAGGGCGGGCCCGAAAGCTCGAACGCGACTTCCGTTTGCTGACCCTTGATCTCGCCGAGCGCCCGGAGCACCCGTTCGTCCTCTTCAACCTGGGGATGACCCACGCCGACTGCGGACAATTTGCCGAAGCCGAACAAGCCCTGCGGCGCTGTCTCGCTGTCTCGCGTACCGAGGAATCGCACGTGCGGAAAGCCTATGCACTCTTGATCAACGTCCTCTATCAGCAACAGCGGTTTCCGGAGGCCGACGAGGTCTGCCAACGGGCACGCGAGATTTATCCCCACGACAAGGAGTTGCGGTTCCGGCAGGGGATGGTGGAACATCAGCTGGGACATCTCGACGCGGCAATTCTCAGTTACCGCACCGTGATTGAGGCCCCTACCGAACGGCACTTTGCCAGTATCGATGCCGGACTGACGGGCTATAAGGCGCGGCATAATCTGGCGATCGTTTATGAAGACCGACAGCAGTTTGAACAGGCGGAGCAACAATGGCGGGCCATTCTGAAAGACTATCCGGAGTATCCGCCGGCCTTGGCGCGGTTTCGAGCCCCGGCGACGACGAGCGGAACGGTGAGCCCATGACGCCAAAATTCGACGAATCCGCGTCGGGGCCGACCGCTTCCACGATGCCTCCCCTTGCCAACTGGAGTGACGCCATTCGCCGGTTGGCATCGGTATTGCCGGTCCAGGATTGGACGACAGAGGCAAGCTCTCCTCCTTCCCCTCTGGAGCCGATTTCTCCGCGGCAATGGGAGCTCGCTGCCATTCTGTTTCGTTCCGAGCGCGGTCATCCCTTGCTCGTCGGACCACCGGGGATCGGGAAGACCTATGCGGTTCAGGAATTCGCGCGCCGCGCAGGGGCCGGAACCTTTCCACACTTGACCCGCCGCCGTTTTCTTCACATTGATGGCCGTCATGTTGGACCGAGTGATAGTCGCGCCTGTCTCGAACTGATCTTTGCCGCCGTTCGCGCGGAGTCGTCGCTGATTGTTTGTCTGGATGGATTGGCCGGGCTGCTGCGTCGATCGAACGGAGAATCGAATCGCCCTCTCTTGTGCAGCCTGCTGGACCGCCCGAACATCCGCGTGATCGGCATCGTGAATCCCTGGGACTATGCGGATTTGATCGCTTCCGATGCCGAACTGCTGCGCTATTTTGCGCGGGTCGACATGGCGGAGCCTTCGGAAGCGGAGACGGCCGCCATCGTCGACGCGCAGGCCCGGCAGATCGCTGCGGAGTATCAACTGCGAGTGAGCCCGGCAACGATCCCGTGGCTGGTCCAGGCCACCTCCAGTTTTCTGCTCAGCGCGCATCACCCTGCCAAAGATCTGCAGGTGCTCCGCGAGGCGGGTGAGCGGAAGGTGTTTGATCGCGAGGTGCGGAAGGCCGCGGTGGAAGCGCTGGAACAGGATGATCTCGCCGCCGTAATCAGCGACCGGACAGGCATTCCCGCAGAAACGATTTTGGGACGCGGGGGGGAGGCCAACTTTGAAGGCTTGCTGACCACCGCGGTCGTGGGGCAACCCCGCGCCGTGGAAACGGTCGCCCGCGAACTGCGGCTAATTCAGGCTGGCTTAACAGCCACGGACAAGCCGGCCTCCGTCATGTTGTTCGCGGGGCTCACTGGCGTGGGGAAAACCGAATTGGCCAAACGGGTGGCAGAAATTTACGCGTCCAGTCGCCGCCTGCAGGTTTATCCCATGGGCAACTTCACGGAACCCCATAGCGTCTCGGGAATCATCGGCGTGCCTCCCGGCTATGTCGGCCATGAGCAGGGAGGGCGCCTCGTCAATGATCTGAATGCCGACCCTTACTCCGTGTTCCTGTTAGACGAAGCCGAAAAATGTCATCCCAACATCTGGAAGCCGTTTTTGAATCTGTTTGATGAAGGCTGGATCATTGATCAGCGCGGTGTGAAAGCCCGAGCGGATCGGGCGATTTTTATTCTGACCACCAATGCGGGGGATCGTCATCTCGCGCAGTTGGCGGATTCCGGGCGGTCGGACGAAGAGGTCGCGGAAGCCGTCCGGCAGACGTTGTCGCGCATTCGTCTGGAACGGTCGAGCCAACCCGTCTTTCCGGCGCAATTCCTTTCACGCATCCGCCGCATCGTCGTGTTCCGGCCGCTCGATGCAGACGCGATGATTGGCATTGCCCGCCGCGGCGGTGAACGGCTCCGCGAACAGTGGCGACGCAAGCGGAACGTGGAACTCCGAGTGGCGGACGAGGTCTGGGAAGCCTTCGGGAAACTGGCCCATCAAATTAATCAGAGTCGTCAGCAACAAGAGGGCGGACGCGGCGTCCAGAAACTGATCGACGAACTCCTGCAAGATCGTTTGCAGCGATTTGGCCTGGATCATCCGGCATCGTCCCTTCCCGGCCATGTGCTCCGCATTGGAGTGTCGACGGTTCCAACCTCATTCGAGTCTCCGGCGGCGCTGGATTCCCATTTGCGATTGGATCTGGTCACGAATGATGGATGAGTCCGGACGAGCGATACAGACTTCCTCTGTTTCCAAAGCAATCTGCTCGTCGTCGTTGAAAAGCTAGGGGCCGATGGATGAATGAAATCTGTGTTGTGGGATTTCCTTCGCGCGTCGGAGGGGCCGATACCGAACTCGATCATCAGATTCACGTGTGGCAGGCGCTGGGACTCAAAGTTCATTTGGTCCACACCGGCCCCTTGGACGACACGCTGCGCGGGATGCGGATGGAAGAACGGGGCTGCATCGTCCATGAGCCGCGGAACTGGGAAGCCTGTCGCGGCCAACATGTCATCTCGTACTGCAACGGCGAGTTTCTTACGAATCTCGAAGCCATTCGATCGGTAGCCAAGACCACGACGTTCGTGAATTGCATGTGCTGGCTGTTTGACGCGGAGAAAGCAGCCCATCGCCGCGGTTGGATCGACTGCTTTCTCTATCAGACCGATCACGCGCGGGAACGTGTGCAGCAAGATTTGATCGCGATCAATTCGCAGTATCGGTGGTTTAAAGTCCGCCCCTACTTTCATCTCGTCGATTTTCCGTTTATTCCCCAGCGCGACGAGGATCGGTTTCGCTTCTGCCGCGTGTCGCGGGATGACCCGGCCAAGTTTCATCCCTCGCAGTTCTGGGTGTATGAGACGATGGTCGCCCCGGTCCTTAAAGAAGGCGTGATTCTGGGAATCAATGATCCCATCCGGGAAAAAATCGGCCGTGAACCCAACTGGATTCGCGGCTTACCCCCTGGCGCGTGTCCGGTGCAGGAATTGTATCAGCGGGCGCATTGTGTCATTCAAATGGCCGAGACGTATGAAAACCTTCCACGGGTGGGGTTTGAGGCGATGGCCAGTGGTTGCGTGCTCGTCGTGGACGATCGGGGAGGGTGGCGCGAAGAAGTCCTGCATGGCCAAACGGGTTTTCTTTGCCGTGATGAGCGGGAGTTCGTGTATTACGCTTCGCGCGTGGCTTACGAACGGGCGGAGCGTCTGCAGATGGCGTATCAGGCCCGCGGCTGGCTGGAATCGCAATGGGGACTGGAGCCAGCCAAAGAGGGGTGGGGGCAATTCTTTGCCTTTCTGGAGTCCTTGGCACGATAGAGAGCATCACGGAATGGCGGCCGCCATTCCGTTGCCAATGACGTTCATCCCTTCGCGACCGCATTTCATCGCTGATACGGAAAGAAGAAGCTTGCCGTTCGATGAAAATTGTGTGAACGCCATCACTCCTCACGGAGTGCATTGAAGTCTCAGGCCATATGAGACATGCAGTGCCATCACGTCGGGGGTTGACTTGGCGAAATCAAACGTGTTATGCCATGCGGACCATTCCTTGCGTATCGCGTTTGGGCCGTAAAACTTCGAGGCACGCTGTATGTCGTCATCGAGTTTCCCTTGGCCGAGCAGTTCTTCGTATTGGCCGAGCTCATCG